>JAJCYD010000034.1 GCA_029263125.1 Solirubrobacteraceae bacterium | reverse complement strand
CGGCGTTAACCCGCGCCGCGGGGCGGCGGTGCTCCAGTGGACGAGTCCACGCGGGTGATCACCGGCGACGGCTCGCCGATCCCGCACTCGAAGTAGCCGTTGATCGTGGCGAACTCGCCGGGCGGGCCATCGTGCACGGGGAGCTGCCGGAGCACCTCGAGGCCCACGGACTCAAGCATCCAGCGCATCGCCAGCCGTCCCGGCACCCACCACCATGTCGCGTCCCCGTAGTAGGCGCCCGGCACGTAGCGCGCGTACTCCGACAGCTCGGGGTCGGCGAGCATCATCGAGCCGAAGTACAGCGTTCCGCCCGGCGCGAGCATCTCGCGCAGGCGCTGCAACAGCGCCACGGGGTGCATGTCGTGGTACAGGACGCCGTGGCAGTGCACGAGGTCGAACGTGCCGTGCAGCGCCGGGTCGAGGTCCTGCCAGCCGAGCGGCTGGAAGTCGACGCCCGTCTCGTAGATGCGCTCCAGGAAGCGGGCCTGCTCGATGAACATGAACGGCTCGGCGCCGAGCACGTACTGCGCGCCCCGCAGGTGGAACATGAACGGGTCATAGCCCGCGTTGGAGCCGATGTCCAGCACGCGCTTGCCGCTGAGGTCGGCGGGGATCTGCTCGCCGAAGCCCAACCAGCGGCCGTCGTTGCGCCACGTGCCGCCGATGACGAGGTCGCCGCCGAGCCAGAACGGTCCCTGAAGCCACGGGTCCAGCCGCTTGGCTTCTGCGACCAGCTCGGCGCGGCGCTCCGCCGACAGCTCGGACTCCAGGTTTCTGCCGAAGTGCGGCAGTGACGCGATGTCGACGTCGGCGGTGGCCAGCGGGCGATCGATTCCGAGCTGCTGTGAGACCGCCTCGCGGATGTGAGCCATCGCGTCGTCGATGTCGTTGGCCGGATCGGTCATGGCTGGCGCACCTGCTGTCCGAAGCGCGACGCCCAGGGTACTGCGGCCCTGCGCAGATCGAGCGTTCCGGTGACGGGTGCCCGCTCGCGCATGAATCCCAGCAGGGTGATGTCGGTGTAGCCCATGTCGTTGGCCTCATATTCGTCGCGGGTGAGCAGCTGGTCGCCGGTGACCGGGTGGATCCCTGCCCACAGCGGCAGCCGCCCGGGCCGGCCCTCGGCGTAGAGATAGCCCGCGGGCTCGTCTGTCTCGGGCGCTGCGCCGTTGGACGCCGAGGACAACAGCTTCGGCGTGTCGACCAGCCGTCGCACGACGGCGCGGGCGCGCCCGCGGCGATGGCCGAAATCGCGCCACGTGGCGGGCGCCAGCGCCCAGCGTGCCACCTGCCGGGGAGCTGGAGCCGGCTGCGGCGGGCGGTAGCCGGTCGTATGAGCCAGCCCGCCCGGCGGCAGCCACAGGGCGATCACGTTGTCCTCGGCCGTGCCCAGCAGCGCGCCGAGCTCGCCGACGAGCTCGCAGCCCGGTGGCGTGGCGCCGGTGGCATACACGTGTCGCCGGCGCCCGGGGTCGATCGTGCGCAGCAGGCCGCGCAGGCCGAAGTCGCCGTGGGTCGAACGCTGCGGTCCGCGTGGATAGATCGGGAATCCCTCGATGAAGCCGAGCCCGCCGTGAATCTCGCACTCGGCCGCCAGCGGGTCGTCGCCGCTGAGCAGCACCTGCCTGCCGGTCGGGCGGTGGGTCGCGTGCAACAGCGCGACCAGCAGCGGCAGCGGCGCGAGCTCGACGTGGCCGAGCTCGACGACGTCTCGGTCCGGGCTGCTCGGCGTCATGCGATCGACGACGTAATAGGACTCGCCGCCATCACACTGCAGGCGCGCAGTGCCCGGCGGGCTGTTCTGTGGCACGACGCCCAGGTCACGTTCCACGGCGTACCCAGCCGGCGGGACCGGCGAGTTGCTGATCAGGCGCCAGCCGGTCTGCGGGTCGGCGTGACGGACGAGTGGGATCGTCTCGGGTGGCGTCCAGGCGATGTTGCCCTCCCAGCGGCGCGGGCCGGGCACCTCCACGCCCGGCATGCGCACCCACTCCCGGCGCTGGCGCGCTCGAAGATCGCGGGCGGCGGCGCCGGTCGGCCGCTTGCGGGCGTACCGCAGCCAGCGCGACGGGGCGTTGCTTGCCGCGGTTCTCGCAGCAGCGGGCAGGTGGCACCAGTGGATGTTGTCGCGGGCGGCGCTCAGCGGGCTCAGCAGCGAGGCGATCTCCGCGCCGCTCTTGGCCGCGAACCTCGTTGGCCAGTCGTCGTCGTGAGCGCGCTGCAGCAGGGCGGCGTGGGGCTCGCGCACAAGCTCGGCGGGTGCGGCCAGCGGGGCCAGTGGGTTGGCGTCGGCGCCCGCATCGGCGAAGGCGATCGCGTCGAGCGTGTCCAGTGCGGCCGCCATCCGCGCGATCTTCTCGAGCATCGCGCTGTCGGCGAGCAATTCGGCGAGGCCGTGCGTGATGACCAGCACGCGTGATGCTCGCGCCATCTCCATCCCGACGGCCAGCATGTCTGCGCCGCCGGCGCACTCGCCCGGCGGCACCCGGCGAATGCAGCGCGGCTCGTCCGGTAGTGGCCAGCGGCCGTCGTAGCTGGCGATCAGCTCCAGATCGTCGAGACTCTGCTGGCGAAGGCGCTTGGCCACGAGTCCGATGGTGGCGCCGGAGTCGAGCTCGTCGAGTAGGACGACCGACAGCCCTGGGCTGTCGCGTGGTTTGATCGTGCGGTCGGAAAAGAGCGCGTTGTGGCGTTCAGGGATCGTCTCATCGAAGGACTCCTGCGCGTACTGGACGGAGTCCGAGCGGGTGAAGCCATGCTTGCGGTAGCGCAGCGTCTTGCCGCGGGCGCGCTCGCCGTGGACGCCGTGGGAGGCGAGCTGAAGCATGAGGTCCCAGTCCTCATGACCGAGCTCGATGTCCTCTGCGAAGCGGATCCCAGCGTCGAAGACGGCGCGATCGAAGAGCGAGCATGTGTCGCAATAGTTACCTCCCAGCAGCGCATGGAGGTTGTAGTCGGGCGCCTCGAAGTAGTCGTTGCGGTTGCCGAAGTATTGCGGGTTGGGATAGATGAAGCCGATCGTCTCGCCGGCACTCTGAAGCTGCGCGACGAGGCGCGCGACGGCTCCGGACAGCAGCAGATTGTCGGAGTCGACCGGCAGGACATAGCGGCCGGTGACGATGTCCAGCGCGGCATTGCGGGCGGCGCTCGGGCCGCGGTTCTCGGGCTGACGGATGACACGCGCCCAGCCCTCATGCTCAAGGTGATCCATCACGGACGTCGTCTCGGGGTCGGTCGACGCGTCATCGATGACGACGACCTCCAGCGCGGGATAGTCCTGCTCGCGGATCGCTTGCAGGCAGTCGGGCAGGAACACCCCGTGGTTGAAGCACGGCACGATGATCGAGACCGGCGGCTGCCCGCGGCTCGGGCGGTCGCGCAGGGCGATGCGCTCCCCGGGCGCCGGCCCGCCCGTGCCCTCGCCGCCCGCATCGGTGTTGGCCTTCGGTGCAGGGTGCGCCGTAGCCGTAGCCGTAGCCGTAGCCTTCGCCTCGGCGCGGGCGATCCGTGCTGCGCGATCCCGCAGCAGCACGTCATAGAGGGCCTTGTGCGCATCCGCCATGCTGTCGACGCCGAACAGGGTGCTGACGTGCTCGCGGGCGCGTTCACCGGCGATGCGCCGGTGGGACTCGTCGCCCGCCAGCTTGCAGAGCGCCTGCACATACGCGCCGGCGTCGTCGCGCGGGTCGATGAGAGCCCCGCCGCTGCCGACGACGAGCTCGGCGATGCCAGGCAGTGCCGGCGCGACGACCGGCAGTTGCATCGACATCGCCTCGAACACCGTGCAGGGAATCCCCTCGAATGTGCTGGTCATCAGCAACGCGTCGCATGCGGCGTACCACGGCTTGAGGTCCGTCTTGGATCCGTGGAAGCAGACGTGATCGGTGAGGCCGCGTGAGCGGACCTGCCCCTTCAACTCCTCTCCGAGCGGTCCGTCGCCGATGACGTGCACGAGCGCCCGCGGGTGCTGTTCGGCGAGGCCGGCCGCCACCTCGAGCATGAGCTGCGGATCCTTCTGTGCGACCAGTCGCGCCACGTAGAGGACATCGAAGCGTCCCTCGGGGAGGGGTTCTGGCGAGATGAGGTCGCGGTTGAACTCGCGGCGGGCATCGACGCCGGTGTGGATGACATGCCGCTTGGCCGCCGGCACGTGGTACTCGGCCATCGCTTCCGACAGGTGGTGGCCGCTGACCGAGAACGCATCGACGAGATTGCCGTAGCGTGTCGTCACGTAGCGCACGTAGCCCGAGCGGTCCTCCTCCTCGACATGCAGCTGGACGACCGTCGCCGGGCGCGCATGCATGCTCGTGATGTCGGGCAGCAGGTCGAATGCGATCTTCGAGTTCATGATGTGCACGAGCTCGATCGTGCGCGAAGCGATGAACTCGAAGATGAAGCGCGGGAAGCGATCGGCGGGCATAAGGTCCGGCAGCGACCAGACTTCCGTCGCGTACGGTCGTAGCTCGTCGAGCCAACGGTTGAGCGATGGCTGGGTCGTGATCAGTGCAGGCGCGAAGCGCTCACGATCCAGCCAGCGAAACCAGTCGATCGTCGCCTTGTCGGATCCGCCGAGATCCACCCACGGCGCGAGGTACAAGATTGGTATGCGGTCGTCACGGCTCACGGGGCGGCGACGATAACGACCGGGCGCGCACCGCGCATGGCAACGGGTCCGGGCGCTCGCGATGAATGACGCGCTTGCTGAGCAGCAGGAAGTCTGCGATGGCGATCACGCGATGACCGCAAGGTAGACGCCAGCGGCGCGACGTCGTTCAGCCACGCGATCAGCGCGACCGCTGTGCTCGCCCTCCAGCGGCGAGCGTGTCAGGACACGCACATGTGCCGCCTCTGCCCGCAGGCACCGGACGATGTGCCTGCCGATCAAGGCCGCGCCGATGACCAGCGAGTGCTGGGGCGCCCCACCCTCACGTCCGGCGAAGCCACAGCGCTCCGCCGCCCTGCTCCGCGATCTGCGCGTACCGCGGAAAGGCGATGTCGATCTCCTCGCGCGCGTTGAGGCGCGCCCATTGTGCCGCGAGCACGATCTCGTAGCCGCTGTTGAACTGCAGGAACGCCTCGACGAGGTAGTTCTCGTTCCATCCCCAGCCCTCGCGAACCCACTGCTCGGGGTAGTCGCCGGGCAGGAAGACATCGTGGATGTGCACGTGCACGCCCAAGCGCAGCCGCGGGAGCACGCGCCCATAGAGCCAGACGACGTCGCCGCCCGTGCGCACGACGTGCGACGTGTCGATGAAGAGCACGTCGCCCGCCTCCAGCGCCTCGAAGCGAGCGAGCTCCACGTCCTCGACCTTCTCGGCCACGAGCTCGGTGATGCCGTCGACCCCGCGCTGCAGGAAGCCGCGCGGATGGGGCTCGATGCACGTGAACTGCATCTCGCCATCAAAGTGCTCGCGATTGACCTGCGCCGTGATCAGCGACGAGAACCCGGAGCCCACCTCGATCATCCTCGCGGGCCGCAGGTGCCGCAACACGCCTTCGAGGATCCACGCATCCAGCGGCGGGTACTGGCCGTTGGCGGCGTAGTAGACGCTGTCCTCCGGGTCACCATCCGCGCGCAGCGCGAGGCGTTGCTGGCCTGCGAGGACGTCGCGCATGAAGCTGCGCTGTCCGTCGGCATTCCAGTCGATCCCGGGATGCTCGTAGGGCCTTGGCGGCCAGATGCGCGAGCGCGCTGGCTCGCGTACGAGCTCGTGCGCGTCGTACATTGCGGAGTAGTAGTGGCCGGGCGGGAAGCGCACGGGCGGCATGTCGGGCTCGGCCTCATCGGCGGGGCGGGCGGGGGCGCCGGGATCCGCCACCCGCGCGGAGGGTGCTGCGGGCATGGCTCGCGACTGCTCGGCGATCCGCCCGGCGATCTGCCGCAGACGGCTTACGACGGTGTGCGGGCGCGCCACGGCATCAGTCTGTCGCACGCGGGGTGCATGCGCGCGCCGCAGGCTGTCGATCTCGCCGCGCAGCGCGTCGATCTCCGCGTATAGCCACTGCCTCCACACGTGCAGATCGATCGCCGCCTTGTCGGATCCGCCGAGATCCACCCACGGCGCGAGATACAGGAATCGGTCCGCGGTCGTCACGGCTCACCGGGGCGGCGACGATAACGGCCCGGCGGAGTGCCTGCGTTTCCTACCCCGGGCGACGCGCCTCGATGGTATAGCCCAGCGGCAGCACGCTGCTCACGTCAAGCGGCGCGAGCCTTGCGACCTGCTTGGCGAGGGCGCGCAGGACGTCGGCGGCCTCCGTGGTGCGCTCATCGGCGCCGTCGCTGCGCAGAGACCACGCGACGTTCGTGATGATCTGCGCGAGCGCGGTCAGCGAATCGCTGCGAGGGGTGATCGCGACCGTCTCGAGCTCCGCATCTTCGAGCAGCGCAGCCAGCGCGTGGTGCGTGAAGCGCCAGTAGTCGTGCGGCTCCTCGTGCAGCTCCCACACGAACGGCACCGTCGCAAGCAGTCGCCCGCCGGGACGCAGCACGCGGGCGATCTCGGCCAGCACCGCCGCTGGCCGGCGCACGTGCTCCAGCACCTGTGTCAGCACGACGACATCGAAGCTCGCGTCAGCCAGCGGCATCGCGTCGGCCGAAGCGCGCGCGGCGGCAGTGCGTGCGCCAAGGTGCGGTGAGTTCTCCCAGTCCAGCGTCACGTAGTCGGTATGCGCAAACAGCTCAGAGTAGGGCGCGTCGCCCGCGCCCACATCGAGGACGCGCGCATGTTGGGGGATCGTGCCCGCAGCTTCGGAGATGAACCTGAGGATCGGCCCGCGCTCCCACGGCGCTTGCGCGGTGAAGTCCAGCAGCGCCGCCGATACCGGAGGTTGGCGTGGCACGGACACGTTCGCGCGGATCATAATGAGCAACGTAGCGCCACGCTAGGTCGTCCGTCGCTCTCGCGGTATCGCCGACCGCGCGCAACGCGCATCGGAGGGGCGCTGGCCCAAACCGCACGGCTATATCGACCCCACCGCATCGGGCGCGCGATATACCATTCGGAATGCTCGTTAACCGCTGTTGCGGTGAAACACCCGCCCGCTGAGCAGGAGGAAGTTGCCAATCGCGACGCACGCGACGACAGCGCCGTACACGATCAGGGCAGCAACGTCATACAACGCAGTGATGGCCATGACCGAACCGGCTATGAGCAGATACTGAGCGATTACAACGACCGCGAAGCGCCGCGCCTGCTGTCCGGCTCGTAGTCCGAAGTCGCCGTCTCCGGCGAACGTAAAATAGCGGTGCAGCAGAAAATGGACGCTGATACCGGTGACATAGCTCACCAGAAATGCAAGTTGGAATGTAACGCCCGCTTGGCTCAAGCCTACGGTGATCGAGACGGCGACGCCTGCCACTACTCCACCGGAGACGAGAAAGCGTAGCGCGGGGCCTGCGTGCTTGACGATGCGCAGTACCGCCAACGTCAGGCTGTCAAGTAGGAGGTGTGCAGCGCCATGTGTATGGCCGCGAGGACCCGTTCGGTGCGGGCTTGACCCATTCCGTTCCACAACGGGAGGCGTACGAGTCGTGCGCTCACGGACTCGCACACAACCTGCGTGCCCGAAGTGCGCCCGAATCGTCTACCGCCGGGCGAGCTGTTGAGTGGTAGGTAGTGAAACACAGCGAGTATTCCCATAGCGCGCAGGTCTGCGATGAGCCGGTTGCGCGCGTCCTCGGTCGGCAGCAAGAGATAGTACAAATGACCGCTGTGCTGGTGGCCATCAGGGATGGTCGGGCGATGCACCAGGCCCAGTCGCTCGAGATCGACAAGCCCCTGGTGGTAGCGGTTCCACACGGCTCGGCGATTGGCGGTCGTGACATCGATTTGCTCGAGTTGGCCCCATAGGAAGGCAGCGCTCACGTCGCTCAGCAGATACGACGAGCCAAGGTCCTCCCAGGTGTACTTGTCGACCTCCCCACGGAAGAAGCGCGATCGGTTGGTCCCCTTCTCCTGCACGATCTCGGCGCGTTCGACGAGGGCGGGGTCGTTGATGAGCAACGCCCCGCCCTCGCCGCATTGGATGTTCTTGGTCTCGTGGAAGCTGAGCGTGGCCATGTCGCCGAACGAGCCCAGCGGACGGTCGTGCAGCGACGCGGGAAGCGCGTGAGCGGCATCCTCGATCACGATCAGGTTGTGGAGGCGGCTCAGCGCGAGGATAGGCTCCATGTCGCACGCGACGCCGCCGTAGTGGACCACGACGATGGCTCGGGTGCGCTCCGTGATCGCCTGCTCTACGGCACGCACGTCGATGTTCAGCGTGTCGTCTCGGATATCCACGAACACCGGCACAGCCCCGCGCATCGCGAAGGCGTTGGCCGTCGACACGAAGGTGAACGACGGCACGATCACCTCGTCGCCCGGCTGTAGGTCGGCGAGGATCGCGGTCATCTCCAGCGCGGCGGTGCACGACGGTGTGATCAGGGCGGCGTGAGAGCCTATGCGCTGGACCAGTCGCTCGGCGCATCGCATCGAGAAGCTGCCGTTGCCTGAGATCCGTCCGCTGGCGAGCGCCTCGTCGATGTAGCGGTGCTCGGTTCCGACGAGCTGCGGACGATTGAACGGAATCTGCTCCACCGCCGCACAGTCTAGTCCCGCCGTCCGCCGGCAAAGCTTGCAACCATGCACCGGGTGGACGCGCAGACGGCACCCCGGTTGAGCATCGTCATCCCGCTCTATCGAGACGAAGACGCTGTCAGCGCCATCTTCGATCGCTGCGGCCCAGTCATGGATGCCATCGACGGCGGAGCGGAGTTGGTGCTTGTAGACGACGGCGGCGCGGATACCACGATGCGGCGGGCCTCAGCGATCGCCGCTGATTTTCCACATCCGACGACGCTCATCCGGCTCGCGCGCAATTTTGGTCAACACCCAGCAGTGTTCGCGGGGCTTGCCCATGCCCGGGGCCAAGCAGTTGTGACACTGGACAGCGATCTGCAGTATCCGCCGGAAGAGATTCCGAGGTTGCTTGTGGAGCTGTGCGATGAGTATCCCGTTGTTTCGGGGTATCGCGCCAACCGCTCGGACCCGTGGCATCGCCGGTTGATCACCGGCGTGCTCACGAGCTGGTTGAATCGCAGGACTCGCTCTGAGCTACGCGATTTCGGCTCGATGTTCCGTCTCTACGACCGCGCGACCGTAGACCTCATGCTGGGATTCACCGAGCGGCATCGATACGTCCCGGCCGTCGTGGCGTGGCTCGGTGTGCCGATCAAGGAGGTTCCGGTCCAGCATGTCGCCAGAGGCCCCCAAGGCTCGCGGTACAACTTGACTGCGCTGGTCGACATGGTGCTCGATCTCATCACGGGATACAGCGTGTTTCCACTTCGGGTGGTCACGACATTGGGGCTGCTGGCATCGGCCGCGGGGTTCATCGGCACGATGCTGTTCATCGTCTACCGCGTCGTGGCCGGTTCTGGCGTGTCGGGAACGGTGTCGGCATTCGCGCTGATCTTCGCGCTCGCAGGAGTCCAGCTCCTGATCATGGCGCTGATCGGCGAGTACGTGGGTCGTATCTATAGTGAGGCCAAAGCGCGCCCCTACTATGTCGTTGGAGAGGTCCGCCACCTCGAGCCCTCGTGTGACGATGCGCAGGACGAGTCATGACGGGAATCGCGGACCTGGCGTGGGATAGCTCCTTCTTCGGGTTTCCGATCGCTCGTGTGACCGGAGGCGTGCTGACATCCGACCAGCTCGATGACGTGGTGGCGCAATCGCGCAAGCGAGGTGTGCGCTGCCTATATCTGCTGGCCGAGGACGACCGCACCAGCCTGCTTGCGCAGGAGCGCGACTTCCGCATGTGCGACGTCCGCATCACGCTGGACCGCCGGCTCGACGGCGTGTGCGGGGAGCGAGCGCAGATTGCGATCGGCCGGGCCTGCCCGGAGCAGCGGCAGCCTCTCGACCAGTGCGTGCGCGAGCGCTTCGAGGCCTCGCGATTCTTCACCGATCCACGGTTCAGCAACGATCAAGCCAGAGACCTGTTCTCGGCGTTCCTGGAGCGCGGATTTGATGCTGGGGACCGGGTCACATTGACCGATGCGGACGCGCGAGGCTTTGTGATCTGCCACATGCAGCCCGAGCGGGGCACGGGCAGCATCGAGCTGATCGGCGTCGTCGCTTCGGCCGAGGGCACCGGCTTGGCGGAGGCGCTCATGCATGCGGCGCACAACGAGTTCATCGCTGCCGGGCTCGGTCGGTCGGAGGTCGTCACTCAGGCGCGCAACGTCAGTGCTCAGCGCCTGTACCAGCGCCTCGGCTACAGGACGCGCGAATCGGCGCTGTGGCTCCATCGCTGGTTCGCATAGGTCAACCGAGGGCGTTGGCCCGTGTTACGGACTTGCCGAAGAACGGTGACCGGCCCCACTTCTCGATGCGGCGGTCACAGGCGGCCTGCGAGCGAATACGCACGGCCTGGCCGCGTGCGGGGCTCACGAAGTAGACGGGCGGGCCGCCGCGATAGGGCATGAACGGCTGCCCCCCGAGCACCACGGCATCCGGTCCACAGAGAACCTCGGGGCTGAGCGCCACGGCGGTAGGGGGATCAACCGCGGTCGTGAAGTCCAGGGCCCCGCGAAGATCCCAGCTGGCCGAGAAAACCGGGATATAGCTGCTCTCCCACGTCGGAGTGTCGAAACCCAGGATGGCGGAGTCCGCCGGCAGCGACTGCACCGCGTTCGCGTATCCGTCAAGCGCCGCCGATTGCACGCGCCAGGACTCCTCCCAGGCACGCTTGTGATTGGTGGAGATCCCGGCCTGGTGCCAGCCGACCCCCACCGTGACGATCGCGACGGCCACGATCGCCGGCATCAATCCCGGCGTGAATCGGCGCACGAGTTCGAAGAGCAGCCCGAGCAGGGTCACGAAGGCGAGGCAGTACGGAAGCGCGGCAGTCGCGTTCAGACGGTTGAACGTCCCACCGAGCGCTGGGACGTAGCTGTCGTTCGCCGTGATGTACGTGAGTACTGCGGCGGCGCTGGCGACGACGCTGAGCACTAGCGTCCCCGCCCACGGCGCGACCCGCCGGCGGAACGGCCTGTCACGGATCGCGACGAGGCCGACGACCGCGAGCAGGGCCGCGATGCCTATTGCGGCCGGCCGCGAAGCCGGCGCGAACGCGGTGCTCCAGGTGTCCCACGCGCCGCCAAGGAGCGTGCCGGCGTGGTCGATGCTCTGCCGGGCCGTCCGCTCCACCACGAAACCCGACTCCGGGCTGACAGGGTTCAGGACGATGCGGTAGACGACGAAACCGCATGCGAGCCCGAGGTCGACGCCGCCACGCCAAAGCACCCTGCGATGGCGGAACGCCGCCAGGTAGATCAGGCCGTTCAGCGCCACCAGGGGGATGGTGATCTCGTATGACGCCATCGCCAGAAGACTGAGCGCGGCGGCCACGACGTGCAGGACGGCGGACCGCCGTGGCGCGGATGTTCGGAGCGCGATGATGGCGAGTAGGACGGCGAGCAGCTGTACTGCGATCACGTACTGGGCGATCGATCCGACGGCCCACAGCCGTGTCGAGTCGCTGCCGGGAAAGAGAACGAACAGCGCGGCGGTGACGCCTGCCCAGGCCGGCGTTGCCCGGCAGCGGCGCAACACGGCATATCCGAGCACCGCCACCAATAGGAGGAATGCCATGGATGCCAGGTGGTAGGCGGTGCGATGGTCACCGAACAGCCCGAACTCGGCGGCGTGATAGGCGCACGAGAGGCTGCGTTGCTGTCCGCCCGCGGCACACGCTTCATACAGGTTCGAGAACGATCGACTCGGCGCGTCCTGTAGTTGCGCGTATATGGCCCAGTCGTCGTAATACCAGCCAGCGTTCAGCGCGTATGGTAGGTAGACGGTGGAGACGAGCGCGCCGAGCCCGAGGCAGACCGCGACATCCCAGCGGCGTCGCGGCCCGCTGGCTTCGGAGCTCTTGGCCGAGGGTTCTGATGCATCTCCGTCCCGGTCGTCAAGCTTTGCGCTGCTTGTCTCCACGGTGAGCGGCGACCGGCGTGCGGAGGTCCATCGCAAAGTCGCCACAATCTAGCTGTTCTCGGTCGCTGGGCTTGTCCGTACGGGAGGTGATCCATGCGCGGCGACGCACGCCGGCTGCTGCATGGTCGTGCAGGGCTGCCTACGTCAATCTGGCGGTGTCTCGCGCGGTCGCTGCGGTGCCTGGCGGAAGGCGGCGACGCTGCCTCAGGGCCTCGAGCGCGCGGTCGCCGCCAGGCCATCCAGCAGTGGTGTCGGGACGAACTCGACCTCGCGTTGCAGCGCAGCGATGTCGAGCACGATTCGCCTCACGTCGAGACCCCGATCGGGTTGCCAATCTATCTGCGCGGCGGTGCCCGCGACCTCCTCGATCATGCTCAGCAGGTCGCAGATCTGGACGCCCTTCCCCGAGCCGACGTTCAACACTGCCGGGCCGCCCGATCGTGCCGCCAACGCAACCATCACGTCCGCGACGTCGGGCGCGTACACGAAGTCGCGCACATTGCGGCCGTCGCCGAAGAGCGTGATCGGCCGGCCCTCGCGCAGCCGGCTGAGGGCGGCAGCGACGAAGCCCTGGCCGCGATCGGCTGGCTGAAACGCGCCGTAGACGTTTGAGCAGCGCAGCACTTGGACCGGAATGCCGTATAGACGTCCGTACATCAGCACGTACTTCTCGCTGGCAAGCTTCATCACGCCATAGGAGGTCTGCGGCTCTGTCGGGTGACCCTCTGCGACCGGAATCGTCTCGGGGTTGCCGTAGACCGTGCCGCCCGAGGACAGGAAGGTGAGTCGCACGCCGGGTCGCGCACGCAACTCCTCGAGCACGCGCAGCAGGGGCGGCAGCGCGAGCGCCGCGTCGGTGGCGGGGTCGAGGTTGGACTGCGCCGGCATCAGTCCGCCGGCGCAATAGAAGACGTGATCAATACCGCTGAGGGCATCGCCAACAATCCCCTGCACGGTGGCGTCGCCTACCAACAGCTCAGCGCCGTCGAACCTGGCACGGCGTTCGCCCGCCAGCGGCGAGCGCGTCAGGACCCTAACCCCCGCACCGTCGTCCTTCAAGCGTCGCGCGAGGTGCGTTCCGATGAAGCCCGCCCCGATCACCAGCGAACGCTGTGGCGCAGACGCCACGCTCAGGCACGCCCAAGTCCACGGAGCATGGGGCCAGTGTGTCACGTCCTCATGACGAACCCGACCCGGAGTGCGCCGGCTACCCGGCGAACGGCTGGATGCCGGCTGTCTGATGCTCACGCACCATGGCAGTCCGGCGCGCGTGGCTGGCATGATGCGCGTGTGCTTCGGCGCGCCCAAGAGCGGGAGTTGCACGTCGACGACATGGACAAGACCCCCGTCTGACCGGCGAAGATCGCTCATGAGCTCTCAGCTTGCAGAGATGGCCGAGCAGCTCGACGCCGAGCGTCTGCGTGCGGCCGAGCGTGATGAGCGCGCCCAGCGCATCCTCAGGGTCCTCTTCACCGACGAGCGCACGATGGGTGAGCGCCTGTGGAGCGAGCGTGCGACGCACGGATTTGAGCTCGCCTACAGCGAAGCCGCGCCGCTTGCCACGCGCTGCCGGTCAAGCGCCGAGGTGAGGGAGTCCGACCGCGGCAATGGAGCGCACTCGAGCGGAGGGCAATCCTCACAAGAGTAGGGGTGGCCGCTCGGTCGACTTCGATGCTCGTCGGTGCAGCGATCGGCTACAAGCGCTTGGACGATCCGACCGTCGTGCCCTGGCACTGGCCCCACGGTGCCGCTCGGGCTGGATCGACCATTCGCCCGTGCGCTCGCTGAAGCGCGCCGGGTGCGCCGACGCCTTGGAGGCAGCGATCATCGCGCGCTCTGGGCACGGATCGAGCAGCGACAGTCAGCACGCGCCGTACGCTCGCAGCAGGGGTGGTAACGATTCGCACGACCTCCTAGGATGCCCGCGCATGCGCCTGCGCGGAGCTCTCTGGGGGATCTGCATGACCGTGCTCGCACTGGGCGCGATCGCGCCGGGCGTCGCGCAGGCGGGCACGCAGACGGTCACGCTGAAGTCCAGGGTGTTCACGCTGTCGGGCTTCAAGACGATCTTTCCCAAGGTGGCGGTGCAGGCTCCGCGCAGATCCGGCTACGTCACCGCGATGGACGCCTGGCTGGTCGACGGTCGCGGCCGGCGGGTCTCGATCCGCACCGTGATGCTCCATCACATCGTCTTCATCAATAACGGCAAGCCAGGCGGGCCGCCGAAGAAGACCAGCTGCAAGGGGCGCGGCGGCGAGCCGTTCTGGGGCACCGGTGAGGAGAAGCAGCCGCTGAAGCTTCCGGGAGGCTACGGCTACGCCATCAGCGGCGGCGAGCGCTGGAGCATGCAGGCGATGCTCATGAGCCACGACCTTCGCGCTCACACGGTGCGCGTCGTCTACAAGCTGCGCATCGTCACCGCCTCCAAGCTCAAGCGCGTCAAGCCGCTGTGGCTGCGAGCCAACGGCTGCTCCAAGCATCCCAGCTACGACGTCAACGGCGACATGCCGCCCGGTGGCGTGCACAAGCGCTCGCACCTGTGGCGGATGCCGCTCAGCGGCCGCATCGTGGCCGCCAGCGCCCACCTGCACGGCAGCTCGCTGGGGCTGACGATCTCCCAGCCGCGCTGCGAGGAGCGCACGCTCGCCGACCTCAAGGCGCTGTACGGCTACCCCGGCGACATCGTCTACCGGGCCAGGCCCGTGCTGCACGAGCCGGGGCCGATCGCCACCGGCCACCTGCAGTCTGAGACCGGGATCCCCGTCCGCAAGGGCGAGATGCTGCGCGTGACCGGCAACTACGACGGCACCCGTCCGCACCCGCGCGTGATGGCGATCAGCCACGTGTACGTGGCGGTGGATCGCAAGGCGCCGCGCTCGTGCGCGCCGCTGCCCCGCGACGCGCGCATCTTCTGGACGCGCGAGGACGGCCGGATGGCGTCGCCGGCGATGGATCTGCCGCTCAACGGGCTCGGATCCACCGGCAAGGTCGTCGAGATCCAGCGCCCGCCGGGACCGTTGAGCATCATCGACGGGCCTGTCGCGCAGGTCGCTCTGCGCAACGAGCGCTTCGTGCCGGCGAACCTCTCCGTGAAGGCCGGGACGGTGGTGCGGTGGCGCTTTGACGACCGCGATCGCCACAACGTCACGTACGCCGGCGGCCCGCGCCTGGTGGCGTCGCCGAACGCCGGCAGGGGCTATGAGTACAAACGACGTCTGGAGATTCCTGGCACCTATAGGCTCTTCTGCTACCTGCACCCGATCACGATGACGCAGGTCATCACGGTACGCCCATGACCATGCGCAAGCTCGCGCCCATCCTGCTGATTCTCGCCGCCTCCGTCGCCGTGACGTCCACCGTCGCCACGGCCAGGACGAGCACGGCGAAGTCCACGACCCGCACGGTCAAGGTCGGTGACGACTACTTCGTCGGCGACGGCAAGGCGCGGACAGTCACGGTCAAGCGCAACACGCGGGTGCGCTGGAAGTGGGCGGGCAACTCCGCGCACGACGTCACCGTCAGGAAGGGTCCGGTCAAGTTTCGCTCACCGGTGAAGTCCAGCGGCACCTACAGCAGGAAGATGACGCGTATCGGCACGTACAGGATCTACTGCTCGATCCACGGCGCCGCAGCGCAGTCGATGACGCTGAAGGTCGTCCGGTAGCAGGCGGCCGGGCGAGGGAGATCGGCGCCCGCCCGCAACCGCCATCGAGGTCAGGTCTTCTCGGAGTCGGAGTCGGCGTCGTCCTTGTCGGCGTCGGCGGACTTCTCGGATCCCTCTCCGGCGGCGGGCTCATCCTCGGACGTGGCCGCAGGCGTCTTGGCTGCCGGCTTCTTCGCCGCGGGCTTCTCGGCGCCGGCGCCGTCGGCTGTGGTCACGGCGGCGTCGTCCGCGGACTTGGGGTCGCGCAACGCTGACGCGCCCGCGGCCGGCTCCGTGTCGGGATCCGGCCCGCTATCGCGCAGCGCGTCCGCGCCCGCAGCGGGAACGCCCTTGCCCGCCTCGGGCTCCGGGGCGACCGTCAACGGCGCCGGCGCGTCGGGAGCCTTGCTGGCAGCCTCGGCCGCGGCCGACGGCGGCGGGCCGGTGTACTCCTGCGGGCCGTCGCCCTTGAGCTTGCGTGCCACGAGGGCGCCGGCGCCCCCGGCGGCGACGGCTGCGCCGATCGCCTTGGCCGGCTTGCCGCGCAGGAAGGCGGGCAGCCGCAGTCGCTTGGCCTTCTTGACGCTCTTGTCGACCCCTTTGCCGGCACGTTTGCCGACCTGCAGGTCCGACCAGATCTTCGTCGCGCCCGCGAGTGCGTCCAGCGCCTGCTGGGTCTTGCGCTTGGGGCGTCTGCGCAGCTTCATGGGGTGCTCCTCTGGCTGTGGGTGGTGGACCAACACAATCCAATACCCGCCGCTTGCGAGGCCTAACGCCACGGTCGGGTTTCAGCTCGACGCCGCCAGCACGCCGCGCAGCCAGTCCGCCGTCTGCGCAATGCCGTCGCGAACGCCGATCTTCGCCTCCCAGCCGAGCACCGTGCGCGCCTTCTCCACGCTCGGCCAGCGGCGCACGACGTCGACGGGGAACGTCGGCAGGTGCTCGAGCTCGAAGGCGTCGGGGTCGCGGCCGCAGACCTCCCACACGATCTGCGCGATCTGTGCGACCGTCAGCTCGTCGGATGCGGAGATGTTGAAGTCCTCCAGCAGCCCGGCCTCCGAGCTCGTCGCGGTCACGACGCCGTCGGCGATGTCGTCGATGTGCGTGAGCGTCCGGGTCTGCTCGCCGGAGCCGAAGATCTGCAGCGGATGCTGGCCCGACAGCGCCTTGCGGATGAGATCGGGCACCGCATGGGCGATTCCCGGCTCGCCCTCGGGCATCTCGCCCGGCCCGTAGGCGTTGAACGGGCGGCAGATCGTGTAGGGCAGCCCGTGCTCGGCATGCGCCGCACGGCACCAGACCTCGCCCGCGAGCTTGGAGAACCCATAGGCCGAGCGCGGCATCGCCACGTCCCAGACGTGCTCCTCGGTCGTCGGGTACTCGGTGGCGCGCTCGAAGACCATCGAGCTCGAGACATACGTGAAGCGCTCCACCTCGCAGTCCAGCGCCGCCTGGATGACGGCGTCGTAGAGCGCGGAGTTGACCGCGGTCAGCGTGTGGGGCAACTTGTGGAAGTTCGCGATTCCGCCGACGATGGCGGCGAGATGGATGACGTGCGTGCAGCCGTCGGTCGCCTCGCGCGCCTGCTCGTGGACGCGCAGATCGCCGGTGTGGACCTCGCAGCCCTCTCGCATCCACTGCGGCGCCTGACGCTGGTCGGAGACGCGCACCTCCCATGTTGGGTCGCGCAGCAGTCGCCGCACGACCGCGGCGCCGATCGTGCCGGCTCCGCCGGTGACGAGGACGCGCCGCGTCAAGGCAGTGGGACGCGCCCGTTGGTGACGGCGCTGAGCTCGGCGACGTAGGCGAAGATCTGTGCCGCGCCGAAGCAGTTCCAGGGGTCGACGACGAGCGCGTCGCCGCCGGCCAGCGCAACGATCTCGTGCAGCGGCTCGCCGCCGAGGAACTCGTCGTGGTTGGCGGCGACGACGATCGCGTCGGCGCCCGAGACGGTCTCGGCAAACGGCGGCGTCGGCGTCGCGACGCGGGGATCGTGCACCGCCACATCGGCGAGCTCGCGCTCCAGCAGGCGCACGAGCTTGTGGGCCAGCGAGTCGCGCTCGTCATCGGTGTTGCCCTTGAATGCGAGGCCGAGGACGGCGATCTTGCGACCGTTCAGCGACCCGAGGCGACGCTTCATCCCCTCGACGAGAAACAGCGGAACCGACTCGTTGACGCGCGACACCGCCAGCAGCATGCCGGGGGCGTTGGAGCGCTCCTCGCTGAAGGCGAAGTCCTTGCGCAGGCATGTGCCTGCCGTGAGGCCCGGGCTTGCGATGCCGCCCCGTGGATAGTCGCGGTTGATGAGCTCGATGACGTCGAAGACGTTGGCCCCGTACTGCTCGCAATCCATCATCAGCAGGTTGGGCAGCGCGAAGTTCGCGTAGCGCAAAATGTTCGTCCAGATCTTCGCGAGCTCGGCCTGCACGGCGGTGGTCTGCACGATCGGCGCGCCGAAGACCTCGAACAGCGAGCCGACACGCTCGCCGGACTCCGGTCCGACACCGCCGACGATGCACGGCAGCGTCCGGATCTCCTCCATGAAGTGCCCGGCCGCGATGCGCTCGGGGGCATGGGCGACGAAGACGTCCTCGCCGATGTGAAAGCCGCGATGCTTCTCCAGGTAGCCGGCGACGAAGTCCGTCGTTCCCGGGGCGATCGTCGAGCGCAGCACGATCGTGTGACCGGGGCGCAGGTGCCCGAGCAGGTCGTCCAGCGCCGAGCGGATGTCGGAGATGTCGATCTCGACGTGCGAGAAGGACGGCGTGCCGAGGGTGATGACGATGTGATCGGCCGCGGCGGCGTCGGCCACGCGATCGGACACCGCGAGCGTGCCGGCGGCGTGGACGCGATCCAGCGCATCCTGCGCGCCGGGCTCCTGGAAGGGCATCTGCGCGTCGCGCACGGCCTGAAGGCGCGCGGCATCCTTGTCGATACCGAGAACGCGAAGTCCGCGGTCAGCGAAGGAGACGGCCAGCGGGAGGCCGATCCGACCCAACCCGATGACGGCTACCTCGGGGCGCATGCGGGGTGAAAGTTACCGTTCTGACAGCGCGTTCCGCGTGCGGCGTGCGTACTGCCCCGCGAATCCCGCGACGAACAGCGGGTTGTAGCGGGCGTAGCGCTTCCACAGCCGGCGTGGCTCGTGGGCCAGGCGGTAGGTCCATTCCAAGCCGCTGGCCTGCATCCAGTTGGGCGCCTGCGGCACGAGCCCGGCATGGAAGTCGAAGGCCGCGCCGACGCCGGCGAGGATCGGCGAGTCGAGCATGTCGCGCATCTCGGCCATCCACTTCTCCTGCTTGGGCTGGCCGGTGCCGACCCACACGACATCGGCGCGCGACGCGTTGATCTCGGCGGTGATCGCCTCTCGCTCCTCGCCGGTCTGCGGGCGAAACGGCGGCGAGTAGCCACCGGCGATCGTCAGGCCGGGGTAGCGCTGGCGCAGCGTCAGCACGAGCTGCACGAGCGCGCCCTGGTTGCGCCCGCCGTAGAGGTACATGCGCAGCCCGCTGGCTGCCGCCCGCTCGCAGTAGCGCGCCATCAGCTCGGGGCCGTAGATCCTCGACGCCTGCGGATGCCCGAGCGCGCGCAGCGCCCAGACCAGCGGCTGGCCGTCGGGCACGGTGATGGTGTTCAGCAGCGCCTCGCGGGTCTCGGGGTCCTCCCGGGCGACCATCACGAGGTGCACCGCGGCCGCGGAGATCGACACGCGCTCGCCGGTGCGCACGACCGCGTCCATCCAGTCCATGACGTCGTCGTAGCTCGTCAGGGCGAGCGGGATGCCCAGCACCTGCTCGGAGGCGAGGGCGGGAACGGGCTCGCCTGCCTCGCTCGCCGGAGGCCCTGAGGGTCGGCTGGGGAGGGGGGCGGTGGGAATGGTCACGGGGGTGACGACAGGGTCGCCGTTGAGCGGGAGAGAGAGGGTCATCCTGAGAATCGACGCACTGCGTTCGGGCTGAAGGTATGGGTCAGAACGCGCGGACGGGACAAAGGTTGCGAACTTGCAACCGGGCCCCTCGTGGTTGGCTACCCGACCGGTAGGAGTCTTGAACGGCCGTCAACGCTGCGCGAACGCCGTCGCGCCGACGAATACGCTCTGGGCCTGTGCCCCGCGCGCTCGTCACCGGCATCACCGGCCAGGACGGCTCCTATCTCGCCGAGCTCCTGCTGCAGCGTGGCTATGAGGTCGTCGGGATGGTCCGTCGCGACGCCAACCGGATCGCGGGAGTGCGCACGGTACACGGCGAGCTGGGCGATCCCGAGTCCCTTCGCGCAGCGGTCCTGACGACGTCGCCCGACGAGCTCTATCACCTCGCCGCGCCGACATTCGTGCCGGCGTCCTGGGAGGACCCGGCGGGCACGCTCACGCGCGTCGCCGGCGGCACCGCCACCTTGCTGCAGGCCGCCAGGGAGGTCGAAGGCCTGCGCGTCCTGGTCGCCAGCTCCTGCGAGATCTTCGGCACCGCAGCGCACTCGCCGCAGACCGAGCAGACGCCGATGCGACCTCGGTCGCCCTACGGCGTCGCGAAGCTCGCGGCGTTCGGGCTGGTGGACGCGATGCGTCAGCGCTACGGGCTGCACGCCAGCAGCGCGATCGCCTACAACCACGAGTCGCCACGCCGCCCGGAGCGTTTCCTGCCGCGCAAGGTGGCGCGCGGCGTCGCGGCGATCAAGCTCGGACTGCAATCGGAGCTGACACTCGGTGACCTCTCTGCCGTACGCGACTGGTGCGACGCGCGCGACGTCGTGCGCGGCTACTGGCTCATGCTGCAACAAGACGATCCCGGCGACTACATCCTCGCCGGCGGTGTGGCGCGATCTGTGCGCGATCTCGTGGATGCCGCATTCGCCGTCGTCGGGCTTGATCCGGACGAGTATCTGCGCGTGGATGCCGGCCTCGTCCGCGCACCGGAGCCCACGCCACCGATCGGTGATACGACGCTCGCCCGCACGCGGCTGGGCTGGGAGCCCGAGATCGCCTTCGAAGACATGATCGCCGAGATGGTGCGCGCCGATCTCGCCGAGCTGTCGGCGTCGCAGGTCTGACGGTCAGCCCAGGGCTGCCCGGGCCGCCTCGACGACCTCCGCGGCCTGCTCGGCGTCCAGCACCGGGCTCATGGGGAGGGCGAGGTGGGTCCGCGCGACGTCATCGGTCGCCCGGAGCGACGCGGCTGGTGCGAACGTCACCATCGCCGGCTGGCGATGCACGGGTGTCCGGTAGTAGCCGCGCGCCTGGACTCCGGCACGGTCAAGCCCCTCGGCCAGCGCATCGACCCGCTCATGACGCACGACGTACAGGTGCCAGGCAGGCTGTGAGCCCGCCGTCGGAGCCGGCAGCGTCACGAGCTCGCCCAGACCCGCCTGGAGGTAGTGGCCAGCAGCGGCGCGACGCCCTCGCGCCCACGTGTCGACGTGCGGGAGCTGGACCCGGAGGATCGCCGCCTGCAGCTCGTCCAGGCGCGAGTTGTAGCCGACGTGCTCGTAGCTGCCGCTGTCGCCCCAGCCGTGAAAGCGCAGCGTCCGCGCCCGCTCGGCGATCTCGTCGTCGTCGGTCGTGATCGCTCCGCCGTCGCCGAAGCATCCGAGGTTCTTGGACGGAAAGAAGCTGAACGTCGCGGCCTGTCCCAGCGCACCGGGCCGGCCCCCATCGCATCGCGATCCCATCGCCTGCGCGGCGTCCTCCAGCACGGGCACGCCGAGCGCGGCGATCTCGGCCACCGGCGCGACGTTGCCGAACAGGTGCACGGCGATGACGGCCTTCGTCTTCGGCGTCAGCGCCGCTCTGACGGTCTCGGCGGTCGCGCAGCCCGTCTGGGCATCGATGTCGCAGAAGACCGGACGCGCGCCCGTCGGTGGGATCGCCTCCGCGCTGGCATAGAACGTGAACGACGGCACGACGACGTCGTCGCCTGGCCCGACGCCCATCGAGCGCAGCGCGATCGTCAGCGCCTCGGTGCCGTTGGCCACGCCGATCGCATGACGGGTGTTGCAATAGGCGGCGAGCTCGTCCTCGAAGGCGCTGACCTCGGGGCCGAGGATGAAGCGGCCCGAGTCCACGACCCGCGCGATCGCCGCGTCGATCTGCGGGCGCAGCGCGCGCAGCGGCGAAGCGGTGTCAAAGAGGGCGACTGCCATGCCCGCCAGCCTACGGTCGCCCAGGGTCGGCGCGCGTCCACCGCCGTGCTCCAACTAGCATCCGCGAGGCATGCGGCCACTCGTGGATCCTGACTTCTGGCGGGATCGAACCGTTCTGCTGACCGGTCACACCGGCTTCAAGGGCGCTTGGATGACCCTGTGGCTGCAAGCGCTCGATGCCCGCGTCAGCGGGCTGTCGGTCGGCATCCCGACCGCTCCGTCGCTCTATGAGCTGGCCCGCGCCGGCGACCGCGTCGGCGAGTACCGCGCCGACATCCGCGACCACGACGCGGTCAACCGCGCGGTCGCCGAGATCGAACCCGAGATCGTCATCCACATGGCCGCTCAGCCGCTCGTCCGGCGCTCGTTCACCGAGCCGCGGAACACGTACGAGACGAACGTCATGGGCACCGTGAACGTGCTTGAGGCCGTGCGCCAGACGCCATCTGTGCGCGTCGTCGTGAACGTCACCTCCGACAAGTGCTACGCCAACGACCCGCGGCGGTCGCCGCGCCCGTTCGTCGAGACCGATGCGATGGGCGGCCACGATCCGTACTCGAGCTCCAAGGGCTGCGCGGAGCTCGTGGTCGACGCCTACCGCAGCTCGTTCTTCTCGCCGGGCGTCGCCGGACACGCCACGGCGCGGATCGCCTCGGCGCGCGCGGGCAACGTCATCGGTGGCGGCGACTGGGGCGAGGACCGGCTGATCCCCGACATCATCCGCGGCGCGCTCGCGAACACGCCGATCGCGGTGCGCAACCCCGAAGCCGTGCGGCCATGGCAGCACGTCCTCAACCCCCTGTCGGGCTACCTGCGCCTCGCCGAGGCGCTGCACGCGGCGCCTGAGGTCCAGGGCGGGTGGAACTTCGGTCCTGCCGCAGACGACGCGCAGACGGTGCGCTGGATCGCCGATCGCCTGACCGAGCTGTGGGCCGGCGATCTGCGCTGGGACTTCGATCCCGGCCCGCACCCTCCCGAGGCACAGATGCTCACGCTGGACTCCGCCAAGGCCCGCGAGCACCTGGGCTGGGCGCCGACCTGGGATCTCGACGACGCCATGAGCGCCATCGTCTCGTGGTACACGGCGCTTCGCGACGGCGACGACATGCGGTCGGTCACGCTCGCGCAGATCCAGGCCTTCGAGGCCGCCGGCGCTCTCGTCTGAGCTCGGGCCCTGAGTGGCGCTCAGGGGGCGAGGAGCTGCAGATCTGACTGCGTCATCAGGCGGATGAGCTCCTCGAAGCTCGTGCCCGGCTCCCATCCGAGGATGCGCTTGGCCTTGGATGGGTCGCCGATCAGCTGGTCGACCTCGGCCGGGCGCAGAAAGGCCGGATCGATCTTCACGTAGCGCTCCCAGTCCTCGACTCCCGCCTCGTCGAAGGCGATCTGCACGCACTCGCGCACGGAGTTGGTGTTGTTCGTGGCGATGACGTAGTCCTCGGGCGCGTCCTGCTGGAGCATGAGGTACATGGCCTCGACGTAGTCCTTCGCATATCCCCAATCGCGCTCGGCGTCGAGGTTGCCCAGCGCCAGTTCGTCGCGCAGCCCATGCTTGATCGCGGCCGCATGCCACGTGATCTTTCGGGTCACGAACTCCAGCCCGCGACGCGGCGACTCGTGATTGAACAGGATCCCTGAGCAGGCAAACAGATCGTAGGACTCGCGGTAGTTGACGGTGATGAAGTGCCCGTAGGCCTTCGCCACGCCGTAGGGCGAGCGCGGGTAGAACGGCGTCGTCTCGGTCTGCGGGACCTCGAGCACCTTGCCGAACATCTCAGAGCTCGATGCCTGATAGAAGCGCGCCTCGGGGGCCGCGTCGCGGACGGCTTCGAGCATGCGCGTGACGCCGACGCCGGTGAACTCGGCGGTCAGCGTCGGCTGGACCCACGAGACCGCCACGAAGCTCATCGCCGCCAGGTTGTAGATCTCGGCGGGCCTGGATGCCCGGATCGTGTCGACGAGCGAGCGCTGGTCGAGCAGGTCGCCCTGGTGCAGGGTGATCCGTTCGCGCAGGTGCTCGATGCGGTCGAACTTCTCCGTCGAAGCGCGGCGGACCATCCCGTGGACCTCGTAGCCGCGCTCGAGCAGGAGCTCGGCGAGATAGGACCCATCCTGGCCGGTGATGCCGGTGATGAGAGCAGAGCGCGCCACGACAGCGTCGCAGACTACCCTGGCGGCGTGAAGGCGGTGATCCTGGCAGGAGGTCTCGGCTCGCGACTGAGCGAGGAGACCACCCTCAAGCCCAAGCCGATGGTCGAGATCGGTGGCAAGCCGATCCTCTGGCACATCATGAAGATCTACGCGGCGCACGGCATCGAGGAGTTCGTGGTGGCACTCGGCTACAAGGGCTACGTCATCAAGGAGTGGTTCGCCAACTACGCGCTGCACACCTCAGACGTGACGTTCGACATGCGCAGCGGCGAGATGGAGGTCCATCGCTCCACAACCGAGCCGTGGCGGGTGACGCTCGTCGAGACCGGCGAGCAGACGATGACCGGCGGGCGCCTGAAGCGTGTGCTGCCCTACGTCGGCGGCGAGACGTTCTGCCTGACCTACGGCGACGGCGTGGCGAACGTAGACGTCGGGGCGCTGATCGCGCGCCATCGCGAGCACGGACGGCTGGCGACGGTGACCGCCGTGCAACCCCCCGGGCGCTTCGGCTCGCTGGAGATCGAGGACGACGCCGTGCGTCGCTTCGCCGAGAAGCCGCGCGGCGACGGCGCCTGGATCAACGGCGGGTTCTTCGTCTGCGAGCCGGGCGTCGGAGAGACGATCGCCGGCGACGACTCGAAGTGGGAGGAGGAGCCGTTGCGAGAGATCGCCGATCGCGGCGAGCTCACGGTCTATCAGCACCGCGGCTTCTGGCAGGCGATGGACACCCTGCGCGACCGCAACGAGCTGCAGTCGCTGTGGGACTCCGGCCGCGCGGAGTGGTGCACGTGGGCCTAGCGGCGCCCTGTCGCTTCTGCGGTGCACCGCTGCGCCACGTCTTCGCCGACCTCGGGATGTCGCCCGTCGCCAACGACAACGTCCCCGCCGAGCGTGCGAGCGCGATGGAGCCGTTCTTTCCGCTCTGCGCGCTGGTCTGCGAGCAGTGCCTGCTCGTGCAGCTCGCGCCGTATGAGACGCCGAGGCCGGTCTTCCGCGACGACTACGCGTACTTCTCGTCGTACTCGAGCTCGTGGCTTGAGCACAGCCGCCGCTACACCGAGCAGATGATCGAGCGCCTCGGGCTCGACGAGTCCAGCCAGGTCGTCGAGCTGGCCTCAAACGACGGCTACCTGCTGCAGTACTTCCAGGCGGCGGGCGTGCCGGTACTGGGCATCGAGCCGACGGCCAACACGGCGCAGGTCGCGATCGACAAGGGGATCGCGACGCGGGTCGAGTTCTGGGGCGCTGAGACGGCGCGGTCGGTTGCCCAGGAGAAGCCCGCCGATCTGCTGCTCGGCAACAACGTGCTGGCCCACGTTCCCGACATCAACGACTTCGTCGCCGGCATGGCGATCGCGCTGAAGCGCGGCGGGACGATCACGATGGAGTTCCCGCACCTGCTGCAGCTGATCGAGCGCAACCAGTGGGACACGATCTACCACGAGCATTACTCCTACCTGTCGTTCGGTGCGGTGGGGCGTGTCTTTGCCGCCCATGGCCTGCGCCTGTGCGACGTGCAGGAGCTCACGACGCACGGCGGATCGTTGCGGATCTTCGCCTGCCACGACGACGACCCGGGCGACCAGAGCGATGCGGTTCGCGAGATGCTCGCGCGTGAGCAGGCCGCGGGCCTCGAGGACCTGCAGACCTACCTGGACTTCGGCCGGCGCGTCGCCGCCGACAAGCGCCAGGTCGTCTCGCTGCTGTTTCAGCTGAAGGCCGCGGGCAACACGATCGCGGGCTATGGCGCGCCGGCGAAGGGCAACACGCTGCTCAACTATTGCGGCATCGGCCGCGACGTCCTGGACTTCACCTGCGACGCCAACCCGCACAAGCAGGGTCACCTGCTGCCCGGCACGCACATCCCGATCCTTGCCCCCGGCGCGATCGGCGAGCACCGTCCCGACGTCGTGCTGATCCTGCCGTGGAACATCAAGGACGAGGTCATGGACCAGCTCTCGTATATCCGCGAGTGGGGCGGGCGCTTCGCCGCGCGCTCGCCGGAGCTTGAGCTGTTCGAATGAGGCTTCTCGCGACGCCGCTGGCGGGCGCTTTCGTCGTCGAGCTCGACCTGCTCGGCGACGAGCGCGGCTGGTTCGCTCGCACCTACGACGAGGCGCTGTTCGCCGGGCACGGCCTACAGCCCGTCGGCGTGCAGGCCAACAGCTCCTTCAACGCCGCCCGCGACACGCTGCGCGGCCTGCACTTCCAGGCCGACCCGCACGGCGAGGCGAAGCTCGTGCGCTGCGTGCGCGGCGCGATCTGGGACGTCGGCGTCGATCTGCGATCGGACTCGGCGAGCTACCTGCGCTGGCATGCCGTCGAGCTGACCGCAGACAACCGCCGCGGCTACTACCTGGCAGCCGGGTTCGCGCATGGCTTTCAGACGTTGACCGCCGACTGCGAGGTGCAGTACCTCATGAGCCACGTCTACGTGCCCGAGGCAGCACGCGGCGTGCGCTGGGATGACCCGGCGTTCGCGATCGACTGGCCCGAGCCGCATGGCGAGCGCACGCTGTCTGACAAGGACCGCGGCTATCCGGACTTCGAGCCGTGAGCTCGCGGCGTGTGCTCGTGACGGGGGCCGGTGGGTTCATCGGCCGGTGGACGCTGCAGCCACTGCTGGCGCGCGGGTTTGAGGTTCATGCGGTCGCGCGGGCGCTACCGGCCGATGCGGCTGCCGGTGTGACATGGCATGCCGCCGACCTGCTCGACCCCTCGCAGCGCGCGACGCTGGTCAGCGCGGTAGGGGCGTCGCATCTGCTGCATCTCGCCTGGTACGCCGAGCCGGGAGCGTTCTGGGCGGCGAGGGAGAACGCCGCGTGGGTCGCCGCCACAGTCGGGCTCGTCGACGAGTTCGCCACTGCCGGCGGCGAGCGCGCGGTGCTCGCGGGGACGTGCGCGGAGTACGACTGGACCGCCGACGGCGTGCTGGGTGAAGACTCGCCGATCGCGCCCGCCACCTTCTACGGCGTCTGCAAGGACGCCACGCGCCGGGTCGTGGAAGGACTCGCCGCGCGCGCCGGCGTGTCGGTCGCGTGGGGGCGGATCTTCTTTCTGTACGGGCCGAACGAGGATGCACGGCGGCTCGTGGCGGGTGTGGCTAACGCCCTCGTCGTGGGTGAGCGGGCGGCGACGAGCACGGGCGCGCAGCGGCGCGACTTCCTGCACGTCGATGACGTGGGGGCCGCCTTTGTCGCCCTGCTGGACAGCGAGGTCAGGGGCGCGGTGAACATCGCCTCGGGTGAACCGGTGACCGTACGTTCGATCGTCGAACGCTTGGCGTCGGCGGCGGGGCGTCGGGATCTGCTCGACGTCGGCGCGCTCGCGCCGCGGCCAGACGATCCGGCCGAGCTCGTCGCCGACGTCACGCGACTGCGCCACGACGTGGGATTCGTGCCGGCAATCGACCTGCAAGCTGGGCTCGATGCCACGGTCGCGTGGTGGCGCGGGCACCTGCGCTCCGACCGCTGACGACAGCCTCGCTCTCTAGGGTCACTGGGAATGCGTGGACGACCAGGGACTGCCCGGTGACGCACCACCGGCGTGATCCGCGGCGGCCGGGCGACGACCTGCTGGGCTCGAGCGCTGCCGGGCCGGCGGCTGCTCGAGGCGGTGCACTGAGAGCGCTGAGTTTCGGCGGCGGCACGCTCCTGGCCGTCCTCGCGGCCCCGCTGATGATTCGCCATCTCGGGATCGAGGACTTCGGGCGCTACGTGACCGTGATCTCGCTCGTGACCGTTGTGGTCGGCCTGACGGACGCCGGGATCGTGACCATCACCCTGCGCGAGTACGCGGCTCGCTCCGGCGAGGACCGCAACGCGGTACTGCGCGAGCTGCTGGGGATCCGGATCGCGCTCGCGTTCGTTGCGCTTGCGCTCGCGGTGCTGTTCGCGGTGGTCGCGGGGTATCCGGCGGTGCAGGTCGTAGGAGCGGTCGCGATTGGCGCATCGTTCGTGTTGCTGTCGATCCAGACCATGCTCGCGGCATCACTCCAGGGTGAGTTGCGTTTCGGTTGGATCAGCTCGATCGAGCTGCTGCGCCAGGCGCTGTTCGTGGCATTCGTGGTCGTGCTGGTCGTGGTCGGCGCCGATCTCGAGCTCTTCTTCTTCGCGCTGCTTCCGGCTCAGGCCGTCGCCCTTGCCGTGACCGCGCTGCTGGTGCGGCGGCTGATGCCGCTGCGGCCCGCGTTTCATCCGCGTCGCTGCTGGCCGTTGCTGCGCGACACGATCACGTACGCGGCTGCGGTTGCGCTCAACGCCGCGTACTTCCGGATCGGAGTCGTCGCGCTCTCGTTGCTTGCGACAGAACGCGAGACCGGCTACTTCGCTACGGCGTTTCGTGTCATGGAGGTTCTCATCGGCATTCCACTGCTCGTCATCGGCGCGGCGTTTCCGATCCTCGCGCGGGCCGCACGCGACGACCGCGCGCGGCTGGACAGCGCGACGACCAGGCTCGTCGAGATCGGCCTTGTCCTGGGCGTGTGGCTGGCCCTCGCGGTGGCTCTTGCCGCCGAGCCGATCGTCTTCGTTCTGGCGGGTGACGGCGCAGAGCCAAGCATCGGGCTGCTCCGGCTGCTGGCGGTTGCGCTGATTGCGTCGTTCGTTGCCGTGGCCTGCGCATACGCGTTGCTGTCACTGCGCTGCCACCGCGCGATCCTGCTGGCCAACGCCCTGGCGCTGATCGTCAGCCTGACGCTGACGCTGATCCTCATCGGACCGCTCGGCGCGACCGGGGCAGCGGTCGCCGTGCTCGTTGCCGAGGCGGTGCTGATGATCTCTAGCATGCTCGCCCTGCTGCGCGAACGACCGGCGGTGATCGCGGCGCTGCGCCGCGCCCCGGTGGTGCTCGCGGCCGGGATGGTTGCCGCTCTGGTCGTGTTCGTGCCCGGGCTTCCACCGCTGGCCGGCGCGATCGTCGCCACCCTGGCCTATCCGGCGTTGCTGGCTGCGTTCGGGCGCTTCCCGCCGGAGATCGGCCATGCCTTGCGCGGCAAGGGCTCCAAGGTGATGGCCTCGTGAGTGTGCCTGCGACCCGCGTCGCCGAGCGGGTGTGCCCTGTGTGCGGTGGCAGCGGAGAGCATCGGTTGACGACGACCGATCGTAACCGCGGCATCGACACCGAGCGCTTCGCGTACCTCACTTGTCGCACCTGCGCGACGCTGTATCTCGCGAAGGTGCCGGAGGATCTGGAGCGCTACTACCCGCCCGACTACTACCCGTTGGGAGCTGAGGGCAGGGCAATCCAGAGTGAACGGGCCAAGCTCGCGCTGCTGCGACGCTTCGTCTCCGGCGGCTCACTGATCGAGATCGGTCCCGGCGCCGGCGGGTTCGCGGGCGAAGCGCAGCGCGGCGGCTTTGACGTGCGCGTCATCGAGATGGACGACGGCGCCTGCGCTCACCTTCGCTCGTTGGGCATCCAGACGTTCCAGAGCGCTGAGCCCGACGAGATGCTGGCGGTGATGGCTCCGAGCGACGCGATCGTGCTGTGGCACGTCTTCGAGCATCTCGCCGATCCGGTGGCATTGGTGAGGGCAGCCGCCGCAAACCTCCGGCCTGGCGGCGTCCTGTTGCTGGCCGTGCCGAACCCGCGGGCGTTTCAGCTGCGTGTTCTCGGGGCGCGCTGGCCGCACATCGATGCTCCGCGACACCTTCAGCTGGTGCCGGCCGCGACGCTCCTGCGACTCGCCGGCGTGGCCGGCCTTGCGCCTGTCGCGCTGATGGGGGCAGACCGCACGGGTAGGGACTGGAACGTGTTCGGCTGGCAGCACCTGGCGGTGCGCCTGAACAGCGCCGCCGCGCGCCGGCGGGCCGCGTTCTACGGCGCCGCCATCCTCGCCACGGCGCTGGCGCCGCTCGAGCGGGGTGGCCTCAGGGGCAGTACCTACACCGCCGTGTTTCGCAAGGATGTGGCTCCATGAACGTGTCGATCCTTCTCCCGACCCGCAACGGCGGACGCCAGCTGGAGGACTGCATCCGCTCGGTGCTCGCGCAGCCGTTTGAGCTCGAGCTCGTGGTCAGCGACAACGCCAGCGACGACATCACGGTCGAGGTGCTGCGCAGCTTCGCCGGCGACTCGCGCATGAAGGTCGTGCGCCAGCCGGAGCCGCTGAGCGTGACGGAGAACTGGATGCGGGCGCTCGAAGCCGCGACCGGCGACCACGTCCTGCTCGTCGGTGACGACGACTGCCTGCTGGAGGGGACGGTGGCCGGGCTCGAGCGGACCCTGGAGGAATTCGACGCTCCCGACGTCGTCAGCTTCGGCGCCTACGGCTACGCGTTCCCAGGGGCCTTCGGCGAGGGTGCGCCGGCGCACTACTCCGAGACCCTGTTCGCCAACGACCCGCGGCTGCCGACTCGCGGCGTGCTCTCGCGAAGCGAGCGCGAGCGATGTGTTCGCGACTACTTCTCCTTCGAGGTCCGGATCTGCCCGAACATGCAGACGACGCTCGTCTCGCGCGCGGCGCTGCTGTCCTTACGCAACGGGGCGTTTCGCGCGCCGTACCCCGACTTCTATGCCGTCAACGCCCTGCTGCTGACGGCGCCGACCTGGGCGATCGACGATCGCAACCACGTTGTGGTCGGGATCTCGCCGAAGTCCTTTGGCCGCACGCTGAAGGGGGGAGGCACCGATGCCGGCCGCGCCTATCTCGGCATTGACACGACGTTTCCGGGCTATCTGCCGGGGACCGACATGATCAACGGCACCTATCTGTTTCTCGAGCGGCTGCTCCAGGACTACGGTCCCGAGCTGCACCCGACTGCGATCAGCCGCAGCAACTATGTCTACCGCCAGAGCTATGCGTGGTACCTGGACTTCCGACTTGGCAACATCGACGGTCGTGAGCTGCGCCGCCGGATGCGGATGCTGTCCGCGCGCGATTGGCTGGGGTTCCTGCGCGAGCTTGGCAGCCGCTTCGGCCCGACCATGATTCGCAATCACGCCCGGGTCGACGAGCGCAGCGAGATCGCTTCGGTCTGGTCGAACATGCGCCCGCTGCCCCAGACGCGAACGATCGCGGAGTTTGCGGCGTGGGCATCTGCGCGTGACGGTGCGGGGACGCCGGCCCGACGTGGCTGACCGTAAGCCGCGCGTCACGCTGACGGTGCTGACCTACAACGGCCGCGAGCTGCTGGACATGACGCTGTCGTCCGTTGTGGATCAGCGCGACGGCGATCGCGAGGTGGCCGTTCTCGTCGTCGACAACGGCTCCGACGACGGGACGGTCGCGCATGTGCGTGAGCGCTGGCCGCAGGTGACGGTGCTCGAGCTGGCGGAGAATATCGGCGTCGCGGCGGCGCTGAACCGTGGCATCGATGCGGTCGCGACCCCGTTCGTCGGGCTGCTCAACAACGACGTCGAGCTTGCGCCGGGCTGGCTGGAGCCGCTACTGGCGACGCTGGGCTCACACCCGGGCGCCGCCTCGGCGACCGGCAAGCTCATGCGCTACCACGATCGCACGCGGATCGACGCCGCCGGTGACGTCCTGCTGCGATCGGCGGCCGCGATCAACCGCGGAGCCGACGAGCTTGACCACGGACAGTACGACGTGGCCGAGGCGGTCTTCGGCGCCTGCGCGGGCGCGGCGCTCTACCGCCGCTCGGCATTCGACGAGGTTGGTCGCTTCGACGAGACGTACTTCGCCTACCACGAGGACATCGACTGGGCGATGCGCGCACAGCTCGGGGGCTTCGAGGCGCGCTACGAGCCGGCGGCCCTCGGTTATCACATGGGCGGCGCGACGACGCGCCGGCGCGGCGACTTCTACGGGCACCTGCAGCGCCGCAACCATCTGCTGCTGATCGCCAAGACGTTCCCTGCGCAGATGCTGGTCCGCCACGGCTGGCGGATCGCTGTCACGCAGGCGCTCTGGCTCGCGGCGAGCGCGCGAGACCGAATGCTGGGCAAGCACCTGCGCTCCTGGCGCGAGGCAGCCTCGATGCTGCCTGCGACCCTGCGCCGGCGCAGGGTCGTGCAGCGGACACGCCGGATATCGCTTGGCCGGCTCGAGGAGCTCATGATGACGGGCCTGCCGGCGGGCGCGTCGCGATCGCACCGGCTGCTGTTCGAGCTTGCCCCGCACACGGCGCGGCGACGATCGAGTCGTCGTCGGACCTAGCGCCGGATCCAGGTTCACGGGCCGCCGGAGTACACGCCGCGGCGCAGCGCGATGGCGTCCCGCAGCGTGATGGCCTCATCGACAGCCTCATGTGGAGGACGAGCGCGTGCGGGCAGCCCGCCGGCCGCACGCCATCCGGCCAGCCGACCGCGTACGGCCGCCAGATCGCGGGAGATGAGCGCGTCGCCGACGACGACGATCACCTCCGTGAAAGCGGCTCGCACAGCGCGGCGGCTCCTAAGCAGTCTGTAACGCCGCATCACATAGCCGCGACCGAAGCCACCGTGCCGCCGCTGCCAGGCGCTGCGATGCCCATGGGTCGCGGAACCCAGATGCACGCCGACCGCATCGGGTGCCGCCGTCGTCGCCCAGCCGGCGACGCGCAGTCGGAGCGCCAGGTCGAAGTCCTCGTTGTAGGCAAAGAGGTGCTCATCGAGGCCGTCGACCTGCTCCCAGGCGCTGCGGCGGTAGGCGGCCGCGGTGCCGGCGGGGCCGGTCAGCAGGGGCCGCGTGGCACACGCCTCGGCGATCGGCCGGCCCTGAAGGCGGGGGAAGCCACTGAGCGTCACGTCGCTCGTCATGCCGATCGAGTCGATGTGCGCGCCGTCCGGGCGCATACACAGAGCGGCCACCGAGCCGATCGTGGGGTCGTCCTCCAGCGGCGCAACGAGACGGTCGAGGAACTCCGGCCGGCAGTCGACGTCGTTGTTGAGCAGGACGACGATGTCGCCTTCGCAGGCGGCAACCCCGGCATTGCAGGCACGAGCGAATGCCTGGTTCTCCTCGAAGCGCACGACGTCGGCGTCCGGTCGCAGCTTGCGCGTTTGCGCCTGGGTGTCGTCGGTCGAGCCGTTGTCACACACGACGAGCCGGTAGTCGCGCGTCTGGGTTCCCAGATGGCGTAGGCAGCTCTCGGTGAGGTCGAAGCGGTTGAAGGCGACGACGACGACGTCGATCGATGTCTGAGCCTCGGCCGGCATGAGCGGCGATCCTAGTCACCTCGTAGCATCGCGCCGATGGCGCCCAACGCATCTGGTGTTCGCCGAGTCGGGGCTGTGCCATGCACGTCGGCCTGAACCTCGTCTTCCTCGTCCCCGGCGAGTCGGGCGGCATGGAGGTCTACGCCCGCGAGCTGCTGCGCGCGCTGCCGGCCGAGCGGCCCGACCTGCGGCTGACGGCGTTCGTTAACCGCGAGGCGCGCGCGGCGGGCGGCGAGTGGGACGAGTTCGCCGACGTCGTGACCGTGCCCGTCAACGCTCGCAATCGCGTGCAATGGGTGCGCGGCGAGCAGCAGCTCCTACCGGGTCTCGCAAAGCGTGCGGGGGTCGATCTCGTCCACAGCCTCGCGAGCACGGCGCCGGCGCGCGGGAGCTTCCGACGCGTGGTGACGATCCACGACCTGCTCTACCGCATCGTGCCGGATGCGCACTTCGGCCTCTACGGCCTCGGAATGCGTGTGCTCGTGCCGCTCGCGGCGCGGCGCTCGCACCGCGTGATCGTCGACTCGCGCTCGACCGCCGCGGACGTGCGGCGGTTCTTGAGGGTGCCCGAGGAGCGTCTCGACGTGGTGGCCCTTGGGCTCGGCGCCTCGCCCTCCCACACACCCGAGCCGGAGGCGGAGCTGCGGGAGCGTCATCGCCTCGGCGCGCGGCAGGTGGCGCTCTCGGTGTCCGCCAAGCGGCCGCACAAGAACCTCATGCGCCTGCTGGAGGCACTTGCCGCGATCGTGCCCGAGCGCCGCCCGCTGCTCGTCGTCCCCGGTTATCCGACGTCGTACGAGGCGGTGCTGCGCGAGCATGCCGCCGCGCTCGGCGTGCTCGACGACGTGCGCCTGTTGGCCTGGGTCTCCGGCCCCGAGCTGGAGGGGCTGTACGCGCTGGCGGCGGTCTTCGTCTTCCCCTCGCTGTACGAGGGCTTCGGCCTGCCGGTGCTCGAGGCGATGCGCCGCGGCGTGCCCGTGGCGTGCTCGAACTCGAGCTCGCTGCCGGAGGTCGCCGGCGACGCGGCGCTGCTGTTTGACCCCGCCGACGCGCGCGCGATGACCGCGGCGATCGAGCGAGTCCTGGGCGATCCGGCGGAGGCCGACCGGCTGCGCGCCGCCGGTCGCGAGCAGGCGGCGCACTTCACCTGGGCGGCAACCGCGCGCGCGACGGCCGCGAGCTATGACCGCGCGATGCGCGATCGCTGACGTCGGCCAACGGCCCCCCGTTGAGCGCAGCGGACTGATCGACCTCGGCGCCGCAGAGCTCGCCGACCGGCTCGACTGGCCATAGGGCTAGCTCGGGCCGATGCGCCGCGGATCGGCGTAGACCGCAGCGACGCGGTCAAGCGAGCTGTCCAGCGACAGGCGCTCGGCATTGCGCGCAAACCACGCCGCGGTGCTCGTGCGCAGCGCCGGCCCGGCGTGGCGCACTCGCAGGATCGCGTCCGCGAGGTCCTCGGGCGAGGCGGACGGAGCGACGAAGCCGTTCTCGCCCTCGTCGACGAGCTCGGTTGCGGCATTGTCCGGATCGGCGACCACGACGCTCGGCACCCCGCGCGCGGCCGCCTCGACGACGACCAGCCCGTAGCCCTCGCGGCGTGACGGCAGCACCAGGCACAGCGCATCGGCGAGCGCGTCGCGCAGTTCGGCGGCGTCGACGAAGCCGGGTGCGCTCGCCATGTCGCCGAGTTGAAGCGTCGAAATCAGCCGCAGCACTTCGGCGCGCTGTGGCCCGTCGCCGTAGATCGCCAGGCGCAGCTCCGGTGCACGATCGCGCAGCGCGGCGAACGCGTGCACGAGGGCGGGGACGCGCTTCTCGGGGATGTGCCGGCCGGCGAAGACGACGACCGGCTGCGCGGGCCGTGGCTGCGCGGTGGCGTCCGGCAGCGCGTGGATCCCCGTCAGCACCTCGACCGGACCCCGCACGCCTTGCGCGCGCAGTCGCCCGGCGGTCATCCGCGACAGCGCGAACGCCTTCTGCGGGACGCGCACGCAGGCCTTCTGCACCGCCCATCCGATGCGCCCGCCGACGGTGCCCAGGTAGCCTCGCCAGTACGCCAGCGACCACAGCTCAAACCAGTCGACGACGAGCTCGTAGCGGTGCAGCGGGCGCACGATCGCCGCGGCCAGCAGCGAGAAGTAGGGAAACGATGCCGTATGCACGACGTCGTAGCGGCGGCCGTGGCGCAGTACGTGCCACAGGACCCCGGCGCCGAACACCAGCGGCGGCGCGATCCGGCGGCGCCCGTCGACGTACAGCTCCATCCGCGGCCCCGCGACACGCACGTCGACGCCCGCCAGTTCGGCGCTCGTGCCGCGGTCCCACTGGCGCATCGTGAGGTAGCTCACGTCGTGGCCGTCGGCGGCCAGGCGCTCGGCCAGCGTGCGGTACCAGCGCTCACCGCCGCCGATCGTGTACGGGTAGAGGCAGTCGTAGACGACGAGGATCCGCATGCGCGGGTGGAGCGTGTCAGAACGGCCGGCTCCGATAGTCTTCGAGCGTCGGCGCAACCTTTCGCGCTCCGTGCGTTTCACTGTCTGCGAGCGCCGATCCGGCGCCTCGCGGGACACAGCCATGTCCTCGATCCAGAGCACATCATCCGGCCTAGACTCCACAGCCGTCCCCGGCAAGGTCGAGGTCTCGGTCGTCATTCCCTGCCTCAACGAGGCCGAGAACATCGAGGAGTGCGTGCACCGCTCGCTGGTGGCCATCACTGACGCGGGCCTCATCGGCGAGGTCGTCGTCGCCGACAACGCCTCCGACGATGGCAGCGCCGAGCTCGCCGCTGCGGCCGGCGCACAGGTCGTGCATGAACCGCGGCGCGGCTACGGCTCGGCCTACCTCGCCGGCTTCGCCGCCGCCCGCGGCGAGTACATCGTGATGCTCGACGCCGACATGACCTATCCCTTCGACGACATCCCGCGCTTCGTCGAGCACCTGCGCGATGGCGCGCAGCTCGTCATGGGCGATCGGATGGACAACATCCAGCCGGGCGCGATGCACTGGGTCAACCGCTACATCGGCAACCCCCTGCTGAGCGGCACGCTGAACCTGTTCTTCCGCACCGGCATCCGCGACGCTCACTGCGGCATGCGCGGCTTCCGGCGCGACATCCTGCCGATCCTCGACCTGCGCACGACCGGGATGGAGTTCGCCTCAGAGATGGTGATCCGCTCGTCGAAGGAGAAGCTCGACATCCGCGAGCTGCCGATCTCCTACGCCCCGCGCGGCGGCGAGTCGAAGCTGTCGCGCGTCAGTGACGGCTGGCGTCACCTGCGCTTCCTGCTCGTCCACAGCCCGACGCATCTGTTCATCGTGCCGGGCCTGGCGACACTGCTGCTCGGGCTGCTCATCACCCTGATTTCGCTGACGCAGGTCTCGATCCTCGGACGCCAATGGAACCTGCACACCACGGTCGCCGGCGAGCTGCTCGTGATCGTCGGCACGCAGATCGTCGCCCTTGGCATCTGTGCGCACGCGTACGGGACATACTTCATGGCCGAGCGCGACCCGTGGTTTGATCGCATGCGCGCGCGCTTCAGGCTCGAGCACGGGTTGATGCTCGGCGGCGTGGTGCTGATGGCCGGCCTCGCCGTGGCTTCGGTGATCGTCGCGGTCTGGATCAACCGCGGCTTCGGCGAACTGTCGGAGGAGCGCCTGGCCGTCACTGCGGCGACGCTCATCATCGTCGGGCTGCAGATCTTCTTCTCGTCGTTCTTGTTGAGCATTCTCGGGCTGCGCAGGCGCGACTAGTTGCAGGCGTTCATTGCGCTGGTGGGCCTGCCACTGGCCCTGTTGCTGACGACGACGGGCGTGGGCCTGCTCGCCGAGGGGCTGGCCCGCGCACGGATTCCCAACGGTCTGCTGGCACCCCTGGGGTTCTGCGTCGCGGCATCGCTGCTGCTCGTCGTCTATGAGCTCGGGGCCGGCGTCGTCGTGGCGGGCGTTGTCCTGCTGGCAGGCACAGCCGCCGGGCTCGGGCTGGCTCGATCTGAGCTGCGAGCGCGGATCAACCCCGGCTGGCCTGGCGCCGCGGGGCTCGCCGTCTATCTGCTGTACGCCGCGCCGGTGCTGCTGACCGGGAACTGGACCTGGTCGGGCTACAACTTCCTCAACGACACGGCGGTCCAGTTCCTGCTCATCGATCATCTGAAGACGGCCGCGGACCTCACCGCCGGGTCGGTGACGACGGGGCAGCAGGTGACGAGCTCCTACCTCGACACTGGGTATCCGGTCGGCAGCCACGCCCTTGCCGCCACGCTGTCGGGCCTGATGGGCGTCGGTCCCGAGGTGATCTACCAGGCCTATCTCGCGGCGATGGCGGCGATCGCCGCGATGGCGTTCGCCGTCCTGGCCGGGCGGACCATCTTCAGTCCCCGCATCGGTGCCCTCGTCGCCGCGTTCGCGATGGCCTCGAATCTCACCTACAACACCGGCCTGCAGGGCAGCATCAAGGAGGTCGGCGTCATCGCGGCCCTTGCCACGGCCGCGGCATTGGCACGCGAGCTCGTGCGAGCGACGCGCCTCGTGCCGGTGGCGGCACTGCTCGGGATCGCGCTCGCGTCGGTCCTCGCGATCTACAGCGCGGCGGGACTGCCGTACATCGTGGCGCTCCTCGCCACCGTCGCGCTCGTCGTCGCATTCGTCCACGGGCGCGATGCGTTGCGACGACGATGGCTCGTCGCTGCGGCGGTGGCAGGTGCCGTGGCCCTGGCACTGGCCGCGCCGGTGATCGCCTCGATCCTCGACTTCTACCGCGTCGCGTCGAGCGTCGTCGATGCCGCGTCTCCCTCAGGATCGACGTTGGGCCAGCTTGCTCACCCGCTGCCACTGCTGCAGGCCTCCGGCATCTGGCTCGACGGCCAGTACCACACGCCGATCTCGCCGTCCGCGCTGGCCGAGACCGCCACGAATGCCGGCTCGTGGGTCGTTGGCATCCTGGCCGCGCTGTCGCTGATCGAGATCGTGCGTCGCCGCTGTCCGGAGGCACTGCTCGCTGTCGTACCGACGATGCTGACGGCGGCGCTGGTGGCGCCCGGTGTCGTGCCCTACGCCGACGCCAAGCTGCTGGCCATCATGAGCCCGTCGGTCGTGATCGGCGCGGCGGTGGGGCTTCTCGCCGTAGCCCGGTTCGCGCGCCCGGCCAGCACGGTGATCGCCGTCGAGCTCGCCGTGCTGCTCGGCGGACTGGTCATCCTGTCCAACGTGTATGCCCTGCACGACAGCAAGATCGCGCCACGCGACCGGATGATCGCATTGCGCGAGGTCAGCGACGAGCTCGCCGGTCGCGGACCCGTCCTGTTCAACGAGTTCGAGGAGTTCGCCAAGTACTTCGGCGCCGACGCCACGCTGAACGCCAGCACGGAGTCGATCACCCCGCGCCAGGTCAAGTTGCGCCAGCCCCGCAGCCTTTTCGGGCAGTACTTCGATCTCGATCTCCAGGAGCTTGCCTACGTCGCGAGCTTTCCGAACATCATCACTCGCCGGTCGCCCGCCGTGAGCAGGCCGCCGGCGGCCTACCGTCGCATCTACGCCAACCGGTATTACGAGGCATGGACGCGGCGCGCGGGTGTACGGACCCTCGACCACCTGCCGCTGCAGCGGCGTGACGACGCCACCGCTCGCGCGACATGCGGCGACGTTCGCGCGCTGGCACGGCGTGGGCAGCGCAGCTCGGGCGACGTCGTGCTTGTGGCGGCTCGGAAGCCGCAGACCGCCAGGCTGGATGTGCTCGACGCCGAGCGCTCGCCGGGGCTTGCCGAGGACCAGGCGATCCCCGGGACCGTGACCACGATCCTCCCCGGCGACGCGCGCGCAAGCGTCAGGATCGATCGGACGGGCGACTACCGGATCTGGCTGCGGGGGAGCTTCCCGCGACCTACGAGCATCGTCGTGGACGGCGTGGTACGTGCCACCGTGGAGGGTGCGAACACGCCCGGACAGTGGCTCGGCGACGTCCCCGTGCGCCTTGAGGCTGGTGTGCGCAAGGTGGAGATCCGTGTTCCCGGCGGTTCGGCACGGCCCGGAGACGGCGCGGCCGTCACGATCGGCCCGCTCGCGTTCGTCGCAGATCAGCCGGCGCGCCTGCAGACGGTGCCGGTAGCGCGCTGGCGCTCGCTTTGCGGGCGCGAGCTGGACTGGATCGAAGTCGTCCGCCGGGGGTGATCGCATCGGCTCTGCGGTGACGGTCGCGATCCCGGTCCGCAACGGCGGACGGCGACTGGAGCAGGTTCTGTCGGCCGTCCGCGCGCAGGCCACGCAGCGGTCCGTCGAACTGCTGGTCTGCGACTCCGGCTCAGCGGACGGCTCGGTGGGCCTTGCCCGAGAAGCCGGTGCGTTCGTACTGCAGATCGACCCGTCGACGTTCTCGCACGGCGCAACCCGCAACCTGATGATGGAGCGGGCGTCTACCGAGCATGTCGTCTTCCTCACGCAGGACGCGATGCCTGCCGGCGACACGTGGCTGCAGGCTCTGCTGTCGGGCTTTGATGTCGCCGATGACGCCGGCCTGGTCTTCGGACCCTACGTTCCCAAGGCTGACGCATCGCTCATGGTCCGTCGCGAGCTGGCCGAATGGTTTTCGTCGCTGGCCCCCGACGGTCGCGCGCGGGTCGATCGCCTGGCTGTCGACGAGCGCGAGGCGCCCGTGGCGGCGCTGCTCGGGCCACGCGGGTTCTTCACCGACGCCAACGGCGCCGTCTCGCGCGCAGCCTGGGAGCGCTTCCCGTTTCGCGACGTGCCCTACGCCGAGGATCAGCAGCTCGCGGTGGACATGCTGCGCGCCGGCTACGCGAAGGTCTTCGTCCCCGGCGCCGCGGTCGAGCACTCCCACGAGTACTCGACGCTGCGCCGCGTGCAGCGCTGCTTCGACGAGTGGCGAGCGCTGCGCGAGGTCTACGGCTTCGTCGAGCCGCTGACCGCGACGACGGCGCGCGACCGTGTGCTGGCGCCCGCGCGCGCCGACGTGCGCTGGGCACGCACGCGCGGCGCGAGCAGCGCCGAGCTTGGTGCTGTGGCGGTTCGGGCGCTGGCGCACCATGCCGCCCGCACCGCCGGTGCGGCACTCGGATCGCGCCATGACCGTCTCCCGCCCGCGGTGTGTCGCCGCCTCTCACTGGAGTCGCGGGCGACGTTCTGGCCGATCGATCGTGAGAATGGGCGCGGCGATGCGACGACGTAAGGGCAAACCGACCGTCCTGGGCGACGAGGGCGCGACGCCCGACGCGGCGATCGCGGCGATGCCGCGCGGCCAGCTGCAGAACCTGCGCCGGCGGATCGTGCTGACCTATGAGTACCTCGGCCTGCGCGAGGTCGTCTTGCGCATCGTGACGTTCCCGTTGCGGTTCACGCCATTGCGCCACCGCCTGAGGCTCGGCTCGCTGGCCGAGTCCGAGCAGCGACGCGCGGCGTCGTGGTACGGCGAGAAGGGCCGGCCGGTCAGCATCGTGATCCCCACCTACGGCGATCCGAGGCACGTCTTCGAAGCGGTGCGCAGCATCCGCGCGACGACGTCGCGGGACATGGTGACGATCGTCGTCGCCGACGATGCCACGCCGTCGGCCGAGCACATCGCGGCGCTCAAGGCGATCGGCGGCATCGACACGCTGATCCTCGGCACGCACAACGTGGGGTTCGCGGCCAACGCCAATCGCGGACTGCGCGCCGCGGATGCCCGGCTGGACGTCGTTCTGCTCAACGCCGACATCGTTGCGCAAGACCGCTGGCTGGACTGCCTGCAATACGCCGCGCGCTGCGACGATACCTGCTCGCCTGAAGGCGAGCAGGGCACGGGCGACGTCGGCATCGTCGGGGCCAAGCTGCTCTATCCCGACGGGCGCATCCAGCACGGCGGCGTGCACCGCAACCTCGGCGCCCCCGTGTGGTTCGACCACCGCTACCGCTTCAAGCCCGCAAACCACGGCCCGGCCAACATCACCGTCCCCGTGCTCGCGGTGACCGGCGCATGCATGTACGTCCGGCGCGAGGTGATCGACGCGATCGGCTTGCTCGACGAGCGCTACGAGATGGCCTACGAGGACGTTGACTGGTGCCTGCGGGCCTGGCAGGTGGGCTTTCGCGTGCTGTATTTCCCGCCGGCCACGCTCGTGCACCTGGAGTCGGTGACCCGCGGGAGGGAGGTCGGCGAGCGCGAGCTGTCCTCACAGCGGGCGTTCTGGCAGCGCTGGGGCGAGTTCTTCGACGGACGCGGCGCCACGGTCCGCACGCCCGACGGTCACCTGCGGATCGTCTACGTGACCGAGGGCACCGGAGTCGGCGGCGGGCACCGCGACATCTTCGAGCACCTCGACCGCCTGGGCGAGCGCGGCCACGACGTCAAGCTGTTCACGCTGGGCGACCAACCCGACTGGTATGACCTCAAGGCGCCGGTGTACACCTTCGAGGACTACGACGAGCTGACCGGCGCGCTCGCGCTGGAGGACGCGATCAAGATCGCCACGTGGTGGAACACCGGCACGCCGGTCTGGCGGGCCAGCGTGGTGCGCGGGATCTCCGTGTTCTTCGTGCAGGACATCGAGACGTCCTACTACCCCGACGACGAGCGCAACCGCTACGCGGTGCTGGCAGGCTATCGCCACGAGTTCTCCTATATGACGATCTCCGGCTGGAACGCCGACCGCCTGCGCGAGCTGGGCATGGAGTCGACGCTCGTGCCGCCGGGCATCGACCTGGACACCTTCCGCCCGCTGGACGGCACCAGGCGCCGGCGGGACATGCTGCTCGCACTGGGTCGCACCAACCCGCTGAAGAACCTGCCGCTGACAATCGACGCCTGGAAGGCGCTTCCGGGCAAACCGCAGCTGTGCCTGTTCGGCATCGAGCCCGAGCTAGGCGAGGAATACGGCGCGCGCTATGTCGAGCGGCCCAGCGACGAGGGCGTCAACGAGCTGTTCAACGAGGCGACGGTCTTCGTGCAGACCTCCACGCATGAGGGGTTCTGCCTGCCGCCGCTGGAGGCGATGGCGACGGGGGCCGCGGTCGTCTGCACCGACTCCCATGGCAATCGCGACTTCTGCGTCGACGGCGAGAACTGCCTGATGCCCGAACCGACGGTCGCCGCCGTCAGCGGCGCGATCGCGCGGCTGCTGACCGACGACGAGCTGCGAGCCCGGCTCGGCGAGGCAGGCCGCGGGACCGCGCAGAACTACGCCTGGGAGCGGCGCATCGACGAGCTCGAGGGGTTCCTGCTGCAGGTCGCCGGCGGGCCGTCGTCCGCCGCGGTCCAAGCGGTCGGCTAGGCCTGGATTCGCCGCTCCTCTCGGCTCAGAGCTCCTCGGCGATGCGGGGGGCCTCGCGCTGGAAGACGCGCACGCCGAGCACGAACGTCGACGCCACGATCGCCAGCGGTATCAGCAGCCAGACGGCGCCGCCGAGCGCATCCGCCGCGGTGACGTAGCTGGGGTCGACGATGATGTGGCGCGCCTCTTCGACGGCGGCGGCCAGCGGATTGGCCATCAGGATCTGCGCGATCTGCTCGTAGTCCTTGGACACGACGGTCTCATACGGGATCAGGATCAGCGAGCCATAGAACAGGACCTGCAGGAAGACGTCCCAGATCGGCTGGACGTCGCGGTAGCGCACGTACAGCGCCGACAGCAGCATCGCTATGCCCGCGGCGAACACCAGCAGGATCGCTAGCAGCGGGACGAGTTCGAGCCAGCCCCAGTGCGGGCGCAGGCCCGCGGTCATCGCGAAGATGAACACGACGACGAGGTTCAGGGCGAGGTTGAAGCACGCCGTCAGCACGACGGCCATCGGGATGACGATGCGCGGGAAGTGGATCTTGCGAACCATGTTCTCGCGGGCCATCACGCACGTGACGGCGGTGCCGGTCGCCTCAGCGAAGAAGGTGTACAGCACGATTCCCAGCAGCAGCGCGACGCCAAAGGCCGGCAGGTCTGATAGCGGGAAGATCACGGTGAACATGAGGTAGAGGACGCCGAACAGCATCATCGGGCGCATCAGCTGCCAGAAGTAGCCCAGGGCGGAGCCGAAGAAGCGCAGCTTGAAGTCGTTGCGGGCGATCGCGATCGTCAGCTGGATCGAGCGGCGCAGGTCGCCCGAGAGCGCCGACGGGCCCTTGATCTGCTCGCCGAGGTCGACCGTCTGGGCGGCGGAGTCCGCCGCCATCAGACCGCGCCGCCGACCGGGTGGTCGGTGGTCGGCTGGTCGATCGTCCATGCGCCCTCGACGTCGACAACCCCGCCGGTGGCAGCGGACCCGCGCACGACCAGCGACTGGCGCTCCCAGCGGTCGATGAGGTCGTGGCCGCTGCCTCGATGGGCGAGGTTGAGCAGCGGCTCGTAGCGCCCGGGCCCGAGGATGTTGTCGAAGCTCACGGCGTAGTGCAGCCGCTCGCCGGCTTGGTGGGTGCCGGTGCGGTCGTGCTCGATGATCGTCGTGAGGATGAACACGTTCTCTCCGTGGTCGTTGCGAAACGCGACCGTGAGCGACGGGTTGGCGACGGTCTCGTAGAACTCGACGATCGCATGATAGGTACAGCGCTCGCCCTGCAGAGCCTGTGTCTGGCGCTCGCCGCCGGAGTCGGCAAGCCACGCGTCGATGATCCGCGCCTTGCCGTCGCCGGCTCGCTCGCCCTCGGCATGCATCTGCTCCTGCGCCGTGAAGTTCAGCTCCAGGTAGCGGTCACCCACGTCCTGCGGACTGCCGATCGCGACCATGTCGCCGTGCTCGAGCAGCATCGCTCGGTGGCAGTAGCGCACGATCGCGCCCATGTCATGCGTGACGAAGAGGATCGTCTTGCCCTCGTCGCGCATGCGATTGAAGACGTCGAAGCACTTTTGCTGGAAGGCGGCGTCGCCGACGGCCAGCACCTCGTCGATCAGCAGGATGTCGGCGTCGACCTGCACGGCGACCGAGAACGCCAGGCGCACGTGCATCCCCGACGAGTAGTTCTTGAGCTTGAGCTCCTGGAAGTCCTCGAGCTCCGCGAACTCGATGATCCGCCGGTAGCGGGCCTTCGCCTCGGCCGGCGTCAGGCCCATCATGATCCCGTTGAGCACCACGTTGTCCCAGGCCGCGAGGTCGGGGTTGAAGCCGACGCCGAGCTCGATGAACGTCGACATCCGCCCGCGCTTGTACATCCGCCCCGCATCGACCCCGTAGATCCCCGCCAGGCACTTCAGCAGCGTGCTCTTGCCGCTGCCGTTGCGCCCGACGATGCCGAAGAACTCGCCCTCCCGCACGCTGAAGCTGATGTCCCGCAGCGCCTGGAACTCGCGGTGCCCCCGGCCGTGCAGCGGATGCAGCACCCGCTCCTTGAGCGTGTGCGTCGCCTCCTCTGGAGTGCGAAAGCGCTTGGATACGTGCTCCACGGTCACCGCGGCCGCGCGCGCTGGCGTCTCCTTCATGCTGCGAGACTGTACCGGCAGGCTCCTGCGCGACCCCGCGATTGCCGTCTCCGAATGCCGCCCTCCTCGACCGACTCAGATCCCGCCCGCCGCATCCTCGTCACGGGCGGGGCCGGCTTCGTCGGCGCCACGCTGGCGATCGCTCTGGCGGTGCGCCATCGCGGCTGGGAGATCATCGCGCTGGACAACCTCAAGCGCCGCGGATCTGAGCTCAATCTCGGGCGCCTGCGCGAGGCGCGGGTCGCCTATGTCCACGGCGATGTCCGCGAGCCCTCCGACCTCGAGGCCCTCGGCGCGATCGACACGATCGTCGAGTGCTCGGCGGAGCCGTCCGTGCTCGCCGGGACCGACGGATCGCCGGACTACGTCGTGCGCACGAACCTCCTCGGTGCCTACCACTGCCTCGAGCTCGCCCGTCGCCTCGGTGCCGGCCTCGTCTTTCTGTCCTCCAGCCGCGTCTACCCCGTCGCCACGCTCGAGGGGCTTGGCTACACAGAGGCATCCACGCGCTACGAGCTCGCCGACGAGCAGCCGGTGCGCGGCGCGTCCGCGGCGGGGGTGTCCGAGGCGCTGCCGCTCGACGGTCCGCGCTCGCTGTACGGGACGACGAAGCTCGCCGCCGAGTTGCTGATCGCCGAGTACCGCGAGACCTACGGGTTGCGGGCCGTCGTCGACCGCTGCGGGGTGATAGCCGGGCCGTGGCAGTTCGGCAAGGTCGACCAGGGCGTCTTCACCTACTGGGCGCTGGCCCACGTCCTCGACCGGCCCCTGAGCTACATCGGCTACGGCGGATCGGGCAAGCAGGTCCGCGACCTGCTGCACGTCGACGATCTCGCCGACCTCGTCGACGAGCAGATCGCCGACCTGCCGCGCTGGGACGGGATGACGGTGAACGTCGGCGGCGGGCGGGCGGGCAGCCTGTCGCTGCTGGAGACGACGGAGCTGTGCCGCGAGCTGAGCGGTCGCCGCGTCGACGTGACGCCTTCGCGGGATTCGCGGCCGGGGGACGTGCGGATCTACATCTCCGATTGCGCGTCGCTGTTTCAGCACAGCACCTGGCGCCCGTCGCGCTCACCGCGCGACGTGCTGCGGGACACGCTGAACTGGATCTCCGACAACGAGCGCGCCGTGCTCGCGGCGCTGTAGGAAAGTACGGGATGGCCACAGCGATCGTGACGGGATCAGGCGGCCTCATCGGCTCGGAATCGGTGGAGCGCCTGGTGCGCGAGGGGTTTGACGTCGTCGGCCTGGAGAACGACATGCGGGCACGCTTCTTCGGGCCCGACGCATCGACGCGGCCGACGACCCGGCGGCTGGCCGCCCGTCACGCCACATTCACCTCGATCGAGCTGGACATCCGCGACGCCGCTGGTGTCAGCGACGTGTTCGCGCGACACGCGGCCGACCTCGAGCTCGTCATCCACACCGCGGCTCAGCCCTCCCACGACTGGGCCGCTTCGGACCCGCAGACGGACTTCGCCGTCAACGCGAACGGCACGCTCAACCTGCTCGAGGCCGCCCGGTCCCACGCGCCCGACGCGACGTTCGTCTTCTGCTCGACGAACAAGGTCTACGGCGACCTGCCCAACGCGCTGCCGCTCGTCGAGCAGGACAAGCGCCTGGAGCTGCCGGCAGGCCACCGCTATCACGGCGGCATCGACGCGTCGATGTCGATCGACGCCTCGACGCACTCGCTGTTCGGTGTCTCCAAGGCGGCGGCCGACCTCATGGTGCAGGAGTACGGGCGCTACTTCGGTATGCCGACGGTCTGCTTTCGCGGCGGCTGCCTGACGGGCCCCAACCACGCCGGAGCCAAGCTGCACGGCTTCCTCTCCTACCTGATGCGCTGCACGGTGACCGGCGAGCGCTACACGGTCTTCGGCTACGACGGCAAGCAGGTGCGCGACAACATCCACTCCGCCGACTTGGTCGGCGCGTTCCTGGCGTTTCACGGGGCGCCGCGCTCGGCCGCCGTCTACAACATCGGCGGCGGGCGGGCTTCGAACTGCTCGATGCTCGAGGCGATCGAGCTCTGCGAGCGGATCGCGGGGCGCGCGCTGGATCACGCGATCGTCGCCGACAACCGCGTCGGCGACCACCGCTGGTGGATCTCGGACCTCGAGCCGTTTCGCGCCGACCATCCGGGCTGGAAGCCGAGCTACGACGTCGAGGGCATCCTGCGCGAGATCCACGACCGCAACGTCGAGCGCTGGTCGGTCATCGCGTGAAGCTGTCGGTTCTGATCCCGGCTCACGACGAGGTCCGATCGATCGGCGCGACGGTCGTCGCCGTCGCCGGCGCGCTTGACGACGCGCAGATCGATCACGAGATCGTCGTGATCGACGACGCCAGCACCGACGCCACGGCGGGCGCGGTCGCGGCGATCGCCGCCCGCAACCCCCGCGTGCGCTGCGTGCGCTCGCACTACTCGCCGGGCTTCGGCCTGGCGGTCCGTTGCGGCCTGGACATCTACGAGGGCGACGCCGTGGCGATCGTGATGGGCGACCTCTCAGACGACCCGGCGAACATCGTCGACTATCACCGTGCGCTGCAGGCCGGCTATGACTGCGCCTTCGGCTCGCGCTTCGTGGCGGGCTCGGAGGTGCATGACTACCCGCGCATGAAGCTGGCGATCAATCGGCTCGTCAACCTCGGTATCCGGGCGGTCTTCCGGCACGGCTACAACGACACGACGAACGCCTTCAAGGCCTACCGCCGCGAGGTGATCGACTCCGTCTCGCCACTGCTGTCGCACCACTTCAACCTGACCGTCGAGCTGCCCTTGAAGGCGGTCGTGCGGGGTCACTCCTACGCGGTCATGCCGATCTCCTGGCGCAATCGGGCCGCCGGGGAATCCAAGCTGCGACTCAAGGAGATGGGCAGCCGCTACCTGTTCATCGTGCTCTACGTCTGGCTCGAGCACCACCTCAGCCGCGGCGACTACCGCCGTCCCGGCTTCGCGCCGACACGCTTCCGGCGGCGCTTCAATCCCGATCGGCGCAACGACGCGGATCCCGGCCTGGCCGGCGACGGCCCTGTCGATGGCTGAGCCCGGCGCCGCGAGCGCGCATCCGCGCGACGGTGCGAGCGTCGATCGCGCCGCGATCGCGGCGCTCGTCTGCCTCGCGGTCGTGCTCGGTGGCTGGATCATGTACGAGGGTCGCGGGCTGATCTTCTTCTTCGACTCGTGGGATTTCCTGCTCTACCGCCACGACGGGCTGGACGGGCTCTTCGACCCGCACAACGGGCACTTCTCGCTCGTGCCGGTGGTGGTCTTCAAGCTGCTGTTCGCCACCGTCGGGCTCGAGCCCTACTGGGTCTACCGGCTCGCCGGCGTGCTCGCCCACGTGCTGTGCGTCGGGCTGCTGTTCACGCTGGTATGCCGGCGCCAGGGCTCCGGCATGGCGCTGGCCGCCGCCGCCGTGCTGCTCGCGCTCGGCGCGGCCTGGCAGGTGATCCTGTGGCCGTTTGAGATCTCGTTCATGGTCTCGATCGCCGCCGGCCTGGGAGCGCTGCTGGCGCTTGACTCACGCTCGCGGCGGGGAAACGTCGTAGCCGCCGCGCTCGTGCTCGTCGCGCTGTCAAGCTCCGGCCTGGGCTTGGCGGTCGTTGCCGGAGTGCTGGCCGAGCTGCTCGTCTCACCGTCTCGCCGCCGGCGCTTGGTGGTCGCCATCGCGCCGCTGGCCGTGTACGCGGTCTGGTACCTGGCTCAGTCGCCCGACAGCGACGCGAAGATCGGCAACCTCGACGCGGTGCCGGGCTATGTCGCCGATGCCGCCGCCGGTGCCGTCGGCGCGGTCAGCGGGCTCGGCGTGGAGTGGGGTCGCGTGCTGCTGGCGCTCGGGGCGATGGTCGTGATCGCGCGTCTGGCGGTGCCCGGACGGGTGCCGGCCCGCCTTGTCGGCCTGCTGGCGATGGGCAGCGCCTACTGGGCGCTGATCGCCGTGGCGCGAGCCGATCTCGACGAGCCGCTGGCCAGCCGCTACGTCTACTTCGGCGCCGTGATCGTGCTGCTGGTGGCCGCCGAGGCCGTGCGCCGCGTGAAGCTGGCCCCGCGCGGCTGGATGCTGCTCGCCGCCGCGGTCGGGGCGTCGATGCTGAGCAACCTCGGCGACCTGCGCGCTGGCGCCAACGGCCTGCGCGGCGAGACCAACAAGCTGCGCGCCGCGCTCGCGGCGGTCGAGCTCGCCGGCGATGCGGTGCCGGCCACGACGCGGCCCGAGGCGACGGCCGCGCCGCAGATCACCGCCGGGCCCTACCGCGAGCTGGTCGCCGACCTCGGATCGCCGATCGGCGGTCCGGCGAACGTGCTCGACGACGGTGGCCTGACGCCGGTCGCCGTCGACTCCGCCCTCGGGCGGGTGCTGGGCGTAGGCGTCGCGCCCGGCGACGGCGCGAGCGGTGGCGAGCCGCCATCCGTCGTTGCGGCCATCAACGGTCGCGCTCGCGTACGTGGATCCTGTCTGCACTACACGCCCGTCGAGCCGGGGGCCGCGCTGGACGTGAGGCTGGGCGCGGGCAGGTCGATCGTCCTGCGTGACGTGCGCGCGCCCGCACAGCTGCGCCTGCGCCGTATGGCCGCCGACTTCGCCTCCGAGCCGCTTGGCACCGTCGATGTGGGCGCAGCCGTCACGGTCGCGACACCGCCCGACCAGATCGCCCGCCCGTGGGTGCTGCGGATCTCGCCGGCCGGGCCGCTGCGCGCGTGTGCCGGTGCGGCTCCTTGACGCGTCGCGACGTCGCCGGCTTCGTGGTGTCGATCATCGCGATCGGCGCCGTCGTCTGGTGGGCGCTGCGCCAGGAGGCGCCGCGCCTGCCGACCGCTGCCGGCGATCTCGGGCTGCTGGGGGCCGCTCTGCTGGTCTACGCGGCGGCGACGCTCGCGCGCGGCTGGCGCTGGCACAGGGTGCTCGGTGGCGCGGGCATTGAGCACCCGACCCGCGACGCCTATGCGCTGGTCTGCGTCGGCTACATGGGCAACACCGTGCTGCCCGCCCGCGGCGGCGAGGCGCTGCGCATCCTGCTGCTCGCCGAGCGCTCGACGGCGCTGCGCCGCGAGGTGCTGGGCTCGATCCTCGCCGAGCGGATGTTCGACGTCGTCGCGCTCGTGCTGCTGTTTGCGACGCTGACCTTCGTCGGCATCGCCGGCGCGCCGGCGGGCGCGTCGCCGGCGTTCATCGGGCTCGGCGTGCTGTTCGCGCTCGTCGTCGCGCTGGTCGTCTACCTGCGGCTGCGGCGCGCCGGGCGCTTCGAGCGCTTCGCCGAGATCCTGCGTCCCGTGGCACGGTCGTCGAAGATCCTCGCCAGCCCACTCGGGCCCGTGCTCGGGGTGCTGACGATCGCCCTGTGGCTGTCGGAGGGGATCATCTTCGTGCTCGTCGGACGCTCGCTCGGGCTCGGCTTGAGCCTTCTCGACGGGGTCTTCCTCGTCGTCCTGGCAAGCCTGTTCGCGCTGATCCCGGCGGCTCCGGGCTACGTCGGGACCTACGACGCAGCGCTGCTCTTCGGCCTCGCGGCGCTTGACATCCGCGGCGGCGTGGCGCTGAGCTTCGCGATCCTCGTGCGCTTCGTGCTGTTCGGTCCGATCACGGTGGGCGGACTGGTGCTGCTTCTCACGCGCTACGGGGGTATCGTGCGGGCACTTCGCCGACTGCGCGGGCGGCGCTCGGAGTCGGTCGAGCCCGCTGCCTGAGCTGCCCGTGCGCGCCCGAGCGATCTCTCCTCGCAGCGTGCTCCTGGTCGCCGCCTTGGTGTGGATGGCGGGCCTGCAGCTGATGCCGACCCTGCTCCTTGAGCTGACCTGCCTGCTCGGATTCCTCGCCTACCGTGCCACTGGTGCTGGCAATCACGGACCTGTCGGTGCGGATCTTCGTGGCCGCGAGGTAGCGCACCATCATTCGGGCGCGATGACCTTGAGCAGGGCTCGCGTGCACTAGATTGGCCCGTCGCATGTCCTCCCAATCATCCGTCGCCATCTGGGTGCCAGCCGAGGGACGGGGTAGCGCTGGCACAGCGAGCTCGATCGCGGCTACGACGGCGCCCGAGGTCGAGATTCTCGACGCTGCCAGCGCCCCCGCTGCGGTGACGGCGGCGGGTCGTCGGGACCTCGTCGTCGTCATGCCCGGGATCCTGGTTTTCGATGGGTGGTTGGCGCGTCTGGTCGCCGCTGCGTACTGTGACTCGGTGATCGCCAGTGCGAGCGCGCTGCTGTCGAGGGGGGACTGGGCTCCGAGCTCGCTGGATGAGGACATGCTCGAGGTCGGCGCGCGGTCTGTCGCCGAGCACTCCGGCTGTCTGCACCCTCGAATCGGCGCCCCGCGGGCCGGCTGCGTATTGCTGCGCCGGCCTGCGCTGGATGTGGTCGGGGAGGTCACCCAGGACGCGCCGGCCTCGGTCGCGGGCTGGATCGCCGAGTTCGCCGAGCGTTGCAGCGCGCTCGGTCTGGGGCACGTACTGGCCGACGATCTGCTCGTCAGCGGGGCCTCCGAGGTGATCTCCGATCAGGAATCCGCCGCCCTGGACGCGCGCTGGCCGCACCGGCGGGTCGCGCGCGCGCTCGACGCCGAGCCGGAGTCTCCCGCCGAGCACGCGTTGCTGGTTGCGTCGCGGGCCCTGGGCAAGCTGTCGGTGACGATCGACGGCCGGTCGCTGGGACCCGAACGGGCGGGCACGCAGGTGCATGCGCTGGAGCTGATCGCGGCGCTCGGGCGCACCGGCGCGGTGCGCCTGCGCGTCGTGACGCCGCCCGACCTGCATCCGCTCGCACGCCAGGTGCTCGACGGGATCGAGGATCTGACGACGATCGCCTACGAGGACGTCGCGCACGAGGCGGTGCCCGTCACCGACATCGTCCACCGGCCCAACCAGGTCTTCACGGTCGACGATCTGATGCTGCTGGCCCCGCTCGGCCGGCGGCTGGTCGTGACTCAGCAGGACCTCGTCGCCTATCGCATCCCGGGGTACCACGGCGAGGTCGAGCACTGGGTGCGCTACCGGCGCACGACCCGGGACGTGCTCGCCGCGGCCGACCATGTCGTGTTCTTCTCCGAGCACGCGCGGGCGGACGCGCTCGTCGACCACCTCGTGCTGCCGGCGAGCTCCAGCGTCGTGCCGATCGGCGTCGACCACTGCGCAACCGGCGCGTCGTCGTCGGAGCGGCGGCCGCCCGCGATCGAGTCCGACGATCCGCCGTTCCTGCTGTGCCTGGGCGCCGATCTGCCCCACAAGCACCACGGCTTCGCGATCGAGCTGCTCCGGGCGCTGCGCCGTGACTGCGGCTGGGATGGACGGCTGGTGTTCGCCGGCCCGACCGGCAACCGCGGGGCGTTCGAGCTCGACGAGCGGGATGCGTCGGTGTTGCAGCTCGGGCCGGTCGACGAGGACGAGAAGCAGTGGCTGCTGGCCCACGCGGCGGCGGTCGTCTACCCGACCCTCTACGAGGGCTTCGGCCTGATCCCGTTCGAGGCCGGCAGCGCCGGCACGCCGTGCCTATTCGCCGCGCACACGGCCCTGGCGGAGGTGCTCCCCGCCGCGGCGGCCACGCTCGTGCCGTGGGACGCGAGCGCCAGCGCCGCCGCCGCCGGCGCGCTGCTGCACCCCGGCAAGGCGCGTGACGCGCATGTCGAGATGCTGCGCCGCGCCGCGTCGGACTATCGCTGGGACGACACCGCAGCCGCCCTGGTCAGCCTCTATGACTCGATCCTCATCGAGGCTCGCCGGGGCGCGCGCGAGCGCCTGCGCCTCGAGGGCCAGCTCCGCGAGATCGAGCATCTGCGAGCCGTCGAGTGGCAGAACCACCTCGGCTTCCGCGAGCACATCGGCAGCGATGCGCTCGGCCTCGTCGGCCCCGGTGGCGTGTTGGCGCCCGCCGACCAGCGGGCGCTGCTGGCGCTGATGTCGCGCCCTGGGCTGCGCCGCCCGGTGCTTGCGGCGGCGCGTGCGGCCTACGCCGCCGCGATGCGCTTGCGGCGCTCTTGAGCCGAGTCCTCTGGACGCCGGCGCATGCTGCTCATGTTCCAGCAAGCCTGGCCGGAGCTCCGTGACGGCGCGCACCGCTCACCGGTAGGGCTCAGAAGGGCAGATCGTCCTTGATCTCGCTCAGCGTCGCAGCATGCATGTCGCGCTCGGAGACCAGCAGCGCCATGTCCTGCGGCCACGCGATCGCGACCTCCGGGTCGTCGTAGGCGAAGCCGCGCTCGACCGTGCCGTCGTAGTACGTGGAGCACTTGTAGGTCACGTCGGCGAGGTCGGACAGCACGCAGAAGCCGTGCGCGAAGCCGACCGGGATGTACAGCTGGTGGCCGTGCTCGTCGTCGAGCGCGAAGCTCTCCCACTCGCCGTAGGTCGGCGACGCGCGGCGCAGGTCGACGACGACGTCGAGGATCCGTCCGCGCGCACAGCGCACGAGCTTGGCCTGGCCTGCGCCGATCGAGAAGTGCATCCCGCGCAGCACCCCGCGCGACGAGCGCGAGTGGTTGTCCTGCACGAACGTGTCGGCGATGCCGTGCTGCTCCCAGACGTCGGCGCGGTAGCTCTCGACGAAGAACCCGCGCTCGTCGCCGTGGACGTCGGGCTGCAGGTGGACGAGGCCGTCGAGGCGAGTGTCGAGCAGGAGCATCGCGTCACTGAATCTAGATGGTCCTGTATCGCGTGGCACGTGATGACTGAGCCGGCGATCTAGTCTGCGGGAATGGACGACGCGCGCGTCAAGCGCCTGACCCTGATCGCGTGCGTGCTCGGCTCGGCGATCGTCTTCGTCGACGGGACGATCGTCAACGTCGCGCTGCCCGCGCTGCGCGCCGACCTCGACGCGTCGCTGGCCGACCAGCAGTGGGTCGTCGAGGCGTACCTGCTGCTGCTGTCGTCGCTGGTGCTCGTCGGGGGATCGCTCGGCGATCTGCATGGCCGCCGGCGGATCTTCTCCATCGGCGTGACGGGCTTCGGCGCCACATCGCTGGCGTGCGCGGTGGCGCCGTCGATCGAGGTGCTGATCGCGGCACGCGCGCTTCAGGGCGCGTTCGGTGCGCTGCTCGTGCCCAGCTCGCTGGCGATCATCACGTCGGTCTTCGGCCCGGACGAGCGTCCGGCGGCGATCGGCACGTGGACTGCGGGCACGAGCGCCGCGATCGCGATCGGGCCGCCGATCGGGGGCCTGCTCGTCGATGCGCTCTCGTGGCGGGTGATCTTCGCGATGAACGTGCCGCTCGTGCTGATCTGCCTGTGGCTCATCGTGCGCGCGGTGCCCGAGTGCCCGGGCGACCGAACCCATCGCGTTGACGTGCCCGGGGCGGTGCTCTGCGCGCTGGGCCTGGCAGGCCCGGTCTACGCCCTGATCCAGCAGCCGACCCTCGGCTGGAGCGACCCGTCGGTCTGGATCCCGATGATCGCCGGGATCGGCGCTCTGGGCGCGTTCTTCGCCTACGAGCGCCGCGCCCCCGATCCGATGCTGCCGCTGTCGATCTTCCGCTCGCGCAACTTCGCGATCGGCAACGGCGTGACGTTCGCCGTCTACGCGGGCCTCGGGGCCGCGACGTTCTTCGTCGCGCTGTTCTTGCAGCAGGTCGCGGGCTACTCCGCGTTTCAAGCGGGGCTCGCGCTGACGCCGATCACGCTGATCCTCGTCACCTTCGCGCGGCGCTTCGGCGCGCTGTCGGTCCGCATCGGCCCGCGACTGCCGATGACCGCCGGCCCGCTGATCGGCGGCGCCGGCCTGCTGGCGTTCGCGCGCCTGGACGACGGCGGTGACTTCGTCGCGCACGTCCTACCGGCATCGCTGCTGTTCGGACTGGGCCTGGCGATCACGGTCGCGCCGCTGACCGCGACGGTCCTTCAGGCCGCCGACCGTCGCCACGCGGGCCTGGCATCGGGCGTCAACAACGCGATCGCGCGCGTCGCCGGACTCTTGGCGATCGCCGCCGTCGGCGCGGTCGTCTCGGCGCAGTTCTCGGCCTCCGTGGCGGACCGCCTGCCGGTCGACAGACTCGACGGATCGGCGGCCGCGTACGTCAGCGAGGCGAAGACCCGGCCCCTGTCGGCGCCGGAGGGGCGCGTTGAGACGTCGGTGCGCGCCGGGGTGCAGGCATCCGCCGTGCAGGCGTTTCGCGCAGGGATGATCGTCTCGGGGCTGCTGATGATCGCCGGCGGCCTCGTCGCGGCGGTCGGCATCCAGAACCCGCGCCGGGACGAGCCCGGCCCGGCGCCGCAGCCGGCCGCCTCGTCCGCCTAACCTTTCGCGACCGATGAGCTCCCGCCCACGTTTCAGAGAGCGCCTGCGCCCGTTGCGTGACCGCTTCGCGATCGGCCCGCAGCGCTACGCGCTCGTCGCGCGCGTCGCGCTGGTGATGCTGACGCTGATCGTCCTCACCGGCGCCGCGGTTCGCGTGACGGGTTCGGGCCTGGGCTGCCCGACCTGGCCGAAGTGCACCGAGGCCTCGCTGTACACCGAGCTGAACATCCATGGGCTGATCGAGTTCGGCAACCGCCTGCTGACGTTCCTCGTCGGCTTCGCCGCGATCGGGGCGTTCCTCGGCGCCTTCCTGCGCAAGCCGTTTCGGCGGGACCTCGCGCTGCTGGGGTTGCTGCTGCCGCTGGGCGTCGTCGGCCAGGCGGTGCTCGGCGGCTTCACGGTGCTCTACGACCTCGCGCCGGGCTTTGTCATGAGCCACTACATCCTGTCGATGCTGATCCTCGTCGGCTGCGTCGCGCTGGACTGGCGCGCGCATCGTGAGCCGCCCGCGCGTGAGCCGCGCGTGGCCACCGATCGCGCCGTCGCGTTCGGCTCCTGGCTGCTCGTTCCGATCGGCGCGGTCACGATCGTCGCCGGCACGGCGGCGAGCGCCGCGGGACCGCACGCCGGTGGCGCCGGTACCGGCGACATCATCAAGCGCCTGACGTTCAAGGGCGCCGACACGCTGCGCTTCATGGTCGAGCAGCACGCGCGCCTGGCGACGCTGCTGGGCGTCGTCGCCGTCGTGCTGTGGGTCATGGCTCGGCGGCGAGGTGTCACCGATCGCCAGCGCAAGCCGCTGACCGTGCTGTGCGCGATGCTGGGACTGCAGGGCGTCGTCGGCGGCGTGCAGTACGCGCTCGAGCTGCCGGCGGAGATCGTCTGGGTGCACGTCGCGCTGGCGGCCGTGACGTGGCTGGCGGTCCTGTGGACGGTGGCGTCGCTCGGACGGCCGCTGCCGCGCGGCGTGCGCGCCGAGCCCGTGACCCGCAGTGGCGAGGCCGCGCCCGTGGGCTGAGTCAGGTGGGCGGAGTCAGGCCAGGCCGGGGACGACGATCGCCAGCACCGACAGCGCCGCGCACAGCGCCGCAGCGGTTCTCAACGCGAGGTTCAGCGAACGGTGTGAGCGAGGACGACAACGAGCCCGGCGCTCGCGCCGGGTGAGCGTGCTCGCGTAGATCTGCCGCGGCTGCACGATGCGATCATCGACCATGCATCGGATGTCACACCGAAACGGGGTCGGCGCGCAAGTCCGATCGGCGCTCCTCCCCGCATTCTCGGCAGGAAACCCTCGCGCCCCGCAAGGCGACCGCGGGGTCGCCAGCGTCTAGCCTGAGCGGCGTGCCGCTGTCGCACTTCACCCCGACGGTTCGCGAGTGGTTCAACCGCGCCTTCGAGGGTCCCACCGAGGTCCAGGCGCAGGCCTGGCCGGCGATCGCGACCGGCGAGCACACGCTGATCTCGGCGCCGACGGGCTCGGGCAAGACGCTGGCGGCGTTCCTGTGGGCGCTTGATCGTCTCGCGCGCGAGCCTGCGACCGGGAGCGTTCGACTGGTCTACGTCTCGCCGCTGAAGGCGCTGGCCTACGACATCGACCGCAACCTGCGCGCGCCGCTGCGCGGCATCGGCTCGGATCTGACGGTCGGCGTGCGCACCGGCGACACCCCGCAGCGCGACCGCGCCGCGATGCGCCGCAAGGCGCCCGACATCCTCATCACGACGCCCGAGTCGCTGTACCTCATGCTCTCAAGCGGCGCGCGCGAGATCCTGACCGGCGTCGAGGCGGTGATCGTCGACGAGATCCACGCGGTCGCCGCGACCAAGCGCGGCGCCCATCTCGCGCTGACGCTCGAACGGCTCGCGGCGCTGCAGCTCGACGGCCGAGAGCCCCAGCGCATCGGGCTGTCCGCCACGCAGAACCCGCTCGAAGAGGTCGGGCGCTTCATGGTCGGCCCGCGCCGGACCTGCAGGATCGTCGACGCCGGCATCCGCAAGCCGCTGGACCTGCAGATCCACGTTCCGGTCGAATCGATGGTCGAGCCCGACCAGGCCGCGCCCGGCGCGCAGACCACCGATCCGCTGGAGCCGCTGATCTCCGGCGAGGCCACGCGCCGCTCGATCTGGCCGGCGATCTACCCGGAGATCCTCAAGCTCGTCCGCGAGCACCGCTCGACGATCGTCTTCGTCAACGCGCGCCGCGGCGCCGAGCGCCTCGCGATCCGCCTCAACGAGCTCGCCAATGCCGACCTGCCCGAGGATCAGCCCCCGCGCGACATCGCCCGCGCGCACCACGGTTCGCTGGCCCACGAGGAGCGCCTCGTCGTCGAGGAGATGCTCAAGGCCGGCGAGCTGCCGTGCCTCGTCGCGACGTCGTCGCTTGAGCTCGGCATCGACATGGGCGCCGTCGACCTCGTGCTGCAGGTCGAGTCGCCGAAGTCCGTCGCGCGCGGGCTGCAGCGCATCGGCCGCGCCGGCCACAACGTCGGCGACACGAGCAAGGGCGCCATCTTCCCGAAGTTCCGCGCCGACCTGCTCGAGTGCGCCGTCGTCTGCAAGCTCATGCGCGGCGGCGAGATCGAGCCGACGGTCGTGCCGCGCAACGCCCTGGACGTGCTCGCCCAGCAGATCGTCGCGATCGCGACGTCCGCGCCCGACGACGGGGTGGGCGGGGCCGTATCCGTCGACGACCTGTACGCGCTCGTCACGCGCACGCACTCCTACGCCGAGCTGTCGCGCGCGCTGCTTGAGAACGTGCTCGACATGCTCGACGGCCGCTACCCGTCGGCGGAGTTCGGCGAGCTGCGCGCCCGGATCGTCTGGGATCGCGTCGCCGGCACGATCCGCCCGCGCAAGGGCGCCCGCCAGCTCGTCGTCACGAACGCCGGGACGATCCCCGACCGCGGGCTGTTCAGCGTCGTGCTGCCCGACGGCCGCCGCGTCGGCGAGCTGGATGAGGAGATGGTCTACGAGGCGCGCGCGGGCCAGACGTTCCTGCTCGGCGCGTCGACCTGGCGCATCGAGGAGATCGGCCGCGACCGCGTGATCGTCACGCCCGCGCCCGGCGCGCCGGGCGCGGTGCCGTTCTGGCGCGGGGATGGCGTCGGGCGTCCCAAGGAGCTCGGCAAGGCGATCGGCGCGTTCAGCCGCTGGGCCGTCGACCAGGACGCCCAGACCCTCCAGGACGACTACGACCTCGACGCCTTCGCGGCGAAGAACCTGCTCGACTACCTCGCCGAGCAGCAGGCCGCCACGCGCGTGATCCCGTCGGATCGGACGATCGTCGTGGAGCGCTTCCGCGACGAGATCGGCGACTGGCGGCTGTGCGTCCTGTCGCCGTACGGCGGCCGCGTGCACGCGGCGTGGGGCCTGGCGCTCTCGAGGCGCATCCGCGAGCGCTACGGCCTGGAGTCCGACGCGATCTGGTCGGATGACGGGATCATCGTCCACCTCCCCGACGCCGACGACCCTCCGGGCGCCGAGCTCGTCATGCTCGAAGCCGACGAGGTGCAGGAGGCCGTCGTCGCCGAGCTGTCCGCCAGCGCCCTGTTCGGCGCGCGCTTCAGAGAGAACGCGGGCCGCGCGCTGCTGATCCCGCGCGCCTACCCCGGCAGGCGCACCCCGCTGTGGCAGCAGCGCCTGAAGGCCCAGAACCTGCTGGAGGTCGCCAAGCGCTACCCCGACTTCCCGATCATCCTCGAGACCTACCGTGAGTGCCTGCGCGACGTGCTCGACGTGCCGGGTCTGCAGGAGCTGCTGCGCGGCCTGCACGCGCGCGAGCTGTCGCTCGTCGAGGTCGAGACGCAGACCGCCTCGCCGTTTGCCTCCTCGCTGCTCTTCGACTACGTCGCGACCTACATGTACGAGGGCGACGCGCCCAACGCCGAGCGCCGTGCCGCCGCGCTGTCGCTTGACCGCGATCTCTTGCGCGAGCTGCTCGGCCAGGAGGAGCTGCGCGAGCTCATCGACCCCGGCGCGCTGGAGATGGTCGAAGCGGACCTGCAGCATCGCTCCGATCGCACGCGGGCCGAGACGCGCGACGCGCTCGCCGACGTCCTGCGCCGCCTCGGCGATCTCACGCCCGCGGAGGTCCGCGACCGCGTCATCGCTCCCGAGGAAGCCGGCGCCATGCTCGACGCGCTGGCCGCCGAGCGCCGCGCCGTGCGCCTGCGCGTCGGCGGCGAGCCGCGCTGGGTCGCCGCCGACGACGCCGGCCTGTACCGCGACGCGCTCGGCGCCGTGCCGCCCGGCGGCCTGCCCGACGCCTTCACCGCCGACGTGCCCGACGCGCTGTCGCGGCTGGTGGCCCGCTACGCGCGCACCCACGGCCCGTTCACGACCGGCGAGCTGCGCGCCCGCTACGGCGTCGACCCGACGGCGGTGCTCACGGCGCTCGAACGCGACGGCGGGCTGGTTCGCGGCGAGCTGCGCCCCGGCGGGCGGCCGGGCGAGCCCGAGTGGTGTGACACCGAGGTCCTGCGCCGACTGCGCCGCGCCTCGCTGGCGGCGCTGCGCAAGGAGATCGAGCCCGCCGACCAGCGCGCGCTCGCGGCCTTCCTGCCCTCCTGGCAGGGCGTCGACCGCCATCCGAGCGCGGGTGCCGGGATCGACCGGCTGCGTGAGGTGCTCGTGCCGCTTCAGGGTCTCGCTCTGCCTGCGGAGGTCTGGGAGCGCGACGTGCTGCCGCGCCGCAGCGGCGCCTACTCGCCGACCTGGCTGGACCAGCTCTGCGCCTCCGGCGAGGTCGTGTGGGTCGGGGCCGGAACGCTCGGGCGCAGCACTGGCCGCGTCGCGCTGTACTTCCGCGAGGACGCCGAGGCGATCGGCCGCGTCGCACCGCCCCGCGGATCGGCGCCGCCCGCCGAGCCCGAGCACGACCTGCTGCGCGAGCGCCTGACGCAGTCGCCCTGCTTCTTCACCGACCTGCTCGCCGAGGTGCAGCTCGCGCCCGAGCAACTGCAGGAGGCGCTGTGGGATCTCGTGTGGGCGGGCGAGGTCACCAACGACGCGTTCGCGCCCTTGCGCGCGCCCCGCCTAGCGCTGGCGCGAGCGCAACGGGCGCCGCGCCAAGGCTCGGCCCGCCGCTTCGGCGCGCGACGCAGCGGTGCGCAGGCCACCGTCCAGGGCCGCTGGGCGCTGACCGACACACTCTTCCGCGTCCAACCTGAGCCCGGCCAGCACCGCCGCACGCTCGCCGAGCTGCTACTCGAGCGCTACGGCATCGTCACCCGCGAGCAGGTGCTCGCCGAGGGCGTCCCCGGAGGCTTCTCGATCCTCTACGACGCCCTCTCGCAGCTGGAAACGCTCGGCGTCTGCCGCCGCGGCTACTTCGTCGAAGGTCTCGGAGGCGCGCAGTTCGCGCTCCCGGGCGCCGTCGAGCGCCTGCGCGCGCAGCGTGACGTGGCGGAGGCGCCGCCGGTCGTGCTCGCCGCGACAGACCCAGCGCAGCCCTACGGCGCCGCGCTGCCGTGGCCCAAGCGAGACGACTCCGCGGCCGGCGAGAGCTCCGCGCGGCCGCCGTCGCGCCGCGCCGCGCGGGTGCGTGGCTCCTACGTCGTGCTGTGCGGCGCCGAGCCCGTGCTCTACGTCGAGAAGGGTGGACGCGGGATCGCGACGCTAGTCGACCCCGGCGACCCACGACTGCGCCCCTCCTTCGAAGCGCTGGCGCAGTTCATCACCGCGGGCGGTCGCGGCCGCAAGCTCTCGCTGGAGCGCATCGACGGCGAGCCGGTCGTGGGCTCCGGCCACGAGCCGATGCTGGTCGAGCTGGGCTTCCGTGCCGGCCCAAGCAAGCTCACGCTCAGCGCGTAGATCCGGGTGCCAGACAGCGCAGTTCTGTGGCGCTTCGCGTTGCATCTGTCACAAGTGGTCTGCGACAATCCGCCGATGTCCGATGACGACAGGCTGGCCCGGATCGAGGCCCAGGTGCTGCGCGGCAACGAGCTGCTGGCGCGGATCGACGAGCACCTCGAACGGGGCATCCAGGATTTCTCGCCCGAGCATCTCGCGCGCGGCGCGGAGTTCGCGGCACAGCTCGACGAGCACCTCGAGCGCAGCACCGAAGCTGTCGAAGCGTCGGTCCGCACGTATGAGGACTGGCGGTTCGCGGGGCGTCAGGACAGCCTGCGCAACGAGCGGATCCTCGGCGAGATCTCGCAGTCGCTCGCCCGGAACACCCAGAGTGTCGACCGCCACGGCGAGCGCATCGACCGCCACCTCGATCGCCTCGATCGTCGCACCGACGAGATCATCGCCGAAGGCAAGGCGCAGCGCGCGGCGCTGTGGAAGCTCCTGGACCGGCTCCCCGGCCCCGACGGACCCGAACCCGCGCCGGGGTAGACGCACCCAGGCAACGTCAGAACCCGACCTAGCCGATGTGCCACGCGGGCCAAGCAGCTAGAACGTCGGCGGCCTGACGGTCGCTGACGACATCGGCGAGCACGGGCAGCCACGCCGCCTCCGGGTGCGCGTGGTCCACGGCGCGTGCCACGATCTGGCTGAAGTCCCACCCCGCGCGCCCGCCCAGCCGCACGCGCAAACGGCCCGCTCCACGGCGTACAGCAACGTTCCGACGCTCGGGCCCTCAAGTGCCGGGTACCGATCGGGCACGCGCCGGCGCTCGTCCTCGAGGTCGATCAGAATCGACATCGGCGCGCGGCGCCGCCTGGTCTGCGCGCCCTTTTTGATCTCGTCGACGATGTGACGCAACAGCGTCGACTTGCCCATCCCTCCGATCCCGTGGACAAGCACGACGAACGAACCGGTGCCTTGATCGTCCTTAGCGGCGTCCAGTGACGCGGTCAGGATGCTCTTCCACGCGCGCATCTCGGCAGCGCGACCGACAAATGGCCCGGTGTCCATGCGCCCATCTTCGCGACTACGGCGGCCGCCACGCAAATCTCGCCTCACACCGTACCGCCACGTAACGCGCTGACCGCGGCGATCTCACCCGAGTACGCCAGCCGGTCAAGAAGAGCGACTGGACAGCGACGACATCGCCCAGCGACGACATCGCCCAGCGGCGCTGATGGCCATCCTCCTGCCTTGGCGGTCACGTCCGGCAATCCCGGTCACGAGCTGGCCTAAACCACTGTCAGGGTGCCAGGCGAACCGACCCCACCAAGCCAGGAGCACACGATGATCACCAAGCTGGACTTCGTCGGCGTCCCATCCCAGGATGCCGAGCGCTCACGCACGTTCTACGTCGACACGCTCGGGCTGCGCCCCGACGAGCACGCAACCGCCGAGTTCTGGATCGGCGATACCTGCTGTGGGATCTGGGAGCCGGAGAAGTTCGGGATGCCGTTCGCGCCGCAGAAGAACGGCCACCTGGCGCTGCACGTCGACGACGTCGATGCCGCCCGCACCGAGCTTGAGGCCAAGGGCGTCGAGTTCTTCGGCGACACGTTGGATACGGGGGTCTGCAAGATGGCCTTCTTCAACGATCCCGACGGCAACGACCTCATGCTCCACGGCCGCTACGCGCCCCAGGCCTGATCTCGTCGCGGGATCGGCCGTGAGGAGCATCGGTGCGAACAGTCCCGGTGAGCGTTGATCGGGCTGCGGTCCCCTGTCGCGTCAGGCGAATCTGCTCGAACGTTCTCCACCTGGATCCCGCTCCCCGGCCTCCGAGCCGGGGGTGTGTCGAATGGTACGCGCGGGCCGAGGGGTATTCGACACACCCCCGTACCGGTGTTCCCTACGGGCCGGATCGCGCCCGGCGGGCGATCCCGCGTGAGCCCTACGCTGGACGGGCGATGCCCGAGGGCGACACGATCCACTACGCGGCGCGGCGCATCCGCCCGCTCGTCGAGGGCCTCGTGCCCGAGATCGAGCACCCCTGCCCGCGCCTGCGCGGCGAGCGCTGGGCGCAGAAGCTCGCAGGGCGGACGCTGACGAGCGTCGACGTCCACGGCAAGCACCTGCTCCTGCGCTTCGATGGCGGGCTCACCGTCCACTCGCATCTGCGCATGACCGGCTCGTGGGGCGCCTACCGCGACGGCCAGCGCTGGCGGCGCGCCAGTCGCCGCGCGTGGCTGGTTCTGCGCACCGAGCGTGGCGAGGTCGTGCAGTTCGACGGCCCCGTGCTCGAGCTGATGACCGACGCGCGCACGCGCTCAGATCGGCGCATCGCCGACCTTGGCCCGGACATCCTCGCCGACGAGCTCGACGAGCTGCGATTTCTCGCCCGCCTGCGTGCCGACGACCAAACCCGGCCGATCGGTGACGCGCTGCTGCGCCAGCAGACGATCGCCGGAATCGGCAACCTGTGGAAATGCGAGGGCTGCTTCGCGGCCGGAATCGACCCGTGGCGCGTCACGGGAGAGGTCAGCGACGAGGAGGCGCTGCGGATCGTCAGCGAGACCCGCCCGCGCATGCAGCAGTCCGCGCTGGACGGCAAGCAGGACGACCACCGCGTCGTCTACGCCAACGCCGGCCGGCCGTGCCCGCGCTGCGGCGAAGCGATCTGTAGCCGCGGCCAGGGTGAGGACAACCGCATCACCTACTGGTGCCCCTGGTGTCAGCGATGAGCATGCGCCGCGTCGGGCACAAGGGCGCCGACCACATCGCCCCGGGCAACACGTTCGCCTCCTTCCAGGCGGCGCTCGACGCCGGCGTCGAGGCCATCGAGTTCGACGTCATCGCCGAGCACCCCGACGGCAGCGGCGAGCTGCTGCTCGCCCACGACTTCGCCGACGCGCAGCGGCGCAGCCCCCACACCCTGCACGAGGGCCTGGCCCACTTCGCCGGCGCCGCCTATGCGAACGTCGACCTGATCGTCGACCTCAAGCTCGCCGGCTACGAGGACCGTGTTGCCGCCGCGCTGCAGGAGCACGGCCTCGTCGGGCGCAGCCTGATCTCCACGATGGAGGAGGCGTCGCTGGCGCACCTGCGCGAGCATCACCCGCACATCCGGCTCGGCTGGTCGGTCCCCCGGCTACAGCGCGACCCCCTGCGCAACCCGGTCGTGGCGTTGCCCGCCGTCGTCCTGCTGCAGTACATGCGCGGCGCGCTGCCGTCGGTCGCCGCGAACCGCATCCGGCGTGGGGAGATCGACGCGCTGATGGCCCACTGGCGGCTGGCGACGCCGCGGCTGGCCCGCAGCATCCGGGCGCAGGACGGCGAGCTCTACGTGTGGACGGTCGACGATCGCACGCGGATCGCCGGCCTGGAGCGGATGGGCGTCAGCGGGGTGATCTCCAACGACCCCCGGCTGTTCGCACCCGCTAGGACTTGATCGTGCAGGTCGCCGCCGAGAAGTTCTTGGGGTAGGTCCCGGCGCGGGACCTGTGCCCCTTCGTCGTCAGCACCACCGCCTTGCGCACGGTCTTGCCGCGCAGTCGCCACAGGTAGTTCACCTTGCCGCGCAGCTCGATCGAATCGCGGCCCTTCGGGGGCGAGAGGCGGAAGTTCCGGCCCGCCTGGCGGGCCTTGTAGCGCGCCCTGCCGACCTTCTTCCACCCCGAGTCTCCGCCCTTGGTGACGTTGTGCCAGCGGTCGTCGCGGTCGCTGAGGTACTGCACGCGGAAGCGCATGTACATGAGCTCGCGGCCGTCGCGCGAACCGGGCATCGAGGCGCGGATGCCGATCGTGTCCGGTCCGATCGCATGCGGCGGGTCGTCGGGGTCGCAGACGTTGACGGTCGCCCACAGGTGGCGGGACTTCTCGACCGTCGGCACTCGCTTGGAATCACGCTTCTCGGCTCCCGACGTGACGCTTGGCCACGCGATCGTCGTCAGCAGCAGGCCGGCGACGATGGTTATCCGTGGCGACATGCGGCCACGGTAACGCGCGGAGGCGGCCGGTCGCGCCGGATGCGTCGAGTTGTCGTTCAGACGGCGCGTGATGATCTGGGCGCAGCGTCGTAGTAGCTGCATGAGCGGAGTTCTGACCATGGATGAACCCCTGAACACGTCGACCGAGAGCTTCGATGCGCTGTACCGCGATTGCGCACGGGATCTGTACGCCTATGTGCGCACGCTGCTGGGCGACGACGCGAGCGCCGAGGACGTCACCGCTCTGGCCTTCGAGCGCGCCTACCGGCGCCGCGAGAGCTTCGACGAGCGCCGGGGCAGCCGCCGCGGATGGCTGTTCGGCATCGCGCGCAACGCGGCGCTGGACGAGCTGCGCCGTCGCAGCCGGACGGCTCCGCTGATCGGCGAGCTGCCCGATGAGCTCACGGCCGCGCCGCAGGAGGACGCCGACGCCGCCCTGCGACGCAGCACCGTGCGCGTCGCGCTCGCCGCGCTGGCGCCGCGCGACCGCGAGCTCGTCGCCCTGAAGTTCCACGGAGGACTGAGCAACGCCGAGCTCGCGGTCGTGCTGGGCTGCAGCGAGACGAACGCCGGCACTCGCGTCCACCGCGCCGTCACGAAGCTGAGAAAGGCCTGCCATGCGCCAGCGTGATCCCCTGACCGCCGACGAGCACCGCGAGCTGGAGGCGCTCGACCTCGCGCTTGCGGGCGAGCGCGTCGACGACGACCTGCTCGAGCTGGCACGGCTCGTCCACGACGTCCGCGCCGATGCGCCGCAGATGTCCCCGGGCTTTGCCGCTCGCCTCGAACATCAGGCCGCGGAGGGCTTCCCCGCCTCCCAGGAGCGCCCGCCGGTGCGACGACGTCGCAGGCGCTGGATGCTGCTCCCCGCCGCCGGCACCCTGGTCGCGGCGCTCGCCGCGCTCGTCGTCGTGCTCGGCGGCGACTCGCGTGAGACGTCCACGTCACCGTCGGGGTCGTCGACGTCACCGTCGGGGTCGATCGCCCGCGACGACGGCGGCGAGACCGTGGCGCGAGAAGCGGCTCCGAACGCCCTCGCCGCGCCTGACCAGGGCGCCTCCGAGAGCGCGGATCGCTCGATCGCTCCGGCGCCCCCGGTCCCCATCCCAGGGGGGCCGATCGCTCCCTCGACGTCGCCGCGAAAGGTCCAGCGCAGCGTCACGCTCGCGCTCAGCGTCGCCGAAGACGACGTGCAGTCGACCGCCGACGACGTCGTCGGCACGGTTGACCGCTTCGGCGGAATCGTCGCCTCCTCCTCGATCGGCACGGGCGACGAGACCACGAGCACGGCGAGCTTTGATCTGCGGATCCCCACCGCTCGCCTCGACGAGGCGCTCGCCGCCCTGTCAAAGCTCGGGCACGTCGCCGAACGCCGGCAGGAGCTCGCCGACATCACCGGCTCGCTCACCTCCGTGAGCGACCGTCTCTCCGACGCGCGCAGTGAGCGCAAGGGCCTGCAGCGGGCGCTTGGCCGCGCGAGCTCCCAGGCGCAGATCGACAGCCTCAAGTCACGCCTTCGCGGTGCCACGAGCCGGGTCTCGCGCCTGAAGGGCGACCTCGAGGCCCTGCGCCGCCGCGCGAATCTCGCGACGGTGGGTCTCACGGTTCGCGGCGACGCCGATACGTCGGACGATGGCGGCGCCACAGGTGGGCACTGGACCCCCGGTGACGCCGCGGGCGATGCGCTGCGGGTTCTCGAGGTCGTCGCCGGCGTCGCGCTGATCGCGCTCGCCGTGCTCGCGCCGCTCGCGCTGCTCGGCGCGCTGGGCGCCGTGGGCCTGCGCGCGGGCCGCAGGCGCCGGCGCGAGAGCACGCTGGATACGGTGTGACCGGCGATGACGGGGAGCCCGACCGGGTGCGATCCGCGACGGGCGGGCTGGCGCGGTGTGGTATTGCTGACGCATGGAGACACAGGCCCAGCCGGAGACCGCGCTGCTCACGCGGGTCCCGGTATTCGAGGCGCTCGCTCCACGCGAGCTGGCACAGATCGCGTCGGTCGCGGTGCCGCGGGTGTTCGATGCCGGCCATGTCATCTTCCGTGAGGGCGATGCGAGCGACACGTGCTACATCGTGCGCAGCGGGCACGCGCGCGCCGTACGCAAGCACGGCGACGGCCGCACGCTGACGCTGGCGCACTTCGGTCCGGGCGACATCTTCGGCGAGCTGGCGATGTTCGACGACGAGCGCCGCTCGGCGACCGTCGAGGCGCTCGACCGGCTGGAGGCCATCGCGGTGCTCGGCTCCGACATGCGCCGGCTGCTGCGCGAGCACTCCGACATCGCGGTCAAGCTCGTGATCTCGCTCGGGCGGCGCCTGCGCGAGGCCAACGCGCGCATCTCCCGTCAGTCCTTTCAGACCGTCCAGAGCCGTGTCGCGGGGGTGCTCGCCCAGCTCGTCATCCAGGCCCGGGAGGAGGGCGCCGGCGCGGAGGACGTGCTGGTCATCGTGACGCAGGCGGACATCGCGCAGCTCGCCGGATCCTCGCGCGAGTCGGCCAGCCGCTTCCTCGCCGTCCTCGAGCGTGCCGGCGTCGTCAGCCAGGGGCGCGGCCGCGTGACCGTCCACGATCCCGAGTCGCTGAAGCGCTACGTCTTCTGATGGCATCGGAGTTCTCCGCCGGCGGCGTCGTGATGAACTCAGACCTTGAGGTCGTCGTCATCGTCCCCACCCGGCGCGCGGCCAACGGTGCGAGAGTGCTCGCGCTGCCCAAGGGCCACCCCGACGGCGAGGAGTCGCCGCTTGAAGCTGCGCTGCGCGAAGTGCGCGAGGAGGCCGGGGTGCGGGCCGAGCTCGTCGACTCGCTGGGGGAGGTGCGCTACTGGTATCAACGCGGCGGCCGGCGGATCGCCAAGGTCGTCGAGTTCTTCCTGCTCAACTATGTCTCGGGCGATGTCGAAGATCACGACCACGAGGTCGAGCAGGCCCGCTGGGTTCCCGCGACGGAGGCCGTCGAGACGCTGACCTACGCGGGCGAGCGCGACATGGTGCGGCGCGCGCTGTCGCAGGTCCAGCGCGCGCAGTAGTCTGCGGTCCTGTGCAGGTCCTGAACTTCTACTCGACGATCTTCGCCGACCAGCTCAAGCGTGGCCGCAAGACGGCGACGATCCGCCTCGGCGACAAGTCCCACAAGTACCGCAAGAACCAGGCGGTGCTGGTGACGATCGGCTATCAGCACTCCCCGCGCGAGAAGGTCTTCACGGCGGTCATCGACACCGTCGAGGTCAAGCGCGTCAAGGAGCTCTCCCCGCGCGACATCGAGCACGACAACCCCGAGTTCCGCCGCACCGAGGAGATGATCCACTTCCTCGAGCAGATCTACGGGCGCGACGTGACGCTCGAGGACACCGTCACGGTCGTGCGCTTCTCGCAGATCGTGGAGAACCCGCCGACGATGACCGAGCGCCTGCACGGCATCGGCGGCGCCCAGAACTGAGTCTCGTTCGCGGCTGAGCGGTCGCCTCGGCTCACACGGACGTAAAGATCCTGTTGGCACTCTCCCAAGAGGAGTGCCAAGTGCGCTAGAGTGCCACCAGCTTGGCACTCTCCCCGTGGGAGTGCCAATCCGGTTCTCACACCCCACTCTGGAGGTCAACACAACATGAAGCTCAAGCCCCTGGGCGACCGGCTCATCGTGCGGGCGATCGAGGAGGAGGAGCTCACCGCGAGTGGCCTCGTTCTCCCCGACACCGCGAAGGAGAAGCCGCAGAAGGGCCTCGTCATTGCAGTCGGCGACGGCAAGTTCGACGAGGACGGCGGCAAGCGCATTCCGCTCGACGTCGCCGAGGGCGACGAGGTCCTGTACTCCAAGTACGGCGGCACCGAAATCAAGGTCGATGGCGAGGAGCTGCTCGTGCTCCGCGAGTCCGACGTTCTCGCCAAGATCGTCTAAGGAACTAGGAGACTTCATGCACAAGGAAATCCTGTACGACGTCGACGCCCGCAACGCACTGCAGGCCGGTGTCGACTCGGTCGCCAACGCCGTCAAGGTCACGCTCGGTCCCAAGGGCCGCTACGTCGTCCTCGACAAGAAGTTCGGCGCTCCGACCATCACCAACGACGGCGTCACGATCGCTCGTGAGATCGAGGTCGAGGACGTCTTCCAGAACCAGGGCGCTCAGCTCGTCCGCGAGGTCGCCACGGCGACCAACGACGTCGCCGGCGACGGCACGACGACGGCCACGGTCCTCGCACAGCAGATCGTGCGCTCAGGCCTGAAGAACGTCACGGCCGGCGCCAACCCGCTCGCGCTCAAGCGCGGCATCGAGCGTGCCGTCGACGATGTCGTCAACAACATCGCCAAGCAGTCCAAGGACGTCGCAGGCAAGGATCAGATCGCCCGCGTGGCGACGATCTCCGCCGGTGACGAGGAGATCGGCGACGTCATCGCCGACGCCATCGAGAAGGTCGGCAAGGACGGCGTCGTCAACGTCGAGGAGGGCCAGACCTTCGGCATGGACCTCGAGTTCACCGAGGGCATGCTCTTCGACAAGGGCTACATCTCGCCCTACATGGTCACCGACCAGGAGCGCATGGAGGCCGTCCTGGACGACCCCTACCTGCTGATCGCCAACTCCAAGATCACCTCGGTGCGCGACGTGCTGCCGGTCCTCGAGGCCGTCATCCAGTCGGGCAAGCCGCTGCTGATCATCGCCGAGGACGTCGAGGGTGAGTCCCTCGCGACGCTCGTCGTCAACAAGCTGCGCGGCACGTTCACGGGCGTCGCCGTCAAGGCCCCCGGATTCGGCGACCGCCGCAAGCGGATGCTCGAGGACATCGCGATCCTCACCAACGCCGAGGTCATCACCGAGGACATGGGCCTCAAGCTCGAGAACACCACGCTCGCGCAGCTCGGTCGCGCACGCCGCGTCGTCGTCGGCAAGGACTCGACGACGATCGTCGACGGATCGGGCGATCCGGCCGCCATCAAGGGCCGCATCAACCAGATCAAGAACGAGATCGAGACCACCGACTCGGACTTCGATCGCGAGAAGCTCCAGGAGCGCCTGGCCAAGCTGTCGGGCGGCGTCGCCGTCGTCAAGGTCGGCGCGGCCACCGAGACGGAGATGAAGGAGAAGAAGCACCGCGTCGAGGACGCGCTGCAGGCCACGCGCGCCGCGCTGGAAGAGGGCATCGTCCCCGGCGGCGGCGTCGCGCTGCTGCAGGCCGAGGGCGCGATCGACCTCGACAAGTTCGAGGACGACGAGCAGACCGGGGCGAAGATCGTCCTGCGCGCGCTCGAGGAGCCGCTGCGGCAGATCGCGCACAACGCCGGCCTCGAGGGCTCGGTCGTCATCAACGACGTCCGCAAGGCCAAGAAGGGTCACGGCCTGAACGCCGCGACGAACGAGATCGAGGATCTCATCGCCGCCGGCATCATCGATCCCGCGATGGTCACGCGCTCGGCGCTGCAGAACGCCGCCTCGATCGCGAAGAACATCCTCACCACGGAGGCCATCGTGTGTGAGATCGAGGGCAAGGAGATGTCGATCCCCGGCATGGGCGGCGGGGACGGCGGCATGGGCGGCATGGGCGGCATGATGTAGCCAGGCGGCCTCGCCACTGGGCGAGTCACTGCCAGTCGTTTCGAAGGGCCCGTGCCACGAGCGCGGGCCCTTCGTCGTCGTGGGCAGTCAGGCAGATGTCAGGCCGAGTACCGCGCCCATCTGCTGCGGGGTGACCCCCAGGCCGTTGACGTCGGCCGTTCCGAGCCGGCTGGTCATCGACACCTCCAGCAGCTCGGCCTCGTCCCAGGTGATCGGGGTGCGGGACTTCATCAGCAGCTCGCCGGCGCGCAGTGCGCGGCGCACGAGCGGGGCCGGGACCGCGGCGATCCGGCGCGGTCGGCCCGCGGCATGCAGCACGAGCTCGACGATCTCACGGTGCGAGAGCGTCTGCGGTCCGGCCAGCTCGAAGCGTTCGTGGTGATGCCCGGTCACCCCGGCGGCGAGGCCGAGCTGGTTGATGACGCAGTCGGCGACGTCCTCGGCCCAGATCGGCTGGTACACGGCCTCGCCACGCCCGCTGGTCGGCATCACCGGCAGGATCATCGCCAGGCGCGAGAGCAGCGTGATGAGGCGGTCGCCGGGCGCGTAGACGAGCGACGGCGCGAAGACCGTATGGCGGATGTCCGATGCCAGCACGGCCTGCTCGGCCACCGCCTTGGCGCGCAGCACCCGGGTGCGGTCGTGGCTGGTCGCCCCGAGCGCGCTGAAGAAGACGAAGTGCTCGACGCCCGCGCGCTCCGCCGCCTGCACCATGCGCCAGGTCGCGATGCCGTTGAGCTCCTCGATCGAGCCGCCGGGCTGGTCACGGATCACCGCCGCCAGGTGCACGACCGTCCGCACCCCTCGCAGCGCGTTGCGAAAGGATGGCGGGTCGGACAGATCGCCGAGGGCGATCTGCACGCGCACGCGATCTGATCCCAGTCGCCGCGGGTCGCGCACGAGGCAGCGAACGGGCGTCCCGGCCGCGGTCAGACGGCGCAGCAGCGCGCTGCCGACGAGGCCCGTGGCACCGGTCAGCAGAAGCACGCCTGGATACTATGTCCGGCCGGCCCCACCCAGCCTACGAGCGAAGGAAACCGACTTTTCATGGCCTACGTCATCGCGGAGCCCTGCATCGGCACGAAGGACAACTCGTGTGTCGAGGTGTGCCCCGTCGACTGCATCCACCCGACCACCGACGAGCCCGACTACGACAAGGTCGAGATGCTCTACATCGATCCGGAGGAGTGCATCGACTGCGATGCGTGCGTCGAAGCGTGCCCCGTGGATGCCTGCTTCGCCGAGGACCAGCTCCCGGACGAGTGGTCGCAGTACGTGAAGATCAACTCCGACTACTTCGCCTCGGGCGCCTGAAGCAGGCGCTCGCTGCCGCGTCCGGCGCGCCGCTCCGGTGCGCTCATGCACCGGCCCACCTTATTGGGGTATTCTCGGTCGGGTATCCCTACTTTGGAGGCCACATGAGCACGACCGACGAGCTGCTGGGCAACGTTGAGGCCTACACGGCGTCCTTCGGGGACAAGGCCGACCTGCCGATGCCTCCCGGGCGCAAGGTCGCGATCGTCGCCTGCATGGACGCCCGGTTGAACCCCTACGGCCTGCTGGGCCTCGAGGAGGGCGACGCCCACGTCATCCGCAACGCCGGCGGCGTCGTCACCGACGACGAGATCCGCTCGCTGGCGATCTCCCAGCGGCTGCTGGGAACCGAGGAGATCATCCTCATCCACCACACCGACTGCGGCATGCTCACGTTCACCGACGATGAGTTCAAGGCCTCGATCCACGAGGACACGGGCATCAAGCCCGAGTGGGCCGCGGAGGCCTTCTCCGATCTCGACGCCGACGTGCGCCAGTCGCTCAAGCGCATCCACGCCAGCCCGTTCATCCCCAACAAGGACTCCGTGAGAGGCTTCGTCTACGAGGTCGAGACGGGCAAGCTTCGCGAGGTCTCATGACGCCGAGTCGGCGCGGCATCAGCCTGCCATCGGCAGGCTGATCCCCGTCGGCTCCGGGGCCTGAAGGACGGGGAGCTCGACCGGCGACAGCGCGACAATCCCACGAGCGGCCTGACGAATGGCCTGCGCCGCCGGATCGTCGGGGTCGCTGAGCACGAGCGGCGTGCCAGCATCGGCCTGCTCGCGCAGCGGCATCGTCAGCGGGACCTTGCCCAGCAACGGCACGTCAAGCTCGTCAGCGAGCTCCTGGCCGCCGCCCTCGCCGAAGATCGCGTATCGCTCGCCGGCCGGCGTCGTGAAGCCGGCCATGTTCTCGATCACGCCGGCGATCTCGAGGGAGACCTTGCCCGCCATCTGCGCGGCGCGGCGGGCGACCTTCTGCGCCGTCGGCTGCGGCGTCGTGACGATCACGAACTTCGCCTGCGGCAGCAGCTGGGCGAGCGTCATCGAGACGTCGCCTGTCCCCGGGGGCAGGTCGACGAGCAGGTAGTCCAGCTCGCCCCACGCGACATCCTCGAGAAACTGCGTCAGCGCCTTGTGCAACATCGGGCCGCGCCAGACGACGGCGGCGTCCTCCTCGACGAAGAAGCCGATCGACATGACCTTCACGCCGTGCGCCTGCATCGGGATGATCTTGCGCTCCGGCGAGACGGGCGGGCGATCGCCGCCGAGGCCGAACATGCGCGGAATCGAGTAGCCCCACACGTCGGCGTCAAGGATCCCGACGGACTTCCCCTGCTCGGTCAGCGCGGCCGCGAGGTTGCTGGTGAGCGTCGACTTGCCGACGCCGCCCTTGCCCGAGCCGATGCACAGGACGTTTGACACCTGTGCGAGCGCGCCCGCCGGAAGCGAGCCGCGGCCGAGGGTCTGCTTGAGCGTGCCCTTCTCGGCGTCTGACAGCACGTCGAAGTCGACGTTGACGGCCTCGACGCCCTCCACCGTGCGCGCCTCGCGCGTGACGGCCTCGACGAAGTGGTTGCGGATCGGGCAGCCGGCTGTCGTCAGCGACACGGTCACGTCGACCGTGCCGTCGTCGGCGATCGTCACCGAGCGGACCATGCCGAGCTCGACGATCGACTTGCCCAGCTCGGGATCGATGACGCGCTGCAGTGCGCTGCGAATCTCGTCTTCTGTGGCCATCGTCCTCAGTCTAGAAGCCCCGAACGCGCCGATGCCGCGCCCGGATGCGGGCGCGGCATAGGTGGGGCGAGCGCGCCCATCGATCACCGCAGGAGGCCGAGCGGCGCTCAGACGAGTGCCGCGATGCGCTCCTGCACGGTGGTCGACGCCTTGGTGGCGGCGGTCTTGCCGCCCTGCACGGCGTTCTCGACGCGGGCACTCGCGAGGTCGACGGTCTTCTTGACCGGCTCCGAGCGACCTTCGACGTCCTTGAAGGCCTTCTCGATCCGCGTGCGCCCGTCGCGCAGCGGCGCCTCGAAGCGCTCGCGCGCCTTGCGGGCGTCGCGCTCGATCGACTTCAGCGCGCTGGAGCCGCGGCGCTCGAAGCGGCGCAGCTCGTTCTCGGTCTTCTTGCGCGTGGAGTACGTCGTGCGCAGCTCGTCGATCGCGGCGTTGACGCGGTCGCGTGTGACCAGCGCGGCGCCGACCGGCACGAGCACGGCGGTCTCGGCGATGTCGCCCGCGCGCTCGATGCGGGACTTCGCGGTGCCCTTGGCCTCCGCTGCCTTCTGGGCGGCGGTGGTCTGGCTGCGCGACGCGGTCGCCTTCGTCTTGCGGGCGGCGGTCTTGCGCGCGGCCGCGCCGTGGTTGGCGGCGCGCGTCTGCGCGGCCTTCTTGGCGGTCGTCGAGCGCTTCGCCGCGTTGGTCTTGCGCGTTGCGTTCGCCTTCTCGGCTGGAGTGGTGGGGACGACGGGGTCGGCCATGTTGGGTCTCCTTCTCAGGGCTGGACTAAGGTCCTTACTTCTAAGTACTAGACGACCGTACTACCCGAACACGTGTTTGTAAACCCCGGTCTCCTACGAGGTCACCGCGGCGACCGACGTGCGCTGCATCCACGCCTGCGGATCGTGCAGCTCCCGGCCTCGGGGCAGCTGCTCGGGGCCATCGAAGACGCGGTGCAGCGCGGCCGGTCCGGCCGCCTGCGCGACCGCGTCGCAGAAGCGCTTGCCGTCCTCGTACTGGCGCATCTTGGCGTCCATGCCGATCAGGCGCTCCAGCAGCGCCAGCAGCGGCGGACGCTCGCGGCGACGGCGATCCAGCGCCGCGCGCAGATCGGCCAGCGACGCCAGCGCGTCGGCGCCGACGACGTCCATGACGTGCTCTGCATGGCCCTCGATGACGCCCATGACGCTCTGGATGCGCTCGAGCAGGTCGCGCTGATGCTCGCCGCCGACCACCGCGACGATCCCACCCTCCTTGAACGCGCCGGCGAGCCCGCGCACGTCGTCGAGGGAGGGGAGCTTGAGCAGGGCGCGGGGATCGACGTTCATCTCCAGCGAGTCCAGCAGCTCACCCACGAGACCCGCCAGATGCGGTCGCAGCCAGTCCACGGCCGTGAACTGCACGGCGTGGGTGACCTCGTGAAAGGCGATCCAGGTCAGCAGCTCCTCGGGATCAGCCTCCAGGCGCACCGCGGCTCTGGCGATGTTCGGCTCGACGAACAGCAGCCTGGCGGGAGCCTCCGGGTCGACGATCGTGAACTCGAACTGGCCCATCACGCGCTGGGACAGGTACCCGGTCAGCGCGCCGGCCTCTGCCGACACCACCGCGCTCGCCGCGCTGCGCATCGGCCCGCGCAGCAGTCCGCCGCTCGCCAGGCGCTCGCTGACGGGATCCAGCAGCGCGCTCATCGAGGCGACGTTCGCGGCGATCCACTCCGAGCGCGCGACGGCCTCGGGCACGGGCAACGCGACCGGCGGCTTGAGGCCCGTGTAGGTCACGATCCGCAGCTGGGCGTCGGTGCAGATCGCGACGAGGTCGCCGGGCACCTTCGCGGGGACGCTCGCATCCTGGGCGGCACGTGAGCTTCCGCGCTCGACGGCGTTGGCGATGCGTTGCGTCAGCGCTCGATCGATCACCCACCCATCATGGCGAATGCGGCGGTCCGGCCTGCCGTGCCGGGCGTCAGGACACGATGGCGATGAGCCGCCGCAGGCCGTCGGGCGTTCGCGCGCCGACGACTGGCGAATGCGGCTGCAGGTCAAGCGGCGCGCCGAGCGGATCCTCGAAGGCGGGGAAGGCGACCAGGCCGCCGGCCTCGCGAACGATCAGCTGAGCGGCGGCGATGTCGACCGCACGCGTGCGCCACAGGGTGAGCATCCCGTCCACGCGCGCCGGCGCGACCTGGCACATCGAGATCGCGATCGATCCGAGCGCGCGCACGCGGTGCACATGCTCCTCGAGGCCGGCGACCGCCGGAGTGATCCACCGAGGATCGGCGGATTCGAAGGTGATCAGCTCCAGGCGCCCGTCGCTCATGCGTCGCTCGGGCGGTGGGTCGACGATCCGGCGGGCGTCGAGGTAGGTGCCCTCGCCCCGGCGCGCCGTCCACTCCTCGCCGACGCCGAAGTCATAGACGTAGGCGAAATCGACGTCGGCCATCGTCGGACCGTCGGCGACCGCGATCGACAGCGCGAAGCTGCGCATGCCGCGCTTGGCGTTCAGCGAGCCGTCGAGCGGATCGATGACGACGCGCACGTCCTCGCCGCCGTAGTCGACGACGCCGCGCTCCTCGCTGATCGCCTGAAACCGCGCGCCGCCGGCGTGCAGCGCGTCGAGCTGGCCGAAGACCGCGTCCTCGGCCAGCTGGTCGATGACGAGCGTGCGGTCGCCGCCCTCGCCGCGCTCCCCGGTCTCGACCACGCGCTCGCGGCTGGTCGGGTGGGCCTGAAGGACCTCGCGCAGACCCGCGGTGGCGGTGCGGCACGCCATCAGCCAGTCGGCCTGCAGCGCGGTGGGGGTGAGCGACATCGCGGGCATACTAGGCGAGTGCCCACCCCCCAGGCCTGCGTCGCGCATGCGGACCTCACCGCAGCCCAGGAGCGCGCGATCACCCACGCTCGGGGCCCGCTGCTGGTGCTCGGCGCCGCCGGCACGGGCAAGACGACGGTGCTCGTGCAGCGCCTGCGCTGGCTCTGCGAGCAGGGGGCGCGACCGGAATCGATCCTCGTCCTGAGCCCGTCGAGCGCCGCCGCCGCCGAGTTGCGCCGCCGCGTCGAGGACGCGCTGGATCGCCCCTACGAGGAGCTCGCGGTGCACAGCGTGCGCGACGTCTGCGCTCGCCTGCTGCGCGACGAGATCGCCGAGGCGGGCGTCGATCCGTTCTTCGCTGCGGTCACGCGAGCCGACCGGCTGGCCCTGCTGCTGGACCGCATCGACGAGCTGCACCTGCGCCGCCACGACATCGGTGGGCGCCCGGCGGTGCTGCTGGCGGGCGTGCTGGATCGCATCGACCGCCTCAAGGACGAGCTCGTCAGCGCGGCGGACTACGTCGCCTGGGCGGACGCGCTGCCGGCCGAGGACGACGTCGGGCGCGCCCGTGCGGCGCGCGAGGTCGAGTTCGCACGGCTGTACCTCGACCACGACCGGCTGCTGGCGGCCGAGGGCGCGCTCGACGCCGGAGAGCTCGTCCTGCGCGCGATCGCGCTGCTGCGCGGGCACCCGCACGTGCGGGCGCGCGTCGCCCAGCGCTACCGCCACGTGCTCGTCGACGACCTCGCCGATCTCGGCTTCGCGCCGGCGCTGCTCGTCGAGCTGCTCGCCGCCGAGCATGGCAACCTGACCGCGGCGACCGACGACGACCAGGCCGCGCGGCGCCTGCGCGCCGCCGCGACGAAGAACGTGCGCGACTTCCAGCGTGTCCACCCGGACGCCGAGATCGTGAGACTGGAGCGCTCGCAGCGCTGCCCGCAGCAGGTCCTCGATGCCGCGCGCGCCGTGGTCGAGCCGATCGCCGATCGGCTCGGCACGCCCGCCACCGCGGCACCCGGCGGGAGCGTGCGCTTCTGGCGCGCCGCCGACGAACGCTCGCAGGCGCAGGCCGTGGCGGCCGAGGTCGAGCGGCTCGTGCGCGACGGCGTGCCGGCCGAGCGCATCGGCGTGCTCGTGCGCTCGCTGCGCGACGAGGGCCGCGACGTCGGCGTCGCCCTCGACGAGCGCGCGATCGGCTTTCGCAGCGTCGGCGAGACCGAGTACTTCGCCCAGGCCGAGGTGCGCGACGTCCTGGCCTGGCTGCGCCTGCTGGCCGACCCCAACGACGCCGGCGCGGTGGTGCGGGCCCTGGGTCGGCCTCCCGTGGGCCTGGGCTCGGCCGATCTCGCGCGCTGCGTGCAGATCGCGCGCCGGCGCAAGCTGGACATGGTCGCAGCGCTGCACGCCGCCACCGAGTCGCCGCAGCTTCCGCCCGAGGCGCGCGAGCGCATCCACGCGTTCCTGCGCCTGTACCGCGAGTCGGCACAGACGCTGGACTCCGATCGTCCCGACCTCTTCGTGCATCGGCTGATCGAGCGCCTCGGCCTGCGCCGCCAGCAGGTCTTCAGCGCCCGCGCCGACGTCGTCGAGCGTCTGGTGCACCTCGCGCGCTTCGGCGAGCTGGCCGGCTCCTACGCCCACCACGCGCCGCAGTCCACTCCGCGCGACTTCGCCCGCTACGTCGCGGCCGTCGCCGAGACCGAGCTGCGCGACGAGGACGGCGCGCCCGCCCGCATGGGCGCCGTGCAGGTCATGGCGCTGGACGTCGCCGCCGGGCGTGATCTGGACTGGGTCTTCGTGCTCGGGCTGAGCTCCGCGCGGATGCCCGGCGCCCGCCGGCGCTCCAGCGAGCCGATCCCCGACGAGCTGCTGCGCGAGACGCTTGGTCCCGACGGCCGGGGCGCCCATGTCGCCGGGATGCGGCGGCTGCTGTACGTGGCGATGACCCGGGCGCGGCGCGGGCTCGTGCTCGCCTACCCCGCCCTCGCGGTGAACGGGGCGGTGCAGCAACCCTCGCCGTTCGTCGAGGAGGCCAGGTCCGCGGTCGGCGGCGTCTGGGAGGACTCCGAGGAGGAGCTGTTCGGGCCCGAGGAGGCGCTGCACGCGACCTACCAGGCGCTGCGCGACGAGCTGCTCGCGGACGTCGCGCGGGTCGGCAAGGGCCTTGGCGACCTGCGCCTGGACACCGAGCTCGACGTCACGCACGCGGTCGCGCGCTACCTGGAGCTCGTGAAGATCGCGGCGCTGCTGGAGCGCCCGGCGGGACAGTCGATCGCCGACGCGCTGGCGCCCGTCAACGCGCGCCTGTCAGCGGCGGTGTCGCCGGCTCAGCGCGACGTGCTGCAGACCTCGACGCTCGACGAGCTGCTGCTGGAATCCGAGCGCCACGACCGTGCCCGCGCTGCCGCGCGCGCCGCTCGCAGCGAGCCGTCCCTGATCGCCTTCCTGCCGCGCCGCGGCGAGGGCCTCGCGCTGTCGGCGTCGGACATCGAGACCTACCGCGCCTGCCCGCTGCGCTACAAGTTCGCCCGCGTGCTGCGCGTGCCGCAGGAGCCGACGCTCAACCAGCGCTTCGGGATCCTCGTGCATCAGGTGCTCGAGCGCTATCACCGCGACCCCTCGGACATCCTCGGGCTCCTCGAAGGGGCATGGCCCAAGCACGGCTTCGGCGACTCCGACGAGGAGCGCCAGCTTCGCGCCAAGGCCGTGACTGCGCTGCGCCGCTACGAGGAGCGCCTCGACGCCGAGCCCGTCGAGCCGGTCTGGTTTGAGAGGTCCTTCGCCTTCCGGATGGGCGCGCACACGCTGCGCGGCCGCGTCGACCGCGTCGACCGGCTCCACGGCGGAGGCCACGAGCTGATCGACTACAAGACGGGCCGTCCGCGCTCGGTGGCGGCGCTGAAGGAGGACGTCCAGCTCTCGCTCTACGCGGTCGCCGCACGCGAGGCGTGGCAGCTGGAGGCGTCCGAGCAGTCCTACCTCTACGTGCTCGACGACCAGAAGGTCCGCGTCCCCAGCGAGGCGATCGACGCGGCCTGGATCGCCGACGTCGTCGACGAGGCCGCCGCCGGCATCCTCGCCCAGGACTTCGAGCCGACCCCCTCGCACGCCGCCTGCTCGATGTGCGACTTCCGCATCGCCTGCCCGGCGTCGGAGCGGTAAGGGTCCGAGCAGGAATACGTGCGCGGGTCTGGCTGCCGGATCGTGGATGCCAGGCGACGCGCGAGCGCAGGCGGGCGCCGGCCCGTCGAGCATCGCGTGTGTCGTCTGGCGCCGCGAGACGGTGGCCAGACACCGCAGGTTCTCATGCTCGGCCCTAAGGCTGCATCGCGCACTGACCGGCGGACTGCTCGGCGGGGGACCCTCAAGACCATGATGCACAACTGCCGGATCGAGGTCGTCCGCTGAGCGAAGCGGCGCTCATGCATCACTGTGATGTTGTATTGACGGATCTGAAGCGGTGAGGGATCGATCCGGCAGTTATGCACGCCGATCGGCGCAGGGCGGCGGCCTCCTCGACCCGAGGCACACCGAGCGGTCAGCGTCTGCGGATCGCAGCCGCCGCGCAGGATCAGCGCTCGGGGCCCTGCTGCTTGAGAAAGCGCTGGAACTCCGACGCGATCGCGTCGCCGGAGGGCAGGTCGCCGGGGCCGAGCGCGGAGGTGTCCTGGCCGGCGGCCTCCTCGAGGCGCTCGACGAAGGCCTGCACCTCGGGGTCAGACTGCACGGCGCGCCCGACCTGGCGCTCGTAGTCGCCGGTCGCGTTCTCGAGCTCGGTCGCGTCGACGGACACCGCCACGAGGCTCTCGATCTTGCGCACGAGGGCGAGCGCGGCCTTCGGGTTCGGCGCCGCCGCGACGTAGTGGGGAACGGCCGCCCACAGGCTCGCCGACGGCAGGCCGGCGTCGCAGCAGGCGGTGTGCAGGACGCCGACGATGCCCGTCGGCCCCTCGTAGGTCGTCTCGGCCATCGCGAGCTTCTCGACGAGCGCCGCATCGGACGCCAGGCCGGTGATCGACACCGGATGGGAGTGCGGAACGTCGGCGAGCAGGGCTCCCATCGTCACGACGAGCTGGGTGCCGAGCGCCTCGGCGAGATCGATGATGTGCTGGCAGAAGGAGCGCCAGCGCATCGACGGCTCGGGCCCTTGGACGAGGATCAGGTCGCGAGGAGCGCGCGGCACCCGCGCGGCGTAGATCTCGATACCGGGCCACGTGACCTCGCGCGTGCGGTCCTCGGTGAAGCCGATCTGCGGGCGCGTGGACTGAAAGTCGTAGAAGTCCTCTGGATCGATGCGTGCGAAGCGCTCGGCGTTCAGCGATTCGCCGATGAAGGTCAGGGCCGCCGACGCGGCGTCGCCGGCGTCGTTCCAGCCGCTGAAGGCGCAGATGATCGCGGGCGCACGCAGCCCGTCGGGGCGGTGTTCCCAGATCAACGGCTGCATCCGATTGACGGTACATCATGGGTGGATGCGGTCAGCCCCGTTCAGCGCACCATGACGATCGCCACGCTGCGCGCCGGCCAGGAGGTCGACGGCATCTTCGCCTGCACCCGCAAGGACCGCCTGCTCTCGCGCGCCGGCACGCCGTACCTCGCGGTCGAGCTGCGCGATCGCACCGGCGCCGTCCAGGGCCGCGCCTTTCGCGATGCCGACGTGCTGGCCGGGCGCTTCGAGCGCGGCGACCTCGTGCGCGTCGCCGGCCGCGTCGAGCGCTTCCGCGACGAGCTGCAGGTCGACCTGCGCACGATCGGCCGCGCGGCGGACGGCGAGGCCGATCCGGCCGCCTTCCTGCCGGCGGCCTACCGCGACCTCGACGAGCTCGACGGCTTCCTCGAGCACCTCGCGCGCGAGGTCCACGACGCGGGCCTGAGCGCGCTGCTCGCGGACCTGCTCGAGGATGGCCGACTACGCGAGCAGTGGCGCCGCGCGCCCTGCACGCGCAGCGGCCACCACGCCTACCTGGGCGGGCTGCTCGAGCACACGGTCGCGGTCGGGACACTGGCGCTGGAGGCCTGCCAGCTGCATCCGCGGCTGGACTCCGACCTGCTCGTCACCGCCGCGCTCGTCCACGACATCGGCAAGACCCGCGAGTTCACCTACGGCGCCGAGATCGGCCTGACGGAGGCGGGCCGGCTGCTGGGGCACGTCGAGCTCGGCCTGGCGATGCTGCGCGACCGCGCGACCGCCGTCGCGCCGCTGGACAACGCTCGCTTCATCGCGCTCGCGCACTGCGTGCTGTGTCATCACGGCCCCGACGCGGCGCCGGGCCGGCGCTTCGGATCCGCCGAGGCGCTCGCGCTGCACCGCCTCAACGGGCTTGACGCGTCGATCAAGGAGGCCCTGGAGCACGGAATCAGATAGCGCGCCGCACGAGCTGCGCGGCGATGGCGAGGATCAGCAGCGCAAAGCCGATCTGTAGTGCGCGTTCGGGCAGGGCGTTGGCCAGGACCGCCCCGGCCGCCGCCCCGGCGACCGCGAGCAGCCCGATCGCGCCGGCGGTCGGCAGGTCGACGTCGCCGCGCGCGTTCTGGCGCCACGCGCCGACCAGCGCGACCGGGATGATCGCCAGCAGGGAGGTCGCCTCGGCGTCGATCTGACTGAGGCCCAGCCCGATCGTCAGGGCGGGCACGAACAGGACGCCGCCGCCGACCCCGAGCAGCCCGGCGATCACGCCGGCCGTCAGACCGATGAGCATCGCCTCGATCACGCGAGCAGCAGATCGATGGCGACCACGACGAGCAACGCGGCGAAGATCAGCGAGATCGCCCGCGTGGAGATGTGCCGCTGCAGATGGGTGCCGGCGATGACCCCTGCGACGGCGGGCACGCCGACGAGCAGGCCCTCGCGCAGGTGCACGTTGCCGTAGGCCCCGTGGGTGATCGCGGCGACCGCGGCGATGAGCACGATCGCGGCGAGCGACGTGCCGGTCGCCTCGCGCGCGCCGAAGCCCAGCCAGAGGATCAGCAGCGGCACGATGATCACTCCGCCGCCGACGCCGAACAGTCCGCTGAAGAGTCCCGCCGCCGTCCCGATCGCCGCGAGCATCAGTCGGCGGCTCTGCGTTCGGCGGGGCCGCATGCGCGGCATACTAGAAGTCATGTCAGCCGCTGCTCCAGCGCTCGTCGAAGCGCTCGCCCCGTTGCGCGCCGATCCGTCGCGCGCGGCGATCCTGCTCGATATCGACGGAACGCTGGCGCCGATCGTGCGCCATGCCGATGACGCGCATGTCCCCGAGCCGACGCGTGCTCGGCTGATCGCCGTCGCCAAGCGCTACCGCGTCGTCGGATGCGTCAGCGGACGCCAGGCGTCGATCGCGCGGCGCATCGTCTCGCTTGGCTCGATCGCCTATGTCGGCAACCACGGCTCCGAGCTGCTGGCGCCCGGTGGCACCGAGGTGCAGATCGACCCCGAGATCGCCGCGCACGAGCCGGCGGTGCGGCGCTTCGCCCACGACGCGTATACGACCGACCTGCAGCGCCTGCGGGTGCGCTCGGAGGACAAGCAGGCGATCGCGGCATTTCACTGGCGCGGCGCGCCCGACGAGCAGGCCGCCGAGGACGCGGTGCGGGTCGTCGCAGAGCGCGCCGAGGCCGAGGGCCTGTTCACCCACTGGGGGCGCAAGGTCCTGGAGATCCGCCCGCCCGTCGTCATGAACAAGGGCCGCGGCGTGCGCAGGCTGCTGGAGTCCGCGGGCTTGGACGCCGCCCTCTACGTCGGCGACGACATGACCGACCTCGATGCCTTCGACGGCCTGCACGAGCTCGTCGGGGAGGGACGGCTCGGCGCCGCGATCTGCGTGGGCGTGCGCTCCGACGAGACCCCGTCCCAGCTCCAGGACCGAGCCGATCTGCTCGTCGACGGACCGGTCGGCGTTCGCGAGCTGCTCACGGCGCTGCTGTAGCGCGAGGACCGCGGTGCGCTTCGTCGACTTCCTACGCTCGGCGGTGCTGCTGTGCGCCGCCGCGGCGACGGCGCTGGCCGCCGTGACGGTGTTCGCTTCGGGGACGACCCAAGCCGGCGAGGTGCGCGTCGTCATCATCGTCGGCTGGTGGGTGATCGCGATGCTGATCGGCGCCTGGCTCGGGCGTCCTCAGCAGACCAACTCGCCGATCGCGACCCTGCTGGCCAGCGCCAAGTCGACGACCTCGCTCCCCGAGCAGCGTCCGGGAGCGATGCTGCTCAACCGCCTGTGGCCGCTGCTGCTGTCGACCGTCCTGGCCGTCGGGCTGGGGTTGATCGCGCCGCAGATCCCGGGCATCGGCACGGGATTCGCGATCATCGGCGCGCTGGCGTGGCGCCGCCAGGAGGCGGCCGTGACGGCCATCGAAGAGCGCGACGGCGTCGCCTTCTACGTCGAGCCGACGTCACCGTTGAAGCCGATAAAGCTCGTCCGCGCTCCCGGTCTTCGCCGTGACCTGGCGTCGGTGAACGGGACGGCTCGCTAATCCCACTTAGAGCAGTCCGACGAAGCCCACGAGCAGCGGAGCGAGCACGAGCGCCGGCAGGAAGTTGCCGACCCTGACGTCCTTGAGCTCCAGCAGCTTCAGCGAGATCGCGATGATCAGCACGCCCCCGGTCGAGGTCATCGCGTCGAGTGCCTCGCCTTGCAGGAGGCCGTCGAAGAGCCCGGCGCCCAGCGTGAGCGCGCCCTGCACGACCAGCACGCTGGCGGCGGCGAACGCGACGCCGAGTCCGAGCGTGCAGGACAGCGCGATCGCGGCGAAGCCGTCGAGCAGGGACTTCGTCGCCAGCGGCTCCAGATTGCCTCGCAGGCCGTCCTCGAAGGAGCCGATCACCGCCAGCGGGCCGACGCAGAACAGCAGGCTCGCGGTGAAGAACGCCTCGCCGATCGTCGATGTCGAGCCGTCCGGCTGAAACCGGGCCTGCAAGCGCTCGCCGAGCCTGGCAAGGCGTCCTTCGATGTCCAGCGCCTCGCCGATCAAGCCTCCCAGCAGGATGGCTCCGAGCACGTACAGCGGGCTCGTCGCGCGCCATGCCAGTGCCAGGTCGATCCCGATGACCGCGGTCACGAGCCCCAGACCGGCGAGCACCCGCTGCTGCAGCGAGGCGGGCAGCCGGACGCCCAGGCCGACGCCGATCGCCGTGCCGGCGAGGATGGCGCCAACGTTGATCCACGTGCCCATCATGCGATGCGGGAGGATGCCAGCCCGATGCCCGCGGCCGACATCCTGCTCGTCTCGCTCGGCTCGACGCCCGGGCTGCGCGCCTCCGACGCCGAGCTGGTGGGGGCGATGCGCCGTGCCGGCGCGGCCGTCGAGGTCGTGGCGGCCGTCCCGCCTCGCGAGGTGCGCACGTTCGCGCTCACCGACCTGGCGTGGGCGCGTGCGGCGCGGGCCGCGACGGTGCCCGCCATCGCCGAGCACCGACCACGCGTGGTGTTGTACTGCACGGTGACGGCCGCGCTCCTGTGGCCGCGGCCGGGAGCCATCCGCTACGACGCGCCCGCCGCGGCGAACCGGCCCGGGCGCCACGGTCTCTGGCAGCGTCCGCTGGAACGCCGGCGCCTGGCGGGCGCATCGCTGCTGGTGCCCGTCGATCCCGGCACGCTGGACGAGACGCCGCGGCCGCACGCCGATGCGCTCGTCGTCCCGATCCCCGTCGAGCCGTCGGGGTCCGGCGAGGAGCCGCGCGACATCACCGCGCTGACGTATGCCGCCAATCCCGAGAAGAAGGGCCTGGACGTCGTCCTGCAGGCATGGTCGCGCGCGCGACGCGAAGGGGAGGAGCTCGTCGTGGCCGGCGCCGACCTGCGCCTTGACGCCCCCGGCGTGCGGGTCGTCGGACGCCTGGATCCGGGCGCCTACCGCGCGCTGCTGCGCCGCTCGCGCGTCTTCGTCTGCGCGCCCCGGCGCGAGGACTACGGGATCGCCCAGCTGGAGGCGCTGGCCGACGGATGCGTGCTCGTCACGACGGCCGCGCCCGGCCCCTACGCTGCCCTGCCGCTTGCCTGCGCGCTGGACGAGCGTCTCGTCGTCGAGCACCCCGGCGCGCTCGGCGCGGCCCTGCGGTTGGCGCTCGACACGCCCGAGCCCGACTACGCGAGGCGGGCCGCTACCGCGATCGCGCCGTTTCGTCGCGAGGCGGTTGACCGCGTTGTCCGCGAGGAGTTGCTGCCGCGCCTGCTGGGCTAGTCGCAGCGCCGCACGCCGAAGGCGATCGTCTTGCGCACGGTTGGACGGCCTGCGACGCGCACCTCCAGCGGTACGCAGCCGGCACGCTTCAGCCTGAAGCCGCCGGAGAAGCCGGTGACCGGACCGACGGGGCCGTCGTAGCTGAACGCCGGGTGCCCTGCCGCGCAGGCCTGGAAGCGCACCGCGTTGTCGACGCGATCAGGCTGGCCCGGGCGGCGGGGCCCATAGGTCAGCGACGCCCAGCTCCGCGCGCTACGGCCGATCGAGAGCGTCGCGCGCATGCCGGCAGGCACCCCGACTCCGGACTTGACGCCGTAGTAGGCGCCGGTGTTATCGATCTCGAAGCTCCGCCGGCTGGCGATGTCCGCGAGGCCGCGGAAGCGCAGCGGGCCGACCGCGACGTCCCCAGGAACTGCTGTCGTGGTGGACGGCTTGGGGCCCTCGACATGCTCGGCGCAGCCACGCAACGGTGGCGGCTTGGCGCAGCGACGACCGAGCTCGAGCGTCACGGGCCGCGACGCCGGCTCGTCGTCGACGCGGACGTCGAGTCGAACGCAGGCTGGATCAGGCGTCGTCACGAAGCCCGACCACAACGTGACCGGCTCGGGCGCGCTGCTCGCAGAGCGCTTCGCGGAGCACGCGACGAACGTGATCGCGCGACGCTCGGTCAGCGGCCCGTACGCGATGGCCGCGCTTCCGCGCGCGCTCACCGTCACCGTGTGACCCGCTCGCACCAGCAGCTGGAACGTGTTGCCACCGAAGTCGCGGGCCGTCGCGGCATCGGTGAACGTCGCCCCGCCGACAAGCACGAGCGGCCCCACGACGCGGTTGCGACGATCGCCAAAGGCGTCGCGGAAGTCAAAGCTGGACTGCCGCGCGCAGCCGAGCCGCGTCGCAGCGGCCGCCGGCGCCGAGGTCTCGCGAGAGGAGGCGAGCAGGACGCCGGCCATGACGGCGGCGGCGGCGAGGACGAGCGGGGCGATCCAGCGCAGCCTCATCACCGACCTCTACACCGCAGGCGTCCGGCGGGTTCCATGGAACGGATCGGCGGTCCACGGTGTAATGCGGGCGGTGGTGGGCCGGCCACTCGCAGAGCAGGACCTCGTCGAACGCGCCAGGCGCGGGGACGTGGACGCCTACGCCGAGCTCGTCGCCATGCATCAGCAGATCGCCTTCCGCACAGCCCATCTCATCACCGGCAACGCCGCCGACGCGCAGGACGCCGCCCAGGAGGCGTGCGTCAAGGCCTACAACGCGCTGTGGCGCTTTCGGTCCGGCGCACCGTTTCGGCCGTGGCTGCTGCGCATCGTCGCCAACGAGTCCCACAACCAGCGCCGCTCGGCGAGCCGCCGCGCCGGGCTCGCACGGCGGGCTGGCGAGCGACCGGTCTCGGGGGACGCGGCCCCGTCCCCCGAGGCCACCGTCCTGGCCGCAGAACGCCGTGCCACCGTGCTGGGCGCGGTGAACGCGCTGGCCGAGCCGCAGCGCCTGGCGATCGCGTGCCGCTACCTGCTCGAGCTCTCCGAGGCGGAGACCGCGGCCGTGCTCGGCTGCCGCCTCGGCACGGTGAAGTCGCGCGTCTCGCGCGCGCTCGCGCAGCTTCGCCTGGTGGTCGGCGATGACTGACCTGCGACGCGCGCTCGGCGAGCTCTCAAGCGAGCTCGAGCACCCGCCGACGCCCGACCTGGCGAACGCAGTCGCCGCACGTCTTCGCGCCGTGCCACCGCGCCGGACGCCCCAACGCACCCGCCGGATCGCGCTCGTCATCGTCCTGGCGCTCGTGCTGCCGGCGGGCGCGTTCGCGGCCGTCGGGCCGGTCCGCGACGCCGTTCTCGACGCGCTGGGCATCGCGGGCGTGAAGGCGCAGCGGATACCCGCGCCGGTTCGGGTCCCTCCGGGCGCCGAGCTTGATCTCGGCCGCCGCGTCTCGGCGCAGCGAGCCGCCGACCTCGTCGACTTCGGTGTCGTCACCGCCGATGCGCAGCTGGGACCGCCGGGAGCGACCTACGTGCGGTCGTCCCCGCCCGGAGGCGCGCTGACCTTGGTCTATGGGACGCGCGCCGGCGAGCGGCTGCTGCTCACCGAGTTCCGCGGGACGCAGGCCACGGAGTTCATCTTCAAGGGGCTGGGCCGCGGCACATCGGCGGAGCGGGTGAGCGTCAACGGCGAGCCCGCCGTGTGGCTCTCCGGCCGCCCGCACCAGGTCGCCTTCCTCGACGCGCGCGGGCGGGTTCAGACCGACAGCCTGAAGCTGGCCGGCAACACGCTGCTGTGGCAGCGCGGCCCGCTCACGCTGCGACTGGAGGGCGCGACCTCGAAGGCAACCGCGTTGGGCGTGGCGCATCGCGTGGGCTGAGCCTCGTCAACTCCGGCGAGGGGGTGTGCCGTTCTGGGACACCCAGGCGTTCTTGGAACGGCACACCCCCCGGTTGCCTCGCTGTCGATGGCTTCAGCGCGCGCGCTTGCGCAGTGCGGCGAACTGCGGCCACGGCCGCGTGTTCGCGACGTGCTTGGGCTCCAGCCACGCGCGGCGGGCCGTCGCGATGCCCCAGCGCATGTTCGCCAGCGTCGCGACGCGATGCGCGTCGGAGTCGATGAGGATCATCGCGCCCGCCTGCGCCGCGGCACGCGCGTGGACGTCGTCGAGGTCGCGCCGATCGGGCGCGGCGTTGATCTCGAGCATCGTGTGCGTCCGCGCGGCGGCCTCGATGACCGCGTCGATGTCCAGCGCGTAGGGCCCGCGCGTGGAGATCTTGCGACCGGTCGGGTGGCCGATCGCATCGATCCAGGGATGCTCGATCGCCGCGATCATGCGCTTGGTCATCTCGTTCTCGGGGGTTCCGAAGGCCGTGTGGATCGAGCCGACCACCCAGTCCAGCCGCGACAGCAGGTCGTCGTCGTAGTCCGGCGATCCGCTTGGCAGGATGTTCGTCTCGGTGCCGGCGAGGATCTGGATGCCGTCGACGCGCTCGTTGGCCTGCGCGACGAGCTCGATCTGGCGTTCGAGCTGCTCGGGTGTGACGTGGTTGCCGAAGCCGTGGGTGGCCGAGTGGTCGGTGATCGCGATGTACGCATAGCCGCGATCGCGCGCCGCGAGCGCCATCTCCTCGATCGAGGCGTGCCCGTCGGAGGCGGTCGTGTGCATGTGCAGGTCACCGCGGATGTCGCCGAGCGCGACCAGCCGTGGCGGCGCGAAATCCGCCGCCAGCTCGCCGCGGTCCTCGCGCAGCTCGGGCTCGGGATAGGTCAGGCCGAGGCGCTCGTAGACCTCCTCCTCGGTCGCGCAGCGCAGCGTCTCGCCGGTCTCGTCGTCGAGGATCCCGTACTCGGAGACATGCAGCCCGCGCCGCACCGCCGCCTCGCGCAACGCGACGTTGTGCGCCCGCGAGCCGGTGAAGTGCTGCAGGAGGTTGCCGAAGTTCTCCGGCTCGACGACACGCAGGTCGACGGGCAGGCCGGTGTGCGTCAGCCCGCGGGCGGCGTGCTCGTTGGGCGCCGAGGCCGACTCGATCTCCTCCAGCTCGCCGAGAGCGCGCGCCAGGGCGCCGGGATCGCTGGCGGTCGCGATGATGTCGAGGTCCTTGACCGAGTCGGCCCGGCGCCGAGCCGAGCCGGCGAGCTCGACGCGCTGGGATGCCGGATGCGCTCGCAGCGCCTGCACGATCGCCTCGCCGATCTCCAGGGCACGGTGCAACAAGACGCGCTGCGCGGGGCGATCGCCGATGCCGGCGGCGATCGACGACAGCACCGAGGCCTCGAACTTCGGCCCAAAGCCCCTGGCGTCGCGCAGCTTCTGCGTTTCGGCCGCGGCCCGCAGCATCTCCAGCGAGTCGATCCCCAGCTCGTCGAAGAGCTTGCGCGCGCGCTTGGGACCGAGGCCGGGCAGGCGCGTCATCTCCAGCAGGCCCGGCGGGTACGTCGCGCGCAGCTTCTCGGCCGCCGGGATCGTGCCCGTGTCCAGCAGCGCGACGAGCTTCTCCTCCAGCGTCTTGCCGATCCCCGGCAGCGACGTGACGGTGCCCTTGCGCGTCATGCCGGCAACCGACACCGTCGCGTCGCGGGCCGTCTTGGCGGCGGAGCGGTAGGCGAGCACGCGGTGCACGACCGCCCCGTCGAGCTCGTAGAGGTCGGCGAGCTCGTCGAAGGCCGCGGCGATCACGAGATTCGAGGGGTCCGCTGTCACGCCGATCCGTAGGGTACGCGCGGCCGATGCCCGACCACGCCTGGCTCATCCTCCCGACTTACGACGAAGCCGAGAACGTCGAGGCGATCGTGCGGGCGGCGCTGGCCGTGCTCGAGGTGGCGGCGCCGGGCGCGCACCGGATCCTCGTCGTCGACGACGGCTCCCCCGACGGGACGGGTCGGATCGCGGATCGGCTCGCCGCCGAGCTCGACGCCGTCGAGGTCCTGCATCGCGACGTGCGCGAGGGCCTTGGGCCGGCGTACCTCGCCGGATTCGCCCATGCGCTGCGGCGTGGAGCCGCGTTCGTGCTGGAGATGGACGCCGACTTCTCACACGATCCGGCCGACCTCGCACGGCTGCTGGCGGCCGTCGAGGACGCCGATCTCGTGCTCGGCTCGCGCTACGTCGCGGGGGGAGGAGTATCGGACTGGGGGCGCATCCGGCGGCTGGTCAGCCGCGGCGGCTCGTGGTACGCGCGGATGGTGCTGGGACTCGACGTGCGTGACCTCACCGGGGGCTTCAAGTGCTTTCGCCGCGAGGTGCTGGAGGCGATCGACCTGCCGACGATCCGCTCGCGCGGCTACGCCTTCCAGGTCGAGCTGACCCATCGCGCGCAGCGCGCCGGCTTTACGATCGTCGAGCTGCCGATCGTCTTCCGCGACCGCGTGCACGGCAGCTCGAAGATGACCTGGCGGATCGCGGGGGAGGCCGCCGTGCTCGTGCCCCGCTTGCGCCTGGACGCGCGCCGCCATCGCACATCCGGCCAGCCTGAGCGATCGTGAAGCGGGGGCGCGACCGCCACGCCGATGCCCGAGGGGTGCCCGCGTCGGAACTCGCGCTCGTCCAGGGGATCGCTCACACGCGTGAGACGCTGGACACATGGAATGACCGCCCTGGTCCCGTGCTCGGCCGCTGGTTCGCCGGCTCACTGGCGATCTCAGGCGTGCTGCTGTCCTCGGTGCTGATCGTCGCGTCGGCCACCCCCGCGGACTCCACGCCGTTCACGTTCCCGGGCCTGCATACCGATCCGAGCAACGGCCAGGTGCTCGGGGTCTTGCTGCGCAACGGCCTCGTGCTCGCGCTCCACGCGATGGCGTGCGTCGCGGGATTCATCGCCGGCAGCTCACTGCCGGCCGAAGCTCAGCGTCACCGCGGCGCGTGGCGATGGATCCACGAGCAGGCCGGCCCGCTGGCGATCCTCTTCGTCAGCGCCGCCACCGCGTTCTCGCTGCTGACGCAGTCGCTCGTCCTGGGAATGGGCACGAGCACGCTCGCCACGCAGCTGGACGTCTCGCCCGGGCTGCTGCTGGTGGCGCTGCTGCCGCACGCGCTTCCCGAGCTCGTCGCACTGTTCCTGCCGCTCGCCGCATGGATCATCGCCAGTCGCAACGGCGACTGGCACCAGCTGCTGGCCGCCACCGTCGTGACCGTCGTGCTCGCCGTTCCGATCCTCGTGGCCGTGGCCTTCGTCGAGGTGTACGTCACACCGCAGGTGCTGCGCTGGGTCGCCGGCTGAGCGACACCGCTTCACTTTGTATAGTGGGCCCTCCAACTTCGAAGGAGTCCGAGACATGGGTCAACTATCAGAGGTCACCGACAGCAATTTCCAGGCCGAGGTCCTCGAGGCCGACCAGGCGACGCTCGTCGACTTCTGGGCGCCGTGGTGCGGTCCGTGCCGCGTCGTCGGCCCCGTGCTTGAGGAGATCGCAGAGGAGCGCGACGACGTGAAGATCGTCAAGCTCAACGTCGACGACAACCAGCAGACGGCCGCTCAGTACCAGGTGCTGTCAATTCCCACGATGATCCTGTTCAAGGCCGGCGCCCCCGTCAAGACGATCATCGGGGCCTTCCCGAAGAAGAAGATCCTCGAGCAGCTGGAGCTCGAGCCGGTCGCCTGACGGCCGCGTGTCAGGCGGCGGCGACGAGTGCGTGCAGATACCGCGCGGTCGCCTCGTGGGCAGGAAGGAACGCCTCGATCGAGAGCTCGGCGACAGTGACGTCCAGGGCGGAGCCGAACGCGGTGACGGTGCTGATGAACGACAGCTCTCCTTCGTCGTGTCGCAGACGCAGCGGGACCGCGATCGTGCCGGCCGTCAGATCCGGTCGCGGAACGAGCTCGCCGCCCGGATAGCCGGCGAGCTCGTCGTGCAGGGCGCCGAGCGCCGGGTCCCGGCTGAACCGCGGTGCGTCGCCGTCAGCCAGACGAGCGCCGAGAAGGCGATCAGCACGAGGCCCAGCACGCGCAGCAGTGGCGCGGACAGGCCGAGTAGATCGCCGAGCGGTCCCGCGGCCAGCAGGTAGGCGGCGCCGTTGGCGCCCGAGACCCCCGCGTCGAGCTGGAGCGCACTGCGCAGCGAAACCCTGCGCGGGAACGAGCGGTCGGTGTCGACCGTGGCTGCAACGTCGCTTGTGGTTGGCATGCCCGCAGACTCCCGCAACCGCAGACCAGGATCCATGACCTGTGAGGAAGCTTCCCTCGCGTGTGGCGGATCGACCCCGATTGCCGGGGTCAACCTGCCACAGCCGTCTGTGTTCAGCCGGCCGTACCCGCCGTGGCGGGAGCCGGCACGCCGAGACCCTCGGCAACCGCGGCGCCGACGTCGGGGTCGATGTTGACCCAGTACTCGACGATGCGCGGCTTCATCTCGGCCGTCACGTCGGGATCGCTCGCATGGCCGAGGATGTTCGTCACGAGATGCTCGCGGTCGCTCTGCGACATGATCTCGCGCACGAGCGTCCCCGCCTGGCCGACGTCGTCGTCCTCGGCGTGCAGCGCGTAGGCGGTGCGCACCATCTCGCCGCTGACGTCCCACGTCGCCTCCTCGCCGTAGCGCTCCTCGTCGGCGACGGGTCCGCCGGCCGTGTTGGGCGCGTACACCGGGTCGCCGGGGTTGGAGTAGCGCATCGCCCCGTCCTTGTTGTAGCTGTGAAACGGGCACTGCGGCTGATTGATCGGCAGCTGCAGGTAGTTGGGCCCGATGCGGTGGCGGTGCGTGTCGGGGTAGCTGAACAGCCGTCCGAGCAGCATCTTGTCCGGTGACGGGCCGATGCCGGGCGGCATGTTGGCCGGCTCGAAGGCGGCCTGCTCGACCTCGGCGAAGTAGTTGGAGGGATTGCGGTCCAGGACCATTCGCCCGACCTGGATCGGCGGGTAGTCGGAGTGCGGCCAGACCTTCGTCAGGTCGAAGGGGTTGAAGCGGTAGTCCGCGGCGTCCTCGAAGGGCATGACCTGGACCTCGAGGTTCCAGACCGGCTCGTCGCCGTCGCCGATCGCGTTCCACAGGTCGGCGCGGTGGTAGTCGGGGTCCTCGGCGGCCATCGCCCCGGCTTCGGCGTCGGTGAAGTTCTCGATGCCCTGATCGGTCTTGAAGTGGTACTTGATCCAGAACTTCTCGCCGCCGGCGTTGATCCACATGAACGTGTGGCTGCCGTAGCCGTTCATGTGGCGCAGGGTCTTCGGCGTGCCACGGTCGCTCATGAGGATCGCGACCTGGTGGGCGGACTCGGGCTTACAGGTCCAGAAGTCCCACTGCATGTTGTTGTCACGCCGGTCGGTGTCCGCGCGGCGCTTCTGGGAGTGGATGAAGTCCTGGAAGTTGGATGGGTCGCGCACGAAGAAGACGGGCGTGTTGTTGCCGACGAGGTCGTAGTTGCCCTCCTGCGTGTAGAACTTCAGCGCGAAGCCGCGCGGGTCGCGCGCGGTGTCAGCCGAGCCCAGCTCGCCGGCGACCGTCGAGAAGCGGGCGAACATCGGCGTCGTCTTGCCGACGCCGTTGAAGAGGTCGGCCTTCGTGAACTGCGAGACGTCCTCTGTGACCTCGAAGAAGCCGTGCGCGCCCGAGCCTTTGGCGTGGACGACGCGCTCCGGGACGCGCTCGCGGTTGAACTGGGCCATCTTCTGGATGACGTAGTGGTCCTGCAGTAGCAGCGGGCCGTTGGGGCCAACGCTCAGCGAGTGCGAGTCGCTCGGAGCAGGAATGCCCGCGTCGGTCGTGGTCGGCGGCGGAGTCTTCTCGCTCATGGACATCCCCTTGGTTGATCGGTGGCCGGGCAAGCGCGACTGACGCCACGGAGCGTGGCGCCCGCCTCGTCAACCGCGATACCCGCAATCGTCACCGGGCAGCAGCCAGGGCGCGTGTCCGATCGCGTGGTGGCCGAGCTGGGGTCAGCCCGCCAGCAGTCCTGCTACGCCCCGGCATCCGCAACACGTGCGCGAAGTCTGATTCCACGAACGCTGCGTCGGCAGAGACGATCGCCGCCGCGTCGGCTCCTCCTGTCGTTCGGAGCTCGGCTCGGCGCTCAGCCGCGCACGACCGAGATCCGCAGCTCGCGGCCCTCGATGCTCGCCGGTTCGCCGTCGCCGTCGCCGTCGAAGTGCACGCCGACGGCGAGCACCTCGCCCGCGAGGTAGCGCTCGTGGGCGCGGGCGGCGGCGAGCAGCTCGTCGTCGCCGGCGAGCGTCAGGACGATGCGGTCGGTGATGTCCAGGCCGGCGTCGCGGCGCGCGCCCTGCACGGCGTGGACGACCTCGCGGGCGAGACCCTCGCGGCGCAGGCCGTCGTCGAGCTCGAGATCCAGCGCCACCGCGTGCGATCCCTCTCGCTCGAGCTGGTAGCCCTCAAGCGGCGCCATCACGAGCTGGATGTCGTCGGCCCCGAGGTCATGGTCGTGGCCGTCGAGGTGAATGCCGACGGGCCGGGCGTCGCGAAGCGCGTCGGCGACATGGCCCGCGTCCAACGAGGCCACCGCGGCGGCGACCTGCGGCATCGCCTTGCCGAAGCGCGGCCCGAGCGTGCGGTAGTTGGGCTTCAGCGAGTAGGAGCCGAGCTCGCCCGCCTCGGCCACGAAGCGCAGCGCCCGGACGTTGAGCTCCTCGCGCACGACGTCGGCAAGCCGCTCGATCGCGTCGCGCTCGGGACCCGCGGCGACGACGACGGCCTCGTGCAGCGGCTGGCGCACCTTGATCTTCGCCGCGCCGCGAGCGGCCAGGCCGAGGCGCACCGTCTCGCGTGCCACGGTCATCGCGCGCTCGAGCTCCAGATCTCGTTCACCGGCCTCGGGCCAGTCGGTGAGGTGCACGCTCGGCGACGAGCCGTCGAGGTTGTCGTAGATCTCGTCGGCGACGAACGGCACGAACGGCGCGAGCAGCTGTGACACCGTCACCAGGCAGTGGCGCAGCGTGTCGTGTGCCGCCCCGTCGCCCTCCCAGAAGCGCCGTCGCGAGCGCCGCACGTACCAGTTGGACATGTCGTCGACGAAGGCGGCGACCGCTCGGCCGGCGGCGGTGGCGTCGTAGGCGTCGAGCCGGTCGGTGACCGTCTGGATCGTCGCGCTCAGGCGCGAGCGCGCCCAGCGATCGAGGTCGGTCGCCGGTGCGTCGGCGAGCGCCGCCTCGGGCTCGTACAGCGTCGAGAAGGCGTAGGTGTTCCACAGCTGGCGCAGGAACAGGCGCACGCCCTCGCCGATCGCCTCCGGCGAGAACAGGTAGCCGTCCCACGGCTGCTTGGAGGTGAAGAAGTACCACCGCAGCGCGTCGGCGCCGAACTCGTCGATGACCTCCCACGGGCCGACGACGTTGCCCTTGGACTTGGACATCTTCTGGCCGTGCTCGTCGAGGATCAGGCCGAGGCAGACGACGTGGTCATAGGGCTTGTCGGGGCCGCGCAGCAGCGCCGAGACGGCCAGCAGCGAGTAGAACCAGCCGCGCGTCTGGTCCAGCGCCTCGCAGATGAAGTCCGCGGGGTAGATCTCGTCGAGCGCCAGCTCGCCCGCGAACGGCTCGTGGCGCTGGGCGAAGGGCATCGCGCCCGAGTCAAACCAGACGTCGATGACCTCGGGGACGCGCGTCGCGGTCTCGCCGCACGCCTCGCAGTCGAACGTCACGTCGTCGACGTAGGGGCGGTGAGGGTCCTCAAGCAGCACGCCGGAGCGCTCGCGCAGCTCCTCGAAGGAGCCGATCACGGTGACGTGACCCTGCTCGCAGCGCCATACCGGCAGCGGCGTGCCCCAGTAGCGCTCGCGCGAGAGCGCCCAGTCGACGTTGTTCTCCAGCCAGCGCCCGAAGCGCCCCTGCTTGATGTGCTCGGGGTGCCAGGTGACCTGCTCGTTGGCGGCCAACAGGTCGACCTGCGTCGTCGCGATGTACCACGACGGCTTGGCGTAGTAGAGCAGCGGCGTCGAGCAGCGCCAGCAATGCGGATAGGAGTGCTCGTAGTCCTCGGCGCGCAGCAGCCGCCCGCGACTTCGCAGATCCTCGATCAGGTCGGCATCGGCGTCCTTGACGAAGCGCCCGGCGTAGCGGCCGATGCGCTCGTCGTAGGTGCCGTCGAGCTTGACGGGGTTGACGACATCGAGGCCGTACTGGGCGCCGAGGCGGAAGTCGTCCTCGCCGAAGGCGATCGCCGTGTGGACGAGGCCGGTGCCGTCCTGGGCGGTGACGAAGTCGGCCAGCAGGACCGTGTGCCCGCGCTCGCCGTAGGCGCTTGAGGGCAGGTAGCCGAACGGCGGCTCGTAGTGCACGCCGTCGATCGCCGCGCCGGGGAAGCGCTCGAGGATCTGCACGGCGCCCGGATCGCCGAGCACCCGCTCGACGAGCGCCTCGGCGAGCACGACCGGGGCATCCAGCGTGCCGGTCTTCGCGCGCACGTAGGTCAACTCCGGATCGACGGCGACCGCGGCGTTTGAGACGAGCGTCCACGGCGTCGTCGTCCAGACCAGCAGCTCGTCGCCGGCCTGCAGCGGGCCGCCGTCGTGGACGACGCGCAGGCGCACGTACACGGATGGGTCGACGACATCCTGATAGCCGAGGGCGACCTCGTGGCTGGACAGCGCCGTGCCGCAGCGCGGGCAGTAGGGGACGACCTTGTGGCCCTCGTAGAGCAGGTCCTTGTCGGCGATCTGCTTCAGCGCCCACCACACCGACTCGACGTAGCTCGCGTCGAGCGTGCGATACGCGCCGTCGAGATCCAGCCAGAAGCCGATCCGCTCGGTCAGCTTGTTCCAGTCGGCCAGGAACGCGAACACCGACTCGCGGCAGCGCGCGTTGAACTCCGCGATCCCGTATTCCTCGATCTGCTCCTTGGAGGAGATCCCGAGCTGCTTCTCGACGGCGATCTCGACGGGCAGGCCGTGGCAGTCCCAGCCGCCGCGGCGCTCGACGAGGTAGCCGCGCATCGTGCGGTAGCGCGGGAAGATGTCCTTGAAGGCGCGGCTGAGCACGTGATGCACGCCCGGCGGGCCGTTCGCGGTCGGCGGACCCTCCCAGAAGACCCACGGAGGGGCGCCCTCACGCAGGCGCAGCGACGCGCGGAAGACGTCGCGCTCGCCCCAGCGCTTGAGCACGTCGCGCTCGAGGTCGGGGAAGGACTGCTGGGGATCGACGGGTCGCGACGCCATAAGCGCAGCAGTGTAGGAGCGCAACCTCCGCGGACCCGCGCTCGTTATGGGCAGCATGCGCCAGCTCATCACCCCCGCGGCGATCCTCACCGCGTTGCTCGTTCCCGCCACCGCGCCCGCCGCCAAGCCATGGGTCGCGGCGGAGACCGTCAGCCGCGCGCCCGGCCTGCCCAGCGTCGCGATCGGGCCGAGCGGCCGCGCCGTCGTGGCCTGGACGGCGAACAACGCCGCCTACGGCTCGCGGCGCACGTCCTCGCGCGGCTTCGGCGAGCCGTTTGCCCTGTTCAAGCAGCGCCGCGCCGTCAGCGACGCGACCGTCGCGTTCGACGCCTCCGGCAATGCGCTGTTCGGCTTCCGCCGGCTGCTCGAGCGCAACCACCGCATCGCAAGCTCGACGCTGCGCCCCGACGGCCGGCGCGTGGGCACGATCAGCCTCAGCGGACCGGGGAGCTCCGCATACGACCCGGCCTTCGCGGCGCCGGCCGCCGGCACGCTCGCGGCGCGTCCGACGCTGATCTGGTCGCGACGCAACAATCCTGCCGGCCTGCCGCCGACGCGCGTGCAGCTTGCACGCGCCGTCAATGGACGCCTGCTGGCGTCCGAGAACGACACGATCGCAAGCGCGTTCGACGCACGCTACGCGCAGGCGAGCGACGGCACCGTCGTCGGCGCGACGACGACGCGCAACAGCATCGTCGTCGCGGTGCGAGCGCCGGGCTTCACCTTCGCTCGAACACAGACGCTCGACGCGGGCGTCGGGCGCTTCCGCGAACCCGACGTGTCGGTCGGAGCCGATGGCACGGTCGCGGTCGTCTGGCGGCACTTCACGGGCTCGACGTATCGATTGTTCGCGTCGGTGCTCGCTCCCGGCGGAACGTTCAGCGCCCCGGTCGCGGTCTCCGCTACCGGCGAGCGCGCGATCAAGCCACGAGTCGTCGTGACCAGCCGTGGCGCCGTTCGCATCGCCTATCTCTCCACGCCGCCAGGCAACGACCGCGGCTCGCAGGCCGGGCGGCTGCGGCTCGTGTCGCTCGACGGCCCCGGCGCGACGGTGACGGCCGGCTCGCAGCGAGCCATCGAGTTCGGGTTCAACGGCGATGGGCGCGGTGGGGTGACGCTCGCCTGGACGCGCCGCACCGGCAACTCCTTCGGCGGCGCGATCTACGCTCGGGCGGTCACGTCGTCGGGCAGGCTCGGCACGCGCCAGCGGTTGACCCGCCGCGGGGAGACCGCGCGCGGCATCGACCTCGCGGTTGGCGCTCGCGGCGATGCGGTGGTGGCCTGGCGGACCGCAGACCTGCGGCGGGTGCGCGCCGCACGCCGGCCGGCCAGCTGAACGCCGTCAGGCCGCGAGCTTGCGGCAGATCTGCGCGAGACTGCGCTTCTCGGCCTCGTCGAGCATCGCGAATGCCTGCGCGACCCGCTCGGAGTGCTCGGGGAACAGCCGGTCGACGATCTCACTGCCCTGCGGCGTGATCGCGACCGTCGCCGCCCTGCGGTCACTGAGCATGCGGCGGCGGTGGACGAGCCCGCGCTGCTCGAGCGTCGTGACCACCTCCGTGGCGTTGGCCTTGGACGTGCGCAGACGAGCTCGCAGGATCCGCAGCTCCAGCTCGCCGCCGGCGGTCGTCAAGATCACCAGCAGGGAGAAGCCCGTCGCCGACAGCCCCTCGCGTTCGAGATCGGCGCTCAGGCGGCGTCGCACGGAGGACTCGGCGCGCAGCAGCGATTCCAGGGCACGATGAGCGAGCGGGTCCCCGGGCACGAGTGTCATCGAAGCCGAACCGTAGCTTGCGTCCCGGACGGTAGGGTCTCCCCGTGACAGTCGTTGCATCGTTGACGTCTCGCGCCGCCGCCGTCCTGGTGGCGAAGGTCCTCACACCGGGGTGAGGACCCGAGCAGTGATCGTCGCGGGGCTCGGCTGCCTCCTTCTCGTCTCCTGCGGCGCCACGACGCCAGCACCGCTGTCTGCTGCCTGCCTCGGCGACTCGGCCGACGTGCTGGCTGCGCTGCAGCGCGCGCCGCAGGCCGTGCGGCTCGCCGGCGACACGCCGATCTCGCAGTGCGTCAGCCGCGCCGGTGACGCCGACCTGCAGGCGCTCGGGGTCACCCTGACGCGAGCGGCCGATGCGCTTCGGGCGCGCTCGAGCTCCGATCCTGTCGCGGCCCTGCGGCTTGGGTACCTCGTGGGCGCGGTCCGGCGCGGCGCCGCGCAAACGCCGGGGATCGCGGCCCAGCTCGCTCGGCGGGTGCAGCAGGCCAGCGGACCGGTGATCGAATCCGAACGCTCGCGCGACGCGCAGCGGCGAGGTGAGCGCCTCGGCGAGGCGACCGGGTGAAGCTGCGCCTGTACCACCACCGCGACGGTGCGCGGATCGCCTACCGCGAGACGGGGGTCGGACCGAGCCTGTGCCTGATCCACAGCGCCGCGTTGTCGCATCGCGAGTTCGCGCCGCTCGTCGAGCATCTCGGCGACCGCTTCCGGCTCGTGCTCCCCGACCTGCCGCTGCACGGCGACTCAGAGGACCGCCCCCGCCTGCCGTACACGATCGATTGGCTCGCGGAGGTCATGGCGGCCTTCTGTCGCGAGACGTGCGGCACGCATCCGCTCGTGGGTGGGCACGGCGCCGGCGCGGAGATCCTGCTGCGGGCCGTCGTCACCGGGCAGCTCGCGCCGTCCAAGCTCGTCCTGATGCCCAACCGCCTGCATCGTGCCCCGGAGCGCTCGCGCCTGGGAGTGGGACCCCGCGCGGTCGCGCCGCTGGCGGCGCTGCCCGGGCTGGACCGCGTGGCCGCGCGCGCCGTGCGCCTCGCCTACCGGCCCGAGCACGGGATGAAGCTCACCGCGCGCGGCAACCCGGCCGCCCGAGATCTCGTGCGCCACGCCACCGCCGACGTGGCCGGCAACGCCAACCTCGCGCGATCCTGGTCGCGCTGGATGCGTCGCTGGCCGTCGGGCGCCCAGGTCGACCTGCTGGATGCCTATCCGCGCCTGGACAGCGGGGTGCTGCTGCTGTGGGCCGACAGCGATCGCTACCACCCGCTCGCCGGTGCCGAGGAGGCGCGCGACCTGATCCCCGACGCGCTGCTGCGCGTCCTCGCCGGCACCGGCTTTCTCATCGCCTACGACGATCCGGTCGGCGTCGCCCGCGAGCTGACCGCGTTCTGCGGGTGACGGGTCGGGCGCCGAGCCTGCCGCGCTGTGGCGCAAGCGGCGCCTCATGCGACGGCTTCCCTCGCGGTCGCCGGGGTCGCCGTACAGATACCGTTGGGCGTCCACGGTGAGCGACGAGGCGAAGGGCGTGTGAGATGAGCGTGGCCGATGGACAGCTGTGGGGCGGCGAGACCGACAAGGCGATCGCGAACTTCCCGGTCTCAGGCGAGCGGGTGCCGGTCGCGGTCGTGCGCTGGCTGGCCGCCATCAAGGGCGCCGCCGCGCGCGTGAACGCCGACCTGGACAAGCTCGATCCGAAGCTCGCCGATGCGATCGCGACCGCCGCCGATGCCGTCGCGGCCGGCGATCACGATGACCAGTTCCCGATCGACGTCTTTCAGACGGGCTCGGGGACGTCGACGAACATGAACGCCAACGAGGTCATCGCCGCGCTGGCCGGCGGGGGCGCCCACCCCAATGACCACGTGAACATGGGCCAATCCTCAAACGACGTCTTCCCGAGCGCGGTGCACCTCGCGGCGCTCGACGAGGCGACCAATCGCCTGCTGCCCGCGCTGCACCGCCTGGAGGCGGCGTTCGCGGCGAAGGCCGGCGAGTTCGAGGACGTCGTCAAGGCCGGCCGCACGCATCTCATGGACGCGGTGCCCGTGACGCTCGGCCAGGAGTTCGGCGGATACGCCGCGCAGATCCGGCTCGGCGGCCGGCGCGTGCGCAACGCCCTGCCGCAGGTCGCGCAGATCCCGCTCGGCGGCACGGCCGTCGGCAACGGGCTCAACACCCACCCGGACTTCGCGGCGCGCATGCGCTCCGCGCTGGCCGAGCGCAGCGGCCTGCAGATCGCCGCGCCCGAGGATCCCTTCGAGGCGCAGGCCAACCGCGACGCGCTCGTCGAGCTGTCTGGGGCGCTCAAGGTCGTCGCGGTCTCGCTGACGAAGATCGCAGGCGATCTCGCGCTGATGGGCTCGGGCCCGCGAGCGGGCATCGGCGAGATCCTGCTGCCCGAGCTGCAGAAGGGCTCGTCGATCATGCCCGGCAAGGTCAACCCGGTGATCCCCGAGGTCGTGCTGCAGGTTGCGGCGCAGGTGATCGGCAACGACACCGCGATCACGATCGGCGGGATGCAGGGCAACTTCGAGCTCAACGTGCGCATCCCGCTGATCGCTCGCAACCTGCTCGGCTCGCTGCATCTGCTGACGACCACGTGCGTCCTGTTCGCCGAACGCTGCGTGGAGGGCATCGAGGCCAACCGCGATGGCTGCGAGCGCTCGTCGCAGTCGACGCTCGCCGCCGCGACGGCACTGAATCCCTTCATCGGCTACGACACGGGCGCGGCCATCGTCAAGGAGGCCGCGGCTTCGGGGCGTATGCTCCGCGACGTCGCGCTGGAGCATGGCGTCGACCCGGCAACCTACGACGAGGCGATGGACCTGCGCAAGATGGCGCGTGGATCGTCAGCCTAAGGATTCGCGCCCAATGATCACTCACGTTCATCCGAAGCTCCTGACGTTCGTCGCGCTGATCGCCGCCCTGACGCTCGCCGCCTGCGGCAGCGACGATTCCTCCTCCAGCGGCGACTCTCCGTCGGCGAGCGACAAGGCCCAGGATCGCAAGGACATGGCGCGGCTCATCAAGCAGGCGACCGGGCCCAACAAGGCGGCACGGTCGGGTCGCGTCGACGCCACGGTCGACATCACCGTCAAGGGCGTCCCGCGCTACACGAGCCCGATCCAGGTGACGGCCAACGGCGCCTTCGAGCTGCCCGACGGCGCCGACGTGCCCGACGTCAAGATCGATGTCGGCCTGTCGCTCAACGAGAAGGCGATCGGCGGAGCGCTCGTGATCGCCGACAGCAAGTCCTTCATCCAGCTGGGCACCACCGGCTATACGCTGCCCGACGACATCAACTCCTCGGTGATCGCTCCCGCGGCCGCGCTGGACAACGGGCTGATCAAGTCGGCCGGGATGCTCTTCATCCGCCCCGATCGCTGGCAGAAGGACGGGCGGATCGTCGGCTTGGAGGACGTCGAGGGCGTCGAGACCGAACACGCGGTCGCCGGCATCAAGGCCGACGTGTTCTTCACCGACATCAGCCGCCTCGTTCGCCTGCTGACCAAGCTGCGGGTCACCGAGGCCGTCGGGCTGCCACTGGCGATCGGGCCGCGCGCACGCGCCGCGCTCGTGCGGTCCGTGACGTCGGCGCGGGGCGACATCTACGTCGGCAAGGACGATCACGTCCCGCGCAAGGCGAGCCTGAAGGGGACGCTGAAGGTCGCCAAGAAGGACCAGGCGATCCTCGGCGGTCTGAAGAGCGCCACGCTCGCGGCCGAGATCAACATCTCGAGGGTCGGCGAGGACCAGGACATCAGCGCGCCCAAGCAGCTGGGCTCCTACGCCGACCTGCAGCTCGCCCTCGACGCGCTCGGCGAAGCGATTCGCCGCGAACTCGCAGGCAAGTAGCGGTGACGTCACCGCAGACCGCGACCGCCGACGCTCCCACGCTCGTCGTCGAGGGCGTCGGCAAGCGCTTCGGTGATCGCCAGGCCGTGCGGGACGTGAGCTTTCAGGTCGCCCGCGGTGAGCTGCTGGCGATCATCGGCCCCAACGGTGCGGGCAAGACGACCACCCTGCGCATGTTGGCGGGGCTGCTGGCACCCAGCGCCGGCGAGGTAGAGATCCTGGGCGAGTCGATCCTCGGTGTTGCCGGCACCCACGGCGTGCACCGGTCCGTGGGCTACATGCCCGATTTCTTCGGGGTCTACGAGGACATGCTGGCCTGGGAGTACCTCGATTTCTTCGCGCGTTGCCACGACCTGAGCCCGGAGCGCAGGGACGAAGCCGTCACGCAACTGCTGGATCTTGTGGATCTCAGCGCGAAGCGTGACGCACAGGTCGACACGCTCAGCCGCGGCATGAAGCAGCGGCTCTGCCTGGCCCAGTCCCTCGTCCACGATCCGGCGGTGCTCCTGCTCGACGAACCCGCCTCGGGGCTCGATCCCCGCGCGCGCTTGGAGATGCGGGAGCTGTTGCGCGAACTGAGCGCGATGGGCAAGACGATCATCATCAGCAGCCACATCCTCAGCGAGCTGGCGGAGGTCTGCGACGGGATCGCGGTCATGGAGCGCGGCGAGCTGCTGGACCACGGCTCCGTAGAGGACTTGCAACGCCGACGCCGACCGCGCGGGCTGTGGGAGCTGACCGTCGTGTCCGATCGCGCGCAGGCGGTGGCGGTGCTCGGCTCGATCGAGGAGGTCGATGTCGTCGAGGAAGCGGTGGTCGATGCCGCCGTGGAACAGCTCGGTGCGTCCACGGAGGACGGCGCCGCGGACTCCGGTGGCGGCTTGCTCCCGCTCCCGGTCGCGGACGACGCTCCCGAATCGGAGGAGGCACACGCTACCGACGACCTCCTTGCCGCACCGGCCGCGCACGCCACCGTTGTGCTCGCCCTCGACGGCGACGCCACGCAGCGGGCGGCGATGGTCGCCGCGCTCGTCGGCGCCGGTGTGGCGGTGGCGGGCCTACGGCCCCTGGAGAGCGGACTCGAAGATCTCTTCATGGAGATCACCCGCGGAGGGACGGACGCATGAAGCGAGCGATCCAACGGCCGACCCTCAACCCCGTGCTCGTGCGCGAAATGCGTGCCCGTTTCCGCGGACCGCGTGCCTTCATCGCGCTCACCTTGTTCCTCGCAGTCATGACGGTGGTCACGATGGTGACTTACGGGATCGGCTACGTCTCCAGCACCGCCAGGCCCTACTATAATCAAACGGACTTTGGAGATACCGTATTCACGGTCGTGGTCCTCTTCCAAGGCATCCTCTTGGGCCTGATGGCGCCCGCGTTTACCTTCGGCTTGTTGTCCGGTGAACGCGATCGTGGAACGTGGGAGCTCTTGCTTGCGACGCCGCTCTCCGGCTGGCGGATCATTGCGGGCAAGATGGGCGCGGTGACCGCGTTCGGACTCCTGCTGATGGCCGGTGTGCTCCCGATGCTCGGCATGGCCTTCGTGTTGGGGGGTGTCTCCCCGGGATCGGTCTTGCTGTCGCAGATCGCCATCCTGAGCGGCGCCGCGATGTTGGCCGCGATCGGCCTTGGGGCGTCGGCCATTGCACGAACGACGAGTCGCGCCGCCTCCTTGGCGTACTTGGGCGCCGCCCTCTTCATTGCGGGCCCTTTCATCCTCCTGGTCGTCGTCGAAATGCTTCCCTGGTCCTATGCATCCAACGGCTCCGGACTTGAGATATTCGTTAGCACCGCACTTCAGTTTTCGCCCGTCATGATGCTGCTCACGCCGACGCTCCTGATGGACTACGGATCCTGGGACCAGGCCCAATGGATCGGTCAGCAAGTCTTGCTGCAGACGGTCATCACCGGCTGGTTCCTCTTCTTCGCGACTGCGAGGGTCCGTGGATCTGTGCCCAAACGCGGCGGCCTCCTATCGGCCACCCTTCTCCTACTGGGCATGCTCTCATGGGCCATCTGGCGGGCGGCCGAGACCGTGTCCCCGTTTTGAGCATCTTCGGACGTAGCCAGGGCCGGCGACGGGACTGGAATCCCGTCCTTGTGCGCGAGCTGCGTCAACGCTTCCGCGGCGCACGCGCCTTCCTGGTGCTGACCGCGATGCTCGTTGTGGTCGCCGCGGTCGGCGGGACGACGGTTGCGGGTCTTTCCTCGCGAGGCGGATTCGGGGGCGTCGGGGCAGACGTCGGCAGCACCTTGGTGATCGCCGTGGGATCGGCGCAGCGCTTGCTCGTGTGGCTGCTTGCGCCCGCGTTGACAGCCACATCGATCAGCGGCGAGATGGAGCGGCGCAGCTGGGACCTCCTACTGGCCACGCCGCTGAGCGGCTATCGCATCGTCGCGGGCAAGCTGGGCAGCGCCATGGCATTCGTGGCGCTGCTGCTCTTTGCTGGCCTGCCCGTGATGAGCCTCGGCTTCGTGTTCGGCGGCGTGGCGCCGTGGCGGATCGCGCTTACCTGGTTCGACGCGTTCGCTACGGGTTTGAGCGGCGCGACGCTCGGCCTGTTCTTCTCGATGCTCACCCGCTCGTCGAGCAGGGCGCTCGTCGCCAGCTACTTGACATTGTTGATCGTTGGCTCGGTGCGCTCCTGTGGAAGCATGCTCGTGATCGGGGTGCTATCGGCCTTCGGAACCTTGCAATCCGCCAACATGGATCTGTACCAGACATTGGGTGTTTCGTTGTTCGGCAACCTGCTGCCGCTCGGCATCAGCTTCGGCCTATTTCTCGCGACGGCGAATATGGTGCGCTCGACGCGGTCCGCAGTGCGCGGTCCGGTCGGTGGGGTTGGAGCGTGATCGGTAGGAGGCGACGATATGGCTGAGCCAGGGAAGGAGCGGGAGCGTATGGAGGCGGAAGAGAGGGAGCGAGACGAATTAGATCGGGACGCCGTAGATCGGGGCGAAGACGCCCGGGACAGGCGTCGGGGCGATTCGGCGTCGGTCGCCGACCATACGTCGACGCTCGAAGCCGCGCTTGCCGTCGCGGCTCGCCGATTCCGGCGCCGCGATGCGATCTACGCCGCCTCGCGGATCGCGTGGGTCGGGCCGGTCGCGGCCCTCGTGCTCCTCGCGTTCGCGCGCCTGCGTCCCGTCCCCGCGGATCGCGCGGTAGCCGCCGCGCTGCTCGTCCTGCCCATGCTGGCCGTGGCCCTGCGCGCGTTACGGCGCCGGCGCTCGCCGATCGCGATCGCACGCCGCCTCGACCGTGAGCTCGGGTTGCGCGACCTCCTCGGCAGTGCGGCGTCCGTGGGCTCGTCGGCGGAAGATGGGGCGCGCCGACTCGGGTCGGACGTCGCCCCCGCCGTCGCCCCCGACGTCGCCCCCGCCGTCGCCAACACCACCTCCTACGCCACCCCCGACGCCGCGCGCGCCCTCCTCGCGCGGCTGGGCGTGGCCGCCGCGGAGCGCGTGGCGGCGCTCGACCTGGTCGCCGCGATCCCGCTCTCGGTGGACCGGCGACGGCTGCAATGGGCCTTGCTGCCCACGGTGGCCGTGATCGCCCTCCTCGTGACGCCGAACCCGCAGCGGGACGTGCTGCGCACTCGGGAGGCCGTGAAGGATGCGGTTGCCGAACAGGTGAAGGCCGTCGAGACCTTGCGCGAGAGCCTGCCCGAAGAGCCGGAGCTGAGCGACGAGGATCGCGCCGCGCTCGACGCGGCCCTGGCACGCCTCGGCGAGGCACTGCGCGCAAGCTACGGCCGACCGGACGACGCGATGGCGGCCATCGCCGAAGCCGAGCGCGCGGTAACGCCGTTGCGCGATCCCGCGGCCGCGGGTCGCGCGGAGTCCGGTCAACGTTTGGCGTCCGCGATGGCCGCGCTCGCGGCCGGCTCGCAGGCCGGAGAACAGGCGCAACCGGAGGGCGACGGAGCCGGCGACGGCGAGGGCGAGGGCGGCGCGGCAGATGCGCAGGCGGCCGCCGCGGCCTTGGAGGCGATGGCGGCCGAGGTCGAGGGCATGGACGACGCGGCGCGGGCCGAACTGGCGGCCGCGTTGGCCGCGGCGGCCCAGGAGGCGCGTGGCGCCGTGCCGGGGGCCTCCGAAGCATTGGAGCAGATGGGGCGTGCGGTGGCCGGCGCAGACGCGGCGTCGGCGCGCGCCGCGGCCGAGAACGTGGCGGAGGCGTTGCGCGCGGCGGAACAGGGCGGCAAGCGGGACGAGGTGCTGGGCGAGGCGCAGTCCGTGACCGGTGCTGCACGCGGCGCTGTAGCGAGCGCCGCGTCCAATCGCGGCGAGGGAGCGCTGGCGAGCGCCCGAAGCGGTGCGCCGGGCAGTCCCGAGCAAGGCTCTTCGCAAGGATCTTCGCAGGGCGGGAACCAGGGCTCGCAATCGGGAACGGGATCGCAGCCCGGTGGGCAACCAGGCGCGCAGCCAGGCTCGTCCCAAGATGCCGGGCAAGGCGGTCAGCAAGGCTCCTCGCAAGGACAGGGGCAGGGGCAAGGGCAAGGACAGGGCCAGGGCGAAGGGCAAGGAAGCGGGCAAGGGCAGGGCCAGGGAGACGGCCAAGGCCAAGGCGAAGGACAAGGCCAAGGTGCCGGACAAGGAGAGCGCTCCGGCCAAGGGCAAGGCTCGGGACAAGGCCAAGGCCAGGGCTCGGGCTCGGGCCAAGGTCAGGGACAAGGACAAGGTGCTGGCTCTGGCCAAGGTCAAGGTCAGGGCCAAGGATCGAGCGGCGGGTCCGGTAGCGGGTCGGGAGGAGGCTACGGTCCGAGTGGGTCGGGCTGGGGCGACGGCGGAGCCGTCACGGCCGGCAGCGATAAGACATGGCGCTGGGACGGGGCGGTGCAGCACGGGGTGGAGGGCGCCGCGGCCGGCGGGGTGTTCGCTCCGGACGATGGCGCTCGGGCGCAGGGGACCTCGAGCTTTGTACCGGCACGGGAAGGGGCCGATCAGGCTTCGGGGCCGGCGCGGCGCAAGGAGACCCGCGGCACGGGTGCGGCGGGACCGGCGATCGTGCCCTACGAGCAGGTCTTTGCGCGCTACCGGGACGCGGCGGGTGCGGCCCAATCGCAGCGCGGGGTGCCGCCTGGTTTGCGCGACTACGTGCGACAGTACTTCGAGCAGCTCGAGCCGCGATAGCGGGAGACGACATCATGACGGATCGCGATAGGAAGACGGACGGGAGCACGATGGACGGGGCGACTTCGGGCAGAGGCACCGGGGGCACCGTGAGCGGAGCCACATCGGCCGCGAGCACGACCGGTCGGATGACGCCGGAGCTGTTCCGCGAGCATGCGGTCGCGCTCGAGGCGGCGATCGGCGAGGTCATCGTCGGGCAGCGCGCGCTCGTGCGGGGCATGGTGATCGCGCTGTTAGCGGATGGTCACGCGTTGTTGGAAGGCGTGCCGGGCCTCGGCAAGACGCTCTTGGTGCGCACGCTGGCCGACGCGCTTGGCGCCCAGATGCGGCGCATCCAGTTCACGCCCGACCTGATGCCATCCGACATCGTCGGCAGCAGCCTGTTGGACGAAGCGCCGGACGGTAGGCGTAGCTTCCGCTTCGTACCGGGACCCATCTTCGCGGAGCTCGTCCTGGCCGATGAGATCAACCGTGCCACGCCCAAGACACAGGCCGCCATGCTCGAAGCGATGCAGGAGCGCGCCGTCACGGTGGGTGGTGAGACGCGCCCGCTGCCGCGGCCCTTCTTCGTCCTGGCCACGCAGAACCCGATCGAGATGGAGGGCACCTATCCGCTGCCCGAAGCTCAGCTCGACCGCTTCCTGCTCAAGCTCGATGTGCCGGTGCCCGGTTTCGAAGACCTCATGGAGATCGCGCGCCGAACCACGGGTGAAACGGTGCGCAAGGCACCGCACGCGCTGGACGTCGCGACGCTACGGGCCATGCAGGCGCTGGTGCGCGCCGTCCCCATTGCCGATCATGTCACGGCCGGCGCCGTGCGCATCGTGCAGGCGACGCATCCGAATTCGCCGGGGGCGCCGGATGCCGTGCGGCGCTTCGTCGCCTTCGGCGCCAGCCCGCGCGCCGTGCAGGCCCTCGTGCTCTGCGGCAAGGCGCGCGCGTTGTTGGACGGCCGCGCCCACGTGGCCGCCGAAGACCTAGCGGCCATCGCGGCGCCTGCGCTGCGACACCGGATCGTGCTCGCCTTCGAGGGGCGCGCGGAGGGCGTGCTCCCCGACGACCTCGTCGCGGCCGCCGTGGCCGCCGCGAGCGAAGCCGATCGCGCGGAGACGGCCGGCGACGCGCCGCCGATCGCGCGGGCCGGCGTGCCGGCCGCATCGACGGCGGGCGGCGCAATTGCGGGCGGCGCGGCCGCCGCGAGCGTGTCCGAATCGGCCGTGGGGATGACGGGTGGCTGAGGAGGCGAGCGCGGGCGACGCCGACGCGCGCGGCGCAGGCTCGGTCGATGCGGCCGGGTCGACGTCGCGGGCGACCGGACCTGCGTCCGGCACGCCGGCGCGATCGACGTCGATCGGCGGATCGGACGTCGGCGCGACGGGTGATGCGATCGGCAGCGCGACGAGCGATGCGGCGCTCCCCGCTGCGGCCCACGCCGCCGTCGCCCGCGAACTGCTGCCGCCCGAGCTCGCGAAGCGGCTCGATCGCTTGCGCTTGCTCGTGCGGGCGCCGCGGCGCGGGGTCATGCATGGGGAGCGCAGGGGGCCGCGTAAGGGCAGCAGCGTCGAGCTCAGCGACTTTCGGCCCTACGCCGAGGGCGATGATCCGCGCCTGATCGACTGGCGCGCCTATGCCCGGATGGAGCGGCTCTTCGTCAAGCTCTACGTGCTGGAGGAGGACGCGACGCTGCACCTGTTGCTGGACGGGAGCCAGTCGATGGCATGGGGGACGCCGTCGAAGCTGGCGTTGGCCAAGCGGCTGGCCGCGGCGCTGGGCTACGTCGCGCTGGGGCGCCAGGAATGGGTGGCGTCGCTGGCCTTTGCCGAGGGGGCGTCGTCCGCGCCGCGGATCGTGCGCGGGCGGGCGGGACTGCCGCGCTTGCTCGCAGGGCTCGCGGCGCAGGAGGCGGCCGGCGGCACGGCGCCGCGGCGCAGCCTCGTGCAATATGCGGCGGCGGCGGGGCGGCCAGGGCCGTTGGTGCTCTTGTCGGATCTCTACGGGGATGGCTGGCAGGACGGTCTCGATGCCCTGCTCATGGCCGGCTACGAGCCCACCATCGTGCACATTCTCGACCGCGAGGAGTTGCAGCCGAGCGTGCGCGGCGACCTGGACCTGCGAGACGACGAGACCGGCGAGCGCCTGCCGATCAGCATCGACGAGGCGGCGCTCGGCGCATACCAGGAAGCATTGGACACGTGGCGAACGGGCTTGGCAGCGTTCTGCGTGCGCCGCGGTATTCCCTTCGTTCCCGTCTCGACGGACCTGGACGTGGAAGAGATCGTGCTCGGCCTCCTGCGCCGCCGCGGGCTCGTCGGATGAGGGCGCCGTGGGCCTGATCCGGCCCATTGGGCTTGCGATGATGGCGCTGGTCGGCGTCGTCGTGGTGCTGCATATGCTGCGGGTGGACCGGCGCGAACAACGCGTGCCGAGCACGTGGCTCTGGCAGCGGCTGGAGCTGGATCCACCCGCCAGCCGACCGTGGCGGCGACCACCGCCGTCCTGGCTGCTCGCGTTGCAGATCGCCACCGTCGCGCTGCTCGCGGCCGCGTTCGCGCGACCGTTCTTCTTTACCGACCGGAGCGTGGGCACGTCCTTGGTCGTGCTGCTCGACCAATCGGCCAGCATGGCCGCGACGGACGTCGAGCCGGACCGTATGACCGAGGCACGCCGCGTCGTGCAGGAGCGGGCAGAAGAGGCGATCTCCGCGGGTGCGCTCGTGACGCTCGTTGCCTTCGCGGACGATACCGAGGTCCTGCTCTCCAGCAGCGATGATCCGGCCACCATCCGGCGCGCGCTGGCTGGGCTGCGCCCGCAACCCAGCCACGGGCGCCTCGCCGATGCGCTCGGCCTGGCCAGCGCCTTGGCGGAGGGTCAGGACGACGCGCGGATGCTGGTGGTGACGGACGGCGCGCTGGACGCTGAAGGCGCGCGCCCGCCTACCACACCGCTCGATTGGCTGCTGGTCGGCACCGGCGACGATAACCAGAGCGTGGTGGCGCTCAGCATCGATCCGCGCCCGGACGGCAGCAGCGAGGCCTTCGTGCGCGTGGCCAACCACGCCCGAACGACCGCGCGCCGCCGCGTGCTGCTCGAATCGTCCGGGCAGCTGGTCGATGCGCGCGACCTGAGCTTGCCGCCCGGCGGCGACGCCGCCTACGTCGTGCCGTTGGCCCGCGGCGCGGACGGTGCCCTGACGGCCCGGCTCGCGGGCGACGACCTGCTCGCGATGGACGATGCGGCCTACGCGGTCGCAGCGCGCGGCGACGGGGCTCGCGTCTCGCTGGTGACCAACGGCAACCGCTTCCTCGAGACCGCCCTCTCGCTGCTTCCCGGCGTCGACGCCCTCACCACCGTCCCGGCCGACGGCGTCACGCTGCTTGGGCGCGCCGACGTCGTAGTGGCCGATGGCGCACCGCCGCCGCAGCTGGCCGCGCCGCTCCTGCTGGTTCACCCCACGGCCTCACTGGCAGGCATCGAGGTGCTCGGGCAGCTCGATGCGCCCGTGCCGATCATCGTCGCGCCCGACCATCCCCTGGCCGTGCCGGGCCTCGACGAGACGGCGATCCTCGATGCCGCGGCGCTCGGTCTGGGGGAAGGCTGGCTGCCGTTGCTCGTCGCGGAGGTCGAGGGGCGTACGTGGCCGTTGATGGCAGAAGGGCAGATCGACGGCCGGCCGGCCATCGTGGTCGCCTTCGATTTGGGGCGCAGCGACCTGCCCCTGCGACCGGCCTTCCCCTTGTGGGTTGCAGCCACGCTCGATCACCTGGCGCCCACGACCGCGCTCGGGCTGCCAGCCTCCGCGGCGCCGGGCGTGCCGCTCGCGCTGCGCTTGCCGCCGCGCGTGACGAGCGCCGCCGTGCTGGCGCCCAATGGCGATGTCCTGAGCCTCGATCCCGCGCAAAGCGAGGTCCTGTGGGTGCCCGAGGCCGTGGGCGTCCATCACCTTACGTTGCACGCCGGGCAGGACGAGCCGCCGCTGGTCGTGCCGCTGGCGGTCAACCACGCGCTTGGAGCCGGCAGCGATGTGCGCGGCCGGCCCGTCGTGCTTGCGGCGCCGGCGGCGGAGGCCATCGCGTCCGACGATGAGCGTCGCGGACGGCGCGAGATGTGGCGCTGGTTGGTCGGCCTGGCGCTTGTGCTCGGCAGCGCCGAATGGTGGCTCGATCACCGTCGGAGCGCGGCCGGTGCGCTGCGCCGCATCGCGGGCCTTTTCGGTGGGGATGCCTCCGGTCGCGAGGCCGAACGAACACGCCGCGTCGACCGGCATGACGGCGGTCGGACGTGATGCCGGAATTCGCGCGCCCGCTCGCGCTCTTCGCGCTCGTGCTGCCGCCGATCGCGGCGTGGCTGGCGCTGCGGGAACGGCGCAGAGGGCAGCGGCGACGACGTTGGGCGGCGGCGCTACGGGCGGTGGGCATGAGCGCCTTGATCCTGGCCCTGGCCGAGCCCCGATTGCCGCGTCCGGTGCGCCGCGTCGCGGTGAGCTTCGTGATCGATCACTCCAACAGCATGCCGCCGGCCGAGCGGACGCGGGCCGATACGCTGGTCGCGAGCGCGATCGGGGCGATGCCGGAGGGCGATCGGGCGGCCGTGGTCGTGTTCGGCGAGGACGCCCTGCTCGATCGGGCGGCGCGGGAGGGCGAGGCCGTGCCCATTCGCTCGAATCCCGGCGGGGGCCGAAGCAACTTGGCCGGCGCGCTCCGGCTGGGCCAGACCGCGTTGCCGGCCGACGCGGGCGGCCGCCTGGTGGTGCTCTCGGACGGTCGCTCCAACATCGGCGACCTCGAGGACCCCATCCGGCTGGCCCGCGCGCGCAACATCGCGATCGACGTCGTGCCCTTCCGTGCTGCGCTCGGCGAGCGCGAGGTGCTCATCAGCGCCTTGAACGCGCCCGCGGTGGCGCGGGTCGGGCAGAACGTGCGCGTCGAAGCCGTGGTCCGGGCGCCCCGTGGCGGAGGGGGCCGGCTGCAGATCTTCGATGGCGACAAGGTGGTGGTGGATCAACAAGTGCGCGTGACCGACGGAGGTGCGCCAGCCGTGGTCGGCACGACGATCGAAGTCGACGAGCCGGGCTTCCGCCGCTTCCGCGCGCTGCTGACGCCCGACGAGGACCAGCACGCTGAGAACAACGTGTCCGCGGCCTACACCCTCGTCGCCGGACCGCCCCGCGTGCTGATCGTGACGAGCGAGGCGGATCGCGCTGCGCCGCTGACGTCGGCGCTTCGTGCGGCGGGACGATCGCCCGAGGTACGCGCACCCGAAGACACACCGTCGAGCTTGCTCACGCTGGCCGGCTACGACGCCGTGGTGTTGGTCGACGTGGCGGCGCGCGAGGTCGCGGACGACGCCGAGGACGCGTTGCTTGCCTACGTGCGCGACGGCGGCGGTGGCCTGGTGATGATCGGCGGCGAGAACAGCTTCGGCTCGGGCGGCTGGCGGCACACGGCCGTCGAGAAGGCCTTGCCCGTCGTCATGGAGGTGCGTGACAAGGAGCGCCGCCCGGAGATCGCGATCGCCTACGTGATCGACAAGTCGGGCAGCATGAGCAGCGGGGCGGCGGATCCCATGGGCATGGGCAACAGCGGTGGGGGATTGGAGCAGAAGCTGGAACTAGCCAAGCAGGCCACGATGCTCAGCGCCTCGTTGCTCCAAGCCCAGGATCGCGCGGGAATCGTGGCCTTCGATGGATCGAGCCATCTGGTCTGGCCCATGCAGCCCCACGCGCAGCCCCAAGACTTTGACCGCGCCGTGCTTGGGCTTCAGATCGGCGGTGGCACGAACATCCAGGCGGGTCTCGAAGCGGGACTCAAGGAGCTGTCCTCGGACGATGCGCCGCTGAGACACCTCTTGTTGCTATCCGACGGGCAGAGCGACAGCAGCGGCTACGACACGTTGTTGAAGCGCATGGCCGAAGAGCGCATCACCCTGACCTCCGTGGCCATCGGCGCGGGCGCGTCGATCGAGATGGAGCAGCTCGCCCAAGCGGGTGGCGGACGTTACTACCCGGTCCTCGATCATCGCGACCTGCCGAGCATCTTCGTCGAGGACACGATGACGGCGCTGGGGACCTTCGTGATCGAGGAGAGCTTCCGGCCCGTTCCGGGTGCGCGTAGCCCGGTGTTGGCGGGCCTGGAGCCAAGCGCCCTGCCGCCGCTGCATGGCTACAACGGCGTCGAGGCGCGGGACAGCGCCACCGTGGCGCTGTGGTCGCACTTGGAAGATCCGGTCCTGGCCCACGGCCAGTACGGCTTGGGTCGCTCCGCCGCATGGATGTCGGACCTGAAGCGGCAGTGGGCGATGGATTGGGTCGATTCGGACGCCTTCGGCACGTTCGCGGTGCAGTTGGTCGACTGGGTGACCCCGCCGCCGGAGGACGAACGCCTCGGGCTGGAGGCGAGCGTGAACGCCGGCCGGGCGCGCATCGCGCTCACCGCGGTGGACGCGGACGGCAGCCCGTCCAGCGTGCTCGACACCCGCGCTGTACTCTCGGGTCCGGATGACCGCCGTATCGAGGTCGCGCTCGCACCGGCCGGCGCCGGCCGATACGAGGTCGATGTCGAGTTGCCCGCGGAGGGTAGCTGGCTCCTGCGCGTCACGGCTCTCGACGCGGAGGGCCGCACGGCCGGCGCTCGCACGGCCGGTCTCGTGGTGCCCTACTCGCCCGAGTACGCGGACCCCAGCGCCGAACCGGTCGACCCGCGTCTGGCCCGGCTCGCCACGGAGACGGGTGGCCGCGTCCTGGCCATGGAGGATCTGGAGCGCTCCGCCTTCGAGCGCGTCGACGGGGTCACCCGGCCCTTGGCGCTCTGGCCCGCGCTCGTCGCGCTGGCCGCCCTCCTGCTGCCCGCGGACATTGCCGCGCGGCGCCTACGCATCGACCGCGCGGCCGCGATGAACGCGCTCCGCGCGGTGATCGCGGCGCCGCTGGCGGGTCGGGCACGGCGTCGGGCTGCGCGGCGCGGCGCGGCGGGCGCCGAGAGGGGGCGATCCGCAGGGACGTCGCCGGGATCGCCGCTGGGCGTGCCGCCTGGATCGCGAGAGGAGTCGCCAGGCTTCGTCGGGAGCGCAGCAGAGAAACGTGCGATCGACGAAGGCGGAGCGGCCGCAGGGTCGACATCCGATCAAGACCGGTCCCTCGGCTCGACAGAAACACGCGGCACGAGCGGCGCCGCGCCCG
>JAJCYD010000033.1 GCA_029263125.1 Solirubrobacteraceae bacterium | reverse complement strand
CGGCCTGGCCTGTGAGCGCGAATATCCCGGCTCCGATCATCACGCCGGTGCCCAGCGACACGGCGCCGGGCAGGCTCAGGCTGCCCGCGACGTCCTCGGGTGCCAGATGGCTGGACTGGTCCATCCCGTCGGGGCTTGTCGCTGGGCGGGGCTTCATGCCGGGCGGCGGTCAGCGAGCGCGCCTCTGTGACGGCACATCCACCCGCAGATGGCCCTACGGAAGGCCTTGTGCACGTCGATGACGCCGTCGATGACGCGCAGCACGGCCGCAGCGTCAACCACCGGATCGGATGGCGCGAGCGCCACGGCGGAGGTCATGCCGGTTGCGGGACGTCCTTGCGAGCCACGGGATGCGTCACATCGTCGGAGCCCGTCGACTGCTCCCGCGGGAGGCGCAGCCGCTTCAGCGCGACGGCGTTGAGCGCCACGATGATGCTCGTCGGTGTCGCCAGCCCGAGCGCGTCCGGGCACGTGACGACCACGACGGTGATCGCGAACAGCAGCGCCGTCTCGATGTCGCGGCCGACGACGAAGTACCAGATCACGAAGGTCAGAAGGCCTCCAGACAGGGCGACGAGCACAAGCCAGAATGCGGCGCGGTCGGCGAGGCGCTGGCCCGGCGCCTTGGACCTCTGGGCCTCCTGGACGAGCTTGACGATCTGCGCGAGTGCGGTGTCCGAGCCAACGGCGCTGGCGCGAGCGCGCAGCGTGCCGTTCTTGTTGATCGTCGCGCCGATCAGCTTGTCGCCCGGCGCCTTGCGCACGGGCAGGCTCTCGCCCGTCACGGTCGACTCGTCGACGTCGCTTGAACCGTCTTCGACGACCGCGTCGACGGGCAGCTTCGCGCCCGGACGGATCAGCAGGAGATCCCCGACGACGACCTCGGCCGTTCGGCACCTCGACCGGCTCGCCGTCGCGCAGCACGACCGCCTTGGCTGGAGCGAGGTCAAGCAGCGTGCGGATCGCGTCGTTCGCGCCGCCACGGGCGCACATCTCAAACCAGTGGCCGAGCAGCACGAACGTCGCGAGCATCCCGGCCGCCTCGTAGAAGACGTCGCCCGCGATGAAGAACGTCGCCGCGACCGAGTAAAGCCAGGCCGTGCCGATCGCCACGGCGACGAGCACCATCATGTCCAGCGTGCGGGCGCGCAACGCGGCAAGCGCGCCGGTGAAGAAGGTCGACGAGGCATACAGCACGATTGGCAGGCTCAACACCAGCAGCCAGATATCACGGTCAAGACCAAACGGCGTGGCGATCTCCCTGCCGAGCAGCTGAGCTCCCACCGTCGACCACAGCACGGTCGGGATCGTGAAGATCAGCGCGATCAGGAAGCGGTTGCGCATGTCGCGGGCCATCGCGACCATCGACATCCCGGCGTGACCGCCCTCGCCGTCACCGTGGGCCTGATCGGCACGCTCGGTCGCGGCGAAGTCCTGCGGCGTCCCGTCGCCCGCGTTCGCGAGGGGATCACAGATATGCCCCGGCACCGACTGTCCGGCGCAGTGATAGCCGCACTCCTGCACCCACTCCCGCAGCCTGGAGACCGACGTGTGATCGGGGTCGAAGGTCACCGTCGCCGTCTGCGCGACCGGATTGGCGTCCACCTCGAGGACCCCGGGACGGTGACCCAGGACACCCTCTAGTGTCTTGATTGGTTAATTCGTTCGCAGTAGCGGCGGAGTGAGTCGAGGATCTGGTCGGCGGTCTTGGTCCAGACGTAGGGCCGGGGGTCGTCGTTCCAGGTCTCGATCCATTGGCGGATGTCGGTGTTGAGCGCGCGGACGGAGCGGTGCTGACCGCGGCGCAAGAGCTTGGTCGTCAGCTCGGCGAACCAGCGCTCGACGAGGTTGATCCAGCTGCTGGAGGTCGGGGTGAAGTGCAGGTGAAAGCGGGGATGGCGGGCCAGCCAGCTGCGGATCTTCGGGGTCTTGTGGCTGGAGGCGTTATCGAGGACCACGTGGACGTCGAGGTAGGCGGGCACGGCCTGGTCGATCGTCTTGAGGAACTTCAAGAACTCGATCGCGCGATGGCGCTGGTGCAGGCTGCCGATCATCTCGCCCGATTGGATGTTCAGCGCGGCATACAGGCTTGAGGTCCCGTTGCGCTCGTAGTCATGCGTCGCGCGCTCAGGGGTGCCCGGAAGCATCGGCAGCGTCGGCGCGGTCCGGTCCAGCGCCTGGATCTGGGACTTCTCATCGACACACAGGACCACGGCGCGCTCGGGCGGATTGAGATACAGGCCGCAGATGTCGTGGACCTTCTCGACGAACTGCGGGTCCTTAGACAGCTTGAACGTCTCCTGGCGATGGGGCTGCAGGCCAAACGCGTGCCAGATGCGCATGACCGAGTCCGCGGTCATGCCCATCTCCTGGGCCATCGACCGCGTCGACCAATGCGTGGCGTCCTTGGGCTTGGTCTCAAGCGTCTTAATCACCACGGCCTCGACCTGCTCGTCGGTGACAGTCCGCGGCCGACCCGGCCGCGGCTCGTCCAGCAGACCCTCCAAGCGCCTGGCCGCGAACCGGTTGCGCCACTTGGTGACCGTCGGGCGCGACACCCCCTCACGCTCGGCGATCTGCGCGTTGGTCAGCTCATCGGCGGCCGCCAACACGATCCGGGCGCGCATCGCCACCGCCTGCGCGGTCCTCCGTCGGCGCGTCCACGCATCCAAAACGGAGCGCTCCTCCTCAGTCAGGGTGATTTCAACAGCGGTAGGAACAGGCATGCCCTGTCCCTACCGTAACCGCCAACGAATTAAACCAGCACGACACTAGGACTGCCTTCTCACTGGCGTAGTGCAGCCCGCCGACATGCAGGACGGTCGTGGCGGTCGGAGCCTCGGTTTGCGTCGTCATCATCGGTCGCCGCGGTCATCCCGACCCGGCCGCATCATCATCCACACCATCGCGCCCATCATCGCCACGCACCCCAGCAGCAGGAACGCGTAGCCGCCGACCCCTGAGGCCAACAGGACGACAGCGACGACCAGTAGCAGCGCGGCGCAGAACATCATGGGACTGGACTTCATGGGACTTTGGGATTTCATGGGAGTGGACTTCATCGTGTGCCTCTCGTCGGAATCAGAATCGCTGGAGCAACCGTAAGCGCCGGATGGAAGTCCGTCGTCCGTTGAAAGAACCGCACCGCGGTGCGGGTTCCTACGGCTTGTCGGACTTCATCGCCCCAGGCGGGACTCATCAGGAACCCGTGTGCTGGCCTAGCGTTCCTACGACTTGTCGGAGAGGCACATTGCCCCAGTCGGGGCTCACGAGGAGGCCGTGTGCTGGCCCGGCACATCCATGCGCAGACGTGATCGTCTGCGGCACGCAAGGCCAGGGCGCGGCGCTGCGCGCCGTCCTGGGCTCCGTCGATACGGAGCGTGGGTCAATTGGATGGGCGCGGGGATCTTCGAAACCCGTCGTCCAGCCGCCCTTGGAGGCCTCTTGTGGCCAGCGCAACGTCAGACGATCGCCCAGTCACATGTTGCTCCGCTCGCACTGTCGGGCCCATGAGCACCCGCGACGTCAACGGTTTGACGGTCGCAGACATCATGCACGCCGACACCGCGAGCCTGCCGACGACGGTGACCGTCGGAGAGCTGCGCGACCGGTTTGCGATCAGCAAGAGCCGTCGGCTGGCCGTGATCGCTACCGACGGACGCTATGCCGGGTCGCTCACGCCAACCGATCTGCCACCGGACGCCGACGCTGACCGGCCAGCGCTCGAACTGGCCCAGGACCGCCCGACGATCGCCCGCGACGCGCCGGCTGCGGCCGGCCGCAATCTCGTGTGCGCGCTCGACGCCCGCCGCGTGCCCGTCGTCGACAACGACGGACGCCTCCACGGCGTGCTGGCCGTCACGACGGACCTGACGTTCTTCGCATGCCGGCCGGCGCCCGCACCCGGCTGACACAGCTCGCGATCAAGCCCGTCAGCGGCGACCGCAAACCGGATCGTGACGCGAACTCTCTCACCCTTGGGGCCGGCGGCTGCTGAGAGCGTCGGTCGCGGGGTGGCGCGCCTCGTGGGCCGCTTGCTCTTTCACGCTGGACCTGTGACGTCGGCCATGGCGACGTGGCGATCCGTCTCGGGGTCGAGCGCATGCGCGGCGTCGCGTGCCTGCAGCGCCCGAGAGGTGTTGCCGCAACGGGTTTCTGCGTCGGCGAGCGTCAGCGCGAGGGTGACGGCGTCGCACTCGCCGCGCTCGGCGTCGGGGATCGCTGGGACGCGCTCGGCGAGGGCTGAGTCGCCGATCCGCGGCGGGCGCGCGGTCGCGAGGTAGGGCGCGAGGAAGCGCCCTGCGACCTTCCCCGGCGGGGACCACAGCGCGCGGGTCGAGGCGAGGCTCTGACCGGACGGACGCGACTGGAGGTACAGCGGCGCGCCGTTGGTCAGCAGGCGACCGCGCAGAACCGGCTCGAACGGCGCCGGCGGGGCGGGGCTCCCAACGTCGGTCGCGATCGCCTGCGCGACGGCGTCGGCCTGCTGGGTCGCGAGTCCGCCCTGGCGCAGCGGGAAGGACGTCACCTCGCCCGCGGCGTAGACCGTGGTCTGGCCGACGACGCGTCCGTGCAAGTCGACGGGGATGAAGCCGGCGCGATCGGCGGGTAGCCCGGGGACGGGTCGCGCAACGACCTCGGCGAGCGTGACGACGTGATCGGCGGCGATGACCTGACCGTCGGCGAGTCGCAGCCCGCCCACGACGAGCTCGCGCGGCTGGGCATCTGCGATCAGCTCGATGTCGAGCGCTTCGAGCATCGGCATGATGGCGTCGTGCGCGGCCGGACCGAAAAGTTCGAGCGCGTGGACTTCCGGCGTGACAATGCGGACCGCGGCGGCGCAGCAACCTTCGCGCAGCTCGCCCGCCATGAGCAGCGCGAGCTCGTACAGCGGCAGCGGCCAGCTCGACGGCGACGGCAACGCGAACGCGACGCTCGCGGGCTCACGCACCACAACGTCGGCGACGAGCGCGCGCAGGTCGCGCCCGACATCGGCGCGTGTGCCGAACGTCAGCGCGCCGGCGAACGGCTCGACTCGGCGTGCCCCGGTCGCCAGCGCGAGGACGTCGTAGTGGATCCGGCGACCGTCGTGCGTGAAGGCGATCCGCTCGGTGGCGTCGACCGCGTCGAGGCGGTCGAGCACGAGTCCCGCGCGTTGGTCATCGGCGATCTGCGACCACTCGTAGCGCGCTGCGCCGCCGCGTTCAAACGGCTCGGCGACGGTCATCGCGCGCGGGGCGAAGTCGGCGTTCGCGGTCAGCAGCGTGATCTCGACGTCCGGGCTGGCGTACACGCGCAGCGCGAGCAGCAACTCCAGGGCGGCGACACCGCCGCCGGCGATCAGGACCCGCACCGGACGATCGATCGTAGCCATGAACTGACTCTAGGAACGTGGCCCCCGTGCGCCAACCGGGTTGTGCCGCACATAAGCGCGTAGTTCGCCGCGTGGCGAGGCGGCCGCGAAGCTTGCGCCGCCCTGGACATGCGGCCAAGGCGCGTCCCGTATGTCCCATCGCAGGCATCCAGTCCGCCCTTGACCTTGGCACGCGGAGAGCCGGGACGGGTCCGCCCATACTCACCCGGGCACAGCCAGACTACGCGCGTTCGGCGATACGCACACGGGGACCGCTCGCGGCGCCCCGGGTGCCGGGTCGCGACGGCGCGGCGTATACGTGCGTCCCCGGTTACGTGGCGGGGTGTCTTGTGGTGGCGCTGCGGCGGGCGTCGAGCTTCTCGCCGGAGTGCCCCGCTTCGCCGGCCCGTAGGTCGAGCGCGTCGTCGATGGCGACGGTGTGCTGGTCTTGGGGCATGACGTCGGCACGGTCGCCGACCTGGCTTGAGAGGTACGGAGCGAGGTAGCGTCCGGAGAGCTTGTTCGGCGGCGACCAGAGCGCCTCCTCGGTGATGACGGAGTCCTGGCCGGTGTTGTCGCTGAGGTCGGCGTACAGGTAGCGCGGTGCGCCACCGGTCAGCAGCACGGCGCGCAGGATCGGTGCAAACGGCTGTGGGTCGATGTCGGCGCCGACCGCGGCGGCGATCGCCTCGGCGACGGTGTCGGCCTGCTGGGCGGCCAGGCCGCCGTGCTTGACGGGAAAGTCGGTCGCGTCTCCGGCGGCGTAGACGTCGTCGATGCCGGGCAGCCGGCCGTGCGTGTCGGTGTGGATGAAGCCGTCGGGTCCGCATGGGATGCCGCGCAGCAGCGGGCCGACCAGGCGCGGGACGGTGACGACCCGGTCGACGCGCATGCCGCGGTCGCCGGGAGCGATGTCCAGCCATCCCGGGCGGCTGGGGAGAGCGGTGCTGGCGGTGTGCAGGGTCACCGCGGCTTCGTCGAGCAGGCGGCGCACAGCGCTGCTGACGGTCGTGCCGAAGATCTCAAGCGGCTGGCGCTCCGGTGTGATGAGGCTCAACTGGACGTCGGTGCGGCCGTGTGCGGCACAGTCGGCGGCGGTGCTCAGCGCGAGGTCATATAGCGGTAGCGGCCAGGTCGCTCCCTCGGGTCTGACGAACGCGAGCTTGGTGACCTGTCCCTCCCGCAGCTGGTGCAGCAGTAGGCCGTAGTTGGCGTGATCGCGGCCACCGTAGCTCAGCACGCCGCGCGCGTCCCATTCGCGCTGAGGGTGCGCGCCAAGAGCGATCACGAGCTTGTCGTAGGGGATCTGATCGCCGTCGCGTGTGACGACGTGGTGTTGGCGGTGCTCGACGCGATCGAGTGTGCCCTGGTGCCAGTGGGCGCCGAGCTCGGCCGTGGTGTCTTTGAGCCTGATGCCCCGCACGCGGGGTGCTCTGAACGGCTGGTCGACGGACATCGCGCGGTTGACGAACTTCAGCTCGGGCGCGAGGATCGTGATGTCCAGCAGATCTGCGGCCAGCGCCCGCAGCGCCAGCAGCGTCTCGATACCCGCCACGCCGCCGCCGGCGACCAGCACACGCGTCCGGTGTCGTGCCGAGGCGGTGTCAGATGTGGCCATCGTAGACGCGGGTGGCGAATGCATCGCTGCTGGTCAGTAGTCGATGCGGCGGGTGGCGATCAGTTCACCGTCGGCGCGCGCGATCAGCTCGGTGGTGCCGTCGTCGGGTGCGAGGTCGGCGAAGCCGGTCGTGATCGCCGTGGCGTGCGGGGCTGCTGCCAATTCCCCGGCGACCTCACTGAAGAGATCATGGGCGTCGGACATCGTCATGTTGGACATCGCGCAGAGAAACTCGTCGCCGCCGAGTCTGATGATCAGGTCATAGGAGCGCAGATGCTCTCTGATGACGCGCACCACGCGTTTGATCTGCTCGTCACCCGCTTGGTGGCCTTCGCTGTCGTTCAACGCCTTCAGTCCGACAACGTCGACGTAGGCAACGACGAGCACTCCGCTTGTCCTGCGGCAGCGATCGATCTCATGCTCGAGGTCAGCCAAGCCCGCCGCCCGCGTGCGGGCTGCGGTCAACGGGTCGGTCTCCGCGATCACGAGGTGACGCGCAAACGCCTGGCGATCGACGAGCGACTGTCGCCGCTCGCGGGCGCCCTGTTCGCGATCTTCTGCCGCGCTGTAACGGTCCTGCGCGGCCAGCGCACGATGCTCGCCTGCTTCAGCGCGGTGATCGCTTGCGCGCTTACGCTGTCCGGCGGCACGAATGACGATCTCCGCGCCGGTCACCGCGCGCATGCCTTCGTGCTGCTGATACGCGACGTCACGCTGCTGCATCACGAGATCACGCGCGTCGGCTGCTTGATCTCGCGCGAGTCCAGCGACGTCACGGGTGTCGGCGATCTCATCGCGCTTGTCGGCCGCGTCCTCGCGCGCCTGCGAGGCCTGCTCGCGCTGGCGGGCGCTGCTGCGCCGAATCTCACGGCTGCGCTCGTGGACACCCAGGTTGGCGCCAGACGCCCGCAGGTCATCATCGCTGGCGACCTGATCACGATCAGCAGCCAACTGGTCGACGTCAGCACTGGCCTGACCGCTGTCAGCACTCGTCTGATCAGCACCGGACAACGTCTGGTCTGAGTCGGCGAGCGTCTGCTCGCGATCGGCCAGGGTCTGCTCGTCATCGAGCCCCCCTGTAGCGGGGGTACGGTTCTCATCCTGTCGGCTCATCTTCCCGTTGGTAGCCTGCACGGGATGATCGCCTGACGGTGGAACGGCCACTACCGGCCTCCAGAACGGCTCGACGACCAGGTCTCGAAGAGCCCCGCGCCGATCCAATTGACTGGTTCACCGTAGCGTCCCCAAGACCGGGCCGCGCCAAGCGCGCCACATCCTTCCAACACGCGCCGACCACCAGCCGCCCCTCATCCGCGTTGTCGGCGATGTCGACGAGAGACACCGCTGCGCGCATCCAGCAGAAGCTGCGCCGCTCATCACGGGCCGAGCTCGTGCGCTACGCGCTCGACCACGGTCTCGTCGGGCTCTGAGAACCCGATCACGGCACGCACCGTCGTTCCCGACGGCTCGGATGTGATGGCGAGCCGGCTGCCGCTGAGCTCGACGCGTTCGCGCATGCCGGCGAGGCCGAACCCGTTCGAGGTCAAGGCCGGATCAAAGCCGGCGCCGTCGTCGGTGACCTTGATGTCCAGCCGTCCGCCCGCAGCGCTGACCGCGACTCGCGCCTGCCGTGCCCGAGCGTGCTTGACGACGTTCGTCAGCGACTCCTGCACAAGCCGGTAGACCGTCGTCTCAAGCTCCGATCCGAGCAGTGCCCGGTCTGCGGGCAGGTCCAGCTCACAGGTGATCGTGAGCCCCTCGACCGCGCTCACGCGGGCGACGAGCGCCTCGATCGCGGGCGCGAGTCCGAGCTCGTCGAGGGCGGCCGGGCGCAGCTCGGTGATGATCGCGCGCAGGTTCTCGATCTCGCGCTCGACGTGCCCGACGCCCTCGCGCAGCAACTCGGCGACGTCTCCCTCCTCGACGCGGCGCAGCGCCGACGAGAGCATCACGCGCAGACCGCCGAGCCCCTGCAGCGTCTCGTCGTGCAGCTCGCGCGCCCAGCGGCGCCGCTCGGCCTCGGCCGCGTCGATCGAATGGCGCGACCGCTCATGGCGGACGGTCTGCGCGAGCACGACGGCAGTCGCGCCGCTGGCGGCGAACGCGCGCAGCGTCATCTCGTCGTCCTCGGAGAACCCAGCGGATTCCGCGCCGTGGTCAAACGCCGCGAGCACGCCCATCCCGCGGCCGCGGTAGACGAGCGGCACGAGCAGCGCCGTGCGCGCGTCGAGGACGCCGAGCTGCGCGGCGGAGATGCGCAGGTGCGCGGTGACGTCGGCGATCCGTTGCACCGCGTGGGACTCGAGCACCTGGCCCGTCGTCGAGCCATCGATCGGGACCCTGACGCCAAGCGCGGGCTCTGTGACGCCGGCGCTCGCCGCGACGACGAGGTCGGCGTTCTCGTGCAGCAGGATCACGAGGCTGCGGGCGTCGACGAGCGCGCGACCGCGCTTGGCGATCAGCTCGAGCACCTTCTCAAGCTCCATCTCGGCGCCGACAGCAACGGCGATCGTATGCGCGGCCTCCAAGCGCCGCGCGGACTGCTCGAGCTCGTCGCGGCGGGCCGCACCGGCGTCGGCCTGGCGCGCGTTGTCGATCGCGATCGCCGCCCATGCCGCGAGAACGAGGACGGACTCCTCGTCGACGGCGTCGAACTGACCGCCGCCGTCCTTCTCGGTGAGATAGAGGTTGCCCCAGATCTGCCCGCGCACGACGACCGGCACGCCGAGAAAACTCGTCATCGGCGGATGGCCGGGCGGGAAGCCGTAGGACTCCGGGTGCTCCCCGACGTTCGCGACGCGCAGCGCCTGTGGGCTGTCGATCAGGACGCCGAGGATGCCTCGGCCGCGTGGCAGGTCGCCGATCGAGCGGTGCGTAGCGTCGTCGATGCCGCGCGTGATGAAGCGCTCGAGCTCGCGCCGGTCGTCATCGAGGATGCCGAGCGCCGCGTAGCGCGCACCCGTGATGTCGCGCGCCTCCTCGAGCACCTGATCGAGGACGGCCTCCGGATCGAGCTGTGACAACAGCCCGCGGCCGACATCGATCAGGCGGCGCAGCCGTTGCTGGTCGAGTTGGTCATCCATAGGGGTGGTCCCTGGAGACCGCCGTCCATTCTGCCACGCTGCGGAGAATCCACAGCGTGGTCTGCCGGTGAAACGGATCGCCTCGCCGCGATCGCTTCAGCTCGCGCTGACGGACGCCGCGGTATCGCGGCGCTGAAAGGAGCTGACTACGCGGTTACGGTGGCTGCGGCCAGCACAGCCACGTCGCGCCCGAGCTGGTCGACCCCATCCCAGTCGGTGTAGTCGTAGTCCTGCGACGCGTCGGTCGGGTGTCCCATCTTGCGCATCAGCAGGCGCATCAGCTGGCGTGTGAAGACGTCGTACTCGCGGTACTGCAGGCAACCGGCGATCGGCTCGGTCCTGCCCGGTGTCCAGCCGGTTTCGGCGCAGAACCGGTCGATGCAGTGCTGCGCCGCGGCGCGCGCCTCGTCACTGTCCTCGGCCGCGGAGAGCGAGACGGAAAAGAACAACGACGGGCGCTGCTCAAGCGCTTCGCGGCGTGTACCGACCCAGTCGGCGATCGCCTGCTGATGGCGCTCCTTGTGCAGCGACGCGCCAACCACGACGACGTCGTATCGCTCGGGCTGGACGTCAACCGCGCTCGCGACATCGCGCAGGTCGACTTCGAGGCCCTGCGCGCGCATCGACTGCGCAATGCGGTCGGCGATCTTCGCGGTATGGCCGTGAGTGCTGGCGTACACGACGAGCGCGTCTGCGTCCTTGAAGACGTGATCTGAAACATCGGCGAGTGCGGTCATGACGCTCAGCCAACCAGTCATCGGGCGGCGTGCCATCCGCAGCTGCTGCGGACACAGCGTGCGGAGAACCACGGACGCGGCGGCCGACGAACGAGGGCGCGTGATGTCCGCGGCGTCAAGTCACCGCGGGCCGCGGGCTTCTGCGGGAAGTCGACAGGCCGCGCCGCAGCAACGACGGATGACCGCCCTCCCCCGCGGCGTGAGACTCGGTCGAACCGGCATCGCCGACGCACTCATCGCGTTCCACGATCTACCGCATGATCGTGCATGCCGGCGGACGAGAGTCCGGCCGGTCGGCCGGAGGACACGCAGGACGGCGTCGCCGAGGGTTGTCTGTCGTCTGCCTTCGTGCGTCGTCTTCCACGCCTGAAAGTCTTACGAGGAGCGAGCCTGGACTTGGTCACCGAGCCAAGCAGCGCAGCGAGGGCGACCGGTGCGTCCGCCCCCAATAGGGTGCGCCCATGGGAAACGACGCCGATCCGGTCTCTGGAGACCCACCTGAGCCGTCGCGATCGAGCGTCTCTCCGGACGTGGTGCGCAGTTATCGGTCGCAGCTGACCGAGGGCGAGGACGTTGTCGACCCGGCCACATGGGCGGGATCGGTTCCGCACGCCACGGGCATCGCCCCTCGCGTCCGCGTCGGGCGCAGCCGGTGGTTCAACCTCATGTGGCTGCTCCCGATCGGCTTCCTGGTGCTCATCGTCGCCATCGCGGTCGCCAAGGGCCTGCGCGATCAGTCGTCGGTGCAGCAGTTCATCGAGCGCTATCCCGGCACGGCTGAGTCCTCGGGCTCGGAGGCGACGACGGGCTTTCCCGCCTGGGTGCGGTGGGAGCACTTCTTCAACGCGTTCCTGTTGATCTTCATCCTTCGCTCGGGCCTGCAGATCCTGTCCGATCACCCGCGGCTGTATTGGACGCGGCACTCCACGCCCGGCAGGGAATGGTTTCGGATCCAGAAGCCGGTGCCGACCGACCCGCTCTGGACGGCCAAGCAGGACTCGATCAGCCTGCCGGGACAGGTCGGCCTTCCGGGGCTTCGCCACTCGATCGGCCTCGCTCGCTGGTGGCATCTCGGCATCGACGCCTTCTGGCTGCTCAACGGCGTGATCTTCTTCGTCCTGCTGTTTGCCACGGGCCGGTGGGAACGCTTCGTGCCGACCACCTGGGACGTGTTCCCCAACGCGCTCTCGACGTTGATCCAGTACCTGTCGCTGCAGTGGCCCACCGACAACGCCTGGGTGGCCTACAACGGCCTGCAGCTGATCGCCTACTTCATCACCGTCTTCGTCGCCGCGCCGCTGGCGCTGATCACCGGCCTCGGGATGTCGCCGGCCCTGTCGACGCGCTTCAAGCGGATCAGCACGATCTTCAGCATCCAGACCGCCCGCTCGCTGCACTTTCTCGTGTTCGCCTGGTTTCTGTTCTTCATCGTGATCCACGTCTTCTTCGTGTTCACCACGGGCCTGTTGGTGAACCTCAACCACATACACGCCGGCCGAGACGACGAGAGCTGGATCGGATTCGCGATCTTCGCCGTCTCGATGGTCGTCCTCGTCGTCGGTTGGGTCGCCGCGACACCGCTGACCATCCGCCATCCCCGGGTCGTCCAGCGCGCCGGCCAGGCAGTCGTCGGACCGATCCAACACCTCTTCGAGCACGTCGACCCCAAGGCCGGGCAGTACGCGGAGAAGGACATCTCGCCCTATCTCTGGCACAACGGCCAGTACCCCGACTCCGACGAGTACCAGGCGCTCTTCGACGGCCACTTCGCGGACTATCGGCTGCGAATCGACGGACTGGTCGAGCACCCCGCCGACCTCGATATGACCGAGCTGCGAGCGCTGGAACATCACGAGCAGATCACCCAGCACTTCTGCATCCAGGGCTGGTCGGGCATCGCCAAGTGGGGCGGTGTCTCGATGCAGACGATCGTTGACCTCGTCAAGCCGCGTCCCGAGGCGCGGTGGGTCGTGTTCTACTCGCTCGGCGACGGACCCGACAAGGGCATCTACTACGACGCGCACCCGATCGAGCACATGAGCCATCACCTCACGATGCTCGCCTACGACATGAACGACGAGCCTTTGTCCTTCGGTCACGGAGCTCCGCTGCGGCTGCGCAACGAGAACGAGCTCGGCTTCAAGCAGGTCAAGTGGATCAAGGGCATCGAGTTCGTCGCGCACTACTCCGAGATCGGCGGCGGCTACGGCGGCTACAACCAAGACCACGAGTTCTTTGGGTACCGCCAGTCGATCTGAGCACCCGCGACTCGCCCCATCACGACGAAGGAAGGCCGAGAATGAAGAGCTGGAACGTCAACGACCTGGAGCTGAAGGCCCACGCTCCGCAGATCCTCTCCTCGACGAAGGATGCACGCGCGATCGCCTTGGCGATCCCGGCCGGCGAGAGCCTGCAGGACCATCAGGTCCACGAACGAGCGTGGGTGTCGATCCTCAGCGGCGAGGCCGAGATCACGACCACGGCGGGCGAACGCATCGCGGGTACGCCAGGGCTGCTCGTGGAGTTCGATCCCGGCGAGCGTCACGCCGTGCGTGCCGTTTCAGACACGCGCCTGCTCCTGCTCCTGACACCCTGGCCGGGCGCTGGGCACCCCGGACCCATGTCGCTCCCCGACAAAGCAAACGCCGTGGCGCACGCCGCCGAGCACGCCGCGGAGGAGCGCGATCACTGAGCTGAGACGCGTCCGGCTTAAGGCGCGAGCATGGGCTTCGCGCTCGCGAGATCCCGGCGCGTGAGCACCCGCGAGGTCTGGCGTGCGATGACGATCTCCTCGCCCGCGGCGACGACGAGGACGGCGACGGGCGCGCCGTCCGCCGCGATGCGGCGAGCGTTGGCCGCATTGCGCTCGACGTCCAGCGTGACGCCGAGGTGCTCGAGGCGGCCACACGTCGTCGCGCGCAGCAGTGGGGAGCCCTCGCCTGCGCCGCCGGTGAAGACGAGCGCGTCGATCCCGCCCAGCGCCGTCGTCATCGAGGCAATCGCCCCGCAGACGCCTCGCACGAACACATCGAAGGCCAGCTGCGCCCGCGCATCGCCGGCCAGCGCCGCCGCCTGGATCTCTTGAAGCCCGGTGCGGCCGGCGATCCCGAACATCCCCGAACGATGGTTCAGCGCGTCGCCAAGCTCCTGCGCGGAGATGCCCTCCGCGAGGAGATGCAGCAGCAGACCGGGGTCAAGAGACCCGGAGCGGGTCGCCATCGGCACGCCATCCAGCGGCGTGAACCCCATCGTCGTGTCGACGGAGCGGCCGTCGAGCACCGCGGTCACCGAGCAGCCACTGCCGAGGTGACACACGACGAGCCGCCGGCACCGCTGCGCTCCGAGCGCGGCCGCGGCCTGCTCGTGGCACCAGGCGACGTTCAGGCCGTGAAAACCGTAGCGCCGCAGGCCGTAGCGCTCGGCCCACTCGCGCGGTATCGCGTAGGTCGCGGCCGCCGGCGGCAAGGTCTGGTGAAAGGCGGTGTCAAAGCACGCGACCTGCGGCACACCGGGTAGCGCGGCAGCGACGGCGTCGATGCCCTCCAGCGCCGCGCGCGTGTGCAGCGGCGCGAGCGGCTGGAGCTCGTCGATCGCCGCGCGAACCTCGTCGTCGATGACGGTCGGGCCGGTGAAGCGGTCGCCGCCGTGCACGACGCGGTGCCCGACCGCGTCGGCGTGGCCGCCGGCGTCGGCGAGCGCGGCGCGCAGCGCGCCTGCATGGCGACCAGCGCTCGCCTGCGGCTCAAAGCGCGCCACGGCCTCCGCGATGATCGTGTCGTCGCGGCTGTCGACGAGAGCGTGCTTGAGGCTGCTCGAGCCGGCGTTGACGACCAGCACGCGCATCGCCTACACCTCACCGGAAGGCCAGGTCCACTCGCAAACCTCCGGCATGTCCTCGAAGTGCTCGCGGATGTACGCGTCGTGGCGTACGAGCATCTGCTCGCACAGGCGCTCGAGCTTGAGCGCTCCCGGGGCGATCCGCCGTGCCCGGCGCAGCGCGTTGAGCACGAGGTGATAGCGGCTGCAGCGGTTGAGGACGAGCATGTCAAACGGCGTGGTTGTCGTGCCCTGCTCGCTGTAGCCGTGGACGTGAAATCGCTGCGGGTTCGGCCGACCGTGCAGGAGCTGATGCAGCGCACGGGCGTAGCCGTGAAACGCGCACACGACCTCGGTGTCCTCGCCGAAGAGCTCCTCGAAGCGGTCGCGGCTCATGCCATGCGGATGGGAGTGGCGCGGCGACAGCGACATGAGGTCGACGACGTTGACCACGCTGAAGCGCAGATCCGGGACGTGCTCGCGCAGCAGCGCCGCGGCGGCGACGATCTCCTGCGTCGGCACGTCGCCGATGCCGGCCAGCACGACGTCGGCGTCCTCGCTGCCGGCGGCGCTGCCCGCCCACTCCCACTCCCCCGCCCCGCGGGCGCAGTGCTCGCGCGCCGCATCGATGTCGAGGTACTGCAGCTCGGGCTGCTTGTCGATCACGACGAGGTTCACCTTGTCGCGGCTGTGCAGGACATGGTCGGCGGTCCACAGCAGACAGTTCGCATCGGGCGGCAGGTACACGCGCACGACCTCGCCGCTGAGCGAGATCATCGTGTCGATGAGGCCGGGCCCCTGATGGCTGAAGCCGTTGTGGTCGTTGCGCCAGCACGTCGACGTCAGCAGCACGTTCAGCGAGGCGACCGGCGCACGCCACCCCAGGTCGCGGGCGTGCTGTAGCCACTTGGCGTGCTGGATCGCCATCGACGCCGAGACCATCGCGAACGCCTCATAGGTCGCAAACAGCCCATGGCGGCCGGTGAGCAGATAGCCCTCAAGCCAGCCCTCGCAGCTGTGCTCGGACAGGACCTCCATGACGCGGCCGTGCGGCGACACGTGCTCGTCGGCCGGCCGCGCGTCGCGCAGCATCCGATCATCGACCTCGAAGACCGAGCCGAGCCGGTTGGAGTTCGTCTCGTCGGGACAGAAGAGCCGGAACGTGCTGGGGTTGCGCGTGTAGACGTCGCGCAGCAGCTCGCCGAGCTGGCGCGTGGATTCCGCGCGCGTCCCGGCCGGTCGCACGACATCGAGCGCGTAGGCGGCCGGGTCGGGACGGTCGAGCGGCGCGAGAACGCGCCCCCCGTTTGCGGCGGGCAGCGCGCCCATCCGCAGATTGCCGCCGGGCGCGAGCGCCGCGAGCTCCGGTACGAGCGCGCCGCTGTGATCGAACAGCGCTTCGGGGCGATAGCTGCGCATCCAGCGGTCGAGCTGGGCGAGGTGCTCGGGGTTCTCGCGCACGGCAGCGAGCGGCACCTGATGGGATCGGAAGGTTCCTTCGACGACGATGCCGTCGACGACATGCGGGCCGGTCCAGCCCTTGGGCGTGCGCAGCACGATGGCCGGCCACGGCGGCGTGCCGCCGTGATCGGCGCCCTCTCGCGCCGCGAGCTGAATGGCGCGGATCTCGGCGTGCGCGGTGTCCAGTGCGGCGGCGAAATCGCGGTGCACCTGGCGCGGGTCGTTCCCGGCCACGACCCGCGGGGCGTACCCGTGGCCGCGCAGCATTGCGATCAGGTCGTGCTCGGGGACCCGGCCGAGGACGGTCGGGCCGGAGATCTTCGCCTCGTTGAGATGCAGGATCGGTAGCACCGCGCCGTCGCGCGCGGGGTCCAGGAAGCGGATGCCCTTCCAGGACCCTTCCAGCGGCGCGGTCTCCGCCTCGCCGTCGCCGATCACGCAGGCGACGAGCAGGTCGGGATTGTCGAACGCCGCGCCGAAGGCATGCATGAGCGCGTAGCCAAGCTCGCCGCCCTCGTGGATCGAGCCCGGCGTCGCGACGCCGACGTGGCTGGAGATCCCGCCGGGCGTCGAGAACTGCCGCACGAGCGCCAGCAGACCCGCCTCGTCGCCCGACACCTGGGGATAGACCTCGGAGTACGTGCCCTCGAGGTAGACGTTCGCGACGACGGCCGGCCCGCCGTGGCCAGGGCCCGCCACGTAGAGCACCTCCTGCCCCGTCCGGCGGATGAGCCGGTTGAGCTGCGCGTAGACGAGGTTCAGGCCCGGCGAGGTGCCCCAGTGCCCAAGCAGCCGCGGCTTGATGTGCTCCGCGCGCAGCGGCTCGCGCAGCAGCGGATTGCCGCGCAGATAGATCTGCGCCACGGTGAGGTAGTTCGCGGCGTTCCAGTAGGCGACGAGCCCGTCAAGTTCGGCATCGTCGAGGCGGGTGTCGGGTGCGGCGAAGTCCAGTGTGGCCATGGGCCAAGCGTCGTCGAATCGTAGACGCGACGCATCCGGGACTGTCCGCGTCGCGTCGCCGGACAAGTACGGATGGCGCGGGAGCCGGCCGCGCATACGGTCAGGCCATGTTCAACACGATCGTTTCCGGCACCGACGGTCAGCGTGGCCGCGGTGCAGCTTCACTGTCACAGGTCATCGCCGCGGCAACCGGCGCGCGCCTGCTCCTGGTCGGCGTCGAGTGGGACAACCCGCTGCCGCTCGCCGAGTCCTATGCCGACAACCGCGCCCAGCTCGAAGCCGAGCTGCGTGACGTCCGCGACGACGTCGCCCCCGATGCTCGGACGCAGATCGCGTTCGGCATGTCGCCGGCGCACGCGCTGCGCAAGGCCGCAGAGGCGGCCGAGGCTGACCTCATCGTCGTCGGATCGCGCCATCGCCGCGGCGTGCAGCGGCTCGCGGCGAACGACGACGCCATGCAGGTGCTCCACGATGCGCCCTGCGCTGTCGCGATCGCGCCCGACCACCTCACGCCGTGCCGCGCACTCACGCGCATCGGCGTCGGCATCGACGAGACCCCCGAATCGGCCGCGGCGCTCGACATGGCGCTCGAGCTGGCTCGACCCACCGGCGCCGAGGTCCATCTCCTCGCCGTCGCGAGCGAGACGTATTCGAGCTCCGTGAACCTTGCGATGGGCGCCGTGTACCTGGACGACTATCAGGAGGTCCTGAACGCGCGTATCGGGACGGCGCAAGCGCAGGTCGACGCCGCGCTCGAACGCTGCGAGGGCGTGACCGCGAAGGGCGACGTGCGACTCGGCGATCCCGTCGGCGAGCTGCTTGCGCTCTCCGTCGACTGCGATCTGCTCGTGCTCGGCTCACGCCGCTGGGGCACGGTGCGCCGCATCGCGCTCGGAAGCACGTCCGAGGCGGTCATCCGCGATGCCCGGTGCCCTGTCCTCGTCCCGCCGCGCGGTGTCGCGGCCGCGCAGCAAGCGTCAGAACGCGCGGCGCACGCCAGCGTGGTGCTCTGACAGCGAGTCCCGTGCATGGCATCGTGGACGCGGGCGTCCACGATCAGGGGTCTACGGAGCCAGTCCAGCGACGCGCCCAATGCTTGCGCTACGTTCATGGCCGATCGGGTTGATGTTCCGGGATGGATCTGCCTAGCATCGGAGCAGAATTACGGGAGTTCGGTTAGGGGAAGTTTCCCGGACCTGCGGTCCGCCCGGTGGCCCGCGGGAGTCTTGACGCTGTCCGCTGATGTGCTGTCGGGGAGCAGGTAAGGTGCTTTCTATGAGCGAGGCGCTGCGCTTCACGATCCGTTACTCGGATGGCGGGGAGGGCTGGATCATGGCCCAGGTCGAAGAGGTTCCTGGCGCGATCAGCCAGGGCCGCACACGCCCGGAGGCGCGAGAGAACGTGACCGACGCGCTTCGGCTCATGCTCAGGCCTGAGCCTGACGAGAGCGCCGATCCAGATCGTGAGCCGCTCTTTCTGCCGATCGCGTCTTGAAGCGCCGCGCGCTGGAGCGCCATCTACGGGAGCAGGACGCGCAGGTTTCTCACGAGGGCGCCAAACACACCCGCTGGCGCGGTCGAGCGGCGGGCATTCTGTCGTTCCGCGTCATAACGAGATCGGTCCCGGTGCCAGATTCGCGTGACAAACGCATCAGCTCGCGACTGACCAAGATGTGCGTCCTGAGTGCCGCTTGCGCGTGGAAGCGGAGGGCGCCGAGTTCTTGTCGCGCCCGGCATGTTCCAACGCGGCACCCGCGGGCGCGGGTTCGACTGCGTCGTGCGTTACCCCGGTTTCCGCAACGAGCTTTCCATCGAGGCCCCGACAAGGAGCAGCGTCGCGATCCCGTGCTCTCCCATGCGCCCGCGAGGGCCAAGAGCGACTTCCAGCCTCGCCCGGGCGTAGGGACACAACAGGCGTAGGCGACGATCTCGCCCATCCCGTCCGCGGTCGCAACCAGTCCGACGCCGTGCTCCACAAGCCGCTGCGCCGCACGCTCGGGCGGCTTGGCGTCCGCCGGGCGCGTCGGTCGCACCTGGACCGGCGAGTCGTTGCGGAGGGTTTAGGTCCGTGCGCGTGTCACTTGCGGCCCCACGCCGCGGCGCCGGCGATGTCGAGCGACGAGACCACGCCGATCGGGCGATCGCCGTCGACCACGACGAGATGTGCGACGCGGTGCTCGTCCATGAGCGCTGCGGCGTCGGCAAGCGCGGCGCCGGGCTCGATCGACACAGCCGGCTGGCGGCTGATCGTCTCCGCGCGCTCGTGGGCGTCGGGGTCTCGGAGAGCACGAACGAGGTCCAGGGAGTCGATGACGCCCCAGACGAGGTGGTTGGCGGCGATCCCGCCAACGGCGACGGCATGAACGCGATGCGTTGCCATGAGCTCCGCGACGGCCACAAGCGGCGTCTCCGGAGCGCAGGTGATTATGCCCGGGGTCATGACATCGGCGACCGTCGCGTTGCGAAACGCGGGCCGCAGATAGTCGCCACGGTACGGCTGGATGGTGGTGTCGGTCATGGTGAAACGCACGCTACGCCCGGGCGCGGTTCGCGCCATCCGCTGGGATCACGACACCGCGTCCGCGCGAACTACGCACCCGTGGCTGCAGGTTGCGACCGCGTCAAGCTCGAGATCGACGTACGACACGTCGCGCCTGCAGCGCGCACCGAACCCGTCAACGAGCAATCCGAGCAGGCGATCGTCGGACAGCGGGACTCGCATCAGGAGCTTCGAGATATCGGCCGCCGCCGCGATGGAGGAGATGGTCGCGATCATCGTCTCCGCCAATCCGGCGGACAAGAGCTCGTCGTCAACCGTGAGCGTCAGCACAGCTCGCGGCCCGTAGACGCGCCGGTACCCGGCACGGCCAACGACGCGCCCGTCGGCGTCCGCGGCGACGATCTCCGCGTCCTCGTCCGGCTTGTCGACGCACGCGCGCAGCCAGACGGGCCTCCCATCACCCAAGCGCAGCCGTACGGACCTGCCATCACCCAAGCGCTGCGGCGCGAGCGCAGGCGCCGGGTCAGGCGCGGACGGCGTACCGCTGGCCATCTGCCAGATACGGGCCGAGATGCTTCGCGACGATCTTCGCGGGTGGGTTCGCCGGGCCGGCGTCGGTCGCCTTCGAGCGATAGGCGCCGTCGCCGCCGAGCACCGCTTCGAGCAGGCGCGTCTCGCGACCGGTCATGAGCGCTCCGCGGATGACGGTCTGCAACGGCTTCGGCTCGTCGGCCACGCCGGCGCGCCAGGCGATCGCCGAGGCGACGACATCGGCTTGCTGTGCGGCGAGACCGCCGTGCTTGATCGGGTGTGCGGTCACGTCGCCGGCGGCGTAGACGCCATCCAGGCCACGGACCGCGCCGTAGCTCGAGACGGGGATGAACCCGTGCGGATCGGTCGGGACGCCGCTGATCTGCGGACCCTCGAGCGCCGGCATCGCGACCACGCGGTAGTCGCGCAGCTCGCCATCGCCGGGACCCAGCGTGACGGTGCCCCGCGAGACCTCGGCGAACGACGAGCCGTGGAACGTGATCGCGGCGTCGCGCAGCAGCCGCGCCACGTCGCTGGAGATGCCGTCTCCCAGGAGCGCCAGCGGCGCGCTCTCAGGGCTGACGAGCGCGATGTCCACGGTCGCGTTCATGTCGTACGCGCGGTTGGCCGTCTGCAGCGCGAGCTCATACAGCGGCAGCGGCCAGAACGCCTGCGTCTGGGCGACGAACGCGACCTTGTGGGCATACCCCTCCTCGATGTCCTGGATCAGGCCGCGGAGGGTGACGCCGATCGACCGGTCGTCGACCGTGATCGCGCCGTCGAATGCGCGACGCGTGCGCGTGCCACAGGCGATGACGAGCGCGTCGTAGGCGATCGGCTCGCCGTCGCCGGTCACGATGCGACGTGCGTCCGGCTCGACGGCGGCGAGGGTGCCGCGCACGTGGCGGGCGTCGAAGTCGGCGGCGATCGCGACAAGCGCGACGCTGCGGGCGTGCGCGATCGAGAACGGCTCGGCGACGGCCATCGGCCGGTAGTGGTAGTCACGCTCGGGAGCCAGCAGCGTGATCCGCACGTGATCTGCGGCAAGGCTGCGCAGGGCCATCATGGTCTCCAGCGCCGCCACTCCGCCGCCCGCGATCACGACGTGCAACGGGTTCGTGTCGGTGTAGGTGGTCATGAGCGTCGACACTAGGACCGCCGGGGCGGGCCGGACATCGGGCCTATCCCGCGTCCCGATCGCGGGAAACCCGCAGTGACCGCCAATCTGGCCCGCTATGTTCTCATGCGTCATGGAGTCGTCATCGTCGGCAGCGACGATCAGGATCGTGCTCGCCGACGACCATGCGGTCGTGCGCCGTGGCCTGGAGTTGCTGCTCGATGCCGAGGAGGGCCTGGAGGTCGTCGCGTCCGTCGGCGACGTCGATGCGGCGATCCGCACCACGCTCGGCTACAAGCCCGACGTGCTCGTGCTCGATCTCAACATGCCGGGCGGCTCGAGCCTGGACGCCATCCCGAAGATCCTCGAGGCGTCGCCGAACACGAAGATCGCCGTCCTGACGATGCAGAACGAACCAGCGTTCGCCCGCCAGGCATTGAGCTCCGGCGCGCTGGCCTACGTTCTCAAGGAGGCTGCCGACGACGAGCTCGTCACAGCGGTCCGGCGAGCGGCGGCCGGCGAGACGTACCTCAACCCGCAGCTGGGAGCGCGGATGGCCGCCGAGCCGCTGCGGCCAGCCGGCCCGCCGGACGATCTCTCCGAGCGCGAGGTCGAGGTGCTGCGCATGATCGCGCTCGGGCACACGAACGCGGAGATCGCCGAGCGGCTCTACCTCTCGATCCGCACGGTCGAGAGCCATCGGTCGCACATCCAGCAGAAGCTGCGCCGTTCGTCACGCGCCGATCTGGTCCGATACGCGCTGGAGCACGGGCTCGTCGAGCTCTGACAGCGGGGGATCGTCGCCAGCACCGTCGTGCCCGGATCGCCGGCCGCGACCGCCAGCTGACCGCCGCTGAGGGCAACGCGCTCACGCATCCCGGCCAAGCCGAATCCGCTTGTCGCGACATCGGGGTCAACGCCCACGCCGTCGTCGGATACCTCGATCGCCACGCCACCGTCCGCGACGCCGACCGCGACCCGGACGCGGTCCTCGCGAGCATGCTTGGCGACGTTCGTCAGCGCTTCCTGAACGAGCCGGTAGATCGTCGTGTCAAGCTCGCCAGCCATCTCGCGGGGTTGTGCACCGGTTCTGACGACACCTGTGCCGGGGGCGGTGCATGCCCAGAGGTCGTGCCCAAACACCGTCGCGTGGCAACGCGAGCGCGAGCAGGTGGCCCTACGCCCGCTCCAGCACCGCCACACACTCGATGTGCGGCGTCTGGGGGAACATGTCCACCGGGGAGACCCGCTTGAGCACGTACCCCGCCTCGACCAGTTGCGCCGCGTTGGGCGCGAGCGTCGTGGGGTTACAGGAGATGTAGACGATCCGCCGCGGCGACGCCTCGATGATGCGGCGCACGACTTTCTGCGACAGCCCCGCGCGCGGGGGATCGATCATGCAGACGTCCGGGCGGCTGGCCTCGTCGACGAGCTCGCGCAGCGCCAGTCGCACGTCGCCGGCGAAGAACGTCGCGTTGTCGATCTCGTTGCGCTTGGCATTTGAGATCGCGTCGGCGACGGCGGGCTCGACGATCTCAAGGCCCCACACCTCGCCGGCGCGGGCGGCGATCGACAGGCCGACGGTGCCGATGCCGCAGTACAGGTCGAATACCCGCTCCCAGCCCTTGAGGTCGGCGCGCTCGGCGGCGATCGCGTATAGCCGCTCGGCCATCTCGGTGTTCGTCTGAAAGAACGCCAGCGGGGAGATCGCCAGGCGCAGGCCGCTGATCTCCTCCTCAAGCGCCGTGGCGCCCGCGATCAGCGACGTCTCGCCGACCGCCGTGCTCTCGGCCATCGCATCGGTGCGCGTCCACATCAGCCCCTCGCACTCCACCGCGCCCGCCAGCGACGCCGTGTCCAGCTCGCCGGGCCCGGTCACGATCCGCACCTGCAGCGCGCCGGTGCGGCGCCCCTCGCGCACGACGAGGTTGCGCAGCAGGCCGACATGCGTGCGGCGATCCATCGCCTTCAGGCCCTGCGAGCGACACCACGCCAGCACCTGCTCGCGCGCGGCGTTCGAACGCTCGGAGGCCAGCATGCAGTCGGCGACCGGCACGATCTCGTGCCACGAGCCGGGCGCGTGAAAGCCACACACGAGCGTCCCGTCGGCAGCGGTGCCGAACGAGTACTCGAGCTTGTTGCGATAGCGCCACTGCTCGATCGCCGGCACGATCTCGTCGAGCGCATAGCCCTCCAGGTGACCGATCCGCGTGAGCGCGTCGACGACCTGCTCCTGCTTGACGGCGAGCTGGCGCTCGTAGGGCAGCACCTGCCACGGCGCTCCCGGATGGTCGGCCACCGGCGCGATGCGCTCGGGGCTGGGCTCGAGCACCTCCAGCGTGCGCGCCTCGGCGTGGCTGCGCTTGCGCTTGGTGACGACCGCGCGGACGCGGTCGCCAGGGATCGCGCCGGACACGAAAACGACGTATCCGCCGCGGCCGTCACCCGAGCCTTCCAGGCGGGCGATGCCGTTGCCGCCGTAGGCGAGCGACTCGACGGCCAGCTCGAGCTCGGCGCCGCGCTCGGGGCGCGTGAATGTGGAGGTCTCCATGCCCGCCAGGATAGGCGGGACCCTCAGTCCGCCTCGGAGCCTGGGTCCTCAGCACCGCGCAGGCGATCCACGCGCTCGCGCACGCCGCTCACCGCGTCGCGCGCCTGACGGCCGGCGACCTGCATGAAGACCGACGCCAGCTGCTCGGTGTCCTCGCGGGTCATCCGCCCGATCTTGACCGCCTGGTCCAGCGTGTCGCGCAGCAGCTCGCGTCCGATCACGCCAGCAGAAGCTCCAGCATCGCCTTCTGCGCGTGGCGGCGGTTCTCGGCCTGATCCCAGATGCGCTGGCGTGAGCCGTAGAGCAGCTTCGCGGTGATCTCCTCGCCGGGATGCGCCGGCAAGCAGTGCAGGGCGATCGCGCCCGGGGCAGCGAGGTCCAGCAGCGCGTCATCGAGCCGGTAGGGCGCGAGCGCGTCACGGCGCGCGTCGGCAGTCTCCTCGTCGCCCATGCTCACCCACACGTCGGCGTAGACCGCGTGAGCGCCCGCCACCGCCTCGGCGGGATCGGTCGTCAGCAGCGCACCAGGAGCGTCAGTCAGCGTGTAGCCCTCCGGAGAGGCCACGGCCACCTCGACGCCGACCAGCGCGCCGACCAGCGCCAGGGAGCGCGCGACGTTGTTGCCGTCGCCGACGTAGGCGATCTTCAAGCCCTCCAGCGAGCCGAACGCCTCGCGCAGCGTCATCAGGTCCGCGAGCGCCTGGCAGGGGTGGTGTCCGGCGGTGAGCATGTTGAAGACCGGCACCGTCGCCTCCCGCGCCAGCTCCTGCAGCAGCGCGTCGGGCCCCGTCCGCACGCCGATCGCCGACATGTGCCGCGAGAGGATGCGAGCCGTGTCGCCGACTGACTCTCCGCGCGAGAGCTGCAGGTCATCCGAGCGCAGGACGACGGGCTGGCCGCCGAGCTCGAAGATCCCCGCCTCGAAGGACAGCCGCGTACGCGTCGAAGGCCTCTCGAAGATCAGCGCGACGCTGCGGCCCTCCAGCGCCCGCGAGGACATCGGCGCGGCCTTCAGCGCGTCGGCGCGGTCCAGCAGCGTGATGACCTCGTCGCCGCCGAGCTCGGTGCCGGTGAGCAGGTGCCGTGTCAAGTCGGGCAGTGTACGGGGCCGTGCGGGTCCTTACCTGGAACCTCTTCCACGGCCGCGCCGTGCCGAGCGCCGGGCGCGATCTGCTCGACGAGTTCACCGCGACGCTCAGCGGCTGGACGTGGGACGTCGCGCTGCTGCAGGAGGTTCCGCCGTGGTGGCCGCCCGCGCTCGAGCTGGCGTGCGACGCCCAGGTCAGCACCGCGCCCACATCGCGTAACGCGATCGCGCCGCTGCGGCGCGCGATCGCCACGCGCGCCCCCGACCTGATCAAGTCACACGGCGGCGGCGCCAACGCGATCCTCGTCCGCGACGCGTTCGCGCGGATCGTCGACGAGCGGCGCCTGGCGCTTCGCCGCTGGCCCGAGCGCCGCGTCTGCCACGCCGTCGCGCTCGGCGACGGCACCTGGTGCGCCAACCTGCACGCGCAGGTCCACTCCATCGCGCGGGCCGAAGCGGACATCGAGCGTGCGGCCGCAGCAGCACTCGCGTGGGCCGACAGCGCGCCAACCCTGCTCGGCGGCGACTTCAACATCCCAGCGCCATCGGCGCTCGGCATGAGGAGGCTCGGCGGCCGCGGCGTCGACCACGTCCTCGGCCGAGGTCTTGTCAAAGGCGCGCCGGATGAGCTCCCCGACCACGGCGCGCTGTCAGATCACGCCGCCGTGATCGTCACCGTGCTGCCACGCCCGGTTGTCGACGGGGAGTAAGGTCGGTCGCACCCTTCCCCGGCACACCCAGGAGAACGCCCATGTCGCGCCTGCCCGTCACCATTCTCGCCAGTCTCGCGCTCGCGGGCGCCACCGCGATCGCCGGCTGCGGCAGCGACGACTCCGGCGACAGCGCCAGCACCGCGACGCCACCGGCCGCGACCAGCCCGGAGGCCACCAACGCGGCCCCCGCCTCCGGCGACGTGGTGAAGGTCAACATGAAGGACATCAAGTTCGTCCCCGCGAACATCACGGTGAAGGTCGGTCAGAAGATCCTCTGGACGAACACCGACGGCAACATCCCGCACACCGTCACGGCGCGCGACGGCGCGGACTTCGACTCGGGCAACATGAACGGCGGCGACACGTTCGAGTACACGCCCACGAAGGCCGGCAAGATCGCCTACGTCTGCACGATCCACGCCAACCAGACGGGCTCGATCACCGTCACGGGGTAGGACGCGGCCTCACGCCCGCAGGCCGAAGCCCCGCAGCATCATCAGCGCACGGGCGCTCGTCGATCCCGGCTTGGGGAGCACCCCGAGCTGGATCGCCGCGTCGTAGAGGTCATAGAACGCCCGCACGCGCCAGATCCGCGTGCGGTCCTCGCCGAGCTGGCAATAGAACATCACCTGCGCGACGACCTCGCGGCCCGACGGCGGGAACTCGCCAAGCTGCCCTGAGTGCGTCGCGAGCAGGCGCACCGGTGCGGCGACGTAGCGCCCGTCGGTGAGCAGCTCGCCGATCGGCTCCAGGCGCGCGTCGGGAGCGCCCGTGCGCAGCCGCGCGACGTGCTCGGCGAGCGCGGCCGGGCCGACCAGCGGCTTGGAGGTCAGCGGATCCTCGTAATGGACGTCGGGCTCGCAGACATCGGCCAGCTCGGAGGCAAAGCCGCTCGCCGACCACGCGAGCAGGAAGCGCCCCACGAGCTCGATCGCGTCGCTCATTCGGCGAACTCGGCGACGCCCTGCACCGGCGAGCTGGCACGAGCATGCGTGCGGCGAGAGATGCGACCGGCGCCGCGCGCGAGCACTCCCGCGCGCACGCCGTGGCGAATCGCGTGCGCCATCGCGACGGGATCGGCGGCACGGGAGATCGCGCTCGCGCACAGGACGCCGTCGCAGCCGAGCTCCATTGCCAGTGCCGCATCCGATGCCGTGCCGACGCCGGCATCGAGGATCACCGGCACCCCGGCCCGCTCGACGATCAGCGTGAGGTTGGCCGGGTTGGCGATCCCCATCCCGCTGCCGATCGGGGACCCGAGCGGCATCACCGCCGCGCAGCCCGCATCCTCCAGGCGGCGCGCGAGGACCGGGTCGTCGTTGGTATAGGGCAGCACGACGAAGCCGTCGTCGACGAGCTGCTCGGCGGCCACCAGCAGCTCGGGAGCATCGGGCAGCAGCGTGCGCTCGTCGCCGATGACCTCGAGCTTGACCCAGTCGGTCTGAAGCGCCTCGCGCGCGAGCTGCGCGGTCAGCACCGCGTCGCGTGCGGTGAAGCAGCCGGCGGTGTTGGGCAGCACGTCGACGCCGCACGCGGCGATGACGTCGAGCACCGAGCCGCGCGCGGCGGCGTCGACGCGGCGCATCGCGACGGTGACGAGCTCGCACTCACATGCGTCGATCGCCTCGCCGAGGGTCTGGAGGCGATCGAAGCCGCCGGTGCCCAGCAGCAGGCGCGAGCGCAGCTCGCGGCCGGCGATCGTCAGCGGCGCGGTCATCCGCCCTGCACCGCCCGGACGATCTCCACGCGCGCGCCGTCGCACACGATGCGCGTCGACCACACGCCGCGGCGAGCCACTTCGGCATCGACCGCGACGGCGATGCCGGCCGACTGCGGGTCGATGTCGACGCTGCGCAGCACGTCGTCGATCGTCGGCGCATCGCCCGCCTCGGTCGGGTCGCCGTTGACGTAGATCACGCGTGCGCCTCCTCTCTGACGAAGCGGCGCGCGGCAAACGCTGCCGGCGCCTGCTCGCCATCCAGCGCCGCGGCCACGATCTCGGCTGTGGCGGGCGCGAGCAGGATCCCGTTGCGGTGATGGCCCGTTGCCCAGACGAGCCCCTGGACGTCGTCGGAGGCGCCGAGCACCGGCGCGTTGTCGGGCGTCGCGGGACGCACGCCGGCCGCCGTCTCCTCGACCACCAGCTCGAGCACGCCCGGCACGAGCTCCGCGGCGTCGCGCAGCAGCTCGTAGAGCCCGCCGGCGGTGACGTTCGTGTCGAAGCCGCGCTCCTCCATCGTCGCGCCGAGCACGTAGCGCCCGTCGCCGCGCGGCACGAGATAGCCGCCCTCGAAGCGCACGATGCGCTCCAGCAGGCCCGGGCCGGCGGGGTCGCGCAGGCGCATGATCTGGCCCTTGACCGGGCGCAGCGCAAACGTCGCGGACTCGGGCAGCCCGGGGATCTGCGCGCTCCACGCGCCGGCCGCGACGACGACCTGCTCGGCGGCGACGAACGAGCCGCCCGCCAGGCGCACGCCGCGGATCCTGGCGCCGCCGCACTCGATCCGCTCGACTGCGTCGCCCGTAGAACTGACAACCCCTGCGCGGAGGCTTGCCTCAGCGAGGGCGTTCACCATCGCGCGGGGGTTAGCAACGTGATCGCCAGGCACGTCCAGGGCCAGCCGGATGGTGGGAGCAAGCGCGGGTTCCAGACGTCGCGCGGCGCTGGGCAGCAGCCGCCGGACGGTGAGATCGAGCTCGCGCCGCAGGGCCAGCTCGCGATCGAGCGCCGCCGCCTCGTCGCCATCGCGGGCGACGACGAGCGCGCCGCAGCAGCGCAGCCCGACGTCCATGCCACCCGACGCCTGCGACAGCTCGGCGGCGAACGCCGGCCACATCCTGGCGCTTCGCAGTCCGAGCTGCAGCAACGCGAGCTCCCCCGGGTCCGCTTCGGTGACGGGCGCGAGCATCCCCGCCGCGACATGCGAGGCGCCGCAGCCAAGCTCGCCGCGCTCGATCACGAGCACCGCCCGACCGCGCTGCGCGGCACGCCATGCCACGCTCAGGCCGATCGCGCCGCCGCCGATCACGACGACGTCTGCTGTTCGTGCGGTGGTGTCCTGCGGCATTGCACCTCGCTTCGCCGGCATGACCCGGATCAGCTGTTGACGGTCGGCGTGACGCCCTCTCAGCCCGCGTTCGCGGGCTCCCGTTGACCTTCCATGCTAGCTCTCGCGCGCAGAACGTCCGGACACCGTCCTGCCCTGTGGTGCCAGGACGACCATTACCCAGGACAGTGAGCCACCGGGCCGGCGATCCGCGCCTTGCCACAATGCTGCGGTGTCCGATCGCCAGTCGCGACTGCAGCGTGCCGTCCTGTATCTCGTCTGCTCCATCCAACCGGGCGGACGGGCGCTGGAGGACGTGCTCGCGCCCGCGCTGGCAGGCGGGGTCGACATCGTCCAGCTCCGCGACAAGGACGCGACGCGCGACGAGCTGCTCGCGGCCGCCGCCGTCGCGCGGCGCCTGTGCGACGGCGCCGGCGCGCTGCTGATCCTCAACGACCGCGCCGACCTCGTCGCCGAGGCGGGCGCCGACGGCTGCCACGTCGGCCAGGACGACATCGACGTTCCGAAGGCGCGCGCGCTGGCCGGAGAGGGAGCGATCGTCGGGCAGTCCACGCACTTCCCCAACGAGATCGACGCCGCGGGCGCCGCCGACTACATCGGCGTCGGGCCGGTCCACGCGACGCCGACCAAGCCCAGGCGCCAGGCCGTCGGAGTCGAGCTCGTGCGCTTCGCCGCCGCGCACGCACCGGTCCCGTTCTTCGCGATCGGCGGGATCGACGCATCCAACGCCGCGGCCGTCGTGGATGCGGGCGCGCGGCGGATCGCCGTCGTGCGCGCGATCGCCGAGGCCGCGGACCCGCGAGCCGCGGCCGCGGAGCTGCGCTTCCTGGTGGCGGGAGAGGCGGCGATCGATGGGATCGCGTAGCCGCAAGCGCGGACGGGTCGACGAACCTCGGCCCCCCGCACGGGGAGTGTCGCACGAGCAGCCTGACCGAGCGCGGCAACGGACGGCGGCGCCCGAGCATCCCGCTGCCGAGGAGCCCGCCGCCGCAGCCGAGCCCGATGCCGAGGCCGCGACCGGCGCGCCCGACCCGCTCGCCGACCGCTATGCCCGCGGACGTGCGCGCGACGAGGCGATCCGCCAGGAGCTGGCGCCGCTGCAGCCGGGCGAGCGTCCGCGCGCGGTCACCGTCGCGGCGATCCTCGCGTTCGCGCTCGCCGCGGCGAACCTCGTCGCGACGTTCACCGTCGACGGGCTGTCCGGCGACCAGGGCAACCCGACGACGTTCGCGCTCCTGTGGACCGGCCTACTGGTCCTGGCGGGCGTCGGGATGCTCGCGCGGCAGTACTGGGCGGTGCTGGGATTCGAGTGCATCCTCGGCCTGCAGATCATCGTCTTCACGCTCGCGCTCACGCGCGTGCAGAAGTGGTGGCTGGGGATCGCGATGGTCATCGCCATCGGCCTGATGGGCTGGCTGTTCTGGAAGCTCATCCGCCCGATGGCCCGTCTGCAGATGCCCAAGCAACCCGAATCGCCGCAATCCACCCGCTAGCCTGACGCGCCATGGCCGAGACCTCGTATGACTGCATCGTCATCGGCTCGGGGCCCGGCGGCTACGTCGCGGCGATCCGGGCCGCACAGCTGGGCATGAAGACCGCCGTCGTCGAGGCCGATGAGATCGGCGGGCGCTGCCTGAACGTCGCGTGCATCCCCGCCAAGGCGGTGCTGCGCGTCGCCGACGTGCTCGCCGAGATCCGCGACGCGAGCGACTACGGGATCTCCGTCAGCGACCCGCAGATCGACTTCGACGCGATCGGCGCACGCCGCAAGAAGGTCATCAAGACGCTGACCGGCGGCGTCGCCGGCCTCATGAAGAAGAACAAGATCGACGTCATCGAAGGCCACGCGTCGGTGACCGACGACGCGAACGTCAAGGTCGGCGGCAACTTCGACGGCACCGAGATCCAGGCGAAGACCGTGATTCTCGCGACCGGCTCGGTGAAGAAGGCCCTGCCGGGCACGACGTTCGGGGGCCGCGTCATCGGCACCGAGGAGGCATGGGCGCTGGCCGAGCTGCCGGCCACGCTGGCCGTCGTGGGCGCCGGCGCATCCGGTGCGGAGATCGCCTCGGCCTATGCGCGCCTGGGCTCGGAGGTCACGCTGTACGAGGGCCTGGATCGCGTCCTGCCGACCGAGGACGCCGACATCTCAAAGCTTGCCGACCGCGGCTTCAAGAAGCAGGGCATCGCGGTGCGCACCGGCGTCTTCGTCGAGAACGTCCAGACGGGGGCCGACGCCTGCACCTTCACCGTGGCCGGCGAGGCGATGAGCGCGGACTGGCTCGTGATCGCCGCGGGCCGCACGCCGGACATCGAGGGCCTCGGCCTCGAGGAGGCGGGCATCGAGCTCACCGATGCGGGACTGATCGCCGTCGACGGCGCGATGCGCACCTCGCTTGCCGGGGTCTACGCGATCGGCGACCTCGTCCGCGGGCCGGCGCTCGCCCACAAGGCATCCGACGAGGGCGTGATCGCCGTCGAGGACGCGGCCGGTCTGGACACGCACCCGATCGACTACGTCGACATCCCGCGCGCGACCTTCTGTCATCCCACCGTCGGCAGCTTCGGCCTCACCGAGCAGCAGGCGATCGACGCCGGCCACGATGTCGTCGTGGGGCGCTGCAGCTTCGGCGCCGTCGGCGCGGGCACCGTCTACGGGGACCGCACCGGCCTCGTGAAGCTCGTCGGCGACCGCGAGTACGGCGAGCTGCTCGGCGGCCACATCATCGGCGCGAAGGCCACCGAGCTCATCCAGGAGCTCGTCAACGTGCGTTCGCTTGAGGGCGGCTACCCCGAGATCGCTCGCATCGTGCACGGCCACCCGACGCTGTCGGAGGCGATCATGGAAGCCGCGCGCGACGCAGATGGCTGGATCATCCACGGCTGACGCGCCCGCGTTCTACTTCGATCTGTTCAGCCCGGAGGCATACCTGGCGGCGGAGCGCGTGTTGCAGGTTCTGCCCGTGAGCGCCGAGTGGATCCCGGTGTCCGCCAGCGGCCTGGCCGGCGCGGACACCCTGGAAGGCTTTCGCTGCGAGACCGATCGCGAGGCGTTCTTCGAGCGCATCGAACGGGTGGCCGTGCGCCGGGGACTGCAGCCCATGCGCTGGCCCGACCCGTTCCCGTTCGACAGTGCCTTCGCGATGCGGGCCGCAACCTACGCCAAGCAGATCGGCCGCACCGTCCCGTTCGCCCAGGCGGCGTTTCGCCAGGCGTTCGCCGGTGGCCGCGACCTCAGCGTGCCTGACAACGTCCTGATCGCGGCCGCGGCGTGCGAGATGCATCCGAACGCGGTGACGAAGGGTGCCGGCCTGACCTCGATCGCGAAGCGGCTGGACGAGGTGACCGCGCTGGCAGCTCGGCGGGGCGTGCGCGACGTGCCGGCGGTGTGGATCCCGGGAGGCGAGGTCTTCCACGGCGACGACGCACTCGACCAGGCGGCGCTCGCCCTCGCGGCGTGACGCGCAACCTCTTGCCGCGCCGGCTCGTTGCAGGCGCATGCGTACTCCCATCGCCTGCACCCTGCTCGCACTCGCACTCCTCGCCGGTGTCGCCACCGCGGCCGACGGCGACCGCCGCTACGTCGGCATCTCCGGCTTCGCCGAGCGGCCCGTCACCGGCGCGCCCTCGACCACCTACGTCCTGCGGACCTCCTACATCGTGCCCGGATCGTGGAAGGCGGCGAAGGCCAAACGCCGCGCCATCACACGCCGCTTCGGACCTGTCGGCTCCTGCAGGATCAAGATCACCGTCACCGGGCGCGCCGTCGCAGACGTCGACGAACCCGCCGCCTCGAGGGTCACCCGGCTGCTGCCCGCCAGCGGCCGCTACGTGCATGACGAGGGGACTCGCCGCAGCGCGGCGTGGCGCGTGATTCGAGCCAGGGGAAGCGACACGATCACCGGCCTGCTCGTGCGTCCGGCCCCGACGGTGCGCACGCAGCCGCAGGGCGCCCGTGTCTGGCTGCAGCTGCGGGCCGTCGGCAGGGTGGATCCCAAGGTCGAGTGTCACTCGGGCGGCCCGCGCTCGGTCGCCGGGGCGTTCGGCGACCTGCTGGCCGCCGGCTCGCTGGGTGGATTTCAGCCGCGATAGGCCTGAGGCTTGACCGCGTCGAGCGGGCGCCGGTCAATCCGAGCGCCCGGACACGGCAAGACCCGCGCCGAGGCCGATCATCACCAGCCCGCCGGTCCCGCCTATGGCCTCCAGACGACGGGGAGAGCGCACGAGCCAGTTGCGAGCGGCAGCCGCGGCCAACGCCCATGTGCTGTCGAAGACGAGCGCTATGACGCAGAAGACCACCCCCAGCGTCAGGATCTGCGGCGCGACCGATCCGACCGAGGTGTCGACGAACAGCGGCAGCACGGCGACGAAGAAGACCACGACCTTGGGGTTGGCGACGCCAACGACGAACGCGTCGGCGAGGATCCGCCGCGCCAGCCGCTGCTCAACCGGGACGTTCAGGACTGCGGCCAGGCAACGGCGCCTGCGAAACGCCTGCACACCCAGATAGACGAGATAAAGCGCCCCCGCGAGCTTGATCGCCGTGAAGACCGCGATCGATTCCTGCACGATCGCGCCGACCCCGACGGCGACGAAGACGACCTGGACATAGACGCCCGCCGTATTGCCGGCGACCGTCGCCAGCCCGGCACGCCGGCCGAGCGTCAGCGAACGTGTCACGACGAACAGCACGCTGGGCCCTGGCACTGCGATCAGGACGCCGGCGAGGACCACGAAGGCGAGCAGGTGCTCGGTCGGGAGCATGCTCGCGAGCGTAGGGGTTTCGTCCAGAGCCGACAACGGCTCGCCCGAGCGCCTGGACGCTGCGGGCATGTCCGAGCCGGTGCATCCGTTGATCGTGTTCGATCAGGACGACGATGGCCGGATCGTGGCGCCAGCGCCGGAAGTGCCAGGGCGCACAGCCGGGGCAGAGCCCGGGACGAGGCCGCGGGCGAATGTGCTCGCCGGCCTACAGGCGCTCCAGCACCTCCCGCGCCGCGCGCGTGCCTGAGCGCACGGCGCCGTCCATGTAGCCGTTCCAGTAGGTCGACGTCTCGGTCCCGGCCCAGTGGATGGGGCCGACGGGCTCGCGCAGCGCCGGGCCGTAGGTCGTCAGGACGCCGGGCGGCGCCACGGCGACGGGGCAGCCGCCTGTGAAGGCCTCCGCCGACCAGTCCATCTCGACGTAGTCGATCGGCGACAGCGCCTGCGGCCCGAAGGAGCGCGCGAGGCACTCGAGCACCGAGCGGCGGCGCTCACTCGCCTCCCGGCCGGCGAACCAGCGCGCCTCGTCGCCGCCGACGAACCCCAGCAGCACGCCCGGCGTGCCGGAACGCGGGGAGCTGTCGAAGGTCACGTTGCAGGGGCCGACGTCCGACACCGACGCGCCGTTGAGCCCGTCCCCACGCCAGAACGGCCGCTCGTAGATCGCCTGGACCTTGACGAGGCGGCCCTGGGGCAGCCGCCGGGTGAGCTCGTCGCGCAGCGCCGGCAGCCCCGGCTCATAGGCGATCCGGCCCGCCAGCACGGGCGGCAGCGCGACGATGACCCGGCGGGCGCGGTTGACGTAGCGATCGGAGATCACGTCCGCATGGCCACCGGAGACGACGATCCGCCGCACCGGGGAGCGGCGCACGACACGCCGCCCGAGGTAGCGCGCGAGCTGCAACGCGATCGCCTGAGTGCCGCCATCGACGCGGTCCTGCTGGGCGCCGTTGCGGGTGCTGAAGTTGCGCTCGAACGTGCCCGGGGTGTGCTCGTCGCCGGACGCCGCGATGAAGAACAGGGCGAACAGCAGGGAGATCTCGTGCGGCTCGGCGCCGAAGATCGGGCGCAGCGCGGCCGCAGCCAGATGCAGGAACGGCTTGGCACCCGTGGTGTTTCGCCGCAGCCACATCTCCAGCGACTGCGAATCCCACTCCGCCGCCCGCTTGGCCTCCCACGGGGCATCGACGGGGACCTGCAGCGCCATCGAGTTCAGGGCGGGGATCGCAAGCAGCAGGTCGACGAGCGCGGCCGGGTCCGGCGGCGCCTGGCCGGTCAGGCCGTCGTCGGCGTACGTCGTGCGCGAGCCGCGCGCGACGTAGACGTTGCGGCCCTTGACGACGCTCGTGAACGTGTCGATGCCCAGCTCGTCGACGAGCGCGCGGATGTGGTGCTGCGTCGGACCGATGAACTCCGCGCCGAGGTCGACGACGTCGCCACCGAGGATCGGGCGACTCAGCATGCGGCCACCAACCCGGTCGCGCGCCTCGATCACCGCCACCGAATGGCCCGCACGCGCGATGTCGCGGGCGGCGACCAGCCCGGAGAGCCCCGCTCCCACGACCACGACATCCTCGCGGCGGCGCACGCGGCGGCGGCGCTCAGAGCGCGCCGCCGACGTCTCGCCGGGCGCCACGCCGGCGAGCGCCGCCGCGCCCACGGCCGCTGCGCCGGCGACGAACTGGCGCCGGTTGATCTCGCTGCCGCGCACGGCCGCAAGCGTCGGCGCACACGCCGGCGCTGTCAACCCACCGATGCCAGAACGCGTGCACCCGCAGCCCAGCGTGCGGCGGCGAGCTACGTTGGCGGCCATGAAGGCCAACCGCCACTACCGGCTGCACTACACCCGCGCCAACCGCCGGCCGGCGGCGCTCGCGCCGGCGCGCATCGACCACATCGAGGTCGTCGACATCGCCTCCGGCGAAGTGGTCCTGTTCTGGGACCTCGCGGCCCCCGAAGCGGCCCGGCGAGCGCGGCGCCTGCGCGAGGATCTCTCGGTGCTCGACGTCGAGGACTTCGTCGACCGCTGGTGTGCGGTCTGAGCCGCGAGCACCGCACGCGAGGCCGGTCGGGCCGGTCGGAGATTGTCCGCTGGTCGAACGGAGCGCCAACCCCCGCGCGGTAGCCTGACTCGCCAGATGGCCGACCCCGCCGAAGCCCGGACACCCAGCGCCTCGCTCCCCGATCCGGACGTGGCGCGAGACTGGCTGGCGACGATGACGCTGATCCGCCGTTTCGAGGAGCGCGCGGGCGAGATGTACGCCAAGGCGAAGGTCGGCGGCTTCCTGCACCTGGCGATCGGCGAGGAGGCGACGATCGTCGGCTCCACGCGCGCGCTGCGCGACCAGGACTACCTGATCTCCACCTACCGCTCGCACGGGCACACGCTGGCGCGGGGCTCAGACCCCAACCACGTCATGGCCGAGCTCTTCGGGCGCGTCGACGGCCTCTGCAAGGGACGCGGCGGCTCGATGCACATGTTCGACCTCGACAAGCGCTTCATGGGCGGCTACGGGATCGTCGGCGGCAACCTGCCGCTGGCTGCGGGCTTCGCATTGGCCTCGGACTACAACGGCCTCGACGAGGCGACGCTGTGTCAGTTCGGCGACGGCGCGTCCAACCAGGGCACGTTCGGCGAGACGATGAACCTCGCGGCGCTGTGGTCGCTGCCCGTCGTCTTCATGATCACCAACAACCAGTTCGGCATGGGCACGGCGCTGGAGCGCCACTCCGCCATGACCGACCTGCTGCGCAAGGGCGAGGGCTTCGGCGTGCCCGGCATGCGCTGCGACGGGATGGACGTGCAGGACACCTACGACGTCACGACCGAGGCGCTGCGCGTCGCGCGCGAGGAGCGAAAGCCCGTGCTGGTCGAGGCGCTCACCTACCGCTTCCGCGGCCACTCGATGGCCGACCCCGAGGAGTACCGCACCAAGGAGCAGGTCGACGAGTGGCGCAAGCGCGACCCGCTGGCGGTCTTCGGCGACCAGCTCGTCGACGCCGCGATCATGTCCGCCGAGGAGCGCGAGACGCTTGACCGCGAGACGATCGAACGCATCGATGCCGCGGTGGCCTTCGCCGACGCCTCGCCGCACCCGGCGCCCAACGAGCTCTACGACGACATCTACGTCCTCGGCGAACAGGTCCGCGGCTGGTACTCCGTCGACGAGCGCACCTCCACGCCGCACCGCGGCGAGGACGAGCGCGGGATGGACGAGAACCTGCCCGGCCACACCGAGTACGAGCGCGCGATGGGCCATCCCGACGCGCCCACCCCCACCGACGACGCCCAGCGGAGCGACGACTGATGGCCGTCATGCGCTATCGGGAGGCGCTCAACGCGGCCCTGCGCGAGGAGCTGCAACGCGACGAGTCGGTGATGCTCATGGGCGAGGACATCGGTGTCTTCAACGGCGCCTTCAAGGTCACCGCCGGCCTGATGGAGGAGTTCGGCGAGAAGCGCGTGCGCGACACGCCGATCTCCGAGAACACGATCGTCGGCATGGGCGTCGGCGCCGCCATGACCGGCCTGCGCCCCGTCGTGGAGCTCATGACGATCAACTTCTCGCTGCTGGCGATGGACCAGATCGTCAACCACGCGGCCTCGATCCGCTACATGTTCGGCGGCCAGGTCAAGGTGCCGCTCGTCGTGCGCATGCCCCAAGGCGCCGGCCACCAGCTCGGGCCGACGCACTCGCATTCCTGGGAGGCGCTGTTCCTGCACGTGCCCGGACTGCTCGTGGCGGTGCCGACGACGGCCGCCGACGCCAAGGGCCTCTTGAAGTCCGCGATCCGCGACGACAACCCGGTCATCTTCATCGAGCACGAGTACCTCTACGGCCAGCGCGGCGAGGTGCCCGACGACGAGGACTTCACGGTGCGCTTCGGCGAGGCGGCGATCCGTCGGGAAGGCTCGGACGTGACGATCGTCGGCATCTCGCGAATGGCGCTGACGGCGGCGCGCGCGGCCGAGACGCTGAGCGAGAAGCACGGCATCGAGGCCGAGGTCATCGACCCGCGCACGCTGCGCCCGCTGGACCTCGACACGATCCTCGCATCGGTGCGCAAGACCAACCGCTGCGTCATCGTCGAGGAGGGCTGGCCGCACGGCGGCGTCGGGGCGAACCTCGCGGCGCTGATCTCCGAGCAGGCCTTCGACGACCTCGACGCGCCGATCCAGCGCGTCACCGGCGCCGACGTGCCGATGCCCTACTCCAAGCCGCTCGAGCAGCTCGCATTCCCGCACGAGCCGCAGGTGATCGACGCGGTGCTGGCCACGACCAAGAGCCGCTACTGATGCCTGAGATCGTCATGCCGCGCCTGTCGGACTCGATGGAGGAGGGCACGATCCTCAAGTGGCTGAAGGCCGACGGCGACAGCGTCAGCCGCGGCGACCCGCTGGCCGAGATCGAGACCGACAAGGCGACGCTGACCTACGAGTCCGACGCCGCCGGGGTGCTGACGATCGTCGTCGCCGCCGGCGAGACCCTGCCCATCGGCGAGGTGATCGCGCGGCTGGACGACGGCGCGGGCGGCGACCAGCAGCGCGCAGCCGAACCCGAGGAGCCCGCGGCCGACTCGACGCCCCCGCCGAAGCCCGCCGGCGAGGCCGAGCAGGCGGCGGACAGCGCGCCGGCGCACCCGGCCCGGGCCGCCGACGCCAAGCCACAGCCACCGCCAGACCAGACGCCGCAGCCCGCACCCACCGGCGACCGCGGACGCGTCAAGGCCTCGCCCCTGGCTCGCCGCATCGCCCACGAGGAAGGCGTCGACCTGCATCAGGTCAGCGGCAGCGGCCCCGGCGGACGCGTCGTGAAGTCCGATGTCGAGCAGGCCGCGAGCAGCGGCACGGCGCCGATCTCGGCAGCGCCCGGGTCGCCCGAGCCGGCCGCCGAGCCGGCACCCCAGGTCGCGCCCGACGACGCCCCCGCGCCACCGGCGCGCGCACCGACGGAGACCGCCACCGCCAAGGGCGACGTCACGCTCGTGGAGCTCACGCGCGTCCAGCAGGTGATCGCGCGGCGGATGGCCGAGTCCAAGGCCACGGTGCCCGAGTTCACGCTCACCACCGAGATCGACATGGAGCGCTGCGTGCGCCTGCGGACCGAGCTCAAGGAGCTCGGCGGCGATGATCCCGTCCCGTCCTACAACGACATGGTCGTCCGCGCCTGCGCACTCGCGCTGCGCGAGTTCCCGCGCGCGAACGCCAGCTACCGCGACGCGAAGTTCGAGCTGCACAGCCGCGTCAACGTCGGCATCGCCGTCGCCGCGCCCGACGCCCTGGTCGTGCCGACGATCTTCGACGCCGACCGCAAGACCCTGCGCGAGATCGCCCGCGACAGCCGCTCGCTGGCCGAGCGCGTGCGCGCCGGCACGGTCACGCCACCCGAGCTCAGCGGCGGCACCTTCACGGTGTCGAACCTCGGCATGTTCGGCGTCACGAACTTCACCGCGGTCATCAACCCGCCGCAGGCCGCGATCCTCGCCGTCGGGGCGCTCGCCCAGCGCGCCGTGGTCCGCGACGGCGAGCTCGTCGCGCGAAGCACGATGGAGGTCACGCTCGCCTGCGATCACCGCATCCTCTACGGCGCCGACGCCGCGCGGTTCCTCGCCCGCATCCGCGAGCTGCTCGAGCAGCCGCTCGCGCTCGCTTTCTGAGAGCCCGGCGCCCGATCAGCGCGCGCTGACGGCCAGCGACGCGAACCAGCGCCCGCGCTTTGACCAGCGCTCGTGCACGACGAGATCGGCCGTTGCCGCGACCGGCCCGATGTCCGCGGCGGCGACCGTCGCCCAATCGAACCACGGGCTCGCGGCAGCGGCGACCTCCAGGCGCATGCGGCGCGGCCCGGTCGCCGCGCCCGGGCGGGCCAGCTCGACGAGCACGCGGCCGCCGGGGGCCAGCAGCGAGCCAATGCGCGCCAGCAGCGCCACGGGATCGCCGCCGATGCCGATGTTGCCGTCCAGCAGCAGCGCGCTCGCCCACGTTCCAGCGCCATGCACGTCGTCGAAGATCGAGCCCTCGATCGCCTCCGCGCCACGCGAGCGCGCGACCCGCACAGCCGCCGGGGAGGAATCGAGGCCGAGCGCGCTGACACCCCTGCCGGCGAGTGCGAGCACATGGCGTCCGGGCCCGCAGCCGACATCGATCACGGGGCCGACGGCGCGCCGCAGGACGGACTCGTCGGCCGCGGTCAGGGCGCCCATCCAGCGCGCGATCGGCAGCACGCGAGCGCGACCGCCCTCGGCGCGCGCGATCAGCAGCGGCTCGAGTCCTTCCAGGCCGCGGCCGTAGAGCTCGACGGCGGGTATCGCGAGCGCCGCCGCGCTCATGCCGCCCATGCTTCGTCGTCGAGGCCCATGGCGGCGAGCGCCGCGGCAAAGCGCCCGCCCGGCGCAATCGCCGCGATCGCCCGTGCATCGGCGATCTCGTCGATGTCGCGCAGCGCCGGCAGGATCGCCGGTCGCAGATCGAGCTCCTCCAGGCGCGCGCGCTGGCGCTCGCCCGTGTCCGCTTGGCTCATCGGGACGCCGGAGAAGACCCGCCCGTCAGCCTCGCGCAGACCGATCGCCCAGTACCCGCCGTCGGGAGCGCGACCGAGCACGGCGTCGTTTCCGTGGCGCAGCAGGTCCAGTCCGGAGCCCAGCCGGGCCGGCGTGACCTGTGGGGTGTCCATGCCCACCAGCAGCGACGGCGCCCCGGCGTCCTCGAACGCGGCCGCAAGCCGCTGCGCCAGGCCGTCGCCGCGCTGCTCGATGAGCTCCAGGCCGGGGGGCAGCCACGCGCCGGGCTCGCCGTCGAGGACGAGCACGTGCCGCGCCGCGGGTGTGGCGAGCACGGAGGCAAGCGTGTCGCACAGCGCGGCTTCGGCGAGCGCCGCCGCCTGCTCGGGCGTGCACGGCGGACACAGCCGGGTCTTGCAGCGACCTGCAACCGGCGCCTTGGCGATGACAAGCAGGGCGGGATCGATCACGACAGCACGGCCGCCATGTCGCGCACCGCGCGCACCGTTCCTTTGACGGTTCCGGTGACCTTCGAGCGGCCCGCACGGGCGCGGTAGCCCACCTGCACCTCGTCGATCCTCCAGCCGTCGGCGGCGGCGCGCAGCACCATCTCCAGGGGCCAGCCGAAGCGGCGGTCCAGCAGCCCGAGCTCGATCAGCGCCTCACGCGGAGCCGCGCGCATCGGTCCGATGTCGGTGAGTCGCACGCCCGCGCGGCGGCGCAGGTGCGCGGCGAGCGCGCGGTTGGCGACACGCGCATGCCATGGCCAGGCCCCGGGCTCGGCGCACCGTGCGCCGAGCATGAGCTGCGCGGAGCCATCGAGCACGGGGTCTGCGACGAGCGGCAGCTCGCGCGGGTCCAGCGATGCGTCGGCGTCCATGAAGCAGACGACGTCTGAGCTGGCGGCGAGCAGTCCCGCGTAGCACGCCGCGCCGAAGCCGCGCGTCGGCTCGGTGACGACGCGCGTGCCCGCGGCCTGTGCGATCCCTGCCGAGCCGTCCGTCGAGCCGTTGTCCACGACGATCGGCACGTACCCGGCGGGCATGCGTTCCAGCACCCACGGCAGCGCCTCGGCTTCGTCGAGCACGGGAAGGATCACGTCGGGCATTGGCGCGTCAGGGTATGGGCGAGCGGTTACACGCCGATGAACCTCGCATAGGAGAACACGAAGACGGTCGCGAGGCCGCGTACGGTGGTGCGGTGTCCAACACCCGTTCGCAGTGGCCGGTGGGAGCGCCCGCCGGGGCGTGGATAGGCCCCGGAGCATGGGTCGCGATCGTCGTGGCGGGTCATGTGATCGGCGGTGCGCTCTACGACCGTGACGAACTGATCCGCGTCGGCGCGCCGCCTGTGGTGGGCAGCTTCGATCTGCGCATCGGCTTCGCGCTGCTGGCCGCCCTGGCGGTCGCCGCGGCGGCGCTGACGTGGGCGCCCGCGCTGGCACAGCGGCTGCGCTGGGGATCGCTGCTCGCCGCCGCCTGGGCGGGCGCGGGAGCGTGGGCCGTCGCGCTGGCCTCCTCCGACGGGGTGGACGCGATCGCCGCGCCGCTGAGCACGCGCTATGAGTACCTCGCAGCGGTGCCGGCAGTGGTGAGGTCCGGGCAGTTCATCGACGGATTCATCGCCGCGCTGCCCGGCTACCCCACGCACGTCAAGGGCCACCCGCCCGGCATGGTCACACTGCTGTGGCTGCTGGATCGCATCGGCCTCGGCGGCGCCGAGGTGGCGGCGGGGCTCGTCATCGGCGTCGGGGCGCTCGTCGCTCCCGCGGCGCTGATCGCCATGCGTGCGACGGCCAACGAGGCGGCCGCCCGGCGAGCGGCGCCCTATCTCGTCTTCGCTCCCGCGGCGGTGTGGGTCGCGACATCCGCGGACGCGTTCTTCGCCGGCGTCGCCGCCACCGGCATCGCCTGCTTCGCGCTCGCCGCGCGGCCCGGCTGCGCGCGGGCGATCGGAGTCGCGCTCGGGCTGCTGGCCGGGCTTGTCCTGGGCGCCGCGCTGATGCTCTCCTATGGCGTCGCGCCGCTGGGATTGATCGTGCTCGTCCTCGCCGTCGCGCGGCGCTCGTGGATGGCGCTCGCGGCGGCGGTGGCCGGCGTCCTGATCGTGCTGGGCGCGTTCGCCGCACTCGGCTTCGTGTGGTTGGAGGGCCTGAGCGCAACCGAGGAGCTGTACCGAGGCGGGGTGGCGTCCCGGCGACCGCATGGCGCGTTCATCGTCATCAACCTCGCGGCGTTCGGGTTGGCGGTCGGTCCCGCCGCCGCCGCGGGGCTGGCGCGCTTGCGCGAGCGCGGTGTCTGGCTGCTCGCGGGGCCGATGGTTGCGGCGATCGCCGTCGCCTCGCTGTCGGGCCTGTCCAAGGGCGAGGTTGAGCGGATCTGGCTGCCCTTCGTGCCGTGGATCCTCGTCGCGACCGCGTCGCTGCGCCCCGGCCGCGGATGGCTTGCCGCGCAGCTCGCGCTGGCTGTCGCGCTGCAGGCCGGAGTACGGTCGCCGTGGTGAGACTCGCCCTACTGTTGCTGGCGCTGAGCGCTGCGCTCGTCGGCTGCGGCGACGACAACGCCGCCGAACGCACCGAGCAGGACGACGATCCGCGCGTGCCCCAAGCCGGCGACCCAGCGGTCTTCTCCGCCCTCGCGGCCCTGCCCGAGGGCCGCGTGCTCGCCGGCGAGCTCGTCAGCGGCACGGTTCGCGAGCTGCCGGGCGGTCGCGTGGTCGCCCGCGTGCCGGTCAAGGCGGGCGGCCAGCGCGGCCTGCTCGGCCTCGCCGTCGACGACGACGGACGCATCTACGCCGCCTCCACCGCCCGCGATCTCACGCTCGTCGTCGACCGCATCGCGCCCGGCGAGCGCGAGCGCATCTACAACGGCCCGAAGAGCACCGAGCTGGGCATCGGCGGGCACATCGTGTTCGCCGAGGACGGGCGGCTGCTGCTGGGCATCGGCGACCTCGGTTCCTCCAAGCTCATCGACGACGCCGACGCACTCAACGGCAAGCTCGTCTCGCTGGACCCCGACGGCCCGCCCGACCAGGATCCGCGCATCCTCTCCGGCGGCTGGCACAACCCCTTCGCGTTCGACCTCGATCCGAAAGGCCGCGTGTGGATCGCCGACAACGCGCCGGGCGCGCTGCCCGAGCGCATCGGCCGCGGCGACGGCGAGGACCGCTCTATCACCGTGCTGCGCACCGACCGCGCGCCGTCCGGCGTGGCGATGCTCTCCACGCGCGAACTCGCGCTGTGTGGCGTCGTCTCGGGCAAGCTCGAGCGCTTCCGACGCGATGACGCCGGTCGCTGGAGACCCGTCGGCACGATCTCGCGCGACTGCCTCTACGGTGTGCTCGAGACCAGCGACGGACGCCTGGCGGTCAGCGGCTCCGACGGCGTGCGGTTCATCACGAAGCCCTGATGCGCGTGCTGCTGACAGGCGGGTCGGGCTTCATCGGATCGCACATCGTCGATCGCCTGCTCGACGATGGCCACGACGCGCGCGTGCTCGATCTCGTCGCGCCGCATCGCCCCGCCGACGTCGAGTGGGTGCGGGGGGACGTGCGCGACGCCGACACGGTCCGCGAGGCCCTGTGCGACGCCGACGCCGTCTGCCACCAGGCGGCGATGGTCGGCCTGGGCGTCGATCTCGGCGACATCGCCGACTACGTCAGCCACAACGACCTCGGCACCGCGATCCTGCTGCGCGAGCTCGCCCGCGCGAGCTTCGACGGGCGCGTCGTGCAGGCGTCGAGCATGGTCGTCTACGGCGAGGGCGGCTATGACTGCCCCGAGCACGGCAACGTCGCCCCGGGTCCCCGTGCTCCCGAGGCGCTCGCCGCGGGGAACTTCGAGCCGCCCTGCCCGCGCTGCGGCGCATCGCTGAGCCCGCACACCGTCGGCGAGGATGCACCGACCGACCCGCGCAACGTCTACGCAGCCACGAAGCTGCAGCAGGAGCACCTCGCGTTCGCGTTCTCGCGCGAGACCGGCGTGCCCGTGACCTCGCTGCGCTACCACAACGTCTACGGCCCGCGGATGCCGTCCGACACGCCGTATGCGGGCGTCGCATCGCTGTTCGCGTCCGCGCTCGCCGCCGGTCGCGCCCCACGCGTCTTCGAGGACGGCCGCCAGCGCCGCGACTTCGTCCATGTCCGCGACGTGGCCCGCGCGAACGTGCTCGCGCTCACGACTGCGGAGCCGGTCGGCGGCGCGCTGAACATCGCCAGCGGGACGCCTCGCACGGTCGGCGAGCTCGCGCACGCCCTGCACGCAGCCGCCGGCGACGGCGCCGCGGCGCCGGTGACGACCGGGGAGTTTCGCCTCGGGGACGTGCGTCACGTGTTCGCCAGCGCCGACCTCGCGGCGGCCCGGCTGGGATTTCGCGCGAGCGAGGACTTCGCCGCCGGGATGGCGGAGTTCGCCGCGAGCCTGTAGCCCTACTTCTGCAGCGTCGTGTCCAGCGCGCCGGCGAGACCGTCGACGGCGTTCTGCACGACGGTCGCAATGACGTCGAGGACCTTCTCGATCGCCTGGCTGACGGGCGGGCTCAGCGGCTGCACGACGCCGCCGAGGGCGTTGCCGGTGTCGTGCACCGCGTCCCCGACGTCATTGCCGAGCTTGCGCACACCGTCGCCGGCCTTGGGCTCGGCTGCCTTCGCGGGCGCCGGCGTTGCGGGTTGCGGGGCGGGCGGGGCCGGCGCGGCCACGGGCGGCGAGAGCTTCCTCACGCCGCTCGAGGTCGGAGCTGGAGTCCGCTTCGCCGATCCACCGGCCGCCGCACGTACCCGCCGCGTCGGCGCTGGGTTCTTCGCCGTCGCCCGCTGTGGGCGCTCGACGAGGAGCGTGGGGGTGGCGGACGCGGTGGCCGAGCGCTCGGGGGATGAGGGCGAGGCGACTCGCAGTGACGTTCTGCCCGGCGCGGCGTCGACGGTGCCGACGATGCCGTCGTAGGCGAAGATGAAGCTCGCGGCGAGCAACGACAGCGCCGCGCCCGCTACCAGCGAGACGCTTGCGCCCAACGACGCAAGGAGTGCGCGCGTACCACCCATGTGATCGCTATCGGCAGATCGAGGCGCTACCTGAAGCCCCCGCGCGAATTAAAGATCGCGTTGGGCTCGCGGCTGCTGTCGCGCTTGACCAGCGGCGGCGTCCTGGACGTGTCGACGATCAGGCACAGCTGGCGCTTGGGGTCGCCGCCGGGTACGCAGGTGCGAAACAGGTCCTCGTCCACCGGCAGCGTGTCGGCGAGCGCCACGTGCGCGCGCGCAGGGGCATCGCCGTTGATCGCGACCCACTCGCGCACGGCCTGCGACTGCTCGCCGAACGCCGCCTTGCGCTCCTGCAGGGCGGGGCGGTGCAGCACGCCCGCGACGACGAACGCCGCCCCCACGATCGCGAGCACGGCCGTGCCCGCGTAGTTGTCGGCCACGACCCGGGGCATCTCTGGGCGCCTGCGTCCCAGCAGCCGCCCCCCCAGGCCGCCCACGAGCGCCACCGCGATGAGGTTCAAACAGCCCGCGACGAGCAGCCCGGCGACGAGGCCGGTCGATTGGCCCTGCACCGGCTGGACATGCAGCAGGACCATCTCAAGCAGCGTCGCGACGACGAACGTCGGCCACAGCCACGCGCCGCGCAACCTCCAGTGCATGCGCCGCAAGCGCGGCGAGCCTTGCGCAGGTTCTCGCTCAGTCACGTCAACCAGCGTACGTTCCCGGTACCCTCGCTGGGGAAGCAGCGCACACGGAAAGGCGACGATGGCGACCAGCAGCACGCACGTCCGAAGCGGTCCCACAACGCACACCGATCCCGCGCACCTCACGACAGACGACCGCAGCGGCTTGCTGCGCGACATGCTGATGATGCGCGCCGTCGAGGCGCGCGCGATGAACCTCTATCGCCAGGGCAAGGTTCCGGGCTCCTTCTATGACGGCTTCGGCCAGGAGGCCGTGTCCGTCGGCGCATCGTGGGCGATGGCGGCGGCCGATCGTCTGTGCGCGCTGCACCGCGATCTCGGCGCGCACCTCGTGCGCGGCGTCAGCCCGGCGACGATCCTCAGCCAGTACATGGGACGCGAGGCCGGCGTCACGAGCGGGCGCGACGGCAACGTGCACTTCGGCGACCGCCGCGTCGGCTGTGTCGGGATGACGTCGATGCTGCCCGACATGATGCTGGTCGCGACCGGGATGGCGATGGCCTTCAAGCTGCGCGGCGAGGCGCGCTGCGCGCTGACGTGGTTCGGTGACGGCTCGACCTCGCGCGGTGACTTTCACGAGGCGATGAACTGGGCGGGCGTCCAGCGGCTGCCCGTGATCTTCGTGCTGGAGAACAACCAGTACGCCTACTCCACGCCGACGAACCTGCAGTACGCCGTCGATCCCGTGCAGCGCGCCGCCGGCTACGGCTTTCGCGGCGTCAGCATCGACGGCAACGACGTCGAGGCGGTCTTCGAGGCGACCCGCGAGGCGCGCGAGCGCGCCATCGACGGCGGCGGGCCGACGCTGATCGAGGCCGTCACGATGCGCATGCACGGCCACGGCGCGCACGACGACATGAAGTACGTCCCCAAGGCGCTCGTCGAGGAGTGGCGCAAGAAGGACCCGATCGACCGTCAGACGGCCGTCGTCTCCGCGCTGGGCTGCGACGTCGAGGCGTTGCGCGCCGAGGTTCTCGCCGAGCTCGAGCAGGCGACCGAGGTCGCGCTGGCCGGGCCGATGCCCGATCCGCGCACGGCGACCGACCGCGTGTTTGCACCGCGCGACGCCGGCGAGATCCTGCTCGAAGACGGCGCGGCCCCGTGGAGTGGCCATCGGCAATGAGCGAGATGACCTATCTGAAGGCGATCTCAGATGGCCTGCGCACGGAGATGCGAAGCGACGAGCGGGTGCTGCTGATGGGCGAGGACATCGGTGTGTTCGGCGGCGCCTTCAAGGTCACCGACGGCTTCTTCGACGAGTTCGGCGCCGACCGCGTGATGGACACCCCGCTGGCGGAGTCGGCGATCATCGGGACCGCGATCGGCGCCGCCGTCGTCGGCCTGCGGCCGGTCTGCGAGATGCAGTTCTCGGATTTCATCGCGTGCGGCTTTGACCAGCTCGTCAACACCGCGGCAAAGATGTACTACCGCCAGGACCTGCCGGTGAACATCACCGTCCGCCTGCCCAGCGGCGGCGGCTTCTCGGGCGGGCCGTTCCACTCGCAGAACCCCGAGTCGTGGTTCATGCACGCGCCGGGACTGAAGGTCGTCGCACCGAGCACGGCGGAGGACGCCAAGGGCCTGATCATCGCCGCGATGCGCGACCCCAACCCGGTCGTCTTCATGGAGCACAAGCACCTCTACCGCCGCGTGAAGGGCGAGGTCGCCGAAGGCTCGTATGAGACGCCGTTTCGCGCGCGGGTCGCGCGTGAGGGCGACGACCTCGTCGTCATCGCCTACGGCGCGATGGTGCACACGGTGCTGGAGGCGACGACCGACCTCGCGGGCGCGTCGATCATGGTGCTCGACCTGCGCTCGCTCGTCCCGCTGGACGAGGAGGCGATCCTCGACGCCGTGCGCCACTGCTCGAAGGTCGTCATCGTCGACGAGGCCAACGAGACGTGCGCGGCAGGCGCCCAGGTCGCCGCGCTGATCGCCGAGCGCAGCTTCGAGGATCTCGACGGGCCCGTCGTGCGCGTCGCGTCGCCGGACTGCCCGATCCCGTTCTCGCCGCCGCTTGAGGCGGCCGTCCTGCCATCGGTCGATCGCGTGAGGGAGGCCTGCCGTCAGCTCCTCGAGTACTGAATCCGACACGATGGTCGACGTGACGATGCCCCAGATGGGGGTGTCGGTCGCCGAGGGCACCGTCGTCGAGTGGCACAAGCAACGCGGTGACTGGGTGCACGCCGACGAGACGATCGCCGAGGTGTCGACCGACAAGATCGACACCGAGATCCCGTCGCCCGCCAGCGGCCGGCTCGTGGAGATCCTCGTCCAGGTCGGCGTGACCGTCGACGTCGGCGTGACGATCGCGAGGATCGCCACCGGCGGCGAGCCCGGCGACACGCCGCCGCCGCGCGACGAGCCGCGCGAGGCGGCCGCGCCGAGCGCCACGCCGGCGCCCGCACCCGCCGCCGCGACGCCGTCCGTGGCTTCCGCCCGGCCGCCTGCCACGCCGCCTGACGCCAAGCCGCGGTCGGGTGCCGCACGCCGCTACTCGCCGGTCGTCCAGCGCATCGCCGACGAGCACGGAGTCGACCTCGACGCGATCGAGGGCACCGGCCGTGAGGGTCGCGTGCGCAAGCAGGACGTCATGGCCTTCGTACAGGCAAACGGCGACGGCGACGCTCCGGGCGACGCGGACGAGCCGGTCCTGCATTCCGAGAGCCCGTACCGGCCGGGGGCGGGCAGCGCAAACACCCGCGGCCCCTACGTCCCTCCGGAGGGCCGCCCGCTCTCGCGCATGCGCGCGCAGATCGGCGAGCACATGCACCGCTCGCTGCAGACCGCGGCGACCTGCACGACGTGGATCGAGGTGGACATGTCGCGCATCGAGATCTCGCGCAAGCAGCTGGGCATCACCGCGCTGCCGCTGATCTCGCGCTGCGTGATCGGGGCGCTCGTCGACTTCCCGCTCGTCAACGCGTGGCTGCAGGACGACGTCCACACCATCCATGAGCAGGTGAACCTCGGCATCGCCGTGGACCTCGGCGACGACGGCCTGATCGTGCCGGTCGTGCGCGGCGCCCAGGACCTCAGCGCCGAGGGCCTGTCGCGACGCATTCGCGACCTCGCGCGGCGCGCCCGCGCACGTCAGCTCACGCCCGACGACGTCCGCAACGGCACCTTCACGATCACGAACCCCGGCCAGTTCGGGTCGGTCATGGCGACGCCGGTCATCAGCCTGCCGCAGGTCGCGATCCTCGACATCGAGGCGATCGTCAAGCGCCCGGTCGTCGTCACCGACCAGTTCGGCGAGGACGCCATCGCGATCCGCCCGATGGTCATCCTCGGCCTGTCCTGGGATCACCGGGCGATCGACGGCGCGCTGGCCGCGCGCTTCCTCGCGAACCTCAAGAAGCGCCTGGAGAGCTACGAGGCCTGAGCTGTCGCCGCGCTGGGCGGTGTCGCACCTGGACCGCGCGGTGGTACACTCGATGTCGTGCCAACGACCCGGCCCCGCTACACCGTGACCGACACCGGCGAGGTCAGCGACATGCTCGACCTCGCGCGACGCGCGTGGCCTGACGTGACGGATCGAAAGCAGCTGCTCCTGCGCCTGGCCGCAGCAGGTCGCGACGAGCTGGCTCGCCAACTCGACGAGACCGCCGGCCGGCGCCGACGCGAAGACCAGCACGCGGCACTACAGCGAGCGGAGACGTTGATCGATGCCGATCTGCTCCTGTCCGACGCCGCCTGGCGGTGAGCCGGACTGCTCCTGATCGACAAGTCGGCGTACGTGCGAGGGGGTCCCGGAGACGACTGCGAGGACGAGTTGTGCCTGTGTGCCGTCAGCCGCTTGGAACTGCTCTACAGCGCGAGATCGCCGACGGACTATCTCGCGCTGGAACGGGACCTCGACCTGTTTCGCGAGCTGCGCATGGATGTCCAGACGTTCGCGACCGCGGCTTCGGCCCAACGCGAGCTCGCGCGCCAAGGCCGCCATCGCGTGCCCGTGCCGGATCTGCTCATTGCGGCATGCGCACAACAGCACGCAGCCGATGTGGTTCATGTCGACCGGCATTTCGACGTCCTTGCCGGCGTCCTGAACTTCACGGCGATCCGCTATGACGGCTGACGCGCTGTGGATCTGCCAGCTCGGCCTCGTCGAGTACCGCGAGGCGCTGGCCCTGCAGGAGGAGGTGCGCGCGGCGCGCCAGGCCGGCGCGATCCCCGACACGCTGCTGCTGCTCGAGCATCCGCCGGTCTATACGCGCGGCCGGCGCTCACAAGCGGGCGAGCTGCCGCTCGGCGAGCAGTGGTACCGCGAGCAGGGCATCGACATCGTCGACGTCAACCGCGGCGGCCTGCTGACCTACCACGGCCCCGGGCAGCTCGTCGGCTATCCGATCATGCGGATCTCCGACGTCATCGCGTTCCTGCGCACGATCGAGGGCGCGATCGTCGCGACGCTCGCCGAGACAGGCCTGACCACGCGCGGACGTCCCGAGGACGGACCGGACTACACCGGCGTCTGGGCGGGCGAGCGCAAGATCGCCTCGATCGGCGTCCACGTCGCGCGCGGCGTGACGACCCACGGCTTCGCGATCAACGTCGACAACGACCTGCAGCCGTTCGAGTGGGTTGTGGCATGCGGCCTGGACAGCGTCCGCATGACCTCCGTGGCGCTTCAGTCCACAGGCGATGAGCACGCCGGCCCGCCCCTCTCCACGATCCGCGCGACCGTCGCGCGACGCTTCGCCGAGGCGTTCGAACGCCGCCCGGTGGAGATCTCGATCACCGACCTCCAAGGCGCTCTGGGCGATCGACGCGCCGAGCGGACACCCTGAACGGCAGGACCTCCAATCAGGCCGCGGGAACGTCGACCACCGCCGTCGCAGCGGTCGAAGGCGTCAGAGGAATCTCGAGCCCGTCCTCGCGCAGCCCTTCCAGGTGGAAGGTGATTGGCTCTCGCATCTGTGTGTCCGCCGCGTCAGGTGTGTCACCACGCGCGATGCAGCCGGGCAGGTGGGGCGCCCACGCGCCGTAGCCCTTGTTCGGCGCTCCGGCCACGGTCACCCGTCCCGGTTTGGCGGGGTGGCGGTATTGGCGGTGACTACCCCGTGTCGCGACCCGTCGCCAACCATCTCGCTCGAGAGCTTCACACTCCGGCGCACCTTCGTGCGAGGACTCAGGCTGTAGGCGATGTGCGCGCCGCCGGCTCCCAGCGCTTGAGTTGATGCGGGTTCATGCGGGTGTTTCACGTTCTGCGCACGCCTGACGGTGTGAGCCGTGACGCTGGTCCGGGTACGCTCGCATTCGCGATGCCGGCACCCCACCGCCCCATGGGCCGCATCTCCAACGCCCTGCGCGTGCGGGCGGCCACCGCGCGCCATCGCGGCGGTTCGGTTCGCTGCCCGCTCTGCGAGCTGGACTTCAACACGTTTAAGGACGACTGGAACCGCCCCAACGCGCTGTGCTGGCGCTGCGGCTCCCATGAGCGCCACCGGGCGCAGTGGCTGCTGTTTCAGCGCCGTCCCGAGTTGCTCGACGACGCGGGCTCATTGCTGCACTTCTCACCCGAGTGGTGCCTGCGCCGCAAGCTCGAGGCCCGAGGCGACCTGCGCTACGTGACCACCGACCTCGACACCACCCAAGATGCCGACCTGCGCCTGGACATCACGGCGCTCGACATCGCCGACGACGCGTTCGACGCCGTTCTCTGCTCCCACGTGCTGGAGCATGTCCCCGACGACGCGCAGGGGATGTCCGAGCTGCATCGCATCACGGCGCCGGGCGGGTTCACCCTCGTGATGGTCCCGCTGGCGATGGAGCGAGAGCACACCTACGAGGATCCCTCGATCACCGATCCCGCCGATCGCGAGCGCGAGTTCCTGCAATCCGACCACGTTCGCCTGTACGCGCCCGACATCGCGGCGCGCCTGCGCGCGGCCGGCTTCGACGTCGAGACGGTCGACATGGCGGCCGAGCTCGGAGACCAGTCGACCCGCTATGGGCTGCTGCACTCCGACCTGATCTTCCTCTGCCGACCGCGATGGCGATGAGTGATTCCGGATGAGTGTGCCTGCGGGGGCAGGTCAGGGCGGATGCCGGGCGCCGCACGGATCCGAAGGCGGTACCGGTGGTACCGGCGAGGATTCGGGTGGCGATCCGGCGCCGATCCTGGCCTGTCATCCGCGGGTGCACGAATCGATCATCTAGCCTGAGAGGGGCGTGGCCACCACCGACGAACGCCGCCTCTCCACCCGCTCGCGATCCAATCCCGGCGGGATGGACGTGCTCGGCGTCCTCGGTCCCGACGTGCGGCCGATGCGCGAGCGCAAGCCGCCGTGGTTCAAGGTGCCGGCGCCGGGTGGCGATCGCTACCGCGAGCTGGCGCGGCTGATCACCGAGGAGAACCTCCACACCGTCTGCCAGGAGGCCGCCTGCCCGAACGTCGGCGAGTGCTGGGAGCGCGGGACCGCGACGTTCATGATCCTCGGCGACACGTGCACGCGGCGCTGCGGCTTCTGCAACGTGCGCACCGGCAAGCCGACCTGGAACGACCCGCTGGAGCCCGCCCGCGTGGCGCGCTCGATCGCCAAGATGGGGCTGCGCCACGCGGTCATCACGTCCGTCGACCGCGACGACCTGCCCGACCTCGGGGCGAGCGCCTTCGTCGGCGTCATCCGCCAGGTGCGCAACCAGGCGCCGCGCTGCAAGGTCGAGGTCCTGACGCCCGACTTCCGCGGCCAGGAGATGCCGCTCGCGCGCGTCATCGCCGAGCGTCCCGACATCTTCAACCACAACGTCGAAGTCGTGCCGCGCCTGTACCCCGTCGCGCGCCGCGGGTCAACCTTCGAGCGCTCCTGCCGCGTGCTGCGCAACGCCCGCGACATGAGCGACGGCGAGGTCACGACGAAGTCCGGATTGATGGTGGGCCTCGGCGAGACCCATGACGAGATGGTCGACACGTTCGCGACATTGCGCGCGCACGGCGTGCGGGTCCTGACCGTGGGGCAGTACCTGCGACCCACCGAGCGTCACCTGCCGGTCGTGCGCTACTGGCATCCCGACGAGTTCAAGGCGCTGGAGACCGCCGCCTATGAGCTCGGCTTCGATCACATCGCCGCGGGCCCGCTCGTACGCTCCAGCTACCACGCCGACCAGCACGTCCCGCAGGACCAGCCGGGCGATGGACCGCTCGCGCGCAGCAGCGGCGCTTGACTTCACATACCGTCAGTATCAAGATACCGACGGTATCTCGCTTGCCGTCAACGAGGAGGTGGTCGGACTGCCGGCCAAGGTCAAGTTCTACATGTTCCCGGGCTCCAACTCCGTCTACACGGGCCGGCTCATGCTCGACTACAAGGGCATCGACTACAAGACCGTGACGCTGATGCCCGGGCCGCACGCGTTCATCATGCTCGGTCTGGGCTTCGACACGATGGGCGTCCCGGCGGTGAAGATCGACGGCCGACGCGTGCAGGGCACTCGAGCGATATCGCGGGCGCTCGACGAGCTCTGGCTCGACAGGCCGCTGTTCCCCGCCGAGCCGGCGCAGCGCAAGGCCGTCGAGGACGCCGAGCGCTGGGGCGAGGAGCTGCAGAACGCGACGCGGCGGATCTTCTACTGCGCGTCGCGTCGTGACAAGGCCGCGTTCAAGAGCGTGATGACCGCCGACCGTACGCCGCCGATGCGGGCCGTCCTGAAGGTGGCGGCGCCGCTGATCGTCCGCCTGGCCACCGGTGCGCACCGCGCGACGGACGCCGCGGGGATGGACGACCTCGCGATGCTGCCCGCGCGGCTGGACCAGATCGACGCCTGGATCGCCGAGGGCCTGCTGGGCGGCGAGGAGCTCAACGCCGCGGACTTCCAGATCGCGGTCAACGTGTCGGCGCTGATGATGTCCGAGGACATCGCCCCGTTCATCGCAGGCCGGCCGATGGAGGCCTATGCCCAGCGGGTCGCTCCGGACTACAAGGGCCACCTCGGCAAGGTGCTTCCCTCCGGCTGGCTGCAGCCGCTGCGCGACGACGCCGCCGCCAGGGCCTCGGCCGGGGCACGGGCCGCGGTCACCGCGGTCTGACGGCCGGTGGCGACCACGGCCAAGCCGTCGCGCGCCGAGCGCTCCGCAGCCACGCGCCGCGAACTGCTCGACGTCGCACTGCGGCGCTTTCTGCGCGACGGCTACCACGGCACGACCCTCGACGACATCGCCGACGAGGCGGGCTACACCAAGGGCGCCGTCTACTCGACGTTCAAGAGCAAGAGCGGCCTGTTCCTCGCGCTCTTCGACAAGGTCGCCGAGCGCCGGATCGAGCAGGTGCGCGACGTGCTGGCGCCCCATCCCGACGAGCAGAAGGTCGACGTGCTCGCCCGCCAGCCCGTCGACGACCGCCACTCGCAGTTCCTGCTGCTGACGATCGAGTTCTGGGTGCACGCGGTGCGTGATCCCGACCTGCTGGGCGCCTTCGCCGAGCGCTACCGCCAGATGCGCGACAAGCTCGCCGAGCTGGCGCCGTCAGGCGGCGCGTTCGACGACCAGCGCTGGGCGATCACCACACTCGCGTTCGCCAACGGACTCGCGCTGGAGCGGCTGATCGATCCCGAGGGCGTGCCCGACGACCTCATGGCGGCCGTTCAGCGTCGCGTTCTCGCGGCGGGGTAGCCTCCGCGCGAGAGATCGCGCGTGTTCCCGCTGAAGGACAACATCCCGACAGACCGGACCGCGCTGGTCACGATCGCCCTGCTCGCGATCAACGTCATCGTCTACTTCGTCCTGCAGAAGGGCGGCATCTTCTCGGGACCCGACAACGGGATCGTCGTGGACTACGGCGCGATCCCGTACGAGTTCACCCATCCGGGCGACAACTGCGCGATCACGTCGCAGGGCGCCCTCGCCTGCGAGGGAATGGCCGGCGTCAGCGGCTCCGCGCCGGGCCAGCCGCCGTTCTGGGTGACGGCGTTCTCGTCGATGTTCATGCACGGCAGCATCCTGCACCTCGCCGGCAACATGCTGTTCCTGTGGATCTTCGGCAACAACGTCGAGGACGCGATGGGCCGCGTGAAGTTCGTCGCCTTCTACCTGCTCGGCGGCCTCGCCGCGATCATCGCGCAGGTCGCCGTCGAGCCGGACGCCGCGATCCCGACGATCGGCGCGTCGGGCGCCGTGGCCGCCGTGCTCGGCGGCTACATCCTGCTGTATCCCCGAGCGCGCGTGGTCACGCTGATCTTCATCATCTTCTTCTTCACGATCCTCGAGCTGCCGGCGCTGCTGATCCTCGGCTTCTGGTTCGTCCAGCAGATCGCGTTCGGCGTCTACGGCGTGGCGAACCCGACCGGCGGGGGAGGTGGCGTCGCGTACTTCGCCCACATCGGCGGGTTCGCGTTCGGCCTGCTGGCGATCAAGCTCTTCGCCAGTCGCACGAAGGACTACACGATCCCGCCGAAGTACCCGGTCTATTGATGGGAGCGCGGGTCGCGATCCTCGGTGCGGCGCTGCTGTTCATCGGACTACTGACGACGCTGACGATCGTCGCCGTCGTCAACGGCGGCGTCAACGTGCTGACGTTCGTGTCGCTGCTCGTGCTGGCGATGTTCGCGTTCGGCATCGTCGGCGCGCTGCTGCAACCGCCGCCGGAGGACTGACTCCTTCCCGCCTGCACGTTGTTGATGCGAGAAGGTCGCGATTAGGGTAGGGTCGCGACATGGGCACTCGTCAGCTCGCCGCACTCTGCGCGACAGCCGGCCTCGCGCCGCTCCTCGCGGGGTGCGCCAACGACGCGACGACCGACGAGGGCAGGCTCTCGGTCGCCACGACCGTCGCGCCGATCACGAGCATCGCGTCGCAGATCGGCGGCGACCGCGTGAAGATCACCGGGATCGTTCCCGAGGGCACCAACTCGCATACCTTCGAGCCCAAGCCGAGCGTCGCCGAGCTCCTGTCGACCGTCGACGTGATCTACGTCAACGGCCTGAAGCTCGAAGAGCCGACGAAGAAGCTGGCCGAGTCCAACATCAAGGACGGCGCCGAGATCGTCGAGCTCGGCACGCAGTCGATCCCCGAGAGCCAGTACGCCTATGACTTCTCGTTTCCGAAGTCCGGCGGCAAGCCCAACCCGCACCTGTGGACCGATCCGAAGTACGCGCTGAAGTACGCGCAGATCATCCGCGACGACCTCTCCGAGCGCGATCCGGACGACGCCTCGACGTTCCGCGAGAACTACGACGCGTTCAAGGCCAAGGTCGACGCCTTCGACGCGGCGATGCGCGCATCGTTCGCGACGATCCCGCGCGCCAAGCGCAAGCTGCTGACCTACCACGACGCCTACGCCTATTTCTCCCGCGACTACGGCTGGGACGTCATCGGGGCGATCCAGGTGTCCGACTTCGAGGACCCGACGCCGAAGGAGGTCGCACGTCTCATCGACCAGGTCAGACGGACGAAGGTTCCCGCGATCTTCGGCTCGGAGGTCTTCCCCAGCCCGGTGCTCAGGCAGATCGGCAAGGAGGCGGGCGTGAAGTACGTCGACGTCCTGCGCGACGACGACCTGCCCGGCAAGCCCGGCGAACCCGAGCACTCGTGGATGGGGCTCATGCACTTCGACTACGTGACGATGACCGAGGCGATGGGCGGTGACGCATCGGCGCTGAAGGCCTTCGAGCCCGGCGACACCGCACCCGACGAGGCGGAGTACCCACAGTGAGCGGCGGGCCGCTCGTCGCGCTGCACGGCGTCACGTGCCGCTACGCGTCGGAGGATGTGCTCGTCGACGTGGACGTCGCGGTGGGTGCGGGCCAGTTCGTGGGCGTGGTCGGCCCGTCCGGGTCTGGCAAGACGACGCTGCTGCGCGCGGTGGCCGGCAGCATGCAGCCCCTTCGCGGAACCGTGACGCGCCGCGGCGGCCTGCGCATCGCCTACGTCCCGCAGGTCGAGACGATCGACTGGAGCTTTCCGGTGACCGTGGCGCAATGCGTGCTGATGGCGCGCGTGCACGGCCGGCGCTGGCCGTGGCCGAGCACCGCCGAGCGCGCGGCGGTGTCGGAGATCCTCGCCCGGCTGGACATCGAGCACCTCAGCGACCGTCACATCCGCGAGCTGTCCGGCGGCCAGCAGCAGCGGGTGTTCATCGCCCGCGCGATGCTCGGCGAGCCCGATCTGCTGCTGCTCGACGAGCCCACCTCCGGTGTCGACGTGCGCCTGCGCCACGAGATCCTGCACCTGCTCGACGACCTCAACGCCCGCGGCCTGGCGATCCTGCTAACCACGCACGACCTCAACGGGATCGCCGCCCACCTGCCGCATGTCGTGTGCCTGAACCGCACCGTGCTCGGAGCCGGACGCCCGGTGGACGTGCTCACGCCCGACATCCTCGAGCGCACCTATGGGGCGAGCATGCAGGTACTCGAGCACGGCGGCATGCCGGTCGTCGTGGACAGCTTCTCGCACCGCCACGCGGCTGCCTCACACAAGCACGCCCACGAGCACACCCACGAGCACGCGGACCGGGGCCTCACATGATGGCCGCCGAGCTGCTGCGCCCGTTCGAGTTCGAGTTCTTTCGCAACGGGCTGATCGTCGCGACGATGGCCGGCGCGCTGTGCGGCCTCGTCGGCGTGTACGTCGTGCTCAAGGGCATGAGCTACATCGGCCACGGCCTGTCGCACGCGATCTTCGGCGGCTTCGCGGCGAGCACGCTGCTGGGCATCAACTTCCTGCTCGGCGCCGGTGCGTGGGGCGTGGCGTCGGCGCTGATGATCAACGGCGTCACGCGGCGGCGCGTGATCCGCTCCGACGCCGCGATCGGCGTCATCACGACCGCCTCGTTCGCGCTCGGCCTGGCGCTGTTCGCCTTCTTCGACGGCGAGGGCGGAAGCTTCGACGCCGCACTGTTCGGCAGCATCCTCGGGGTCGGGACGCAGGACGTCATCGCGATCGCGGTCGTGTCGGTGCTCGCCTCGACGCTCGTCTTCCTGCGCTACCGCGCGCTGCTGTTCACGACGTTCGACCCGGAGGTCGCCGAGGTCTCGGGCGTCAACACCGCGCGCATGGACGCCCTGCTGATGCTCGTGCTGGCCGGATCGATCCTCGCGACGATGAAGATCCTCGGCGTCACGCTGATCGCCGCCGCGCTCGTCATCCCGCCAGCCGTCGCGCGGATGCTGACGACGTCCTTCAGCCGCATGCTATGGATGTCCTCGCTCATCGGCGCCTGCTGCGGCTTCGTGGGCATGAACCTCAGCTACCACCTCGACGTGCAGTCCGGCCCGACGATCGTGCTCGTCGCCGCGACGCTGTTCGCCGTGGTCTTCATGGGGACCGGGCCACTGGTTCGCGGTCGCAGGAACGGCTTGCGTCCGGCGCACGCGCGCTAGAGCGTCGTCCACTAGCCCTGCCGTCGACACCCCGCGCGTCCTGCTTGTCGTCTACGTTTGCGGTCAGCGCAGACGCGAGGAGAGGCGGGACGTGACGGTTTCACCCGACAGGCAGCCGGTGGTGGTGGCGGACCTCAACGAGGCAATCGCGGCGGTCCGGCGCAGCGGCCTGCGGCTCACGTCGGCCCGGCGGCTGGTGCTCGAAGCCCTGCTCGCCGCCAAGGGGCCGATCTCCGCCGAGGAGATCGCCGACGGCCTCGGCGGGACGATGACCCAGTCGGACATCGCGTCGGTGTACCGCAACCTCGAGACGCTCGGCGGCCTCGGGCTCGTGCGCCACTTCCACGCCGGCCACGGGCCGGGGCGCTACGTGCTGGAGAGCCGCGCGGACCGCGAGTACCTGGCCTGCGAGTCCTGCGGCGTCGTCGAGTCCGTCGATCCCGCCTCGCTCGATGACGTGCGCGCGGCGGTGCGCGAGCTGTCGGGCTTCGAGGCGCGCTTCTCGCACTTCCCCATCGTCGGGCTGTGTCCCACGTGCGCGCGCACGCAGCGACGGCGCTGATCGAAACAGGTTCCCGTTTGACATGCACACATGTGCATGCCAGCATCACAGTGGATGGGATTCGCACACCACGCCGGCCCGGGCACACCGGTCACCACCGCTGACGCACGCCACGTCGCGCGCGTCATGAGCGCGCTGGCGACGCCGAGCCGCGTGCGGATCCTCGCGCGCCTGCGCGAGGGAGCGAGCACCGTCGGCGAGCTTGCCCTCGCCGTCGAGATGGAGCAGCCGGCGGTCTCCCATCAGCTGCGCATCCTGCGCGACCTGGGCTTCGTCCTGGGCAACCGCAACGGCCGTCACGTGATCTACGGGCTCTACGACTCGCACGTGGCGGCGCTGCTCGACGAGGCGCTGCGACACATCGAGCATCTGCGCGCCGGCGACACGACAACCCCGACAGAGGAGCACGCATGACAGAGCACACCCACGACGCACCGCACGTCCATGAGCACGAGCACGACGGCGAGACCCACGTCCACGCCCACACCGAGCACGACCACGAGCACGTCGAGCACGCCCACGAGCACGAGCACGATGGCGAGATGCACGCGCACACCCATGTGCACGAGGAGGGCGTCGAGGACGTCCACGAGCACGAGCACGCGTGATCAGGACGCCGGGTCGGGCACCCGCGTGCCCGACCCGTTGCAACGACCGAACGATGGGGCTGGCGTGAGCGCCCGATCGGGCCTACGCTTCAACCATGCCCGTCCGCTACTGGTTTCGCTGCGACATCTGCGGCTGCGTGGCCGACGAGGCGACGCGCAACAGCATCGGCGCGTCGACGCGCGAAGACCTCTTCGGCGAGCTGATCGACGCGATGCCCGGCAACTGGCTCGTGTGGCACGCCGGCGGACTGCTCGGACCGCGCCGCTACGCCTGCCCCCAGCATCGCAAGAAGCTGCTGAAGTCGATTCGCTTCCACCACGCCTATACCGGCGAGCAGTGGGTCTGGAAGCAGCCGCCGTACCCGCAGCGCTGGCCGCCGGACGGCCTCGACGCCTCACCGGACGCGCCGCTGACGATCCCCGACTGGTTCACCCACGACGACGCCGCCGACGAGCTGCCGGCGGACGGCCCTACGCCTCCGGAGGCTGGTTGAGGCGCTTGCGTGTCTCGGCGACGGTGTCGCGCGGCAGCGTCGGCAGCTTGAACGTCGTGATCCCGGCGACGAGCGCGATCTCGACCTGCGCCGCGCGGTAGGCGTTCCCAGCGCGCTCCCAGTCGCTGCCGGCGCCGTTGATCTGCAGCCAGCGGCCGTTGTAGGCGAGGTTCAGGCTCGCCTCGGACTCGACGATGTGGGCAACCTCGATCTCCAGCGCCTCGGGCACCGCGCCGCTGCGAAGCAGCGCCTGCAACTCTTCGAGGCTGTGCAGTGTCGTCTCGTCGTCATCCCAGTCCAGCGTGATCTCGCAGACGATCGGATCCAGCGGCCCGGCATCAGCGGCGGCACGCGCCGCCTCGGCCATGACGTTCAGATCAGACCAGCCGTTCCAGCGTTCGCTGAGAGCGAAGCCGTCCATGGGCAGAGGATACGCGCGGTTCGCGGACGGCGATCGGCAGCACCACCGCGTTTCCTGGAATCGGCGTGCAGAAGCGACGGATCGATTCCGTCCACGATCACATCCGTCAGTACTGCATCACTCTGATGCAGTACTGACGCCTCGCTCAGAGGGCAACCGCGACCCGGCAGTTGTGCACGCCTCCGTGCGTGACATCGAGCAGCGGAGGCAGCCGACCATCGACCTGCGCGATCCGCCGGCAGGTCAGCCAGCCGCCTCGCGCGCGGCCGCCACCGCCACCTGGCCGAAAGCGATCTGCCCATCGTTCGGGGGTAGGCGCTCCGGGACGAGCACGCGCAGGCCCGCCGACTCCAGACCGGCCGCCGTGAGCTCGAGCAGCAGGCGGTTCTGAAAGACGCCGCCCGACAGCACGGCGAGGTCCACGTCCGCGCGCTCGGCGGCGAGCACGCACGCCTCGACGGTCACACGTGCCAGGCCGGCGTGAAAGCGCGCCGAGATCGTCGACACCGGCACGCCGGCGGCGAGGTCTGCGAGCACGGCGCGGATCGCCGGCTGGGGGTTCATGACGACGGGCGCGATCGCCTGCAGCTGAAACTCGTAGGGCTCGGCGGCGCCCGGATCGGCAAGGGCCTCGAACTCGACGGCCGCCTGGCCCTCGTAGCTGACCTCCAGTCGCACGCCGCACATCGCCGCCACAGCGTCGAAGAGGCGGCCGGCACTCGACGTCGAGGTGGCGCCGACGCCGGTCATGACCATCCGCGCGACCATGTTCCAGCGCTGCTGGGCGATCGGCTCGAACGCGGGCGGCAGCGGCTCGCGCATCTGCGTCAGCCACGAGCACGCCATCCGCCACGGCTCGCGGATCGCGCCCTCACCGCCGGGCAGCCAGACGCCGGCCAGACGCCCGGCGCGCTCGAAGTCCGCCAGGCCGCCGACGAGGATCTCCCCACCCCAGATCGTCCCGTCGCTGCCCAGGCCCGTGCCGTCGTAGATCGCGCCGACCGCCGGTCCCGTCTCGCCGTGCTCGGCGAGCGTCGCCGCAAGATGCGCGTGATGGTGCTGAACCTCGACGAGCTCGACCCCTTCGCGCTCCAGCGCGTAGCGCGTCGAGAGGTAGTCGGGATGCAGGTCGTGCGCGACGACCTCCGGCGCGACCTCGAACAGCGCCTCGAAGTGCGTGACGCCATCGCGCAGCGATGTCAGCGTCTCGTAGTTCTTGATGTCGCCGATGTGATGGCTCGGCCACGCACGGTCGCCCTTGGCCACGCAGAACGCGTTCTTCTGCTCGGCGCCGACGCCGAGCAGATGCCGCGCAGAGGCGACGGGCAGATCCAGCGCCGCGGGCGTGTGGCCGCGCGAGCGGCGCATGAGCAGTGGCCGCTCGCGCACCACCCGCACGACGGAGTCGTCGGTGCGCGTGGCGATCGGGCGATCGTGGACGAGAAAGCGATCGGCGATCTGCTCCAGGCGCTCGCGCGCGTCGCCGTCGTCGAAGGCGATCGGCTCGTCGGAGACGTTGCCGCTGGTCATCACCAGCGCCACGCCGGCGTCGGTGGCCAGCAGCTGGTGAAGCGGCGTGTAGGGGAGCATCACGCCGAGATCCGGGGCCCGAGGCGCGACGGACGGCGCGACGGGCGCGTCGGGCAGGCGGCGCGCGAGCACGATCGGCCGCTGGCGTGAGGTGAGCAGCGCCTGCTCGGGCTCGCTCAGCGTCACGAGGCGTCGCGCCGCCTCGACGTCGGCGACGAGCAGCGCGAACGGCCGGTCCTCGCGGCGCTTGCGCGCGCGCAGCGCGGCGACAACGGTCTCGTCGTCAGCGCGGCACGCGAGGTGATAGCCGCCGAGGCCCTTGATCGCGAGGATCCGCCCGTCGAGCAGGTCCTGCGCCGCGGCGCGCATCGCGTCGTCGGTCTCGACCTCCAACCCGTCGCGCTCGACCAGGCGCACCCGAGGTCCACAGGCGGGGCAGGCGTTGGGCTGTGCATGGAAGCGGCGGTTCAGCGGATCGTCGTACTCGGCCTGGCAGGCGTCGCACATGACGAAGCCCGCCATCGTCGTCGCCGGCCGGTCGTAGGGGATCCCGGTCACGATCGTGAAGCGCGGCCCGCAGTTCGTGCAGTTCAGAAACGGATAGCGGTGACGACGATCGGCTGGGTCGGCCAGCTCCGCGAGGCAGTCCTCGCACGTCGCCGAGTCGACCGTGACGGGAGCCGTCGCGGCCCCGCCTCGTTGGCTGGCGACGATCTGAAAGCCCGGGTCGCCCAGCGCATCGATGTCCTCGGCCTCGACTCCGCGCACGTCGGCCAGCGGCGGCGCGTCGGCGCGCAGCCGATCCAGGAACGCCTCGACGACGTCGGCGGGGCCCTCGGCTTCGACCAGCACGCCACGTTCGTCGTTGAGCACCCACCCGGCGATCCCGAACTCCTGCGCCAGGCGATAGACGAACGGTCGGTATCCCACACCCTGCACCGTGCCGTCGACGCGCGCCCGCACCCGCCGAAGCGTCGTCGAGGGTCGAGGTGAACCCTCCGCGGCCGTGCTCACGACTCGGTCGCGGGCTCCGCCAGCTCCACGAGCTCTCGCAGCACGTGGTAGCCGCTGGCGTGCGCCTCCTGGATGCGCGGGATGTTCTCCGAGCGGCTGACGAAGACGTGGTCGGCGAGATTGTCCGCGGCGACGTTGCCACCGTCGTAGCCGACGAACGCCATCGTGACCATGCCGCGCTTGCGCCCCTCGCGCAGCGCCTCCAGAATGCTCAGCGAGTTGCCGCTCGTCGACAGCGCGAGCAGCACGTCGCCCTCGCGGCCGTAGGCGATGACCTGGCGCAGGAAGATCGCGTCGGTGCCGATGTCATTGGCCACCGCCGTGATGATGCCCGTGTCCTCGGTGAGGTCCAGCGCGCGCCGCGGCGGACCGCCGAACATCGGCGTGCGGAAGTCCGCGACGACGTCCATCGCGTCGGTTGCCGAACCGCCGTTGCCCAGCGCGATCAAGCGGCCCCCGGCGTCCAGTCGCTCGCGCAGGATCTGACCGGCATCCAGCAGCCCGGCGCCGAACTCCGTCAGCGTCTGCGTGCGCAGCGCGCCGATCTCGTCGGCCTTGAGCAGGATCGACTGCTTGACGTCGGCGAGGATCGCGTCGAGGTCGGTCTCCTGCTGGCCGAGGAACGGATAGAGGAAGCTTGACGCGCCGGAGTCGTGCACCGGGCGCGCCGCCCGGCCTTCGAGCAGGCCGCGGTTGTCGAGGAAGATGTGGACGTGCTCCCACAGCGTGTGGTAGAGCGTTTCCACGATCTCCTGGCGGATCAGGGGATCGGAGATGGCCTCCAGGTCGAACTCCCATTCGGCGCCGGAGCCGAGCGTGAAGGCGATCGTCAGGCAGCCCCGCTTGCGGGCTGCGGCCAGCGCGGCGAGGATGTCGGGCTCGTCGCCGAAGGCCATCGCGATGTCCTCGGCCTCGGCCTCCAGCGCGACCTGCGGGGCGATCTGCCCGCCCTCGCCCGCCAGACCGAGCGCGGGCAGCGCCCGCTTGCCGACGATGACCGGGTGCACGAACTCCACCGCGACGTGGCGCGCGTCGGAGCGATCGGCCGGCGATGCGCCGAACGCCACGAGGCGCCCTTCGCGCGCGAAGCGCTCGGCCATCTTGTGGCAGAGCTTGGAGAGGCGCTCGGCCTCAGTCTGAAAGAAGTGCGCGTTGGCCTCGCTGCGCTCCCGCAGCAGGGCCTCGACGCGCATGGCGCCGGGCGCGAGCTTCACGCGGTCGTGACCTGCTCGTGGTCGTGGTGATCGTGCCCGTGGTCGTGATCATGGTCATGGCCGTCGTGATCATGATCGTGACCGTGGGACGCGTCGCCCATCCGCTCCGGCAGCGCCTTGAGCCACGCGCGGAACGCTTCGACCCCCTCGCCGGTCTTCGCGCTGACGCGCATGACCGTGGCGTCGGGATTGACCTGCTTGACGTTGCGCTCCAGCAGGTCGGCGTCGAAGTCCAGGTGCGCCAGGAGGTCGGTCTTGTTGATGACGACGAGCTCGCAGGCGCGGAACATCAGCGGGTACTTCAGCGGCTTGTCCTCGCCCTCGGTGACCGAGCAGACCATGATCCGCGTGTCCTCGCCGATGCGAAACTCGGCAGGACAGACGAGGTTGCCGACGTTCTCGACGATCAGGACGTCCATGTCGTCCAGCGCGACGGCGGGCAGCGCGGAGCGCACCATGTTGGCATCCAGGTGGCACTCGCCGCCGAAGCCGTTGTCGGTGTTCAGCTGCGTGACCGGGATGTGCAGCACCGACAGGCGGTCTGCGTCAAAGCTGCCGGCGACGTCGCCCTCCAGCACGCCGACCCGCAGGCCCTCCTCGTCGAGGCCGACGAGCGCGCTCTCCAGCAGCGTCGTCTTGCCGGCGCCGGGGGCGCTCATGAGGTTGACGACCGTGACGTGCTCGCGATCGAAGTCGGCGCGGTTGGCCTGGGCGATCGTGTTGTTGGCGTCGAGGGCGTCCTCGACGACTCTCACCTTGGTGCGGTGCATGCGGCGTTCTCCTCGTCCTCGACCTCGATCGATTCGACCATGAACTCTTCGCCCGTCGCGACCTCGACCGCGCCCGGACCACAGGTGCCGCAGATGAACGCCGGGATCTCGATCTCCCACTCGTTCTTGCAGGTGTTGCACCGCAGCACGGCGGGCACGTCGATGATCTCCAGCGTAGCGCCCTCGCAGACCGTGTCCTTGCCGACGATCGCGAAGTAGAACTCCAGCGTCCTCAGCACGACCTGGCGCAGTCGCCCGATGCGCAGCGTCACGTGCTGGACCTGGCGTCCGGCCGCGTGCTTGGTCACCGTCGTGACCACGGCGCTGGAGAGATCGAACTCGTGCACGTCTACGTCTTCTCGTCCAGCGACGCGTAGGCCTCGTCGGTGAGCAGCTCCTTGGCCGTGTCCAGGGCCAGGTCGACGGCGCGGTCGACGGCCTCCTCGACGACGGGGCTCAGCCCGACGCCCATCTCCTCGACGGTCAGCGGCTCGCAGGCGACGATGACGACCTTTCCGGGCCATCCGCCGGTCAGCTTGATGAAGCGCAGGACGGTCTCGGGGTCCATCGCATGCGGGTTGAGCGCGTCGCCGTCCTCTACACCGGACGTGACATCGTCCTCGTCGATCTCCATGACATACAGCGTGCCGGGCGAACCGCCCTGGCGGCTGATGTCGATCATGACCAGACCGTCGTAGCCATACATCACCTGGTAGGCCAGGTCCAGGCCGCCGGTGCCGAAGTCGATGACCGCGACGCCCTCGGGCATCTCGCGCGCCTCCAGCCTGCGAGCGACCTCGCTGCCGAAGCCGTCGTCGCGCTGCCAGGTGTTGCCGATGCCGGCGATCAGCACCTGCTTGGGGCGGTTGGAGACGTCGACTTCGTGGGTCACCAGCGGCGCGTCGTGCGCCGGCGGGCGCCAGGTGTCCTTCGGAGGCTCGGTCGTCTCGCGTGCGCGTTCCTCGGTCATGTCACCACCTCGACCTCTTCGGAGAAGAAGAACAGAAAGCGGCCGCTCTCGCCGAGGATCTCCTGCATCGGGTCGTCGTCGATCGTGACGCCGAGATGCAGTCGATCGTCCACCCGCAGGAACAGCCGGTGGATCGTCGCGGTGCGACCGTTGAGCATCTTGTCGTACACGTCGGCGTCCAGCGGCGGGTGCAGGATGACCTTGTCGCCGCGCTTGTACGTCACGCCCTCGAAGGTCACCTCGCGCTCGCCGGGGGGATCCTCCAGGCGCACGCGGCCGTGCAGGTCCATGAGCTGCTGGGGCGTCGTGGCGTCCGCGCGGGCGAGCATCTCGCGCACCTTGGGATCCTGAGCGGCGATCTCCTCGCGCTCCTGCTCTGACAGCGCCTGGATGTGAAGGACCAGCGCCTCTTCGATCTCGGTGCCGTCGAAGAAGTCGTTGACGGATTCCGGCGCGATCTCCGGATGATCAGGCAGCATGATCGTCGGTGCGAGGATCGCGTCATCGCCGGGCGCGGCGAGCACCGGCCAGGTGTTGACCTGGCAGCAGCCGGCGACGCCGTCGTCCCCGCGCTCCAGCGGGGAGACGATCATCGCCCCGCCCTCGGTCTGAGCCAGCAGGTGCGTGGAGAGCATGCTCTTCAGCAGCGCGTCCTTGCGATCGCCCGTGGACTCCTCCTCGGTCAGCGGAGTCGTGTTCTCGACCTTCAGCGTGACGCGACCACGGCCGTCGGGGAGGATGTCGGTGTCGATATCGGCGACCCCTTCGAGGTCGTCGAAGTCAAAGGACACCTTCGCCGGAGCGACGCCGAGCTGCACGCGGCGCTCGACGGCGCGGTGCTTCTCACCGGACGCCTGCAGGAAGCGCACCTCTCCGGTCACGACCGCGTCCTTGCTGACGATGAACTGCATCTGCATGCGGTCAAACGCGTGCGTCTGGGTCTGGGCGTAGTCGCGCGGGTAGACGATCCCGAACGGCGTCGGCGTCGCGTTCTTCGTCGCGCCCGGCGTGTAGGGATAGAGCGCGTACCCCTCGAAGAGCAGCGAGTCCACGAGCCGCTCGAGGTGGGACTTCGTCGATGTCGCTCCGACATTCGAGGGGCTCTCGGGCGTGATTGGGTCAATGGAGCTGGAGCTGCTCATCCGATCGCCTCCTCTTCTGTGGGCACTCGCTGGAGCAGGTCCTCGACGCAGGCATCGAAGCTGTGCAGGCCCTTGGCCCGCTTGTACTTCTTCAGGCCGTCAAGTGTGTCGTTGTGCAGCAGCGCGAAGCCCGACTCGCCGTGGTGATGCTTGATCATCGCCTTCCACGTCGCGACCGGCAGCTTGTACTCGCATGACGTGCTCCACGGCAGGTGCACGACCTGCACCTGGCGGTTGGGCCCGGCGTACAGGATGCGGCCCGTGAAATGGAAGGTGAGCGGCACGTCGCCGTCGGGAAGCGCCGCGACATAGCGCGCCGCGACGACCTCGAGGTCGGCGGTGCACGGAACCGCCAGACCGAACGTGATCGCGTCCTTGAACGAATGCACGAGCGTGCTCGAGTGCGTCCACAGGAAGCTGCGCGTTGTCGACGGCCAGCGCTCCGGCGCGCCGAAGAGCTCGTAGAGGTCGGCGCGCGTCTCGTTGTCGTACTGGCGGCGCGCGGGATCGAAGTTGATCTGGGCGGTCAGCGAGATCGCGTAGATGTCGCGACCCGAAGGCTCGGACACGCCCATCTCGAAGCGCAGCGTGGGCTGCGCGGCGAACGGCTCGTGTGCGGCACCGAGCACCTCGAGGGTGATCTCGGGGCCGTGGTCGCGAGCCGGGGTCGCTGCAGGCGCGGCGGGGGGCTTGTCGGTACTCATTGCACTCCTGCCTTGCGGCGTATGTGATCGAAGAAGAGGGGCACGGCATCGGAGATCGCATTGCCGCCGGAGATGCCGGTCCAGTTGCTCTTGATGAGCCCGACGAGGCGGTAGCACTCGTCGATCGGCACGATCGCGTGCTCCGCGGGCTCGGTCATGCGGTTGACGACGAAGGCCTCGCCGTCGGTGTCCAGTTGGCTGAGGATCGGGTTGCGTGCGACGAGCGCTTCCCAGCTCTCCAGGTGCAGCTCGGATTCCGTCGCACCGGCCGGGCTCGGGTAGAGCGCGACGACGGTGCCCGTTCCCGAGGACTTCAGGAAGAAGGCCAGGCCGATCGGCAGCTGGAAGGCCGCCCACAGCTCGTCGGGGAAGTCGATGTCGTCCAGCCACAGCGTGCGCGTTCCGACCGGGCAGTAGTTGTCCACGCCCGAGCGCATCGCGATGCACGGCTCGCAGGCGCACAGGATGCGCCGTTCCTCGAGCTCGAGCAGATGCCGGTGGTCTACGAGGATCTTGCTGCCGCAGACCTCGCAGCGTTCGTCCTCCTCAACGGGCTCGGGCCGCGCGAGGCGGCCCAAGCCAGCAACGAGGGTGGACGGGAGGCGAGCGGTTCCGCTCACTTCCCCACGCCCGACGGACACTCGGTGTACGGCGAATCCGCCATCGGCAGCGTCGCCGGACCAGCCTGCACCATGGGCAGCGCAAATCCGAGGGAGGACTTCTCTGCGTCCTGAGACTCCAATCCCACGGCGCCCTCGACTTCGAGCGACAGCAGGTCGGGAGCAGCTTCGTCGATCGCTTCCTTCAGCGCGTGCTCGAGCGTCGACGCCGACGCAGGACAGCCATTGCAGCTGCCCTGAAGACGCAGACGCGCGATGCCATCCTCGATTCCGAGGATCTCCACGCCGCCACCATGCGACGCGAGGAACGGCCTGACGCTCTCCACCGCCTCGGTGACGCGCTCTTCCAGCGGCACCGGGTACAGGCCATGGATCAGCAGCAGGCTGGCAACGATGCCGTCATCGAGCAGTGCGTCGCGGATCGGAATGGCGCGATCCCCGGCGTCAGTGATGACGCCGAGGATCCGCTCCAGACCAGCTCCGTACAGCTCGAGAACCGTGCCGACCAACTCCTGCACGCGCGCTTGCGCGACAGGATCGGCAATTTCGTCGAGCGAGCCCAGGAGTTCCTGGACCCGCTCGACCAGCTCTTCCGGAGCTTGATGCTGAGTTGCCATTTAGGCCCTCAGCACATCCCCGTCGGCGTGTGCTGGACCTTCTTGACGCGGCCCTTGCCGGTGTACATGTGCACACCGCACGGCAGGCACGGGTCGAAGGAGCGCACAGCGCGCATGATGTCGATCCCCTTGAAGTTGTCCGGCCCGTTCTCCTCGAAGATCGGGGTGTTCTGGACAGCGTCCTCGTAGGGTCCCGGGGTCCCGAACTTGTCGCGCGGGTTCCCGTTCCACGGGGTCGGGGGATACGGCTGGTAGTTCGCGACCTTGCCGTCGCGAATGACCATGTGGTGGCTGATGACGCCGCGAGCGGCCTCGTGGAAACCGCAGGAGATTGCCTCCTCCGGCACCGTGAAGCTGTTCCACGACTTCGTGCGACCGGCACGGACCTCGACCAGAGCCTTCTCGAGGTTGTACAGACCGATCAGCGCGGAAATCGGCTGATGGTAGGTACGTGCGCGGTCACGCTCGATGGCGTTGGACCACGGCGGGATCTTCCACTCGAGCTCCATCTCGGGCATGTTCAGCGACTTCGGCAGCACCATCTGGATGCTGGAACCCGTTGCCTTGAGGTAGCCGAGATCGACCAGGCCGGCCTTCGCCGTGCACCAGTTGCGCGCGAACGGGCCGCCACCGGTGTCAGTCGCAACGTAGATGTCGTTGCGCTTGTCGTACATGCGCGGCGCAGCGACCCACGAGTACTTGTCGTTGAAGTCGCGCTTCTGCGGCTTCGGCAGCGTCTGCTTGTTCCACGGGTGACGCTTGTCGACCGGGTTGCCGAGCGGATCGTTCGTGACGAACGTCTCCTCCTGGTCCCAATCGTCAAAGTACGAATGGCCCAGCAGGATGCGCATCGCCAGGTTGATCTCGACCAGGTCGGTCGTGATCAGCTCGCCCTTGAAGACCAGACCAGGGGTGATGAAGCGCTTGCGGCCCCAGTCGGTCATCGTCTTGTAGTCGTACGTCACGTACTCGGGATCGTCGAACGCGCCCCAGCAGATGATGTCCGTGTCGCGGTAGCCGACCCGCTCGTAGCCCGGCATGGCCTCATAGAAGAAGTCATAGAGGTCATCGTGCATCGGCACCGTGCGCTTGATGTAGTCCATGTAGCGCATGAGGCGGACGTAGTAGTCCGTCATCGTCTGGTGCGTGATGTCGGCGCTGCAACCACCCGGCAGGATCGTCGAGGGGTGCGTGTGCCGGCCGCCGAACAGGCAGTACATCTCACGCGTGTACCGAGCGACGCCGAGCGTCTCCAGGTAGAACGAACCCGTGAACGGGTTCAGCGCGCGCATGATGTCCGCGATGGTCTTGTACCCGTGGATGTCGCAGTGCGGGGCCGTGGTGTTCTCGGCCTTCGCGAGGACGGACGGGTTGGTCTCCTTGACCATCTGCTCGCAGAAGTCCACGTTGGCCATGCAATCGTTGAAGATCGCGTGGTCGAACATGTAGTCCGCGGTCTCGGCCAGGTTGAAGGCATAGTCGCCGAGCTTCGGCGGCTTGACCCCATAGGCCATGTTCTGGTTCAGGCACGAAACGGTGCAGTGGTTGTCACCGCAGATGCCGCAGATGCGGCTCGTGATGAAGTGGGTATCACGCGGATCGATCCCCTTCATGAAGATGTCGAATCCACGGAAGATCATCGAAGTGCTGTAGCACTTGTTGACCTTACGGTTCGTGAAGTCGATCTCCGTGTGGATGCCGAGAGAGCCCACGATCCGTGTGATCGGGTCCCACGCCATCTCCTTGACAACGACGCCCTGCGTCGCAGCCGGTGTATACGCTGTGGCCATGTGTCTCTCCTCCTACCAGTGCTTCTGGTAGCCGGTGGTGATCTCGGCACGCGGGTGCCGCCACTCAGGCTCTTTGTCGCCCTTGTTCTTGATCGACTGGTTGCGGAAGTACCTCAGCACGGGGCCGTAGGTGAACTTCGCGAGGGCGGTCGAGCCCTTGGCGTTCTTGTCCTCGTCCATGAACGGCATGAACTTGTCCGGGAAGCCCGGCATCGTGCACGCCATGCAGATGCCACCGACGTTCGGGCACCCGCCGACACCACTCTGCCAGCCGCGGATCGGCACGTTGCACTTGACGACGGGACCCTTGCAGCCGAGCTTCACAAGGCAGCGATGGTCCGAGCCGTACTCAGTCGCGAAGTTGCCGTGCTCGTAGAAGGCGGCGCGGTTGCAGCCCTCGTGGACGGTGCGGCTGAAGTGCATCGTCAGACGGTGCTGATCGTCGAGCTCCGGGATCGGCGTGATGCCGGCCAGTGCCATGACGAGAACCGTCAGCGACTCCGTCGTGTTGTCCGGCTGAGCCGGGCAACCGGGGATGTTGACGACCGGAATGCCTGCTGCCGAGGTCCAGCCCCAGCCCAGGTAGTCACAGACGCCCATGGCGCCGGTCGGGTTGTTCTTCATCGCCGGGATGCCGCCGTACGTCGCGCAGGTTCCGAGGGCGACCACTGCGGCTGCCTTCGGAGCAAGACGATCGACCCACTCGTTCGTGGTGATCGGCTGCCCGTCGTTCGGGTTGACGCCCATGCCCGCGAAGTGGCCTTCGCCGTTGATCTTCTCGTTCGGGAGCGAGCCCTCGACGATCAGAACAAACGGATCCAGCTTGCCGGCCTCTGCGTCATACCAGGCCTGCATGAACTCCGCGCCGTTCTCGTACGCGAGGACCGGCGTATGTGCCACGACCTTCGGCATGCCCGGAATCGCGCCCGTGATGATGTCCTCGAGGCTCGGGTTGACTGCCGACGTCATGGCAACCGAGTCACCATCGCAGCTGAGGCCTGAGGTCATCCAGATGACGTGAGCAGTGATCTGCTCCGTTTCTTGCTGCCGTGGTGCGAACTCGATTGATGCCATGTGAGCTCCTCCCTGTTCGACTAACAGATGCGCGGTAGTGGATCGCCCACGAGTTGATCCATCACCCGCTTGCCACCGAAGGCGGTCGCCATGAGAACCATGCCTTCGGGTTCGGTCTTGCACTCGCCGATTTCCGCGGCTTCTTCGCCGCCCGGCACTGACCGCAGCGCGGCCAGCGCAGCGTCCGCCGCCTCAGGGGCGACGATCGCGACCAGCTTCCCTTCGTTCGCCACGTGCATCGGGTCGATCCCGAGGATCTCCGCGGCTCCTGCGACGGCCGGGTGCACTGGCACCGTGGCCTCGTTGATGATCATGGCTACACGCGATGCTCTCGCGAGTTCGTTGAGGACCGATGCGACGCCGCCGCGGGTCGCGTCGCGCAGGCAGCGCAGCGACGGACCGACCTCCTGCAGCAGCTTGTCGACCATCGGCCAAAGGCATTGGGTGTCGGAGCGGATGTCGGCGTCGAGCTCGAACTCGCCGCGCGCGAGCATGATCGCGGTGCCGTGATCGCCGATCTTCCCGGACACGAGGATCTTGTCGCCGGGGCTCAGGCCCGCGGGGGACAGGCTCGCCCGGTCGTCGATCAGTCCGAGCCCCGTGGTGCAGATGTACATCTCGTCGCACTGGCCGCGCTCGACGACCTTCGTGTCACCGGCGACGATCGGCACACCGGCCGACTGGGCGGCTGCGGCGATCGCGGCTACCTGGTACTTGAGCGTCTCGGACGGCAGACCCTCCTCGAGGATCAGCGAGAGCGTCAGCGCGAGCGGCTGTGCTCCGGCCATCGCGAGGTCGTTGACGGTGCCGTTGACGGCGAGCTCGCCGATCGTGCCGCCGGGAAAGTCGATCGGGTTGACGACGAAGCTGTCGGTCGTCATCGCCACCTGGCCACCCAGGACCGAGACGGTGCCCGCGTCGGCCATCGCCTCGAGCGTGTCGTTGGCGAACGCCGGGACCAGCAGGCCCTCGATCAGGCCCTGGGTCGCCTTGCCGCCGGCACCATGGGCCATCGTGATCTGCGTGTCGCGGAACTTCTGGCGCTTGGCGCGCGCGGTCTCGATGATGTTGAGCACCTTCTGCTCGCGCTCTGAGACCTCCGACGGCACTTAGACGACCTCGCGCTCGCGGGCAAAGCGCCCGTAGTTGTAGTACGCGGCGCAGGCGCCCTCGCTGGACACCATGCAGGTGCCGATCGGGCGCTCGGGCGTGCAGCCGGAGCCGAAGACCTTGCACTCCCAGGGCTTGATGACGCCCTTGAGCACCTCGCCGCACTGGCAGGCCTTGGGATCGGCGACGCGCACGCCGGGAACCGAGTAACGGATCTCGGCGTCGAGGTCGGCGTAGGCCTTGGACAGCTTCAGGCCGCTCTGGGAGATGAATCCCATGCCCCGCCACTCGAAGTGCGGGCGCAGCTCGAAGACCTCGGACATGACCTTCAGCGCGCGCGGGTTGCCCTCGTAGGGGACCACGCGGGCGTACTGGTTCTCGACCTCGCAGCGACCCTCCTTCAGCTGGGTGAGGATCATGTGGATCGCGTGCAGCACGTCCAGCGGCTCGAAGCCGGCGACGGAGATCGGCTTGCCGTACTCGGCCGGGATGAACTCGAACGGGCGGACGCCGACGACCGTCGACACATGGCCCGGGCCGATGAAGCCGTCCAAGCGCAGGTCCGGCGAGTCCAGCAGCGCGCGCAGCGGCGGCACGATCGTGACGTGGTTGCACATGCAGAAGAAGTTCGTGACGCCCTCGGTCTTGGCGCGCTTGAGCGTCAGTGCGGTCGACGGCGCGGTGGTCTCGAAGCCGATCGCCATGAAGATGACGTCGCGTTCGGGATTGGCCTTGGCGATGCGCAGGGCGTCCAGCGGCGAGTAGACCATGCGGATGTCGGCACCTTCGGCCTTGGCGTCCAGCAGCGTGCCGTCGGAGCCCGGGACGCGCAGCATGTCCCCGAAGCACGTGAAGATCACGTTGTCCTCGTGCGCCAAGGCGATCGCGTCGTCGACGCGTCCCATCGGGATGACGCAGACGGGGCAGCCGGGCCCGTGTACGAGCTCGACGTTGGCGGGAAGCAGGTCATCGATCCCGAACTTGTAGATCGAGTGCGTGTGCCCGCCGCAGACCTCCATGAACTTGTAGTGGCGGCCGGGTTCGACGAGACCTAGGATCTCGCCGGCCAGCGCCTGACCAAGAGCAGGGTCGCGGAATTCGTCTACGTGCTTCATGCGGGGCCCTCCTCGGTGAGCCGTGCGATCGCCGTGCCGGCGTGTACCAGGAGCCTATCCCCCGGCGCCACCGGGGCGACTAAGTCGGTTTCTACCGTTTCCGAGTTCCCGTCGTCGTCCGCGCAGAGCGCGAGACCGCGCTCCTCGTCCATGCGCACGATGTTCATCGGGATCGCGACGTCGCCGCAGGTGATGCAACCGGTCGTGTGATCGCAGACCGGTGCGGTCGGAGCGAAGGCAGCCGCGGCGTTGGCGACCAGGCGCGTCATTCGATGATGCTCGCCTTGAGGTCTTCGAGCTCCTGCTCGTAGTCCGCGCCCATGCTCTCGAGCATTCGACGCGTCTCCAGCGCTTCGCCCTCGTCGATCTTGGACATTGCGAAACCGACGTGGATGAGGACCCAGTCCCCGGGTCCGGCGCTTTCGCCGTCCTCATCGAGCAGGCCGATGTTGACGTTGCGTTGAACGCCGGCAACGTCGACCTTCGCGAGGCGGTTCGTCTCATCGACAACTTCGAGGATCTGACCTGGGATCGCCAAGCACATGTCTGGTCTTCAAGCCCCCGTTCTAGGTACGGCACGACAGCAGGGTTTTCACAGCAGGAGGAGTCGTACCACTCCCGCACGCTCCGCGCTAGATGTAGGAATCACGTTGTGGAGGGCCGCCAATGCGCGGTCTGGGGGGCGCTGGTGTCCCGCCAGCTAGGTGCTCAGATCACCTTGTGCCCGCGCTCGTTGCCGTGGTACCAACGAACACGTCGAAATTGCTGCTGTGTCGGACCGGGAAAAGGAGGGTTGACTCCGCGTGTCTTCAGGACGATCGGTGACGCAGGACCCCATTGAGCAGGCGATCGAGAAGCTCGGATCGTTTGGCGTGCCCGTCAACGAGATCGGGGAGCGTGTCGGTGGCCTCGTCGGCCAACTCGGCTCGCTCGATCCGAACGAGGTTATGGAGCAGATCGGCTCCATCGACCCCAAGCAGCTGGATGTCAGCGCGATGGTGGGCGAGGCCAAGGAGAAGTTCGAAGCGCTCGACCCCGCTCTGCGCGTGCCGTTGATGCTCGCGGCCGGCTTCGTGGGCGCCCGGGTGGTGAGGTGGATTGTCCGCTAGGGCATCGTGCCTCGCAGATGGCGCGAAAGGCACTCGCACGCACGCGAGAGGGATGTGTCCATGAGCGCTGTACCCGACGACGTCCAGCCTGCCGGCGCCTCGCCGCAGAACCAGGATCTGGAGCGAGCGCCAGAGCAGCGCAGTATCGTCACGGCCCGTGAAGCCGGACGCAACCGCGCCGCCGTCGCGGCCGGATTCATCGCCGGCGGAGGACTCGGTGCAACCGTCGGTCTGCCCCTGAGGGCGATCGGTATCGGATCTCGCACACCAGCGTGGAAAGGCAAGAGAATGCGGAATTCCAAGCTCAACGCGCAGCTGGCGCCGGCGATGATGTCGCTGGCCGCGACCAACCAGCAGCTGCTCGGTCTCGTCGGGTCGCGTCGGAACATCATGTGGCGAGTGGTGCCACTCGGAATCGCCGCCGCGGGCTTCCGCTACATGACCGCCGAGCCGGATGAGCGCCAGGCGATGGTCGAACAGGCACAAGCCCTCGCAGCTCAGGGACAGGCCATGCTCGAGAGCAGCGGCGTCCTGGACAAGGTCTTCAAGTAGCGCAGTTGCAGGCTCGCCTGCTCCGGATCCCCGGAGCAGGCCCGTCGGCGGGGTGCACGCCCACCGGAGTCGGCGGGGTGCACGGGGCCCACCGGCCGGCAGGTCGCGGCCGCCTTACCCCGCCTCTGCGTGGATGCGCTTGCGGTCCGCGCCCTTCTGACACAGCCGCCCGCCGTCGCGCCCGTAGCGCACGGCGACGCACTCGGCCATGATCGAGAGTGCGGTCTCACGAGCACCCTTGGCGCCGAGGTCCAGGCCGACGGGAGCGCTGATCCGCGTGAGATCTTCGTCGGTGACGCCATGGCCCATGAGCCGTTCGCGGCGCTCGGCCTGCGCCCGCTTGGAGCCCATCGCCCCGATGTACGGCGCGTCGGAGCGCAGCGCCATCAGCAGGACGGCGTCGTCGAGCTTGGGATCGTGCGTCAGCACCGCGAGGTAGGTCGCCGGGTCGATCGCGCCGAGCTTCTCAAACGCGTCATCCGGCCAGCCGGCGACGACGTCGACGGCGTCCGGGAAGCGCTCGCGCGTCGCGAACCGGGCACGCGGATCCACGACGTATGCGCGCCAGTCCACGACCTTCGCGATGGCCGACAGGTGCGTCGCGAACTCGACGGCACCGAAGATCACCAGCCGCGGCGGCGGTGACGTGATGTCGATGAACAGGTCGCCGCGCACCTCGGACTTGTCGGACCACATCAGCTCCTGCGCGCCCGCGACGCCCTCGGCGTCGAGGTCCGCGTCGCCGAGCGTTCCCTCGGTGCCGCCATCGACCTGGACGAGCATGCGCTCGCCGGCGTGGTCGCCCTTGAGCGCCGTCACGAGCGCCGCGCGTCCGTCGTTGCGAGCGATCTCGGCAAATGCCGCCTGGACGCTGCTCATGGCTCGTACCGCTCGACCCACACGTCGATCTCGCCGCCGCACGGCAGCCCGACGTCGAAGGCCATGTCGTCGGTGATCCCGAACGTCAGCAACTGCGGCTCATCGCCACCGATGACGCCGTCGGCGATCTCGATGACGGCGCCCTCGACGCAGCCGCCGGACACCATGCCGGAGATCTCGCCCTTGTCGTTGATCGCCATCTTCGAGCCGGGCGGGCGCGGTGCCGAGCGGCGCAGACCGACCACCGTCGCGAGCGCCACCTTGTCGCCGCGTTCGATCCAGCGATCGACGTCCTCGATTACGTCCTTCATCGCGTTGCTCCTTCCCAGGAAATGCTGACCCGAGCAGGCCGGCGCGTGCCGGCCGTGCCCATGTCGAACAACCTTACCCGGGGGTGCGCGCCGGCCCCCACCTCTGGGACGCAAGCTGGCGCGCGTGCGGTGCTGGCCGGTGCTTGGTGCCCTCCGGCCAGCGAACGACGTCGCCTACTAGGCCGTCGCGAGGTTGCCCGCGAAGGACTTTACGAGCTGCGTGAGGACGGCGACGATCGTGCCCTCGCCCATCGATGCAGCCTTGCCGCTCACCTGAGCGTCGGCGCTGATGCTGACGTTGTTGCCCGACACGGAGATCGTGACGTCGCCCGAGGCGTTGCTCTGTCCGCCCTTCTCGCGCGTGTTGGCCTTGATCTTGGCGGTCGTCCCGTCCTGGGACAGGATCTCGACGGGACCCGTGAAGACCATGCCCATCGAGCCCATCTTCACGGTGATCTCGGCCTGCGCCTTGCTCGGGCTGTCGGCTGACAGCACCTTGGCGCCCGGGACGCACGGGATGAGCTTGTTGAGGTCGGTGACAACGGCCCAGCTCTGCTGGCCATTGGGAACTGAAAACGACTCGTTCAATGTCGGCATAGGTCTCCTCCTGTGCGGATCGAAAACATGGCGGCAGCGTCGTGCCGACCGCGTCCGCACGCGCGACCGAGCAACTGCCGGGGCGGGCCGCGAGGGTATGAGCCGCCGTGCAGCGCGTGCAGTATGCCAGTTTCCGTCCGTGGGATGCCCTCGCGGTGCTGGCGAGCCGAACGCGCCGTGCCGGGCACGCCATCGTGGCGCACGCGCGCATACAATCGCGCCCATGGCGATTCAGGCAGGGAACTACAAGCTGGGACCGGACAACGCCACTCTCAGAGTGAAGACGGGCCGCCATGGAGCGGCGGCGAAAGCGGGGCACGATCTTGTGATCGAGGTGCAGTCGTGGGAGGCCACGCTGAACGTCGCCGAGGACGTCGGCCAGAGCTCGCTTCAGCTCACCGCGGACGCGACGTCGCTGCATGTCATCGAAGGCGTCGGCGGCATGCAGGCGCTCGGCGATGACGACAAGGCGGACATCCGCAAGACGATCGACAAGGATGTCCTCAAGAAGAAGGCGATCGAGTTCACGTCCAGCAGCATCGCCGATGACGGCGGCCGGCTCGCGGTCAGCGGAGACCTGTCGATGGGCGGCAAGAGCAAGCCCGTGGACTTCGTCGTCAGCGGGGACGGCGGCAAGGTCACCGGCAGCGCGGCGGTCAAGCAGAGCGATTGGGGCATCAAGCCCTACTCCGCCCTGTTCGGCGCCCTGAAGGTCAACGATGACGTGACCGTCGAGGTCGACGGCAGCATCTAGGCGTGCGGCCCTCCCGAGCGCTTCGCGGCGCCACTTTCCGGGCGTCGCCGCGCCGGAACTGTCATACTGCGCCGGCTGTCAAGCGGCTGATCGGTGGCCGCTAAGACCCCTGGGAAGGAGCGTGACTGTGCAGGTATCGGCACCATTCGAGTACTGCTCTCCGAGCGCCGCCGAAGGGCGCCGCTCGGTCAGCCCGAGGAGGGACTATGGGCGCGTATAGAGCCGTCTTCCTGCGCGTGCATCCGACGGGCAAGACGGTCCTCAGCCTGAGCTGCGACGCTGGCGGGCAGCAGCGTCAGTTGCAGCAGATCGTGACCGACGAGTTGGGGATCCCGCTCGACGATACGGAAGTCGTCCCACAGGACTACGACCGTTTCGGAGATGGGCACGGGTTCCTGACGAGTCCGAGCAACGGCACCGCCAACGCTGTGGCCGCGACCTGTCGCAAGATCCGCGAGAAGGCGCAGATCCTTGCATCGGGGATGCTGGGCACCAGCCCACAGAGCCTCACATGGGGCAACGGCGCATGGTCTCCGGGCCGCGACCCGTCGGCGGGAAAGCGAATCGAGGAGATCGCGCTGTACGCGCATGCGGGAGCTATCGAGCTTCCGGCAGGCCTCGAGGGCTCGCTCGACGCGCAGACGGCGTATCGCGACTAGCGCTCTCGTACGCCGCAAGGCGTAGCCGATCCAGGCTGCGCCGATCATTGCCGTCGGCGACGGCGACCCGCACACCGGGCCGCTGGTCGTCGACGGCAGTTGATCGTTCTCCGCAGTCTTCTCCGCAGTCCTGAGCGCGATGCGAATCGCCGCGCCGCGCCCGTTCGCGCACGCCGACGCCGAAGCGCGCGTCGTCTGCTGCGGGAGCCGCGATCTACGGCTTGTCGTCGCCGCGGCGCCACGGGCGGCGACCGCGGTTGCGCAGCGTCGCCATGAGCGCGGCGCAGGTGGCACCCAGGACGGGGGCGGCCATGGCGATGGTCTCCTCCAACGGGATGCCGGCGATGTGGGCGAGCGGAGCCATCAGCGGTCCGTCGCGTAGCCCTCGTCGTCGACGTCTGACCAGCTGCGGCCAGGCGCCGTCTTGCCCTTCGAAGGCACCATGCCGAGCAGGTTGCTGGGCATCGCAGCACCGACGGTGCCCGAGCCCGCCACGCCCCAGGTCTGCTCCTCCTCCTCGTCGCCATCCAGCGACGGCGGCTTCCAATTGGCGAGTCCGAGCGCGTCCTTCGCGAGGTCGGCCCCGATCGCGTCGGCGACCTCGTCGAGCGAATTGAGGCTGTGGCCGCTGACCAGTGCGTTGCAATACGGCAACGCCGCGACCAGGCCTCCGGCCTTGGGTGCGAAGCCGGGGGCGCTCACCCTCGGGTTCACCCACACGATCCGGTAGGCGAAGCGCGCCAGGCGCTCCATCTCCGTCGCGACGACCTCGGGGTCCCCTCGCTCCCATCCATCCGACAGGATCACGATGACCGCGCCGCGGGCCATGCCGCGCCGGCCATGGAGGTCGTTGAATGCCTTCAGCGCGTCGCCGATACGCGTGCCGCTCGACCAGTCCGGCGCGGCCTCGGTGGCACGACGGATGGCTCGCTGCGGGTTGCGCCCGGCGAGCTGCTTGGTCAAGCGTGTCAGTCGTGTCGCGAAGACGAACGCCTCGGCGTCGGGCCCACTCGCGCGGGCACAGTGCAGGAACTGCAGGTACGCGCGCGCATACGGCTCCATCGAGCCTGAGATGTCGCACAGCAGCACGAGCCGGCGCTTGTGCACACGCCGGCGACGGCGAGCGAGCTTGATCGGATCTCCGCCGGTGCGCAGGCTGTTGCGCAGCGTGCGGCGCATGTCCATGTGCTCACCGTGGCGGCCGCGCTGGCGCCGGCGCGTGCGCCGCAGTGGCGTTGCCAGGTCCAGGCGCACCATCAGCCGGTACAGCGCGGCAAGCTCGTGGGATTGCAGGGCGGCGAAGTGCTTCTCGGACAGCTCCTCCTCCTCGCTGGCCGAGAGGATCGGGATCTCGATCTCCTCGCCCTCTTCGTCGTCGTCCCCGCCCTTGCCCGTGCTGGGCTGGCTGAGATCCGAGCCGCCAGAGGATTCCGGCGCGTCGAACTCGTCGTCGCGCTCGGACTCTGGCGTCTCGGTGGAGTCAGACGGCGGAGCGGCTTCCAGCTCGACCTCGGAGTCGTCGAAGTCGCTCTTGGCCGAGGAGCCGAACACCTCGCGGAAGACGCGGTCGAACGCTGGCACCTGCAGGAAGCCGGTCACGAAGATCGCGCGCGTCGCCCAGTACAGGCGGCGACGCGACACGGGCTTGGTCAGCTTCAGCGAACGAGCGTATTGCTGGGTCTGCGACGGCGTGACGGGCATGCCGGCCGCGTGCAGGCGCTGACTGAACGCCCCGACGACGGCGGGGAGGTCCAGATCGATGTCCTCGACCGCGTAGGAGTCGTCCCTCCTGACCTTGTCTACCGGAGAGCCGTTGTCAGCCACTAGTGGTTCCTCCAACGTGTTGGAGGGAGCATTAGCTCTCCTCCAGCGCGATCAGCTCCTCGAGCCCCGACGCGCGGATCACCTCCTGATCCTCGCTGTACTTCAGCACCGAGCCCAGGGTCCTGTCCGCGCTTTCGGCGTCGAGCGTCTCGATTCCGAGCATACCCAAAGCCGACACCCAGTCGATCGCCTCGGCGATGCCAGGCGGCTTCTGGACGTCGGACTTGCGCATCCGCGAGACGGCGTTGGCGACCTGGACGGTGAGCACCGACGACGCGCCCTTGACGCGCCGGCGGACAATCTCGACCTCGCGCTTGGCGCCGGGGTAGTCGATCCACTGGTACAAGCAACGACGCTTGACCGCGTCGTGCAGGTCGCGCGTGCGGTTGGAGGTCAGGATGACGATCGGCGGATGGGTTGCCCTGATCGTGCCGATCTCCGGGATCGTGACCGTCGCCTCGGCGAGCAGCTCCAGCAGGAAGGCCTCGAAGTCGTCATCGGCGCGGTCGAGCTCGTCGATCAGGAGGACCGCCGGCCGCGGGCCGGGGTGCTCCAGCGCGCGCAGGAGCGGGCGGCGGATGAGGTAGTCGGGGCCGAAGAGCTCCTCCTCGCCAAGCTCTGAGCCCTTCGTATCGGCCACCCGGATGCTCAGCAGCTGCTTGGGATAGTTCCACTCGTACAGCGCCTCGGCGGCATCGATGCCCTCGTAGCACTGCAGACGAATCAGCGGCGTGTCCAGGACCTGGGCGAGCGCCTTGGCAAGCTCGGTCTTGCCGACGCCGGCCTCACCCTCCAGCAGCAACGGCTGCGGAAGGCGCAGCGCCAGGAAGGCCGACGTCGCCAGCCCCTCGTCTGCGAGGTAGTCGATGTCTCCCAGCATCTGGCCGAGCTTCTCGACGCTCGGCACCAGCCGGCGCATCTCTTCGTCGAGCTCCTCGCTCCGTCCCAATCGGCTCATGCACGTACCTCCATAAACCCGGCCGCGGCCAGGACTGCCTCGTAGTCTTCGGGGGTGTCCACGTCGAGCGGGACCGGACCTGGAATCGCGACTTCCACGACCTCGGCGGCGCGCTGATCCAACAAGCGCCACACGCCTTTGTCTCCGTGGAGATTCGCGAGCTCTTCGAATATACGACGGGAGAACGCAAACGGATGCCCGCGCTGGTCGTCGTATCCACAGACGGCGATCGGCGCGTCGCCGCGAGCGGCGAGCAGCGCACGCACGGTCTGCGCGGTGACGCCCGGCTGGTCGCCGAGCATGAGCACCAGGATGTCGGCCCGCTCGTCAACCTGACCGAGTGCAGCGGCGATCGACGACGAGCATCCGCTGCCGAACGATTCGTTGATGACGACATCGAACCCACGCAGGTCAACCTGCTCGCGAACGCCGTCGGCCGAACCGCCGAGCGCCACGAGCCGCTGATTGAAGGGGCATGAGCGCGCCGTCGTCAGGACATGGTGCAGCAGCGTGCCGTCGCCATAGGGCAGCAGCTGCTTTGGCCGTCCCAGCCTCCGCGACCCTCCGGCGCCGAGCACGAGGCCCGCAACGAAGCCGTCAGCCGGCGGGGACGGCATGCTGCTCCTCGAACTTCGCCTTGCATCCGTCGCAACAGAAATAGACGGTCTCGCCGTGGTGTTCGAGATGGGGGGTGTCGTCCGTGGCCAGCACCGTCATCCCGCAGATGGGATCCACCGCGGTCTTGGGCTTTGATGCCTTGCCCGCCGCGGGCTCAGAAGCGCCCGCGCCCATGTGCTCGCGCTCGTAGGTCTTCTTACACCCCGGAGCGCAGAAGTAGATCGTCTCGCCGTCGTGTCGCACCTGCAGCGCGTTGGCGTCAGCCGTGACGGTCATCCCGCAGATCGGGTCGACCGCGAACGTCGGAGCCTCCTGGTCACTGGGCGCGCGCAATGGTGGCGAGTAGTCCTTGCTGTGGCGTCGCTCGATCAGCCGCGCGATGATCGACAGCGCGACCTCCGGCGGCATCTTGGCGTTGATGTCCAGGCCGGCCGGGCATTCGACGCGCTGCAGCTGCTCTTCGGGCATCCCGGCGGTGCGCAGTTCCGCGACGATCGCCGCGCCGCGCTTGGGGCTCGCGACCAAGCCGACATACGGCAGGCCGGCCTCCAAGCCGGCTCGCAGCGCTTCCAGCTCACCCTTGCCGTGAGCGGCCACGATCAATCCCAGGTCGCCCTCCCGGACGTCCGCCGGCGCGTCGCCAACGGCCACGATGTCCAGATCGAACTCCGGCCCGAGCCGCTCGATGTGCGCGGCGATCGGCTTGGAGCCCACGACGTTCACGCGAGGAGTCGGGAGCGTCGGCTCGAGAAAGACCTCGATCGCTCCACCGGAGAGACAGGTGTTCAAGACGGTCACCGCACCCTCTTCGGTTGGCTGGTCCTTGACGTCCTCGGGGGCCGTCGGAAGGATCTTGAGCAGCACCGGCTCGCCGGTCTGCATCGCCGTCCAGGAGAAGAGGCGAACGCTGTGCTCGGCACAGATTCCGCCGACGAAGCCCTGGATGGTCCCATCGCTGGTGACGAGGGCGACGTCGCCCGCGTGCGCGCTCGTCGGCCGCTGTGCGCGGACGACGGTCGCGGTCACGTAGGCCGCGCCCTGCGCGGCGAGCTCTTCAGCTCGCCGCGCCAGAGCGGGGTTTCTCACTGCGGCGGCGCCGCGTTGCCCTGCATCGCGGCCCACGTGCGGGCCGGGTTGCATGGCATGTCCATGTGGCGAACGCGACCCTGCGTGTGGACACGCAGGCCGTCGATCACGGCGTTGGTGATGCACGGCGGTGACCCGACGCACGGGGACTCGCCGACGCCCTTGGCACCGATCGGGTGGTGCGGGCACGGCGTGACCGTCTCGCCAAGCTCGAACTCCGGGCACTCGAGCGCCGTCGGGAGCAGGTAGTCCATGAACGAGGCGTTCACGCAGTTGCCCTGCTCGTCGAAGGAGATCAGCTCCATCAACGCCTGGCCGACACCCTCGGTGAGGCCACCGTGGATCTGACCGTCGACGACCATCGGGTTGATCCGCACGCCGCAGTCGTCGACCGCGATGAAGCGGCGACAGTGCACGTGACCGGTACCCGGGTCGATGTCCACCACGGCGATGTACGCGCCGTAGGGGTAGGTCAGGTTGGGCGGGTCGTACACGGCCTGTGCGTCCAGGCCACCCTCCAACCCCTCGGGCATCGGCGAGCCGCTGTAGGAGTACTCGGCGATGTCCTCGATGGCCGCGCCCTTGGACTGGTCACCGCGGACGTACCAACGGCCCTTCTCCCAGGCGAGATCCTCGGGACGGGTCTCGAGCATCCGCGCGGCGATCAGGCGAGCCTTGTCGCGCACCTTGCGCGACACGACGGCGACGGCGCCACCGGAGACCGGTGTCGACCGGCTTCCGTAGGTGCCCAGGCCGTACGGGGTCTTGTCGGTGTCGCCGTGGCGCACCGTGATGTCGTTCGGCGAGATGCCGAGCTCCTCGGCGACGATCTGAGCGAACGTCGTCTCGTGACCCTGACCCTGCGTCTGCGCGCTGATGGAGACGACGGCCTTGCCCGACGGATGGACACGGAGATCCGCGCCGTCGTTCATCGCCAGGCCGAGGATGTCCATGTGCTTCCGCGGACCGGCGCCGACGCCCTCGGTGAAGAAGGCGATGCCGATGCCCATGATCTCGCCCTTGGCAGCCTTCTCCTGCTGCTCCTGGCGAAGCTGGTCGTAGCCGGCGATCTCCATCGCGACCTTCATGGTCTTGTGGTAGTCGCCGGAGTCATACGTCCAGCCGGTGGCCGTCTCGTAGGGGAACTGCTCGGGCCGGATGAAGCTGCGCATGCGCAGCTCGATCGGATCGACGTTCATCTCCCATGCGAGCGCCTCGACCATCCGCTCGACCAGGTACACGGCCTCCGTGATCCGGAAGGAGCAGCGGTAGGCGACGCCACCGGGCGCCTTGTTCGTGTACACGGCGGTGACCGTGCAGTGCGCCGCGTCGAGGTCGTAGGACCCCGTCACGATGTGGAAGAAGCCGGCCGGGAACTTGGTCGGCTGAGCGGTCGAGTCAAATGCGCCGTGGTCGGCGAGCACGTCGACGCGCAGGCCGGTGATCTTGCCGCCCTTCGCGCACATCTGACTCTGCATGATGTAGTCGCGTGCGAACCCGGTCGAGACCAGGTTCTCCGAGCGATCCTCGATCCACTTGACCGGGGCGCCGGCGACGATCGAACCGGCGATCGCGCAGACGTAGCCGGGGTAGACCGGCACCTTGTTGCCGAAGCCGCCGCCGATGTCGTTGCACAGGATGCGAATCCGGTGCTCCGGAAGGCCTGCGACCTGCGCGTACACCGTGCGGTGCGCGTGCGGGGCCTGGTTGCCGTTGTAGATGTTCAGCTGACCGGTCTCCGGGTTCATGTCGGCGACCATGCCGCAGGTCTCCATCGGAGACGGATGAACGCGAGGATCGATGATGTCGCGCGTGACGATGGTGTCGGCCTCGGCGAACACGCGGTCGGTCGCGGCCTTGTCGCCGGCCTCCCAGGTGGGGCTCGCCAGGTTGTTGGTCTGACCGACCTTGTCGTCGCGGATCAGCGGCGCGTCGGCGTCCATCGCCTTGCGAGCGTTGACGATCGCCGGCAGGACCTCGTACTCGACCTCGATGAGGGCGAGCGCGTCCTGCGCGGAGTACGCGTCGAGTGCGACGACGAACGCGACCTCCTGCATGTGGAAGCGGACCTTGTCGCCCGCGAGCACGGCCTGCGTGTCATAGGAGATCGTCGGCATCCATGCGAGACCGAGGGTCTCGAGGTCCTTGGCGATGACGACGGCGGCGACCTTGGGATGAGCCAGGGCCTTCGAGGTGTCGATCGAGAGGATCCGCGCGTGGCCGTACGGGCTGCGCAGGATCGCGCCGTGGACCATGCCGGGCAGACGGACGTCATCGAGGTAGTTGCCCTTGCCACGGATGAAGCGCGCGTCTTCCTTGCGCTTCATGCGTCCGTAGCCGATGGGCGCGTCCTGGACCTCGCCCTTGGCATCTTCCAGCCATGTGGCCATCTTGCCTGGTGCTGTCTCTGTAGCCATGAATCAATTACCTCCGGTGGCGGCGGCTGCCTCGTATGCGGCAGCCCACCTGATCGCCTTGACGATGTTCACGTAGCCAGTGCAGCGACACAGGCCTCCAGAGATCGCTTCACGGATCTCGTAGTCGGTCATTTGGGTCGGGTTGGGATGCTGGTCGATCAGCGCGCGGCCGGTGACCATCATCCCGGGGGTGCAAAAGCCGCACTGCAGGGCATGCATCTCATGAAAGCCCTGCTGGATCGGATCGAGGACGCCGTTCTTCTCGAGGCCCTCGACGGTGGTGATCTCGTGGCCCTCGGCCATGGCTGCGAGCGTGGTGCACGACTTGATCGGGTCGCCGTCCATCAGCACCACGCAGATGCCGCAGTTGGACGTGTCGCAGCCCCAGTGGGTGCCGTGCAGCTCGGCCATCTCGCGGATGTAATGCACGAGCAGCATGCGCGGCTCGACATCGTGCGAGTGCGTCTGGCCATTGATCGACATTGAAACTAGCATTCGTCAAATCTCCTATCGCAGCGCGCTGGCGGCAGCGCGGCTGAGGGCTCGCTTGCTGAGGACGCCCGCGACGTGACGCTTGTAATCGACCGGTCCGCGACCGTCGGCGCTTGGCGAGCAGTCCTGCGATGCCATCGCGCCGGCCTGGGCGAAGAGCTCCTCGGAGGGGGCCTTCCCGATCACGGCAGCTTCTGCACGCCCGATGTGCATCGTGGTGGGGCCGACGGCGCTGCATGCCAGTCCGCAGTCCTTGATCACGCCGCCCTCGATCCACAGTGCGGCAGATGCGGCCACGATGGCGAAGTCTCCCGCGCGACGCTCGACCTTCTCGTGCGCGCTGCCACCGCCCGGCTTGACCTTGAAGCGCACCTCGATGAGCAGCTCGTCGGGCTGGACGGCCGTCATGTACGGCCCGATGTGGAACTCCTCCATGCCGACGACGCGCTCGGCGCCACCGGGTCCACGCAGGACGGCCTCGCCCTTGAGCGCGGTGACGACGCCTGAGAGGTCCTCAGCCGGGTCGGCCTGGCACAGCGACCCGCCCATCGTGCCGCGGTTGCGCACGACCGGGTCGGCGAGCACGTGCTCGGCCTCGAAGAAGATCGGGAAGTGCTTGGCGAGCACGTCGCTCTCGAGCATGTTGCGGTGCCGCGTCATGGCACCGATGCGGATCTCGCCGCCTTCCTCGCGAATGTAGTTGAGCTCGGCCTCGATCGGATTGATGTCGATGAGGTGGCCCGGATCGGCAAGGCGCAGCTTCATCATCGGGATCAAGCTGTGGCCGCCGGCGAGGAATCGGGCGTTGCCATTGTGGCTCGCCATCTGTGTGATGGCGTCATCGACACTGGTTGCGCGCGAATACTCAACCGGTGCAGGGGTCTGCATTGCCAAGGTGGGACGCTCCTTCCGAGAGTGGACCGACGATTGATCCTATGCGCGCTACGCTCGTGGGGCAACCGCATGAAGCGATCGCTTAATTGACTCTGTCCCAGTTGCGCTCCTTCCTGACCGTCGCGCGGTTGGGCTCCGTCAAGTCCGCAGCGCGCGCGCTGGAGGTTTCCGAGCCCGCGGTTTCTGGCGCAGTTGGAGCATTGCGTCGCGAGCTCGGCGATCCGCTGTACGCCCGTGCGGGTGGCACGCTGGAACTCACCCCGGGCGGACGGCGCTTGGCGAGCGCGGCCGCGGAGATCCTCACCCTCGCCGACGATGCCAAGCGGGCGGTCCGCGATGCGGGCGCACAGCAGGCGACGCTGCGGGTCGCTGCGACCGCGAGCTTCGCCGAGCTCGCCGCCGGGCCGCTGCTGGACGCGTTTGCGCGCCGCCACCCCGGGATCGGGATCGAGTTGCGCATCGCCCGTGGGCACGAGTTCGCATCCCTGCTGGCCGACGATCACGTGGACATCGCGCTCGGCCCCCGCGCCGAGCGCCACGAGGCACCGGTCATCGAGTCCGATCCGTTCCTGCGATACACGCTCGTCGTCGTGGCGGCTCCCGGCCATGCGCTTGCCGGCTCTCACGCCGTCTCGCCCGCCGCCCTCGTAGGCACGCCCTGGCTGCTCGGCCCTTCGGGCGCCGACCCGGCCACGGAGACCGGGGTGTTCCTGTCGCGTCAGGCGATCGCGCCCCAGCGCTCGAGGACGTTCCCGAACATCGCGGCGGCCCTGACTCAGGTCCTCGCCGGACGCGGCGTCACGATGGCGGTGGCGCACACGGTCCGAGACGAGCTCGAGCGGGGGGCGCTGGTCGTGCTCGACGTTCGCGGGACGCCGATCCGAGGCGTCTGGCACGCAAACCTTCCGGTCCCCAATCGCCGCAGTGCGCCCGCCGAGGCGCTGAGGCGGTTCGCGACGCTTCCCGAGGCGACTCGGGCGATGCTCACGCGATCCGGCGGCGTCCCGGACGAGCGCTCCCGGCCGGCCATCCACACGCGCCGGGAGCGATAGCGATCGGGGAAGACGCCGGCCTCAGCTCGCGGCTTCCTCCTCCAGCTTCTTCATCGCCTGATAGGCCGAGCTGGCGTTGTGCTCCTCGTTGTCGCAGTAGCGCGGCGGGGGACCGCCGTGCTTGGGCGGAGGCACCGCAGGGCTCTCGCACCCGGGGTACAGGCAGGAAACCGTCTCGGTCTCCGGCTCCGTCTCGCTCTCGCTCATGTCCGTCCTCCTCGCGTTCGTCCCGCCGGCAGATCGCCGGCCACTTAGGGCTAAACGTAGCAACGTCGTTTTCGGCGCATGACCTGGCGCAACAACGCTCATGCCGATCGGAATGCTCGGAGTTGGGCATACTGAAGCGAGGGCGCAAGCGTCTACGCGCCCGACTGATGACCCTGATGAACCACGATGCCACCGACAACGACACAGTGTCCATGGGCAGTCCTCTGCTGACGCATCTTGACGCCCAAGGCCGGGCACACATGGTCGATGTCGGCGAGAAGCCGCGGACCGATCGCGTCGCGGTCGCCAAGGCCGTTGTCCGGATGTCGCCAGCGACTGCGGCGGCCATTGTCGCCGGCGACGCCCCCAAGGGCGACGTCATCGGGACGGCGCGGCTGGCGGCGATCCAAGCCGCGAAGCGCACCGACGAGTGGATTCCGCTCGCGCACACGCTGCCGCTGGATGCCGTCGACGTCGACATCGAGGTCGACGCGCCGGCCGGCGCGGTCAGCGTCGTCACAACCGCACGGGTGCGCGCCCGCACCGGAGTCGAGATGGAGGCCATGGTCGGCTGCGCCGCAGGCGCGCTGTGCGTGTATGACATGGTCAAGGGGATTGAGCGAGGAGTCGTGCTCGAGCGCGTGGAGCTGCTCGAGAAACGTGGTGGCAGATCAGGTACCTGGAGGCGTAATGACGAAGATTGAGCCGTTGAAGGATGGCCACGGACGCTTCATCCGCGACGTGCGGGTGTCGGTCACCGATCGCTGCAACTTCCGCTGCCAGTACTGCATGCCCGCGGAGGGCCTGCCCTGGCTCGAACGCGACCAGGTCCTGGGCTTCGAAGAGCTCGAGCGCCTCGTCGGAGTGCTGGCGTCGATGGCCGTGTGCGACATCCGCCTGACCGGAGGCGAGCCGCTCGTGCGGCGCGACTTCCCCCGCCTGGCCAAGATGCTCGCCGACGTCGACGGCGTCGCCGACCTCAGCGTGACGACCAACGGCTTTCTGCTCGAGCGCGACGCCGGCAAGCTCGTCGAGGCCGGCATCAACCGCTTCAACGTGTCCGTCGACTCCCTCCAGCGCGACCGCTTCTTCGAGATGACCCGCCGCGATGCGCTGCCGCGCGTCCTGCGCGGCCTGGAGGCCCTCGCGACGTTCCCCGACGCGCACCCGATCAAGATCAACGCCGTCGGCATGCGCGGGTTCACCGAGACCGAGATCCTGCCGTTCGCGGAGTTCGCACGCGAGCACCCCTACGAGGTGCGGTTCATCGAGTTCATGCCGCTGGACGCCGACCATTCGTGGGATCCGAAGCTCGTGCTCACCGGCGACGAGATCCGCCGGGAGATCGACGCGGTGTTCCCCTTGGAAGCCCTGCCGCGCGACCCGAGCGCGACCGCTCGCACCTACGCCTTCAAGGACGGCAAGGGCAAGATCGGGTTCATCAACCCGCTCTCAGAGCCGTTTTGCGGCGACTGCGATCGCATCCGCGTGACGGCCGAGGGAAAGCTGCGCACCTGCCTGTTCAGCCTGCACGAGACCGATCTGCGGACGCCGATGCGCGACGGCATCAGCGATGACGGATTGCGCGAGATCATCCGCGACGCCGTCTGGCGCAAGGAGCTCAAGCACGGCGTCAACGAGCCCGGGTTCCGTCAGCCCGAGCGCACGATGTCGCAGATCGGCGGCTGACGCGGACTACGCGTCGTTGCCGCGGAAGGTCGCAGCGATCCTCTCGAAGTCCGGCAGCAGACCCTTCAGGCGCTCCTTTGGCTGCGCTTGGAACACGATCTGAATCAGCAGGCCCTTCTTGAACAGGAAGTAGTGGTCATGCGCGCCACCGCTGGCGGCGGACCCGAAGGTGTATTGGTATCGCCAGCCCGGCAGGCCGCCGAGCTCGACGGTGTTCGGCTGGCGAAGCAGCTTCACGCGATCGTCGGCTGCCAGCAGGTCGTCGGTCAGCTGGCGCACGACGGGAAGCCCCGCGAGCGTGACCTCCTCCGCAAAGTCCGTCTTGCTCGTGCGCACGAGAAATGATGCGACATCGTCGTCGCGCTTGACGCTCAAGACCAGATCGCCATCGCCCTCGGGCCGCGGCAACGCCGTCCATGCCCCCGGGTAGGCGATCGACGTTCCCGACGCCGCGTCCTTGACGCGAATGACGTCGGGCTTCTGGGGAAGCGCGGCCTCGGAGGAGATGAGGTTGCGCCCGACCGAGACCCCGACGATGAGCGCAAGCACCGCGGCGACTGCGACAAGGCCCAGCAGCTTGCGATTCACGGCTTCACATCCGTCTCGCGTCGAAAGAGAGAGCCCGGCCGAAGCCGGGCTCTCTCATCCAACGATCAGCGTTCCCAGGGACGCTTGCCCTTCACATTCAACCTTCCGGGCTCGTCGCCACCGGCATCCTCGGCCGGAGGGGGTGCGGCCGCCGCCGGAGGCGGCGTCGCGATCTCCACCCGACCGGTCGGTGCGCTGGGCCCGCCACCGAACGATGGCATCGGCACGTTGCCTGTCGAGCCGCCCATGGGCATGTCCGGAGCGGCTGACGGCGGAGGCGCCTCCGAACCGTCGCGCAGCCGCGGGCGTGTGCCCGGGGTGAGCGCCGCTTCGAACTGACGCGGCGAGTTGCCACCGACGACCGGTGACTTCGGGCGCGCCTTGGGGTCGCCGCCCGGACGCGGGTACAGCATCGACGCAGCGGTCGTCGCGTACTTCGGGTCGCGCACCGCGGGACCGCGGGCATGCGCCGCGCCGATCGGCGCGCCTCGACCCAACGACGCCAGGATCTGCGTTCCGCGCGTGTACACGATGCCGGTGTTGACGACCGAGCCTCTGCGACCGACCCGCTGCAGGAACTTCGCGCCCTCACCGGGGAACAGCGACTCGACGAGTCCGCCGCAGTCGTCGCCACCCTTCTTGAGGAACAGGTTCTCCAGCAGGTTGCGTCCGGCGACGAGGTTGCTGTTGATCGCGTCGACCACGCCGTTGACCGGCGCGCTCTTCGCCACGATCTCGCCGACCGAGCCGATGACCACGGCCAGGCCCCTGTTGATCTTGATGAGCTCGGCAATCGTCGAGATCAGGTAGATCGCAAGCGCCGCGATGATCAGCGTGATCAGGAGGATCATGACTGCCAATGCAAGTGACATCAGGTCTCCTTATGCGTCCGGGAGGGCGATGTCAAGAGAGCCCCCGTAGTTGGCGACAGATCCCACGATCTGGCTGATGTAGTTCTGCGTCGTCAGCAGGACCACGACCGCGTCGAGATCCTTCGACGCGGCAGCGGCGACGCCGGCGATCGCATCGATCCTGGGCACGATGCTCTTCGCCGCACCGAGGACGCCCTTGAGCAGCCCTCCGAGCAGAAACAGCGACGCGACCAGGATGATGTCCATGACCCATAGGTAGATCATCGTCAGCCCCCCGTTGCCTTGCGGACGACGAGCGCGGCCTTCGCGGCGATGCCGGGAAGAACGCCCGTGATGACCTGGAGTGGGCCGTTGATGTCGGCCACCCACTTGGCCAGCCCCCGCAGGTGCTGGGACTCGACCGTCGCCAACATCCCGCCCAGCTCGCCGAGCCCGTTGGAGATGATGATCAGGCGCTTGCGCACCTGGTTGAGCCCGATCGAGAGGATCACGACGAGCAGCGCAGCCTCGATGTAGCTGATGAGAATCAGGAGCTCTCTGCTCACAGTGACTCACCCGCTCCCGTGTAACCGTCGGTCAGGGCGTTCATGTATCCGTCCTGAATGATGGCCTCCTCGATGACGAGGTTCAGCACTGCCGGCGTCAACGCCAGCAGCGGGATCTTCGATGTGTGCTTCGCGACGATCGGAGCCGTCTCGAGCAGGATCGCCACGCTCTGCTGAATGTCCTTGACGAAGCTCAGCAGGAGCATCAGCAGGATGACGACCACGATCAGAACGACCGCGCCCATGCCGACGGCGATCTGCCACAGCGCGTGCGTGTCGAATGCGGCCATGATGGAAGTCATTTGCCCACCGCGATCTTTCTGAGCGCCCGCGCCATGTGGAGGATCCGCACGGCACAGTCGTTCACGAGCTCAACACCCGCGTCCAGACTCGTCGTCTGGGCGCGGACGACGTCCACTCCCGCCGCCGCTGCTCGCGCCTGGTCGGCGATGCGCGCCGCCAGGGTGAGGATCGTCGACACGATGATCACGACTACCACGATGACGATGAACGCCAACGAGAAGCCGATGTACCAATCGGTGTAGGTGGCTCCGAGAATCACTTGTTGCACCCCGCTCCGCTGATCAGCGTGGAACAGTCGACGCCATTGGCGTGACCGGTGACGGTGTTCGTGTTGTTCTCCGTACCCACGTTCGCGAGGATCCCGTTGAAGTCCGAGAGGATCGGCCCGGTGGTGGCGAGAACGCCCTTCGCCTGGCCATTGATCGTCTCGACCTTGGTGTCGATCCGCTGAGCTGCCGACAGGACCGACGACAACCGCCCGAGAATGCTGCGGGCGCTGCCGTTGATCTGACTCGCCGAGGTGTCGATCGTCCGGACGTTTCGCCCGATGTTCCGCACCTTGGAGTTGATCGACGTGGCGCTGCCGTTGATCTCGAGGACCGCCGCAAGGATCTGGTCGACGGTGCCGCCGATCGTCTTGACGGTTCCGTTGATCTCGGTCGCAACACCGTTGATCACGCCGACCTTCTTGAGGATCGAGCCGAGCTTGGGCTTGATGCCCTTGTCAGCCACCTCGAGCGTCGTCGCCATCCGGCCGGAGAGCGGGTCTGCCGCCTTCCGGATCGCCGTGGAGATCTGAACGGTCTTGCGGGCCTCGTCGATGAACTTGGCCTCCGCGCCGATCTCCTCGACCGTCTGGCCGATGTTCTTCTCGGGCTTGCCACTGTCATCGGTCCTGTTGGTCACGCCGCTCACCGACCGGTCAATAGACCGGGCGGCCAGCAGGGTTCCCGTCAGGAAGATCACCGAGAGCAGTGCCCACGCGATCAGGATGACGAGGACCACAGGACTCATCCCTCGTGCCCCGCTGAGGATGTTACGCATGGCTGCGCCCCCCTCGCATTGTTAGCTGAGTTCCTAGCACTTGTTCTCCGCCAGGATGAGGCTCAGGAGGCCGACGACGATCGACTCGCACGCGCTGTTCAGGTGAGCATGGGTCTTGTTCAGGCCCACGTTGATCGGCGTGGTGTCGCGGTTGACGGCCGTCAGGTCAGCGTTGATCTGGGTGACGAGACCCGGAACAGCGCCCGTGCCCGAGCTACCCGGGGACTGGATGTCCTTGAGCTCCTGGCTGATCTGCGAGGCGCGCGTGTTGACGTTGACCAGCGTGCCCGAGATCGTCCGCAGCGTGCCGCGGATCGTCACCAAGACGTTGGTCGTGCCCTTCAGCGCGTTGGACGTGTCGGTCAGCGACCCCGACGTGTCCTGCAGCGAGCCGGTGATCGTCCCGAGGTCTCCGCCGGTGTTGACCAGCGAGGACGACGTGTCCTGCAACGACGAGTCCGTCGTCTTCAGAGCGGAGTCGACCCGCCCGGTCAGGCTGTTGATCGAGGTCAGCGAGCCGAGGATCGCGATGCCCTGGCCGGGAACCGGCTTCAGCGCCTTGTCGATCGCCGTCAGGTTGCCGTTGATCGTCTTGACGTAGTCGGGCAGCGGGTCGGCGTCCTTGTTGACGTCGACCAGCGTCTTGTCCGTCGTGCCCAGAGCCTTGTCGATCGAGCTCAGGGCGCTCGTGATGCCGGACAAAAAGCCGATCACCACGACGACGACCAGGATCAGGATGGTGGCGAAGATCCATGTCCACCTTGTGTCGGATGCTAGGCGTGGCATAGGGACCTCCGCAGTGTCTCGTCGTTGCTCATCGTGCGGCTCATGGCTTGCCCTGACACGAATCGGCCGGCTTGCCGCTGCCCGGCAGCGACTTGTCGATGCAGCCGGCGGTGTCCAGGATGCGATCGGACACGACCAGGATGTTCCCCGAGTCGACCTTGATCGACTTGGCGATGCCATCGGTGGCGCTCAGGCCGGAGATGATCGTCGTGGCGTCGTTGTCGATCGTCCGTGCCGTACCGAGGATCGTGCCTGCGGTCGTGTTGATCGTCCGCGCGGTGCGGTTGATCGCGCTGGCGGTGCTGTTGATGCCGCCTGCGACGGTGTCGATGGACCCGGCGGTGCCGTTGATCTCCTTGGCCGTGCCGTTGATCGTCCCGCCAACACCGAGAATCGCGGTTGCTGAGCCGCCGATCGACTTCGCTGTGGTGTTGATCGTGCCGGCCGTGTTGGTGATCGAGCTGGCCAGCCCGTCAATCGATGCCGCGTCGCGGTTGATCGAGGACGCGCGCTGGACGATCTTCGTGAGGACCCCGTCAAGCGGAGAGGCCGTCTTGAGAATCGAGCGAGCGATCTTGTTGGTCTGGACGAGCTCGCCGATGGCATCAGTCGAGGCGTTGATCGTGCCGCCCGTGCTGCTGATGCTCTTCGCCTTGCCGTCGATGCTGCGCGCGGTGTTGACCGTCTTGGCGAGCAGGCCCGCCGCGATGGTCACCGACGCGGCAACGAGGATCAGAATGATCAGGTTGACGCCCTGGACGCCACCTCTGCTGCCACTGGACCGACTCGGGCCGGTGGGCTGCGCGGACTGCGGCGACGCCGACTTACGCTTGTTTCGAGTTAGCGTCGGCACTGAACGCTCCGCCGTTGTGGCGCCGATGCGCCGGGACATCTAAGCACTGTGGCTCCCCTCTGTTTCGCTCCTGGCCGCGCAAGGCTTGGCATGCCGCGCACGTCAGTTGCTCGCTCCCTAATGGTCCCGGTCCGGATCCCGGTACGTCTCCCTCTGCCCGATCCGGCCGATCTACGTGCCGACATTAGTACACCGCGCCCCGGAATGTCCAGTGGACGATTCCAAGTCCCGAGGCCGTGTCCCCATATCGGCGGCTGAGGTGGTCTTTAGCCAGCATTAATAGCGCGTCGGCGCCGGTCATGGTCCGATCAGCCGCGCCAGCGGCGCGGGGACGCTCGCCCCGAGGCCTCTCCTGGCCCGATCTGGCGCGAATGCCGATGGCGGGGGAGAGCCTGCTGGAGTACGGTCCTCGGTAGATGGCGGTTGATTCCGATCTCGCCGGAGTGGTGCTTTTGAAGAACGTCCTGCGCGCATGCCTGCTGCTGCACCACCAGAGCGCCGAGCACCGCTACGACCTGCGCGAGCGGCTGCGGCCGCCGGGGTTCAACCGCGACGGCCGCAGCTGCTTCGATTCAGTCCGGCCCGGCGGCCCGCAGCTGGCCGTGCACGGGTCGAGCTGACACGCGGACAGCCCGGCGTCGTGGGCCTCCAGCAATGAGGGTCGTCGTCGTCGGTGCCGGACTCGGCGGACTCGGAGCGGCGATGCGCCTCCAGGGAGCCGGACATGACGTGATTGTCCTCGAGGCCCGCGCTCGTCCCGGTGGCCGCGCCTATCAGCTGCGCGACGCGGGGTTCACCTGGGACACCGGCCCATCGCTCGTGACGATGCCATGGGTGCTGGAGGAGACCTTCGAGGCCGCGGGACTCAATCTGCACGATCACGTGCAGCTGCGGCGCCTGGATCCGTTCTACCGCATCCGCTGGGCGCAGTCCGAGGAGCACCTGGACTTCACCGGCGACCGCGAGCGGATGCGCGCGGAGCTCGCGAAGTTCTCCGCACGCGACGCCGCGGCGTTCGATGGCTTCATGGCCGCGATGAAGCCGATCTACGAGCAGGGAATCCTCGGCGCCGGGCGGCGACCGTTCGAGCGCGCGCGCGATCTCGTCGCCTTCACGCCTTCGATGCTGCGCCTGGGCGCCGCGCTGCCGCTGTGGCGCACGGTGTGCTCGCATTTCGAGCACCCGCGCGTGCGCGAGGCGTTCTCGTTTCACTCGCTGTTCATCGGTGGAGACCCGTTTCGCGTACCAGCTATCTATGGAGCGCTCGTCTACCTGCAGTTCCTCGACGAGGTCTGGTACGCGCAGGGCGGCGTGTACGCGATCGTCGAGGCGATGGCCCGCGGCCTCGACATGCGCTGCGGCGAGCGCGTCGAGCGCATCGAGCATCGCCAGGGCAAGGTCACGGGCGTCGTGCTCGAGGGCGCCGGCCGCATCGACGCCGACGTCGTGGTGTCAAACGCCGACGTTCTGCGAACGCACGAGCTCACCGGCCAGCGCGCGCCGGTGCGCCGGCTCACGCCGACGATGTCGTGCTTTTTGCTGTACCTGGGAACCGACCGCACGTTCGACTCGCTGCTGCACCACACGCTGCTCGTCGGCAGCGGCTACCGGCGCTTCATCCGCGACGTCACGCGCCGCGGTCGCCTCGCGCCGACGTTCTCGACCTACGTCCACGCGCCGGCGCGCAGCGAACCGGGGATGGCCGCGGCCGGCGGCGACTCGCTGTGCGTGCTGCTGCCGGTACCCAACCAGCGCCGCCACCGCATCGACTGGGACAGCGAATCCGACCGCGTGCGCGACGCGCTCGTCGAGGACCTGGAGACGACCTTCGGCCTCGGTGGCCTGGACGCCGCGACGATCGTCGAGCACCGCATGACGCCGGATGACTTCGAGCGCGATCTCGGCGCTGCCTGGGGCAACGCGTTCGCCGTCGAGCCGACGCTCCAGCAGTCCGCGTGGCTGCGTCCGCCCAACCGCGACAAGACGCTGCGCGGCCTGTACTACGTCGGCGGGGGCACCCATCCGGGCGCCGGCATCCCCGGGGTTCTGCTCGGCGCCGAGGTCACGACGGGGATGATCGCGCGCGACCATGCCGCCGCGGGGAGGGGCGCTCATGCTGCTGCACCGGTCTGAGGACCGCGACCTGGTCGAGGCGCGGGCGACGACCAAGCGCGTCGCACGCACGTTCGCGCTTGCGTGCCGGCTGCTGCCGCGCGAGCTGCGCGACGACGTCTACCGCCTGTATCTCGTCTTCCGCACGCTCGACGATCTCGTCGACCACGGCGACGAGCGTGCCTCCGAGCGGCTGGATGCGGTCGAGGCCTGGTGCGCCGGTGAGGCGGCGGAGTCTCGCGAGGTGGCGCTGCTGCACGACCTGGAAGGCCGGCACGAGCTGCCGCGCGACGCGTTCGCGGAGTTCTGCGCGGGCATGCGCCACGATCTCGGCGAGGTGCCGATCGCCACCGAGGCCGAGCTGGACGTCTACTGCCACCGCGTCGCCGGCACCGTCGGCGTGGTCATGGCCGCCGTGCTCGGCGCGAGCGACCCGGCGGCGCCGGGCCACGCGTCCGCGCTCGGTCAGGCGATGCAGCGCACGAACATCCTGCGCGACATCGACGAGGACCTGGAGGCCGGGCGCGTCTACCTGGCGCGCGAGACGCTCGAGCACTTCGGCTGCAGCACCGTTCCCCCTCCGTCGCAGCGCGAGACGCTGCTGCGCGACCAGATCGCCCGCGCCGACGCGCTCTACGACCAGGGCGCGGCGGGCATCTCGATGCTGCCCTGCGGCCGGCGGGCGATCGTCGCGGCGGGCGCGATGTACCGCGAGATCCTGCGCCAGATCGAGCGCGACGGGTACGGCGCGCAGGCCGGCCGCGCGATCGTCGGTCGCAGGCGCAAGCTGCTCGTCGCCGCGCGGGCGCGTACCCCCCAGCAGCGCACATGAGGCGCGCCTTCGGGTCGCTGTTCGGCGCGCTCGTCGTGACGCAGATGGTCTACGGCAAGGTCGCCAAGCTGCGCACGCCCGCGGGGACCAAGGCGATCGTCGGGCTGTTGTGGGGTGCATCGAGCGCCGACGCGGTCGCCGCCCGCGGCCCCGCACGCGCATCGGCGCTGCTGGGCAGCGCGGCCACGCTGGGCTTCGCGACCGAGCTCGCCGGCGTCGCGACCGGCAAGCCCTTCGGGCACTACACGTACTCCTCGCTGCTCGGGCGCAAGGTCGGCGGCGTGCCGCTCGCGGCGGCAGCAGCCTGGTCGATGATGGCGCGGCCGTCGTGGGTCGTGGCCGGCCTGATCTCCCGTCGGCGAGCCGCGCGCGTCATGCTGGCCGCGGGCGCGCTAACGGCGTGGGACGTCTTCCTGGATCCGCGGATGGTGCGCGAGGGCTACTGGTCGTGGCCGCAGGGCGGGCGCTATGAGAACGTCCCGGCATCCAACTTCCTCGGCTGGCTGGTCACGAGCGCCGGGGTCTTCGCGGTCTGGGCGCTCGTCGACGGCGACGACGATCCGCTGCACGACGGCGACGGGGCGCTGGCGCTGTACACGTGGACGTGGGTCGGAGAGCTCGTCGCGAACGTCTTCATCTGGCGCCGGCCGCGCGTGGCGCTCGCAGGTGCAGCCGCGATGGGGGCGTTCGCCGTACCGGGGCTGCTGGCACGCTGCCACCGCGAATCACGATGAGGATCGTCGTCGTCGGAGCCGGCGTCGGCGGGCTGTCCGCCGCGGTGCGGCTGGCCGCGACCGGACACAGCGTGACCGTGCTCGAAGAGCATGCGGTCGCCGGCGGCAAGGCCGGCCGCTGGGAGTCCGACGGCTTCGTGTTCGACACCGGCCCGTCGCTGCTGACGATGCCGTGGGTGTTCGAGCAGCTGTTCGCCGACACGGGGGCGGCGCTGTCGCAGAGCGTCGAGCTCGTGCGCGTGGAGCCCGTCACTCGTTATCGCTTCGCGGACGGCAGCAGGGTCGAGCTCAGCGCCGACCTGCCGCGGACGATCTCGGCGCTGGAAGCATGGTCTCCCGGCACCGGCGGCGACTGGGTGGCATTCCTCGCGACATGCGCGGCGATGTGGCGCGCCTCCGTGCCGTTCCTGTCAGGGCCACCGCCGTGGCCGCCGCGCCGGCCGGCGCCCGGCGCGCCGCCCCCGGATCCGCGCGACTTCCTGCGCGTGCGCCCGTGGCACACGTTGCGCTCGCTCGCACGCGCCCACACGCGCGAGCCACGGCTGCGCATGGTCATCGAGCGCTTCGCGACATACGCGGGGGCCGACCCGCGGCGCGCACCCGCGGCGCTGGCGGTCGCCGGCTACGTCGAGCACGCCTTCGGCGCATGGCACGTGCGCGGCGGGATCCATCGCCTCGTCTGCGCGATCGAGGACCGCTTGCTGTCGCTCGGCGGCGACGTGCGCTACGAGCAGCGCGTGGACGCGTTGCTGCTTGACGGTGCTCGGGTGGCGGGCGTGAGCACCGCCGCCGGACCGCTGGCTGCCGACGCCGTCGTGTGGGCCGGCGACGCGCTGATGCTCGACCGGCTGCTCGGCCGACCGTCCCAGCCCGAGACCGAGCGCTCGCTGTCGGGGTTCGCGTTGATGCTCGGCCTGCGCGGGCGCACCGAGGGGCTCACCCATCACGAGATCACGTTCCCGCAGGACTACGACGCGGAGTTCGACGACGTCTTCGTCGCGCGCCGGCTCGTCCGCGATCCGACGGTGTACGTCAGCGCCTCGTGTGCGACCGACGCCTCCGAAGCGCCGGTCGGCGCGGAGAACTGGTTCGTGCTCGTCAACGCCCCGGCGGGCGCCCCGGAGTCCGAGGCCGAGGCCGACGCCTACGAGTCGCGGCTGATCGAGCGGCTCGGCGTCGAGTCGCGGATCGTCTGCGCCGGACGGCGCACACCGGCTGACCTTGAGCGGCTGACCGGCGCGGCGCGCGGAGCGATCTACGGCGCCGCCCCGCACGGACGACTGGGCACGCTGCGCCGGCCCGGACCCGTGGTTCGCGGCGTCGGCGGGCTGTACCGGGCCGGCGGCACCGCGCATCCCGGCGGCGGGCTGCCGCTGGTGGCGCTCGGTGGACGGGTCGTCGCCGACCTCATCGGCGAGGCATGAACCGCACGCGGGCCCTGCTGCTCGCGGCCGCCGTGCCGCTGGTGATCGTCGTCGTGCTGCTCGTCTCAGCCGCGCTGCGCGGCGACGGCAACGACCGTCCGCCGCGTACGGCCCGATACCCGGCTCCCGCGGGCGCGCAGGCGTTCGTGCCGCGCGGCGCGCAGCGCGTCGACGTCGGCCGCGACGCGGCGAGCGCCGCGATCTTCCGGTCTCGCGACGCCGGGGAGGCCGGCCCGGTCGTCGTGTTCCTGCACGGCTGGTTCGCCGTCGATCCCGCGTTCTACGGCGCGTGGATCACGCATCTCGTGCGCGGCGGCGCGACCGTGATCTACCCGGCCTACCAGGTCGCGCCGTACCTCGACACCGTCACGCCGCTGGCCGACACGCTCGTCGCGCTGCGGCTGGCCTTCGAGCGAGTGCCGGCGAGCGGTCGGCGGCTCGTCGTCGCCGGGCACTCGGCGGGCGGGGCGCTTGCGGCCGACTATGCGGCATCGGCGGCAGCGGCCGAGCTGCCTGCTCCCGACGCCGTCTTCAGCGTCTATCCGGGGCGCTCACTGCGCGGGATCTCGCTGCGCATCCCCGCGGTCGACGCCCGCAACATCCCCGCGGGCACACGCGTGCTCGTCCTCGCCGGTGCGCGCGACAGGGTGGTGGGCAGCGGGGTCGCGCGGACGATCGCCCGGACCGCGACGCGCGCGACGACCACGCTGCGCATCGTGCGCGACCGAACGGTCGACATGCACGGCGCGCCGCAGCGCTCGTCCTCCGCCGCGCGGCGGACGTTCTGGGCGCCGCTGGATCGGCTCTTGTCGAGCGGTTAGCGATCGGTCGCGGCGAGCGGATCGGCGCCGTCCCACGTGCCGGCCGATCCGTAGGGCGTGAAGCGGGCGAAGAGCTCCTCGGAGTACCACGCCTCCGCCCGCGTCCGGCGCACGACCTCCTTGTGAGCCTCCGAGCCGTACGCGTATGCCTGGGCGTCTGCCAGCGACTGCCACAGCGAGAACGTCGCCTGGCGGGCGATCGGCCACTCGCCGACGCCGACCGACGCGAGCAGGCCCGGGCTCGCGGTGAGGCGGGTCGCCGGGGGCTCGATCGCGTTGTAGAACGCCAGCAGGCGGGTCGGGCGGATCGTGGCGCGCGTGAGAATCGCGATCGGTGCGCCGGCCGTGGCGGGCTGGGTCTGGGTGAGCGGGTTGCTGCCGCCCCACGCGCCATGAGCGCGCACGCATGCCAGGCGTACGTGCCAGCGCTCCCGCGCCAGCCGCTCCCAGCGCATGGCGACCGGGCTGGACCGCAGGAACGCGTCGAGCGCGGACTCGTCCTCCCAGACGGCGAACAGCGCCCAGCGGCGCAGGTCGGCGCCGATCGTCATCGTGGCGCCGCGCCCGGTCCCGAGCATGCGCCAGAAGCGCAGGCCCGGCGTCCGCTTGAGCTCGGGGCGGTCCAGGCCCATCCGCGACAATCCCTGTGGCGCGGTCGAGCGCGGGTAGCGGATGAGGTGAAAGGAGGCGAGCGGCGGCATGGAGTACGTGGTGGCCTGCATTGTGGGCTACCTGCTGGGTTCGGTGCCGGTGTCGGTGCTCGTGGCCCGCGGCCACGGCGTCGACCTGTACGCGACCGGCGACGCCAACCCCGGCGCGTGGAACGCGCTCGAGCAGCTCGGCTGGGCGCGAGCATGGCCGGCGTTCATCGGCGACGGGCTGAAAGGGTTGCTGGCCGGGATCGCGGGCCTTGTCGCCGGCGACGTCTGGGTGGCGTACGCGGCGGTGGCGGCAGCGATGATCGGCCATGCGTTCCCGGCGTTCGCCAGGTTGCGCGGCGGCAAGTCGGTGATGACGTTCGTCGGCGGCGCGCTCGTGCTGGCGCCGCTTGCCGGTGCGATCGCGCTCGCGCTGCTGGCCGTGTTGACACCGACGCGAGGCGGCTTCGCGCTGGGCGCGCGCGTGGGGGTGTTCGCGTTCCCGCTGCTGCAGCTCGCGACCTCGCCGGTCGAGCACGTCGCCGCGACCGGCGGGCTCATGTGCCTGATCGGTGCGCGTTTTCTCGCGAGTAGGTCCGGCCGCGCCACGAGCGCGACGGACGAAGCACCGACCACGTGAGGCGTGCCATCACGGGAACGTCGGCAAGCGGGCTCAGCCAGAACGCGGCGCCGCGCGGCGCGTAGCTTCGGGCGAGCGCCGCGTGCATGGCACACCTGATCGCCAGCAGCACGCCGTCCAGCGGGGTGCCCGTTCGGGTCAGCAGGCGCGGCAGCGGCAGCGCGAGCGTGAGCCAGAGGACGGCGAGGTCCTCTATCTGGCGCAGCGGGGTGGAGCTGTCGGGTGCCATCAGCGAGCGTCCCCAGCCGTTCCACGTCTCGCGCGCGGACTCGTACATCTTCACCTCGAGCAGGTCGCAGGCGTCGACGAAGGTCATCGTCAGGCCGTCGGCGCGCAGGGCGCGGGCGAGCGCGACGTCCTCGGTCATGTTCGCCTTCACGCGGGTCCAGCCGCCGGCCCGCTCGATGGTGTCGCGGCGGATCGCCAGGCACTGGCCGTTGGCGATCGCCCGGCTCGCCTGGGGCTGCCAGCCGACGGCGTCGCCCGGACCCGTGCGGTAGGGGATCGTCACGGCCATCGACGGGTGCAGGAGCCGCTCGCCCGCCTTGGCGCAATGAAATCGCGGTCCCGCCGTGACGAGGTCGACCTCCTCCAGGAGCGCCGTCAGCTCCCGCGCCAGCCCGGTGCGCGGCGCGGCGTCGGCGTCGATGAAGACGACGACGTCGCCCGTCGCTTCATCCAGACCCTGCTGTAGCGCCCACGCCTTGCCACACCAGCCGTCGGGCAGCGGCTCGCCGGCGATGACGCGCGCGCCACCGTCGCGTGCAACATCGGCGGTGGCGTCGGTCGAGCAGTCGTCGACGACGAGGACCTCGGCGATGTCGGGGTCCCGCGTGAGCGCGACGAGGCAGGAAGCGATGCGGTGTTCCTCGTCGCGAGCGGGGATCACCACGCTGATCGTGTCCCGCGGCGCCGGCGATCGACCCGCCTTGAGGGGCTCACGGCGGGTGCGACCGCGGGCGAGGCGAGTGAGCACCGCGGCGGTCGCGGCGCCCTGAATCAGCGTGAATGGGGTCGGTCGCATCGCCTGTATGGTGGCCCCTCCCGCCCCGGAGGTCAGCCAAAGGAGCACGCGGTGGACTTGAACGACAGTCCCGAGCAGGCGCAGTACCGCGCGAAGGTGCGCTCATGGCTGCAGGAGCACCGGTCCGAGGCGCCCGTGTTCTCCGGTCAGGACGAGCAGGAGAGCATCGCCGCGCGCCGCGAGTGGCAGGGCACGCTGGCCGAGGCGGGGCTGGCGGGCGTGACCTGGCCCGTAGAGCTCGGCGGGCAGGGCCTCGGGGCGGTCGAGCAGGTGATCGTCAACCAGGAGATCGCCCGCGCGGGGGTGCCGGGCATCCTCGACGTGATCGGCGTCGGCATGCTCGGGCCGACGCTCATCGCTCACGGCACCGACGAGCAGAAGCATCGCTACCTCGGCCCGATGCTGCATGCCGACGAGGTCTGGTGCCAGCTGTTCTCGGAGCCTGCTGCCGGGTCGGATCTCGCGGCGGTGCAGGCGCGCGCCGTGTTGCAGGAGGACGGCGGCTGGCGGCTGTCGGGCCAGAAGGTGTGGACGACCAACGCGCACTTCGCGTCGTTCGGACTGCTGCTGGCGCGCACCGATCCATCGGTGCCCAAGCACAAGGGCCTGACGATGTTCATCGTCCCGATGGACGGCGAAGGCGTCACGGTCCGCCCGTTGCGCAAGCTGTCCGGCGAGCCCGACTTCAACGAGGTCTTCTTCGACGACGTGGCGCTGGACGCCGACGCGGTGTGCGGTCCGGTGGGCGGCGGTTGGGGCACGGCAATGACGACGCTGATGTTCGAGCGCCTGACGATCGGCCTGGGCTCGGAGGCGATGGGCTACCGCGCCGAGCGCTTCGCGCAGGCCATCGCGGCCGACGCGCACGCGCGTCGTGATCCGGAGGTGCGCCGTCGGCTGGGCGAGGTGTCGCTCGAGCTGCTGGCCGTGAAGTTCTCCGGCTATCGCACGTTGAGTGCCCTGCAGCAGGGGCAGATCCCGGGACCGGAGTCGGGCCTGGCGAAGATCACGACGGTGCGGGCCGCGATCGAGGCGGGCGACCTGATCGCCGACGTGCTCGGACCGGAGGCGTTGGAGGCCGACAGCGAGTGGTCACACATGATCAGCTACCTGCCGGGGCTGAAGTCCGCCGGCGGGACCGAGGAGATCCTGCGCAACACGATCGGGGAGCGGGTCCTGGGCCTGCCGCCCGAGCCGCGCCTTGACAAGGGGATTGCGTTCTCCGAGCTGCGAGCCGCCGAGCGAGCGGCGGTTGCGGCGGCGAAGTCGGGATCGCGGTCATGAACCTCGAGTTGACCGATGAGCAGGTCTTCCTGCGCGACGCCGCGCGTGACGCGCTGTCGCGGGTCGACACCGTGGCCGCGGCGCGCTCGGCGATCGAAGATCCGGCGTCGCTGCCGGACCTGTGGCCGACGGCCTGTGCGGCCGGGTGGGCGGGGCTGCTGGTCGGCGAGGCGTCCGGCGGCGCCGGCCTCGGCGTGTTCGACGCGATGCTCGTGATGATGGAGGCGGGGAGGGTGCTGGCGGGCGTGGCGCTGCTCGGGCACCTGCCGGCTTCTGAGCTGCTGGATCGCGGCGGATCTTCGGTGACGGGCGACGTGGCGGAGGGGTCGGTGCGCGCGTGCTTGGTTGCCGCGCGGCCGCCGGGCGATGTGGTGTCGACATGGACGGTCGAGGCGTCGGCGGGGTCGGTGCGCGTCGAAGCCCCCGAGCTCGGCGAGGACGGCCGGCTGGACGGTCGCGTGTGCTGGGTTCCGGATGCGTCGTCGGCGGGCGTGTTCGTCGTCGTCGCGACGCAGGCCGGCGGCGGTGGGCCGGTGGCGGTGGTCGTCGACGGGGACGACTCGGGCGTCTCGGTGGAGCCGGTGATGCGCTTCGACGCGACGCGGTCGCTGGGACACGTGACGTTTGCCGGCGCGTCGGTGTCCGTCTTGGATGATGTCGGCGCCGATCAATGCGCCAGCGCCTGGTACCTCGCGCAGGCGCTGCTTGCAGCGGAGTCGTTGGGCTCGGTCGAGACAGCGCTTGAGACGAGCGTGGCCTACGCGAAGGAGCGCTTCACCTTCGGCCGCGCGATCGGGTCCTATCAGGCAGTCAAGCACAGCCTCGTGGAGATCCTGCGGCTGCGCGAGAACGCCTATTCCTTGCTGGTGTACGCGGGCTGGGCATATGAGGACGCGCCCGACGAGTTCCCGCTGGCCGCCAGCGCCGCCCGCGCCGCTGCGGGACACGCGCTGGACTACGCCAGCCGTGCGTTGATCTCCGTCCACGGCGGCCTGGGCGCGACCTGGGAGCACGACGCGCCGCTGTTCTTTCGGCGTGCCCAGCTGTCGCGGCGGCTGCTCGGCGGCCTCGGCGATGCGACCGACCGTGTGGCTGGCGAGCTGCTGGCTGGCGCATAGGTCGTTCTAAACTGCCCGGTCGAGGGGCCATAGCTCAGTTGGGAGAGCGCCTGCTTTGCAAGCAGGAGGTCGCCGGTTCGAGACCGGCTGGCTCCACTGAAGGAAGATGCTGGAAACGGATGGTTTCAACGCCGGCTGTCGACAGCCGGCAACATCCGCAGAATGGCCCGATGGCCTTTTCGATGGCCTAAACCTCGTCGGCGACGCATTGTCATTGCTGCTCGGACGCCAAGACTTGTGCCGCGCGTCGGACCTCCACCGCGGCCCGGCGGCGAGCCGCGCTGGCCCATCAGGATTCTCCGCTCGGCGGCGCAACGGGCAGCGGGCTCCCTCACTCCTGCCCGACTGGTGAGCTCGTCGTCGAGTCCCTCAGCGAGCTGACCGACTTCCACAATCAGGTGCTTGGTTTCCGGCGGGATGTCGAGCGATGTGCCCTTGGCGTTGAGGACGCCGATGACCAGCGTCCCTGCGGGGGCATCCTCTACGTCGCGAGCCCGGGCGCCGGGATTCGTGAAGGTGATCTGCTTGACGTCTACGCGGTAGCCGGCGTCCCTGAGCGCCCTGACGGTCGCCGGCGCGTCGCTGGGACTGACCAGCGAGCACAGGTCAGGCAGTGTTTCGTAGATCGTCTGCCCTGCGGTGGTGGGCGTATGGCTGGGCACGCAGACCGTTACGGTCACTGGCCCGCCCATGCCCGGTTGGACGTTTAGCCGACCGCGGTCGTCGACCCCGCGCGCCCTTGGGGTAATCGACGGCGAAGACACGGCCGACCGCACCGCTGGCAACGGGTCGCCGTCGAATGATCAGCTCACCGCCTGCGTCGGCGAAGCGCTGCTCCAGTCGGCGATACTTGCTTGGATCGACGAGATCTTCGATACCGGATCGTGCGGCAATCCGCTCGACGGATCATGCCTCGTGAGCACGGCGCCTGGACGCGGTACGGTGATCCCATGAGCGGTGCCACCGACGATGTGCGCCAGCGGGAGACCTTCGCCCAGCTTGAGCAGGTCAAGCACGAGGAGGCCAGGCGGCGCTTCCGCGAGACGACACCGGGCGAGCGGCTGGAGAGCGCCTTGGACCTCAGCTCACTGGCCAGCGAACTGCGCGCCGGGCTCCAGCCAGGTGAGTGAGGCTGCACCAGGCCAACGTGCGCTGCTGACCGCCCTTGCCCGCGCCCGCGTCGACTTCGTCGTGATCGGCGGACACGCCGTCGCGGCCCACGGTTACGAGCATGCGACGCGCGATGTCGACATGTCGCCACCTTGATCGCCCGGGAAGCCCCCTGAGAACCAACGAGTCTGATGGGCGTGCTCACGGCACAGTCCGGGGTGCCGGGGAGGCTCCCTCGCCGGTTCGAGACCGGCAGGCTGGCTCCATTGGGAGGCGGCTGCAAGGCCGGGTGTTTTGGGGTCGGCGCTGAACGGACGACATCTGCCCTCGGGAGAGGGAGGACAAGCACCGCGGCAAGGCGTAGCTCGCTCCGACTCGCCGATCGATCTGCCCCGAAGCCGGGTGGGGCTCAGCGCACGCGTACCTCGTTGATCATGCCCAGCTCGAGGTGGCGAGGGCCGCCCTGGCGTCCCCGGACGAAGCAGATCAGCGCGTACCTCCCCGCCTCCAGGTCGAGTTGCGTGACCTGGCGCTCGCCACCCTCGAGCACCACCGTTTCGCGTGTCCCTGCCGCGTCGATCGGCGGAGGGCCCGTCGACGTGCTGCTGGAGAAGAACTTGCGCACCTGGGACAGCGTGGACCCCGCGCGCATCGGCGTGAAGAAGGCGTGGTGAGGTTGGGTGCCGGTGTTGTCGAAGTCGACGCTGTTGCGACCTGCCCGCAGCGCGGACACCCGGAAGGAGAAGTCGCGTGCCTCGACACGCGCCGGCGCGCGCGGCGGTTGGGTCGCCTTCCTCGCCGCGGTCACGGTGAACGCGGCCACGGTTCCGGGCTGATCGAGCGTGGCGGCGACGTAGTACCTGCCCGCCGGCAGCGATTGCAGGGTGCGGCTCGTCGATCCGGGCTCGGTCAGGCTCACCCCGCCGGCGGTGCGCAGCCAGTCGGGCTGTGGCCGGCGGATGCGCAGCGCCTCCTTGACCGTGTGATCGCCGGTGATGCGCCACAGCTGCGCCTTGTGGGGGGCGTCGCCGACGTTGCGCAGGCGGATCTCCACGAGGCCGCCCCGAACGGATGCCGGCGCGCGGTAGCGAAAGCGGCCGGGAGCGCTGTCGTCGACGGTGATCGTCAGGCGACCCGTCGGCAGGGCGCGGTTTCGCAGGGGATCGACGCGGCTCGTGCCGCCCGCCGCGGGCGCGAACCGCGGCGTCGCATCCTTCGGAGCCTCCTGCACGACCACGTCCTCGCCACCACACGCCGCGACCCCGACCCCGACCCCGACCCCGATCGGCAGCGCGAGTGCCCTCAGCAGGAGACGCACGCGACGCTCCGCCTCACACGGGCAGTGCGACAAGGCGCCGGCTGATCTCGACGATCGCTCGCACGCCGGGCGATTCATCGTCGAGGTCGATCGGCGCGAGACCCTCGGCGTCGGCGCGAGCGATGCTCGGATCGTCGGGGATGATCGCCATGTCCTGCTCGCCGAGCACCTCGCGAATCATCTCCAGATCCTCCTCGGAGGCGATGCGATTGGCGACGACGAGCACCTTGATCTCGCGGGCCATCGCCGCCTCGACGGCACGGCGTGCGACCTCGATCGACTTCGGCGTCGGGTTGGCGACGACCAGCACGACGTCGAGGCTGCCGGGCTCCATGCGCGTCAGCACGCCGATCCCGGCCTCCAGGTCACCGAGCACGGTGCGGCCGTCGCCGGCCATCTCGCGCAGCAGCCGGTCGGCGCTGACGCCGCAGCACAGGCAGCCGTGGTCGGGCATGTCCACGCGCGACGCGACGACCACGCGCACGCCGTCCGGCGCATCCTCGCCGAAGCGCTCGATCAGCCCGTCGATCGTGTACTCGTGGACCGCGTCGTCGGACGTGCCCTCGCTGAGCTCCTGGCGCATCCCGACGAGCCGGTCGGTGCCGTCCATGCCGAGGCCAAGCGAGATGCCGAGCATCGGGTTGACGTCGGCATCGATCGCCGTGACGTCGTGACCCGCGCGCGCCAGCGCGCGAGCGAGCGTTCCCGAGATCGTCGTCTTTCCCGCCCCGCCCTTGCCGGACACCGCGATCTTCATGATGCCTCCATCCGTCGCCGTTCGATGAGGTCTGCCAGATGCTCGACGGCCTGCACGAGGGCCGATGTCGGTGCCACGTCCACGACCGCCAGATGACGGTTCTCGGCGTCGCGCACGGCCGGGTCGGCCGGGATCTCGATGTCGACGGGCTCACCCAGCAGCCGCTCGACTCGCAGGCGTTCCTCGCGGCCGCCGACCTTGCTCGCCACGAAGATGACGTCCGCCCCCAGCGGTCCGCGCGCGATCCGCGCGACGCGCCGGCCCGTCATGGCCGACTGGCTCGTGGCCTCGACGACGACGACGTACAGGCTGGCGTACGGCGAGAAGCCCGCCGCCGGCTGGCGCGGCCCGGCGGCGAGGTCGCCGACGATCGCCCAGTCATGCAGCGAGCGCGCCTCGTGCAGCCGGCGGACGATCTGCAGGAAGGCGCTGACCGAGCCGTTGACGGACGCCAGCCCGTCCTTGTCGGCCTTGCCGAGCTGCATGAGCCGCACGCCGTCGGGCGCCGGCGTCGTGTAGTGGCGCACGACGCAGACCGGGCCGATGCCCGATCGCAGCCGCCACGGTCCCTTCTCGGGCTTGTGCACCGCCCCCATCAGCAGCGGGATGGCGGGCTCCGTGACGCCGAGCGAGTGCGCCATCCCGGGCATCGGATCGGTATCGATCGCCAGCACGCGATGGCCGCGGCGCGCGAGCACGCGGGCCAGCGTGCCCGACAGCACCGACTTGCCTGCGCCGCCCTTGCCGGCGACGCCCATCCACAGCGGCCCGGCGGGACGCGGGCGCAGTGGCATGTCCACGGGCCACAGCGGCGGCTTGGTCTCGGGCGCGGCCGCGGGAGTCATACGCCCGCTACCGTGGCCGGCCCGACGATCGCGAAGATGTCGTCGAGCGTCAGCGTCTCGCGTTCCAGCAGCGCCTCGGCGACGCGCTCGAGCTTCACGCGGTCCTCTCGCAGCACCTGCCGCGCGAGCTCCTCGGCCTCGCTGACCAAGCGCCGCGCCTCGGCGTCGATGAGCTGCGCGGTGTCCTCGGAGTATGCGACGCCGTCATGGCCGGTCTCGCTGGCGTAGTTCAGCGGCCCGACGACCTCGCTCATGCCAAGCACGGTCACCATCCGCCGCGCGATCATGCCGACCTGGGCGAGATCGTTCGCCGCGCCGTCGGAGGGCTCGCCGAAGATCAGCTGCTCGGCGGCGCGGCCTCCGAGCAGCGTCGCCATGCGCTCGATCAGGACGGTCCGCGAGCGCAGCCGGCGGTCGCCGGACTCCGGGATCCAGGTCACGCCCGCGACGGCGCCGCGCGCGACGATGCTGATCTTGTGCAGCACCCGCCCGCCCGGCAGCGCACGCGCCACGAGGCCGTGGCCGGCCTCGTGGTAGGCGACGACGAGGCGATCCTCGGCCGACAGCGGTCGCGCGTTGGCGATCCCGACGCCGACGCGGTCCAGCGCGTCCTCGATCAGCGGCTGGTCGATGCGCTCATGTCCGCGGCGCGCGGCGAGCAGCGCGGCCTCGTTGAGGAGGTTGTTCAGATCGGCGCCCGCCAGCCCGTAGGTCAGCCGCGCGATGGCGTCGAGGTCGATCCCGGCGCCCATCTGCCGGCGGCGAGCGTGCAGCGCGAGGATGTCCTTGCGCGCCTGCAGGTCGGGGAGCTCCATCGTGAGCTTGCGGTCAAAGCGCCCGGGCCGTGTCAGCGCCGGGTCGAGCATGTCGGGCCGGTTGGTCGCCGCCATGACGATGACCGTCGAGGCGTTGCGACTGGAGGCGTCGAGCTCGACGAGCAGCTGGTTGAGCGTCTGCGCGCGTTCGCTGTTGTCGCCTCCGCCGCCGCCGCGGTGTCCGCCGATCGCATCGATCTCGTCGATGAAGATGATCGCGGGCGCCACACCGCGCGCCTGGGCGAAGAGATCGCGTACCCGCGAGGCGCCCTCGCCGACGTAGGTCTCGACGAATTCCGTCGCCGCGACGGAGATGAAGGCGGCGTTGGACTCGCCGGCGAGCGCGTGCGCGAGCAGCGTCTTGCCGGTGCCGGGCGGGCCGTCGAGCAGGTAGCCCATCGGTACGCGCGCCCCGATGCGATCGAATCGCTCGCGATCGGCGAGATACTCGCGAACCTCCGCAAGCTCCTCGATGACGTGGTCAAGGCCCGCCACGTCGGCGAAGGTCAGGCGTTCGCGGTCCAGGAAGGACTGGCCCATCCGGCGGTCGCGCATCGACAGGCGTCGCTGGCGCTCCGGCGCATCGCGGACGCGCTCGAGCGCGTGCTCGAGATCGTCGGGCAGGATCTGCGAACGGCGGGCTCGCGCGGTGAGCAGCGCGGCCTCGTTGAAGAGGCTCGCGAGGTCGGCGCCGGTCATGCCGACCGTCCGCCGCGCGATCGATGCCAGGTCGATGCCGTCCCCGAGCGGCTTGCCACGTGCGTGAACGGCGAGCACTCCGGCGCGGCCGCGCTCGTCGGGCAGCTCCAGCCCGACCGCGCGATCGAAGCGGCCGGGACGCAGCAACGCCGGATCGAGCACGTCGGGGCGGTTGGTCGCCCCGACGACGATGACCCCCTGGGCGGGCGTGAAGCCGTCGATCTCGGTCAAGATCTGGTTCAGCGCCTGACCCTGCTCCTCGGCCGCTCCCGTGCTGCCCGGACCCGAGCCGGCGCGCCGGCGCCCGACGGAGTCCAGCTCGTCGATGAACACGATCGCGGGCGCGTTCTCGCGCGCCTCCTTGAAGAGGTCGCGCACACGGCGCGCGCCGATGCCCACGTACATCTCCACGAAGTCCGAGCCGGAGATCGAGAAGAAGGCCGCGCCCGCCTCGCCGGCCAGCGCGCGGGCCATCAGCGTCTTGCCGCAGCCGGGCGGCCCGTAGAGCAGGATCCCGCGGGGGATCTGCGCGCCGAGCTCGGCGTAGCGCTCGCTGTGAGACAAGAAGTCGGAGATCTCGCGCAGCTCGGTCACCGCCGCCTCCTGTCCGGCGACGTCGGCGAAGGTCACCTCGCCGTCCTCCACGCGGGCGGACTCCCGGCTGCGGGCGAACAGCCCATCCCCGCTGCGGATCGACAGGATGAAGTACAGGAAGACGATCACGAGGATCAGCGCGGGCAGCAACGTCGTCGCCGGCCCGACGATCCGCTTGAGCAGCTGCTGGTCGACGGTCGTCGGTACGCCGCTTGACACGAGCAGGTCGATGAGGTTGTCGACCGATGTCGTCACGTTGCGCGAGAAGGGCAGGTAGTAGCGGCGGCGCGATCCGTCCGGAGCGTCGTAGACGCCGGTGACGACACGATCGACGTCCTGCACCGTCGCGTTGTTGACCTTGCCGTCCGCGACAAGCCCATTGAACGAGTCCAGCCGCAGCTTGTCGCCGACGAGGTGCGGCCGGGAGGCCTGCAGCGCCACGAGGTAGACGACGACGAGCACCGAGATCGCCACGACGCACCAGAAGCCCAGCGAGCGCGTCAGGCCCCGTCCTTGACGAGCGTCGCGGGCGCCCTTCTTCTTCGCTCCGTCGTCGGTGGTGATCGGCACTATGTGTGGAGAATACGTACTGGGGTCGGCGGCGGGCAAGCCTCGCTCATCGGCGGGTGCGGCGAACCCACCAGCCGGCCCCCGCGATCAACAGCACGAGAACGCCGATGATCAGCGGCAGCAGCGAGAAGTTCTCATCCGGGCTTCGGTCGAGCAGGTCCCGCGGTGCGGCGCTCGCCGGTGCTTGTCGCCCCGGAACGACCTCGCCCGAGAGGAACGAGCGCTTGTCGAGGATGCCGCTTCCGCGGATGCTGACCCAGCGGTCATACGCCACCGGGCGATACGCGAACGTGCCGCCCCCGAACAGCAGCGGCACGGCGGGCAGCTCGCGGGCAAGCAGCCGCAGCTGCTGGTTTACGAGGTCGCGCCGGCGGCGGTCGGTCGTGGCGGAGGCGGCGCGCGACGCGAGATCGTCGAACGCCGAACTGCGGTAGCCGCCGTCGTTGAGCGGTGCACCACTCAAGTCACCGAAGACCGCCCGCAGATATGCGGGGTCGTCGGATGCCAGCGCCGGAATGCCGACGATCGCTGCGTCGAAGGTCGCCGGTGACCCGCCGCGCCCAAGCGCTCGGTCGAGCTCGGCCGGAGCGAGCGTGACCAGGCGGGCGGAGGCGCCGGCGGCTACCAGGGCGCGCACCACGCGCTCCCCGGCGGCGAGACGCACCGGATCGTTGCGCGGCGCGGCGACGCGAAACGCGCCGATCCCCTGCTCGGAGAACGCGAGGCGGGCGGCGTCGGGATCGAAGCGGTGCAGGACGCCGGCGCCGGCCCACCGCGACCTCGGGTGCAGGACGCCGCGGTCGGCCGGCACCGAGGCGCCGTCGACACCCGCCGCGTTGCCCGTGATCGCCTTGAGATCCAGAGCGCGCGCGACGGCGCGCCGCGCCGGGCCGCGACTGAACGGCGGCCGGCGCACGTTGAACAGCAGCATGGTCCCCGAGTAGGAGATCTCGTCGGAGAACCGCACGCCGGGCGGGCTTCGCGGGCTCCTGCCCGGTGGCACCGTGACCGGCGCGGCATCGATCTGGCCACGGCGCAGCGCGGTGAAGAGCCCATCCTCGCTGCCGATGATCGGCACGTCGATCCGCCGGACGGTCGGCGCGCCGCGGAAGTAGCGGGAGTTGGCCTGCAAGCGGTAGCTCGCCCCCCGCTCATGGCTCACCAACCGGTAGGGGCCGGTGCCGACAGGTAGGCCGGCCGGCGCGAGCCGCCCTTGCGCCAGGCCCTCCCACAGGTGGCGCGGCAGGATCGGCACGTCGGCGAGCGGCTGATCGCTGAACCCGAGCGAGGCGCGACGAAGCGTGAAACGCACGCTCAGCTCCCCGATGGCCTTGACGTCCTGGATGTCCTGGAGCTGCGGCGTGAAGCGTGGATTGCGACGCCGCGCCATGAACGCGTACGTGAAGGCGACGTCGCCGGCCGTCAGGGGCCTGCCGTCATGCCAGCGCACGCCTGAGCGCAGCCGCACGTCGACGAACCTGTTGGCCGGGTCTCGCTTGATGCTCCGCGCGAGCCACGGCCGCGCGACACCGCTGGCATCGCGCCAGGTCAGCGTGTCGTAGACGAGCGACATGAGCGCATAGCCGGACTCGAAGGTGTACGGCGTCAGGCTGCCGTCCTCGCCCGGAATGGCGATGCGCAGCGTCGAGGTCGACTGCGCCGAAGCACTGTGCGCGCCACCCAGAGCACAGAGCAGCGCCACGGCGAGAAGGGTGAGCCGGCGGCGCATCACGGGCGAGCACGATAGCCCGGCTCGTGCTCCTCAAGCACGGGAGCGACGTCCGCCCACGACGTGTGCGGCCACCTCCCGACGGATAGCTGATGCGACGCTACATACATTAAGACTAGATGTTGCCCACATGTTGCTGTATGTTCGCTTGAGGTCCGCCCATCGGGCGATCAATCGGGTTCTTCCACAGAGGAGTGTGCCGTGTCCCCGTCAGCCGGGTTCTCAGGCGTGGTGCGCAGACGCCGCGCCAGCATCATCACGATGGTGGCGGCGCTGTTCGTCGTGCCGGCAGCCATTGCCTACGCCTGCAATCCACAGGCGCACGTGTCGTTGGACAAGTCGACCTACCAGCCCGGAGCCGCCATCACGGTCTACGGCTCCTACTTCGTGCCCAACGCCAACATCGCGGTGAGCGGGCCTTCGGGCTCTGGAACCGTCAAGGCCTCCGGAGGCGGCGGATTCGTCTACAAGGGCCTCGTCGCGCCTTCGGCCCCGGGCAACTACACGATCACCGCATCGCGTCCGACCGGTGGCTTCGCGCCGACGTCCTTCTCGGTCGCCGCCCCGGCCCAACCGGCTCCCTCCGCGGCAGCGGCGCCTACTGCCGCCGCGCCGAGCGCGCCGGCAGCGTCCGCACCCGCGGGCCCGGCGACGAAGGCGACAGCGCCGAAGTTCAAGGCGCCGAGCATCGCTCGCAGCCAGGCGCCGGCGTCGGGCGAGCGCTCCACCCGGGCAACGCCCTCGACGGCTTCGCCTCGCGCTTCGAGGAGCACCGCCACGACGACGGCGACGTCCTCCGGCGGCCAGCAGGTGTTCTCGGGCTCAACCGCTCAGGCGGCGCCGTCCACGACGTTCGCACCCGCGCCGGCCGCGGCCACTGGCACGTCGCGTTCGGGTTCGGGTTCGGGTTCGACGAAGCGGACCGCCACCACACCGCCCGTTGCGGCTCCGGCCGAGCAGGCAGCGCTGAGCGACCTGTTCAGCAACTACGAGCCGGGTCGCACGCCGTCCCTGATGGGCGCCGTCGCGGGCGCTCCGCAGGGTGGCGCCGGATCGGGCCTCGGGCTGGGCATCGGGCTGCTGGCCTTCGGCCTGGTCTCGCTCGTCGCCGGCCTCACGGCCGCAGAGGTCCGCAGGCGTCGTCCCGCCTGACCGATGCTGCGATAGCTCGACGTTCAGCGGGGCCGGCGTTTCGCCGGCCCCGCGTCGTTCCGCTGCTACGTCGCGAGCTCCCGGCCGCCGGATCCTCAGCCTTCTCCGCCCTCCCGTGACCCGAGTCCCGCGGTAACTGTTGTCAGACTCTATTGCGTCGACACCTAGATCGGAATACTGTCATCACCATGCCCACTCGAAACGGAATTCGCCGACGGTTGAGCCTTCTTCCCGTCGCCGCACTCGTCCTCGTCGCGCTTCCGGTCGCCACGAGCGCCGCTCAGGCCCCCGGCCTGCCGCGCACGTTCAATGCCCAGACCATCGACTCGCCGGCGCCACGGGACGGCGGGTCGTTCGGCTGGGGCATCGCCAGCGCCGACCTCACCGGCGACGGCAAGCTCGACCTGCTCGTCGCCCAGTCTCAGGACCCAACGCAGACCGGTGTCTTCGTCTTCGACGGCGCGACCGGCGCCCATATCGACACGATCAGGCCGCCCGAGCTCAATCCCGGTGGCTCCGACCCGATCCTCGCATTCGTGTACGTCGAGACCATGCCCGACATCGGCAGCTGCCCAGGCGGTGACGGCAACGACGCCGATGCGATCTGCGACGCGGCGGCGGTCGGCGAGCCGGACGGGATTCCCGAGATCATCGTCGGCTCACGCAGCAAGCGCGTCAACGCCGACGATCCCTCGATCGAGGCCACCAACGACGATCCGGCGCTCGGTCGCGGCTACATCATCGACGGCAAGACGCGAGCGGTCCTCAAGCGCGTCGACATGCCCAAGGCAGACCGCATCGCCCAGAAGACCCTGGAGGCCGGCTCGCACTTCGGCCGCGTGATGGCCTCGCCGCAGTCGATGGCGCCGTGCGCCGGATCGGCCGCAGAGAACAACAACAACGGCGTCGGGCCGTGTCCCGCCACGCCGCTGGCCAGCCGTATCGGCGATCTCAACGGCGACGGCGTCGCGGACATCGTCGTGACGGCACGCAACTTTGCTGAGACGCCCGCCCAGGCGGTCGCGGGCTCGGTCTGCGCGGAGTCCTCAGTGGCATCGTGCAGGAGCGGCAAGGCCTGGGCGTACAGCGGCAAGATCGCCGGCACGGACCCGAAGGCGATTCTCGACGAGGCCCTCTACGCGATGCAGAACCCGCTCTCGCAGACGAGCAGCGGCGAGTTCGGCGGCAACCTCTACCGTCTTGGCGACGTCGACACCGACGTCACCAAGGTGGACTGCTTCGCGACCCCGGGGGCGGCGTCCTGTGCGCCGGAGTTCACGATCGCCGCGCGCAACATGGACTACCCGCTCGGCTCACCGGGGATCGGCTTTGACAACGTCGGGGCGGCCTTCGTCTTCAAGGGAGCCACAGGTGCGATCCACCAGACCCGCAGCGGCACGGTCGCGGTCACGCACCCCGAGGTTCAGAAGCTGACGCAGTTCAGCGGCTCCTTCAACGGTGGCCGCGCGGTCGGCGACCTCGGCGCGTCGACCGCACCGGACATTTTGCTGCCGGCAGCGCTGCAGAACGCCCGCAAGACCGATGACGGCAAGATCTGGGCCTTCAACGCCGTCGGCGGCGGCGGCGGCGCCAGCGGCAGCTGGCAGTTCGCGAGCATGACCGATCCGACACCCGAGGTCGGCGGCAACTTCGGCGGAGCGTTCACGGGCGTCGGCAACTTGGTCGACGGGCCCAGCGCCCCCGCCAACGAGTTGCTCGTCGGCGGTTTCCGCTTCGATCCGTTCACCGAGGCGGCCAACAACGTCCTCGCCGACCTGCACTTCGTGAACATCCAGACGGGGACGAACCTCATGACGATCCCCCACCCTGACGGTGTGCGCGGTGACGGATTCGGAGTCGGGTTGATCCCGATGGGCGACCTCAACCGCGACGGCTTCATCGACTTCGCGTCCTCGGCGTACATCGCCGACGTCGAGATTGACGGGGTCTCCTACGGCGGGGGAGGTCGCGCGTGGATCTTCCGCAGCGACAACTCCGCCCCGCCGGCGCCGCCGACCGCGCCCGCGCCGGTGGTGACCGGGCCTGCCGCCCCGCCCGCCGCCCCGGCGGCCGGCCCACCAGCCGCCGCGGCCGACGTCGCGCTGGCGCCAGGCGACTGCGTCAACCGGACGATTGGTACCGACAACGGGGAACGCATCCGAGGAACGATCGCCGGTGACGAGATCTTCGGCTTCGGCGGCAACGACAGCATCTCGGGCTTTCAGGGCGTCGACTGCATCGACGGCGGCAAGGGCAACGACCGCCTGTATGGCGGAGACGACAACGACACCCTCGTGGGAGGTTCGGGCGCCGACCGCCTCGACGGCAACGACGAGCGCGACAAGCTCTACGGCGGAACGGGGAACGACAGGCTCAGGGGCGGTCACGGTCGCGATCTGCTCGCCGGAGGACCGGGCAACGATGGCCTCTACGGCGGCCCGGACGCCGATCGGCTCTTCGGCGAGTCGGGCAAGGATCGCCTGGTCGGCAGCGGCGGCCGTGACGTCATCGACGGCGGCGCCGGCAACGACTCGATCGACGCACGCGACGGTGAGCGAGACCGGATCATCTGCGGCCGCGGTCGCGACCGTGTGCGGGCCGACAGCTATGACCGGCTCAACGGGTGCGAGATCGTCACGTTCGGGGGCAAGATCAAGTATCGATCCACGCTTCCGAAGAAGGCTACCCGCAGCACGCAGCGCAGCACATCGACCACCAGCAGGGGGACGAAGCGATGAGCACTACGTCCCGGTGGCGACCGACATCCAACAAGCAGCAGCGCAGCGGATCCAGCGGCGGCGGACAGATGCTGCCGCTGCTGGTCGTCGCGGTCGCGCTGATCGCGGCGGGGATCGGGGCGATCATCGTCTCCTCCTCCTATGACACGCCGCGCGAGGCACGGGCTCTGGGAGCCAACATCGCCATCAACGACGGCGCCTCCAACCCGCGCGATCTGAGCGCCAACAACTCGCCGACGCTGATCCGCAACCCCGTCGACGAGAACAACCTTGCCACCGCGGCCCGCATCGACTCCCCCGCGTACTCCTGCTCGCTGCATGTCTCCTTCGACGGCGGCGGCCGCTGGACGCAGACGCCGATTCCCGCGCCGCCGGGAGACACCGGCGCGTGCTTCGCCCCCGACGCCGCGTTCTCTGCCGACGGCTCGCTGTTCGTCTCCTACGTGACGCTCAAGGGTCGCGCCAACGCACCGGACGCCGTCTGGATCAGCCGCTCGACCGACGGCGGCAAGACCCTCCAGGCGCCGGTGCAGACCCCGCTGGGCCGCAGGGCCTTCCAGGTCCGGCTGACGGCGGATCCGACCGCACCGAAGCGCATCTTCCTGACGTGGGTGAAGGCCGACGAGCTCGGCCTGTACCAGTTCTCAAACACCGGCAACCCGATCATGGCCGTGCGCTCCGACGACGGCGGTGTCAACTGGACCGAGCCGTCTCGCGTCAGCAGCTCGTCGCGCCAGCGCGTCGTCGCCCCGTCCGCGGCCGTCGGCAAGGAGCCAGGCGAGCTGAACGTCCTGTATCTCGATCTCGGCGATGACGCGCTCGACTATGGCGGCGGGCACCGTGGCCAGGGTGGCCCGCCGTATGACGGCACGTGGCAGCTCGTGCTCGCCCGATCGACCGACAATGGCGCGACGTGGAAGGAGTCGGTCGTCGACGACGCGATCACGCCCACCGAGCGATTCGTCGTCTTCACGCCGCCGTCTCCCGCGCTGGCCGTCGATCGGGACAGCGGCGAGGTATACGTTGCCTTCCAGGACGGTCGCGACGGTGACGCCGATGTGCGCCTCTGGTCGCTGCCGCAGAAGGCCGACACCTGGAGTGCCCCGGTACGCGTCAACGACACGGCCAAGGGTGACGGGACGGCGCAGTACCTGCCACAGCTGTCCGTCGCATCCGACGGACGTCTGGACGTCGTCTACTACGACCGCCGCGCGGACCGCACGAACGTCCTCAACCAGGTGTCGATGCAGTCGTCATTTGACGCGGGCAAGACGTTCGAGCCCCACGTGACCGTTTCCGACCGAGCGTTCAGCTCGAGGATCGGGACCGGCGTCGAGCGCAAGCTGCCGGACATCGGCAGCAGGCTGGGCCTGCTGTCCACCGACACCCGTGCGTACGCCGTCTGGACGGACACCCGGGGAGGCAGCGTCAAGACGGCCAAGCAGGATCTCGCACGCGGGGTCGTGGCGTTCAATGATCCCCCGCGCCTGTCGAGCGCCGCGAAGACCGGACTGCTGGCCGGCGGCATCGTCCTGATCCTGCTCGGTGGCGGCGTGGCGCTGCGCCAGGCGATAGGGCGCAAGCGCGCGGCTTGACGTGCGACGAACGCCGGCCTCACGGGCCCGCCCGGTCAGCCCGCGAGGCGCGCCGGCCAACGCACCCAGGGTCGGCACGAGGTGCGCACAAGACCGTCTCGCCTCCTGCGAGAGCATCGGGGTTCTTCGGGTGTTGCCCTTGACCTCGGTAGATGTTTTTGGCATATATGTATGTGGCTCCCCCCCCTCCCCCGATCCAGCGCACGCCATGGCGTTGGGAGCGTGGTCGCGGCCCGTGGTTCACGCTGTGCCACGGGCCGTGAACCGCGCACGTTCGTTCGCTTGCGTGACCGTCGCGCCGACCCTCCGACCATGGACTTGCCACCCCCGCCTCCTGAGCAGCGATCGCTGAGACCGCACAAGCAGCTGGTGACAGCCTGGTTGCTCCTCTTGCTCGACGGGAACGCCACGTACGGGTATGAGCTGCAGCGTGCATTGGAACGCCACCGCGTCGCCATCGACTCCTCAGCGGTGTACCGAACGCTGAGAAGGCTCGAGCGCAATGCGTGGGTCGAATCCCGCTGGATGCCGGCTAGGGCGGGACCGCCGCGGCGCCTGTACCGGCTCACCGCCCAGGGCCGCAGGATGCTCGCCGAGACCGCGGGTCTGATCGCTGCCACGCGGGACGTCCACGACGTGTTCCTGCAGGCTTACACGCGTAGGCCACGCCCCGCCGAGTCACGCGAGGATGGCGAGGATGGCGAGGAGGGCGAGGAGGGCGAGGCCGGCCCGGCCGCCGGATCGTGATGCCAGCCGACGCGCGCGCGCACGCGGGCGCCAACCCGTCGAGCATCGCGTGCGGCGTCGGGCGCCGCGAGACGGCGGCCGGACACCGCAGCCTGCATGCTCGGGCCCTTACTCGATCGTGCTTGCGCGAAGCTCTTCGAGCTCCTCGCGGTACGGATCGCCAAGCTCCTCGAGGAACTCGCGGGTGGCGTCAGCCTCGGCCTCGTCGATCTTCGACATCGCAAAGCCCACGTGGATCAGGACCCAGTCGCCGACCCCCACCGCATCCTCGGTGCCCGACAGCAGCGCGACGTTGACGTTGCGCCGCACGCCGGCCACCTCCGCCATCGCGATATTCAGTTCCACGTCGATCCATTCGACGATCTGACCGGGAATTGCTAGGCACATCGCTTCACCATTCGATCGGGAAATGACAAGGGTCGGCCGGCCCGTCCGTTCGTCAGTAGTTCCGGAAGGACGGCGCCTGCTTGGTCTCGGGCCAGCTGACTCCGCCGACGCCGACCGGGGTCCGGGAGCGCTCGTCGAGCTCCTCCTCGGAGGGGTAGCGGTTCGAGACGCGCTGAGCGCAGGCCGTGAGTGCCCGGTCGCCGGCCTGGAGGTCCGCCGCGATCTCGCTGATGATCGGCTCGATGCCGTCGGTCTTCTCCACGACCTGTCCGACAGCACCGAGAATTTTCGTGAGACGCTCTCCCACCATATGCAGGAGGATGACGACGGTGATCAGGAATGCCGCGATCACGAGGATCGCGACGCACACGATGATCAGTGTGACGAGGGGGCCAGCTGCCATCTTGTCCTCCTAGCGAATGTTGTCGAGCGCGCTGACATAGCGGCCGAGGCCGGCACCGGCCTGCTTGACGAGATCCCGGGTCTTGGCGAGCTCGCCAAGCTGGTCGAGGTGTTCCGGCAGCTTCCCGCCGTACTCCAGGATGTCGTCCGCGTATTTCTTGATCTGAAAGAGCGGTGTGAGCACCTGGAGCAGGATGCCGACCACCACGGGGATGATCACCGCGATCAGAACGATGTTCACGACCCACCAGAGACTCATGCCGGACCTCCACCCGCACGCTCGATGACCTTCGGAAGCACTGTTGCCGCGTCGGTCAGACCCGCGTTGACGTGGCGGATATTGGAGCCGACCGCGCGCAGCTGGCGCTCGACGGCGCGCGCGCCCCACGTGACCTCGGCGAGCGTTGATGCCGTGGCGCGCAGATACTTCGCGACGACCAGCAGGAACGCGCCCAGGATGGCGACCAAGAGCACGACCTCGATCACCGAGATGACGTACAGCAGCGGGATGCTCGTGCCGAGAAGCGGGGCGCTCATCGTCCGCCACCCAGCAGCTTTTCCTGGCGCAGCAGCTCTTCGCGCAACGCGCGAACGATCGAAGCCGTGCCCGCGAGCTGGTACAGGCCCGTCGTGTTCGTCGCCACGCGCTTGGTGGCGGTCCACAGGTCAAAGACGTTGCGGTTGACGTCGCGCACGACGTACAGGAGCACGGAAAGCAGCGCGACGACGGCAACGAGCACGATCCCTCCGATCAGGAGACTCGTCTGCCAGATTTCGATCTCTGTCATGCCGGCCTAACCCCCCAGGGACTTGCGGGCGGATTCGGCGGCCCGCCAAATGCCCGTAGTCGATCGATTGATATCGCGAATGCGCCAGACCGAGTCGGTGTTGGCGAATGCCGCATCCATCGCCTCGGTTCCCTTCTTCGCCTGACCGGCGATCTTCGCCGCGTACCCGATGATCATGCACACGAGAACGACCACGACGACCACGATGCTCACACCGATTCCCAGACCGAGGTACCACCCGCCGGTCGAAGCCATCATTTGAGACCCCCAGAGACGACGTTGAACATGGATTGAGCGTAACACAAGACTGTATGTCCCGCACACCTATTGCGCGCCAGCTCTGGCGGCTGCCACAGGTGGGCCGAAGCCGCGTCGGCCGACGGACCTTCTTGCCTGCTCACAAGCAGGTTGCGAGCAACGGTCACGGCGCGCCGCTCAGCCGCCGGCGGTTGCTGGCGCGACGGCTCTGCGCGCCGGTCGTTCGCCCGCCAGACCGCCGATCAGCTGCGCGAGTCCAGCGACCGCGCGCGGATCGTGCCCGGGCACGAAGTCGTCGATGTACGGCATCGCGGCACGCATGCCGATGGCCAGCGGCTGCCGGTCGACGCTCATCGGCCGCGGGTTGATCCAGACCAGCCGCCGGGCCTGCATCTGCAGGCGCTCGACCTCGCCCGCGAGGATCTTCGGATCGCCGCGGTCCCAGCCGTCGCTGACGACCAGCACGATCGCACCGCGCGCAAACCCGCGGCGGCCGTAGCTGGCGTTGAAGTCCGCCAGCGCCGCGCCGATCCGCGTGCCGCCCGACCAGTCCGGGACGGCCGCGCGCGCCTTCTCGAGCGAGCGCTCGAGATCCTGGCCGTGCAGGGACTTCGTCAAGCGCGTCAGCCGCGTCGCGAAGACGAACGCCTCCGCCTTGCGGGCGGCGCCGATCGCCGCCTTCAGCGTGGCCAGCAGCACCCGCGAATAGCGCTCCATCGAGCCCGAGACGTCGCAGATGAACAGCAGCCGGCGCGGTCGCAGCGTCGGGGCGCTGAACGCGAGCCGAAAGGTCTCGCCTTCGGTGGCGAGCGATTCTCGCACCGTCCCGCGCACGTCAAAGCGATTGCCGTGATGGGATGGCCTGGCGCGGCGTGAGCGCCGGGCGGGAGCCTGACGCCTGATCTCGTGTGCGAGCAGGCGCAGGGCGAGCAGTTCGTCGGGCTGATATTCGAGGTTCTCGCGCCGGCTCAGCGCTTCCTCGTCGCTCCACGCGGCGAGGATGCCACGTTCCTGGTGGCTGGTCCCGGTGTCCCCTTCGGCCGTCGGGATGTCCTGGATCGCGCGGTTGCCGGCGCCGTCCAGCGGGACCGCGGTGCGGGCCTCGCCGCCGAACTGCGGCAACGCCTCGCCACCGTGATGGGAGCCCTGCATGCGCGCGTCGCTCTCGCCGTGCTCGGAGCCGGCCTCCTGCAGGATCAGCGGCCGGCCCTCCCAGAAGCGTTCGAAGACGACCTCGAAGACCGCCAGTTCCTCGGGCGTGTGCACGAAGGCGCAGTGCCCCGCCCAGAACATCTGGGTACGGTCGCGAACGTCGATCAGGGTCAGAGCTCGCAGGAACGTGTGCTCGGCGTCGACGCTCGCCGAGAGCCCGAGCTCGCGTAGCGCGCGAGCCAGTCCGACGGCAGCCACGACGATGGCCTGCTCAGGTGTGCGCCTGTGCGCTCCCACGATCATCCGAAGTTCCCCTGTCGCGCGCTGCGAGCGCGCTCGGCGGATCGTGCGATCAGCGCGTCCAGACCGCCTCCCGAGCGGATGCGCTCGAGGTCGTCGCGCTCCTTGAGCAGCGTGCCAAGCGTGCTGCTGGCGGTCTGGGCGTCGATCTCGTAGCGCCCGAGCGCATGGAACGCCTCGACCCAGTCCAGCGTCTCGCCGACGCCGGGCGAACGGTAGAGGTCCAGCCAGCGGAGATCCTGCACGAACGCGCAGACCTGGTCTGCGAGCTGCTGGCCCACATGCGGCAGGCGCGCCCGCGCGATCGCGACCTCTCGCTGCAGGTCAGGATGGTCGATCCAGTGGTAGAGGCAGCGCCGCTTGAGCGCCTCGTGCAGGTCGCGCGTGCGGTTGGACGTGATGATCACGATCGGCGGCTCCTGCGCGCGGATGACCCCGATCTCGGGGACGGTCACCTGGAAGTCCGACAGGAACTCCAGCAGGAACGCTTCGAACTCGTCGTCGGCGCGATCGAGCTCGTCGATCAGCAGGACCGCCCCGGGCTGGGCGAGCGCCTCCAGCAGGGGTCGGCGCAGCAGGAACTCCTCGGAGTACAGCGGAGTCGACCCGCCCGCTCGAAGCTGCAGCAGCTGGCGCGGATAGTCCCAGTCATAGAGCGCGTGATGGACGTCGATGCCCTCGTAGCACTGCAGGCGGATCAGAGGCGCTCCGGTCGCCGCCGACAGCGCCTTGGCCAGCTCGGTCTTGCCAACCCCCGGTTCGCCCTCGACGAGCAAGGGCTTTCGCAATCGCAACGCGAGGAACACCACGGTGGCGAGACCGTCGTCGGTGAGATAGCACTCATTCGTGAGCGCCGTGCGCAGCTCCTCGATCGAGTTATAGCCAGGCATGTACTGTCTCCTCGATCCTGTTGACGGCGATGTGCAGCGCATGCTGCACTGGGGGCGAGAGCCCCTGGCACAGCTCTTCGGTGTCCAGCGGCTGACAGCCGATGATCACGACGCGCTCGGGCAGCAGGCCCATCGTCTTGGCCATCGACAGCACGCGAGCCGGGTTGGCGAGATGGACATCGGGCACATGTCCGGTCTCCTCGATCTCGGGCTCGATGTAGAAGAGCGTTCCCGGCTCAGCTCCCCGCTCTACCGCGTCGATCACGATCAGGCCGGAGCAGCCGACCATGAGCTCCTGCAGGAGCGCGATGCCGCCCGTCCCGGTTTCGATGACCTCCACGCCCTCGGGAAGCCCGACCAGCAGCTCGGCGACCGCGGGCCCGAACCCGTCGTCGCCGCGCAACACGTTTCCCACGCCGGCGACGAGCACCCGCGTCGATCGAACGTCAGCCGGCTCGAAGGGTGGCGCCGTGCTCACGAGGCGTTGGCGGCGACCTTGAGGACGCCGTCGCGAACGGCGATCGGCAGCACCGCCAGCGCCGGCTCGCCGGGCTCGTCGTCGACGCGCTTGCCGGAGCGGGCGTCGTAGGCGCAGTTGTGCCACGGGCATACGAGCACGCCGTCGGTGAGGCGAGCGCCCTCCAGCGGCAAGCGCCCCCCCGCCGCCGGGCAGACGTTGGCGAAGGCGTATGGCTCGTCATCGATGTTCAAGATCAGGACGGAGTTGCCGTCGACGTCCACGGCCTTGGACGTGCCCGGCGGCAGCTCGTCAAGCCGTCCGACGTCGACGAAGACCGGCTTCTTGAGCTTGCCGATCTGCAGCAGCTGGGAGTCCGCCGCGCCGTTGCTCGCCGCCGGCTTGGGAACCTGCTGGATCTGCAACAGCGGCAGCGACCCGTCGTCGTCCTGGGGCTCGGGCTCCAGCGCCACCACCTCTTCAAACCAGTCCAGCCGTTCGCGAAGCTTCTCCTCGATCCCGCGCCGAAGCGTCATCGCCGAAGCCGCGCAGCCGTTGCAGGACCCGGTCATCCGCACGCTGACGACCCCGTCGCGCACCTCCACGAGCTCCAGCGCGCCGCCGTGGGATTCGATGTACGGCCTGATCTCGTCGAGCGCCTCCTCGGCCTCGGTCGTCTGGTCGACCGGCGCCAGCCCGTACATCGACCGCAGCGCGAGCGCCTCGGGACGCTCGAACTCGCCGGCGACGATCTGCTCGATGCCGGGGCGGTGCACGTCGTCGACGAGCGCGAGCAGCAGCAGCGCTCGCTCGTCACCATCGCGCTCGAGCGTCTCGACGAGCGTCGCGAGCTGCGTTACGGCTTGGTCAAACTCCATACCGTCTCCATGATCTTGGGCAGGCCGGCCTCGATCTCTGGGCTGAAGCCGTCGCCCCACGTCTCGTCGGCGGGCTCGATCTCCACGACCCACACGTCCTCGGGCAGTGCCTTGAACGCCTCGGCCACGATCACCAGGTTATCCAGGGAGATCGATCCCGTGACCGAGTCCGCGACGCGTTCCTGGATCTCCGTGACGTCCGGAAGGACGTGGTCGTAGCGATAGGTCGTCACGGCCCCGGGGGTCCGTTCGCGCGCGACCGCCCCCACGAACACGATGCGATCGTAGGGGGGTCGTTCCTGAAGATTCTGCGTGAACCCCACGGGGTGGTAGCCGAGATCCTCGAACTCGACCCCGTTGCTCGCCTGCGGCGCGAGGGTGTCGATGATCCACACCCCGACCGCGTTGTCACGGAGGAATCGGTAGCCGACGCCGCAGACGAGAACCCGCATAGGGGTGCTACCGGCACTCAGTGCTCATGCGGGCCTTCGGCACCACACGCACAGCTGATGATCTCGCGAGTGATCGTCCGATCGTCGGTGTGCATGTGGGTCGTGCACGGCATGCACGGGTCGAAGCTGCGGATCGCCCGAAGCACGTCGATGCCCTTGAAGTCCTCGGGCTTCTCGTAGTTCTCCAGCAGCGGCGTCGCCAGAACGGCCTCCTCGTAGGGACCCGGGTTGCCGAACGGATCCTTCGGCGATGCCATCCACGTGGAGGGCGTGAGGATCTGGTAGTTCTCGATCACGCCCTTGTCCATCTCCATGTGGTGCGTGAGGTAGCCGCGTCCGGCGCTCCACAGGCCGACCCCGATCTGGTGGTCCTTGGGGATCTTGTATGGCGTGGACATCTTGGCGTCCGGTCCGCCCTTGCGCAGGAGGTCGTACGCCATCATGAGGTTGTCGTAGGCGATCGCGGCCGTGTAGAGGATGCAGTACGCACGCGCCCTGTTGCGCTCGAAGGCTCCCCAGGTCTCGGGAATGCTCCATTCGATCGGCGTGTTGGGCAGATCGGCCTTGGGCAGGTGGATCTCCAGGCTGTGGCCCGTGGAGTTCATGTAGTCGGAGTCACGGAAGTTCGCCGCGCCCGTCTGCGCGGCCGCCCAGATGCGCGAGTAGGCACCGGTCTCCATCGCCTGGCGGTCCCAGCGCGGCGCCGTCGACCAGGAGTACTTCTCCTTCCAGTTGGTCGCGGTCGGCTTGGGGACCGTGTCCTTGTTCCATGGGTGATAGGGCGACAACGGGTTGCCGGCGGGGTCGGTTGGGAAGCGCTGGTTCTGGCCGTCGCCCGTCCACTCCTCATAGAACGCGTGCTCGACGAACTCCTCGACGCCGGCGTTGAGCATCTGCAGGCTCGTCGTGACCAGCTCGCCGTCAACGATCACGCCGGGCGGCGCCCAGCGCTTGCGGCCCCAGTCGTCGCAGTTCTTGAACGTGCCGTCGTAGGCGTACGGATCGTCCCACTGACCGGGCTCGATCATGCTCTTGGGGCGCGTGCCGATGTCCTGGTACTTGGGGTTGACCTCATAGAAGAAGTCCGCGAGGTCATCCCAGATCGCGGCGGTCTTGCGCCCGTAGTCGAAGTACTTGACGACGCGCAGCATGATCTCGTTGAGATCTGACGCATCGATCGTCGTGCTGACGCCGCCGGGAACGACCGTCTGCGGGTGCGGGTACTTGCCGCCGATCAGCACGTAGGCCTCGCGGGCCAGACGCGTGTAGTGCAGCCCCTCCAGGTACAGCTTGCCGGTCAGCGGCGTCAGATCGGTCATCAGCTCGGACATGAACTCATAGCCATGCGTGGCGCGGCCCGGCGCACGCGTGTGCTCGGCGCGCTCCCAGATCTCCGGGTTGGTCTCGCGGATGGCCGGCTCGGAGAAGTCGGGCCCCGCGAGCAGCGACAGGTGGATCGGGTGGTCGTAGAGGTACTCGATGCCGAGCAGCATGTTGCGGGCGACGACGCCCATCGGCGGCGGGTGGATGCCGAACGCCATCTCGCAGGCCAGCGCAGAACAGGTCGCGTGGACGCCTCCGCACACCCCGCACGCGCGGCTTGAGATGAAGATCGCGTCACGCGGATCGCGGCCCTTGAGGATGATCTCGTAGCCGCGGAACAGCGTTGCCATGGAGGCCGTCTCCATGACCTGGCGGTTCTCCAGGTCCACCACCGTGTGGAAGGCCAGCGCGCCGGCGACCCGGGTCACGGGATCGAAGTCGACGCGGCGAACCGCGCCGTTGCGGGCGAACAGCTCTCGCATCCGCTCCGGGTCGTCCTCGATCGGCGTCGGCGCGGGGGTCTCGGTGTACGAGTAGGGGTTCGCGGCGCCCGGCTTCAGCGTCGCGTTGCCCTGCGCGTCGAACTCGATCGGCAGGTTCTTAAAGCACATTTACAGCTCCTCCCGGGTGATCAAATGCTCTTGCAGGACATCGGTGCTGGACTCCAGGTCGATGCCCTTCTGGCGCAGGATGTCGCGGCTCTGTGGCAGCGGCTGCTTCTTGTTGCGCTTGGCGTGGTTCACCGAGCCGCTGTACTGCAGCTTCTTGTAGAAGTAGGAGTTCACCTTGCTGATCGGGTTGCCGATGTCAGAGGCCCGGCCCCACCCCGATGCGACCTCGCCGGCGTTGTCCCACAACGGCGTCCTGTTGCCGTTTGCCATCGAGATCCGCCGCAGGCGCCGGATCGCGGCGCCGGTGACCTTCGACGTGCCGCCGGAGATCGCCGAGCCGGGCGGCGCCTTGTAGAAGGGGCTGAACTTGTCCGGGAAGCCGGGCATCGTGCATCCGATGCACGCGCCGCCGGCGACCATGCAGCCGCCCATGTGGTTGATCGCGCCGCGCTCGACGATGTTGCATTGCACGACGGGCCCCCAGCAGCCGATCTCCACGAGGCACTGGTTGTCGCCCGGCTCCTCGGCGAAGACGCCCTCCTCGTAGTAGCCGGCCTTCGGGCAGTGGCGATGCACCGTCTCGCTGAACAGCCACGCGGGCCGTCCGAGCTCGTCGAACTTTGGCACGGGCGCGAGGTTCTGCAGGAACAGCAGCACCGCGGCCACCGTCTCGGTGAAGTTGTCGCCGACCGGTGAGCACCCGGGGATGTTCACGACCGGCACGCCGAGCGCCGAGCGGTAGTCCTTGCCGAGGAAGTCCGTGAGGCTCATCGAACCGGTGATGTTGCCTGCGGCGGCTGGGATGCCGCCCCATGTCGCGCATGTGCCGATCGCGACGTAGGCCGCGGCGCCGGGGGCCAGCCTCCACAGCCAGTCGGTCACGCGGTTGGGCTGGTCGCTGTCAGACAGCGGGTCGAAGCCTCCCGCGCCCATCGCCGAGAAGTACCCGTTGTTCTCGGGGAACGCCTGGTCGTCGGGCACCGAGCCCTCCAGCACGACCACGTACGGCGCGCCAAGCGTGCCTTCCACCGCGGCCTGGAACGGCCGGATGAACTCCGTTCCCGCGCCGGGCGAGAGCACCGGGTGGTGGAGCACGACCTTGGGCAGGTTTGGGATCCTGCCCAGCAGCAGGTCCTCGACGGACGGGTTCGTCGCGCCGGTGGCGGCGATCGAGCAACCGTCGCAACTCATACCGGCGATCCAGAAGACGTGGACGATGTTCAGCGGCCCATCCGGGCTGCCGCCTCGCCCTCCGATTCCCGGATCGACATCGGCACCGAACACGCCGCCCGCGTGGGGCACCGTCTGAAGCTTCTGGTTATGCATGCCGTCGTTGGCCATCGGCCGCGCTCTCCCTTCCAGACTGGACACCCGGTGTGTGAATGGTACACATAGGCCCTGGCGGCAACATAGCGCAGGACGCACGATGGCGCACTACCATCCGACGGGCTGGCCCCGGGAAGCGAGGATCCTCATCAATGTCCACTGATCAAGGCCGCTTCGTCCCGGTCAACACGTCGGTGCTGCTGCAGACGCTCGTCGAAGCGGTTCACGAGAAGATCCTGGAACGCTTGGAGGCCGGAGCGGTGCAGAGCCTACCCGCGGTGCTCACGACGCCCGACCTGTCCTTCGCGGGCGCCGACGAGGCCGAGCTCGACCAGGATCTTCGTGTCGCCGGGTATCTCGCCCGAAGCGTGGAGGTCGAGCTCTTCGAGCCCGCGCGGCGCGGTTGTGACCGGCTGACGGAGATGATCGAGGAGCGCCGTGTCGACGGCGCCGATCACGACACGGCCTTGACCGCGCTCTGCGCCGAGCTGGCACATGCCGAGCCGGTGAACAAGCCCAGCCCCGACGATCCGGCCGCGATGAGCTGGCAGGTCCCCGGACCCGGCGGGCACGTGCGCCACTACGTCGCGCGACGCAGCATCGAGGAGCTCCTGCAGGATCGCGAGGACCCCGTCGACGGCGATCCGGCCGACCTCAAGCGCGCCTGGATGTACGGCTTCTTCGTCGCGGCGTGCGAGGAGATTCCGGCTCCCGACGATGCGGTGGCGTCGTCCTGACGGCCCCCGCCGCACTATGTGTGGCAACCACAGATCAAGTCGGCTACTGTGGTCGATATGAAACTCGCTATCGCTGGAAAGGGTGGCTCGGGAAAGACGTCGATCTCGGGGACAATGGCGCGGCTACTTGCCCGCGACGGTTACAACGTCCTGGCGATCGACGGGGACTCAAACCCGAACCTCGCGCTGACACTCGGCATTCCCGCCGATCGCATGAGCCACATGCCGGTGCTGCCGTCCAACCTGCTGCGCAGGACCGAAGCCGGCGCGCAGCTGACGCACACGCTCGAGGAGATCAAGTCCTCGCATTCGGTCACGGGCCCCGACGGTGTCGAGCTGCTCGTGATGGCGCATCCTCAGCACGCCGACACCGGTTGCCTGTGCAGCATGCACGCGACCGTGCGCCGGATCATCGAGGCGGCGTCCGACGAGGATCGCGATGTCTGCATCCTCGATACCGAGGCCTCCCCGGAGCATCTCTCGCGGGGCACGGCGAGCTACGCCGACGTCATGCTCGCCGTCGTCGAGCCGTACTTCAAGTCGCTTGAGACGGGGCGGCGGATGGCCGCGCTGGCCAACGACCTGGGCCTGGAGCGCGTGGCCCTCGTCGCCAACAAGGTCCGAGACGAGCGCGAGATGGAGGCCGTTCAGACGTTCGCCTCCAACCACGACCTGGAGATCGCGGCGATGGTGCCATTCGACGAGACCTTCGCGCTGGCCGAGCGGGCCGGCACGGCTCCGCTGGACTTCAATCCCGAGTCGGCCGCGATCGCTCCGATCAACGAGCTCGCGCACACCTGGGGGACCAATGGACGAGCTTGAGGTTCTCCGCATCCGCGACGAGGTGCTTCAGGCGCTGTACTGGATGCACAGCGAGGGCATCTCCTCGACACCCACCGCCGTCGAGCTGGGCCGGTTTCTGGCCGTGCCCGAGAGCCTCTTGACGGCGTATCTCGATCGGTTCGTCGCCGATGCCCTGTTGGAACGCTCCGGCGACTCCTATAGCCTGAGTGGGACAGGGATGGAGGACGGCAAGCGAACGTTCGCTGACGAGATGGCCGACCTCACTCGCCCGACTCACGGAGAGTGCGACGCTGACTGCTGGTGCCACGACTCACCCGAAGCCGCGGCTGAATGCCTTCACGAACACGCGGGGTCGACTCATCGCAACTGACCAGACACAAACGCCGGCGCAGGTTCTCCCGAAGAACTTCCTGCGCCCCTGCCTGCTGTTGCTGCTGCGCGAGCATCCCGCCCACGGCTACGACTTGCTCGAGCGGCTGCGCCCCCTGGGGTTCAGTCGCGACGATCCGGGCCGGCTGTACCGCGCCCTGCGCGCGCTGGAGTCAGACGAGTTGGTGCGCTCGGTCTGGGAGAAGTCCAACAGCGGCCCCGACCGGCGCATGTACGAGATCACGCGCGCGGGCATGGAGGTCCTGCATGAATCCGCGCAGGCGTTGGTCACGACCGACAAGATCCTCAGCGTCTTCCTCAGCCGATACTCGGAGTTCGTCTCGCTTGAACCCGGGCAGCGCACCCGCGCTCGACGTAGTTGAGGACAGCCGCCACATGAGCCCGGCAACGCCCGCGGCGATGCGCCTCGCGGTCGTCGGAAAGGGGGGAGCGGGCAAGTCGGTCATCTCGGCGACGCTCGCCCGCCTACTGGCGCGGCGAGGACATCGCGTCCTGGCGCTGGATTCCGATCCGCTGCCCGGGTTGTCGCTCAGCCTCGGCGCCGGCGTCCCCGACGATGCCCCCCTCAACGCGGCCGCCGAACGCGACGAGGACGGCCGCTGGCGGCTGGTCAAGGGCATCGGTCCCGCTCGAGCCGTGCAGCGATTCGCCACGGATGCGCCGGACGGGGTGCGGCTGCTGCAGATCGGCAAGACGGGTAGGCAGGGCCTGGCCGCCAACCGGGCATCCCACAACGCCTTCTACCAGGTCATCCACCGCCTTGACCAGGTGCGTTCGCTGGACGATTGGGTGATCCTTGGTGACCTGCCCGCCGGCCCGCGCCAGACCGCGTTTGACTGGGCGCCCTACGCCCGGCGCTTCCTGCTCGTCGTCGAGCCGACATGGCAGTCGATGCTGACGGCACGCCGCATCATCCGGATCTCCAGGGACATGCGCGACGACGTCGCGTTCTCGCTGGTCGTCAACAAGGCGACTGCCGCCTCCGACGCCGAGCGCGTCGAGGACTTCCTCGGCGTTGGGCTGCTCGCGATCGTGCCCGCTGACGACGATGTGCGCGACGCGGAGCGGGCCGGGGTGTCGATTCTCGACCGCGCGCCCGATGGCCCGGCGGTTCACGCGATCGAGACGCTGGCGACCGCGCTCGACGAGCACGCGTAGTGGCCGCAGCGACCACGAGCGCTTCGGCGCCGTGATCCAGGCTGCGCGAAGCTCCTCGCGCATGCGGCACTATGATCCACACACCTAGCTGGGTGGATCGACTCGACGACGAGAAGGAGCCAAGGAACACGTGAGCGAGCAGGCGCCGGCCCTCGAGGAACCCATTCCGATCACCGTCATCACCGGTTTCCTGGGAGCGGGCAAGACGTCACTGGTCAACCGACTCGTCACGAGCCGTGCGGGTCGTGAACGCATCGGCATCGTCGTCAACGAGGCCGGCGACATCGGCCTCGACGGCGACCTGCTCGGCGACGCCACCGACGATGTCGTGGAGATCGCCGACGGATGCGTGTGCTGCACCAGCCAGGGCGAGCTGCTGGACGCGATCCGGCGCCTGCAGCAGGCAGCCGGCAAGCTGGACCGCATCATCGTCGAGACCAGCGGCCTCGCCGATCCGGGCCCCGTCCTCGATGCGCTGGCGAGCATCACCCACGTCCTGCGCCTGGACAGCATGGTCACGGTCATGGACGCCGTTCACGCCCTCGACCAGCTCGACCGCCATGAGAGCCCCGAGGCGCGCCAGCAGGTGCAGCTCGCCACCCATGTCGTCGTCAGCAAGATCGACCTCGCCGACGACGACGCGGTCCGGCGCGTCCGTGCACGCGTCGCGGCGCTGAACCCGACCGCGCAGGTCATCGCCGTCGCGCGCGACACGCTCGACGGCGACCTGCTGCTGGACCGCTTCTCCCTCGCTGCGGCTGAGAGCGCGGCCGGTGACGACCACGTGCACGAACACGAACATCTCGACGTCGAGATCTTCTCGGTCGAGCTGGCAGGCGACCTGGACGAGGGACGCTTCGAGGGCTGGCTGGGCGGGTTGCTGATGCTCAAGGCTCCCGACCTGTTTCGGATCAAGGCGATCCTCGCGATGGCCGGTGAGTCCCGGCGCCAGATCGTTCATGGCGTGCAGACCTATGTCGAATCGGCCCCCGGGCGAGACTGGGAGGACGACGAACCCCGCACCAGCCGCATCGTCATCATCGGCAAGGATCTGGAGAGCGAGCGCTGGCGCGAGGAGCTCGAGCGCTGCGTGGCCGGCTGATCGTGCAGCCGTCATGTCCCGGAGGCCAAGGCGGCGTGGGTATGTGACAAACACCCCTACAATGGATCGCATGTCGACGCTGGCCGACGAGCGCGCCCGCCGCGCTTCAGAACGCACGAAAGGATCCTCATGACGAGCACGTCCACCACGAACTCCACCTGCGCCTGCTCGATGGAGGCGCCACCGCCAAAGGCCCGCCGCCGCGATGTGAACCGGCAGGTCGACGAGATCGTCCGCTTCCACGGCCACATGTGTCCGGGGCTGGCGCTCGGCATCCGCGCGGCGGAGGCGGCGGTGCGCGAGATCGGCCCGCATTCCGCCGACGAGGAGGTCGTCGCCATCGTCGAGACGAACATGTGCGCGGTCGACGCGATCCAGTTCGTGACGGGGTGCACCTTCGGCAAGGGCAACCTGATCCACGTCGATCACGGCAAGAACGCCTACACCTTCGTCCGGCGTTCTGATGGCAAGGCGGTGCGGATCGTCGCCCGGCCGACGACGCAGGGATCAGAGCCCGAGCGCCTGGAGCTGTTCGCGAAGGTGAGATCGGGAGACGCCGGCGAGGCCGACCGGACACGTTTCAAGGAGCTCCAGCGCCTCCGCTCGCAGGAGATCCTCGACGCGCCCGAGCCCGAGGTGCAACGCGTCGAGCAGGTCGCGCTCGACGACATCCCCCAGAAGGCCCAGATCTACCCGACCGTCGTCTGCGACGGATGCGGAGAGGGCACGATGCAGCCGCGCATCCGCGAGCTGGCGGGCCGGAGGCTGTGCCCGGCGTGTGCCCAAGCGGACGTTGCCGCCTGATCGGCAGGTCGCCGCGCCTCAGACGCCGGCCTCGAGCTTGCGCAGGCGCTCGTCGAGACCGGAGACGATCTCCTCGATGCTCGGCGCATCAGCAGACGGGGACGGGGCGCAGCTCGCGCACTGGCATCCGCCGGCCGAGCTCGTGACGCAGCCGCATCCGCTGGTCGTGCTGTCGGCGTCGCTCGGGGAGGCCGTCGGGGTGGCGCATTGGCATGACATATGGATCACCTTTCGTCGATTCGATTGGTACTACGGGTCAGGGACGTCGTCGAGGCAGCCGCAGAACGCGCCATGACCGCAACGGCGGTGTTCGAACACGCGCCTGTCCGCGCGGTATTCGACGAGACGGCTGCGGAAGGCCGTGAGCTCGATAATCGTGGTGTCGATGTCCCGCACCTTCTGCTCCAGCAACCGCTGGAGCTCCGGTTCGGTGCCACCACATCCGCTCTCCGCGGCCGCCATCAGGCCGCGAATCTCGTCGAGCGAGAATCCGAGCCGCTTGGCGCTGCGCACGAACCGCAGCCGGCCTTCGTCTTGCGCTCCGTAGAGCCGATATCCGGTGCCGCTGCGGTCCTCGGCGCGCACCAGGCCGATGTGGTCGTAGTAGCGCACGGTGCGGCTCGGCAGCCCGACACGATCGGCTACCTGCTTGACGGTGAGTCCCATGCATCGAAGGTACACCTGCCACCGTGGTGTCAGGTCAAGCGGCTTGGCACATGCTCGCCTGATCCCGCTCCCCGGCTGTTCGCGCGATGAGCGCTTCAGCGCCATCGCGGCTGCGCATCGGCGTGCTGGACCAATCCCCGATCGCGCTGGGTTCGACGGGCGCGCAGGCGTTGCGCGACACGCTCGACCTCGCCCGTCTCGCCGACGAGCACGGCTATCACCGCTATTGGCTGGCCGAGCATCACGCCAGCCCGATGCTCGCCGGAACCAGTCCCGAGGCCCTGATCGGTCCGATCGCGTCGATCACCTCGCGTCTGCGCGTGGGCAGCGGCGGCGTCATGCTCCCGCACTACAGCCCGTTCAAGGTCGCCGAGACCTTCAGCGTGCTCAGCGCCCTCTTCCCCGGCCGCGTCGACCTCGGGATCGGCCGCACGGACGGAACCGACGATCCGGTCACGCAGTTTGCGATGCAGCGCGATCGCAACCACCCGGCGCCCGATGACTTCGGCGAGCAGCTCTCCGAACTGCTCGCGCTGCTCGACGACCGGCTGCCCGACGGGCATCTGTTCGCGGGACTGCCGGCGCGCCTGGCGGGGCGGCCCGGAGGCCCGGAGCCGTGGCTGCTGGGATCCTCGCCGCAGAGCGCGATCTGGGCGGCCGAGCTCGGACTGCCCTACGCGTTCGGCGACTTCATCAACCCGGGTGGCGGCGTGGACATCGTGCAGCGCTACCGCGAGCGCTTCGCGCCCTCCATGCGCTCGGCTCGACCGCAGACCGCCGTGGCCGTCTGGGCGCTGTGCGCCGACAGCGACGCGGAGGCCGAGCGCCTGGCGGCCAGCGCTCGGATGGTGGCACTGCTCGCGCGCCGCGGGAAGTTCACGGCGGTGCCACCCGTGGAGACCGCGCTGCGCTTCGTCGAACGGCGCACCCGCGGAGAGCCCGCGGGTGGCGATGTGGGCAAGCGCATGGTGGTCGGATGCCCGGCCACGGTGCGAGCGGGCCTGGATGAGCTGGCTGCGGAGTACGCAGCCGACGAGCTGCTCGTGATCACGGTGGCCCACGATCCCGCTGCGCGCCGGCGCTCGTATGAGCTGCTCGCCGAAGAGTTCTCGCTGCCGGGCGTCACGCGCTGACCGGACCCGCTCGCCAGCATCATCGTGTTCGTGCTGTTCGGCGGCCTCCTCGCGCTGGCCGTCGTCGCGCTGCTTCAGCCGCGCTCGCGCTGACCGCGCGGCTACGGACCCGCGAGCACGAGCGTCAGCACGCCCAGCCCGAAGTCCTCGATCGTCTCGGCGAGCTCGCCGAGACTGCAGGGCACGGCGGTCTGCTCCGTGCGCGACACCTCGATGACCACGACGCAGGGCGCGGAGTCCGCCAATCCCCGATCCAGCAGCGCCTGCTGAAGGCGGCGGGGGTCGCGGTTGGGCGCATGCACCGCGAAGGCCCACGGGGGGCCGGGCGACGCGTCCAGATCCGCCGCCTCCACCAGCAGCAGAGGCGCCGACGGACGAGCGACCTCGAGGCCCAGCGCCGCGGCGCCCGCCGCGAACGCGCTGACTCCGGGGACCACGGCACACCCAAGGCCGCGCTGCGCAACCGCCGACAACTCCGGCTCCAGCGCGCCGAACACGGTTGGATCGCCGCCCTTCAGCCGGACGACGAGCAGCTCCTCGGTGACGGCCCGGTCGAAGATCGCGAGGATGTCCGCGCCCGTGGCGGGCGGCCACTGCACGACCTCGGCCCCGTCGCGAAGGTGCTCGTCGAGCACGCGGCGTTCCAGCAGCGCCGCATGCCAGATGACGACGTCGGCGTCCCGCAGCGCCCGGATCGCGCGCAGGGTCAGCAGGTCCGCGGCCCCGGGTCCGCAGCCGACGAACACGACCCGCCCGCCGCTCACGGCAAGGCGGCCTCGGGCACCGGGCGCAGCAGCAGCCACAGCGACAGCGCCAGCAGCACGGGACCCGGCGACGCGTGCAGCGCGACGGCCCCGGCCGGCGCGACCGGGCTGCCGACGTCCAGGACCAGGGGCACGTGGGAGACCGTCTGAAACAGCGACGCGAGCACGATCACGCCCAGCAGCGCCAGCGTGAACGTGTCATCCGTCGCGCCACGGCGCGCGCGGAAGGTCGCGATGCAGGCGGCGAGCAGGCAGGCCACGCCGGGCAGCACGTGGTCGATGACCTCCAGCGACGAGGCGACGTCGAGGCGCAGCCCCAGGGCCGGCCCGACGTAGGGCGGCGTGATCGACCATGCGGCCAGCACCGCGAGCGCGATCAGGCGGCGCACGAGGGCGAGCGACGGCTCGGCGCGCGTCGGCATGGTCGGTCCAGCCACACCGTCAGCGTAATCGGCGATCGGACATCGGGCGCGCCACCGCTGTCGCCGCCGGGGCGGTCGGTAGCTATCGTCCACACATAGTGGACGTGCGGACGTCACCGACGATGCACGACGCCGAGCGAGCGATGCGCTGCCGGCGTAGACGCCCGGCGAGCCGCTGCTGACATGCAGATCGCGATCCTCCTGTTCGACGGTGTGGTCGCGCTCGACGCCGTCGGCCCCTACGACGTGCTCAAACTCCTTCCCGGCGCCGATGTGCGGCTCGTGTCCGCCGAGGCGGGCGAGGTGCGAAGCGACGGGCCCCTCAAGCTCGTGGCGACCGACTCGCTGGACGCCGTGCAACGTCCCGACATCGTCGTCGTCCCGGGCGGCCCGGGCGCGCGCGAGGCCGGCCGTGACGAGCGCGTCCTGGCATGGATTCGCGGCGCGCACGAGCACACGCGCTACACGACGTCGGTCTGCTGGGGCTCGGAGCTGCTCGGTGCGGCCGGGCTGCTGCGCGACGTCGAGGCCACCGGTCACTGGCTCGTTCGCGAGGAGCTCGCCCAGCACGGAGCGATCGTCGTTGATCGGCGCGTCGTCGTCAGCGGTCGCATCGTCACCTCGGCGGGCGTGTCGGCCGGCATCGACATGGCTCTGGGACTCGCCGCGCTCGTCGCGGGCGAGGACGTGGCACGACGCATCCAGCTGGTGCTCGAGTACGCACCCGAGCCACCGTTCGCCGGCGCCGGCGACCCCGCCGGGGCGGACACATCGCTCGTGTCCGAATTGCGCGACGGCTACGCGCGATCCAAGCCGCCGGCCACGACGCGACGATGAGCCGGCGGGGCGCCAGCGCGCGCCGGCTCGCACCCGCCGCCACGGCATTGGCGGGTCTGCTGGCGTTCGGCGGCTGCGGTGGCGGCGACGGCGATCAGGCGCGGACCGGGCCCGACCCCTTCGCGCAGATCAGCCAGCAGACGACCACGCCGGCCAAGCCCCGAGCCGCTCCGCGCTGGCAGCACCTCGCGCGCATCAAGGGAACGTCGCCGCGAACCCAATCGATCTGGATCGCCGCGGGCGCGATCCAGTGGCGCGCGCGCTGGCGCTGTACGCGGGGGCGCATCGCGCTGACCCTCAAGCCCACGCCGAAGTCCGCCGCCGAGAACACCACGGGACGCTGCCCCGCTTCCGCAGAGGCCACGTGGGTGCAAACGGGAGAACAGCGTCTGCGCATCGACGCGCGCGGCACGTGGAGCGTCGTGCTCGAACAGCAGATCGACAGCCCGATCGACGAGCCGGTCCTGGCCGCCATGCGCGCGCCGGGCACGCAGCGGCTCGCCGGCGGCAGCTTCTATGACGTCGAGCGCGAGGGGCGCGGCCGTGCCCGGCTGTACCGGCTCGCCGACGGGCGCGGGGCGCTGCGCCTAGCGCCCTTCACGACCTCCGCCAACACCGATCTGTTCGTCTGGCTGAGCACCGCCAGGCGCCCGCGGACCAGCGAGCAGGCCACGCGCGCGCGCCGACTCGGACCGTTGATCGCCCTGAAGGCGACGACGGGACCGCAGAACTACGTCCTGCCCGCCGGCGTCGATCCGCGCAAGGTCCGCTCCGTGGTCATCTGGTGCAGGCCGGCACGGATCGTCTACACCGTCGCGTCGCTGAGGCCCTGAGGACGGGGGCGTTTGTGGGATCGGGTATATGGCCCTAACATAGAGGCATGAAGATTGTCGTCGCAGGAAAAGGAGGGGTCGGCAAGACCACCGTGTCTGGCACGATCTCACGCGCCTTCGCGCGCGCCGGGCACAAGGTGCTCGCACTTGACGCAGACACCAACCCGATGCTGGGCGTCTCGCTGGGCGTCGGGCCCGAGCAGACCGATCTGCTCGTCGCCGTGCGCCAGGGCCTGGAGACCGGGGAGACCGAGCACGAACGTTCGACGGAGGGCTTCGTCGAGCGCTTCGGCATCGATGCACCCGATGGCGTGCGCCTCGTCGTCGCGTCGCGCATCGAGCGCGCCAACCCCGGCTGCTCCTGCTGCGGAGTCTCTCCCGAGAGCCTGATGAACGAGCTTGAATCAGAGGGCATGATCATCGTCGGTGACCTCGAAGCCGGCATCGGCACGGTGATGCGCCTTCAGGAGGGGCAGGCCGACGTCATCCTCGTCGTCGCGCAGCCGACCGCGAAGTCCCTGAACGTCGCACGTCGCGCCGTCGAGTTGGCCGATGATCGTGGCGGCCGGGTGATCGTCATCGCCAACCGGGTGCGTGACGCGGAGGACCTCGAGGTCATCCGCGAGGCGGTCGGGGAGTGCGACATGGTCGTGGTGCCCGACGAACCGGCGATCGCCATCGCCGACCGTGACGGGCGGGCGGCGATCGACGTCGACAGCGATGCGCCGGGCGTTCGCGTGCTCGTCGATCTCGCCGAGCGGCTGGCCGGCATGGCAGTCCCCGCTTGAGCAGACCCGTCTCTGCCGTCCCGCCGGTCGCGACCTGATGGGAATGATGAGATGAGCGCCAGCCTTGACCATGACGCGGTGGTCGCCGCGCTGCAGCGGCGCCTGAAGGCCTACTGGACGGTCACCGTTCGCTCCACGAGACCCGGCGCCCCACTGATCGCGATGTTCAGCGGCGCGTTGCAGAAGGCCGAGCCCAAGGACGACGCGCCACCCGGGGAGACCGACTACGTCTGGTACGTCGGCACCGACGACAAGACATTCGGGGCGTTCACCATCCCCAGCCAGGACTTCGCGACGGCGCACTGGGAGACCACCGAGAAGGGTCCGATGCTGATGGTGCAGTCCTCCGACGTCCTGATCGCCCTGTTTCCCCGCGCCGCCGAGGACTGACCGCGCCGCGCGGCGCCGGGCGGCGCCCTCAGCTGTCGGCGCCATCCGTGCGGGCGCGTGCGACGACCAGCGCGGCGATCTTGCGGCCGACCTTCAACCCCTCGCTGCCGTCGAGCGGGTAGTGGATCCCGCCCCACACGCGGGAGTCCGCGGCTTCCTGAGCCTTGGCGCGAAAGTACGTCGCGTCCTCGGGGAAGAGGTAGGCCATCACGTCGCCCGCGGCTCCGGAGTACACCGCGTGACCGGAGACGTAGGACGGAAAGAACGGGGTGTCGATCAGCGGCTTCCACGTCTTGTCCATGCCGAGGTCACGGATCGCGTTCTCGGGCCGAGCGATCCAGTAGGCGTATTTCGAGTCCCATCCGGCGACGCCGGCGTCTGCCTGCGCGACGTTGAGCAGGGCCAAAACGCGCACCTGGCGCGGCAGGCTCTCGGCCTTGGAGCGCTGATATCTGAGGTTGACCTGGTTCCAGATCCCGGGCGGCAGCGGCGTGCCCTGCCCGCCTGCCCAAAACTCGGCCGCCTTGCGCTGCGCGGCCGTCAGGTGCTTCTTGGCGTCGATGACGGCCTGGGCCTGGGCCCGGTACTCCGGCGAGCCGTAGGGCGGGAAGGGCGGCGGGCGAAACTGCCTGCCCGACGTCATGATCCAGGTGCGGTAGGTGCCCCCAAGCGGGGCGACGGGCCGTGCCGTGGACCCCGGCGGCGGCTGCCAGGAGCCCTTGTCGTGCGGACGATCGCCGTTCCACTTGCGGTCCGAGCCGTCGCGCTTGGCGTACGCGATGACCTTCGTGCTGACCTCCCGGCCGAGCTTCAGCCCCGCCCGCACGTCGCTGGGGTAGTTCAGCCCCGCGGTGACCCGCTCGCCGGCGAGGCGCTGGGCCATCTCCTCCAGGCGCGCCCGCGGATACTCGGGGTAGAGGTAGGCCAGGACACCAGATGCCGCACCGGCGATGACCGCGTGCTCGGAGGGATAGGACGGATCCGGTCCCGCCTCGGCCAGCGCTTGGACGTCGCTCGGCGCCGGGCGGTCGTAGCGGTACTTCGCCTTCCACGCCGCGACCGTCGCGTCGTACATCGCGACGCTCAGCAACGCGTAGGCACGGGACGCCGCGACCGGGTTCTTGGCCCGATTGGCCACGAGCTTGAAGTTGATGTTCATCCACGGCTCCAGCGGCGAGCGGCGAGCCGACGCTGCGGCCGTGCGTGCCGCGGCAGGCGTGCGCGTGCGCTGCGCGCGTCGAAGCTCGGCGATGTCGGCGCGCGATGCCGCGCTTTCCGAGGACGGCGGCGCGTCCACCGCGATCTCGTCGGCGGAGGACAGCACCCAGGTGGCCCAGCTTCCGGCGCCGGGCTCCGCGCCGTCCGCCCGCGCCGCACCATCGCCGTCTCCGCAGGCAGTGAGGGACATCGCGGCGATCGCCGCCAGCAGGACCAGACCCGTCGCTCGAATCCGTCGCATCGGTGGCAACGCCCCTCAGTTCTTCACGACAACCCGGGGGCGAACACTATAGGACTCTGTCAGCTAGCAGCTAGTGGTTGGTAGCGCTGCGTCCCGCTCGTGATCTTGAAGCGCCCGATCCAGTGCAGCGACTGCGCCGTCTCGGCCCGCGCGAGCTACGTCTCGGCGTCCAGCGGCTTGCCGATGAACGCCTCCATCGCCAGCCACGCGGCCGCATGGGCCAGCGGACCGAGGCGCAGGGTCGCGCCGCCATCGGTGCCGGGGCGCACGCTGGCCAACAGGCCGGCCTCGTGCAGGCGCTGCACCTGGTGCTCGGCGCGCTGGGCGCCGGTCGTGCCGTGGTAGTGGGCATCGATGCCGAAGCTGCCGCCCTCCACGGGCCAGATCGAGAGCTCGTCGGGCGCCCACGTCGGTCCGGTCTCGGCTGGAAGCGGGGTGTAGCGCGCGAGGTCCTTGCCGACGTCGCGGGCGTGCATGTTCGTGCGCGCCGACCACGAGCGGTCGGCGATCGGGCGGTCGGGCTCGGGGGTGGGCTTTCGTCGCAGCATCATCGCCAGCAATCCGCTCGGCTGAGGCACGCCCCGTCCTGAAGCGACCGCCGCCGAACTGGACACAGAAGCATGATGCATCGCCGCGTATGCTCGCCTCAATGCGCGCGGACGCGGAGAACGCGCTCGGCACGCCGGTCGCGCTCCCGCGCCGCGCGCTGGCGGGCAGCGCCGCGGGCAAGGCCCTGGAAGCGCTCACGCTGGCCGGGCTCGTGCTGCTGGTCCCGCGAACCCTCGGGCCCGCGGACTATGGCGCGTTCGCGGTCGGGCTCGCCGTGGCCACCGGCATCGCGACCGCCACCGGGATCGGCGGGCCCGCGCTGTTCGCCCGCGTGCTGGGGCCGCTGGACGCCGACGACAGACGCGCCCACGGACGCGCGCTCGTGCGCAGGCTGGGAGCGGTCCGAGCCGCGGTGCTCACCGCGCTCGTCGCGATCACGGCTGTCGCGACGGCGCTGGCGCCGGGCAGCGTCAGCGCGCTGCAGATCGGGCTCGTGCTCGCCGCCGCCGGCATGGGGACCGCTGCGACGCTGCTGTCGCAACTCGCGCTCGGGCTACAGCGCACGCTCGCATGGAGCCTGCGCTACCCGTTGGAGAACGGGGTGATCGTCGTCGCCGCGGTCGTGCTCTACCCGCTCGCCGGGCTCGACGGGGCGCTTGCCGCGATCACGGTGGGCGCGGCGGCCGCGCTTGCGCTGGGCGCCGCCACCGCTGGGCGGGCGATCGCGGGCCAGGCCTGCGGCGCGCCGCATCACGTGCCCCCAGACGTGCTGCGCTTCGCACGATTGCAGGCCGGCGCGGGCGCGCTCACGCAGACCGTGCATCGTGGCGCCGCGCCGGCCTGCGCGCTGTTCGGCGCCGGCGCTGTGGCGACCGGGCACGCGGCGATCGCCGCCGGCGTCGCGGTGGCGATCACCTACGCCGTCGCGCAGACGACGCTCGTCGCGCTGCCCGGCGCCGCGCGCGCGCTCGCCGAGGGCAACCGGAACGCGGCCGGCACATCGCTGCGGCGGGTCGCCTCGATCGCGGCGGTCGTCGTCGTTCCCGCCTGCCTGCTGCTCGCGCTGATGGCCGAGCCACTGCTCGCCACCGGCCTGGGCGACGGGTTCCGCGATGCCGCGCAGCCGTTGCGCATCGCACTCGTCGCCGCGGCGCTCGCGCCGCTGTGGGCCCTGTCGACCCAGCTCGCCGCCCTGCGAAACCGGCCCGAGGCGGTGTTGCAGGGAGCCGCGACCGGCGCCGTCGCGTTCGCGATCGTCGCGGCGCTCTCCTTGCCGGATGGTGGCGCCAGCGCGTCCACCGCGGCGATGCTTGCCGGGGTGACCGCCACGATCGTGGGCACGTTCGCCGCGCTGAGGAGGCGCCCGACGTGACGCCCCGTCAGCCGGCGCCGAGCAGCCCTCCCAGCGCGCGCCGCAGGAGGGGTCCCACCGTGGTGTCAATCCCTCGGTCAGCGCGCGTCGCCGCGCGCAGCCAACCTATGCTCGAAGCCATGGGTGTGGACGAGCGGGGAGACGTGGCCGCGATCTGCGTCGTTGTCGTGACGCGCGACCGGCCTTGCGCATTGGCGCGCTGCCTGGCCGCGCTCGCGAAGCAGTCGGTGGCGGTGCGGATCGTCGTCGTCGACGACGGCTCGGCGGACGCCGCGACGGCGCCCGCTGTCGTCGCGCAGGTCGCGGGTGATGTCGAGGCTCGGGTGATCGCCGGCGCGGGGAGCGGCCCGGCGACGGCGCGCAACCTCGGCGCCCGAGCCGCGGCGAGCGTGATCGTCTGCTTCACCGACGACGACTGCGCGCCCGAGCCGCACTGGGCGCAGCGCCTGGCGGCGGCGTGCTCGACGGGCGGCGCGGCGGCCGGCACGACCGTCGCCGATCCCGCGGCCGGCCGCGCGGCGGCCGCCTCGCAGCTGATCACCCATGCGCTGCAGGTCGCCTCGTTGCGGCCGGCATCGGACCGGCTCGGGTTCGCGCCGACCTGCAACATCGCCTGCCACGGCGACGTCGTGCGCACGCTGCCCTTCGACGAGTCCTATCCGCTGGCGGCCGGTGAGGACCGCGACTGGTGCAGCCGGCTGCAGGCCGCCGGGGTGGCGCTGCGCTTCGTGGCGGACGCGACGGTGCGCCACCATCCGCGTCTCGGCCTGCTCGGGCTGCTGCGCCAGCAGGCGCGCTATGGCCGCGGGGCGGTGCGCTATCGCGCCGGGGGCAACGGTCGGCGGCTGTCGGGGCGCACGTTCTACTCGCGGCTCGCACGCGATGCGGCACGAGCCGGGCCCGCCGTCGCGGCGCTTGTCGTCGCCGCTCAGGCCGCGGTGATCGTCGGAGCCGTGGCCGAAGCGGCGAAGCTACGGCGCTCGTGGGCCATCCACTAGGCCGCTGCGGGCTCGAGCAGCGGCTGCCCCGAGAGCCCCTCGCCGTCGACCCCGCAGACCGCGGCGATCGTGCTGGCGACATCGGCAAGGCGCGGTTCGCCGCCCGCCGCTCGCGGCGCCGACGCTCCCCCGGCGACGACCGCCCACGCATCGCCGGGCGTGTGGTTGCCCGAGCGCCCGCTGCCCGCACCACTGCGGATGACCTCGCCCAACGCCGGCGACATGACGCCCGCAAGCGTCGTCGCCGGCCGGTCGCTCCAGCGCACGACGAGATCCGGGAGCTGGTCGCAGCGCTCACCCGGATGATGCGATGCGACGCGCTCCACGCCCGCCACGGCCGGCGTGCCGTCGGGATCGCAGAACGTCGACAGCCCCGCCGCGATGCGTTCCAGCAGCGCGTCGGCGTCGCCGGGATCGACGATCCCGTCACGCTCGCGACCACGCAGGTTCAGGCGCACGTAGCCCTGGTTGTCGGCCGGGTGCGCGAACGCGACGGTCGTCGACCAGTCCACGCCGCGCAGCTCCAGCCGGGCGGTCAGCTCCAGCGCGACGCGGTCGGGCAGCGCGCGAGCGATCGTCCCTCGCGCGCTCGTGGGAATCGCGCCGCGCAACCGCCAGATGGCGCCCGATCGCGACTCGCCGGACGGGATCGGCGCGCCCGCCAGGACCGCCGCGAGCATGCCCGGCAGCAGGTCCGCGCGCGAGCTGTTGACGTCCATGCCGACCGCGGACGTCACGATCACGTCGGCGTCCTCGGGCAGCGCCTTCAGCACGCGCGCGAAGGCGTGATCGACCGCCTGGTAGACCGCTGCCAGGGCGCCCTGCAGCTGCGTGCGCTCGCGCCCCTCGGGTTCAGCGCCGAGCTGTGAGAGATCCCAGAACTGGTGGCCGGCGAGATGGGCCGCGCTGAACGTCAGCCACGCCAGGTCATAGCGCTCGCGGCCGAGCAGGCCGACCGCGGCGTCGGCGACGCGTCCGGGAGCGGCCACCAACGTCTCGCGCAGCGCGAGCAGGTCGCCGATCCGCGGCCGGCCAAAGATCTCGGTGGCATTGGCGCCGTGGCCACCGTGAAGCGCGGCGAGCTCGTCGCCCGCCGTGCTCGGCAGCGACCAGCGCGGCAGCACGACCCGGTCGCCGAACTGCCACCCGCAGACATACGTCCCGCGCCAGTCGCGAGGCGGCCGGCTCTCGTAGGGATCGATCGCCAGCGTGCGCCGCCCGGCGCGAGCGAGGCGCTCCCAGATCGCCGGCGGCGCAGGAAACGCCGTCATGTACCGCGCGCGCTGGGAGCTCGCGTCCCACTGGAAGGGATAGAAGAGCCCGTGGTCGCCGAGCTCGACGCCGCTGTAGAGCGTGTGGAAGGCGCCGGCCGCGAAGTGATCGGCGGGCGTCGCGAGCTCGACGTGGCGACCGCGCCGCATCAGCCCGGCAAGCGTGGGAAGCCGACCCTCGCCGAGCATGCGCTCGAGGACGCGGACGCTCGCCGCGTCGAACTGCAAGACGCAGATCACGCGAGCTGGGCGATGCAGTCCGGCTCGACGGGCGTCGTATCGCCACCGATCGCATCCGAGCGACGCGCCGCATCGAGCACGCACATGGCCGCAGCGCCCTCGACGGCCGTGGCGAGCAGGCCCGCTCGCTCGCCCCGCAGAGCCGCGCCGTAGGCCTCGAGCTGGGCGGTCAGCGACCGCACGAGCGGATGGGCTCCCGGCGCCAGCCGGCTGGCCAGCCCCCGGACATGGCCGCCGCGCGTCGAGCGGGCGACCCGCCGGCCGCGTTCGTCGCGGATCTCGACGAGCTCGTGATAGGGCCTGTTCGTCGCGCACTCGATCTCCACGGTGCCGCGCGTCGTGGCGAGCGCGACCCCCGCTCGGTCGCGCGTGGCATGCGCGCGGACGGCGATCGGCGTCGCCCCTGTCAGCATCAGCGCGAGATCGACGAGATGCGGTCCGAGGTCCAGCAGCGCGTCCTCGCCGCGCTGAAGCGGGCGCCACGAGGCGCGCCGGTAGTGCAGCACGAGGCGCAGCTGCAGCTCGCCGTCGACCGGGATGCGGCCGGCGAGCTCGGCGCCCTGGTCGAAGCGGCGGTTGAAGCCGGTGAAGGGCGCGGGTCTCAGCGCGGCCAGGCGCAACGCTCCCGCGGCGTCGGGCGCGGGCGGCTTCTCGACGAGCGATCGCAGGCCGGCCGCCGCGCATTCCGCCGCCGCAGCTTCGTGGTCGGTCGGCGGGCAGCAGATCACGACCCCGTGCAGCGGGCCGCCGGCCAGCAGACCGCTCGTCGTGGCGTGCGACGACGCCCCGAGCTTGTTGGCCAGCAGCCCGCGCCGCGAACGGTCGGGGTCTGCGACGGCGACGATCTCGACATCGTGCGCGCGAGCGACCGCCGGCGCATACCCGCTTTCGGCCAGCCGGCCGCAACCGATCATGCCCAGACGCACGGTCATCGGCACGGACCGGCGGTCAAGCGGGACGAGCGACGCATCGCCGCCATCATGGCTGCCCGACCGGCGGCAGTGTCGCGATCATGCCCAGCGGTCGCCGGAGCACCGAGGCGAAGCTCCCCGCGACGCGTGGGCAGCCGATCGAGTAGATGCTCCATTCCTCGCGCGTCCCCAGCAGCGTGCCATGGCCACGCATGAAGGAGATGACCAGCGGCGTGGCCCGCGGACCGACCACGAACGCCCCTGACCGCGACGACGGCTCACCGAAGCTCACGACCCGCGACAGCGCGACATCGAGCTCCCAGGCAAGCTCGGTGCGCACCAGGACGTCGCTCGTCGCCAGGCGTCCACAGCGCAGCAGCGCCGCGGCGCCGATCTCGCCGGCGAGATGGCGCACGCGCTCGTGCGAGCGCGCGATGCGCGCCGAGGACGTCATGTCGCCATGCAGCCGGCCGGCTCGCAGCGCGATCTGCGCGAGCAGCGCGACGCAGACCAGCGCGATGCCGGCGCGCGCGGCGAAGCGGCGTCGCGGCGCCAGCAACCGCGCCAGGCCGACGCCGCCCAGGACGCCGAGGACCGCGATCGCGGGAGCCATGAAGCGCGGCAGCCCCGGGAAGCCGGCGGCGGCCATCGCGACGACGATCGCGATCCATGCCAGCGCCCCGGCTCCCAGAATCCGAAGCGTGCGATCGGTCCCTCCGCGCCTCGCGGCGGCGAACGCCGCCAGCGGCCAGGCCACGACGAGCGGCATCAGCGCCGCGCGCCACAGGACCCCGAGGATCGCGTCGATCCCCGTGTCGGCGCCCTCGCGCCCGAGCGCTCGGCCGCTCGCTCCCGTCGACCCGGAGCCCAGCAGATCAGGCCCGAACCACAGCGCCGGCACAGCGGCGGCGATCGCCGCCAGCCACGGCCGCGCCGCCGGGACCGCGCGCCAGCACCACAACCCGTAGGCGGCGAGCAGCGGCCACGCCTCCGGGCGCACGAGTGCGGCCGCCGTGGCGAGTCCGAGGGCGAGGCGCGGGCGTCCGTGCAGCGCCGCGATCACCGACCCGAGGACGAGCGCGACGAGCGGCGGATCGGACATCCCGGCCGCGCCCTGACGCGTCCATGGCGTGACGTCGTCGTGCAGCAGGATCAGCGACAGCGCGGCGAATCCCGCGGCGACGGCCCGCAGGGGGCGGCCATGACCCGCGGTCAGGCGGTAGGCCAGCGCGCCCGCGAGCACCGGTGCCAGCAGCCACGATGCTCGAACGATCACGAGCCACAGCTCGGGAGCCAGATCGCCCGCCAGCGACAGCGGCGCCGCTACGAGGACGGGCAGCGGCTTGAAGGACGGTCCCAGCGAGGTGTCGAGCGCGAACGTGGTGAGCTCGCGACCCCAGACGAGCCACGCCCAGGCGTCGTAGACGAGCTCGTAGGGAAGGGCCAGCGACAGCGCGGCCAGCGCCACCGCGGTCGCGCAGACGCACACGAGCACGCGCGTGGTCATCGGATGGTCATCGCCAAGCTGTCCTCGCCGAGGTTCACGCGGGACCGCGAGCGGAGCCGGTCAGATCGAGACGTGGCCGTCGCCGACGATGACGACGTCGCCCGCCACGCGCGGGCGGTCATCGGCCCACGTGCAGTCGATGCGGCTGGGGCGAGAGATCTCATCGCCCTGGCGGACGGTCAGCGAGCGGGTCCCGGCGCGCTCGCGCAGGTAGGCAAGCAACGGGCCGGCCGCCGAGCCCGTGGCGGGATCCTCGATGATCGCTTCGGGGCCGAGAAAGAAGCCGCGCGCGAACGCCGTGCCCTCGTCGGGATCGACGGCCACGAGGTAGAGCACGAGCGCGTCCAGCGGCACGAGCAGGTTGCGCAGCGCGATGACCGTCGGGGCCACGAGCTCCAGCGCCGCGCGGTCGCGCAGCGGCGCGATGAGGTTCGCCATCCCGGTCCACACGACCTGCGGTGGCAGGCCGGGATGCGCGTCGCGCTCGCTCACCCCTGCGGCGGACATGACGTGGGCGCGCGAAGCCTCCGCCCCGAAGTGCGGCGGCTCCTGGAGCATCGACGCTCGCGCGCGGTCGCCGTCCACGCGCACCTCGATCGGCTGCTGGCCGGCGTGTGTCTGCTGGACATAGGTCGCGTGGTCGTCCCCGCGCGCCCGTGCGACGGCGACCGCGGTGCCGAGCGAGGGGTGCCCGGCGAAGCGGATCTCGCCGGACATCGTCCAGATCCTGTTGGCGTAGTCGGCCTCGGGCTTGGTCGCGGTCTGCACGAAGGTCGTCTCCGACAACCGCGTCTCGCGCGCGTACGCACGCATCGTCTCGTCCGGCAGCTCGTCGGCGTCGTGGATGACGGCGAGCTGATTGCCCATGAGTGGCGTTGACGTGAAGACGTCGAGCCACGTGACCGGGTGACGCAACCTACTTGTCGAAGTCGAAGTCGCGCGGTGGGCGCTGCTCGAACCACAGGCGATCGTGGTCGGGCGTTTCCTCGAGGAACTCGGGGGTCTCCTCGAGTGGATCCTCGGGCTCGTCGGTCGGCGGCGGGAAGCCGTCGTCGGCCGTGGCCGGGGGCGGAGGCGGGGGTGGTGGGGGCTGGTAGGCCGGTCGTGGCGGTTCGTACGCGGCATCCGGAGGCTCGTGGCCCGCGGGTGGGGGTGCGGGCGGCCGGTCCTCGAACACCGGGGGCGCGGGCGGCGGCGCGTCGTGCGCAGCCGTGCGATCGTGAAACGACTCGATCTGCGACATCGGGCTCGCCGAGTCCGGCGGCGTGTCGTCCGCATCGCCGGGCGGCGGGTCCCCCTTGCGCTGCCGGCGCGGGCGCAGCCGCGACAGCCCACCGCCGAACCGGGACTTCGCGCGCTCAGGCTCGGGCTCGTCGACCGGCTCGGACGCCAGCGGCTCGTCGAACTGCGGCTCGTCGAACTGCGGCTCGTCGAACTGCGGCTCGTCGTAGCGCGGCTCCTCCGGCGGTGCAGACGACGCCGGCGGGGACGTGAGCGAGCGCGGCAGAAGCGGCTCGAAGGCTGCCTGCGACCTGGTCGGCTCGTTGTAGAACGCCGGCGGCGCGATCGGAGGATGGGACTCGGCGGCCGCGGAGTCCTCCGCGGCGGGGGCCGGCGCGGGGGGCGCGGCCTCCTGCGCCCAGGCGGGCAGCGGCTCATCGCGCGGCGGCTGCGGGGGCGGGGGCCGCGGTGCGTCGTGCTCGTCGCGGGGCGGCTCGGCAGGGGAGATCTCGGGGGCGCCGTCGTCCGAGCGCCGGATCGGTGCGAGAGCCTCGCTCTCCTCGCGCGAAACCTCACCGGCGTCGGCTCCACGACGCCGCTTGAGCTCGAGATGCTCGCGGATGGCTTCGTCCAGCAGTCCCATCTTCGACAGAGCCTACCTAGCGCGCACGGACTTGTTCTTTCCGCTGCGCTTGGCCTGGTAGAGCGCCCCGTCGGCGGCGGCGAGGAGCGCGCTGTGATCGGCCGGCGTCTGCGGCACGGCCGCCACCCCACAGCTCGCCGTGATCTGGATGTCGCCCGCGCCGTCCAGGCGCGGGATGCGCAGCGTCTGGATGCGCTCGCGCACGCGTTCGGCGAAGTTCACGGCGCCGTCGATGTCCGTTCCGGGCAACACGAGCGCGAGCTCCTCCCCGCCGTAGCGGGCGGCGTGATCGATCTCGCGCGAGCTGTCGCGCAGCACGCGGGCAACCTCGCGCAGGACGACGTCGCCCTGGGGATGGCCGTAGGTGTCGTTGACGTGCTTGAAGTCGTCGAGGTCGATCAGCACGAGCCCGAGCGTCGTGCCGAAGCGCTTGGCGCGCTCGACCTCACTGGAGATCGCGTCGTCGAACGCGCGGCGGTTGGAGAGCCCGGTGAGGTCGTCGGTGACCGACTCGCGCGTCGCGGTCTCGTGACGGTCGACGTTCTCCATCGAGCGGCCCGCCTGGCTGGCCAGGTAGTGGAAGAGCTCGCGTTCGCTCTGGGTGAACGTGCGGCCGGTGCGCGCGACGGAGACGACGCCGGCGGCGCCGAGGGTCCCATCGGTCGAGGGCAGCGGGTGCGCCATCGCGCTCGTGTCGCCGGAGGACATTTCGCGGGGTCCGCCGGAGCTCATCGCATCGGCCTCGACCGAACGCACCGCCGTCTCGAGGCCATTCATGTTGCCCGCGCTGGCGCGCTCCTGAAGGGTGACGCGGTCGGGGCCTCTGACGTAGGCGCGTCCCGCGTCGGCGGCGACGCCGTCGACCGCGGTCCTCACGACGATCTCCAGCAGTGCGTCGCGGTCAAGCTTGGACGCTAGCGCCTCGCCCAGGCGGCGCATCGAGTACTGCACGCGCTGTCGTTCCTGCGACAGCTCGACGAGGCGGCGCTCGAGCTCCTCGGACATCTTGTTGAACTCCTCGCCGAGGCCGGCGAACTCGTCCTTGCCGACGGTCTGCACCTGCGCGGAGAAGTCGCCGCCGGCAAGCCGGCGGGCGGCCTGCAGGAAGCCCGAGAGCTGCTGCTGCAGCGAGCGCGAGACGAGCACCGCGCAGACGATTGCGAGGAGCAGGAAGCCAGCCAGGATCGCGCCGATGACGATGCGCCCGTCGCGAACGTCGCCCGAGGAGGCCCGCGGCCGGCTGAGCGTCGTGACGCTGATCTTTTGTCCGGGGAAGGCGCTGACCTGCAGCGCGTCGAGCTGGTAGCTGTCGCCCTCGAGGTCGACGCTGCCCTGCGCGCCGGCGTCGATCGTCTTGGTGAGCGCGTCGGAGAACGTGCTGGCGAGCACCTTGCCGCCGTTTCGTACGACGACGTCCATGCCGGTGAGCTGCTTGACCTGGCCGGCGTAGGTGTCGGCGTCGATCAGCGACAGGCCGAGCTCGCCGTCCGTGCCGGTCGTCGAGTCGAGCTTCAGGAAGGCCGGCGCGATCGCCGTCTTGTCGCCGACGGCGAGCGTGACCTTGTCACCGGTCGTAACGACAAGCCGCTCGATGCCACGTGCCTCCACAAGCTTCTTCGCGCGCGCGCGGGCGCGATCGCCGTCCTCGTCGAGCAGGGCGCCGCCATCGGCGGCCTTGACGGCCTTGAGCGCCTCCTGCGCCGCGTCTTGGCGCGAGGTCAGCAGGTTCTGGGCGACCTCCTGACGCGCACCCGCATCCGCTTGGCTCATCGAGTTCTCGCTCTCGCCGACGAGGCCGAACAGCAACACCGCGACGGCCATCATGGGCACGATCACGATCAGGACGAAGAACAGCCCCAGACGATTGCGAAAGCTCACCTGTCCGGAGCGTATCGGCGTGTTGCCCTCATTCCCGTAGCTCTGCGCCCAGGCAGGCGGCTACACTGTGCCGGTCTCGGGGCTATAGCTCAGTTGGGAGAGCGCCTGGATCGCACCCAGGAGGTCAGGGGTTCGAGTCCCCTTAGCTCCATCGCCGCCGCTCGCCGCTCGCTCGCCGGCCGTTACTGAATCGAGTTCCGAAAGTGGACGCGCCGGTCCCGAACGTAGCTGGGCTGTGGGGCTTGGGTCATCCATATCAAGCTTTGGGATCTTATCGTTGTAGCGCATAAGCTTGCTAAGGTGCGCCAACATGGACGAGCTTGAGAACCCCTTTCGTCCCGGTGCCGGTAGCCCGCCGCCGGCTCTGGTCGGTCGTGATGGGCTGCTGGCCCGCTTCGAAGTCACGGTGGGCAGGGCGCTTGGAGGGCGTCCGGGACAGAGCGTCATGCCAATTGGCCTGCGAGGCGTGGGCAAGACTGTCCTGCTGAATCGCTTCGTCGACCTGGCCGAGGCCAAGGGGATGCAAGTCGGCTACGTCGAAGCTCCGGAAACAGGTGACATCGCGACCCTCCTCGCGAGACGCCTTCGCAAGATCCTCATTGCGCTCGATACGGCAGGGAAACGCTCACGCGCGGTCGGTCGAGCTCTCGGCGTGCTGCGTTCCTTTACCTATACGTTGCCAGACGGCTCGTCGATCTCATTGGGAGTCGATCCGCTCACAGGGTCGGCCGATTCCGGCGACCTGTCCGAAGATCTCACCGATCTTCTCGTTGCTTGCGGAGAAGCCGCCCGTGATCGCGAGACCGGGATCGTCCTTGCGATCGACGAGGTGCAGTACCTCACGGCCGCCGAGCTCGCAGCCGTGATTGCCGCCATTCACCGGACAGTGCAACTCAACTTGCCGATCGTCCTCGTCGGAGCCGGCCTACCGCAGCTACCGGGATTGACCGGTAGCGCCAAGTCCTACGCAGAGCGATTGTTCCGGTTTCCGCACGTCGGATCCCTCGGGGATGACGAAGCCCGCGACGTGCTCAGGCTGCCGGTACTGGATGCCGGCGTGAAGTACACCCGCCAAGCGCTCGATCTTCTCATTCGCCACACCCACGGATATCCGTACTTCCTCCAGGAATGGGGCTATGAGGTCTGGAACGTCACACAAGCTTCTCCGATCGACGTCGACGCAGTCAACCGCGCTGAGCCACTCGTTCGCAACAAACTCGACGAGAACTTCTTCCTGGTGCGGATGGACCGCCTAACGCCCGCAGAAAAGCTCTACCTCAAGGCGATGGCCGACCTCGGCGCCGGGCCCCATCGTTCCGGCGACATCGCGGGTCAGCTGGGCGTCCGCGTCGAAACGGTCGCTCCCCGGCGCTCGGGACTCATCTCCAAGGGCATGATCTACAGCCCAGCACACGGCGACACCGCCTTCACGGTACCTCTCTTTGACGAGTTCCTGCGCCGAAACTAGATGACCGATATCGGCAGGCCGCCGGAGCGCGAGTGCCGGACAGCGCATTCACGAACCGCGCCTGTGCGACCCCAGAGTAGAGGTACCCCCGTTGCCGCGACGGCGATGTGGTCGATGTTTGCCCGCGAGCCAGGAACCTGGCGATCATGCAGCAGCGCTACGTTCGGGCAACGCGTTGCCAGCGCCTGCTCGACGAGCTCCTCGCCGCCGGCGCCGCGGCTCAAGCTCGCTTCGTGCCGCGTAGCGCGCGGCGCGAGCATCAGCGTCTGGGCAGACGAGCGGTGGGGCCGGCGTGATTCTCGCATTGCAAAATGCACTGCGCCGCCCAGACGCGGATGACGCTCGCGGACACCCGAAGCCGGCGGCGACGTTCGACGACAGTGTCCTTGGTTGCTCCAGACCGGCTGTTGACTTGGGGTCTTCGGCAGTGGGACCATCGGCCTCGGACGACGTCAAAGGAGGAAAGTTGAAGCGGTTCATAGCTGACTGCCGTCGCTTCGAGAGCGACAGCGACTGCCAGCTGACGATCATTGGCCCGGAGGAGGACGTAGTCGCCGCCGCGGCCCAGCATGCTGCCGCCTCGCACGGCCACGAAGACACGCCCGAGCTGCGCGAGCAGCTACGCAGCTTGCTCGAACCAGAAAGCGCATACGTCGCAGGCGAGCGTGCGCCTGAGCCATTTCCCGCCTGAGTTTGCTTCAAGCGCACCGCGGCCTTGTGGAAGGCCGCGGCTGCGTGTCCGACGCCTCGCTGGACGATTGAGCGCGCGCCGAGAACGCCGGACGTCCAGGAGAAGCTGCGCCGCGCTGGCTTCGGAGGGTGCTGCTCCTCGCGCATTCCCCAAGCGGTCAGCGATGATCGCGAAGCATGAACGCGACGAGCCGTGTGGCCTGCCAGCCTCAATCTGCGAATGCTCTGGCCGCGGCCGCCGCACCGCCTCGTGCGGCGTCGATGTAGCCGTAGGTCCCTTGCTCGCGCAGTTCGGTCGCGGCCTCGATGAGCGCGGCGAGCGCCGAGAACGCAAACCAGCCGCCGACCGAGATACGGCTCACGCCGGCTGCGGCAAGCTCGGAGACCGCGGGCAGCCCGGTCCAGGCGAGCACGTTCACCGGACGGTCGACGGACTCGACCACGGAGCGGATGTCCTCGATGCGGGTCAGCCGCGGTGCGTAGAGCACGTCCGCGCCGGCCTGCTGATAGGCCTGCAGTCGCGCGATCGTGTCGGTGAGGTCCTCTCGTCCAACGACGAAGTTCTCCGCGCGGCCGGTCAGCACCAACCGTCCGTCCGCCGCCTGCGCCGCTGCCGCCATACGTTCGGCGGCATGCTCCAGCGCATACAGCGGTTCGTCGTCGCGCCCGGTCGAGTCCTCGATCGAGCAGCCGGCCAGCCCCGCTTCGACGGCGCCGCGCACGGTCTCGGCGACGCCGTCGGCATCGTCGGCGAACCCGTTCTCCAGATCAGCGGACACCGGCAGCGAGGTAGCCGCGACGATCGCAGCCGAGTGGCCGAGCGCCTCGTCGCGAGTGACCGAGTTGTCGACCCGTCCCAGCGCGGCGGCAAACCCGCTGCTGGTGGTGGCCAGCGCCTCGAAACCGAGCGAGGCCAGCAGCTTCGCCGACCCGGCGTCCCACGGGTTCGGGATCAGCAGCGGATCGCCGCGGCGATGAAGATCCAGGAAATGCTTCGCGAGCTCGTTCATGTTCATGTCGTGAGTCTCGCCCAATGCCGGCCCCACGGCGACTGTGTCGCGAATTCGCTGTTGGCCCGTAGACCCGTCCGGTGCTCTGTCCGGTGCAAGGACGCTCAGGACGGCAAGCCGCCCGCCGTCCGCCGCCCGCCTTCTCGGGTGTCAGGACAGAGTGCCCGTATTCGCGCATTGGGGCGCTCTGACTCTGACGCAATCGGGGACGGCCCGGGCGGGCTGCCGACGCGCGGCCCATGCCGGACAATTCCGATTGCACCGTCCAGAATGAACTGCGGTCATCCGTTGCCTACGGGATGGACGATCAACAAGCTACGACGACGATCGAGCGCTCGGAGGCGGCGACCAACCGGCGGATATCCCCCGCATCGCTTGTCACGATCCGGTCGCCGGTCGCGGACACCGCCACGACGCTCGCATCGACCGCGTCTTCGGTCCCCGCGCGCCCCAGCAGCACTCCAGCTTCGCGCCCCAAGCGGTCATCAACGGCCTTGACGTCGACCGCCTTGAGGACCCGTGCGAGGGTTGCTTGTCGCCCGGCGGGGTCCCGCCAGACCTGCGTGACAATGACGCCGGTACTGCGCAACTCAAGACCTTCCCGCTCGGCCACGCGCAGGCGGGCAACCATCGCCCGGTCTTCACGCTCGACGGCGATCAGTGCGCCGGCGTCGAGCACCAGCGCACTCACGCTGCGGGCCCAGCGGTGGTCGACGGCAGCGCACCCAACTGGGCGGCGGCCGTCGCCAACTCCTCGGCGGTAAGCGGTCCATGCTCGACTTCCCAATCGTCCAGGAACTCAGACAGCGCGTCGGCGCGAAGCCGCGCGGCGGCCGCTTGCGCCAGCCAGCCGGAGATGCCCGCGCCGCTTCGCCTTGCAGCCGCACGGACGGCGTCCCCCAGTTCCGCCTCGAACGAGACGCTCAGTTTGTCGACCTTCATCGTCGCGATCCTACCACGGTATTTCCTACCACGGTATGCAGCACGGGTGCGCGGGGGATGAAGCAGTCGCCTGACAGTGCTCTTACCCGACCTGCTCACACCCGGCGACATCCATACCGGACGTTGGGCTGCGTCCCGCTGTGTCCGACTCATGCGGGCGCGAGTCGCACGCCTGCGACGTGCGCACCAGCTCGCAGGCGGTGGTCCCACACGGCGAACACGGTCTCGGCGGCCCCGATGGCGAGCAGGCTGGCCAGATGGACAGCGTCGGCGCCGCGTAGGGCGTGCTCTCCGGCAAGCCGGCCGGCGTGTGCGGTGACCGGAGCGGTGAGCTCGACTGGTCTGGTAGACGCCCAGTAGTCCTCCCATGCGGCCTCGGCGCGATGCTGGTCGGCAGCGTCCAGACGATCCGCTCGCCCGGCGGTTGCCAGCGCGGCGCGGACCTCGGGATAGGCGAGGCGACTGGACACCGCGGCATCGCAGCCATCCCACAGGGCGGCCGCGAGGTCGCTTCCTTCCTCCTCAACGAGCAGCTTGACGAACGCGCTGCTGTCGAAGTACACGATGGCCATCGTGATCAGCGACGCTGCTCGCTCACGAGGTCGGCCACGGGGCCACTCGCGAGCACCCGGTCCGCATGCCGCGCGGCGGGACGCTCGGCACGCCGGGGCTTGCTCAGCACGCCACGCTCGACGAGCTGATCAAGCAGCGGGGCCGCGTCGACCGCCAGCAACCGTGCCACCGGTGTGCCCCGGTCGGTCACCACGATCTCCTCGCCGGCTCGGGCCCGCTCGATCCAGTTCGACAGCTCGGCACGCAGGATGCTGATCGCGACGTCCATCCCACGAGTGTACAACTGCTTGGCGCCACACTGTACAACGACGGCGTCTCCGGGCTGACCGACGCCGACCGCACGCCGGGTTCGCAGGATGCTGCGAACCTCGCCCCAAGCAACACGTCTCCGCTCTCGCCCAGGGGCGCGGCCGGAGACGCAGGTACGATCGAGCACATCGCGGCGCGCAGCCAGAACCCACCGATGCTCTCAAACCAAGACGTACGCCTGTCACGTCCAGTGTTCACGTTGCGCGAGGCGGCAGGCTACCTCGGCATGCCGGCCTCAACGCTGCACAAATGGGGAAGATCGAGCGATCCGTTGATCACCGTCGGCCCCCGTCATGGTCGACAGGCGACGGTCCCGTTCATCGGCTTCGCAGAGGCGTTCGTCCTCTCGGCGTTCCGCCGTGCAGGCGTGCCGTTGCAGCGCATCCGGCCGGCGGTGGAAGTGCTCCGCAACACGATGGGGATCGAGCACGCGCTAGCGGCGGAGCACCTCTACACCGATGGTGCGGAAGTCCTCTTCGACTATGCCACCGAACGTGGCGCGACCGACCTCCTCGAGCTCACGGTCATTCGCACCGGCCAGAAGCAGTTCTCCGAGCTCGTCCGGGGCTACCTGCGGCGGATCCGCTACGCAGACGACGGCTGGGCTTCGATGCTTGAGCTGCCCGCGTACCGCGATGCCAGGGTCGTGGTCGATCCACAGCGCGCGTTCGGCCTCCCGCTCCTGGTCCGTGGTGGCGCACGAGTCGAGGATCTCGTTGATCGATTCGTCGCAGGCGATCACCTCGCGGACATCGCGTACGACTTCGGAGTTGCCGAGCAGGAAGTCGAAGACGTCATCCGTGTCGCGACGCGCGCCGCTCCCGCCGCCTGAGTTCTTCATAGATCGAAGCCTCGGCCGGCATCACCTTGCCGTCGCGCTGACAGCGTGCGACCTCGTGGTGCATACCTTGGCCTCGGTCTACGGGGAGGAGCGTGCGCAGAGCGTTTCGGACGAGGAGTGGCTGGCGTTCGCCGGAGAACATGGCTGGGTCGTCCTGATGAAGGACGACAGAATCCGGCGGCGACCGGCCGAGATCGAAGCCCTCCGCATCGCGGGCGTGCGCGCCTTCTGCCTGACCAACGCCAACCTGCGGGCCGTGGAGCAAAGCGAACGATTCGTCGCCAATCGACATCGCATCATCCAACGTGCCGTCAAGCCAGGTCCATTCATCGACGGCGTCTACGCGCACGGCCTGAAGCGCTTGTGGCCTCGACCCTGAGCTCCCCCGGAGCAGCGATCAACAGGTCACCAGTGATCGCGGCAGTAATCCTCGATCTCGATCTCCGGCAGCGCGCGCGTCGAGTTGTTCATGCGGACCCAGAACCTCTCGCGCTTGTCGCTCATGCGCGCCGTGACGGGTCGCGAGGAACGGGCGACGTCGACGCGACAGATCTCGACGCCGTCGACATGCTCGATCCGGGTACGAGCGCGCATGGCGGCGGTGTGGGTGATCGCTGCTGCGAGATGGGTCGTGAGCCAGTTGACGAGGCCGTCGACGTTCGGCGGCTTGACGAGCGGGGTGTCGTGCTCCAGGCCGATCGCGTTGCGCCGGTCGTCGATGCCGATGAAGAGCGTGCCGCCGTCGGTGTTCAGAAAGCCCGCGATCGTCTTGACGACGGCGTCCTCCATGCGCTTGTCCTTGATGGCCTCGCGGAGGTTCCAGCGAGCCGTCGACTTGAACTCGACCTCGAACGTCTCGTCGCCGTCGATCAGCTCGCGGCTGGGCACGGCGAAGAAGGCCTCCTTGCCCTTGAGCTGCCCGGCGATCAGCTCTGCGAGGGAGGGGTCGGTCCGGATCTGCTCGACGACCGCGAGCGTGATATCGCCGATATCGACGTCGGCGGCGGAAACGACGCGTGAAGCCGACGGCGGCGTGTCGACAACGGCGACCGGCGCATTCGAAGCCGCGACCTGCTCGTCGTAGACGCTTCCGCCGTCGTCGTAGTAGCTGGCGAAGATGTGGTTGAACACCGCATCCGTCTTGCGCTGCCACGTCTCCGGGTCATAGACGTCGGGCAGCTCGTCGAGCACGTCGCGCACGAGCACACGCGCCGCCTCGCGGGTCTCGGCCTTGCGCCGCCAGTCGAGCACGAGCCGATCGGTGATGTGCTCCATGAGCTTGCGGGCGACCTGCTTGACCCGCGCCCGCTCGGCGTCCGTGAGCACCGGGTCGGGCTTGGTGAGCAGGTCGAAGACGGCGAGCTCGGGCTCGCTGAGGCCTTCGCGAGCCGTCCGCTGCTCGTCCTCGGAGAGGTCGCGCGAGAGGGTCAGCACGCGGCGCAGCAGCTCGTCGACGTTGAGGCTTCCGGCGTTGTAGGCCTCGATCAGCGCGCGCAGCCTCGCGACGAGGTCAAGGCGCGACGGGTTACGGCGAGCGCTGGCCTCGAGCCGATCGGCGAGCGTTCTCGCCAGGCGCTGGGCGCCGGAGCGCTTGCGACCGGCGAGCTTCGCCGCGAGCGTCTCGAAGTCGATCGCGTTGAGGTCGATCCACGTGTCGTGCTCGGCGCCCTCGGCGGCGGCGCGGATGACGTACTCCTCGGCACCCACCGAGCGGTCGAGCAGCTCGCTCACGGCGCCGGCGACGTGCGAGACATCGGGCGGCTCGTCAAGCGAGCGAATCCGTTCGGCGAGGTTGCGCGCGACGCCGACCAGCCGCGCCCGCGGGGCCGCCGACGGGTCGGGCAGGATCGCCGCGAACAACCGGCGCACGCGATCGGAACGCTCGAGGTACGCACGGCGCGTGACGGCGTCGACGAGCAGCGCTTCGACCGACGCGTCGCGCAGCGCGATGAACTCAAAGCCGTCGGCGGCCGCGAGGTCCTCAAGCTCGACGTCCCAGCGCTGCGCGAACTCCAGCAGGTCGCCGAGCTCCTCCTCCAGCTCGCCGACGAGCGCGGCCTTGTCGCGGATCACGTCGCGCGCCGACTCACCCGCCGGCCCCGCGGCGTAGATCGCCAGCGCCGCCTCCAGGTGACGGAACACGCCGACGTAGTCGACGATCAGGCCCGCCTCCTTGTCGGGGAACACCCGGTTTGCCCGCGCGATCGTCTGCATCAGCGTGTGGTTGCGCATCGGACGATCGAGGTAGATCGTCGAGCACGACGGGACGTCGAAGCCCGTCATCCACATCGCGCAGACGAAGACGAGCCGGAAGCGATCGGCGGGATCCTTGAAGCGCTCGTCGAGGTCCTCCTGCACCATCCGCCTGCGGTGCGGCGTGATGTCCAGGCCGAGCTCCTGCATGTCGGCGATCTCGTTCTGAGACTGCGAGATGACGACGGCCATGTCGGTCTCGCGCATGAATGCGATCTGCTTCGTGACGCCGTCGCGTTCCAGCGGAGCCAGCCTGCCGGCGAGCTCCTCCAGCTCGGCGAGATGTTCGGCCCACGCCTCCTGGACGAGGTCGTACATCCGCACCGCGGTCGCCTTGTCGATCGCGACGAACATCGCCTTGCCGAGAAATCCCCGGCCGACGAAGTGGCGCACGAGGTCGGCCGCGATCCGCTTCAGGCGCGCGGGGCGCGTGATGAGCTGGTACTCGGCGCCGAAGCGGCGCGACAGCGCGCGCTCCTGCTGCTCGTCGAGCTCGGCGCGTTCGAGGATCTCGGTGAGCTCGTCGTCGAAGCGCTCGTTGACGATCTGTAGCTCGGGGATGCGGTTCTCATAGAACAGCGGGACGGTGGCGCCGTCCTCGATCGAGTCGCGGAAGTTGTAGGTCGAGACGTAGTCGCCGAAGACATCGCGCGTGCGCTGCAGCTCGCCGGCGATCAGCGGCGTGCCGGTGAATCCGAGGAAGCTCGCATTCGGCAGCGCTTGGCGCATGTTCAGGGCGAGATCGGAGTACTGCGTGCGGTGCGCCTCGTCGGTGATGACGATGATGTCGTCGCGCGGCGAGCAGACCGCCATCGCCACGTTGCGCTCGGTGCGGAACTTGTGGATCAGCGTGAAGACGTAGCGGTGCTCCTCGCCGAGCAGCTGGCGCAGATGCGCCGACGAATCGGCTTGGAGATGGCCGTCGACGACGCCGGCGTCCTTGAACTCGCCGTAGAGCTGGTCGTCGAGCTCGGCGCGGTCGGTGACCATCACGAATGTCCAGTTGCCGGGCTCACGGCGCAGGACCTTCTGGGTGAAGAACAGCATCGACAGGCTCTTGCCCGAGCCCTGCGTGTGCCAGAAGACGCCGAGCTTGCCCTCGCGGGTGCGCTCGTCGCGCAGCGCCCGCATCGCCGCGTTGACGCCGAGGACCTGGTGGTTCTGCGCGAGGACCTTGACGAGGCCTCCCGGTCGCTCGAGGTAGCCGACGAAGCTCTCGATCGCGTCGAGCAGTCGCGCCGGTTCGCACAGGCCGCGCAACGCCGTCTCCAGCGACACGACGCCCGGCTCCTCCTCGTCGGCGACCTTGCGCCAGTCGCCGAAGCGCTCCCATGGCGCGAACGTCGCGCCGATCTTCGTCTCCGAGCCGGTGCTCAGGATCACGAGCCCGTTCGGCGTGAACAGCTGCGGGATCGTGTCGCGATAGTCGGTGAGGTTCTTGTCGTAGGCCTCCTTGGCGGACTTGTGCGACGCCTTCAGCTCCAGCAGCACCAGCGGGATCCCGTTGACGAAGCACACGATGTCCGTGCGGCGTGTGTGCAACGGCCCGGTGATCCACAGCTGCGAGACGGCGAGGAAGTCGTTCGCCGCCGGATCGCGCCAGTCGACGAAGCGGACCGCCTCGGTCTCGCGGCCACCGTCATCCGTCGCGTACGTGACCGTCGCGCCGTCGCGCAGCAGCTTCCAGACCGCCTGGTTGGCGCGAACGCGATCCATCGCCGAGCGGTCGAGCGCGAGCTGCTCGACGGCCAGGTCGAGTGCGTCGGGTGGCAGGTCGGGGTTGAGCTGCGCGAGCTTCGGGCGCAGCCGGTGGCGCAGGATGGTTTGGGAGCGATCGTCGCGTCCCGGGGAGCCGTTGGTGACGCTGTCGGCCCCGTACCGCTCGGCGTAGGCGTCGACGATCTCGTAGCCGAGGTGGGCGAGCAGTTCGAGCGTCGGCTTCTCGACGAGACCCAGCTCGGAGAAGCCGGCGGGTGTCACGCGGCAGCCTCGTCGGGGAGGAGGTCGCCGAGGTCGATGTCGGCGATGTCGAGCTGGCCCGTGACGAGACGCGGGAGCAAGAGGTCGCGCGTGTGAAGAAGCCTGTCGATGGCTCGGCGAAGCCCGCTGATCAAGCCAAAGCACGCTCGATGCACGACGTCAAACTCGCGGACCAGATCTTCCGGCGGAACCAGCACCGGCATACCGTGTGCTTGCTCGCGACTCAACCCAGGAACTGCCGCATGGGAATCGATAAACGTCATGCCGCGCAGCTGCCAGTACAAGAATCCCAGCGGCATGGTCGTGTCGAGGTAGTAGGCGGTATCAATCGGGAAGAACGGGCAATGGACCCACCAGACAGATCCGACGTTGCCCTTACGTCCAATCACCACGCCCGGGCCGTCGACCAGCGCTTCGTCGTGCTCGTCGACCAGGCCGGCAGACGAAACAACCGCCACCGTGCCGGGCCGCCTCGCCCTGGCCGGCAGTGCCTTGCCGTACCTGAGAGTCGCGACGTCCCCAAGGGAAGCGATGTCCCAAGACGACGGGACGAGCCCGAGCTTGGACTGCCGAAGCGACACCTGCACGTGCCCGCCGGAGCGATACCGCACGAACCACTCGCGGTAGAGCGAGCGGGCGAGATCCTCGAGCAGATCGATCCGGCGCTCGTTGATCTCGATGAGCTCGTCGAAGGCCGCGAGCCCAGCTGCTCGGCGCCGCTGCTCTTCGAGATCTGGGAGGTCAGGGACTACAAGCGCGCGGATGTCACTCATGTTGAGATGGGGCACCGTCGAGCCTGTCGCCATCTCTGCGATGCGCCCCTGCAGATCGGCGGCGGCAAGCCGGTACATCAGAAACCGGCTGTCAGCGCCGCGGCAGGGACGCAATAAGACGGTTCGCTGCCCCAACACCGGGTGGACGCCGTCAGGTACGCGCCCCACCCCACCTACCGGTGCCTCTCGAGCGAGGATCAGATCACCGGTCTGGGGCCGCCCGCGACGAGTCCACTCGGCGTACGTCTCGGCGTTCACTCGCTGGGCCGTGCCGAAGTCGATGCGCGCGCGGCCCAGGTCCGGCGTTCGGACAAGTGGATGGCCGCCCGCGGGATCTTTTGGTGCTGTCTTGTGCTCCGAGTCTGCGATCAGGATGCAAAGCTCCGCCAGCGTCTGATTGCTCATGTCATGCCGCCGGGTCGCCTGCCGTCACTACATCCATGAGCTCGCGGGCAACGTATCGTCGCTGACCCCGCGCGCCCTGCGGCGCCTCATCCAGCAGGTCGGCCGCCTCAAGCTGACGCAGCAGGCGTAGGGCGGTCGGCCGAGCAACGCCGAGGCGGGCCTCGATGAGGCGGGTCGTCACGATTGGGTTCTCGCACATGAGGTCGACGACTCCGAGGGCATTCACGCTGCCGAGTTTGGCGGCTGTCGCGCGGTAGCGCTCCCGCAGCTCGATGATCCGCTCGGCGCGCTGCACGGCGTCGACCGATTGCGAGCGCGCGGCCTCGAGGAACAGCTCGATCCATGGGAGCGGGTCGCCGTCGGTGCGGGTGGCGCGCAGCGCCGCGTAGTAGCGGTCGCGCTCGCGCTCGATGTCAGCGCTCAGATACAACAACGGCGCGCTGAGCCGTCCCCGGATGATGAGGAAGAGGACGAGGAGCAGCCGACCGAGCCGGCCGTTGCCGTCGAGGAAGGGGTGGATCGTCTCGAACTGGATGTGCAGCAGCGCGTCCTGGACGAGCAGCGGCATGTCGGGGTCCTCGTTGGCGAAGCGCTCCCAGTCGGCCAGAGCGTCCGCGAGCTCCGCGGGCGGCGGTGGCACGAAGCTCGCGGAGGCGAGCGTCGAGCCCGGTGGACCGATCCAGTTCTGGGTCGTGCGGAACTCACCCGGCCGACGTTGCGCACCACGCACGCCGCTGAGTAGGCGGCGATGGGTCTCCAGGAGCATGCGGATACTCAGCGGCAGGCGCGCTGCCTCGCTGACAGCCCACTCCATCGCGTCGACGTAGGCGAGGACCTCTTCGACATCGGCGTTCGGGTCGTCGCCGGCGGCGCCAAGCTCGAAGATCTCGGCGAGCGACGCCCGGGTCCCCTCGATCATCGTCGACGCCACGGCCTCGCGAAGGAGGTAGGGCCTGATCAGCAGATACGGGTTGGGCAGGAGCTGGCCGACCCCAGCGAGCCGGCCGAGCGCCGCCTCGGCGTCGGCGAGGAGCGCCACGAGGCGAGCGGGGAGGTCGAGTGACCGCGGCAGCGGCGCCGGAAAGTAGGCGACGTAGGCGTGCGGCCCGATCGTCGGACGCGCCTCGCCGAACGGGGTGCGTGGGAAATCCGCGGCGTCCATGCAACCGCAAACGTACGCGACCCTAACGAAAGGTGCAAGCGACGTTAGAGACGCGCCACGACCGGAACGCGGGCGTTCTTGTCAACGCTGCAGCAGCTGCGACAGCACCCGATCGACACCCGCTTCGAGCTTGGCGGCGCGAGCGGCGAGCTCGCGAAGCTCGACGTGGGCTGCTGCGAGCTTCTCCTCAAAGACCTCGTCGTCGAGATCCTCGACCTCGGTGCCGACGTAGCGACCGGGGTTGAGGCTCCAGCCCTGCGCCTCGATCTCCTCGACCGTGGCGACGCGGCACAGCCCGTTGACGTCGGCGTACGTTCCGTCGGGGAAGCGAGCGCTGAACAGGTCGTTGGTCTGCGATGCGAACTCGAGCTCCTCGCCGCGGTAGCAGCGGACGATGTTCGCGAGGAACTCGATCTGCTCGTCGGTGAAGTCGCGGTGCGCGCGGTCGACCTGGCGAAAGACGCTGCGAGCGTCGATGAACAGGACCTTGTCGGCCCGTTGCGTGCCGGCCTTGCCGCGATCGAGGAACCACAGCGTCACCGGCAGCGTGACGGTGTAGAAGAAGTTCGAGCCGACCGCGACCATGACGTCGACGATCCGTGACTCGATCAGCTTGCGCCGGATCTCGCCCTCGCTGTGGCGCGCGTCAGAGGCGGAGTTGGCCATGACGAACCCCGCTCGGCCCCGTGTCGCCAGCGCCGTCGCGAACAGCTGGATCCACAGGTAGTTGCCGTTGTCGGCCCGTGGCAGATCGGGGAAGCGGGCATCGTCGTCGAGCTTTGCCTTGTCGATGCGATCGACGTTGAACGGCGGGTTCGCCATCACGAAGTCAAAGCGCCCGAGGCTCTTGTGCGGGTTGTCGTAGTAGCTGTTGGCCTCGCGGATCTCGCCCGACAGTCCATGGACGGCGAGGTTCATCCGCGCGAGCCGCACGGTGTCGCCGGTCTTCTCCTGGCCGTAGATCGACAGCTCCTCGCCCGGCGAGAGCCGGTGGCGCTCGACGAAGCGCGCCGAGTGAACGAACATGCCGCCCGATCCGCACGCCGGGTCGAAGATCCGCCCGTGGTAGGGCTCGATGATTTCCACGATGAGCCGCACGATCGCCTCGGGCGTGAAGAACTCGCCGGCGCCCTGGCCCTCGGTGAGCGCGAACTTCCCCAGGAAATACTCGTACACGAGCCCGAACGCATCGCCTTCCAGGTCGCGCGTGTAGCTGTTGATGTGGCGCAGCAGCGAGGCGACCGTGTCGCTGCGCAGCGACGTGTAGGTCGTCGGCAGGACGCCCGCGAGCTCGGGGTTGTGCTTCTCCACCGCGCGCATCGCCGCGTTGACGGCCTTGCCGAGATCGGCGCCCTCCGGCAGGTCGAGGAGATGCTCAAAGCGCGCCTCCTCGGTCAGGTAGATCACCCGCTGAGCGTGGTACTCGGGCGGGCCGATCGTGCGCCGAGCCGACGCCTTGGCCTCGATCTCGTCCTTGGCCGCCGCGAACTTCGCGTCGGCGAAGCGCAGGAAGATCAGGCCGAGGACGGGCGTGCCGTACTCGGACGCCTTGAGCCCGGAGTTCGCTCGCAGCTCGTCGGCGGCGTCCCAGAGGCGCCGCTCGAGTTCGGCGAGGTCAGGCGACATGCACAGGCGATGCGATCAGGCGCTCCATGGCGGGCGTCAGCGTACCGCCGTCAGCCTCGCTCTCCTCCGGAGCCGATCAGCCGAGCAGGCCGCGGATGTCTTCGGCGGTGATGCCGCTGGCGAAGAGGTCGCCGTCGTCCATGACGCCGCTGAACAGCGCGGCCTTGCGGCGTGCGAGGGCCACGACCTTCTCCTCGATCGTGTCGCTGGCGATCGTCCGGTAGACCATCACCGGGCGGGTCTGGCCGATGCGGTGGGTGCGATCGATGGCCTGGGCCTCGGTGGCGGGGTTCCACCACGGGTCAAGCAGGAAGCAGTAGTCGGCCTCGGTGAGGTTCAGGCCCACGCCGCCGGCCTTGAGGCTGATCAGGAAGACCGGGTCCTCGCCGGTCCTGAAGCGTTCGATCACGCGATCGCGGCGGCGCGTGCTGCCGTCGAGGTAGCAGTAGCCGATGCCCTCGTGATCCAGGCGCTCGCGAACCTTTGCGAGAAATCCCGTGAACTGGCTGAAGACCAGAGCGCGGTGTCCGCCGCCGATCATGTCGCGCAGCTGCTCGACGAGGACCGCGAGCTTGGCGCAGGGCACCGCGTTGTGCTTGGCATCGACGAGCCCCGGGTGCAGGCTGAGCTGGCGCAGCACCGTGATCGAACGCAGGATCGTGAAGCGGTTGCGATCGAAGTCATCGATCAGCCCGAGGATCTTCTGGCGCTCGCGCTGCAGGTGCGTGTCGTAGAGCTTGCGATGGCGCGGATGCAGGTCGACCTCGAGCGTCTGCTCCTGCTTGGCGGGCAGGTCGGCGGCCACGAGCTCCTTGGTCCGGCGCTTGACGAGCGGTTTGATCCTGCGCCGCAGGCGCGCGAGCTGCTCGGCGTCGCCGCGGCGCTCGATCGGCCGCGCGTAGTGCTCGCCGAAACGCGCCGGATCGGGGAACAGCCCGGGCGCCGTGATCGACAGCAGCGACCACAGCTCCATGAGGTTGTTCTCCATCGGCGTGCCGGTGATCGCGAGCTTGAACGGCGCGGCCAGCTCGCGCACGCAGCGATAGGTCTTGGCCTGGTGGTTCTTGACGGCCTGCGCCTCGTCCAGGATCAGGCCGGCCCAGGCGACCGTGCCGTAGGACTCGGCGTCGAGGCGAAACAGCGCGTACGTCGTGACGACGACATCGGCGCCGCCGGCGACCGCGTCGATCGCGCGGCCCGACTTTGCGAGCGTCTCCGTGACCGCATCCACCCGCAGTCCGGGGATGAAGCGCGCGGCCTCGTGCACCCAGTTTGAGACGACGCTCGTCGGAGCGACCACGAGGAACGGTCCGACCTGCGGGTCGCGTTCGCGGGCATGGCAGATCAGGGCGAGCGCTTGAAGGGTCTTTCCGAGCCCCATGTCGTCGGCGAGAATGCCGCCTAGCTCAAACTCCCACAGCGCCGCCAGCCAAGCGAATCCGTCCTGCTGGTAGGGACGCAGCGTCGCGTCCACCGCCCCCGGCAGGTCGTGATCGGTGATCGAGTCCAGCGCGAGCAGCGAGTCCACCTGGCGCTGCCATGCCTGCGCCTGGCGCGTCACGACGCCGAGCGCGGCGAGCTCGGCCCACAGCCCGGCCTGATAGCGGCTGATGCGCAGCGACGAGGACGGCGACTCAGCCAGCGCCCTGGCCTCGTCGATGAGCCCCCGCAGCGACTGCAGGCGCGGTTCGAGCAGCGAGAAGTGGGCGCCATCGTCGAGCAGCATCTGAGATTCGCCGTGCGCGAGGGCCGCGAAGACCTCGGCGAACGGCAGCTCGTGACCCTCGATGGTGATCGACACGCCGAGATCGAACCAGTCACGATCTCCGTCGATCTCGGCGGTCGATACGCCGATCGCCAGCGATTCGCCCACATCGCGATAGTCCGCGGGCTCGCCGACGACGTCGACGGTGATGTCGGGGCGCTCTACGAGCCGTGGAAGCTCGTCGGTCGTGAAGCGCATGCTGTCCAGGCCCGCCAGCGTGCTGCTCAGCCCCTCGGCGGGCCGTCCGGCATCGTCAAGCAGGCCGAAACGCCCGAGATCGGACTCGCCGAGAAGCGCGTCGGCGAGGATCGCCCGCTCGGCCTGCAGGTCGCGAAAACCGGGGGCAATGCCGCTGCTGGCCAGCGGTGCGCTCCGGTCGCTCTCGCCCACGCGATAGCGCCACTCCCATCCGACGTCGAGAGCATGGCCGTCGCCGTACTCCGCCCGCAACACGAGCGACGGTGCGGAGATCTCGGGCGGGCTGAACGATCCGTCCGACGACACCACCCTGGCGACGCTGCGAAGGGCCGGGCAGTGCTCGTCGGCGAAGCGCTGCACATCGCTCACCGGGATCTCCAAGCGCTCCCCGCGCAGAACCATGCGCCGCAGCTGCGGTGGGACGGGCCGGGCGAGGCGCACGAGCCGCAACCGCCGCCTGTCGGGAGCGTCGAGCGTTCCGGCCTCGCCCGGCTCGACGCACACGACGCCGTGGCCGCTGGAACCGAGGAACATCACTGCCGACAGGCCCTCGACGTCACTGTCGTCGATCCCGAGCACCGCGGTCACGGTCGACCCCCGATCGCCTCGGCTGGTGACGTCGAGGAGCACCTCGCCACGCTGATAGGGCGGCAGCTCGCCAAGCGCCGGGAGCGCGTGGACGAGCGGCAGTCCGATCCGGGCTGCCTCGTCGAGCAGCGACCACAGCTGGCCGCTGTCGCACTCGCCGAGATCGAGGACCTTGTCGCGATCGGCCCCGTAGTAGTAGGAGGCCATGCCCTCGCGAGCGCGCTTAATGGCGTACAGCTCGCGGACGAGATCGAGGTGATCTGCGCGAAGCTGGCTGTCGCGCACATGCCAGGAGTCAAGGCCGTTCCAGGAGAGCGAGCCGTTGACCCAGCCGCCGCGCGCGCCGGGCCGCATCAACTTTGCGAGCAGCCGCCTCGCGCCGGGAGCTCCCGGGCTGTGCTCATGCAGCGCCACCTCGATGGCCAGCGGTTTGCCGGCCGACCGCGCCGCCGGCGCCTCGATCAGCGCGCGCAGCGGCGATTCCCACCCCGGAGGCTGCTGCACTGCCGGCGCCACGCCGCGGCGCCCCCGGGCCGGCGGCCTGTTGTCCAGCGCGGTGATCACGACCGCCGCGACGTGCTTGCAGTCATATCCGATCGGACACGTGCACTCGCCATCGTCGAACTCCAGGCCACCGCCCGGACCATCGACGAAGTACGCGACGGTCTCATAGAGCCCGCCCCTGCCGACCACCGAGCCGGTCAACGTTCCCGTGTCTGAGTCCCAGTCCATCGCCAGGACCCTGTTGCCGCTGGAGTACTTGCGCCCGCGCGTGAAGGACTGCGGGCCAACCGCCCGCTCGACGTCGCGCAGCGCGACGTCGCTCAGCTCGTCGATCACCCCGATCACGGCGCTCACGGTAGCCAGCGAGGCGGACAGGGACGATTCGTTGCTCTCGCCGCCGTCGTCGTCATCAAGCGACCACCCTCCCCCGACCGAAGCCGGGGCAGGCTCATCCACCCCGGGCGACCGCCATCAGGCCCCGCATCAGATCGACCGCCTGCGGCGGAGACAGTCCCTGGTGGCGCACGAGCGAGCGCCAGGTCTCAAAGGACAGCGCGTGCCCGACGGCGGCCCGGACCCGCCATCGGCGCGCGCCGCGCTCGGACCGTCCGCCCAGGATCGCTGCCGCGGCCGCGTCGACCCATCCGGCGAACGCCTCCATCGAGGGCCCCATCGCCGGGACCAGCGCGGCGTCGCGCGTGGTCTTCTCGAGCATGTACTCGCCGCGCTCATACCAAGCGTACAGCTCGCCCAGCGCGGTGGCGAAGCGCTCGTCCGGGTCCTCGATCGCCGCCCAGGAGGTGAGATCGGGCCGCGGATGGGCCGCGATCCAGTGTGACGAGCACGCTTTGAACAGCGACGCCTCGTCGGGGAAGTGGCGGTAGACGGTCGCGCGCTGGACGCCCGCGCGCTCGGCGATGGCGCTGATCGTCGTGCGCGCCGGACCGACGCTGCCGTGCAGATCGACCGTGGCCTCGGTGATCCGCTGCCTCGTCTCCGCCTCGCTGTCGGCCCTGCGGCGCTTGCGATACGGGCGGCTCGCGGATGCTGGCGCGTTTTCCTTGGACATCAGTGTTCGATGAATGTTGACAGATTCGTCGGAGGCCGCTAGGTTCATCGCACACCACTGTTCAACCGAATTGAGGACGGTTCTGATGCCCACCACGTCTCCCGGCACCGCGCTGCGGCGCTTCGACGCCTCTCAGGGCCCGCGCAAGATCGGGCCGGCCGACGGGCTCTACGCCCAGCTCGGTGGATGCGGCGCGCGCATCCTGGTCTGGGGCGAGGAGTCCGGCGGCGGCTTCTCGCTCGTCGAGCACCCGATCCCGCCGCGCTCGCTGTGCGCGCCGCTGCATCGCCACACCGGCGTGGACGAGTACAGCTTCGTGCTCGAAGGTCGGATGGGAGCACTGCTCGGCGACGACGTCGTCCACGTCGAGGCGGGCGAGCTGGCGTTCAAGCCACGCGACCAGTGGCACACGTTCTGGAACGCCGGCGACGAGCCATGCCGGGTGCTTGAGATCATCTCGCCCGGTGGCTTTGAGCACTTCTTCCGCGAGTGGGATGCCGGCAGCAGGAACGCCACCCTGGACCCCGCCGAGCTCAACGCCCGCTACGCGATGGAGTTCGACCTCGACAGCGTCGCGCGGCTCTGTGGCGAGCACGGTCTCGTCCACCCGCTGCTGGGCTGAGCGCCCGCGCCCGGATCGCAGCGTCGAAGGTCGCGGTGAGCGTCGCGCCCGGAGGTCGTGACGGTGACGAGCGCGAGCACCCCGAGCCCGACCGGCGATGACGTCGGCCTGCTTACGTGGTCAGTCCATCTCGCGGGTCACGCGGCGACACCTGCGACCTCGGTAGTGCGTGCGACTGCTTCTCGAAGGCAGGGGGCTCAGAGATCTGTTCCACGTCGGACGCTCCACCGTCAACCGGGTCCGCGAACGCGGTACCGCGTCATCTCCCACCCGCCGGCAAGCGTCACGCCTCCTGGGACCGTGGCGGCTTGCGCCCCGCCGCGCGCAGGCTCGCGCCCTTGCCGATGAGGTCAAACCAGAACGGCGCGCCGAGCCCGATCGCGGCGGCGGTCAGCAGCAGGCCGGCGAGCTTCAGGAGGATCCCCCCAACCCCCTCTGGGACGTTACGCGGGTCGCCCTCCTGGTTGTTCCAGCCGAGCGGCAGCGCCAGCGCGTTGACGTCGCCGACGGTGTCGGACACCGCCTCGAGCTTGTCGGTCTCCCCCGCCGTGGCGGTCGGCCGAGCGTCAGCAGCCCGCTCGGCGGCCGCGACGACCGCCGCGCGCTGTGACGGGTTCGTCCACAGCGTGTTCGCGATGCCGATCGCGTCGGCGTTGATCGAGACCGCGATCACGATGCCGATCACGAGCAGGACCTTCTGCGCGCGGCGCTTGTACCACCCCGACACGCGGTCCATCGTCGCGTCGTACCAGCGCTCGACGCCCACACGCAGCCGGTCGCGGTCGCCCTGCGCTTCGCGAACGAGCGCCTGCAGCGCCGCCTTGAGCTTGCCGTCGGGCAGCTTCATGTCGATCCGTGCGGTCAGCGCCGCCACCGGGTCATCCCGCTCGGCCGGGCCTGCCGGCGCGAGCAGGTCGAGCATGTCCAGCAGCGTGCTCGCGAAGACCGGCGACGGGATGTAGGACGGCTTGGCGCCCTCGGGGCTAAGCGAATCGAGCATCGGCTGGGCCATCATCCGATCCATGCTCACCGGGCTCGCCGCACCCGGGTCGTCGGTGCGCTCGAGCATGTGTCGCAGCGCGTTCTCCAGGTTCGCGGCGCGCAGCTTGAGGAAGCCGGCGATCGCCTCGTTGATCCCAGAGGCGATCAGCGCGAGCAGGGCGAAGAGGAACGCCAGGCCGATCGCGGTGTCCAGTGCCGCCGAGCCTGAGACGGTGGGCATGCCCCAACCCTCCTGGCGGCGCGGAGCGCTGTCAAGCTGCCCGCCCGCCGGTCACGCCGCGGCGGCGGGCGCCAGCCGCGCGTCGCAGACGGCGATCGCCTCCGGGTTGGACTCGATCAGCACGAAGCGCCGGTCCAGGCCGCGGCAGACCGCGCCGAGCGTGCCCGAGCCCGCGAACGGGTCCAGGCACCAGCCACCCGGCCGCGATGACGCCGCGACCATCCGGCGCACGATGCCCTCGGGCTTCTGGGTCGGATAGCCGGTCTTCTCGCGCGAGTTGGTCGGGACGATCGTGTGCCACCAGCAGTCGCTCGGGCGCTTTCCGCGCGCCGCCTTCTGCGGACCGACCAGCCCCGGCGCCATGTAGGGCTCGCGGTCGACCTCGTCGTCGTCGAAGTGGTAGCGGTCGCGGTCGCGCACGTAGACGAGGATCGTGTCGTGCTTGGCGGGCCAGCGGCGCTTGGGCCGCCCGCCGTAGTCGTAGATCCAGATCAGCTCGTTGAGGAAGCATTCGGGACCGAACAGCTCGTCGAGCAGGATCTTCGCCCGGTGCGCCTCGCGGTAGTCCAGGTGCAGATACAGCGTGCCGTGCGGAGCCAGCAGTTCGCGCACCCGCTCCAATCGCGGCGCCAGGAAGCCCGCGTAGTCGGCGAACGTGTCCGCGTAGCCCAGCGCTCCGCGGCGCCGGGGCGCGCCGGTGTTGAACGGCGGGTCGAGGTAGGCCATGTCGAACGTCGCGGCAGGCAGCGCGGCCATCGCGGCGAGGTTGTCGCCGGTGATCAGCAGATCGTCGTCGAGGGTCGCCGGCACGCCGGCCTGGTGCGTGCGCATCGCCGCTCAGCCTACGGGCGAAGGCGGCGTCCCCGGTTCACGTGCGAGCGTCGATCAACGCCAGGTCGTAGGCAGCGATGCGGGCGTCCGCCGTCACCAGCGTCAGCCCTTCGCATCGAGCCTGCGAGATGAGCAGGCGGTCGAAGGGATCTCGGTGATGCATCGGCAGGTCCGCGACCGCAAGGCCGTGCTCGGCGGTGAGGCCCAGCACTCGCAGCCCGCTGGCCATGACGGTCCGGTCGAGATGCTCGGGAACGGCGAGCTTGCCGATCGCGGCCTTGACGCCTATCTCGGCGAACGACACGACGCTGAACAGCAGGTCATCGGCTCCTTGGATCGCATCCTGGGCCTTGGGTCCCAGCGTTCGTCCTCCCTGAAATGTCCAGAGGACGACATGCGTATCGAGTAGCAGCCTCACGGTGAGTCGTCGAGCATCTCGTCGATCTCGGCGTCGGTGAGCTCGAAGTCCTCGCCGATAGCGATCTGTCCGGCGAGCGACCCGCGAGTCGCAAGAAAGCGAAGCCCGGGTCCGCGCGCCGGCTCGATCGCGACGAGGCGCGCAACGGGCACGCCGTCGCGCGCGATCTCCACCTCCTCGCCGGCCTCGACGCGCGCGAGGAGCTTTGAGAGATCCGTCTTGGCCTGACCCACGTTGACGCGCATCGACCGATGCTAGCGCGCTTGGCCAAGCATGACCAAGCAGCGACGCCGGCGATGCCGGGAGGCAGAGTTTGCGAGCCTTCACGCTGATGTCATCCCTCGCCCGCCGCGCGATCGCGCTGGTCGCCATCGCAGCGCTGTCGGCTCTCGCCGTGGTGGCGCTGTTCGGCGGCGACGCCGGTCGACCGCCGCTTCAGCCCGGGGCGAGCTCGGAGGCCGACCCCCTGGCCTACACCGAGGACCGCGAAGCGCAGCTCGCGGCGGCGGCCGCGCGGGGGAATGCCCACATCCTCTACGCGAAGTCGCCCGGCGGCGCCCGTGCCAGCGCCGAGCGCACCGCGCGCTTCAGGCCGCTCGTCGAAGCCGCCGCGTCGACCGCCGGCGTCGATGCGGACACGCTGGAGGCACTGGTGCTGCTGGAGAGCGCCGGGCGCCCCGACGCGGTTGCCGACGCGCGGCTGCAGGGCGCCGTCGGCCTCACGCAGATCCTCGCCGAGACCGGACGCAACCTGCTCGCCATGACGGTCGACCCCAAGGGCGCACGGGCGATCGGGCGGTCGCTGGCGCGCGCACGACGCAAGGGCGACGTCGAGCTGATCGCCCGGCTCGTCGAGCGCCGCCAGCGCGTGGACGAGCGCTTCGATCCGCAGAAGTCGCTTGCCGCGACGGCGCGCTACCTGCAGATCGCGCGGAAGGAGCTTGAGCGCGAGGACCTGATGGTCGTCAGCTACCACATGGGGATCGGCAACCTGCAGAGCGCCCTGCGCGCCTACGGCGAGGACGACATCTCCTACACGCGGCTGTACTTCGACTCCACGCCGCTGAAGCACGTTGCCGCCTACGACAAGCTCGCCTCGCTCGGCGACGACTCTTCCACCTACCTGTGGCGGATCGGGGCGGCGCGCGAGATCATGCGCCTGTACCGCGAGGACCCCGATCAGCTCGATCGCATCTCCGAGCTGCAGAACAACAAGAACTCCGCCGAGGAGGTGCTGCATCCGCGGGGCCAAACCGACCAGTTCGAGTCCGGCGAGGACATCCGCGGCGCCTACGACGACGGCAGCCTCGTCGCGCTCTCACGGGGCGAGCTGCTGAAGAGCGGCCTGGCGATCGACGGCGGCATGGGCGAGCTCGCGCCGAAGATCGGCGAGCGGCTGACGACCTACCGCGGGCTGCGCGGACCCGCGCTGGCGATGTTGCAGTACATCGGCACCGGCGTGGAGGCGATCTCCAAGGTCAAGCCGCTGCGCGTCACGAGCAGCGTGCGCGACGAGCGCTACCAGCGGCTGCTCGTGCGGCGCAACCGCCAGGCGACGCGCAGGTACTCGCTGCACACGACCGGCTGGACCTTCGACATCCTGCGCTCCTACCAGACGCGCTCGCAGGCGCGCGCGTTCGAGTTCATGCTGGGGCGCCTGCAATCGCACAACCTGATCGCGTGGGTGCGCGAGCCGGCCGCGATCCATGTGACGGTGTCATCCGACGCGCAACGGCTCGTGCCACGCGTCGACACCGGATAGGCGCTGCGCCCCGCGCCGGCCCGGCACGCAGGGGTCGATCGCGCGCTGGATCGCGTCTCTGACGGCTGGTGTCGGCGCGCCGCGGCGAAACAACGTCCGAATCTGAGCGGTGCTGATGGCACGGCGCAGCGCGAGCTTCACGCAGCGCTGCTGCTTCTTGTCGAGCTCGATCTGCGCCGACGCGATGATGTCCGCCTCGAAGATCTGGCGCACCAGCGTCGCGTCGGTGATCGCCGTGAGGCACTTGCGCCGCAGGCGGCTGGCGACCTCGTCTTCGGTGATGCGACTGCTGATCAGGGCATATCCGATGTGGCGCACGTCATCGCCGGGGAGCGTTCGCGCGGCGCGGGCGAAACACTCGGTCACCGCGCGGTTGGGCGGACTCTGCGGTTGCTTGGCGATATACGCGATGACCGACCGCAGGAAGTCGACACCCAGCCGGTCGACCTTCCAGTCTCCGCTCTCCTTCACCAGAGCGAACCGGCCCTTGCCGACCTGCTCGCCATCGACGGTGGCGACGACGCCCGTAGTCGCCTTGTCGCCGTCGATACGCGTATCGCTGACCGTCGCGTTCTCGCGGGTCTTGTCATCAGGGTCGGGCTCGTTCTGCTCCCGGCAGACCGCGACAGATCCGTAGAACTCCCTGACGTACCGGCTTGACACCGCCGCCTCGCACTGGTCCTTGACATTTTCGCCGACCGTGGCGCGCTTGACGGCGCTGGCAATCTGCTGCGTGTCGGATGGCTGATCGTCGCCGCAGGCGGCGAGCAGGACGCAGCCGGCGAGAACGAGACTCGATGCATGGCGTCCCGCGAGCCGCAGCGTCATCGGTTTGGCGACCCTCGCGAATGAGCGGATGATCGTGGAGAGCGTCTCAGTCATCCAGCAGTTCGAGCACGTTCGCGACGACGTTCGCCGACGTGATGCCCAGCTCCTCGAGCACCTTGCCGCCCGGAGCCGACGCGCCGAAGCGATCGATCGAGACGATGGCGTCGGCGTAGCGCTCCCAGCCCATGCGGCACCCGGCCTCGACCGACACGGTCGGCAGGTCGACCGGCAGCACCGACTCCTGGTAGTCGTCGTCCTGCTCCTCAAAGAGCTCCCACGAGGGCATCGAGACGACGCGCACGGGCACGTCGAGCTCTTCGCGCGCGGCCAGCGCGACCTCGACCTCGCTCCCGGTCGCGACGATCGTCGCCTCGGCATCGTCGTCGTCGACGAGCACGTAGGCGCCGCGCGCGACGCCCGCCGCCGAGCCGTAGGTCTCCTGGTCGAGGACGGGGAGATCCTGGCGCGAGAGGATCAGCGCGGCGGGCCCCTCGAGATCCTCGAGGATCACGCGCCACGCCTCGGTGGTCTCGTGCGCGTCGGCAGGGCGCAGCACCACCAGGCCGGGGATCGCCCGCAGGGCGGCGAAGTGCTCGACGGGCTGGTGGGTCGGGCCGTCCTCGCCCAGTGCGACCGAGTCGTGCGTGAAGACCCACGCGACATGCAGGCCCATGAGCGCCGACAGGCGGATCGAGCCGCGCATGTAGTCGGCGAACTGCAGGAACGTCGAGCCGTAGGGGCAGACGATGCCGCCGTGGGCCGCCATGCCGTTGACCGACGCGCCCATCGCGTGCTCGCGCACACCGAAGAAGACGTTGCGCCCGGCCTTCTCGCTGGTGAAGCGCTCAGAGCCCGGGAAGATCGTCTTCGTCGACTCGGTGAGGTCCGCCGCGCCGCCGATCATCGTGGGCGTGAAGGGCTCGAAGGCCTTCATCACCGCGCCGCCGACGCCGCGCGTGGCGATCTTCGGCTTGTCGAAGGACGTGGGCAGCGCGTCGGCCATGCCGGGCAGCGGACGGCCGGGGTCAGACCAGGCGAGGTCCCACTCCTGCGCGCGGTCTGCATCCTCGGCGCGCCAGGCGTCAAAGCGCGTCTGCCAGTCGGCGTGAGCCTTGCCGCCCGCGTCCTGCATGCCGAACGCGTCGTAGACGCCATCGGGCACGTGGAAGGTCAGCGCGGGATCCCAGCCCATGACCTCCTTCGTCGCGGCGACCTCGTCGTCGCCGAGGGCCGCGCCGTGCGCGGCGCTCTTGCCCTGCTTGTTGGGCGACGGGTAGCCGATGATCGACTTCACGCGGATCAGCGTCGGCTGCTCCTCGTTGGCCTGCCCCTCGCGGATGGCGCCCTCGAGCGCGTCCATGTCGTTGGCGTCGGTGACGTTGAGGACCTGCCAGCCGTAGGCTCCGAAGCGCTGGTCGACGTTCTCGCGATCGAAGCTCAGCGAGGTCGGGCCGTCCAGCGAGATGTCGTTGTCGTCGTAGAGGTAGACCAGGCGCCCGAGGCCGACCTGGCCGGCGAGCGACGCCGCCTCGGAGGCGATGCCCTCCATGAGATCGCCGTCGGAGACGATCGCGAAGGTGTGGTGGTCGACGACCTCCTTGCCGTAGTGCTCGCGCAGGTACTGCTCGGCCATCGCCATACCGACGCCGTTGGCGAAACCCTGGCCGAGCGGCCCGGTCGTGACCTCGACGCCCGGCGTAACGACGTGGCGGTCGCGCTCAGGGTGACCCGCGGTGATCGAACCCCACTGGCGAAACTGCTTCAGCTGGTCCATCGGGAGGTCATAGCCGGTCAGGTGCAGCACGGAGTACAGGAGCATTGAGCCGTGCCCGGCGCTGAGCACGAAGCGGTCGCGGTCGGGCCACATCGGATCCGCCGGGTCGTGGTTCATAATGCGCCGGAAGAGCACGAATGCCGCCGGGGCCATCGCCATCGGCAGGCCCGGGTGCCCGGAGTTGGCCTTTTGGATCGCATCCATGGACAGCGTTCGAATCGTGTCGACGCAGAGCTGGTCGGTCTCGGAAGTCATGGGACCTAGTATCCCGACGAGCATGCTCGCGCGCGTTCTGGAGTGGTTGGCGCCGTGCGCACGGGTCACCGCAGCCCCCGCGACCGCGTCCGATCAACGGGCCGTTCACTAGGCTTGCGCCCGTGGCCAGCCGTCAAGAGGAGAAGGAGCAGCGCAAGCGCGAGCGCGAGGAACGCGAGCGCGCGGCAGCCAAGGACGCCAAGCGCAAGCGCCTGCTGCAGGTCATCGGCGGCGTGGCGATCGGCGCCGTGGTCGTGATCGCGGTCGTGCTGGTGATCGCGGGCGGCGGCGGGGGCGACAAGGCCGACCAGGGTGACCTGAGGAACCTCGCCGCGGCAGCCGGATGCACGGTACGCGAGTTTCCCAGCGAGGGACAGGAGCACGTGACCAAGAAGCTCACGGCCGCCGACTACAAGACCAACCCGCCGACCTCAGGCGACCACGCGCCGCCCGACCAGGTCGCGCAGGACGGCCTGTATGCGACCGGCAACGAGCCGGACATCGGCCGCTGGGTGCACACGCTTGAGCACGGGCGGATCATCTTCCAGTACAAGCCCGGCACCTCCAAGACCACGATCTCCAAGCTCATGGAGCTCTACAACCGACCGGTGCTCGACAGCCCCGCCGGCTATCACTCGGTCCTCATGCAGAACAACTCCAAGATGCCCTTCGAGGTCGCCGCCGTCGCCTGGCAGGCCTACATCGGCTGCGAGAAGTTCACCCCCGCGGCGATCCCGGCGCTGGACTCCTTCCGCGAGGTCTTCGTGGACACGGCGCCCGAGCAGATCCCCTGATCTGAGGCGCCGCAAGCGGTCCTGCAGGACCGCACCCGCCGCCGTGGCACGGTGTTCGAACAGCGATGCTCCGGCTCATGCTCCTGCTCGTGACCGCCGGCCTTGCCGCCTGGCTCGCGGGCCCCGCTCTGTCGACTGAGCCCGTGATCGCGCAGTCGGTCACCTTCGAACGCGGCATCTCGCGGTCCGACGGCTCGACCGGCGCATCGACATGGCGCAGCGGCGTGATCGGCGCGCCCAAGCGCTTTGACCTCGTCGGCCTGAGCTGGCGCTCGGACGCCGACATCCACGCACGCGTGCGCGTGCGCGATGCCGCCAGCGGGCGCTGGAGCCCCTGGACGCCGATGGCCGCAGACCACGCGGGCGGCGGCGGATCCGAGCCCGTCTGGGACGGCGGCTCCGACGCACTGCAGCTGCGCATGACGCGCTATCCGCGCGGCCTGCGCGCGCAGTTTGTCAACTCGACCGGCACCGCGACGCTGCCCGCGCGGGTGCTGACCGCGGCGCGCGGCGCCGTCCACCGGGCATATCTCGCGGTCTCGGGGACGCCGGCGCACGCGCAAGCCCCCAACGCCGACGGGCGACCGCCGATCATCTCGCGCGAGGCGTGGGGCGCAGACCAGTGCAAGCCGCGCGCCGACCCGATCTACGGCGAGGTGAAGGCCGCCGTCATCCACCACACGGTCGATGCCAACGACTACTCGCGCGGGGACAGCGCGGCGATCGTCCGCGCGATCTGCCGCTTTCACCGCGACTCGCGCGGCTGGTATGACATCGGCTACAACTTCCTCGTCGACCGCTTCGGGCAGGTCTTCGAAGGACGCGCCGGCGGCGTGGACCAGCCCGTGATCGGCGCGCAGGCGGAGGGCTACAACGCCTCGACCACCGGCATCGCGAACCTCGGCACGTTCAGCGGCGTGGCAGCGAGCCCAGCCGCCGTCGAGGCGACATCGCAGCTGCTCGCCTGGAAGCTGTCGCTGCATGGCGTGCCGCCGGTAGGCCGGACGCTTGTGACATCGGGCGGCGGCTCGACCAACCGCCGCCGGGCGGGTGCCAAGGTGGCGCTGCGGCGCATCAGCGGCCACCGAAACGCCGACCGCACCTCGTGCCCCGGCAACCGGCTCTATCGCCAGCTGCCGCAGATCCGCCAGCGCACGGCCGAGCTCGTCGCCACCCTGCCGCCTCGACCGGCTCCCCCGGCGGTGGTCACGCTGGAGGCGGCCGGCGACCAGGTCTCCTACCCGCAGCCCGCCGACCTGCGCGGACGCGTGAGCACATCCGACGGCGCCCCGATACGCGGCGCCGACATCGCGATCCAGATCGCCAGGACCGACGGCTTCAAGACGCTGCGAACGGTGACGAGCGCCGGCGACGGCAGCTGGTCGGCTGAGGTCCCCAGCGGTTACACCCGCACGCTGCGGGCGGTTGCGACGCTTCCCGGCGGGGCGCGGGTGCCATCGGGGTTGCTGCGCGTGAAGGTCGCCCCGAAGATCTCTGTGCACGCGGCCAAGCGCGTCGTCGCGAAACGTTCGCTGACCGTGAGCGGCAGCGTTCGCCCGTCGTCGGCTGGACTGTCGCTGGTGATCGCGCGTAAGGGCTCTGATCGCAGATACCACACGGTCGCGCGGATCCCGCTGCGCGTGAAGTCGCGTCGCTTCACAGCGAAGGTGCGCCTGCGCCGACCGGCGCTACATCGCCTGCGCGTCGTGGCGCCGGGCAGCTCACGCAACGCTCCGGGGCGCTCCGCGGACCTGCTGGTGCGCGCCACGCGCAAGCGCCGCTGACGCACGCCGGCAACCGGCGGTTCACGCGGTCGACACAGACGGCTCACGCAGTCGACACAGATCGCACACGGCGCCGAAACGGCCCCCTGGAAGCGTGGCGATCCTGACTTCGCCCGTTTCGAGGAGGACGCATGAGCGCTGGAGTGACGACAGGCCGTCGCGGCCGCTGGATCGACGATTGGGACCCCGACAACGAGGAGTTCTGGGACGGCGGCGGCAGGAAGATCGCCAAGAAGAACCTGGCCTTCTCGATCTTCGCCGAGCATCTGGGCTTCAACGTCTTCGTGCTGTGGACGATCGTCGTCATCAACCTGGGCAACATCGGCCTTGAGCTGACGCTGTCGCAGAAGTTCTGGCTGATCGCGATCCCCAACCTCGTCGGCTCGACGTTGCGGATCCCGTACACCTTCGCCGTTCCGAGATTCGGCGGACGGATGTGGACCGTGATCAGCGCCGGGCTGCTGTTGATCCCATGCGTGCTGCTCGCGACCGTCGTGCCCAGCGGCTGGCTGGCCGCGCAGTCCAGCGGAACGCAGTTCTGGGTCCTGTTCGCGTGCGCGGCCACGGCCGGCTTCGGTGGCGGCAACTTCTCCTCGTCGATGGCGAACATCTCCTTCTTCTACCCCGAGAAGGAGAAGGGCTGGGCGCTCGGACTCAACGCCGCCGGCGGCAACATGGGCGTCGCGGTCGCGCAACTGATCCTGCCGCTCGTGATCATCGTCGGAGTGCCGGCGGCTGCCGTGAAGCTGCCCGTCCATGACGTCAACCTCGCGTACGCCGGCCTGATCTTCATCCCGTTCATCATCATCGCGGCGGTCGGCGCGTTCCTGCGCATGGACAGCCTCACGCAGGCCAAGACCGACAAGGAGTCCTACGGCAAGTCGCTGCGCGAGCCTCAGACGTGGATCATGTCGATCCTCTACATCGGCACGTTCGGCTCGTTCATCGGCTACTCGTTCGCGCTGCCGCTGGTCACGAAGAACACCTTCCCGGAGTTTCTCGGGTCGCACCCGTTCATCGCGACGTACCTCGCGGGCCTCGGCTTCCTGGGCGCCTTGATCGGCTCGCTGTCGCGGCCGCTCGGCGGGCGGATCTCCGATCGCCTCGGCGGCGCACGGGTGACGCTGTGGTGCTTCGTCGGCATGGCCGCCTTCACGATCATCGCGATCATCGGTGTCAAGCAGCACAGCTTCGAGCTGTTCTTCGGGTCGTTCATGGTGATCTTCTTCTTCGCCGGCGCCTCCAACGGCTCGTGCTACCGCATGATCCCGTCGATCTTCCGGGCGCTCGGCGAGAAGGATGCCGAGGAGAACGGGCGCGACCGCAAGGAAGCGGCGCTGGACTACAAGCGGCGTGCCGCCGTTGTGGTCGGGATCGTCGGCGCGGCCGGCGCGTTCGGCGGGTTCCTCGTCCAGGTGATCCTGCGCCAGGCCAGCCTCGACGTCTCGGCGCTCGTCGCGGCCGCCAAGACGCCGGCCGAGAAGCTCGCGATCGCCCAGGCCAACGCCGACTGGTCGGTCCCGGCGCTGTACGCGTTCGTGGGCGCCTACGTCGTCTTCGGCCTGATGACGTGGTTCTTCTACATGCGCACGAGCTTTGCGACCAAGGCCGTTCCCAGCATGGCCGGAGCGGCCGTCTGACGGCCCTGACCGCGAGCAGCAGCAGGTTCCGCGAACGGCTGTCGAGGATCGGCGGCCGTTCGCCGCTGACATCGGGTTGCGCCGTCGATGGCGTGACGCGCGCGCTCAGCGCGCATTCCAGCCGCCCGTCTCACCCTTGTAGAGCCCGTCGCCTCCGACGACCATCCGCGCGCTACGCCACAGGATCTGCAGGTCCAGGCGCCACGAGCGGCGCTCGATGTACCAGAGGTCAAGCTCGATGCGCTGCGCCCAGGGCAGCGACGCGCGGCCGTTGACCTGCGCCCAGCCCGTGATGCCGGGCCGGATCGCCAGGCGGCCCCGCTCGCGCTCGGTGTACTGGGCGACCTGCGCGGGCAACGTCGGCCGCGGGCCGACGATCGCCATCTCGCCGCGCAGGACGTTGACGAGGTTGGGCAGCTCGTCGATCGACGTGCGCCGCAGCAGCGCGCCGACGCGGGTGATGCGGGCGTCGCCGGCGTCGACGGCCATGCCCGCGCCGAGATGCTCGGCGCCGTCGACCATCGTGCGCAGCTTGAGCACGTCGAACTCGCGGCCGTCGAGGCCGACGCGGCGCTGACGGTAGATCGGGCTCCCGCGGGACTCGAGGCGGATCGCGATGATCGCGATCGCGATCAGCGGCGCCGTCAGGGCGAGGACGCTCGCGGCAACGGCGATGTCGAAGGCGCGGCGCGCCATCAGCGCGTCCCGTCCGCCGGCTCCCAGCCGGCGGACGTTCCGTGGCGCAGGTGATCCCACAGCCCGGCCGCGACGGAGGCCGTCGTCAGGACGTAGTAGCGCGCCACGAGCAGCGGGCGCAGCCGGATCGTGCCGGCCAGCACCGCCGCCGCCAGGAGCGCGATCTGTGCCGCGAACGCCGCGGCGTAGAAGGCGCCCGATCCGATCAGCGCAGCACTTGCCGCCAGCAGGACGACGTGCGCGAACGGCGCCGCGTAGCGCAGGATGCGGTGGGAGACGATCATCAGCGCGTACAGCGGCGGGTAGCCGCGCGGCGAGAGCAGCCCACCGTGCAGGACGATCGGCCAGGCGTGGCTCATCATCCGCCGCTTGCGCGAGAACTCGCCCTCGATCGAGGGCACCATCTTCTCGGTCGCGCGCGCCGCCGGCACGTACACGGCACGCCACCCGCGCTTGACCATGTTGAAGGGAAACGACAGATCGTGGCCCATCACCGGGTCGACGTTGATGTAGGCCTCAGCGCGCGTGGCGTAGATCGCCCCGTTGCCGGCGGTGATCGAGCACAGCCGCGACTCCAGCGACCGCAGCGCCATCTCGTAGCGCCAGTAGAGCCCCTCCTGGTTGGTGCCACCGTCGTTGACGAACGTCACCTGCCCGCAGGCGTAACCGACGTTCGGATCGTGGAAGGCAGCGACGAGGCTGGAGAGCGCGTCGGGCTCCCAGGTCGAGTTCGCATCGGAGAAGACCAGTAGGTCGCCGCGGGCTCGGGCGACCGCCGCGTCCTGCGCGACGATCTTGCCGCCGCGCGGCAGATCGAGCACGACGTCGGCGCCCGCGCGGTGCGACTCGGAGATGGTGCCGTCAGCCGAGCCGTCGCTTGCGACGATCACCTCCAGGCGCTCGCGCGGGTAGTCCAGCGCCAGCGCGTTTGCGACCTTCGCACCGATCACCGCACCCTCGTCGTAGGCCGCGACGATCAGGCTGACGGACGGCAGCGGCGCGGCCGCGGTGGTCGCGGCCAGGCGCCCGGCGCGCACGCGAGCCAGGGCCGCCAGCAGCAGCGGGTAGCCGATCTGCGCATAGACCAGCAGCGACAGACACGTCCAGAAAGCGATCTCCACCACGCCTGCATTGTTCCGGTAGCGGGCGTCAGCGGCGTCCCCGCCGTCACGACGACCGCTGCAGCGTGGCGTAGAGGTCGAGGTGGCGCCGCGCGATCGCGTCCCAGGAGTAGCGGCCCCGCGCCGCGCTGGCGGCCCCCGCCGCGAGCGCGGCGCGCGCGTCGGAGTCGCCGAGCAGGCGTCCGAGCTCGGCGGCCAGCGCGCTCGGGTCGCCGGGCGCGACGAGCGCCGCCGCTCCCTGCGCACCGACCTCGGGAAAGCCGCCGACCGCGCTGAGCAGCAGCGGGGCGCCGAAGGCCAGCGCGGTGAACAGCACCCCCGACTGGTCGATCTCGCGGTAGGGCAGCACGACGAGATCGGCGCGGTGGAAGTACGCGGCGATCTCGTCGTCGCGGACGAAGCGCGGCACCCAGCGCACCGACGGCGGCGCGCTCGCGCGCAGCGCAGAGATGTCCATGCGCGGGTTTCCGACGATCCACAGCTCCGCGTCGAGATCCAGTCCGCGCCAGGCCTCCAGCAGGACGTCGATGCCCTTGTAGGGACGCAGCAGGCCGAAGCACAGGACCACCGGCTTCTCGACGGCGGCCAGCTCGGCGGGCAGCGCCAGCGCCCCCGGCACGCGCGTGAGGTGCTCGAACGCGCCGTGCCCGATGACGTGGACCTTCCCAGGGTCGACGTCCAGCGCTCCGACGAGGCGCGAGCGCCCGTGCTCGGAGTGCACGACGACGGCGTCGACGCGCTCGTACAGGCGGCGCTGCGCGGCGAGCTGTCCGCGGCGCGGCTCGCGAGGCAGCACGTCGTGGGCGGTGAGAACCAGCGGGCGCCCGCGCGGCATCAGCACGCCGTCGATCGGCTGCACGGTGAGCCACTGAAAGTGCACGACATCCGCCGCCGCGCGGGCGTAGCGCACCATGTCCGGGACGTGCTGGGCAAGCTTGGCGACGTAGCGCTGACGCGACCCCGCCGCCCCGGCGCCGCGGCGGTAGAAGCGCTCGACGCGCTCATAGCCGTCCGCGGCCGGCACCGGGCCATAGGCAAAGCGGCTGGTCTGAAGCCGAACGCTCGCGCCCGCGCGAGCCAGCGCGGCACACAGCGCGTGGTCATAGGGCGGCGTGTAGGCCGACGGATCGACGATGTCGACCCGCGGCTCGGCAGCTGGGTGGTGGTTCGTGGCCATTGGCAGCCCGCGGCGACGTCGGCGCCGGTGAAGGCGCGAGCGTCGGTCAGCGTGGATGCGGATCACCATAGAAACAACCGGGGCATTAGATCGTCTGAGAGAACGTGCGCACCTTCCTCCTCGCCGTGGCGATCGCGACCTTCGGTGCCGTGCCCGCGTACGCATCGCCGCTGCACCTCAAGCGCCTGGCGACATCCGACGCGCCGCCGGTGACCTCGGCGAAGTCCGGCGGCATGGCCTATCTCCTCAGCTCGACGAGCCTGCGCGTGCGCAGGACCGGTCAGCCCGCCCGCGCCTACACCGTGCCCGAGGGGTGCCGACCCGGGGCCATGGGTGCCGGCGTCGTCGCCCTCACCTGCTGGACGCCTGCTTCGGCGGATTCCCCATCCCATTTCAAGCTGTCCGTGCTGCGCGAGGCCGATGGCGTGGTCGTCCAAGTAGCGGCGCCACCCGGAGTCTCATACGACTCCACGTCTGTCGAGGTCGGACGTCACTGGCTGCTGGCCCACGGAAACCGATCTGGGGACACACGGCAGTCGCGCCGCTTCCTCATCCAATGGAGCACGGGCCGGGCCACCGAGATCGCCGGGTACCTCTTCGGCGACGGCGCTTCGCTCGAGGCGGCGGAGTACTACAACCCCGACGCGCGCGAGCCCGTCAGGCGCCTCTGCGAGCCGATCACGCGAACGGGCGACAGCGCGGACCCGATCCTGCGCGTCGGCCGCTGGGTGTGGCAGTACGGCGCGGTGCAGCGCTGCGGCAGCAGCCGCGTCATCGGATCCCGGCACTGGGTCCGCCTCGTCCTCGGCCGCGACGCGCTCGCCTATCTCGTCAACGGGCGGATCGTCTACCGCGACCTGCGCTCCGACCGACGTCGGACCGGACCCCGGCCCAACCGGGCGCCGGCGCACCTGGCGATGTTCGGCCGCCGCCTAGTCGTCTTCGACAGCGTGACGCAGTACGCCGGGCCGTACAGGATCTACCTCGGACCGCGCGAGCCATGAGGCCTGGATGCGGTCGCCGCCGAGCAGCGCACGCTGGAATTCGAGGCGCGCAGCACGAACCCTTGCAGGCCCGCCGTCGGCAGCGGGAGCTCCCCCGCGACCGCAATGCCCGCCAGCACGCCGACCGCGCAGCGACAATCAGGGACCGTCAGGTGCGACGGCCGGGACCGCGGCCCGACGGCCGGGACCACGGTCGCCGGTCGTCGCCGGCAGCGCCGGCATTGCGGCACCGGGGCTCACGGTGACGGGCATCGTGTCCGGCTTGGCGCCCGGCGGCGCAACCGTGGGCTTTGCAGATGGCGCGCCGGCGGAAGGGCTGACGGGCTTGGCGCTCGGCGTTCCCGCGGGCTTGGCGCCGGGAGTCGAGGACGGCTTTGTGCCGGGGGTGCCGGGGGTGCCGGCTGGCTTGCCGGCCGGCGTGCTCGACGGCCTGCGCCCCGGTGTCCCTGCGGGCTTGCCGCGAGGAATGCCCGCGGGCATGCCGCCCGGGATGCCCGACCGAGCGGCGGCACCAGGCACCGTCGTGGTCTTCACGAGGCCTGGCGTGCTCGTCGCTGTTGCGCTTGATCGCGCGCGGCGCGCGGCGTTGACCGGCGACACTGCCGCCCTCTGCGCCGCGACGGTGCCCGCGTCGAGCGCGCGTTGCGAGGACGCCTCCGGGCGCTCCGGACTGGCCTTGCCGCGTTCGGGCGCGACGTACACCGCGCCGCCAGTCAACGTCGCGCCGACGGCGACGACAGCGACGACAGCGACGGCCTTCGATCCCAGCGACAGCGTCGTCGTCGCCTTGGCCGACCCGACGAGACCGGCAAGCAGACCTCCACCACCGCTTCCGCCTCCCGCTCCCGCGCCGCCAAGGATGCTGTGCAGCATCGCCGCGGCAGCCGCGACCGGCAGCGGCGGGATCAGCGCGCCGAGCTGCTCGGGACGCCGGTGCAGCGCCGCCTCGAAATCGCGGCAGCCCGCACACGAGCGCAGGTGCCCGCGCATCCGCATGCCGCGCAGCATGCGCTTGTCGCCGTCGGAGATCGTGCGGCGAATGACCTCACAGTCCATCGCGCGGCCCTCCTGCATCGACTGAAGCGCGCGTCGCGCCTCGTAGACGCACTGCTTGACCGCCGACGGGGTCGTCGACAGCACAGCGGCCACGTCCTCGAACTCGAGCCCGCCAAGCTCGCGCATCAACAGTGCGCCGCGCTGGCGCTCGGTCAGCTCGCCGAGATCGCCGGTCAGCTCCCGCAGCCGCTCGCGGGATTCGACGCGACCCGAGGCGGCCGTGTCGCTGACATGGATCGCGGAGTCCAGATCGTCCTCGGGCCGCCGCGCTCGAAGCATCGAGATCGACTCGTTGTGGGCGATCCGGTACAGCCACGGCTTCAGCGCGATCCGGCGCGTCTCGCCCGGCAGCGAGCGCAGCGCCTTGATCATGGTGTTCTGCAACGCGTCCGCGGCGTCGCTCTCGTTGGCGAGAATCGAATGGCAGTAGCGGTGCAGCGCCTGGTGATGGCGCTCGAAGATCGCCGCCATCGCCCCATCGCGACCGTCGGCCGCCCAGCGGGCCAAGCGCTCGTCGGAGGCCAGCCGGAACGTGACGCCCGGCGGACGTACGGCGCGGCTGGCAGGTGAGGCGCTCAGCGTGTGCATGCACTCTTCATCGACAACGCGGCAGTGCTCCGAAAGTCAGGACCTTTGGCAGCCTGATCTCCGTGGACCGCACCGAGCTTAACGCGCCGGGGCCGCCTGCCAAACGGCAAGCGGCCCCGTCATCACGTACCGGCGATCCCGCGGTCAGTCGTCGGCCTTGTCCTTCAGCAGCTTCGCGCCGGCCTTGACGCAGCGGCTGAAGGGCGTGCCCTTCGTGCCCTTCACGTGCTTCTTGCTCTCCGACTTGCAGGCGTTGCGCGGCGACTTCGTCTGCTCGCTGGCGAGCTTGGCCATCGCGGTGACGCAGACGCTGAACGGCGTGCCCTTGGTCCCCTTGACGTGCTTCTTGCTCTGGTCGGCGCAGAGCTTGCCGTAGGCCTTGCCCTTGGACTTCGCGCTTGCGTTGGGCCCCGGCGTGGCCGGGCGATTGGCGGCGCCCTGCGATCCCGGGTTGTCGGGCATGTGTGCTGTGCCCTGGTTCGTCGGCACCTGCGCCTGCGGCGGAAGCGCGAACGCGGGAACGGCTGCCAGGGCGAGCACGGCGGTCAGAGCGGCGGTTTTCGTGAAGCACTTCATATCGAGTGTTGCCTCCTGCGGCGACTGGGCGGACTCATCGCGTGAGGTCCCTGGTGTTGCGCGCCCGCCTCACGACGGGGTTGCCTGTTCGAGAGGTTCTGTCCTGCATCTCTGAACGCCCGCACGACGCACCGGTAAGGACCTACTTCGAAGATCGTGCCGGGGGCCGCGAAGTATCGTCGCCGCCTGTGGCGGTGGAGCTCTCCTTCTGCGTCGTGAACACCGAGCAGCGTGAGCTGCTGCTTCGGTGCCTAGATGCGATCGCCGCCGAGCAGCGCACGCTGGACTTCGAGACCGAGGTGCTCGTGCTCGACAACGCCTCGGGCGACGGGTCGGCAGGCGCCGCACGCGGACACCCCGCGACGACGCAGCTGATCCTCCTGGAGCGCCGCCGCGGCAAGGGCGAGAACGACTCCGATCTGCTGCAGCGCGCGTCCGGGCGCTACTGCCTGCTGCTCAACGAGGACTCTGAGCTTCAGCCCGGCGCGACCGCGGCGCTGCACGCCGCGCTGCACGAGCGCGATGACGCCGCCGCCGCCGGCGCCCGGCTGCTGCGTCCCGACGGCCGGCGCCAGGCTTCCGCGTGGCGCTTCCCGACCCCGCTGACGGCGCTCGTCGGGGCGCTGTTCCTGCATCGCCGCTTCACCGTGCAGAGCCGCGGTGACACCACCCGCGACATCGACTGGGCGCAGTCCGCTGCCCTGCTGGTCCGCCGCGAGGCGGCCGAGCAGATCGGCTGGTTTGATCCCGCGTTCTTCGTCTACTCCGACGAGGTCGATTTCTGCAAGCGCCTGCGCGACGCGGGCTGGCGGACGCTGTACGTGCCCGCCGCCGCCGCGATCCACCATGAGCAGCTCTCGACGGGAGCGGTGCCCGAGAGGCGGATCGTCGAGCTGTCGCGCAACCGTGACCTGTACATGCGCAAGCATCACAGCCCTCCGGCGGCGTGGGCGGTGCGGCTGCTGACGGCTTTCACCTACGCGATGCGCTCGCTCGCCGCGCTGGGCCTCCCGCGCCACGACGCCCGGCGCTACTGGCGCCACGTCACCGCGACGCTGCGTCCGTCGCGCGGCGAGGGCCTGCGCGAGGCGGCGTCCGAGCACAACCGCGGACGGCGTCTGTAGGCGATCAAGCTGCCCGCCGGCGACGGGCGAGCCCCGCCAGCCCCGCTCGCTCCTCGGGGCGCATGAAGCCCGTGCCCAGCAGCGCGACCGGGATCGCGGCGAGCGCCAGCGCGCGCAGCACGAACCCTTGCAGGCCCGCCGTCGGCAGCAGGAGCTCCCCCGCGACCGCGATGCCCGCCAGCACGCCGACCGCGTGCGCCAGGCGCCCCCACTCAAACGAGACGCTGAACAGGCGCCGCGTCAGCAGGTGCAGGACGACGAGCATCACCGCGTACGACGCGACGAGCGCGATGCCGGCGCCCGCGATCCCCAACGGCTCGACGAGGACCACGAGCACCGCGACGTTGACCACGACGCCCGCCAGCGCCGCGGGGAAGTTGCGCGTCGTGACGCCCGCGCGGCCGCCGATCGTCACGAGCACGAGAAACAACCCGTACATCGCCCACCCGAGCGCGACCCACGGCAGCGCCTCGTGCGCCTCGAAGTACTCCGGCGCGGCGAGCAGCCGAACGACCCAGCGGCCCAGCAGCGTCAAGCCCGCGACCACGAGTCCCGCGACGACGACGAACCACGTCGTGACGACGGCGTAGAAGCGCCGCGCGCGCTCGTCGTCGGTGATCGAGTAGACCAGCGGCGGCCACGCGAGCTGAAAGCCGCGCACCGCGAGGATCACCGCGGTCGCGAGCTTCACCGACAGCGCGAACAGCCCGGCCGCAGCGGCGCTCTGCGTGCGCAGGAGGTAGGCCCGGTCGATGACGTTGAGCGCGAAGACCGTCGCGTCGGCGGGGACGGTCGGCACGCCGAAGCGCAGCAGCGGCGCGAGCGCGACGCGGGGACCCGGCACCTGTCCGCCGAGGCGGTCGTGCAGCGTCCACCACAGCGCGAGCAGGACGACCGTCGACCCGACGTAGTTGCCGGCCAGGTAGCCGCGCGCGCCCGTGTCGAGCACGACGACGAGCGTGACCGTCAGCCCCACGGTCAGCAGGACGTTGGCCAGCGACGCCAGCAGGTAGGCCCGCCGGCGCTCCTCGACGCGCAGCAGCGCATAGGCGATCTCGAGGTTCGTGAACGCCCACAGCCCGAGCAGGCCGATGCGCAGGATCCCGGCATCCTCGAAGCCGAGCAGCAGCGTGCTCAGCGGGCCGGCCGCGGCCCCGAGCACGAGCGCCGCGGCGGTCGTGATCCCCAGCACGGCCGCGACCGTCGTGGCGGCGAGGCGATCGCGCTCAGTTCCCGCCTCGTGCGCGTGGTAATAGCGCACGAACGCCTCCCCCAGACCGAGTCGCAGCAGGATCGACGCCAGGATGATGAAGGTCAGCAGCGTCTCGGCGATGCCGAAATCCGCCGTCGTCAACGCCCGCGTGTAGAGCGGCAGGGTGACGAGCGCGAGCACCGCCGACGCGATGCTCGAAGCCTGGTACGCGGCGCCCCCGGTCAGCAGGCGGGTGAACAGGCTGCGCATCCGCGCCACGCTACTGTCCGGGCGTGCCGGAGCCACAGCCTCTCCTCCTGCTGCTGCTGCCCCGGCCGCTGGAGGGCTTCATCCTCGAAGACCAGGCACGCGACCTGCTGAGCGCCGACGGGGTCGTCGCGGCGGACCCGCCCCGCGTGCGCTACGGGGCCCTCGCCCGCCTGCCGCCGGCGCTTGGCGACCGGCTCGCGCGCGCCACCGCGCGGCGCCTGCTGCGCACGCTGCGCGGCGACCTGCGGGCGATCGCCATCTTCCACCCGGTCCAGTGGCCGCTGGCGCAGGCGCTGCTGGACGCGCGACCGCGCGCGGAGCTGTGGTACGGGCGCTGGGATCGCTACGAGGTCGCCTACGACGCCTCACCGTCGATGCGCCGGCGCCTGGATGACCTTCATGGTCGTGCCGCGCAGCGCTCGGCATTGACCTTCGTCGCCTCGGACAAGCTCGCCGTGCTCGAGCGCGAGGCCGGCCGCGACGCGCAGGTCGTGGGACTCGCCGCCGACTCGTTCCCCGCCCCCGACCCGGGCGCCGCCGTCGTTGCGGTGTCGCTTGGACACCTCGGCTGGCGCACCGATTGGGCGCTGTTGCGAGCGGTCGCCGAGCGCATGCCCGAGCTCGTGCTGCTGCTCGTCGGGGACTGGCACGAGGACGAATGCTCCAAGGACCCCGACTTCGCATGGTGCCGGGCCGCGCCCGGCCTCGTCTGGCTCGGACGGCGCTCCGACGAGGAAGCGGCGCGGCTGATCCTCTGCGCTGACGTCGGCATCCTCCCCTTCCGCGTCGAGCCGTTCAACGATGCGGCGCTGCCCTACCGGATCCTCAAGTACGCGAGGTTGGGCCGGCGCACGATCTCACCAGAGCTCGCGGGCGTGCACACCTGGGACGCCGCCGTGACGACTGTCGCCGACGCCGACGCGTTCGTCTCCGCGCTCCGCGCCCATGCCGGGGCTCGGCTGCGCCCGGACGAGGAGCTGCGAGCCTGGGCGCTACGCCAGACGGCGCGCACCGTCAACGGGCCGCTCTGGGAGCGCTTACGCGAGCTCGGGCTGGAGTGAGCGCTCGTGTCGATGGCGCCTACAGCCCGACCTGCGAGTGCCGAGACCGTCGAATAGGAGCAGTCTCGCGAGGGCGCTGGAAATCGCCGATCGGGTGAGCGGAGCCATGACGGGTGAGCGGGCGCCGACGCGGCCCGTGCGGGTGTGCCGGATGTCGCCGCTGAGCGGGATTTCGATTCGGACGGGTCAAGCGGGACAGCCGTGAACCCGAGCAGGGGGCGGGGTGCCAGGGGTCCTCGTTCACGGTGAGGGACCGGCTATCGGCCGCTGACGGGAGCTCGACGAAACTGCCCCTGCGAAAGCAGCAGTTGTTGCGACGCCGCGCTCAGGGGATAGGGGGCGGGTCATCCGCGTCGAGTCGCGCCAAGAGCTCGGAGGCCAAACGAAGCGAGTCGGCCTCAAGCTCGGCCACAGGGCGTCCCCAGCCGGCTCCCCACTCGTCGGCTACGAACGCGAGGTGCCCTAGACCATCCAACTCGGGCGCCTCGTACCACGGAATCCGCTCGATGCGCTGTACCCCGTCAAGCACTCCGACTCGGCCAGACACCATGAGCCATGCGAGATAGCCGACGTATCGTCGGAAGGCCTGCTCCTCGGTGAGGCGCTTTCGCCCAAGTTCCAGGATGGCTTTCTCGAAGAGGTCGCCGAGATCGAGGTCGTACGCGTTGGACGGCTCTCCGGCCAAGACGCGAAGCGATTGGCTATCCCACCCCTCGACGAGCGCATCCGTGGCCAAGCCGGCCAGATCCTGGCTGACGGTGTGGCGAAACCACCACTCGCCCTCGGCACCCCGGACCCTCCGCTCAAGCTCCTCCACGACGGCGATGATGACGAAGCCCGCTCCTGCTTTTGAGGCTAGCTGTGGAGATCTTGTCCCCTTCGGTGATGTCCGACGCTGAAGGCATCGTCCCGACCGGCGGCGAGCTAACTCCGCTTGAGGCTGTCGGCAAAGCGCTAGCGCCGGCCGGCGCAGCCGGGCGTCCCAGCAGCCGTCGTTCGCTTGCGAGACGGCGAGGCTCAGTCGCCGGGCGCCGCCGGATACCCGGTCAGGCGAGCGTCTTGGCGGCAAATCGCTGGCGCGCTGCCTGCCGCGAGACGCCGAGGGCGACCGCGATCTGGTTCCATGATCGGCCTTGGGCGCGGGCGATCTGGACTGCTTCTCGTAGCCGGGCTTCGTCTGTCCGCACGGCGTCGCACGCGGCCGCGATCTGCCTGAGATCCTCGGTCTGGTCAACGTCGGCGGTCACCGGGTCGAGCCTGTCGGCGAGCTCTGCAAAGCGCGCTGCCGCTTGCTCGATCTCTTCGTCTGTGTGGCGCATCGTGGTCACCTGTTCATCCAAGGAATCGATGGAACGTCGGTCGGAGTGCCATGGCATGAATCACGACAGGATCGTCGCTCTCGATGTCAAGGACACCGATCTCCAGCAACGCGCTGGTGGCTGCCGGCCCGATCAGCATGGTCAGGTCCTCGGCCATCGCGACGCGACGGATCGCATGACGAACCGCGTGCCAGATGTCTGCATCGCTGACGCCGTGCTTTCGGGCTGGCCCACCGATCCGCACCTAGACAACTTAGCTTGTCGCGCCGTCAGCGTCAACAAGTGTTGTCTGCCGGGTCGCACCTCCTGCCTCCATGGCGAGTCCCGCTTGCGGTCCGGCGGTGGGACGAGCCGACGCGGCCGTTGACGCTTGTTGGCGTTGTCGCTGAGGGACCGGCTGTGGGATATGCGAATGGCGGTCACTCGCGTAAGCCCTCCACCCTGCCAATGAATGCGGCCTCTAAGAGGATCGCGAGAGCAGTTGACAGGAGCAGCCCGCCCAAGAAGACGCGTCGGTTGAGAGCCTCGGCGGCGCCTATCACCTGGAAGCGTTGAAGCTCCCCGCAACCTCGTTTTGCGAAGGTCTTCAGCACGTAATAGAACTCGTCCGCGCGGGTGTCGGCCGAATCGGCTTCGGGGACGCGGCTATCGCAAATTGCTAGTACGGCATTGCGGCGTACGACCGAATCAGACACGAGCGAGCTTCGATCGGGAATCATTCCATTGACCCTGGTCGTTATCACCGCCTCCGGGAACAATGCGTTCATCACCTCAAAAGGTTTCGCGTGCTTCTGCGCCCAGTCGACCGCCCCGTCCTGAGCGGGTGCAAAGCTCTCGGTGTCGGTGGAGTCCTCAAGAAGCTGCGGCGTGTCGACGTAGCAGGCGCCGAAGCTCCCCCTTCGCGCGACATCAACGTGCATGTCCAGTACCAGCGGCTCATCGTCGCTTAGTCCTGCCGATTCGGTGACCAAGAGCGTGCTGCCTCGGTAGTGGATCGTCCGGAGGTGGACGCGTCGCCCGCCGAGCAGCTTTGCGCTGGCATCGATGACCCGCGCGCCATGAACGGACATGAGCATCCGACGCACCCGTATCCGCCGCGGTCCATCGCTGATGCGAATCTGGCCGCTCATCCGAACTGGCCCGGAGCAATCTCTGGGCCCGTCGATGTCCAGCATCGCGATCCCGGAAGCGCGCTTGACAGTGTCGTATGGAAGGTCGCCGCTGATCCAGAGCGCCCATGGCGCCGGGGGACCCGGGTCGCTCCGTAGTGCAGGGGCCACTAAGACCGCCCTCGCGATAGCCATTGCGAGGCCGGCGACGCCCCAAGTTGCACGCGACTTACCCTTCGCGAAAGTGACCGATCGGCCGAGTCGCCATCGCGACCCTTGCGCTCTCGGCTTGGTCGGCGACGCTTCGGAGAGGTCCGATTGGAAGCTCGATCTGATGTCTTCCTTTGGCGACGCGCCATTACTTGGCCCCGCTCGACAACGTCACATCCCCTTCTACAGTTGCCGCCTGAACGGACGCTTCATCTCCGGGCCTCCCGGTGCGGGTTTGCGTGGTCGTCGCACCCTAGCGGCGTCGCGCGCGTTCGCGCGCGCCTCGGGGCGCTCACGATCCGGCGCCCCCATTCTCGGCGGTGGACGACAAGCCCTCCGGGCCGCCTCCGCGCCGCACACCGCGACCATAAGGGGGTGCATTTTCAACCGGCGCAGCTACGTGGCCTACCTTTCGGCCGGCACTACTGACCTACCGTTCGACCGGACTGGACGCGCTGAGGGACCCGCTGCTCGGTTCGCCAGTAGCGGTCCCTGACCTTCGGCTGGTCTACCACGGCGCCGCCGGAACGAGCGAGATACTTGGTCGATGAACGACCACGGCTCGCTGCCGCCAGACGCGCAGGATGCGCCCGGAGCCGTCGTCGTGCCTTACTCGGCCGCGAAGATGTTCTTGGAACTGGAGAGCCCGCCTGGGGCATGGCGCGAGCGGCACGGGCGCATTCAAGCTGCCTTCGTTCGCTCTATTGACCCGCTGATCGCGATCTTCCTGCGCTCGGGCGGCCGCGGCACGGGCGAGGGGCACTTTGCCATCCGGCAGGTCACCGTCCGCGCCATCAACGACCTCGTTGTCGCGGTCCATCTTGCCCTTCACGGATACTTGAATCAGTCCTACAACTCCTTACGGATGGCGATCGAGGGCATGAGTTGCGGGATCTCTTGTCCGCGGAGGCTGGCGCGGCGTCCGAATGGGTCAACTCTGACAAACCACATCGGGACTTCGCGCCGCGAGCTGTTCGGGACCGGCTGAAACGCCCGCCCTACAACGAGCTGCACGGTCTGTTCTCGGAGCGGTCGCATCCCCGATTCGCCGCCGCCCAGCTCACCGGCTTCATGAGGCGCAGCGTCACCTCCGACGTTCCCGTCGCGGTCCTGCGGATTGGCCCGTTCCTCCTCTACGACCACCCGGCTGCCATGGAGGCGCTGCTCTACGCATTGGATTTGACCGGTCAACTCACCACGGAGTCAGCGGCCCTCGTCGATGTCGCACCTAACCTCGTGCTTCGCGACTTGCTAGAAGCAGTGCGCGATTGTGCAGGTGCAGTTGTGGAGGCGGGCAAGTTGGTAGCGGAGGAGCTCGAGGGCTACGGCGCATGTGGCGCTGAGCCAGTCATCGAGCGACATTGCAAGATCCACGACGAGGTTTTGGCCGTCCTCGCTTCGCTGAGCTGACCCCGGCGGCTCCCCGGCATGGATTCGGCGGCGGCGTGAGTCAAGTGCGCCGGCTGGGCGTCTACGCTGGGCTGGGTGTGGGGCTCGGAGGACAGCGAACGGAGCAAATACAAGCCCGCGGCGATCTGCAAGCGCGGCCACGTACAGACGCAGGATCTGACGCTGGGGGAGGTCGGAGAGCGCTGCCCGGAGTGCGGCGCTCACGTGCTCACGGAGTGTCCAGCCTGCGCAACCCGCATTCGCGGCCACTACGACATTCCTGGCGTCGTTTCGTTCGGTGACCACTACGAACCGCCACGATTTTGCGACTCGTGCGGCGCGCCGTTCCCCTGGCTTGATCGGCAGGGCCGAATCTACGAGCTCGAGAATCTGCTCGACGCCGAGGAGCTCGACGCTGCAGCTGAACTGGCGGTGCGCGAGCAGCTTCGAGCGTTGGCGAATGCGGATCTGGACGAGGACGACGAGCGTAAGCGGTGGGAGCGGGTTAAGCGGCTTGCGCCGGGTCTTTGGGAAAAGTCGGGGGCTCGCGCAATCCTGGAGACGGTCGTATCCGCAACAATCCGGGCGCAGCTCGGACTTCCGCCAGCCTGACCAAGGACACGCAGCGCCTCCCGTCCCGGCTGACGTTCCCTGTCAGGACCCCGTCGAGGGAGCTCACTCGACGGAACGGCCAGGTGTTCACGGCCGCTAGCTGTCGTAGCGTCCTGCGCGTGATCAAGCCAATCTTCGACGATGTCATGCGGACGGATGCGAGCCCGGCGCACGAGGAGGACAGCTTCACATTTCTCAACCGCGTAGCGACGCCGTATTGGGCACGAGTGCGCGACTTCGTCGACGAGACGTTCGCGTCATATCCCGACGAACACGCTGAAGAGCTCCGGATGCGCTTTCGCAGCCGACGCTGGCCCGAGCACATTGGCGCCTGGTGGGAGCTCTACCTCTACCGCCTCTTTCGGTCGCTCGGTTTCGAGGTTGAGGTGCACCCTGCGCTCCCTGGAGTGACGACGCGACCCGACTTCCGCGTCCACGGAGGCGACCTCGACTTTCTCGTCGAGGCGCGCCACGTGGCCGCCGGCATCATGTCCGGACAGCGTCAAGTCGGTCGGGACGATTGGATCACCGCTCCACTGGACGAACTCACGCACCCGAACTTCATGGTTGGCGTGAAGATTCTCGAGCGGCAGCCGCAGCGTCCGCGCCGCGCCGCTGTCACCGCGGGAGTGCTTGACTGGCTCGACGGCCTCGACCCCGACGATCTTCTTGCCGGGCCAGTTCAAGACCTACCGCGTTTCCCAGGCCGAGCAGGCGGATGGCGCTTCGAGCTCAAGGCGCTCCCCGTGCGCGCGGAGGCACGCGGGCGCGCGGGCCGGCGACTCGTCGGGCTGTATCCAGGAAGCGGCGGCTTCGACAACACAACCGCGGCGCTGCGCGCCGCGCTGAAGGAGAAAGCCTCGAAATACGGGCGGCCGGAATGTCCCTTCCTACTTGCCCCCCTCGTCACCTCAGGCCACCTCGACACCGAGGACGTCGTCGGGTAGCCGTTCAGGGGGTCGTCGGGCTCGTTTGAAGGATCTCCTTTGTTTGCAGGGAATCTTGCGGTGTGCGGCGCGATGAGATCGAGCTGGTCTGGGCGGCGGGTCGCGACGCGGTGCTGGCGTTGGTCGAGGCGCAGGCG
>JAJCYD010000032.1 GCA_029263125.1 Solirubrobacteraceae bacterium | reverse complement strand
CCGGTTGGCGTGGCCCGTGCAATCGACGTGGACCCCAGCGACGGCCACGTGATCCGCATCGCGGATGGGGGCCGCCCCGGGACTGCCGTTCGCCCCGGCTGCGCGGGCAGACCATGGCGACCGCACGCGAGCCGGCTCGCGGCGCTACCGCGCGAGGCTCGAACGCTGCGGATCGTCGCGAGCGCTCGCGCTCCACGCGCTGACGTGCTCGGGCACCGCGATCCCCGCGCTGAGCTGCGGATCCGGTCGCGGCTGGGCTGCACGCAGCGCCAGCGGGATCTCGCCCGCCCAGACGTCGCGCTGCATGTCCTCCTCGTCGTCGACCGGCGGCCCCGTGCGGATCTTCGCGGACGCCTCGTCGAGCGCCAGCGCCAAGACCTGTGTCGCCTTCATCTCCTTGCGGTCGGGAGGTCGCACGTGCTCCCAGCGGCCTGGCACGAGGTGGTCGGTGAAGGCCCGCAGCGCACGCAGGCGCTCGTCATCCGATGCGACGACCGTGGCGCGGCCGAGGATCGTGACGGAGCGGTAGTTGGCGGAATGATGAAAGGCCGAGCGGGCGAGCACGATGCCGTCCAGCAGCGTGACCGTCAGCGAGCACGGCGCACCGCTCGCGAGCGTGCGCACCATGCGGCTCGCGGTCGAGCCGTGCAGGTAGACCACCGCTGCGACGCGGGCGTGCAGCGTCGGGATGACGTATGGCTGCGCCTCATGAACGAAGCCGACATGGCACACGAGCGCCTCGTCGAGGATCGCGTGAATCTGGGCGCGGTCATAGACCCCGCGCTTTGGTGCCCGGCGCACGCGGGTCCGAGGGGTCGAGGCGGCGGCGGGCATGCCAGCGAGGCTACGTGCTCACTGGTTCGCCGAACAGGACCAGCCTGGTCTGAGACACTCGGACCAGTGGAGCTGTTCCTCGACCTGCATCGCGGCAATGGCGCGCCCCTGCGCCGCCGACTCGAGCGCGAGCTGCGCACGGCCGTACAGCAGGGGAGGCTGCTGCCGGGCGTCGTGCTGCCGTCGACACGCTCGCTGGCCGCACAGCTGCGGGTGTCACGCGGCGTGGTCGTCGAGGCGTATGCCCAGCTCGTGGCCGAGGGCTACCTGACCGCCCGCCAGGGCGCTGGCACCGCCGTCGCCCAGAGCGCGATGGCGGTCGGTCCTGCGTCTCGCGATCCCGCGCCGGCGCTCACCGTCGCGGTGCGCTACGACTTTCGCTACGGCGTTCCCGACCTGTCGGCCTTTCCGCGCGCGGCGTGGCTCGCGGCCGGCGCGCGAAGCCTGCGCGTGCTGCCGGACGCTGACCTGGGCTATGGCGACGTGCGGGGGGCGATCGAGCTGAGACAGGCGCTCGCGGCGTACCTCGGCCGGGTACGCGGCGTCGTCGCCGATCCCGCCAGGCTCTTCATCAGCGGTGGGACACGGCAGGGGCTTGGACTGGTCTGGAGGGTGCTGCGCGACGCCGGCGTCCGGCGCGTGGCGGTCGAGGAGCCGGGATGGCCGGCCCAGCACGAGACCGCGCGCGACGCCGGCCTGCAGGTCGTGCCGGTGGCCGTGGACGGGCGAGGCCTGATCGTCGACGACCTGCCTGCGCTCGGGGTGGGTGCCGTCGCGCTGACCCCGGCGCATCAGTGCCCGACCGGCGCGGTGCTTGCGCCCGAACGCCGTGCCGCGCTGCTGGACTGGGCGCGCCGCGACGACGCGATCCTCGTCGAGGACGACTACGACGCCGAGTACCGCTATGACCGCGATCCGGTCGGCGCGCTGCAGGGCATGGCCCCTGACCGCGTCGTCTATGCCGGCTCGGCCTCAAAGACGCTGGCGCCGGCGCTGCGGATCGGCTGGCTGCTGGTGCCCGCGCAGCTCGTCGAGGCCGCGGTGACGCGCAGGATGTCCGCCGACCGCGGAGAGTCGGTGCCGGCACAGCTCGCGCTCGCAGATCTCATCTCACGCGGCGAGCTCGACCGGCACCTGCGCCGGACGCGCCGGCGCTACCGGGCACGTCGCGACGCGCTTGTCAGCGCCGTCGGCCAGCACCTGCCCGGGGCTCGCGTCGAGGGCATCGCCGCCGGGCTGCACGCGGTGCTGCGGCTGTCTGGGGGAACGGACGAGTGCGCCGTCGTCCGGTCTGCACAGCAGCGCGGCGTGGCCCTGGACGGCCTTGCCACGTTCTGTCAGCTCCCGGGCTCGTCGCCGCCCGCGCTCGTGCTCGGGTATGGCAACGTTTCCGAGCCCGCCATCGCGCGCGGCGTCGCCGAGGTCGCCGAGGCCTGCCGATCGGCGGCGGGGCTCAGGGCGTCAGCTCCTCGATGAAGATCTCGGCCTTGTTCGGGAAGATCGTGAACATGGCGTTGTCGCTGTAGTACGCCGCCCCCGACACTGCCGCCGCCTGCCACGCGAGCAGGTAGGACCCCGTTTCCGAGCGCGCCAGCGCGACGCCTGGGCCTGCGGCCTGCCGGCGTATCACCCTAGAAGCGCCGAAGGGCGCACCCGATGCGCTGAGCCGCTGTCCAATGATGGGGGTGAACTGCCGGCAACCCCCGTGCCCAACCGCGCTGCAGGCCTGCCCGTAGACCAGGAGGCCGCCGCTGGAGGAGTCGACGACGGCGCTGGGCGAGGTCGGCTCCCCATCTCCGCGGGCGCCCACGGTCCTCGCACGGCCGCGGACGACGCCGTTGGCATTCAGGCGCGCCAGCAGCAGGCGGTTGCCATCAAGCGTCTCGTGTCTGAACAGCGCGAGCGCACCACTCGCGGCGGTGCCGGCGATCACGCTGGGAGCGCCGAACATCTCATCGCCGGATGCCGCTCTCCCGGCGGCGCGGACGGGACCTCGCGGTCTCACAGAACCCAGGACGCGCCGCGCGTAGATGTTGATGACGCGCTTGCGCGCGAACCTGACGTCGTGCGTCCACACCGCCAGCCAGCTTCGGGTCTTGGGCACGAAGCCGATCGCGACCTCTCCCTCGATCAAGGTTGAGTCTCTGGGAGCTGTGTACAGGGCTCGGACGGGCGTTCTGGGGCGTCCGTTGGAGTCGATGCCGCGCGCGAGCACCGCACGGCGGCTACCCCGCGTCGCTCGATCGGCCTTGGAGTGGCGATTGACAAACCAGCTCACGATGGCGCGCCCGCTGCGCGGGTCGACGGCCAGGCCAAGGCTTCGGATCTCCGTGCGTGGCGCCGTCGCAGCGGAGAGGGCACGTCGGCGTCCGACGTTCCCACCCGGCGTCACGACCGCCGAGACCACACGGCTCCTGGTGCCCGCGCTGCGGGCGGCCGCCGCCACGATCCAGCCACCGGCTCGGGGACGAGCGGCGATCGCCATCAGCGTGGCCGGGCGGTTGCCGCCGCCGAACACCGTCAAGCCCCGCAGCTTGAACGCCGCACCGATTGGCCGGCCGCGCGCGTCCAGCACGCGTGCGATGGTGGTGGTGAGATCGCGAGTGCCCACACGCACGCTCCAGACGGCCAGGACGCGACCCGATCGCTCGTCGCGGGAGAGCAGGGGCGCGACCGCGTCGGTGTCGAGATCCTGTGGCGACCCGCTGAAGGAGAGCTGGAGGGGCGCAGCCCGGGCCTCAACCGGCCATGACAGCGCGACGCATGCGACGATCAGCAGCGGCGCGAGTCCGGATGGGCGCATGCCTCCTCAGACGTCGAGAGGGTCGCATTGTTGCGCTGGCCGCGCGACGTCCGCATGGCCGCGCGCCGGCGGCCAAGCGGAGCTGCGGTCCTACGCGGCTTCGCGCAGACCGGCCAGGCTCGGCTCGTCGCCGAGGCTGCGCATCGCCCGCTCCTCGAGCTGACGGGTGCGCTCGCGGCTGACGCCCAGCTCGCGGCTGGTTGCCTCGACGGTCCGCTCGCGGCCGTCACGCAGGCCGAAGCGCAGCTCGACGACGTTGCGCTCCTCGAGCGTGAGCTTGCCGAGCGCCTGTGCGACCGTGCTCTCCAGCTCCGTCGAGACCGCCTGCTCGCTGGGGTCCGGTCCCTCGCTGGCGATGAAGTCACCGAGATGGCTGTCGCCCTCGTCGCCGATCGGCACGTCGAGGCTCGTCACGACACGCCGTGCGGCGCGCAGGGCGTGCACGTCCTCGATCGTCATCTCGGCCGCGTCGGCGACCTCCTGATCGGAGGGGTCGTGGGAGAGCTTCGCCGTCAGCTCGCGCTCGACGCGCGAAAGCTTGCGCTCACGCTGCTCGATGTGGGAGGGCAGGCGAATCGTCCGCGACGTGTTCGCGAGACCACGCTGGATGCTCTGGCGGATCCACAGCGTCGCGTACGTCGAGAACTTGAAGCCCTTGCGCCAGTCGAACTTCTCGGCAGCGCGGATGAGGCCGAGCGTGCCCTCCTGGACGAGGTCGCCGAGCGGAAGCCCGAGACCCTGGTAACGGCGGGCCTGCGAGACGACGAGGCGCAGGTTGGAGTTGATCATGCGGTCCTTGGCGTCGACGTCGCCGCGCTCGATGCGCTTGGCGAGCTCGATCTCCTCGGGCGCCGTCAGCAGCGCGTGGCGCGAGGCCTGGTTGAGAAAGATCTGTAGCGAGTCGGAGGCGGCCTCGGCCTGTGCGCGACGCTCGGTGCGCGCGCTCTCCGCGGCGGTGGCACGACGTGGCGCCCGCTTGGGGGCGGCGTCATGATCGCCGCGGCGGCGGCTCTGCGTGGGTGTGGTGGTCCTGGACATGCGTTCCCTTTCGGACGTGTCGGGGCGACTCGACTCGCTGCGTGCCCGTTCCGTCAAAGCACTTCCGCATATCGCGGCGCGTGCTGAGCTCGGAGAGGCCGGTCGAGCGAACGGACTACTACCCGCACGTCGCCGACGGGAATAGTAGCAGGTAGTTGCGCGAGCAACAACGGCTGGCTCCAAAGCCATCGTATGCGTGTCCCGGCCACCGTGATCTGACGCCGGCGCAGGGCGCTGAAACATCCCGCTGATGGGGCGGTTCCCGGCGCTTGACCAGCGCGTGACGCGCCATCTTCGCCGTGCTATTCTGGCGAGCGTTGAGGGCATGAACGGACTTCGCGGCCTCTGGTCACGGAGCGGTTGTGCGCCATAGCGCCGCGTGCTCCCAGGGGGAGTGCGGGGCACGAGTTACGCAGCAGGCGTCGCACGTTCTCGTGCGGCGGTATCGGCCATCCGGAAGGAGCACACATTGCAGAACGCAGGTAGCCAGGGTGGAACAGCATCTCTCGGCAAGATCGCGCTCGGAGGGGCAGCCGCCGCTCCCACCGTCATCGACGCGCCGACCCAGCTGTCGCCGGTGAGCGCCGCAACGATCGAGCGCCTGCTCGGCAAGAGTTAGACGAACCACCCACGGAGGCCCGCCCTGCGCGCAGGGGCACGGCGGCGGGCCATCCGACTGGAACGATGCTGTATGCGGGGCGCCTTCGGGCGCCCCGCGGTCGTCGTGGGCCGTGCGCCCGGCCTGTCGTCAGGGTCGCTCGGTCTGGCCCGAGACGGCCATGATGCCGCGGGCCACGCTGGCCGCGAGCGCGTCCGGCCGACGATCGTCGATCGTGGTGCGCGAGTTCCCGCCGCCCGATGAGCGCGCCGCGCCGGCGGTGGCGCCGCGCCGGGTGGTGATACGCAGCGCCGAGCTGGTGCCGGCGGGCACGCTGCTTCCCACCGTCACGAGCAGGCGCCGGCCGGCGTCCGCATTGCCGAAGGCAGAGCGGATAGCCGCCGATGTGCTCGACGGTTGACGCGTGAGGCGCGCGCTCGCGAGATCGGTCGGGCGCAGGGGTGCGCTGGCGCGGCCGGCGGCCGGGTCGATCACCGACACGCGCGTGCCCGCCGCGTGGTTCTGTGCCAGCCATGTTCCGAGCGCGCGCAGCTCGCGGGCGCGTCGCGGGCCGTCGTACGTGCCATCCAGGACGAGGGCCACGGAGACGGGTTGCACCTTCTCGGGCGCACCCGCAAGCCGCGGCATCGCGACCCCGCCGCCGGGGGACGCTCCCGCCGCGGCGGGAGCGCCGGCTGCGGGCGCGCTCGTCCCGTCCGCCGATCTTTCGTCGTCCGCGGAGCTCAGGAGCGCGAGCAGGGCGACCGGCAGCGTCACCGCGAGCAGCCCGAGCAGCAGCCGGCGTGACAGCCGCAATCGGATGCTCGGCAGCCGTCGCGCGGCGTCGGTGATCGCCGCGAGCACGCCGCGCATGCCCGCCGAGAGCTTCGCGGCGAATGCCGACAGCGCGCGGGCGATCGTCGGGTCGCGCAGCAGCGCGTCGAGCTGGTCGAGCAGGAGCGCGAGGCCCGTCAGCTCGCGCGGCGCGGCGGGCTGATGGGCCGCCGTGGCCTGCCGGTCCGATTGGGCATCGGGCACGTGCGCGGCGCCGGTGGGCATGTCGAGGCGTGCACGCCGAGCCGCCGGGGTCGCGGGCCCAGGGCTCCGTGCGCCGCCCGGCAAGCGCCGAGCGGTGCTCGATCGTCGCTGGGGCGCCGTGCGCGGTCCGCTCACCGCGGCGGGCTCTTCGGCGCCGCGAGGTTGCGGCCCAGCAGGTCGGCGATCAGCGCGTCGACATCGGCGAGCTTGTCGGGAACGGTGAGTCCGCTGTCCTGGGCAAGGGCGGCCTGGGCGTGGTGGGCGTCGCCGACCTCCGGGGCCAGCGGGAGGCGCGTGCTCTCCCGGGGCTTCCACGTGCCGTAGAGGTGCGGGAACTCGTCGGCACGCTGCAAGAAGGCGACCTCCGGGTGCAGGACGGCCTCCTGGCGCATCTGGCGCTTGGCATTGGCCACGGTGGTCGCGATCTCGGCGCGCTGGGCGACGAGCGCGCCGACCTCGCCGGCCAGCCGCGTTCGGATTCGGTCTCGATGCTCCAACGTGGCGGCATCGCGGCGGCGACGGCGCTCGCGGGCATCGCGCGACGGATCGACGAGCAGGTAGGCGACACCGATTCCGAGCAGGAAGACCGCCGCCGAGACGAGGAAGTAGACGCCCGGCGCGCTGCCGACGGTCGTCGGTTGGTCGGCGAGTTGCTGCGCGGCCGCGCCGCGCGCGCCGGCGGCCTGGTTGGCCTGCTCGCGTGCCGTCGCCGCGTTGTTGGCAGTCGTGCGGGCGCTCTGAACGCCATACCACAGACCCAGGCCGGTCACGATGATCGCCAGCGCCACCGCATAGCGGGCCGCCCTGGAGAGGTCGCGTTCCAGCAGTCGCCGCCCGCCGTCGTCGGCCGGCCGCGGATCGCGCGCGTGCGCGAGGCGCAGGTTCTTGCCCACGGCCTTCTGACCGATCGCGATCAGCAGCGCGATGACGATCGCCGATAGGGCGGGTGCCCCTTCGCGCAGCAGCGTCGGGTCGCTGGCGCGGAAGCGGGCGAGCTCGCGGAAGCCGTCATAGGCGAACAACGCCTCGGCGATGCCGACGGCGAAGAACAGCGCGAGCAGGCCGCCGCCGGTACCGATGCGGGCCGCCAGGCGACCCCGCCGGGTATCCGCCGTGGGCGCGGGCGCGACCTCGCCGGCCGGCGTGCGGATCTCCTCGGCGGCCGCGCTGGCCTTGATGAGGTCGTCGTCGAGCGCGCGGACGCGGACGGCGCTCTCCATCAGCGGCCCGAGGCGTGCGCCGATCGCATGGTCGGCGTGCTGGGCGATGCTCTCGGCGACCAGCTCGCCGCGCACGCGGTCGGCGTCGTCGCGCGGGTGCGCGCCGCCGGTGCGCGCACCATCGGCGATGTCCGGCGCGACGGTCGTGGCGTCCGGCATCGGACGCTCGGACTCCTCCGGCGCCTGCGCAGGCTCACCGATCGACGGAATCGGCAGCAGTGGCGGCGGCAGGGTGGGGGAGTGCTCGTCGGGTTCGGTCATCCGGTGCTCCTGGCGTGCATCACAGCTCGGTCGTGGTCGCGCAGCGCGTCGCGCGCGATCGCTCGCACGCGGCCTTCCAGATCTCGACGAGCGCGTCGGTGCGTCGCGCGCTCTGGTTGACGCGATCGGGCAGGCGCCCGAGCCCCGCGACCTGCAGGACATCCACGCCGCCCGCGCTGCCGATCAGCTCGCCGAGCCGCGCGCCGAGCTCCGCCGGATCGCCGCCGGAATCGACGGCGCTGGAGAGCTTGAGCTGGTCGCTGGCCTGCACGCCGTCGGAGACGAGCGTCAGCGCCTTGGCGCCCGACCGGGATGTGAGCGACCGCAGGCCGTTGCGCACGGCGCGCGCGATGTCCGACGTGCCACCGCGGGTCAGCTCGCGCACGCGACCGCGCAGCGCCGGATCGTCGCCGGTGACGCCCAACGCGCTGTCGAGCGTCGTCGCGAGGGCAGTGCGCAGCGCCTGCTCCTGCGGTCCGCGGCGGGTCTCGTCGGACTGCTTGAGAGTCTGCACGTCGTCGTCGTAGATGACCTCGACGGCGTTTGCGTCGCCGGCGAAGACGAACATCCTCAGGTGTCCGCCAGACGTGATCGTCTTTTCAGCCGCGCGCAGCGCGGTGGAGCTGACGTCGCGCGCGAGCGTCCGATCGGCGATCGCTCCGGTCGCGTCGACCGCGACGACCGTGTTGACGGCACAGCCGGTGTCGACCTGCACCGCACCGGGAGCCGCCCCCGGCTCGGCGACGCACGCGTCGTCGCCGCCACCACCGCAGCCCACGAGAGCGAGGGCGGCGACCCCGCCGAGCACGGCGAATCTGGTGCGGCGGGTTCTCATGCTGGGCGGCGGTCCCCACGATCTGCTCAAACGGGCGTCTGCGAATGGTAGATACCCACAACGGCCAGCATCCGCAGTTCGGCGCGGCAGCGCTCGCGCGTACAACGTTCACCGTGGAATCCACCGAGCAGGAGGTGAGCCGATGATCGACGCAGAGACACGGCGCGACGACCGCCAACGTCTGAGCGCGTTCAGCGCATCGGTGTGCGATCACGGCTCTCGGGGGCTGGCGTCAGGCGGTGGCGGCTGCGATGCCGCCCGCCACCGGCAGGGCGGAACCGCCCGAGGTCGCCACGAGCGTTGTCGGCGGCTCCCCGTGACCGCCCGCGACAGCATGAGGTCGAGCAACGATCGACTGACGTCCGGCGCGACAGACCTGGGCCGTACAGTCCCGAGTGGTGCTGCGCGACGTCGAGGCCGTACAGGTCGAGTTTCCGGGCCGTACGCGCGGGCCGGTGCGGGGGATCCTCCTGCGCATCGCGATCGCGATCGGTCTCGTGACGTTCGTCGCCATGCTCACCTACCTGGGGCGCGCCGGCTACATCGACCCCGAGGACGACTCCGTCAGCCTGCTCGACGCGTTCTACTACTCGACGGTCAGCATCACGACGACCGGCTACGGCGACATCCGGCCCGTGACCGACACGGCGCGCCTGGTGACCACACTGCTCGTCACACCCGCCCGGATCCTCTTTCTCATCCTGCTCGTCGGGACGACACTTGAGATCCTTGCGCAGCGAAGCCGCGATGCATACCGCCGTCTGCGATGGAGGACCACCTTGAAGAACCACGTGATCATCTGCGGCTTCGGCGTCAAGGGGCGCAGCGCGCTGGACACGCTGGTCGCGCACGGCGTCATGCCGGACCAGATCGTCGTCATCGACGACAACGCCGAAGCGCGCCGGCGTGCGACGGCGGCGGGCGTGACGGCATTGGCCGGCAGCGCGGCGGCCACGGACGTGCTCATGGAGGCCGGTGTGAAGCACGCGCGCTCGGTGGTTGTCGCGGTCAGCCGCGACGATACGGCGGTGCTGACGACCCTGACGGTGCGCGAGCTGAACCCCGACGCGACGATCGTGTCCGCCGTGCGCGAGGACAAGAACGCCCACCTGCTGCGACAGAGCGGAGCGACGTCGGTGATCACCTCGGCCGAGGCCTCCGGCCGGCTGCTGGGCTTCGCCGTGCAGCAGCCGAAGGTCGCCGAGGTGCTGGAGGATCTCATCACGCTGGGCCAGGGCCTGGACATCGCCCAGCGCGCCGTCGACGACGACGAGGCCGGCCCGTGCGCGGCGCTGTCGATGCCCGGCCCGATCATCGCGGTGATCCGGGGGGACGAGCTGATGCGCTTCGACGACCCGCGGGCGGCCGAGGTGCGCGCGGGTGATCGCGTGGTGTACCTGCACAGCAACCTGCGCAGGCGCGCAAGCGCGTCGTGACGGTCGGCGGCCGCGCGCCCGGCGCGAGCGTGCTGTTCGTCTGCATGGGCAACATCTGCCGCTCGCCGACCGCTGAAGGGGTCATGCGCGCGCTCGTCGCCGAGGCCGGGCTGAGCGACCGCATCCGGCTCGACAGCGCGGGCACCGGCGCCTGGCACGCCGGCTCCTCGCCGGATCCCCGCTCGACCGAGGCCGCGGCACTGCGCGGCATCCGCCTGGAGGGAGCCGCGCGGCAGGTGCGCGTCGAGGACTTCGAGGCATTCGACGTCATCGTCGCGCTGGATCGCGCGAACGCGCGGGACCTGCGGCGGCTGGCGCCCGACGTCGACGCCGCCGCGAAGATCCGGCTGCTGCGCGAGTTCGACCCCGCCGCGGGTGGCGATCTCGACGTCCCCGATCCGTACTACGGCGAGGCCGACGGCTTCGGTCGCGTCCTGGACCTCGTGGATGCGGCCTGCCGCGGACTGCTCAACGACCTGCTCGCCCGTGTCGACGCTGCGTGAGGCGCTGTCGCAGGCGCTCGGGCGGGAGGTCCAGTCGCTGCGGCGGGTGGCCGGCGGTGACCTCAACGACGCCTACACCGCCCAGCTCACCGGCGGAGCTGCGGTGTTCGTCAAGACCGCCGCCGATGCCGCGCCGCACGCGTACACGCGCGAGGCCGAGGGACTGGCCTGGCTGTCGGAGCCCGGGGCATTGGCGGTCGCGAAGGTGATGGCCGTCGCCGACGAGCCCGCAGGTCCGCGGTTTCTCGCGCTGGAGTGGGTCGACCGCGGGGAGCGCACCGCCGAGACCGACGAGCTGCTCGGTCGCGGACTGGCGGCGCTGCACGCCGCCGGCGCGCCGTCGTTCGGCGGCACGGACGATCTCGTCCTGGGTCCCCTGACGCTGCCAAACGGGGCGATGGACCGCTGGCCCGAGTTCTACGCCACGCGCCGGCTGCTTCCGCTGGCGCGCCTGGCGGCCGACCGCGGCGCGCTCCCGCCGGGAGGCCTCGAGCTGCTCGACCGCCTCGTGGACCGTCTCGACGACCTGTGCGGCCCCGGCGAGCCGCCGGCCCGGCTGCACGGGGATCTGTGGAGCGGCAACGTCCTGACCGGCGCCGGGGGCCGCCCATGGTTGATCGATCCCGCGGCGTACGGCGGACACCGCGAGGTCGATCTCGCGATGCTGTCGCTGTTCGGCGCTCCCGGGCCGAGGATGCTCGAGTCCTACGGCGATGCCGCGCCGCTGGCGGCCGGCCACGAGGACCGCGTGGCGCTGTGGCAGGTCATGCCGCTGCTGGCGCACGCCGCGCTATTCGGCGGCGGCTGGGGCGCGTCGGCGGTGTCGGCGATGCGGCGGTACGTCGGGTAAGCGCCCTCGAACGACATCTGCAGGACAGCGCAAGACGCACGGCACCCTGGAGACGATCGACGGTCGCCTGGCCTGCGCTTCGAACGCCGGCTGGCCCCTCCCATCCAGCGCGTGTGGCGCGCGATCACCGACCCCGAGGAGCTGGGCTGCTGGTCTGCGTCCGACGAGCCGATGACGGTCGTCGAGTGCCAGGCGTCGCACCTCCTGGTGGTGGCCACCTGGTTTGGCGACTCCGTGCGCTTCGATCTGCGCGCTGACGGCGCCGGCTGCGTGCTCGCCTTCGCAGACCGCGACACCGCGGCGCGAACGCTCGCCGGCTGGAAGCGGTGCTTCGCGAGCCTCGACGGTGTGCTCGGCGGGGCCTCGATCGGCCGCTCGCCGAGGCGATCGGCCAGGACGTCGCGGCCGCCGACGCGACGCGAGCCGCCGGCAGGCTGCTCGCGCTGGAGCGCGCCGGTCACCTGCGGATCGCGCGGCGCGTGACCGACCTCGACAACGCGCTGCGCGACGGCGTGCTGGCGGCGGTCATGCATCTCGAGGGCGCCGAAGCGATCGACGACGGGCTGGAGGCGCTGGAGCTCTGGCACGCCGCCGGACTGCGGTCGCTCGGCCCGGTCTGGAGCCGGCCCAACAGCTTCGCGCACGGCGTCCCTTTCGCCTTTCCGGCGTCGCCGAACACGGGTCCGGGTCTGACGCCGGCCGGTGGGGCACTTGTACGGCGCTGCGCGCGGTTGGGCATCGCGGTCGACCTCAGCCACCTCAACGAGACCGGCTTCTGGGACGTCGCCCGCATGGACGCCGCACCGCTGATCGTGTCGCATTCGGGCGTTCATGCCCTGTCCGCGTCATCGCGCAACCTCACCGATGCGCAGATCGACGCGGTCGGGTCCTCCGGCGGCCTGATCGGAATCGTCTTCGCCGTCGCGTTCGTGCGCGACGACGGGCGCGATGACGCCGACACTCCGCTGTCTACGCTGGCCGCGCATGTGCGCTACGTCGCCGACCGCATCGGCGTGCAGTACGTCGCGTTCGGCTCGGACTTCGACGGCGCGACCGTGCCCGGCGATCTCGGGGACGCCGCCGGCCTTCCGCGACTGCTCGACGCGTTGCGCGACGCGGGCTTCGGCGAGGAGGATCTCCAAGCGATCGCCTGGGACAACTGGCGGCGCACGCTCGGTCGGGCATGGGGTGGGTGAGTCAGACTCCTCGCGCGGTGATCTGCGAGCAATCCGCTCGCCTGACGTGCGCGCAGATCCAGACGCGGGTCAGGGCTGGCCCCCGTCTCCGCCCGGCACGCCGGTGTTCGTCGAGTACTTCGGCTGGATCTTCATCTCCGGGCGGAAGGAGTGCACGGCCTGGGCGACGGCGATCGCTGACTCCGCGAAGCCCGTGGCGATGAGCTTGAGCTTGCCCTCGAAGGTCGTGATGTCGCCGCACGCCCAGACCTGCGGCAGGTTGGTCTTCATGACGCCGTCGACGACGATCGCGCCCTTGGAGATCTCCATGTCCCAGTTCTTCAGCGGGCCGAGCGCGGTCTTGAAGCCGAGCTGCAGGAGGATCGCGTCGATCTCGATCTCGATCTCGTGGCTGTCGTCCTCGGAGTGAAACAGGCGCACGCGCTCGATCGCGCCGTTGCCGGAGACCTCGCGGATCTGAAACGGGACGTGCAGGTCGACGTGGCCGTCGTCGGCGGCCTGCATGACCTGGTTGACGGTCAACTCGTGCGCGCGGAAGCCCTCGCGGCGGTGACACAGCGCGACGGACTCGGCGGTGTGCAGGAGGTTGACGACCCAGTCGCAGGCGGAGTCGCCTCCGCCGATGATCAGCACCTTCTTTCCGGCGAACTCCGACTTGGAGCCGACGAGGTAGTGCACGCCGCGGCCCTCCCACGGCGTGAGGTCATAGCCGGGCAGCTTCTTGGGCTCGAAGGCGCCGTGGCCGCCGGCGATGATCACCGTGCGGCTGCGCAGCTCGGGGAAGTCGGGGTTGTTCGTGCGCAGGACGACGATGTCGTCCTCCCAGTCGATCGACTGGATCGTGGTCTCCAGGTGCACCGGGACGTCGAATTGCTCGATCGCCTGGCGGCGCAGCGACTCGACGAGATCCTTCGCCAGCACCTTCGGATGGCCGGGTACGTCGAAGATCCACTTCTCCGGATACAGCGCGGTCAGCTGGCCGCCGATCTGCGGTAGCGAGTCCACGATCCGCGACGACGCCTCGCGCATGCCGGCCCAGAACGCCGTCGACAGGCCGACCGGGCCGGCGCCGATGACCGTGATGTCGCGGATCTCGCCGGGAAGCTCGGAAGGCATGTCTAGACCACCTCTGCCGCGACGGTCTCGCCGTCGAGCGCGGCCAACGCGCGCTCGACGGAGGCGCTGATGCAGGTGAACGTCGGGGTATCGCGCTTGGTGTACAGCGAGGATTCCGTCGTGCGCAGCCGCTGCACGAGATCCAAGAACGAGCCGGGATCGTCGGTCTCGAAGGCGACGACGAACTCCTGGTCGTCCAGGCCGAAGGAATAGGACGTGTTGAGGTCGATGTCCGGATACTCGCGGCCGAGCTTGATGTGCTCCTGCATGATGCGCCAGCGCTCGTCGGCGTCCAGCGCGTACCACGCACGGGTCTTGACGAAGGGGTAGACGAAGAGGTACTTGGCGTGGGCGGGCCGGACCTCCAGGCGCGACTCGTCGGAGTACTCGGAGACCTTCGTCATCGCGAGGTACGAGTACGGGATCTGCGCCCACTTCATCAGGCCGCTCTGCGCCAGCACGACGTGGAACTCGTGGATGCGATCGAGGTTCTGCGCCTGGGAGAGCAGCATCAGATCCGTGTCGCCGCGAGTGCCGATCGTCGAGAAGGCGCGCAGCAGATGACCGTCGGAGAAGTCCGTGCAGGCGGCGGCGAACTCGCGCTTGTGCGCCAAGCGCTCGTCGGCGTCCAGGCGCCGCCAGCTCGGATCGAGCTTGAGGAAGGTGTACTTCACGAAATGACGCGTCGGCACGATCAGACAGGATAGGCAACGGCGATGCCCCTTCCTGCTCACGCGCCGCGGCTCGCCGCCGCGGTCGCGATCCTGCTCATCCTCGTCGGCTTGGCGGCGGCTCCGGCCGCCGACGCCCGGCCGGCGCGGGCGGTGCTCGCCTTCCTGCCCGCGGGCGGCGACGGCAACCCCGCACCGGTGCTCGATCGCCTCGAGGTGCGAGCGCAGCTGTCGATCGGCCTCGTCAGCGCAACGCAGGGACGCTTCACCCCCGAGCAGGCGATGCTCGACATCTCCGCCGGATCTCGCACCTCGCGGGCGGTCTACGCACCCCGCAGCCCGCCGAACCTCGAGCTCGTGCCCGCAGGCGACGGCGGCGCGTTCATCTTCGGCTGGAGCCGTGCGTTGCGACGCGCCGAGACGGCGCTCGCCGAGATCCGGCCAGGCCTGCTGGCAAGCCAGATTCCCGGCGGCGCGGCGTTCGCCGGGGTTCGCAGCCGCAGGAACCTGGAGGCGGTGGCCGCCGCCGACCGCGAGGGCGACATCGCCGCGCTGTCGCTCGGCACGGCCTCCACGCTCGCCCAGCGGGTCAGCCGGCTCTTGGAGCGCCATCGCTTCGTCGTCGCCGGCCTTCCGACCGCCGACAAGGGCGACGCCGTGCTCGACGAGCTGCTGCGCGATCGCCGGCCCGACGACCTGCTGATCGTCATGCAGACGCCGCCGCGCGCGTCGGTCCCGCAGCTGTTGCCGGCGGGCGCCGTGCTCGGCGACGGGGCGGTGGGCATGCTCGCCTCGCAGACCACGCGCCTGGACGGGATCGTCGCGGCGATCGACCTGCCGGTCACGATCCTGCGCGAGCTCGATCTGCCGGTTCCCAAGGGGACGAAGGGCCAGCCGATCCACGTCGACGGCACGCGCGACGCGGCCGGGCTGCGGTCGCTGGAAGCCCGCCTGCGGGTCGTCAGCGGGCGCCGCACGCCGACGATCTATGCCCTGATGTTCACCTGGGCGGCGCTCGTGCTCGCGCTCGGCGCGCTGTCAGACCGCCGCGGCGTGCGCGCGGGGTTGCGGATCGGCGGGCTGGCGATGCTGTGGGTCCTGCCGATGCTGCTGTTCACCGGCTGGCTCGCGCCGGGACGCCTCGTGGAGGTCGTCACGATCGTCGGCGGGTGCTTCGTGTTCGCCGCGCTCAGCGACCGCTTCGTCCGCTGGCCGCGAGCGCCCGTCGTGCCGGCGACCGTCGCGTTGGTCGCCTACGGGACGGATCTCGCCTTCGGATCTCAGCTGATCGTCCGCTCGCTGCTGGGCGTCAACCCGCGCTCGGGCTCGCGCTTCTACGGGCTGGGCAACGAGCTCGAGTCCACGCTGGTGATCCTGCTGGTCGTCGGGCTCGGCGCGGCGCTGATGCGTCGCCGTGATCTCGAGGGCCCGGCCGCGCCGTTCGGGACGGGCCCCGGCCGCTCACGGCGCGCGGCGGCGATCGTCGCGATCGCAGGACTGGTCGCGTCGGTGTTCGTCGGCGCCGGGCAACTCGGCGCGGACGTCGGCGGGGTCATCACCTTCGGGGCCGGCATCTCGGCGATGGCCGTCCTGCTGCTGCCGGGAAGGCCGTCGCGGCGCGTGATCGTGCTCGCGCTGCTGACGCCGGTCGCGGCGCTCGCCGGCCTCGCCGCGCTGGATCTCGTGACCGGCGGTGACGGGCACTTCACGCGCACGATCCTGCAGGCCGACAGCCCGCAGGCGCTGTGGGACGTCGTCAAGCGCCGCTACACGCTTGCGTTCAACGTGCTGATGACCGGCGCGATGCCGCTCATGACGGTCCTCACGATCCTGTCGATCGCCTACGCCGCGCGCCATCGCGAGCGAGTCTTCGCCCCGCTGCGCGGCTCGCCGGTCTGGCGCGCCGCGCTGCTCGGCGGGCTGACGTCGGCGATCGTCGGGGCACTGTTCAACGACTCCGGCCCGATTCTGCTGGTCTTCGGGGTCTTCGTGCTCGCGTGTGTGACGGCGTATGTGCGCGGTGGACCGCCGTCCGGGGAGCAGGCCTCTACGATGCCCTGATGCGCATCGCGCTGGTGTCTCCGTATTCATGGACGTACCCGGGGGGCGTGACGCGTCATATCGAAGCGCTCGCCGAGCACTACCTGGCGGCGGGACACGATGTGCGCGTGCTCTCTCCCGTCGATCCTGACGATCGCACGTCCGCACGCCTGCACCGCGGCGCCCGGCCGGGACACCGCGAGCTGCCCGAGTGGCTCATCCCGATGGGTCGCACCGTCGGGTTTCCCTCCAACGGCGCGGTCTCCAACGTCGCCCACACCGCCGGCGGCGTCAGCAGGATGCGTCGTGAGCTGCGGGCAGGCGGCTTCGACGTCGTCCATCTGCACGAGCCGGTCGCGCTGGCGTTGTGCTGGGACGCGCTGTGCTCGATCGACGCGCCGCTCGTGGGCACCTTCCACTGCTACTCGGAGAACACGTTCTCCAACAACGTCGCCAACGTCCTGGGCGCACGCCGGCGCTTGAACCGGCTGCACGTGCGGATCGCCGTCTCCGAGGCGGCGGCCTGGACGGGGCGGCGCTTCTACGGTGGCAGCTACCGGATCGTGCCCAACGGCGTCGACGTGCCCGACGCGCCGGTCGTGCGAGCGCCGCGCGACGGCGGCGATCAGCTGCGGATCGCCTTCATCGGCCAGTCGGTCGAGCGCAAGGGGCTGCCGGTGCTGCTGCGGGCGTTCGAGGCGCTGCGCGAGCACCTGCCGGTGCGCCTCGACATCGTCGGCGTCAGTCCGCAGGAGATCGCTCCGCTGATGATCGACGACCGTGACGTCGTCGCGCTGGGCAAGTGCAGCGATGCCGACAAGCGCCGCGTGCTCGCGGAGGCCGACATGCTGTGCGCGCCGTCGCTGGGCGGCGAGAGCTTCGGCATGGTCCTGACGGAGGCCTTCGCCGCCGGGACACCGGTCGTCGCGTCGGACATCGCCGGCTACCGCGACGTGGTCACCGACGGTGTCGACGGCGTGCTCGTGCCGCGCGGCGATCCCACGGCGCTGGCCGAGGTGCTGCGCGATCTCGCCCTCGACCGCGAGCGCCGTCAGGAGCTGGCTCGCGCCGCGGCGGCCTCGGCGCAGCGCTACGCGTGGCCGCGCGTGGCCGGCGAGGTGCTCGGCGCCTACCGCGACGCGATCGCGATGCCGGCGCTCGCCGGATCGCGCACGCTCGTGCGCCTTGCGGGCACGCCCGCCGACGGCGTCCGGGTTCCCGCCGAGCGCCTGCCGACCCTCGAGCCACCGCCCGACATGGGCGAGGACTCCGCGCCGCGACCGGTCGCGCGCCGCGTTCGCCGCGCCGCGGTCGGCGTGGCCGGACTGCTCGCAGCGCTGCTGGCGGCGTTCGGGCTTCATCGGATCGGGCCCGAGCGGATCGGCGATGCGCTGCTCGCGGCGGCGCCGACATGGATCCTCGTCGCGCTCGCCCTGATGTGCTGCTCGATGGCGATCCGCGGCGTCGCGTGGCACGCGATCCTGCGCGCCGCGCTGCCGCGGGCACGCGTCCGGCTTGTCGACGCCCTGCAGGGGACGTTCATCGGCGTGCTGATGTCCGCGACGCTTCCCGCCCGCCTGGGCGAGCCGGCGCGCGCGTTCGTCGTCGCGCGGCGTATCGGCAACGCTCGCCTGCACCTGCCTGTCGTCCTCGGCACGATCGTCTCGCAGACGCTGCTCAACGTGCTGGCGCTCGTCGTCCTGGGGATCACGATGTTCTCCACCGTCGACCTGTTCACCCACCAGACCGCGCTGCTGGCAGTCGCGATCGCGCCGCTGGTGATCGTCGTGCTGATGTTCGCGGCTCCGGCGCTGCTGCGCTCAGGCAAGCCGTCGCGCTACCGGCGAGTGGCGACGTTCGTCACGCGGGCACGCGCCGCGCTCGTGCAGGTGCGGGCCGGTCTGCGGGTCTTCTCCCGTCCGCGGCTGGGCGCCATCGCGGCGTTCGCGCAGCTTTCGGCCTGGGTGGTGCAGTGGATCGCCTGCTACGTGCTGCTCGTCGCGCTCGGCCTCGACGAGCGCGCGGGGATCGGCGCCGCCGCGGCCGTCCTGTTCGCGGTCAACGTCACGGCCGTGCTACCGGCGACGCCGTCGAACCTCGGGGTCTTTCAGGCGGCGTGCGTCGCCGTCCTGACGGCCTACGGCGTCGGCGCGGCCGACGCGCTGGCCTACGGGATCATCCTGCAGTCCGTCGAGATCGCCACGGCGATCGTCATGGGCGCGCCGGCCCTGGTCAAGGAGGGGCTGTCGTGGCGCGACGTGCGACTGCGCGCGATGCACGCCTCGCCGGTCGAGCTGTCGCCGGCGCAGGGCTTCTCGCGCCAGGGAGCGCGAGAGACCGCATAGCCCTACTCAGTCGCAGGGGTGCTGCGGGATCTCCTCCTCGGCGTCGGCGAACGCGCGCCACGCCCGGTAGGAGCGGAACGTCGATCGCAGCGACGAGCTGATCAGCCCGACTGGGTAGCCGCGCGCCTCGCGAAACGTGTACTGAAATGCCGCCTCGACGCGCGAATCCCGCGCCCAGTTGGTGAGCGTGGCGGCCATCGCCTCGCAGCGGTGGTCAAACGTGCCGGCCTCGCTGATCCACAGGGGCACGTTCGTGCATCCGCGGCTTCGCAAAGCGGCATCGACGGAATCGACGATCCTGGTCGTCGAGCGCACCGCGGCCGAGGGCACGACCCGCTTGGCGGCCTTCCCACGCCGGCCCTTCTTGCCGATGTAGGCATGCTGCGCGAAGGCGCGGGCCGTGCAGGCGACGTCGGCCGGTAGCGCCCGGACGAACTCGCTGTAGCTCGAGCTGTGGGCCTTGCGCTTGTGAAGCCCGGCGAGCTCGCCGATGACGAGCTGCTGCCCGGGTCGCAGCTCCTTCGCGGCGGCGCGCGCGAGCCGTGCGTAGAGTGCCGGCGCCAGCGGCCGCGAGCTGCGGTTGCAGACCCGCCGCTGCGGGTTGAGAAAGCCCGGATGGTTGGGTTCGTTCCAGGGCGTCCAGTAGTCCAGGTCGACGTCGAGCTTGTCGCCGAGAGCCTGAACCTGGCGCAGGAACTTGCGGTAGTGCGAGATGCGGGGCATCCGCGCCTTGGCGGTGGTGCCGCGTCGCTCACATCCCCGCTTGGGGACCGCCGCCCAGCGCGGCGTGAAGTACGGCACGACGAGGACCTTCCAGCCGCCGTCGGCCTGCGCGCGCGCCCGGATCGCCTGCAGCAGGCCGCGCAGCCCCGAGCTCTTGCAGCGCGGCGATCGGGCCGGGCACCCGCCCGCCGGCGCATCCCAGTTCGGGCGGTGGCCCCTGCGGGGCTGGATCCGATTCCAGTCCACGAGCACCCGTACGTATCGAGGCTTCAGCGCTGCCACGAGCGTCCCCGGCGACCGTGTGCGGCTGGCGTCCAGCAGGCGCGCGTCGGACTCCGTCAGCCCGAGCTGCAGCGGTGGCGACATGGGAGCCGGTGGCGGTGGCGGTGGCGGTGGTGGTGGTGGTGGTGGGGGTGGCGGCGCGCACGGGATCAGCGGCGGCAGGCAGCGCGACTGCGCTCCGGCGTCCGTGGCGCCGGCAACGTCGCGCACAGCCATCGCCGCGAGCGCGACGGCGACCATCGCGATGACTCGCGTCCAGGGCACTGCGGGCGCGATTGTAGACGGCTGCCGGGCGCCATCCGCCGGTTCGGCATGATCGGGGCCGGCCATGTCGAAGCTCACCCGATGACCGAGCAGGCCTTCGTCTACCTGCTGCGCTGCCGCGACGGATCGCTGTACTGCGGCTGGACCTCCAACCTGGAGCGGCGCCTGGCCGCTCACAGCCGGGGTCGCGCGAGCCGCTACACCGCGAGTCGGCTGCCCGTCGAGCTGGTGCTCGCCAGTCCGATGGCCGACCGCGGCGCCGCGCGCCGCGAGGAGGCCCGGATCAAGCGGCTGACGCGCGCGCAGAAGCTGGAGCTCCTCGCAGCGGCGTGCGAAGGGCCGGGGCAGCGCGTGCCCGTGCCGCGCGTGTAAGGTCGCGCCGAACACGCGGCGGGCAGTCGTCGGCGCCGTTGGGTCAAGGGGGAACGGATCGTATGAAGGGGCTGCTATCGACGGCCGCGTCGCGCGCGTGGCTCGGGGTGATCGTCGTTGGTCTCGTCGTGGTGGGCTTCGTGCTCGGCCTGCAGCTCATCCCGCGGCTGTCGGCCGGCCAGGCGGTCCTCGATGCCACCGAGCCCGTCATCACCGACCAGGCCATCGCCGGCGAGGTCGCCGGGACGAAGATGCTCTCGCGGTATGTCGATCTCGTCGATCCGCTGCTGACCAAGGGCGGCGGCGCGAGCGAGGTCTCGACGTTCATCACGACGATCGCGCGCCGCGCGAACCTCTCCGAGCGGCGAACACGCGCACTGCTGCGGCGCGAGGCGCCGCACACCGCGGCGCTGCTGCGAGCACTGCCGTTCTCGGGCATCGCGCGCGAGCGCGATCGGCTCACGGGATACCTGTCGAGCACGCTGAACATCCCCGAGGAGGAGGTGCAGAACCTGCTCGCCAGCAGCTTTCCCAAGCTGTTCGCGACGCTTTCGGCGCTGCCGGGCGTGACGAGCGGGTGGCGCAACGTGCCGGGCATCCAGGGCCTGACGCGCTTTGACGGGAGCACCGCGGTCAAGACCGTCCCGGACTACCGCGACTACGTCCGCGACGACCTCGTCGGCGGATTGAGCTCCGAACGCGAGCGCTTCCAGGCGCTCGCGGGCTCGGGCGGGATCGGGTACATCCCGGTTTTCCTGCTGATCGTCGGCATCGTGCTGGCCGCGTTCGGCCTGCTGCACGCGCGCTGGAGCGTCAACGGCCCGTCGGGCAAGATCGCGTGGGGGTTCGTGGTCGCGATCGGCGTGGTGACGCTGGTGATCGTCGGCGCGCTGCAGGTCTTCCCGCGTCTCAACGGGGCGCAGAAGACCCTCACGGCGCTTGCGCCCGCGTTCGACGAGCAGCGCGTGACCGGGACCCGAGCGGGCATCGATCTCACGACGCAGGCGGTGTCCTTCGGCGATCCGATCATGACCGCGGCGGGCGGAGCGGCGGCCGAGGTGCCCAAGCTCGTCGCGCTCGTCGCCGAACGCACCGGCCAATCCAAGTCCCGAGTGCGCGCGAGACTGGCGGACGCCGCTCCACGCACGAGCGCGCTGCTTGAGGCGATTCCGCTCAGCGCCGTCGCCAAGGAGGTGCCGGGACTGCTCGCCGTCCTGTCGCGCAGGCTCGACATGGGTGGCGACGAGCTCGTTTCGACGCTGCGCAAGCGCGCGCCCGGTCTCACGCAGGCACTCCTCGCCGTCGGTCCGGTGACGGCGGGGTGGCGCCAGGTGCCCGGGACCGAGGGCCTCACACGCCTGGACACCGCGATGCCCGTGCGCTCGATGCCCGCGTTCGCCGACTACCTCGACAAGGACGTCGTGCCGGTGCTCGAGAGCCAGCGCCGGGACGTCGACCGCTTCGCGAGCCCGTGGCCGCCGATCGACGTCCTGCCCGGGATCATGCTGGCGGTGGGCGTGCTGCTGACGATCTACGCGACCGCGATGCTGTTGCTCGTGACCAAGCCGCCGCCGCGCTACTGATCCAGCGCGGCGACGAGCGAGCCGGCGTCGAAGGCGCCGTCGTGCAGCACGCCGTCGACGAAGAACGCGGGCGTCCCCTGCACGCCGGCCGCGCGGGCGTCTCGCTCGTCGGCGTTCACGCGCTCGGAGTGCACGCCTGCTGACAGCTCGGCCCGTACCCGCTCGGCATCGAGGCCCAGCGTGGCGGCGTGCGCGACGAGATCCTCGAATGCCAGCCGCCCGCGCGCCGCGTAGAGGTGGTCGTGCATCGGCCAGAAGGCGCCCTGCGCCGCGGCGGCCTCAGAGGCCTCGCCGGCCTGCTGGGCGAGGGGATGGACCTCGGGTAGCGGCATGTGCCGGAAGGCGAAGCGCAGCCTGCCCTCCAGGCGCTCGCGCACGCGGCGAAGGATCGACTGCGAGGCGGCGCAGTAGGGGCACTGGAAGTCGCCGTACATGATGAGCTCCAGCGGCGCGTCGTCGGGGCCGGCGACATGGTCGTCGGGGCCGAGTTGAGGGATTGCGCGCGCGCCAGCCACGCGCCGACCGTAGCGCAGTGATCGCGCATCTAGACTGCACGCGTTCGTGGGCGACATCGAGTTCCTCATCGCGGTCCTGTTCGCCGCGGCGGTGCTCGTCAGGCTCGCCGACCTGATCGCGATCCCCTATCCGATCGTGCTCGTCGTCGGCGGCGTCGCGATCGGCTTCATCCCCGGGCTGCCGGCGATCGAGCTCGAGCCGGAGGCGGTCTTCCTGATCTTCCTACCGCCGCTGCTGCATTCGTCGGCGTTCAACGCTTCGCCGCAGGAGCTGCGCGCGGCCGCCGCCCAGCTCGTGTCGCTGACGTTCGCGCTCGTGCTCGTGACGATGGGCGCCGTCGCCGTCGTCTCGCACGCGGTGATCGACGGCCTGAGTTGGCCGGCGGCGTTCGTGCTCGGCGCGATCCTCGGTCCGACCGACCCGGTGTCGGCGGCCGCGGCGTTCAGCCGGATGGGCGTGCCCGAGCGCGTCGCGCTGGCGGTCGAGGGCGAGGCGATGCTCAACGACGCGGCCGCGCTGGTCGCCTACAAGGTCGCGGTGACGGCGACGGTGGCGGGGACGTTCGCGCTGTCCTCGGCGATCGGCGACTTCGCGATCTCGGCGTCGGTCGGCGTGGCGGTGGGGCTGGCCGTCGGCTGGCTCGGCGTCCGCGTGCAGCGGCGCCTCGCGGACGTCCCGCTCGCGATCTTCCTCACGGTCCTGTTCGCCTACGGCGCCTACATCGGCGCCGAGCAGCTGGGCGCCTCGGGCGTGCTGGCGACCGTGACCGCGGGCGTGTGGTTCGGCTGGCACGCGCATGAGATGTTCGATGCCGACACTCGCCTGACAGGGCTGTCGTTCTGGCAGGTGCTCGTGTTCGGGCTCAACGCGACGCTGTTCGTGCTGCTCGGCCTGCAGTTCTCGGGCGTCTACGACGGCGTGCGCACGACGGGTGCGACCGGCGCGCTGCTCGCGGACGTCGTGATCGTGAGCCTCGTCGTGATCGTCGTGCGGCTGATCTGGCAGGCCGTGCCGCCGCTGTTGGGACGCGTGCATCCGTCGCTCGGACGCGCGGACACGGGTGCGGATTGGCGCGAGCGCTTCGTGGTGGGCTGGAGCGGCATGCGCGGCGCGATCTCACTCGCGGCGGCGCTCGCGCTGCCCCAGCTGCTCGACGACGGGACGCCGTTTGCCGAGCGCGACGTGCTGATCTTCGTGACCGTCGGCGTGATCGCGATCACGCTCGTCGGGCAGGGACTGACGCTGCGGGCGCTGATGAAGGCCCTCGGCCTGCACGGCGAACGGGAATGGAGTCCCGACGAGGCGATCGCCCGCCTGGAGGCCGCGCAGGCGGCGCTGGATCGCCTCGACGAGCTCGAGCGCGAGGAGCGCATCACCGAGGAGCGCCTGCGCCGCATGCGCGAGCTGTACCGCGCGCGCTTCCGGCGCTGCATGGCGGTGATCGGCAGCGACGGGGAGCAGGCGCGCGCGGTCACGCGCGAGCCGGCGGCGGCCTACGGCGACCTGCGCCGCGAGCTGATCGGTGTCGAGCGCGACGCGATCCTCGCCCTGCGCAACGAGGGTCGCCTGAAGCCAGACGTCATGCGCGACATCCAGCGCGACCTGGATCTCGAGGAGGCGCGGCTGCCGGCATAGGTGACCAAGACCAGCGTGCACCTTCCACCTATCAACAACTGTACTGTGGTGGTAGGGTAGGGCAATGTCCAATCCCGAACGTCCACACGAGCCGCTGCCAGATGACCTGATCGAGCTTGTGGCGCGGCGCTTTCGCGTCCTCGGCGAGCCGATGCGCATCAAACTGCTTGACCGGCTGCGCGACGGACCGGCGTCCGTCGGCGAGCTGCAAACAGCGACGGCGTCGTCGCAGCAGAACGTCTCCAAGCACCTCGGCGTGCTGCACGATGCCGGCCTGTTGCGTCGGAGTAAGGACGGGACATTCGTGCGCTACGAGATCGCTGACCAGGGCGTCTTCGATCTCTGCGAGCAGGTCTGTGGCGGTCTGCGCCGCCAGTTCGCCGAGCTCGACGAACTGCTGCGCGAACGCGCCGGCGGATGACTTCCAGCACCGCGGACAGCGGTCCCTGCACCGGACCATGAACGGAGCATCTCGATGAGCGACCTGGGACCGATCGGCCGTCTGGGCCGGTACACCGCCACGCACGTCCGCGTCGTCGCCGTCGGCTGGCTGGTGGTCGTGCTGGGGCTCGGGTTCTTCGCACCCCGCGTCGAGCACGCGCTCTCGGGAGCCGGATGGGAGGCGACCGGCTCGCAGTCCGTGGAGGTCCGCGATCTCGTTGACCGCAACTTCGACGGCCTGTCGTCTAACGCGCTGCAGGTCGTCGTGCACTCCGACGAGCAGACCGTCAGCGACCCCGGCTTTCAGCAGGTCGTCACGTCGGCCGAAGCTGTCCTGCGACGCGATCGGCGTGTCTCAAGGGTCGTCTCCCCGCAGCCCGGGCAGTCGATCTCCGGCGACGGGCACACTGCCGTCATCCAGGCCGGCGCCGCCCGCGACGCCAACGTGATGGTGCGCGCAGCCGACGACCTCAAGTCCACGCTGCGCGGCACCCGCGGCGTGCAGGTCTCGTTGACCGGGGCGTCGGGGATGTGGTCGGACTTCAACGAGGCCAACCGTTCGGCGATGCTCCGCAGCGAGGTCATCTCCTGGCCGGTGACGATGATCATCCTCGTGCTCGCGTTCGGGTCGCTCGTCGCGGCCGGCCTGCCGTTGATGCTGACGATCCTCGGACTCGTCGCTTCCGCGGGCTCGCTGTTTCTCGCGACGCAGCTGCTCGACGTGTCGATCTGGGCGATGAACTTCGCGCTCATGTTCGCGTTGGCGCTGGGCATCGACTACGCGCTGTTCATCGTCATGCGTTTTCGCGCCGCGTACTTCGGCAGCGAGCTGTCCGCGGTCGACGCCGTCGGCGAGACGATGGACACCGCCGGCAAGGCCGTGCTGTTCTCGGGCGTGACCGTGCTGATCTCGCTGACCGCGGTGATGCTCGTTCCCAGCCCCGCGTTTCGGTCGATGGCGCTCGGCATCATGCTGTCGGTCCTCTTCATCCTCGCCGCGACGCTGACGCTGCTGCCCGCCGTGCTTGCCAAGCTGGGTGCCCGGGTGGACAAGGGATCGCTGCCGTGGGCGCGCTCGGGCGAGCATCGCTCCGCAAGGTTCGCCGCGTGGGGGGAGCGGTTGTGGCGCCGGCCGCTGGCCTACGGGTCGGTCGCGGTGCTCGTGTTGCTCGCGCTGGCCGTTCCGGTCCTGGGCTTGCAGACCGGGATGCCGTCGATCAAGGTCGTCCCGGAAGGCGACAGCTCGCGCACCGGCTATGACCAGATCCAGCAGGCGTTCGGCAGCGGTGCGCCCGGCGCGCTGCAGATCCTCACGCCCACTGGTGACGCGCAGACCGCTGTGCTCGCGCTCACCGCCGACCGCGGCATCGCGCAGGCCCTGCCACCGATGCAGGGCAAGCAGGGCTGGAGCATGGTCCAGGCGATCCCGACCGGTGACCCGTCCGGCAAGCCGCTGGGAGCGACGATCGACCGGCTCCGCGAATCCCTGCCTGCCGAAGCGATGGTCGGGGGTGCCGTCGCGGAGAACCACGACCTCGAAGCCGCGCTGTCGGCCAAGACGCCGCTGGTCATCGGCGTCGTCCTCGCGCTCGGGTTCCTGCTGCTGCTCGTCGCGCTGCAGGCGCCGTTGCTGGCCGCCGTCGGCGTGCTGACCAACCTCCTCGCGACCGCCGCGGCGTTCGGCATCGCGAAGCTCATCTTCCAGGAGGGCCACCTCGCCGGCCTGCTGGGCTTTGAGCCCCAAGGCTTCCTGGACGCCTGGGCACCGGTGTTCTTCTTCGCGATGGTGTTCGCGATCTCGATGGACTACACGGTCTTCCTGCTGTCGTCTGCCAAGGAGCACTGGGACCGCACGCACGACCCGAAGGAGGCGATGATCGGCGGCGTCGCGCACTCCGGCCGCGTCGTGTTCGCGGCCGCAGGGGTCATGGTCGCCGTGTTCTTCACGTTCGCGCTGTCGGGCCCGCTGCCACCGAAGGAGATGGGTGTGATCCTCGGCGTCGCCGTGCTGCTGGATGCCGCGCTCGTCCGGCTGCTGCTCGTCCCCGTGCTCCTGCGCCTGATGGGCACGTGGGCGTGGTGGCTGCCCAAGCCACTTGGTCGCGTCCTGCCGCGCGTGCGCTTCGGACACGTTTGATCGCTCACGCGGTGCGCTCCCCCACCGCCGCGCCGCCAACCCGACAGGGTGCGCCGGCTGACCTCTGCTCCGCGCGCGTGGCATCCGCGCCTCGCGCACTTCAACTGCGAACTCCGAAAGGACGACCACATGCACAACGTCAATACCGACGCGCTCAATCAGACGATCACCAAGGCCGAGCAGGACCCAAGCGCCCTCACACAACACGTCAGCTTCGACGGCGAATGGCAGATCCAGCACGGCCAGCCGCAGTTCCGCACCACCATCCCGATCCCCAACGGCGAGCCGTTCGTGTTCGAGGCCGACTTCCCACCCCCGATGGGCGGCACCGGATCGGCCCCCAACCCCTTGGCTTACTGCTTCTGGGGCGGCCTGGCGTGCTATGCCATGACCTACGCCCAAGAGGCGGCCCGCCAAGGCGTGCAACTGCGCTCCCTCAGCGCACGCACCGAGGCCGACGTCGACATGACCCGCGCGCTCGGCGTGACCGACAACGCTCCCGTGCAGCACATCGACTGGCACCTGACGGTCGACGCCGACGCATCCGACGACAAGCTCGAGGAGATCAAGCGCATCGCCGACGAGCACTGCCCCGGCGTGTACTGCCTGCGCAACCCGATCGAGCTGGAAACCCACCTCGCGACATGAACGTCGGCGATTCGTGGGTGAGCGTTGTCGTCGGTGGTCGCTCGTAGAGAAGCGAGTCGCTCGCGCGGGTCGGCGATGCTCTCCGGGCGACAGGCGTTCGTCATCACGTACAGTTGTATGCGATGACAGGTGCTACCGACGCCTTCGGCTCACACGCCGGGGACTACGACGGGCTTCGACGTCGGCTGGTTCCAGTCTTCGACGAGTTCTACGCGACGACGATCGAGGCACTGTCGCTCGCGTCGGTGCCGCCACGGCGCGTCCTCGACCTCGGAGCCGGGACAGGCCTGCTGTCCGAGCTGGTCCGCGTAGCGATCACCGACGTGCGGCTGACGCTGCTCGACGGCTCGGCTTCCATGCTCGCCGAGGCGCGCACCCGCCTCGGGTCATCCGCCGCGTACATCGAACAGGATCTCGCCGCCGAGCTGCCCGCGGGTCCATGGAACGCGATCGTGTCCGCGCTCGCCATCCACCACCTTCCCGACGACGACAAGCGCCGGCTCTTCGCTCGCGTGCATGCGCAGCTCGCGCCGGGCGGCCTGTTCGTCAACGCCGAGCACGTCGCCGGGCCGTCGCTGTGGCTGGACCACGCGTACGCCGCCTGGCACCGCGAGCGTGCGGCGCAGCTCGGCGCGACGGCGACCGAGTGGGCGGCCGCCGAGCAACGCATGGGATTCGACCACCTCGCCAGCGTCGATGCGCAGCTTGAGTGGCTGCGCGAGGCGGGCTTCATGGAGGTCGATTGCCTGTTCAAGCGCTACGGCTTCGCGGTCGTGGTCGCCAGACGCTGAGGCTCCTGGCCGCGGTGGGCCAGCGCGCGTCCCGGCTCACCCGCCCGCCGGCGTGCGCGCGTCGAGGAGGTCGTCGATGATCGCGAGGTCCTTGAGGTTGTGCGTCAACAGGACGGCATCGTGGACGATGGCCGTGGCGGCGATGGCCAGGTCGGCGGCGCGGCGGCGCGGTTGCCCGCCCCGATTGGCGACGGCGGCCTGCAAGCGGCCCCACTCGCGTGCCACCCGGTCGTCGATCGGCAGGGGATCGGGAAAGCGCGCCTCGATCAGGCCGAGGCGTGTCGCGCGTTCGGCGCGGGCCTCGTCGTCTGCGGCGACGAGCAGGCCGAAATGCAGCTCGGCGATCGAGACCGTGCTGATCGCGGACTGCACGCCCGCGGGGATGGCCTGGCCGCCGATCAGCACAGAGGTGTCGAGGACGGCCCGCATGGTCACGCCGACCACGGATCCCGAAGGTCGGTGCCGAACCGCTCGAGGTCGCGCTCAAGCGTCTCATCGGCGGGCAGCTCCCACAGCGCCCGGAGCTCGCCGGTGTCGACCCACTGGCGAGATCGGATCGGGCCGAGCTGGGCAACCGGGCGCCCGGAGACGGTGATCGTCAGCTGTTCGCCGGATTGCGCGCGCCGCAGGACCTCACCGATGTTGTTGCGCAGCTCCTTCTGAGGGATCATCGCCATCGTCGCAAGGTAGCAGTCTTGCTACCTTTCAGGGTGCGACCCTTCCAGCTGTCGCAGAGAGCACAGATTTACACCACAGGCATGGTGTACAACGGCGCTGCGGTGCATGTTGCGACCGAGAGTTCTTGGACTGCGGGGCGGCTCGATCGGCAGGCATCTTCGGACTCGGAGTAGCGGCGCGCTCACGCGCACCGCCGAGGGCTACGGGAGGCGAGCAGCGCTGTCGCAGCGCTACGCCCGCGCGTCGGCCGCCAGCGCCGGCTCGTCCTCGGGCGGGCCGTCGCGGGGGTCGTGATCGCGCTTCTTGGTGGCGTCGCGATCGGAGCCGGCGACGAGGTCGTCGGGGGCGCGGTCCTTGGGCAGGAAGCCGGACTTCATGCCGAAGTAGACGGCTTGGGGGTGGTGGGCGATGATCGCCAGGGTCGACTGCTCGGGCTCGACGGCGTAGCCGCCGGTCAGCGTCAGGCCGATCGAGGGCGCGTCGAGCAGGCGATAGATCTTCTCGTGCTCTGACTGCTCGGGGCAGGCGGGGTAGCCCCACGAGTAGCGCCGGCCCTCGGTGGGGCCGATCCCGAGCTCTGAGCGCACGCGTGAGTGCAGCCACTCCGCGGTTCCCTCCGCCGACTGCACGCCGAGGCCGTGGGTGAAGAGCTGCTCGGCATACTCGCCCTCGGCCTCCAGTGCCTCGATGACCTCGGTCACGCGCGGCCCGACGGTCACGGCCTGCAGCGCGACGACGTCGAGCTCGTCGGCGTCGCGCGGGCGAAAGAAGTCCGCCAGGCAGATGCGGTGATGCTCGGGCTGGCGCGGGAAGACGAGGCGCTCGAGCACGGTGACGTTGTCGTCGGGATCCAGCACGACGACCTCGTTGCCCTCGCTGTAGCAGGGGAAGTAGCCCAGGCGGGCACGCGGGCCGAGGTAGTCCTGCTCACGCCACATCCGCTCCAGGCGCGGCTGGAAGTCGCCGTCGATGAGCTTGCGCCACGCCTCGCCCTTCACGCCGCGCCCGCCCCAGTGCAGCTTGAACAGCACATGGGTGTCGAGGTGGGGGAAGATCTCGTCCAGCGGGACGTCGATCTCGCGCGCGCCCCAGAACGGCGGCGTCGGGATCGGCACGTCGGTGCGCGCGGCCGAGCGCACGCTGTCGTCGTCGGTGATCAGCGGCGGCGGGTCCTTGCCATAGAGGCGGAAGTGCAGGGCGGCCGCGCGCGTCTTCTCCAGCAGCTTGGCGCGGCCCTCCTCCTCGATCAGCTGGTCCATCTTGTTGAGGCCCTCGAAGGCGTCCTTGCAGTAGAAGACGCCGGGCTCGTAGAGGTCGTCGGCGGCCTTGCCCTTGGGATACAGCGCGCGCAGGCCGAAGTCGCGGTTGATCGCCGCCCCGCCGATCAGCACCGGGTAGTCCAGGCCCTTCTCGTGCAGCTCCTCGATGCACAGCGGCATCTGCTTGGAGGTCGAGACCAGCAGCGCGCTGAGGCCGATCGCGGTGGCGTTGCGCTCTTGGGCGGCTTCGAGGATCGCGGAGATCGGCACCTGCTTGCCGAGGTCGACGACCGTGTAGCCGTTGTTCGTGAGGATCGTGTTGACCAGCGACTTGCCGATGTCGTGCACGTCGCCAAAGACCGTCGCGAGCACGACGGTGCCCTTCGTGTAGCCCTCGACCTTGTCGAGGTAGTTCTCCAGCTGCGCGACGGCGCGCTTCATGACCGTCGCCGACTGCAGCACGAAGGGCAGGATCAGCTCGCCCGCGCCGAACTTGTCGCCGACCTCCTTCATCGCGGGCAGCAGCACCTCGTTGAGCGTCGGCACGGCGCCGATCTTCTCGACGCAGGTGTCGACCCAGTCCTCCACGCCCTCCTTCTTGCGGCGCAGGATGTGGAAGTGCAGCGCCGCCTCGGGCTCCATGCCCGCGGTCGGGTCGGCCTTCTCGTCCTCGGCCTCCTCAGACTGGGACTCGAAGTGCGCGATGAACAGCTCCAGCGCGTCCTCGCGGCGGTTGAAGACGAGGTCGTCGGCGAGCGTGCGCTCGGCCGCGCCGATCTCCGAGTAGGGCGTGATGTGGTTCGGGTTGACCATCGCGAGGTCCAGGCCGGCCTCGACGCAGTGGTGCAGGAAGACGGAGTTCAGGACCGCGCGCGCCCGCGGGCCGACGCCGAAGGAGACGTTGGAGACGCCGAGCGACGTCTTGACGTGGGGGATGTGCTCCTTGACGAGGCGGATGCCCTCGATCGTCTCGACCGCCGACGGGCGCCACTCCTCGTCGCCGGTGGTCAGCGTGAAGGTCAGCACGTCGAAGATCAGGGCCTCGGGATCCAGGCCGTGCTCGTCGCAGCACAGCTCCTTCAGGCGGCGCGCGATCTCGAGCTTGCGCTGCGCGGTCTTCGCCATCCCGACCTCGTCGATCGTCAGGGCGATCAGGCAGGCGCCGTGGGCCAGCGCGATCGGCACGACGCGGTCGAGCTTGTCGCGCCCGGCCTCGAGGTTGATCGAGTTGACGATCGCGCGGCCGGGGATCTGCTCGAGCGCGGACTCGATGACGTCGGGCTCGGTCGAGTCGACCTGGATCGGCGCCGGCTGTGCGAGCGACACGCGCTCGGCGACGCGGCGCATCTGCTCGCCCTCGTCGTCGCGCTCGACGAGCGCGACGCAGAGGTCGATCACGTGGGCGCCGCCGGCGACCTGGTCCTAGGCGATATGACCCAGGCCGTCGTAGTCGTCGGCGAGCAGCATCTCCTTGGCTTTGCGCGAGCCCTGGGAGTTGACGCGCTCACCGACCATCGTCGGTCGCGGCTCTTGCACGAGCGTCGTCGCGGCGATCATCGAGCTGACATGCGCCTCGCGCGGCGCGGGCCGCGGCTTGCAGCGCCTGCCCTTGATGCCCTCGGCGACCATCCGGATGTGGTCCGGGGTCGAGCCGCAGCAGCCGCCGACGATGCTGACGTCGTAGCGGGTGACGAAGTCGATCAGCGTCTTGGCGAACTGCTCCGGGCCTTCCGGGAAGATCGTCTCGCCGTCGTGGCCCTGGATCGGGATCCCGGCGTTGGGGATGCACGACACGGGAAGCGGCGAGAACTCTCCGAGGAAGCGGATCGCGTCGCGCATGTCCTCGGGACCGGTCGAGCAGTTCAGGCCGATCGCGTCGACGTTGAGCGCTTCCAGCGTCGTCAGCACCGCGGAGATGTCGGTGCCCAGCAGCATCTTGCCGCCGTTGGGCAGCAGCGAGACCTGCACCTGGATCGGGACCTCGCGGTCGGCGAGCTTCATTGCCGCGCGCGCGCCGAAGATCGCCGCCTTGACCTCGAGGATGTCCTGCGCGGTCTCGACGAGGATCACGTCGACGCCGCCCTCGATGAGGCCGAAGCACTGCTCGGAGAACGTGTCGGCGAGCGTGCGGAAGGCGATGTCGCCGAGCGTCGGATCGTCGGATGCCGGGAGGAAGCCGGTGGGCCCGACAGATCCGGCGACGAAGCGCTTCTCGCCCGCGGCCTTGCGGGCGATCTGCGCGCCGCGGCGGTTGATCTCGATCGTCTCGTCGCCAAGGCCCCACTCGTCGAGCTTCAGCCGGCTGGCCTGGAAGGTGTCGGTCTGCACGACGTCCGCGCCGGCGTCGACGAACGACGTGTGGACGCCCTCGATGACGTCCGGGCGGTTGAGCACCAGTGCTTCGTGGGCTCGGCCGGGGAGCTTGTAGTCGTCCTGCAGCGAGAGGTCGAACTGCTCGAGCGTTGCGCCCATGCCACCATCAAAGAGGACAACATGGGTGCGGATCGCTGATCGGTAATCGCGCATTGCTCAACGATGCTAGGCCACGATCGCGTCAGAATCCGGCCAGCGCAGGCTTTCTTTATGTCTTGTTGCAGATATGCGATCGCTAGATGGGGGCGCGGTCGCCCGTCGCGAGCTGGGCTTCGAGGCCCTCGACGTGGCGATGCTCCAGCGTGCGAATGCGTTCCAGCCATGGTCGCGCGACGGTGTGCGCGCGGACCGCGTCTTCGTCGTCGAGCGCCGACGCGAAGGTTCGCCAGGCATCGACGAGGTCATCGCAGACCAGCGCGGCCTGTCCGAGCTTCGGGGAGCCCAGCATCGCGGCGGCGTCGTGCTCGAAGCGCGCCTGCAGCGAGCGGCACAGGGCGCCTCCCGTGGCACTGTCGCGGATCTGCAGCCGCACGTCGACGAGCGTCTGCGCAAAGCACGAGCCGGTGATCTCCGGCAGCCGCGGCCACACGGATGCCAGCGCGTCGATCGCGCCGAGACCGTTGCGCGCGCGACGCATGCTGCGTACGACCCGGCTCACCGCTGCGGTGATCGCCTGTCGCGGCTCGGCCAGCCGCGGACCGGGTGTCAGACGCAGCAGCCCGTGGCGCACCGGTGCGGCACAGGCGCATGAGGCACGCGCCGCGGCGAGCGCGGCGAGCGTGCATCGCTGGGGATCGGGGAAGCGCCCGTCGAGCACGGAGAGGGTGCCGGCCTGCGCGTCGTAGCCGGTGACGACGATCGCGTGACGCGTGTCATGGCGGCGCTCGGGGTGGTAGTCGAGCTCCGCGACGTCCGCCCGCAGCACGGTCGGCCTGCCCTCCTTCAGCTCGATGCTGAGGATCTCCCATCCGGCGGCGGGATCGTCGGTCTCGCACCATTGTGATGGCATGCCAAGATGCCGGCAGAGGTCGATCTCCAACGACGCCGTCCGGCCGTCGAGCTCGATCACCGGCCGCGCCGCCTCGCCGATCCTCAGGCTGAGGTCCAGGGCCCCGGAGAGCCCGAAGATCGTGCCCTCCGACAGGGGCTCGGGCGCATAGGACAGGCGATGATGGGCGAGCAGGTCGCGCAGAGCCCCGCTGGCGGCATGATCGGCGACGCGGTGATGCAGCCCCGCGGCTCCCCGCTGCGCCGTCGCGCCGTTCACGATGCGCGCGGCCGTGCGAGGGCAGAGCCGGTGTCCATGCTGCAGTGGCGTGACTTCCGGTTGAACAGTGTTCAACGGACGCTGGCGTTCACACGACGATGGGCATGGCCGGGCAACTCCTCCGGAGCGCCCACACCTCGGGCCCGCCCTCATGCGCGGCGGTGCCGCGCGCCCGATCGATCCGCCGACACGGCGGGCGCAGGTGTCGCGGGCTACGGCGTCTGGATCACGACGGAGCCCGACGGCCCACCCGGCTGTGGCGCTCGCCCATCCGCCGGCACCGCGTGGGTGGTCCAGCCGCTACGGCGACCGTCGTGTCTCGCCTCATCGTGGACCCGCCTCGCCATCTCTGACGGGCACGGGCAGCCCGGACGAAGGGCGAGGGCTTGGCTGATGACCGACGACATCGACCGATCCTGCGAGGCGGCGCATGGCTTGACGATGCTCGCTGGGGAGCTTGAGGCTCGCGAAGGTGTCGCGTTCCAGGGCGTTGAGAATCATTATCAGTTTGACAGAAGGGACTCAAACCTGCTGGGAACGATGGGGCGGATTCCAGCGAGCGTTGCAACACCACTGCGATTCGAGGGGTGCGATGCGCCGGCAACGACGTGTGCGGAAGGGCGGGGTCCAGGCTGAGAAGCAGGAGCTGTTCGCGCGGCTGATCTCGCAGGGGATCAGCAACT
>JAJCYD010000031.1 GCA_029263125.1 Solirubrobacteraceae bacterium | reverse complement strand
GGCAAGTCGACGACCGTCAAGGTCCTCACGACGCTGCTGCCGCCCTCGGCGGGCACGGCGACCGTCGCGGGTCACGACGTGGCCCGCGAGGGGGCGGCCGTCCGCGCCGCGATCGGCGTCGCGCTGCAGGACGTGGCGCTGGATCCGATGCTCACCGGCCGCGAGCACATGCGCCTGCAGGGCGGTCTGCAGGGCATCCCGCGCGCCCAGCGCGGCCCGCGCGGCGACGACCTGCTCGAGCGCGTCGGCCTGATCGACGCCGCCGACCGCAAGTCCTCGACGTACTCGGGCGGCATGAAGCGGCGGCTGGACCTCGCGCTCGCCCTGCTGCACGGTCCGCGCGTGCTGTTCCTCGACGAGCCGACGACGGGCCTCGACGTGCAGTCGCGCACGTCGCTGTGGGACGAGGTCGCCCGCCTGGCGCGCGAGGAGGGCACGACGGTCTTCCTGACGACGCAGTACCTCGAAGAGGCCGACGTGCTCGCCGACCGCGTCGGGATCATCGACCACGGCACGATCGTCGCCGAGGGCACCCCTGCTGCGCTCAAGAAGCAGGTCTCGACGCCGACGGTCGAGGTCGTGCCGCGAGATTCCGAGGGCTGCGATGGGCTTCGCGACGCGCTCGCGCCGTTCGGCGCCCCGGTCGGCGAGCGCACCCAGGGATCGGTTGCCGTGCGGCTGCACAGCGGGGCAGACCAGCTCGCCGACATCGTGCGAGCGCTCGATGCCGCGGACATCGCCGTCGCCCGTCTCGCCCTGCACGAGCCGACGCTCGACGATGTGTTTCTCGCCAAGACGGGGCGCAGCCTCGAGGGCGCCGCGGCGGAAGAGCTTGCCCCCGAGCCCGAGCATGACCACGAGCGGGTCACGGCGTGAGCGCCGTCACCGTTGGGGCGGGTGGCAGCGTTCTCGGCCAGGTCGCCCTGCTGGCGGGCCGCTCGGTCATGCATACGATGCGCGCGCCCGCCCAGCTCGTCTTCCCGATCGTCTTTCCGCTCATCCTGCTCGCCGTCAACACGTCGGGTCTGGACGCCGCCACGAAGCTGCCCGGGTTCCCGACGGCCAGCTACCTGGACTTCGCACTGGCCGTGCCGTTCATGCAGGGCGCGCTGTTCGCCGCGCTCAACGGCGGCCAGGACCTCGCCCGTGACATCGAGAACGGCTTCCTGGACCGCCTTGCCCTGACGCCGATGTCCGGCGGCGCGCTGCTGGCCGGCCAGCTCGGCGGCGCGCTCTTCACCGGCGTCGTCAGCGCGATCCTCTACCTGCTGGTCGGCGTGGCGATAGGCGCCGGGATCGTTGCGGGGGTCGGCGGCGCGCTCGTGCTGCTCGTGCTGGCCGTCTCGATCTGCATGGCGTTCGCGTGCTTCGGGACCTTCGTCGCGCTGCGGGCAGGGTCGGGCGAGGCGGTGCAGGGCTTCTTCCCGCTGTTCTTCGTGCTGCTGTTTCTCAGCTCGGCGTTCTTTCCCCGCGACCTCATCGAGCAGGACTGGTTTCGCACGATCGCGACCTACAACCCGGTCTCTTACATGGTCGAAGGGCTGCGCAGCCTGGTGATCACCGGTTGGGACGCGGGCGCGCTTGCCGCCTCGTTCGGTATCGCGGCAGCGGCGATCGTGCTCTTCCTCGGTCTGAGCTCGCGGGCACTGCGCACCAGGCTGTTGCGGACATGAGCGGGCTCGCGAGGACGCGCTCGGTGGCGCTGGCGGTCGCGGCGCGCGGCATCCACAACACGTTCACCAATCCCGCGATGTGGATGCCCAGCGTCCTGTTTCCCCTCTTCTTCTTCATCGCGTTCGCCGGCGGGCTGTCCAGCGTGCAGAACGCTCCGGACTTTCAGTACGGCGCGGGCTACACGGCATTTCAGTTCGGCTTCATCTGCATCCAGGCCGCCGCATTCGGCGGGGTCTTCACCGGCTTCTCGATCGCGGCCGACTTCGAGTCCGGCTTCGCCCGGCGGCTGATGCTGGCTGCTCCCAACCGCGGCGGGATCGTCATCGGCTACGTGCTGTGGGCGATGACGCGCGCCCTGTTGGTCCTGTGCGTGGTGTTCGCGGCAGGGATGGTCAGCGGCATGAACTTCGAGGGATCGTCGGCGGATCTGGTCGCGTTGCTGGTGCTGTCGCTGGCGGTGAGCATCGTCGCGACGCTGTGGTCGGCCGGGATCGCGATGCGCCTGCGCACGATGCAGGCCGGACCGGTGATGCAGATGCCGATCTTCATCCTGATGTTCCTCGCGCCGGTGTACGTGCCGCTGGCGCTGGTCTCCGGCTGGGTCCACGAGGTCGCGCGCTTCAACCCCGTGACGGCGCTGCTGGAGGCCTCGCGGGGCTTCATCGCGGGAGACCCGACGAAGGTGGCGCTGAGCGCGGCCTGCCTGGCCGGGCTGTTCGTACTCGTCGCAACCTGGGCGCGCGGCGGCTTGCGATCGGCCGAGAAAGCGGGCTGAGCCGCGCGGCCGATGCCTTCAGGTCCTCAGGAGCCGCAGCGGCGGCGCGAGGCGATCGGCCAGCTCGGGATCGGCCAGCTCGACCTCGACGAGGAGCGCGTCGATGACCGCTTCGAAGGCTCGCTTCAGCTCGACGGTGTCGAGCGTTTGCACGATCGCCGCCGTGGCGGGTTCTGTGACTGCCGCCGGCAGGCGATCAATGCCACGACCATGGGCCGTCGGAAGATCGTGGCGAAGGCACGCCAGCGCGAGCACCTGGTCGCGCGCGCCGCTGATCATGTGCTCGGCCTGCCACGCCAGTCCACGCGCGATGCTCGTGCGGGCGTGCAGTGCGTACAGCCAGCCCATGCCCGCCAGCTCGCCGGCGGTCGGCGCGGGCGACCGCGCCGGTGGCGCCGCCGTCCCGAACAGCAGGCGAAAGCTCGGACCGATCGCACGGAATGCCTCCGCCGGCCAGAAGGACAGGTCCACCTGCAGCGTGTCGTGCAGCAGGAACACCCGGTACAGCGCCCCGCCGCTGGTGATATCGAGGTGGTCGACGGCGGCGTGGTCACCGTACATCCGCTCCGTCCAGTCGGCGATGACCGCGGCGCGGTCCGCGCCGTCGGCGACGCACAGGGCAAGGTCGATGTCCGACCAGCGATCCTCGCGATCCAGCGCGGCCGATCCCGTCAGCGCGGCGCCGCTGATGCGGGCGTCGGCCCGGCCGGACGCGATCAGCCGGTCGCGCAGGCGCTCGCGATCCTCGACGGTGAACACGTTGGCGGAGACTACGGTCCGCGGCGCGGAGTCGTCTCTGGACGCCGAGGTCACCGCGGCCAGGCTGGACGCACCCGATGCGCACTTCCTCCGCACGGTTTGCGCAGAGTTGTTGCATTCAGGTGCTCCGCTTGCGCGGGGTTCCCGAGATGCTTCGCGTCATGCCTCGTCGTCGCCAGGAACACCATGACGGCACCGAACGCCGGTGCTCGGGCGATCTGCGCCGATCTGCGCCAGATCCGGTCGGAATGCGATCCACCGCGTGTCCGAGCTGCATGCTGCGACGCATCATCGGCGAGTTCCGCTGATCGTCGCCTGGCTGCCGAACCGCATGCGCACGGCTTGAGCACGCCGATACGCTCCTCCGCAGCGGGCAGCTCGCCGCACGACGCGATGATCGAAGCCACCAGAACCTTCACGTGCTTCGGCGGCAACACGACGGTCCTGGTCGCGGGCGCAGGTCCGCTCGGAGAACCGGCGGACGCGGTGATCGAAGCCCGTGATCGCCTGCTTGTGTGGCACGCGGCGTTCTCGCGCTTCAAGCCCGACAGCGAGCTGTGCAGCCTCAACAGCGACAGGCGGACGTCCGTGCCGGTCACGGCGATCATGGCGCGCTTCGTCCAGGCGGTCATCGACGCCGCTGAAGCGACCGGGGGCCTGGTGGACGCCACGATGCTCGACGCGATCGAGGAGCTCGGCTATGAGACCGAACGCTTCCACGGCTCGCTGGCGCTGCCGCTCGCGCTCGCCCTGGCACCGGCCCGCCAGCCCGCGGGCGCGCATCCAGATCGGCGCTGGAGCACGATCGACGTCGACCTCGATGCGTCCACCGTCACGCGACCGCCGGGCGTCAAGGTCGACGGGGGCGGCATCGTCAAGGGCCTGCTCGCCGATGTCATCGCCGACATGCTGTGCGAGCACCACAGCTTCCTCGTGGACTGCGAGGGCGACCTGCGCATCGGCGGCAGCGGCAGACAGCAACGCTGCATCCCGATACCGGCACCGCTCAGCCAGCGCGTCCTGCACGAGTTCCAGCTCGCCGACGGAGCGATCGCGACGACGTCCATCACCAAGCGCAGCTGGATGGAGCGCCTCAAGCCGGCCCACCACATTCTCGATCCCGCAACCGGCCTTCCGGCCTACACTGGCATCGTCCAAGCGACCGCTCTGGCGCCGACGGCGCTGCAGGCCGAGTCATTGGCAAAGGCGGCGCTGCTCAGCGGGCCACGGGACGCCGCCGGCTGGCTGCCCCACGGCGGACTGATCGTCTTCGACGACGAGTCCCACCTGGTCGTCGAGTGAGTCAGCGTCAATGAACAAGCTGCGGGCTCGGAGCACCGCCTCGCGGCGCCATCCGCCACCCGCGATGCTCGACGCGCCGGCGCCCGCCTGCGCTCGCGCGCGGCGCCTGGCATCCACGATCCGGCGCGACAATCTCCACATCTTGTTCCTTGACGCTTCCTGCCCACTCGTTGCCTTCGGCGCGGGCCGGCGGCAGCGTCCTGGTGTCCTGAAGCGTCGGAGGCCGGCGCACTCCCTGGAGGCCGGGACCTCCGGCACATGGGTGCACAACTGCCGGATCGATGTCGTCCGCTGAGCCAGGCGGCACTTGTACACCACTGTGATGCAGTTCTGCCGGATCTGAAACGGCGGCTGATCGATCCGTCACATATGCACGGCGATGTCGCTGTTAGAGCTGCCCCACCGAACTACGCCAGCAAGGACACGAGGATCAACACCGGGACGTTGAACTGGTGCCGGCGGGTCTGGCATCCCGCGCGCACCGGGGGAGATCGACGAGTTCCCGCTGATCGCCGCCTGGCAGCTGCGGCAGATCGATGCCGGCGACGTCGGGGCCAGCGCGGCGACGACGTTCTCACTGAGATCCGGGCTCAGACGAGCTCGGCCCGGAGGCCCGGGAGCCGTGCCAGTCTCTCGTCACGGGTGAGGAGCGTGAGGCCGTGGGTCTCGGCGGTTGCCGCGATCAGCAGATCTGCCGTGCCGCGGCGCACGTCGCGCCCGGCCGTCTTCGCGGCGATAGCCAGGCGAGCGTAGGCGGGCGCGACCCGCTCGTCGATCGCCAGCTGGCGGAAGGTGCGGTGCACCCACGCCAGCAGCGCGAGCCTGCCCGGTCGTTGCTCTTCAGTGCCCGCGAGCACACCGTGATGCAGTCCGCAGACCGTCAGTGCACAGATCGCTGTGGCGCCCGCGCGCCCACGAAGATCCTCGAGCTCGCCGCGACCGATCGCGACCACGGCGGACGTGTCGAGCAGGAACCGGCTCAAGCGAAGTGGTTTTCGGGGTCGGCGTCGAGATCGCGAAGCTCCTCGTCGAGTCGGTCGTCGGCCCGAAGCACGCCGCCGACCTGATCGATCACGTTGCACAGATCGACATAGGTCGCGGCTCGCTCGGCCGGGACGAGGTCGGCGACCGGGCGGCCGTCGGAGGTGATCCGGACCGTTTCGCCGGCCTCGACGCGGCGCAGGACGGCTACCACTGCGTCAGCAGTCGGGTGGAGCGCATGCTCAACGACGTGGGCAAGCCGGTACGCGGCTCGAAGATCGCGTTGCTGGGTGTGTCCTACAAGCCCGGGTCGGCGACGTGCGCGAGTCGCCGGGCCTGAAGATCGTGACCTTGCTGAGCCGCGCTGGGGGCCGACCTGCGCTACCACGACCCGTTCGTGGCCAAGCTGTCCGAGGACGACCTGCACAGCATGGATCTCGCCGACGCGCTCGCCGGCGCCGACCTCGCGGTGATCGTCACCGCGCACCCCGGCGTCGATCCCGACGCGGCCGTCGAGCTGGTTCCCCAGGCGCTGGATCTGCGTGGCGTGACGCGGCGGTCGGCTGGAGTGGCGCGGCTGTAGCGAGGCTTGCGCAGTTGAGCTTCGCCCGCTGAGCGAGAGCCAACAGCGACGCTGTCAGAGCCCGAGCGCTGAGCGTGCGCTGGCCACCTTCATGACCAGGCGGTTGGAAGCTTCTATCGGCTGAAAGCCGTGGTGGTGGTAGAAGCGGTGCGCTTCCTCGTCGATGGCGTCGACTGCGATCAGGCGCCCTCCGGCATCTGCGGCTGCCTGCACGATCCGCTCGAGCGCATCGAGAAGGAGTTGTGTGCCCAAGCCTTGACCGTGGAGGGAGCTGTCAAGGCCCAGGCGCGCGATGAGATACCCCGGAACCTGGCTGTAGCCGGCGCTGAGTGATCGCGATGGCAGGTCAACGCGCGCGAACTGTGTAGGAGCGATCGCGTAGAACGCGACGACCACAGGATCGTCCCGCGCGGTCCAGACCGTGGTGTGCGCCGTGCCCGACGCGTGGGCGCGCATGGCTTCCTCGCGCAGCCATTGATCCAGCGTGTCATCACCGCATCGCAGAGCCGTGAGGTCGTGATGTGCGCCGAGCGCCTGCGATGTCCAGACGCTCACGCGCGGCGAAAGCGACGCCGGTCGCGGACCGCCCGCTGCAGCCGGTCGGGGGCGTAGCCCTGGTCGAGCGCCTCGATCAGGGCGTCGAACTGTGCGGCAGGAATCAAGGTCCGATCCGTGCGGGCGAGAATCCGATCGGCCTCACGAGTTGCAGCGCTGAGCACGAACGCGGAGATCGAGACATCCTGCGCCCGTGCCGCGCGTGAGATCCGATCCTGGCTGAGCGGATCGGCCCGCATCTCGATGCGCTTCGTACGAGTGGCCATGCTCATCATCGTACGGCACTCGTACGGGCATTGGCAACGCAACGAGGCGGTTTCTGCCACGCCCGACCTCGGGCGTGGCGTGACGCAGCGGTCGGCGTCCAGTGCAGTTGACGCCGCGAGGAGCGAGACGATCTCGTCCGGCTGGAGCATCCAGTCGGGCTTGCGGTCGTGATCGCGCTTGCGCTTCGGTCGCCGGTCCCAGACACCGACTGGATCCTCATCGAGTTCCTTCGTCTTGACGACGTAGTACCTCAGGATCTGAGACAGAAGCTCGAGGTGCCGGATGATCTCGCCCTTCGAAATCGGCTTGAGCTTCTGGGTGGGGCGGCGCTCACCACCCCAGCGTTCGATCTCCCGAGTCGTCGGCGGGCGGCGCGGAACGCAGATGCCGGGATCGGTCTTGGCCAGCCTGTTGGCCTCGCGAATGGCGTCGTTGTGCGCGCGGATGCCGCCGACGTACTCATCGAGCATCTGGTCGCCGATCGCGGTGATCGGTGTAGATGGGCCGATCCCCGGCAACAGGTGCACCTCGATCTTCGACCTGTAGTCGGCGAGGGTGGCGTCCGAGACTCCGTCGCCCTCCTTGTCGGCTAGGAGCTTGGCGCACGCGGCCGCGAACGTCGTGGGCGCCGCGCTCGCTGCCGGCCGCCGCTCCGGTCGCGCGGGCTGCCACTCGCCGCGACGGATCAGTGCTGCGATGACCGCGGCCTCGCCGTTCGCCTGCTCCAAGTTGAGGCCCTGGCTCCGGCGACCGAGCTCGATCGGCGACCGCGGGTATCCATTGGCGCGGAACCTGAGCATGTACACGAGGTCTCCGCCCGAGAGGCGAGTGTAGGTCTGACCTTTGGGAAGTCGAGGCATGTCGTCACATCCTTGGTCGCGCTGTTAGGCCGTAGGTTTCGTCGCTTGGGGGAACGGGCGGACGCTTCGCTGGTGCCGACGCCACCGGGGAATGGGGTGATCCGCCTTGCGAGCGGGAGCGGGCGTGCTGCGCGATCTCGGCTAGCGGGAACCTCCACTTGCCGCCGCGGCCCTCGGCTGTCTTCCAGCCGCCAAGCTCCTTCGCGTGCAGCCGCACCCAGCCCTTCGAGAACCCGGTGATCTCCGCGACGTCCTCCGTAGTCCCGAACTGGTCGCTCATCAGCCGGCGGTTCGCTCGCCGGCGCTCGTCGAGCAGACACTCGAGGAGGAAGACGACGCATGCCTCGGTCTGTTGCGTGCCGGAGGAAGCAGCGGGAACATCGTTATGTAGACGATAATCTACATTCAGGTCTCTTGCAATGTTGGGTTCGGCGGCCACGAGGTCATCGCCGTTTCGGGCCGCGGCTCCCGCATGGCGTCTCCGCCCACACGTGCAGGTCTGCGCCTGTCCGGTCTCGTCGACACACGCTGGCGTTGGGCGCGAGCGTCGATGACACGACGTGCCCGTGCAGCGGCTCGGCGGGCGCACCCAGACCCGGGGCGCCGCAGGGTGGTCGCTGGGTTGCACCAGTTGCCTTGGGGCGCCGCGTGCGCGAAGACGGAGGGACACCTCGTGCTCGACCGAACGCCCAAGATCCCTGAATGCCGCTCGTCGGGGGCATGCCCCCGAGATTCATCAGGACGGGCCAGGTTGGGGAGGGCCGCTGTTGACTAGCGCCCGTTCGACCCTTGCCAGTGCCCGAGAGCGCGAGATTCAGGCCATGCACGGGATCCCGATGTCGAAACGGAAGATCGCCGACGAGATCAACGTCTCGACCGGCACGGTACGGCGACACCTCCCACGGGCAAAGGCGACGGACGGCCAACCGGCGCGCGGCGTGTCGCCTGGCGTCGTCCAGGACGCCGATGTCCGTGAGCAGCGAGGTAGCCGGCAGCGCGCCCTCGACATCGAGCGTGGGCTGTTCTGGCTAACCGTGTTCGGGGTGCTCCCGAACACCGAGAGCTGGAACGCGACGAAGTCCAGAGAGAAGGGCGCAACCTCGCACTTCTGCCACGAGTTCCCGTTCTTCTCACGACTCGACGGGAGGTGGCACCCCTGGTCGTCACCGCAGCGGATCGCGCGCGACTTCCGTTCGGAAGACCCACGTGACCGCGGGTTGGACGCCTTTGGTCGCGTCGTGGCACGCACTGCGGTGGTGCTCGAGCGCCGGGGGACCCCGTACGACCCACTTGTGTTCCGAGAGTCGGTGTTCTCGGCAGCGATTGCGGCCGGCTCCCGCCTGAGCATGGCGGATCCGACGATGTCCCCGCCGTCTGCGGTTCTTTGTCGGTCGCTTCGTGAGGACACCACGGGTTGGGAGAATCCTTGGCGCTTCGGGATGTCGCCGTGGGGCCCGTGCGGCTTGCCGCGGGTCGAGGAACGGGGCCTTGTCGTGATCGCCAGCCGCGACGTCGAGCGCCGCTTCGATAGCGCGCGAAAGGCGGTCCTCGCGGATCTCGTCGATGACGGCGTCGGAGTCTCGATCACGGCCACGCCGTCGGAAGTCACGATCGTCTCGCGGATTGGTCCAATACCCGCGCTCGACCGCCTGGTCGCGTCGGGTGCCCACGTGAACGCCGGCGAGCACCTCACCATTCCGGAGTACGCGAGCGGCACTGGGCCGATGACGAACCGTACGCATGCTCACGGCGCTCGCACCGCGCTCCTGACAGTCCTCAGGTGGGTTCTCGACTGCGGCCCCGAACTGACCGCCGCGGGACATCTCTCGCTCGTCGTCGCCGAGGCTCAGGCGGACGGGAATACGGTTCTGCCGGAACTCGCCGCGTTTCTCGACTTGTGGTCAGCACGTCAAGCACCACCCGCTCCGGCGGCCTTCGCCGCGGTGCTGAATCTTGCCGCCTCCGGTGATCTGGCGTCCGCGGAGACCGAACTCGCTGCGCTCACCAGTCCGTTGCCAGAGAGTCGCCTCGCGGTTGTCGCGATCATCGAGCCGTCGGACGACGACGAAGAGGACTGTCTCGCTTCCAAGGCGACCTACACGTTTGAGTTCCTACCCGACGAGGGCATCGATCGCAGCGCGATACTCGACCCCGGCCACGGAATCAGCAACGCGCATTTGAAGGCCATTCGTAAGGCGCTCGAAAGGGCCTGAGGGGCTGATCAGACGCTCAGTCAGCTGACGAGCGCGGACATCGGCACCCCGAGGACCGCAGCCAGTCGCGATAGCTCGCTGAGCCCGATGTCGGCATGCCCGATCTCGACGGCGCGCAGGACCTCTACTGGCAGGCCGGAGCGGAGCGCGAGCTCGTCAACGCTCCACCCGGATTTGTCGCGCAGATACCGGATCCGTCGTCCTGCGTGGTTCAGCGCGGCGGCGGCTGCCTCGTCGAGTGGATCCACAGCGTGTAGACGATAGGCGACATATGCGCGGGCTGCCCGATCTGACCTAGGGTCTCGACCATGCCAGCCCCGATCTCCCCGGTGCACGCCGCCGTTGGCGCCGAGCTTCGACGCCTTCGTGTCGAGCGCGGGCTAACCCAGGAGGGCGTCGCCGAGCGTGTTGGGATGCACCGCACCTATCTCAACCAGATCGAGGCCGGAAGCCGTAACGTGTCGCTGGGCGTTCTTGCGAGGCTGTCGGTCGTGCTGGACGCGAACCTGTCGAGCGTGGTCGGGGTCGCCGATGGACTGGAACCCGGTCCCGCGCCGGGCGCTTGACACCGGCGCGTAGTTCTCGCAGCGTTCGGTGTGCCTCGCCGGATCGTCGAGGCTCGCCAACAGACCGCTGATTCACGGGTCGACGCGAGCGAGAATGCCGTCGCGCATGAGTTCCGCGATGTGGGCTGTGATGTCGCGGGCAGCCGCGTGATCGCGCGCGAGAAGACCGCGGTCGATGTTGTTATCCGGAATGCGTCGTGCCCATCGCGGATCGTCGGCGAGCCCGTCGCGTCGCAGTAACTCGCATGCACAGATGAGCGCGGCCGCGCGCTGGAACTGCTGCAAGGTGAGCAGCCGCAGCGTGTAGCACATCAGGACCGCGACTCCGTCGGCGCCGCTGCGTCGGGCCACGACACCCTGGAGGCGTCGGATCGCAAGCGTGAACGCCGTCAGCCCGAGATACGGCTCGGTCTTGCCACCGCCGGTGGGGCAGAACAGGAGATCGTCGAGCCCGTCGTCGCCGGTGCGCTCCGGATGGCACGGATCAGCAAGCGATGGCAGGTTGAGCAGCACCAACGCCAGCTGGAACGGCCGCCAAGAGCGGTTCTTCGGTACGTCGACCTGTTCGATCGCATCGCTGAGCGACACGGCCGTCGGTCTTGCGCAGTTCCTCCCCAGCGAGCCAGTGCACGCGTTGCTGCCACATCTGGATGTTGGCGAAGCGGAAAACGCGTCGGCGACGTCAGGATCGGCCAGCGCGTGGATTCCCAGCCGGATACGCCTAGCGGCGTCGCGGCAGGCCATTCCGTGCTGGCGTCATCGGTGCCGAGCTCCGTCGCTTGCGCGTTGAGCGCGATCCGATGCAACACGAGGTCGCGAATCGCGTCTGCGTGCACAGGACCTACCTTAATCAGATCGAGGCGGGCAGCCGCAACGTGTCGCTCGGCATCCTCGCGAAGCTCGCCCATGTTCTTGAGACGAGCCTCTCGAGCGTGCGTCGGAGTCGCCGACGGTCTTGACCCTTGACCCACTTCTGCGGCGGCCTCCCGTGGCGCAAACCCCCACCACCGACCGACGGATTGAGCGCGGCTGCGATCCGGCATCCGAACCCCAACGCCGGGCCAAAGCGGCGACAATCTCGAGGAGGGGCCGACGGCGGATGCAAGGAGCCGGTCCGAGGCCCCCTCACGCGTCGGTGAATTTCATCCCAAGATGCCGGCGCAGCAGCGCTCGAAAGTCCTCCTCCTGCTCGGGCGTGGCGAACGCCGGCGCGGTACGACCAGACCACCCCCTCTATCGCTGGTGAGTTGATACAGCTGGCCGCTGAGCCTCGCGGCGTCCCGGTAGTGCCACTCGAGGATCGAGCGGGCAAGCGCCGATTCGGCGGTCACGTGCTCGTCGGAGAGTTCGACGACAATATCGGGCATGGTCGCGTTGAAGTCACGCTCAACAAGGTCAGGGGCCGTCCTGACGCCCTGCACGCTGATCGTGGTGCGCCCGCGCCGCCGGCGGTGAAGGCCCGGCAGGCCCGCCTCGCGCATGAGCCGCTCGACGCGCTTGACGCCGATACCACCAGCGGCCACGCATCGGGAGCGGAGGTTGGAGACGCCTCATCCGCCTCAGCTCGCCGCGTCGGCGAATCGGCACAACATGTTGACCAGCTGCATCTGCTCGACCGTCGTGCACCGGGTTGACAGCAGCTGCGGCGAGCAGACGACGACGGCCAGCGCTTGCGCGCGGGATACCGCGACGTTGAGTCGGTTGCGGCTGAAGAGGAAGTCCATTCCCCGCGGGACGTTTTCTCCGCTGGAGCTGGTCATGGAGAAGAAGACGACGGGCGCCTGTTGGCCTTGAAACTTGTCGACCGTCCCGACCCGCGCTCCCGGTGGCAGCGCCGCCTTGAGCGTGCGCACCTGGGCGTTGTAGGGCGCGACGACGAGGATCTCAGCGCTCGTGAGTTCGTGTTCGTCGCCGTCGCGGTCCACGTAGCGGCCGCCGTTGAGGAGCCGCTCGATTTCCTCGGCGATCACGGCTGCCTCCTCGGGCGACGTCTGGCGATTGTCGGTGTGCTCGACGCCCAGCATCCGCAGACCAGCACCCGATAGGCCCGGCGACGTGACGGTCTGGCGCGAGCAGTCCTCGGCCGAATGCAGCAGTCCGTCGTACATCGTGTTGGACACAAACGCACAGACCCGTGGGTGCATCCGCCACGAGCGCTCGACGAAGACGCCGCGATCGCGGGGGATGGTGTTCTCGCCGAGCAGAAGGTGTTGGAGGACTGACGCGCCCGAGCCGTGAAGGTGGGTGCCCTGGCTGACATGCGCGAGCTGCTGGGGATCGCCCAGCAGCACAGTGTTCTTGGCGCCTTGGGAGACGGCGATCGCGTCTGCGAGCGACACTTGGCCGGCCTCGTCGATGAACAGTACGTCCACCGACTCGTGCTCGTCCGCGCGAGCCCACCACCACGACGTGGCGGCAACGAGCTGGAGCTCCACGTTCTTCGGCGGTTTCGTCGATGACGTGATGTGATCGCTCTTGTAGTTGTTGTCGGCGTCGTCGGAGGCTTTTTTCCATCCGCGAAACGCGTACTGCTTCTCGGCGGCCCATAGGTCGACCGTTTCGAGGAAGTTGACGATTGCCTTGTGCGAGGTGGCCATCACGCCCACGCGCATGCCGTGCCGCTGCATCAGGTCGACCGCGAGCCGGGCACCGGCGTAAGTCTTTCCGGATCCCGGTGGACCCTGAACGACGAGCGCCGAGCGCTCCAGTCCCGCGACCTGCGCGCACAGTCGAGCGTCGTCGTAGCCTGCCTCGAGGCCGAGCGGCGGAGTGCCCTGCGCCATGCGCGGCGCGCGCGCGAGCAGCAAGTCGGTTGCTGCGTCGAAATCGCCGCACGGCATGAGCCCGTGTTCGTGGACGCGATCGGCGAAACGCAGCAGCGCATCGATCTGAGCCTCAGTCGCGATCGGCAGGCCCGGCAGCAAGACGGCGGGGACCGCTTCACCGGCCTTCTTGCTGCGGCGTACCGTCACCGTCCGCGTCCTCTCATCCAACGATTTGATCGTCACTCCGTAGTCGGCATCGGGATCCCACGCGCCGCCCACGCGCAGCTTGTACTGCTGCGGCGGGAACCGCAGTTGCCACCTCCAGGACGCTCCTGCGTCCTCGCGCTGTGATCCAGTCGCGGCCTCCAAGCCCGCAATCGCCTCGCTGTCGTTGTCGCGCAGGTCGGCGATGCTTGAGTCCACCCGGGCGAAGTGCGCCCACCAGGCAGGCTTGGCCTCGCGCTCGTGGTATCCGACCAGATCGAACGCGATCCGCTGCGCGCGCTGCTCGGCGTCGTCTTCGGACTCGTCGTCCGGCAGTCCGGGCATGAGCAGGTCGCGTGCCCGCTCGACGCGTTCGCGGTAGCGCTGCGCACGGTCGCTGGGTTCGCGCTCTGGCTCGGGAAGCAGCGCCCCGAGCGCGATGTCGAACTGCGCCTCGGCCTCGCTGCGGCGCTCCATGAGCCAGTTGCGCAGCGCGGCCGTCGACCGGCAGTCGTCTTCGTTGTATCCGGCGATCTCGTCCAAGAACCGCTGCTCCCCGGTCTGCCCGAACTCCTGCCAGCGCCGCAGCGAGCCGGTCGCTCCCCGAAGCTCGGCATCGCGGCTGAACCCGAACACGGGCTCAAGTGGCTTGAGTCCGTAGGACTCGATGCCGACGCGCATGGCTTGACGCACGACGCCGTACAGGTCGACGAAGACCTTGCGCCGGAGCAACTCGTCGACCTCGTGGGCGCGTGTCGCGTGCCGCGACATCAGCTTCTTGACGGCGGTGGGCTCGTAGCTGTTGTAGTGGAAGATGTGAAGGTCGGGGTGTTCGGACAGTCGTGCGCTGATCCAGTCCATCCAGGTTTCGAACTGACGTTTCTCGTCCGCACGAGATGTGGCCCACAGCCCCCGGTAGCGCCACTCGCCGTCGTGCAGCGACACCGTGCCGAAGAGGTACTCCAGGCCGTCGTCACCCCAGAATGGGTCGCCCTCGAAGTCGAAGAACACGTCTCCCTCAGATGGCTCGGGCAGCCGGGCGAGGCCACGATCGCGCGCGGGCTTGAGCAGCTCGTACAGCGGCACGTCGAGGCCGCGGCTGCGTACCTGCAGGTCTGCCTGCGCGCGGAGCCCCTCGAGCGTGGCTGCGTGCAGCCGCGGCACGACCTGGAGTGCGGGAACGCCGGCGAGACCGACGACGGTATGCACACCTTCCTCCTCGAGCTTGAGGGCTTGGCTGCGCTGCAACCCTGCGACCAGCGACAGGTGATCCTCATCGCGGCGCCGGTCGGCGCAGTGCTTCCACCAAGGGCAGAACTCGCAGTCGGTCACTGGGTAGGGATAGGCGGGCGCGGGCTGCGGGCCGTCGAGTTCGGCACGGCGCTGCAGGAATCGCGCGCGCACCCGCGCGGCGTATGCGTCGAACTCGTCGGGCGCGAACGCCGGGCGCTCGTCGTTGCCCAGCACGAGATGTACGCGCGTCGGACGCCGGCCCTGCAGCTCAGCGAGCCGGTCGTTATAGAACAGCAACTGGAAGATGTGGCTCGGCCGCGGATGGCTACCGAGTTTGGCTTCGTGCACCTCATAGGAGAACTTCGGCGCTCCTGCTGTTCCCGTGGGTGAGGTGAGCGGCTGAGCGAGGGCGCACGCCGCGCCGCGCCTAGGGTTCTGGCTTCTTGACGGCTGGAACCGAGGGGAGCGGGATGCGACGTGCGCAGAACAAGGGTATGGGCGCGGC
>JAJCYD010000030.1 GCA_029263125.1 Solirubrobacteraceae bacterium | reverse complement strand
GTTCGTTGGCCCGACGAACCTGACGATCATCGGGATGGACGGTCGTTATGACCTGGAGAACTTCAATCATCTGATCAACGGTGTCGCGTTGTTGGGTCTGGGGTTGATCTCGGCTGCGGCGTCCGACGCGCAGGCCAAACGCAGCGGGATACCAGCTTAAGGCTGACCACGATTCAGCTCCTCGCGCACATCGGAGCGAGGGCCACACGCTGCGACGGCGACGCCGCGGGATCTGGGAATCCTGCGGCGTCGCGTCGTTAAGGGCCCGTGCCACGATTACTGACGAGTTTGGAGCCGTCTCGCGGCGCCAGACGGCCGCCCGCCGGCCCAGCAATACCACCAGTGTTCCCGGGCCGGCGGTCGACCGTCTGGCATCCACGATCCTGGCCCCAAACCCGCCACTAATCGTGCCACGAGCCCTAACGGCCCGTCACACTTGTCGGCGTGGCCGACCGCCTCGACGACTACCGCCGCAAACGTGCCGCGCAGGCCACGCCGGAGCCATCCGGCGACGGCGCACCCTCGGCGCCCGGTGCGCACAGGCGCTTCGTCGTCCAGGAGCACCACGCGACCCGCCTGCACTGGGATCTGCGCCTGGAGCACGACGGGGTCGCCGTTTCGTGGGCGATCCCCAACGGGATCCCCGAGGACCCCAAGGACAACCGCCTCGCCGTCCACACCGAGGACCATCCGCTGGAGTACCTGGAGTTCGAGGGCGACATTCCCCAGGGCTCCTACGGCGCGGGCACGATGCGCATCTGGGATCGCGGCACCTACGAGGAGCACAAGTTCGACGACGCGAAGGTCGAGATCACCTTCCACGGCGAGCGCCTCAGCGGCCGCTACGGCCTGTTTCCGCTCAAGCGCCGCACGGGCGAGCCGCCCGGCAAGGACTGGATGATCCACCGCATGGATCCGCCGGCCGATCCGACTCGCCGCCCGATGCCGACCCGGGTCAAGCCGATGCTCGCCAAGGCCGCGGCGCTGCCTTCAGACGGCGATCGCTGGGCCTATGAGATCAAGTGGGACGGCATGCGCGCGCTGGCCTACTCCGATCCCGGCCACATCCGCTTCGAGAGCCGCAATGGCAACGATGTCACGGCGTCCTATCCCGAGCTGCGCGCGCTGAATCGCGCGCTCAGCTCACACCACGCGATCCTCGACGGCGAGATCGTGGCCTTCGACGAGGACGGCCGGCCGAGCTTCGGCCGCCTGCAGACACGCATGCACATCAGCTCGGAGAGCGCGGCGCGCCGGCGCGCGAAGGAGGTGCCGGTCGCCTACATCGCGTTCGACCTGCTGTGGCTCGACGGCCATGCGCTGCTGGACCTCACCTACGAGCAGCGGCGCGAGTTGCTGCTCGCGCTGCACCTCGACGGCGCCGCGTGGCAGACACCCGAGCACATCGTCGGCGACGGAGCCGCGATGCTGCAGGCCAGCCGTGCTCACGGCCTGGAGGGCGTCATCGCCAAGCGCCTGGACAGCACCTACGAGCCGGGTCGGCGCTCGGCGAGCTGGCTGAAGATCAAGAACGTGCGCCGTGAGGACGTCGTCGTCGGCGGCTGGGTGCCGGGCACGGGGCGCCGGCGCGAGCGCATCGGCGCCCTGCTCGTCGGCGTGCCCGAGGGAGGGCAGCTGCGCTACGCCGGGCGCGTCGGCACCGGCTTCACCGAGGCAGAGCTCGACCGCCTCGCCGGCGTGCTGGAGCAGCGTCCCGACTCGCCGTTCACCGCGCAGGGCGAGACGGGACCGCCGCGTGAGGCGATCTTCGTGCAGCCGACGCGCGTCGCGGAAGTCGAGTTCACCGAGTGGACGAGCGACGGCCTGCTGCGCCACCCCTCCTACAAGGGCCTGCGCGAGGAGGCGCCGCGGTCGGCGTTCCTGGATGCCGGCACGCCCGTGCGCGACGGCGTCGAGGTGCGCGTCGGCGAGCGGACGCTGAAGATCACCAACCTCGACAAGGTCCTCTATCCGCAGACCGCGTTCACCAAGCGCGACGTCATCGACTACCTCGTCGCCGTCGCGCCGGTGATGCTCGCCCACCTCGCCGGCCGGCCGCTGACCCGCAAGCGCTACCCCGACGGCGTCGAGGGCAAGAGCTTCTTCGAGAAGCAGTGCCCGGGACACCGCCCCGAGTGGGTGCGCACCGCTCCGATCGAGCTGTCTCGCAAGACCGTCGACTTCTGCGTCTGCGACGACCTGCCGACGCTCGTCTGGCTCGGCAACCTCGCGGCGCTCGAGCTGCATACGTCGCTCTCGCTCGCGTCGCCGATCCACTGCCCGACGGCGATGGTCTTCGACCTCGATCCGGGGCCGCCCGCGACGATCGTGCAATGCTGCCGCGTCGCCCTGCTGCTGCAGGGCATGTTCGAGCACCTCGGCCTGAAGGCGTTTGCGAAGACCTCGGGCAACAAGGGCATGCAGGTGTACGTGCCGCTGAACATTCCGGGCGCCACCTACGACGCGACGAAGGGGTTCGCGCGGGCGGTGGCCGAGACCCTGGAGGCAGCCGAGCCCGATCTCGTCGTGTCGCGGATGGCCAAGGCCCTGCGCACAGGCAAGATCTTCATCGATTACAGCCAGAACGACGAGCACAAGACGACCGTCGGCGTCTACTCGCTGCGCGCGCGCGAGCGCCCGACCGCATCGACGCCGGTGACCTGGGATGAGGTGCGCGCCTGCCACGACAGCGGCGATCCCGGCGATCTGGTCTTCGAGGCGGCGCAGGTGATCGAGCGCGTCGCCGAGCACGGCGACCTCTTCGCGCCGGTGCTGTCCCTCGTGCAGGAGATCCCGGCGTTCGGCTGATCGCAGCCGCTACGCTCGCGATCATGGCCGCCGACGGCATGCCCCAGCTGCAAGGCGTCGAGCACCACGTCGTCGACGTGCGAGGCGCGCGGATGCATGTCGCAGACAGCGGCGGCGACGGCCCGCCGGTCGTTCTGCTGCACGGCTGGCCGCAGCACTGGTGGACCTGGCGCGGAGTCATCGAGCTGCTGCGTGAGGATTTCCGCGTGCTCGCCATCGACCTGCGTGGATTCGGCTGGAGCGACGCGACCCCACGCGGCTATCGCAAGGAGGAGCTGGCAGAGGACGTCGTTGGCGTGCTCGATGCCCTGGATCTCCAGAGCGTGTACCTGGCCGGGCACGACTGGGGCGGCGTCGTGGGCTTCATCGTCTGCGTCCAGCACCCCGACCGCGTGCGCCGATACGTGCCGATGAGCACCGGCCACATCTGGCCTCGCGGGGGCCTGGGCATCCCCGCCGCCCTGCCGGGCTTCGCCTACCAGGGGCTGCTCGCGAGCCCGGGCATCGGGCATCGCATCGGGGCCTCCCCGCGCGTCCTGCGCACGATCAGCAACGCGATCTCGACGCGCTCGGACCTCGTCATGGCCGATGTGGAGCGCTTCGCCCCGCGTTTCGCCGAGCCCCAGCGGGCACGGGCCGCACAGCAGGTCTATCGCACCTTCCTGCTGCACGACTACTCGTCCTGGGTGCGGGGGCGCTTTGCCGACCAGCGCCTGACGACCCCGACGCTGTGGCTCAACGGCGAAGGCGATCCGGTGCTCAAGCGCCGCTCGGTGGAGGAGGTCAGCGCTCACGCCGACGACGTCGGATTCACCTACCTGCCCGACTGCGGGCACTTTGCGCCCCAGGAGCACCCCGATCTCGTCGCCGATGCCCTGCGCGCGTTCTTCGCGTGACTGGCCTAGCCGTGCGATCGGCGCGATCATGCTGACGCCCGGCACGCGTCGTGCTCGGCCATCACCGACAGGAGACGAACATGCCCGCACGACATCCGCTTCCCGATCCGCCCGTGCAGTCGGTCGCGATCGAGGCCACCGCGGGGACGTTCACGCTGACCTATTCCGGCCAGGAGACCGACCCGCTCCCGTTCGACGTCGCGGCCGCCGAGCTGCAGGATGCACTGGAGCGGCTGGGGAGGGTCGGCCCCGGCAACGTCGAGGTCAGCGGCGAAGCGGGCGGGCCCTTCGAGTTGCGCTTTGGCGGGGATCTCGTCGGGCGAGACATCGCTGTCGTCGAGCCCGACGACGCGCGGCTCGACGGCACCGCCACGGTCGCCACCGCGGTCCCCTCGCCGTGGGAGTGAGCTGAACGCGCCAGGATTGCAGGGATGTTGCGGACGCGGCGAGTACGGGTAGTGGGCAGATACCCGATACCGGAGAGGTGACCATGCAGGATCACGAAGCCGAGACCGAGACCGACGAGACCCCGACCGCCGAAGCCGGGCTTGCCAACGCCGTCGACGATCGCGCCGCCGAGCTGACCGGCGCACAGGGCGCTGGTGCAACGGATGCTCCCGTCTCCGACAATCGTGGCGCGGTCGCTCAGGCCGAGGCGCACCTGGATGACACCGATCTCTCCGATGATCGCGACGTCCTGAAGAAGCTCCAGCAGGGCATGTAGAGCATCAGTGCCGCGCACCCGCGCGCTGAGAGCGCGGGTGCGTCGCACTTGCGGAGTCAGCGGCGCAACCGCAGGCGATCGCCGGGCTGAAGCTCCGCTGGCTTGACCTTCGGGTTCAGCCGCCGCAGCGCGGCGATGCTCTTGCCGGTGGCCGTGGCAATCGATCCGAAGGACTCACCTTTGCGCACCGTCCGATAGCGCGGTCCCTTCGGCTTCGTGCGTGGCGGAGCGACATCGCTGCGCAGCTTCAGGCGCTGCCCGGGCCTGAGCGTCGACGGGTCCGTCTTGGGATTGAGCTCCTCGAGCCGCTCGACGGTGAGCCCCGTGCGCAGGGCGATCTGCGAATAAGACTGGCCATCCTTGACCGTCCAGTAGTCCGGAAGGTCGGCCTTGGTCGTCTGGGCCGCGTTCGCCTCGTCCGAGGATCCATCGGAGCCGCGGAGCGATGCCACGGTCACCCCCCCGATGGCGAACAGCAGGATCACGATGCCAAGCGGAACGAGATACCAGAGCGCTCGACCCGCGGGATCGACCGACGGATCGTCGTCCAGCATCATCTCGCGAACCTACCCCGCAATCGGCAGCGCACTCTGCGAATTTTCCCGCGTGTGCGCGCAAGAACTGTGAGGGAGCTGCGCCGCGGCGACGCTGACCCTGGTGAAGCGCGTCACAACGGGGCACGCGCTGCCCTGCGTCCGCGCGCCGGTTTCAGCACGGCGGTGGGCGTCAGGGTGTCGTGATCAGCGGTGCATTGCGGCGGGGATGATCGGGTACGGCTTCATGCAGTCAACCAGGAGAGTGGATATGACTGAGCACGATCAGGAGGACCCGCCCGTCGAGCCCACCGCAGAAGGCGATGCGCCCGAGGGCGCAGTCAGTGCGGCCGACCTCATGGACGACCCCGGCGAGCCCGAGAAGGGTGTGCAGTGGGACGCGCCGGAGCGTGCAACGCAGGCCACCGAGTCGGCCGCGGCAGCGGCCGCCGAGGACGCCTAGGACGCCGCCGGACACCTGACCAGGACTCCCGTTGCCACGAGGCAGCGGGAGTCTTTGCGTCGGTGGCGTTGTCGGAACCCTGGCGCGAGTAGCCCGTCGGGGTTATGGGTGGCGGCCCGCGGGATCGCCGAAAGGACCCGTCCAGCGCGCCCGAGAGGATTTGAACCTCTGACCTCCCGCTCCGGAGGCGGGCGCTCTATCCACTGAGCTACGGGCGCGTGCCCCACGCAGGCTACAGCGCGGCGTTCAGACCGGCGCGCTTGCGGGGCCGGTGGTGGCGTCGCAGCGCGAGCGTGACGCGGATGCCCTCCAGTGAGATCGCCAGCGTCATCTTCGACGCCCCGGCGACGCGCTCGCTGAAGACGAACGGCACCTCCTCGATGTGCGCGCCTGCCAGATGCGCGACCTGGGTCGTCTCGACCTGAAACGCGTAGCCCGCGCTCAGCAGCGCGTCCATGTCGATCGCCGCCAGGCATTGCGCGCGCCACAGCTTGAAGCCGCCGCTGAGATCCGAGAAGGGCAAACCCAGCACCAAGCGCGATGCGCGGCAGCCCGCGCGGCTCATCGCCAGGCGCGCACGACTCCAGCCGTCGGTTCCGCCGCCGGGCAGGTAGCGCGAGCCGAGCACGAGGTCGGCGTCGCGCTCGTGCAGGACTCGGCGCATCTCGGCCAGGCGCTCGGGCGGATGGGAGAGGTCGCAGTCCATCTGCCCGACCACCGCGTAGTCGCGCTGCAGACACCACGAGAAGCCGGCGCGGTAGGCCATGCCCAGGCCATCCTTCTCGGCGCGGTGCAGCACGTGCATCCACGGCCGCGTCAGCGCGAGATCCTCGGCGAGCTCTCCGGTGCCGTCGGGGGAGCTGTCGTCGACGATCAAGAGCTCCATGCCGGTGGCGGCGAAGCGCTGCACGAACAGCGGCAGGGCGTCGCGCTCGTCGTAGGTCGGGACGACGACGATCGTCCGCTCGTCATCGAGCCGTCGGCGCGGACTCGGTGCGGGCGCGGCGGCGGGCGCCGTGGCAGGCCGCCGGTGCGCGAGGGCAAGCGCGGCCAGCTCGGCGATGGCGGCGGCGAGCAGCTCGGCGGCGAACAGCACGACGCGCAGCGCCAGCGCCAGCGCGGCGGCGGCGCCCGCTCCGGTCACGGCGGTCAGTCCGAGGACCAGCACAGCGTCGCGCGGACCGATCCCCGCGGGCAGCAGCGGCAGCAGCACGCCGATCACCCACGAGAGGGAGAACGCGCCCAGCAGGATGAACATGCCCGGGGCGCCGTCGCCGAGCAGAGCGGCCGCGAGCATCGCCGCGCCCGCCGCGGTCGCGACCCATCCGGCGAGGTTGATGGCGACCATCGCCGCGAGCGTGCGCTGGCGCAGCGGCCCGGCGATGGCGACGCCGCGCCGCGAGGCCCAGCGCGCGAGCCGGTCGCCCAACCAGGCGGGACGCACGGCCAGGGCGCCGGCTCCGACGATGCCCAGCAGCAGGAGCGCCGCCAGCGGCGGGCGCATGCCGGCGAGCAGGAATCCCCCGACGGCGGCGATCGCGCCAGCCGTCACCGCGGCGAGCTGCTCGTAGCCGGTCGCGGTCAGCACCTGTGGCGTCGTCGCGCCGAGCGCGTCACGGCGGCGCACGCGGTAGGCGAAGCCGACGACGCCCGTGGGCTCGTAGCGCAGCAGAAACGAGCGCCCCCAGATGCGCAGCGTGTCGGGCGCCGCGGCTTGCGCGCCCAGATGGCGCAGGGCGATGCGCAGCGTGAGGGCCTGCAGCAGCGGGGCGATCGCCAGCAGGAGCGCGGCGCCGGCGAGCGCCCACGGGTCGATCGACACGTCGACCGCGGCGATCGCCGCGCGATTGGAGAACAGCGTGAGCGTCAGGCCCACGACGAGCGCGAGGCCCGCGAGCAGGCGAAAGCGCTTCCAGGCCCAGCGTCCGGCGGTCGTGCCGATCTTCGCGATCGTCCGCATCAGCGCTCTCCCAACTTGTTGACCACTGGTCGACAAGACACCGCGGCGGAGCGCCGGTTACAGCGGCTCGGTCAGATCGCCGCTCCCGTGACCTGCGAGGTGCAGAACGCGCAGCGGGTCGCGGCGGCCGGGATGTCGCTGACGCAATGCGGGCACGTGCGCGTCGGCGCGTCGGAGGAGTCCGTGTCGACCTTGCGCATGGACATCAGCGCGTTGATCGGCTTGATCACGAGGAAGAAGATCACCGCGGCGACGATCACGAACGCCAGCAGCGCGTTGAAGAACTCGCCGTAGAGGAACTCGCTGCCGTTGATCTTGAACGTCAGGCCCGCGAAGTTCGGCTGCCCGCCGATCGCGGCCAGCAGCGGGGTGATCAGCGTCTTGACGAGCGAGGTGATGACCGCGCCGAAGGCGGTGCCGATCACGACCGCGACCGCCAGGTCGACGAGGTTTCCTCGCAGGACGAACTCGCGGAACTCCTTCAGCATGTGGTCTCCTGGAGGTTGCGTAGCGCCGGGGCAGGGCGGGACGGTATCTGGCTGAGTACGCTCGCCGCGATGGATCTGTCGCTCTTCTTCGCGGGTACCGCCGCGTCCGTGCCGTCGGCGCGCCGCGGCCTGCCCGCGCTGCTGATCCGTCGCGGTGGCGACCGGATCCTGATCGACTGCGGTGAGGGGACCCAGCGCCAGCTCGTGCGCAGCGTCGGCCTGGCGGACCTGACCGACATCTTCCTGACGCACATGCACGCCGATCACTGGCTCGGGCTGCCGGGGATGCTGAAGTCCTTCGAGCTGCGCGATCGCGAGCGGCCGCTGACCGTGCACGGTCCGCCCGGCATGACCGCGCTGATGGAGCGCATGCGCCCGATCTACGGCCGCCCGCGCTACGGCCTGACGCTCCGCGATCTCGAGCCCGACGAGGGCGTTCGCCGCGACGGGTACGAGATCGTCGCCTTCGGCGTGCGCCATCGCGGCGTGGCGCACGGCTATGCCCTGATCGAGGACGGGCGTCCCGGTCGCTTCGATGCCGCGCTCGCCGAGCAGCTCGGCGTGCGACCCGGACCGGACTTCGGCCGCCTGCAGCGTGGGGAGGTCGTCGGCGGCGTGCATCCTGAGCAGGTGCTCGGCGCGCCGCGACGCGGACGCCGGGTCGTCTTCACCGGCGACACCGCTCCCACCGACGCGGTGGTCGTCGCCGCCCACCGCGCCGACGTGCTCGTCCACGAGGCGACGTTCCTGCACGAGGACGCCGAGCGAGCGGCGCTGACCTGCCACAGCACCGCGCGCCAGGCCGCGCAGGTCGCGGCCGATGCGCAGGTCGGGATGCTCGCCCTCACCCATCTCTCCGCGCGCTACCCCGGCGGGCAGATCCGTGACGAGGCGCGCGAGGTGTTCGCCGCGACCGAGGTTCCACGCGACTTCGACACGATCGACATCCCGATGCCCGAGCGCGGTGAGCCCGAGCTGCAGCGCTGGGATGGCGGGCGCCAGCCCACGCCGACCGTTGCGGACGCGCCGAGCCGGTAAGGCGCGCCGTCAGGAGCGCGGCACGTCGATCGTGACCGTCTCGCCGCCGAATCCGTTGTCCTTGTCGCGCCCCTGCACCGTCACGCTGTCGACGTCGTCGGGAATCTTCAGGCCGCTCTGGGTGCGCGAAAAGGGCTGCTCGTCGGCGTGATCGTGGTCAAGCATGTGCGTGCCGAGGACATCGCCGGTGCCGGCTTTCAGGACGCGCCAGCCGTCGGCGTAACGCTCGGGCGTGTCGTAGGGACTCGACACGGTGACCGTCGCCGTGAAGATCCCGTCGCCGGTCATCTCCAGCTTGGCCTCGCGGATGTTGGGGAACCGCTCGCCCGCCTGCGCGGACTGGTCGGTCACGGCGGGCTGCGTGCTCGTCGCCGCCGGCGGGCTCGCCACGGAGGCGTCGTCGGAGGAGTCGCCGCAGGCCCCGAGCGCGATCACGCCGGCCAGCGCCGCGAGGAGTGTTGTCAGCTTCGTCAGCAGTGAGGGCATGGCGTCTGACTACCCGTAAATCGCCCGTACCGCGGGTTACGGGTGTATGACGGCCGCCCCGCGAGAACCGCTGCCGGCATGTGCTGTAAGGCATGCTGACGTGACCGACGAACGGAGAACCCGTGCCAGCGCAGACCTTCGACGTGATCGTCATCGGAGCCGGACCAGCAGGAGAGGTCGCCGCCGGACGCCTGGCCGACGGCGGCTTGGAGGTCGCGATCGTCGAGCGCGAGCTCGTCGGCGGCGAGTGCAGCTTCTATGCGTGCATGCCGTCCAAGGCGCTGCTTCGCCCGCAGGAGGCGATCGCCGAGACGGCACGCGTGCCGGGCGCCGCCGAGGCGGTGGATGGCCGTGGCATCGATGTCGCCGCGACGCTCGCGCGCCGCGATCAGATCATCAACGACCTCGACGACGCACAGCAGGTGCCGTGGCTGGACTCGCGCGGCATCGCGCTGATTCGCGGCCATGGGCGGCTGGACGGCGAGCGCGCGGTGCGTGTCGGCGAGCAGCGCTACGAGGCTCGCCGCGCGGTCATCGTCGCGGTCGGCAGTGGCGCGTCGATGCCGCCGATCGGAGGCCTGGCCGACGCGGCGCCGTGGACCAACCGCGAGATCACGACGACGAGCGATGTGCCCGGTCGTCTCGTCGTGCTCGGCGGCGGTGTCGTCGGCGTCGAGATGGCGCAGGCGTGGCGCTCGCTTGGCTCGGAGGTGGTCGTGATCGAGGCGCTCGACAGGCTGCTCTCGCGCGAGGAGCCCTTCGCGGGCGCCGAGGTCGGCGAGGCGCTGAGCGCCGCCGGCGTCGATGTCCGCGTCGGCGTGCGCGCCGAACGCGTGTCCCGAGGCGACGACGGGACGGTCTCGGTGAAGCTCGCCGACGGCGCCACGGTCAGCGGCGACGCGCTGCTCGTGGCGGTCGGGCGCCGGCCGCTCACCGACGACCTCGGGCTGGAGACCGTCGGGCTGCAGGAGGGCGAGTGGATCGAGGTCGACGACGCGCTGCGCGTGACCGGGCACGACTGGCTGTATGCCGTCGGCGACGTCAACGCCAGGGCGCTGCTGACGCACATGGGCAAGTACCAGGCGCGGGTCGCCGCCGACCAGATCCTCGGCATCCGGACGGCGCGCGCGACGGTCGCTGGGCCGCTGTCGCCGCGTGTCATCTTCACCGATCCCCAGGTCGCCGCGACGGGCCACACGCTCGCGTCGGCGACGGAGGCCGGCATCGCCGCTGAGGTCGTCGACCTGCCGACGTCGGGGACGGCGGGGGCGAGCTTTCATGGCCGCAACGCCGACGGCACCACGCGCTTCGTCGTCGATGCCCAGCGCGACGTGCTCGTCGGCGCGACGTTCGTCGGCCCCGACGTCGCGGACTTCGTCCAAGCCGCCACGATCGCGATCGTGGGGGAGGTGGCGCTCGCGACGCTGGCCCACGCCATCGCACCGTTCCCGTCGCGCAGCGAGCTGTGGCTGAAGTTCATCGAAGCGCGCGGACTGTAGTGACGATCGACCTCCGTCCGGGGCAGCCGTTCCCCGACCTCGACCTGCCCGATCACACGGGGCGGGCGCGCCTGCTGTCGGAGGTCGCGGCCGGCGATCCGCTGGTGCTCGCGTTCTCGCGAGGGTGGTGGTGTCCCAAGGAGCAGCGATACCTGCGCGAGCTGACCGCGTTGCAGGACGAGTTCGAGGTCTCCTACTCGCGGATCGCCGTCGTCAGCGTCGACGAGCCGGAGGTCCAGTCGGCCTTCCGCGCCGGTCTCGGCGCGCGCTTCAGCTTCCTGTCAGATGCGCAGCGGCGCTGGATCGGGCGCCTCGGCCTGCAGGAGAGGACAGACACGACGCACGATCCGTACCTGCCGACGGCCTTCACGCTGCATCCCGACCTCACGATCCACGCCGTCTACCGCGGCTACTGGTACTGGGGCCGGCCGACGATGCAGGAGCTGCGCGAGGACATGCGCGCGATCTCACGCCTCGTGCGCGGGGACTTCGACGGCCCGTGAGTGGGGGAGCCCCCTTCGCGTGGCGTGGGCGCGCCTTCACCATCGACGGTCGCTGCGTCGAGGGCGAGCCGGTGCTCGGCGCGTGGGCGCATGTCTGCGCGCTTGCCGATCCCGCCGCGCGGATCCCGTTCGACCAGCCCGAGGTCCAGCAGGCGCGTCGCGACGCGCTCGCCTGGTGGATCGGGCTGCTGGGCGACGACCTGATCTGCATCTCCACGCTCGCGCTCGACGAGGTGTACTTCGGCGGCGCGATCACCGTCGCTCGGACGCCGGCATTCTTCGAGCAGGACCCGTTCGCGCGGCTGTTCGCGGGGACGATCGAGCGGTCAGATCGTTTCTGCGCGGTGGCGCCGCCGGCCGGGCCGATCCTCGAGCGCTACGCTGGCGTCCCATGGCCGGGGGGACGCTTCGGATGATGCTGCAGGACCGGCGAGCGATCGTCACCGGCGCCGCCACCGGCATCGGGCGCGCCACATCGCTGCGCCTGGCGCGCGTGGGCGCGCACGTCGTCGTCAACTACCGTGGCAGCGACGCCGAGGCCGACGATGTCGTCGCACAGATCCGCGACGCCGGAGGCCAGGCGCTCGCCGTCCAGGCGGACATCTCGCGCGAGGGCGACGTCGCCGAGCTCTTCGCGGCGTCCGCCGACGCCTTCGGCGGGCCGGCGGATCTGCTCGTCAACAACGCCGGCATCGAGTCCCGGCACCCGCTGCTGGAGCTCGAGCTCGACGACTGGCAGCAGGTGCTCGACGTCAACCTCACCGGACCGTTTCTGTGCTCGCGCGCCTTCGCCCGCGCGCTCGTTGCCGCCGACGCGCCGGGCGCGATCGTCAACGTCTCAAGCGTCCACGAGGAGATCCCGTGGCCGGGCTTCGCGCACTACTGCGCCAGCAAGGGCGGCATGAAGCTCTTCACCGGCACGATCGCGCGGGAGCTGGCGCCCCACCGCATCCGCGTGACGAGCGTCGCGCCCGGCGCGATCCGCACGCCGATCAACCAGGAGCTCATCGACGACCCCGACAAGCGCGCGGACGTCGAGCGCCAGATCCCGTGGGGTCGCATGGGCGAGCCCGAGGAGATCGCCGCCGCGATCGCCTGGCTGGCCAGCGACGAGGCGTCCTACGTGACGGGCACGACGCTGTTCGTCGACGGCGGGATGACGCAGTACCCCGGCGTCACCTGATCAACGGCATCCGCCTTCGCCGCCCGGGAGCCGTCGCGCGTGGCATCGTGGCCGGGGGACTCGACGAGCGCGCAGGCGTCAAGGCTCGTGCACGAGCCGGCTCGGGGAGGTTGCCGTTGGCCTCGTGGTAAGCGGTCCCCTGGCACCCCTCATCGGCCGATACGGGCACTCGGCGGCACCTCGCCCGATACCCCGCCGTCGACCCTCTGGGGCTGGGCAGCGCTGGGAAGCTCGATCGTCACGCGAGCCCCGCCACGCGGGTCGTTGACGGCGCGGGCCTCGCCGCCGTGGGCGCGCGCGATCGTGCGGACGATCGCCAGGCCCAGGCCCGTCCCGCCCCGCGCCCGGGCTGGGTCGGCGCGGCTGAAGCGCTCGAACGCCGCCGGCAGGAAGTCCGGCGCGAAGCCGTCGCCCTCGTCGCGCACATCCAGCGCGACCGTGGCGTCGCGCGCCGCCGCCGACAGGTGGATCGTGCCCGCGCCGTGGCGCAGCGCGTTCTCGACGAGGTTGTCCAGGGCCTGCTCGATGCGGCGCGGGTCGGCGGTGACGCTCGCCGCCGGCTCGTCGTCGATCGCGATGCGCCGTCCATCGTCCGCCGCCCGGCTGCGAAAGCGTTCCCGAACGCAGCCCAGCAGCTTGGGGAGGTCGACCCGAGCCGTAGACAGCGCGAGCCTGCCGTCGTCGGCTCGCGCGATCGTGAGCAGCGCGTCGGCGAGCTCGGCGAGGCGGTCGGTCTCCTCGGCGGCCGAGCGCAGGGCGTCGCGCAGCTCGGTCGCCGGGCGCTCGCCGCGCAGCGCCAGCTCGATCTCGGTCTTGAGGATCGCCAGCGGGGTGCGCAGCTCGTGGCTTGCGTCGGCGACGAAGGCGCGCTCGCGTCTGACCGCGTCCTCCAGGCGCGCGAGCATGCCGTTGAGGGTGCTTCCCAGCCGTGCGAGCTCGTCGTCGGCCGCGCCGACCGGCAGGCGCTCGCCGGGATCCTCGTCGGTGATCTCCTCGGCCTTGCGGCGCATGGCGTCCACGGGTCGCAGCGCCGCCGTCGCGACGCCGTAGCCCGCCAGCGACGCCAGCAGCAGCGCGACCGGCCCGCCGATCGCCAGCAGCAACGCGAGGCTTGCAAGCTCGGAGTTGCGGTCGTCGGCGCCGGCTCCCACCACGACCACGAGCCGCCGGCCGCGAGCGGTCACGGGTGTGGCGAGCAGGCGTGCGGGCTCGTCGCGCTCGAACGGGTTTGAGCGCGTGAAGATGAAGGTCTGGCGTGCGGCGCGCCGCAGGCGCGCGGGGCTCAGTAGCGGCGCGGCCTGCAGCTTGGCGCTGGCGTCGACGACCGAGCCGTCCGCGTCGAGGATCTGCGCGAAGCTCTCGTTGCGCTCGACGAGCACGCTCGCGCCGGGCGCCGACAGCGCGCTGTCGCGCTGCTGGATCAGCGAGCTGATGTCGCCCGCCCGCGAGCGCAGCCCCTGGTCGAAGGTCGCGTCGAGCTGGGCGGCGAAGCGGACGTAGACGGCGACTCCGACGACCGCGAGCACGACGGCCATCGCGCCGGCGAAGGCGAGCGTGACGCGGACGCGGATCGGCAGGCTGCCCATTACGCGCGCAGCCGGTAGCCGGCGCCGCGCACGGTCTCGATCGACCGCTCGCCAAACGGCCGGTCGACCTTCTCGCGCAGGTAGCGCACGTAGACGTCGACGACGTTGGAGCGGTTCTCGTACTCGTAGTCCCATGCGTGCTCGAGCAGGGTGAAGCGCGACAGCACCTCACCGGGGCGGCGCATGAAGACCTCCAGCAGCGCGAACTCCTTCGTCGACAGGGCGATCTCGTCGTCGCCGCGCCATGCCCGCCGGGTCGCCGGATCCAGGCGCAACGTGCCGGCGCTGAGCACCGTCGGGCGGTGCGTCGCGCCGCGACGAGTCAGCGCGCGCAGGCGCGCGAGCAGTTCGGCGAAGGAGAAGGGCTTGGTGAGGTAGTCGTCGGCGCCGCCATCCAGGCCGGCGATGCGGTCCTCGATCCCGTCGCGCGCGGTGAGCATCAGGACCGGCGCCCAGACGCCGTCTGAGCGCAGTCGCCGGCAGGTCTCAAAGCCGTCGATGCCCGGCAGCATGACGTCGAGCACGATCGCGTCGTACGCCGTCGAGCCGGCCATCCACAGCGCGTTCTCGCCCGTGTCCGCGACGTCGGCTGCGAGGCCCTCCTCGCGCATGCCGCGGCGGATCAGGCTGGCCATCTTCACCTCGTCCTCGACGATCAGCACGCGCACGGTGCGCGCAAGCCTCTCAGGCGAAGATGAGCGCCAGATGAGAAGCGGGCGGCCGCTCTCGGACCGCCCGCTCCCGTCTACTTGCCGTTGGCGTCCTCCTGATCGCCCTCGACGATCACGAGGCCGTAGCCGGCGTCGAGGCGCACGTCGACGGTCTTGCCGTCGGGCTTGGTCACCTCGACCTCCCAGGTGGCGCCGTTCTCGCCGTCGCGCTCGACCGCGTTGGCCTTGCCGCCCTTGGTGATCGTCAGCGCGGCGACCGTCGCCTTGTCAGCCTGCGCGCCGGTGACGGAGCGCTCGCCGTCGTCGCCGCTTGCCTGGACGTAAGCGGCGCCGCCGAGCGCCGTCGCCACAGCGACGGACAACGCCGCGGCGGTGATCTTCCTTCGTGCGGTCATGGTGCTCCTTTCGTGGACTGTGGCGGCACGCTAGGCGGCGTCGATGAGATGGGCATGAGGGCCCGCTCTCACCGGGCTCTCATCCGGCGACCGTAGACCGTGGCTCCGGGTGGTCGTCGAACCGCCTTCCTACAGCGATCGGAGCACACGATGGTCAGAGGCGAACTGATGGCGACCGCGGCGGCGATGCTGGCGACGGCGACGCTTGCGGCAGGATGTGGCTCAGACGCCGGCTCGCCCACGGGCGCGGGCGAGCCCGGTTCCTCTGACCGCGGCCTTCCGCAGGGCAGTGAGCCGGTCAAGCTCGATCCCGCCGACTTCACCACGACGATCGACAACCCGTACTGGCCGATGGCGCCCGGTAGCCGTTGGGTCTACCGCGAGACGGACACGAAGGGAACCCGCCAGAAGGTCACGATCACGGTGACCAGCAAGACCAAGCGCATCGCGAACGGGATCACGGCACGAGTGATCCGAGACGTCGTGACCGAGGACGGCGAGCCCGTCGAGGTCACCGACGACTGGTACGCACAGGACGTCGCCGGCAACGTCTGGTACCTCGGCGAGGCCACCGCCGAGTATGAGAACGGCAAGATCGCCAACCGCGACGGTTCGTTCGAGGCGGGTGTCGACGGCGCACAGGCCGGGGTCGCGATGCCGGCTGATCCGGTGGCCGGGTTGTCCTATCGCCAGGAGTACTACGAGGGCGAGGCTGAGGATCGGGCGGCGGTCGTCAGCGTCGGCGGCGAGCAGGTCGAGGTGCCCTTCGGCTTCTACGACGAGCACGTCCTGATGACCCGCGACCTCGTCCCGACCGAGCCGAAGGTGCAGGAGCTGAAGTTCTACGCCCGCGGGGTGGGACCCGTGCTCAGCGTCCACACCGACGGCGACGGCGGCCGCGCGGAACTCGTCTCCTTCAAGCCACGGGGGCGGTGATCGAGGGCCATGAGACGTCCGGTGCGCGTCAACGTTCGGCGATCGCAAGGCCTCGAAGGATCTCCCAGCCCCACGGCGCGAGAGCCAGCACGAAGATCGTGTCGTCGACGATCGCCAGCAGCGAGATGTCGCCGATCCGCGACACGGGGAACAGCAACCCCGCGATGACGAGCGCGGCGCCGCTGAAGCGCGGTCCGATGCCCGCGCGCACGAGCGCGACGCCGATGCCCACGAACGCCAGCGGGCCCATCAACCCGGGGACGTTGGCAACGAGCACGCCGGCGATCCCGCCGTCGTCGACGAGGTAGGCGTCGTCGAGCAGCGCTCCATGCAGGTTGTCGACGGCAAAGCCGACACCGGCGGCCATCCCCAGCACCCCGACGACGGTGAGCGCCGCCGCCGCGCGCGGGAACGTGCTTGACAGCGTCGCGGTCATCGTGAACACGACGAGGGCGAAGCCTGCAAACGCGTAGAACTGCAGCACCCCACCGGCGGCCTCCGATCCGGCCGCGAACGCGACGGAGCCTCCCAGCAGCAGGAGCGGGGCCGCGATGAACGCGCCGCCGACCAGGCGCGAGCGCGGCGAGGAGGCTGCGCCGGGGCGCCGCACCGTACCGGCGTGCGTGGCGGTGGGCGAAGCTGCTGTGAGGTTCATGGTGGGCCTTTCCTCTCGGATCGACGAAGGAGGTTGGCCGGGTGACCGACCGTGGCGTCACGCTAAGCGCGGTCGGCTCGATTGGGAACGAGGCTCAGCACCGATCCGCGTGCGCCGCGACGCCCATCGCGACTGTGGTTTTCCGCAGCCCTGACCGGCGGGGATTCCCCTCGACATCCGCGTCGCGCTCGGAGAGGATGGCCCGACGTGGTTGCGACGTTCCCCTCGCGTGATCTGACCGGGCGCCTGATGTGGTTTGCGGGCGTGCCGGTGGTCGTGGCGTCGATCGTCGTGGGCATCTGGGTCTCGGGGCAGTCGCTCACCGGGCTCGCGTGGTTCGTTCCGGGGCTGGCGGCGTTGGCCGCCGGCGTCGTTGCCTTCCGCCGGTTGCCCGAGAACGTCGCGGGGCGGCGCCTGTTGACGTTCGGCCTGATGATCTCGCTGTTCAACCTGTCCCAGAACGTCGTGCTGTACGCGTTGTTCAACTTGGGGCCCGGATCGTGGCTGGGTCCGGCGAACTTCGCGCTGCAGGTGCTCGGCCTCGCGATGTTCGTCTTCCTGCTCGCGGCGCTTGCCGTCTACCCCGACGGGGCCTATCAGCATCGCTATGAGCTGTTGCTGATCCGCGGCTTCGCCGTCCTCGCGATCGCGGTGCCGGTGCTGATGCTGTTTGCCCGCCCGACGCTTGAGCCCGCGTCGATCTTCGAATGGCTGACCGGAAGCCGGGAGGGCGCCGAAGGCCTGTTCCCGGACATCGAGAGCCCGCTGCATCTCGGCGCGCTCTCGTTCCTGCGCGCGCCACTGCACGCGTACCTCGCGATCGCCTTCACCTGGATCCCGTTCTGGGCAGGCATCGTGCTGGCCCTGCGCTACCGCCGGTTTCGCGCCGACCGGCGCCTGCAGGTGCGCTGGCCGATGTACGGCGGGCTGGCGACGCTGGTGCTCGGGATCGAGGGCGCGATCTGGGAGACCGCCGCGATTCCGCTCAACCTGTCGACGACGGTCGAGATCGGCGCGATCGTCATCGCCGCGGCGTCCCTGACGATCGGTCTCGTCAGGCCCGACCTCTTCGACGTCGACCGGGTGATGCGCCGCACGCTGGTCTACGTGCCGGTGTGGCTGCTGATCGGGGGCGCGTATGTGGGCGTCGCGGCATTGCTGGGCACCGCCGCGTCCGGCGTGGGGCTGCAGGTCGCGATCGGCGTGACGATCGTCGCGACGGTGATGTTCGAGCCCGCGCGGCGCCGACTCGTCAGCAGGGCCGGACGCTGGGCCTACGGTGAGTCGCTCAGCGGCGAGGAGCTCATCCGGCGGCTGGGCGCCACGCTTGAGCACACGCTGGACCTTCGGCGGCTGACCATCGCGATCGCGGCGATCGCCCGCGACGGGCTGGGCGTCGGCTGGACGCAGATCTGCGTCGACGGGCATGCACCGGTGACCGATGGCGAGCGCCCCCACGACGCGCTGCCCGCCTACGCCGCCGCGCTCGTCCATGCCGGCGAGCACCTCGGTCAGATCGAGTGCGGCGCGCGCGTTCGCGGTCGAACACAGGCCTCCGACCGCGAGCTCTTCGCCACGCTCGCCCGCCAGGCCGCGCTTGCGATCCACAACGCCAAGCTCGCGGGCGAGCTGACCCGCCGCCTGGAGGAGATCAAGCACCAGGCCGAGGAGATCACGGCATCGCGGTCGCGCATCGTGGCGGCCCAGGAATCCGCGCGCCGCCAGATCGAGCGCGACATCCACGACGGCGCCCAGCAGGAGATCGTCGCGCTGATCGCTCGCATCGGCCTGGCCCAGAACCAGTTCGGCCGGGATTCCAGCCGCCTCGGGGAAACGCTCGTGGACCTGCGATCCGAAGCGCGCCAGGCGCTGGAGAACCTGCGCCAGCTCGCCTCGGGGATCCACCCGTCTGTGCTGACCGACCACGGGATCGTCGAGGCGATCGAGAGCCGGGCCGCACGCTTCCCGCTCGGTGTCACGATCGAGTGCGATCCGCAGCTGCGCAACGCCCGCTTCGAGGAGTCCGTCGAGGGCGCCGCCTACTTCTTCGTCTGCGAGGGCTTTGCCAACGCGCTCAAGCACGCGTCAGCCGAACGGGTGAGGGTGTGCTTTGACCGCTCGCCGGCCGAGCTGGAGGTGCAGGTCTCCGACGACGGCGCGGGGTTTGATCTCGACAGCACGGCCCGCTCCGGCCTCGCCGGTCTGGCGGATCGCATCGCGGCGCTCGGGGGCAGCTTCGACGTGCGGTCCTCGCCGGGCGAGGGCACCACCCTGACGGCGCGATTGCCGATCGGTGAGCCCGCTGTCGTCTGAGCGCATCCTGCGCATCGTCATCGCCGACGACCACTATCTCGTGCGCGAGGGCGTGCGGATGCTGCTCGAGGACTCCGGCGAGGTCGAGGTGCTCGACGCCGTGGGCACCGCCACCGAGCTCGTGCGACGTGTCGGCGAGCTTCACCCAGACGCCGTGATGACCGACATCCGGATGCCGCCGAGCCATCAGATGGAGGGCATCGAGGCCGCGCACCGCATCAGGGCGGCGCATCCGGAGATCGGTGTCGTCGTGCTCTCCCAGCACGCCGACGAGTCCTATGCCTTCGAACTGCTCAAGGACGGAACGGCGGGTCTCGCCTACCTGCTCAAGGACCGTGTCGGAGACCTCGACGAGATGATGGGTGCGCTGCGCGCGGTCTGTGCCGGACGTTCGGCGATCGATGCCCGCGTCGTCGACGCACTCGTCGCCCGGCGTGCGCGGCGCGAACAGTCGGGCCTGGAGGATCTGACGCCACGTGAGCTCGACGTCATGCGCGAGATGGCCCAGGGCAAGAGCAACGCCGGAATCGCAGCCGCCCTCGTGCTGTCGGAGTCCGCGATCGAGAAGCACGTCAGCTCCATCTTCAGCAAGCTCGGCCGGCCCGGGGAAAGCGGCGTGCATCGCCGCGTGGCGGCGGTGCTCGCCTTTCTGCAGAGCTAGTCCCGGCGAAGGGTGCGGAACACCTCAGGGCCGAGCGGGCGCGGAGCGCAGGCGACTCGGGTGCAGGCCGTGTAGGCGGGTGGTCGGCGCGGCCGTAGGTTCGCGCCATGCGACCAGCGACCTGCAGCACGGATGAGAGGACTGACGTCATGAGACCAGCAACGCGAGGACACCGCGTGGCCGTTGCATGTGGTGTGACGGCGGCCCTTGCGGCCCTCCCGCTGGCGCTTGGCGCCTGCGGTGACGACGACTCGGCGACAAGCGCGGACGCCAAGCCGGTGACGCTTGCGATCACGACCTCAGACGCGGGAGCGCAGAAGTTCCGTACCGCCGCTCCCAGTTCGATCGAGGGCGGGCTCGTGAAGCTCGTCTTCAAGAACGCCGGACAGGACCCGCACGAGGCGCAGCTCGTGCGGATCGACGGTGGTCACTCGGCGCAGGAGGCGTTGAAGGCCTTCGCGGCCGAGGATGGCCCGATCCCGGAGTGGCTGCACTTCAGCGGCGGAGCGGGGACCACCGGGCCGGGGCGGTCGGTGACAACGAGCCTGCTGCTGACTCCCGGCAGCTACGCGATGCTCGACAACGCCGACTTCATGGGTCCGCCGAACAGCTCTCGCGGCGCGATCGCGACCTTCGAGGTGACCAAGGGATCCGACGGCGAGCTGCCCGATGACAGCACGGCGCAGATCACCGCCACCGAGAACGAACAGGGCACGCCCGACTATGGCTTCGAGGCAGAGGGGCTGAAGGTCGGCCCCAACCGCCTGCGCTTTGAGAACAAGGGCGACGAGCTGCATCACGTCGTGCTGTTTCCGATCGTCGCGGACAAGACGCTGAAGGACGTCGAGCGGGCGCTGGCCAGCGATCGCCCCAGCGGACCGCCGCCCGTGGACTTCTCCAAGAGCGCGAGCACGGCCGCGATCGACGGCGAGTCCGCGCAGGTCACCGATCTGGTGTTGCGAGCGCCCGGGCGCTACGCACTGGTCTGCTTCATCTCAGACCCCGACGGCAAGGGCAAGCCGCATTTCCAGCGCGGCATGATCAAGGAGGTCATGGTGCGCTGAGGATGGCGCGGGGTGATGAGAGGGGCATCCGACGCCCGCCATCGTCGGTGCCCCTCACCGACGGGGGATCACCTCAGTCGTCCGAGCTCGCGATGACCCAGCCTTCGCGGTCACGCAGGCTGCGCGCGATGTTCAGCACCGCCTCGAGCGCGCCGCTGTTTGTCGCACCTCGCCAGAGGAGGTCGAACGGCATGGTGATCAGTGGGTCGATCGGCACAAACACCGAGCCCTCGAGTTGCCGGGCGAAGGCCGTTCGGACGTAGACGACGATCCCGAGGCCGTCGCGGATGGCTTGGAGGCCTAGATCGGGATACGGGTCCGGGACGGTGTCCGGTTCGAAGCCCGCGCACCGGCAGAGCTCGGTGATCTTTGCCGTGAACCCGGAGGAATCGGGACCGCTA
>JAJCYD010000029.1 GCA_029263125.1 Solirubrobacteraceae bacterium | reverse complement strand
GTTCGTTGGCCCGACGAACCTGACGATCATCGGGATGGACGGTCGTTATGACCTGGAGAACTTCAATCATCTGATCAACGGTGTCGCGTTGTTGGGTCTGGGGTTGATCTCGGCTGCGGCGTCCGACGCGCAGGCCAAACGTAGCGGCATACCCGCATAGGAGCGCTCGCGGGCGCTACGTCAGCCGCGAGCCTTGAGCCGGCGGCTGACCGCCGTCGGCTCGCCGGCCTCTGCCGTCGCGGTGACCTGGATCGTCACGGTCAGGCCGCGGCGGCCCTTCATGAGCTTGCGCAGCCGCCGCACCTGCGTGCGCGACAGCTTCAGGCGCACCACCTTGCTGGCGCCCGCCGCCAGCTTCGTCTTGACGCTGCGCAGGCTGGCCGACGCCGCGCGCTTGCGCTTGCGCGGCTTGGTGCGCTCGGTGACCGTGGCGGTCGCGGTGACGTCGCAGATCGTGTCGCAGCGCACGCGCAGCGGGAGGTTGCGCGTGGAGAACAGCTTGCTGGACCGCAGGATCTTCACGCTGACATCCGGTCCCAGCGGCAGCGGCAGCGTGGGCAGCTTCGGCGGCGGCGGGGTGCCGAGCGGGCCAAGTGCGGCGCACGGCGTGACGGCCGCTGCCGCGAGCGCGAACTGCTGCACGCGGTTGTTCTGGGAGTCCGACACGGTCAGCGTGCCGTGGCAGTCGACGTTCACGCCGGTGGGGTTGATGAACTGCCCGGGCGCGATTCCGCGAGAGCCGAAGGTCCCCAGCCGCTCGCCGTTGGGACCGAACTGCTGGATGCGGTTGTTGCCCTTGTCGGCAACCCACAGGTTGCCGGCCGCGTCGAGCGCGATCTGCGCCGGAGCGACGAGCTTGCCGAGCTTGCGTCCCAGCCCGCCGAACTCGGCGATCTCTTCGCCGGAGGCGTCGAACACCCGGATGTAGCGCTTGTCGTTGACGTAGACGCGGGAGCCGTCAGGGGTCACCGCCACGCCGACGACCGGACCGGCGTTGGTGCGCGCGCCGAGGTAGTCGCCGGAGGTCGTGAAGCGCGCGACGCGCCGGTTGCCGGTGTCGGCCACGTAGATCGTGCCGCCGGGGGTGATCGCCAGCGCGGAGGGATCGCGCAGCTTGCCGGGGCCGCTGCCCTGCGAGGCGATCGTGCGGCGGGGCAGGCCGGTCGAGCGGTCGAAGACGATGATTCGCGCACGCCTGCGATCGAGCACGTACGCCGTTCCGGCCGAGTCGAAGGCGACGTCGACGGGGTTGGGGAGGATCGTCGGTCCCGGCGCGGGGGACCCCCAGACGGCGGCGATCGAGCCGTCGGGGTGCAGCAGCTGGATGCGCCCGTTGACCGAGTCGGTGACGGCGCGCACGCCGGAGGCATCGACGCCGATCCCCATCGGCGCGTTGAACTGTCCCGTCGCGCGACCCGACGCGCCGAATGAGCGCTTGAGCTCGCCGCCGCGATCAAACACGTCGATGCGGTCGTTGCCGGTGTTGGTGACATAGAGCGTGCCCTGCGGATCGACGGCCACCGCCCGCGGGTAGGCCAGCTTGCCGGGAGACGTGCCGTAGGAGCCCCAGCGCGCCTTGTAGCGGTACTTGGACTTCGGGCCGAAGCGCACGATGCGGTGGTTGAGGTCGTCGGCGACGAACACCCGGCCGGGTCCGTCGACGGCGATCCCGAAGGGCGCGTTGAGCTGCCCGCCCTCCGAGCCCGGTCCGCGCGCGAACGTGCGCAGCAGCCGCCCGCCCGTGTCGAACACCGCGATCCGGTGGTTCTTGTCGTCGGCGACCAGCAGCCGGGTCTTGCGCACCGCCAGGCCGCGCGGATAGGCGAGCGTGCCGGGGGAGACGATCTCGGCGCCGCCGCTACCGTCGAGGTTGAAGCGCTGGATGCGGTCGTTGAAGCTGTCGGCGACGAACAGCAGGTTGCCCGAGACCGCCAGCCCACCGCCCGCGGGCGCGTCGTTGCCGCCGCCGGCGCCGAAGTGAAACTCGCCGACGCCGTCGCCGCGGCGCCCGAAGGACTGGATGAGCTTCCCCGAGGGGTCGAAGCGGTCGATGCGGTCGGTCCCCTCGGCGACGAACAGCGTGTTGTCGCCCGCGACGGCGATCGCGCCCACCGCGCCGAGCTCGCCGGGGCGGCGCCCCGCGATGCCGATCTCGCGCACGAAGGTGCCGTCGGCCGTGAAGACCTGCACGACGCTCGAGGACTGGTCGCCGACGTAGATCAGGCCGTCGGGGCCGACGGCCACCGTCTGCGGGAAGCGCAGTACGCCGCCGCCGCGCTGGCCGATCTGGGAGTTGCTCGTGTACGGGCAGGCGGGCTGGGCGGCATGGCACTCTGCGGCGAGCGCCGCGGCCGCGAACGCGGCGGACGCGACCCATGCGGCCGCGGCGGTCGCGAGCGCGAAGGCGACCGCGACCACGATCCGGCCGAGGCTCGGGGCGCGCCGGCGGGTGCCGGGCGCCGCCCAGGACCGGTGACCGGCGGGATGCTGGGAGGTGGCGACCATCGTCCGTCCAAACACGCGGCGCGACGATAGTCGCGGCCATGGGCACCACCTGCACGAACGCGTGCGCAGAGTGCCGCGTGTGCCTCAGCCGCGGCGAATGCGGGGCATGCGCGCTGCGCGCAGCGCGGCCGTGGCCGCCGCGTGCCCGGGGACGCCATGCACGGCGCCGCCGGGAAACGCCGACGCGCTGCCGATGTACAGGCCGCGCAGCGATGTCGCGTACGGGTTCAACGACGGCACGGGGCGGAAGATGAGCTGGTCCATCGCGTAGCTGCCGCCGCCGACGTCGCCGCCGACGAGGTTCGCGTTGCGGGCGTGCAGGTCGTCGGGGACCATGATGTGGCGGGCGAGGATGCGCTCGCGAAAGCCGGGGGCGAAGCGCTCGATCTGACGCTCCATCGTGTCCGCGAAGGACTCGCGCTGCGCGGCCCAGTCGACGCCCGGCGGCGTGTGGGTGTACGCCCACACCGTGTGCTTGCCCTCGGGTGCGCGTGTCGGGTCGGCGACGGTCTGCTGGCCGGACAGCATGAACGGCTGCTCGGGCAGGCGCCCTCCCGCGACGTCGTGCAGCGCGCCGCGCAGCTCGGCGACCGTGCCGCCGACGTGCACGGTCCCGGCGCGCCGCGCGTCGTCGTTGACCCACGGGATCGGCGCGTCCAGCGCCCAGTCGAGCTTGATCGTCTGCGGCCCGAATCGAAAGCGCGTCGCGCGGCGCACGTAGGCGTCTGCGAGCACGTCGCCCGCCATCGCGACGAGCCCTTGCGGGGTCGTCGTCGCCACGACGATCCTGGTGTGGATCGTGTCGCCGCCGGCCAGCGACACGGCGCTGACGCGGCCGCGGCGGGCGTGGACGCGCTCGGCGACGGTCGATGTGCGCACATGGCCGCCCAGCGAGCGCAGCTCGGCGACGAGCGCGTCAGCGACTCGGGCGGCGCCTCCCTCGGCGCTCGGCCAGCCGACCGTGTGGCCCATGAGGTTCAGGTAGACGCCCGAGATCGCGCTGCCGGCGCCGTCCAGCGGCGCGTCGCCGTGCAGCGAGGAGCCATACAGCCACGCCGCGCCTTCGCCGCGGAAGACCTCGCTCGCGAGCCCCTCCGCGGACGTCAGCAGCAGCCGCACGAACTCGAGCATGCCGCCGAGCTTCAGCGCGGGGATGAGCTTCGCCGGGCCGCCGATCGGAGGAAAGCTGCCGAGCATCGTCGCGCGCACCGCCTCCCAGTGCTTCAGGTACGGCTCGACGAGTGCCTGCCAGCGCGCGCCGTCGCCGTGATGCAGGGCGTCGAGGTTCGTGCGCGTGCGCACCAGATCGCGCGAGAGGACCGCGGCGCGCCCGTCGGGCAGGGGATGGGCCATCGCCACCCCCGGCTGAATCCAGCGCAGCCCGTGGCGCTCGAGGTTCATCGCCTCGAACACCGGCGACGCCAGGGATGCCGGGTGCACGGCGGAGAAGACGTCGTGGTGAAAGCCCGGCAGCGTCAGCTGCGCGGTCTGCAGCGCCCCGCCGAGGACGGGCGCCGCCTCGACGACGAGCACCGAGCGCCCGGCGCGCGCGAGCGTGATCGCGGCGCTCAGCCCGTTTGGCCCCGAGCCCACGACGACGGCGTCGTAGCGCTCGCCGCTCACGGCGCGGTCTGCCTGGCGATCTGCAGGAGCATGCTCGAATCCTCGCGCCCGCTGCCCCAGAACGCCGCCTGGGCCTGGCGACCTGCCCCGCGGTAGGCGCCCTCGAGCGCCATCGGCATGTCGTCCCAGGTTCCCGCGGCGCGCAGGAACGCCTGCCCGTCGAGCTCGTACACGAGCAATCGGTTGAGGCCGCGGCCCATGAAGTGGCCCTCGTGCGTCGTGAGGTCCATCGCCAGCGTGGCCGTCGCCCCGTGCGGGATCGGCGGCGGCTGGTCGCGGCCGACGCGGACCATGCGGTCGTTGAGGTCGGCGACGTAGGCGTCGAGGCGCTCGGGCGCTGTCTCCCGCGCGAGCAGCGTCGTGACGGTGACGTAGCCGCGCACGATCGCCGGCGTGCGTGGCGTCAGCGCCGTGATGACCTCGATCTCGAAGGTCTGACCCGCCAACCCGCGCGAGCGCACGGCGGTGAAGCGCCCGAGGTCGGTCCCGAGGTCCGGCCAGCGTGCCGGCGCGGCCAGCAACTCGGCGACGGCCGCCGCCGACGCGACCGGCACGGGGTCATAGGTGTGCCAGACCTGCTCGCGCGGCGGACGCTCGGGCGGTGTCGGTTCGCCGAGCTTGGCGTGGCGCAGGCGCAGCTCGGGCCGGTAGGCGTCGCGTTCCTCGCGCGTCTGAAACCCGATCCCGTGCGCCCGGCGGTCGTCATCGGCGTAGGCCTCTGAGAACCACGCGCCGATCAGCCGCTGCGCGCCCGCGTGCAACTGCTCGCCGTCCAGGGTGCCGCGAGCCGTGTGGCGACCGTCGAGGAAGCGCTCGCGGCCGAAGGCGCGGTGAAACGCCGCCACATCCGGCGCGTGCAGGCGGCGATGGCCGAGCTGCTGCCAGCGCGTCGTCAGGATCGCCAGCGCCACGCGCAGGTCCTCGACCTCCCGCAGTTCCGGCTGGCGCGCGAAGTAGGCGGCGTTGAGGAAGTCCGTCACCCACCCGGCGGCGTCGGGGGCGCTGATCGACGTGCCGGTCATGCGCGCGACCCACGCCGTCGGCGATTGCCAGGCGCGCCGCGCGGCCAGCGCGATCCCGACCGTTCCCAGGGCCGCGCCGGCTTGGCGTGTCGCGGATCTCATGCGCTGAGCCTACGCTGCCCGTGGCGCGCAGCCCGGGTACGGTCTGGCATGTGATCCAGCACGTCGCGATCGAGGTGCGCGAGGAGGACGCGCACGCGTGCTCGAGCTTCTGGTCGCTGCTGGGCTTCGAACGCGTCGATCCTCCCGACGCGCTGGCGCGACGCGCCATCTGGGTGCAGGCGGGCGGCACGCAGGTCCACCTGCTGTTCGCGACATCGCCCGTCGTCCCGGCCACGGGACACATCGCGGTCGTCGTCGGCGACTACGAGCGGACGCTGGCGGCCCTGCGCGATGCCGGCTTTCAGCCGCGGCCGCGCACGCCGTACTGGGACTCACCACGCGCGTTCGTCGACGGCCCCGGCGGCCACCGGGTGGAGCTCATGGCCCGCGGGCCTCTCGGCGCGCCGTGAACGCATGTTCGATCCTTTGTAAGAACCATCACAGACCGTCCGGATTGGTCCGATGGTGCTCTGACCATCAAGCATCGCGGCCTGACCGCGGACAGCGGACGCATGTTCTATCCAGCTCGGTCGAGCGGGCGGCCGATGGGAAGGATGACGCACGAACGCGAGGGAGCTGTGGTGGCGACGACACGAGTAGCCGGTCCAGCACCGTCCGAGGCGGAACCGCTGACCATCCACGTGCTGTGGCTCTCGGCCGGCCTGTCGTGCGACGGCGACTCGGTCGCCATGACGGCCGCCACGAACCCGAGCGTCGAGGACCTGCTGTCGGGCGTCATTCCCGGAAGCCCGAAGATCGTGCTGCACCTGCCGATGCTCGCCATGGAGACCGGCGAGGACTTCATGCGCGCGTGGTACGACGCCGAGGACGACCAGCTCGACCCGTTCATCCTCGTGCTCGAGGGCTCGGTCGCCGATGACCGGCTCGCCGGGGAGGGGCACTGGACCGGGTTCGGCGTCAACCCGCTCGATGGCCAGCCGATCACCGCCAACGACTGGATCGACCGGCTGGCGCCCAAGGCGCAGGCGGTGATGGCGGTCGGCACCTGCGCCACCTACGGCGGCGTGCCCGCCATGCGCAACAACCCCACCGGGGCGATGGGGCTGCCGGACTACCTCGGCTGGAGCTGGAAGGCTCGCAGCGGGCTGCCGATCGTGTGCGTTCCCGGCTGCCCCGCCCAGCCCGACAACATCACATCGATCCTGATGGCGCTGACGTCGTTCATCGGCGGCGTTGGACCGGCTCCGGAGCTCGACGAGCAATTGCGCCCGCTGCCGATGTTCGAGCACACCGCCCGCGAGGGCTGCAGCCGCGCGGGGTTCACCGAGCAGGGGCAGTTCGCAACGACCTACGGCAACGACTCGCGCTGCCTGGTCAAGCTCGGCTGCAAGGGCCCGATCGCCAAGTGCAACGTGCCCAAGCGCGGCTGGGTCAGCGGCGTCGGCGGATGCCCGAACGTCGGCGGCATCTGCATCGGCTGCACGATGCCCGGCTTCCCCGACACCTTCATGCCCTTCATGGAGCCCGATCCATGGGGCAACGCCGCGGCCAATGTCCAGCGTTTCACCTACGGGCCGCTGTTTCGTTACCTCCGCAAGCGCAACCTGGCGATGAAGTACGACCGTGAGCCCCAATGGCGGCGCAGCCGCTCCGACCCCGGTGACCGTCAGAGCAGGCGATGATCACGCTCGGAGAGATCCTCCGCTGGATCCTCTACCGCGTCCGCAGCACCTACTACCGCGTGCACTGGTGGATGATGCGGGGCGACCGGCTGCTGTGGAGCTCCGAGCGCAAGTTCCGCGCGCTGCTCGAGTCGGCGCCGGAGGCGATGGTGATCGTCAACGGCCACGGTCACATCGAGCTCGTCAACGCCCAGGCCGAGCGGCTGTTCGGCTATCGCCGCCAGGAGATCGTCGGCCAGGGCATCTCCGAGCTGATTCCCAAGCGCTTTCGCGCGGTGCATCGCCAGCACCTCAAGGCCTACATGCGCGATGCCTCCACGCGCCCGATGGGCTCGGGCCATGAGCTCTACGGACGCCACAAGGACGGCAGCGAGTTCCCCGTCGAGATCAGCCTGAGCCCGCTGCAGACCGACGCGGGGACGATGGTCTCGGCCGCGATCCGAGACGTCACGGCTCGCAAGCGGGCGACCGCCGAGCTGGCTTCCGCCGAGGCGCTGTTTCGCGGCGCATTCGAAGGATCGCCGATCGGCATGGCGCTCACCGATGACGACGGGCGCATCGTGCGCGTCAACCGGGCGCTGTGCGACCTGACCGGCCGGCGTTCGGCGGAGCTGGCGGGCACGAGACTCGCGGCGCTCGTGCATCCCGATGAGATCAGCTACGACCGCAAGGCGATCTCTCAGCTCGTCGAGGGGGAGCGCAGCCAGTACAACGTCGAGACGCGCCTGCAGCACGTGACCGGGGCGACCGTCTGGGTCACGATGCAGGCCACGAACATCCGCCAGACGGCAGCCGATGCGCCGCGCTTCCTCGTGCAGGTGCAGGACGTCACGCATCGCCGGCGCTATGAGGAGAACCTGCACTACCTCGCGACGCACGATCCGCTGACCGGCCTGCACAACCGCGCGAGCTTCGCGGGCCAGCTGGACACGCACGCCGACATCGTGCGCCGCTATGGCAGCGAGGGCGCGCTGCTGCTGCTGGACCTCGACCACTTCAAGTACGTCAACGACCGCCTCGGCCATCAGGCCGGCGATCAGGTGATCGCTCGCGTGGCCAAGGTCCTCGCCCAGCGGCTGCGCGACAGCGACGTGCTGGCGCGCCTGGGCGGCGACGAGTTCGCCGTCCTGTTGCCCAAGTCGGGCCCGAAGGCGGCGCAGCGCGTCGCCGCGGATCTGCTGGAGGCGTTGCGCGCCGAGCGCATCGTCGTCCCGGGGGCCGGTGGGCGAACGATCACCGCGAGCATCGGCGTCGCGATGTTCGAGCTCGGCGACGGGCTGACCGGCGAGGATGTGCTCGTCAGCGCCGACCTGGCGATGTATGACGCCAAGGAGGCCGGGCGAAACCAGGTCGTGCTTGACATCGCGGGCCCGGGCGAGCAGGCGCAGGCGCGCATGCAGGGGCGCGTGAACTGGGCCGAGCGCATCCGCGTCGCGATCGACGAGCAGCGCTTCACGCTCGTCGCACAGCCGATCATCCATCTTGAGACCGGCGTGGCGACGCAGTTCGAGGTGCTGCTGCGGATGGTCGACGACCACGGCGATTTGATCCCGCCCGGCGCGTTCCTGCAGACCGCCGAGCGGCTGGGGATGATCCAGGAGATCGACGCCTTCGTCGTCGCGCGCGCGCTGAGAACGATCGCCGCCGCGGGCGACGCGATCGCCGGCACGCGCGTGGAGATCAACCTGTCCGGCGCATCGATGGGAGATCCGCGGATCCTGCGCGTGATCGAGCGCGAGCTGCGCGAGACGGGGATCGATCCGGCACGCGTGATCTTCGAGATCACCGAGACGGCGGCGATCGCGAACATCGCCAAGGCCCGCGAGTTCTCCGACGAGCTCGCCAAGCTCGGCTGCCGCTTCGCGCTGGATGACTTCGGAGCGGGCTTCGGCTCCTTCTACTACCTCAAGCACGTCCACTTCGACCTGCTGAAGATCGACGGCGAGTTCGTGCGAGACGCGTGCCGCACGCGCACCGACCGGCTCGTCATCGAAGCCGTCGTCGCGATCGCGCGCGGCCTTGGCAAGCAGACGATCGCCGAGCACGCAGGCGACAAGCCGACGGTCACGCTGCTGCGCGAGCTCGGCGTCGACTACGGCCAGGGCTTCTTCCTCGGCGAGCCGCAGCCACTGGAGCGCTTCCTCTCGCAGGGCGAGCTGACTGCCGAATTCGCGCGCGCCGCCTCGTGATCTCGGGCGACCGGCGGGCGCGGGGCGGTGGCATCGGTGACCACCGCCCCACGGCCTCGCGGTCTACGGGTCGCATCGACCTGGACGCGATATCCGCGACTCCTCCGCCAGCGCTTGGAGGGGGGTCTGAGCGCTGGCGATGCCGGTCGGGCGGGGGAGGGGTGTCCGACCGGCTGCGGGAGTCTGCGAAGCATTGTGCGTTCGCAAGATGAACCGTCCCTAAGTCGCTCGTGAACGTTGTGTGAGCGTCACGTGTAGCTGGGATGTAGTGCGTTGGCCACACGATGTCCAGGCAGGACAGCCACGCAAGAATGCGCCGCCAACCAGGATCAAAGCGGCGACAACTTGTTCAGGAAGGCAGGATCGCGCCCTGTTCAGCCGGCCCTCCCGGTGTCACGGTGTGTGGATGAGCTCAGCGCTTGGATCCGGACGGCGGTTGCTCATGTGCCCGCCGACGCACTTCGACGTCAGCTACGCGATCAATCCGTGGATGGACGTCGCCGTGAGGGTCGACCGGGATCTCGCCCAGCGACAATGGGAGACGCTGGCCGCGACGCTGCGCCAGGCGGGCGCCACGGTCGAGGTGCTCGACCCGCAGCCCGATCTGCCCGACCTCGTCTTCACGGCGAACCTCGGCATCGTCGATGGCGCCACGTTCATCCCTGCACGGATGCGCCACCGCGAACGCCGTCCCGAAGCGGCTCATGCCGAACGCTGGTTCGCAGCACGTGGCCATGCGATCCGCCGGCTCGGCGAGGGCGTCGTGCAGGAGGGCGCCGGCGACGCGCTGGCATTCGGCGACACGCTCGTCGCCGGCCACAGGATGCGCTCGCAGGCCGCGGCGTATGTCGAGCTGGGCCGGCTCCTCGATGCGCCGATGCTGCTCGTGGAGCTCAACGACCCGCGCTTCTACCACGTCGACATCGTGTTCTGCCCGCTGGACGGCCGCAGCGCGATGTTCGCGCCTGGGGCGATGCACGCCGACAGCGCGCGCATGATCGCCGAGCTCGTGCCCGACGCGATCGCGCTGACCGGCGACGAGGCCGCCGCGTTCTGCGCCAACGCCGTCGCGATCGGCCGCACCGTCGTGATGGCGGCCTGCACGCCTCGGCTGGAGCGCGAGCTGCGCGCGCGGGGCTTCGAGCCGGTCGTCGTCGACGTCTCGGAGTTCCTCAAGGCCGGCGGCGGCCCCCGCTGTCTGACGCTGGCACTCGACGTCCGCCTCGGGCGCCATGACCCGGCGAATCTCGCCGATCGCTACGGCGCGCACAACTACCACCCGCTGCCCGTCACGGTCATCGACGCCCAGGGCAGCTGGGTCCGAGACGATCGAGGACGCCGCTATCTCGACGCACTGTCGGCCTACTCCGCGCTGAACTTCGGCCATCGCCATCCCAAGCTCGTCGCCGCGGCCAGCGAGCAGCTTGGGCGCGTCACCCTCACCAGCCGCGCGTTCTCCAACGACCAGTTCGGGCCGTTCGCGCGTGATCTCGCCGCGCTCTGCGCGAAGGATCGCGTGCTGCCGATGAACACCGGCGCCGAGGCCGTCGAGACCGCGATCAAGGCGGCCCGTAGGTGGGGCTATGAGGTGCGCGGCGTGTCGCCCGGCAAGGCGATGATCCTCGTCTGCGACGGCAACTTCCACGGTCGGACGACGACGATCGTCTCGTTCTCCGACGACCCGCTCGCGCGGGAGGGCTTCGGCCCGTTCACGCCCGGATTCCGGCGCGTCCCGTTCGGGGACGCCGCGGCGCTGGAACGCGCGCTGTGCGACGAGGAGGATGTCGTGGCGCTGCTCATCGAGCCGGTGCAGGGCGAGGCGGGCGTGATCATCCCGCCCGACGGCTACCTGCGCGCCGTGCGGCGGCTGTGCTCGCAGCACGGCGTGCTGCTGATCGCCGACGAGATCCAGTCCGGCCTGGGTCGCACCGGGCGCACGTTTGCCTGCGATCACGAAGACGTCGTGCCGGACGTCTACGTGCTCGGCAAGGCGCTTGGCGGCGGCATCGTCGCGCTGTCGGCGGTCGTGGCCGACGACGACGTCCTCGGGGTCTTCGGTCCGGGCTCGCACGGCTCGACGTTTGGCGGCAACCCGCTCGCCTGCGCGGTCGGGCGAGCGGTACTGGACCTGCTGGCGACCGGCGAGCCGCAGGCCAACGCCGCGTGGATCGGCGCGCGGCTGCGCGCGGGGCTCGACGCCGCCGCGCCGCCGGCCGTGAGCGAGATCCGATCGCGTGGCCTGTGGTTCGGCGTGGACCTCGCGCCCGGGCGCGGCGGCGCCCGCGCGGCGTGTGAGCGCCTGCTGCGCCGTGGCGTGCTCGCCAAGGACACGCACGAACGCACGATCCGGCTCGCGCCGCCCCTGACGATCAGCACCGAGGAAGCCGACTGGCTGCTGCAGCGCGTGGTCGGCGCGCTCGGGGCCGCCGAGCCGCTGCGCCTGGCGGCGGCCGCCGAACCGCCGCCGCACCCGGCATCCTCTGCCGCATAGACGAGATCGATCGCCACATCGTCGCCGAGCTGCTCGAGGACGGGCGCCTCAGCTTCGCCGAGCTGGGCGCGCGCGTGCGCCTGTCCTCGCCCGCGGCCAAGCGTCGCGTCGACCGGCTGCGAGCGTCGGGGGTGATCACCGGCTTCTCCGCGCGCGTCGATCCCGGCGCGCTGGGTCAGGACACCGAGGCGTTCGTCGAGCTGCACTGCGCGGCGAACATGAGCCCGAGCGCTCTGCGTGAGGTCCTCGCACATGAGCCCGGCGTCGTCGCCGCGTACACCGCCAGCGGGGACGCCGACGCGCTCGTGCACGTGCGCGCGACCGACGTCGCCGACCTCGAAGCCACGATCGAGCGGATCCGCGCGAATCCGGAGATCGCGCGCAGCAAGACGACGATCGTGCTCAGCCGGCTGATCGCGCGCGAGCCGCGCTGATCGTCCCCGGGTCACTCGGCAGATGCGTCGCTCAGCGCGAGGAGCTTCTCGTGCATCTCGATGCACATCCGGTGATACATCGTCCCGGCGATCAGCGAGCGGATCACGCCGGCCGGCCCGTTCGCCTTGACCTGGCGGTCAAGGTAGCCCTCCAGCTCGGTGAGCTTCTCGGTGTGCCACACGATCCGCGCGCGGTTGACCGGCTCCGGGTCGGCACCGAGGAAGACGAGCAGCATGCCCTCGTCGTGCATGACCGGCGACGAGGCTTCGGCGGTCTGCACCCACGTGCGAAGGGCGTCGGTGCCGGCAGGCGTGATCTCGTAGGTCTTGCGCCGGCGGCCACCCTGCTCCTGGTCGATCGTGAGGTAGCCGGCGCCGGCGAGCCGGTCGGGCTCGGCGTAGAAGGTCGTGTGGGGCACCGGCCAGAAGTTCGCGACGGACTGCTCGAGCAGCCCCTTGAGGTCGTAGGGCGTCGACGGACCGCGGAGATCGATCAGTCCGAGGACGATGTACGACGTGCTCGTGAGCTTGATGTCTTGACCGGGCATGGTTCAGAGCATACGGTGCGGATCGAACGGTGCAATCCGTACTTCGGGTGGGAGGCAGATCGTGCATGTCGACAAGGAGACGATGGACATGAGGTCTGTTCTCGGAGTGTTCACGGTTGCGCTGGTCGCCGTCGTGGTCGGCTGCGGCGACGACTCGTCCACGACGGGCGCTGCGCCGCCTGACGGTCCGATCAGCGCGGCGGACAAGGCCCAGGCCGAACAGCTGCTGGAGGAGACCTTCGGCCCGAACGCCGCCGCGAGCTCCGGCCAGATCAACGGATCGCTCGACATCGAGGTCACGGGCGTGCGGCGCTACAGCAGGCCGATCTCGCTGACGTTCAGCGGGCCCTTCAATCAGGGCAGCGGCGGGACGGCCGAGGCGAACCTGTCCGCCGGGATCGACCAGCAGGACACGATCTTTGGCGGCGAGATGATCCTCGTCGACGACGAGGTCCTGATCGGGCTCGGATCGACCGTCTACGAGACGCCGAGATCGATCGCCGAGCCGATCCGTCGCCCGCTGAGCAACACCGACAATGCCCTCGCCGCGGTCCTCGACGTGTTCAGCCTCCGGCCGCGCGAGTGGGCGAGGAACCCGCGCGTCATCGGGGAGGACGAGGTCGGCGGCATCGACGTGATCCGCGGCACGGCGGACATCGATCCCGCCACGCTCTTCGCCGATGCCGCGCGCTTCACGCGCCTGCTGACGTCCCTGCGCCTGACCGAGATCACGGGGCTGCCCGAGATGATCACGCCCAGGGCGCGGGCGGCCCTCGCGCGTTCGGTGACGTCGGCCAGCGGTGAGGTGCTCACCGGCGCGCAGGACAAGGTGATGCGCAGGGCCCTCCTGACGATGCTGATCGAGCCATCGGCAGCCGATCGCAAGGTGCTCGGTGGACTGAGGAGCATCAAGGTCCGGGGTACGGTCGACGTGACCGAGGTCGGCTCGGATCCGAAGATCACCCAGCCCGCCAAGCGCGGGTCCTACGCGCAGCTGCAGCTGTCGCTTGATGCGCTGGGCGAGTCGGCCAAGCGCGACCTCGCCCGGCGGCGTTGATGCTCACGCACGCCGCCGCCGCGGTGCTCGTGGGAGACGGGGGCCGCTGATGCGGTGGATGCTGGTCAAGGACCTGCAGATCCTGCGGCGCTCGAAGCTGCTGGTCTCGCTGCTGATCGTGTATCCGGTCGCGGTCGCGCTGCTGATCGGCTTCTCGCTGTCCAGCGGTCCCGAGAAGCCACGCCTGGCGTTCTTCAACCAGATCCCGCCGAGCCAGACGACGATCAGGTTCGGCGACACGAAGATCGACATCGACGCCTACACCGACAAGCTCTTCGAGTCGGTCGAGCGCGTGAACGTCGTGAGCCGCGAGCAGGCGCTGGAGAGCGTCCGCTCAGGGCAGGCGCTGGCGGCGCTGATCCTTCCGCCGGACTTCGCCCGGAAGCTGTCGCTCGGAGGTTTCGCATCGGCCGGCATCGAGGTGGTCTACAACGGCGAGGCGCTGCAGCAGTCGTTCGTTCGCTCGACGGTGGAGTCCAAGCTGGCGCTCGCGGACTCCGCGCTGGCGCGGCAGCTCAACAAGGTCGCCGCCGGCTACATCGACGTGATCAGCAACGGCGGTCAGATCAATGCGCTGGGCTCGAGCTTCGACGTGCTCGGACTCACGGAGTCCAAGCGGCTGCTGGACAGCGCGCTGCCGAAGGCGCCGGAGGATGTCCAGCGCGCCGTCGCGCCCGTCCAGGACTTCGTCGACCTCGGCGTCAACAACTTCGACCGCTTCACCGACGTGCTCTCCACCGTCCAGCAGCCGGTCAAGGTCACCGAGACGCTGCTCAGCGGGCGCCGCACGCCGTTGGACACCTTTGCCGTCGCGCTCGCCGTCGCGGTGTCGCTGATGTTCGTCTGCGTGCTGCTGGCCTCGGGGCTGCTGGCCCTCGAACGCGAGGAGAACACGTTCTCCCGGCTTGCCCGGGGCCTGGTACCCGGCGGACGCCTGCTCGCGGGCAAGGTCGTGCTCGCGGCGGGTTGTGCGTTCGTCGTGACCTTCGCGATGCTGCTCGGGATCAGCCTCCTGGTTCCGCTGGACCACGCCCGCGCGGGGCTGTGGGTGCTGACGATCGCCGCCAGCGCGATCGCCTTCGGCACGCTCGGCGTGGCGATCGGCAGCCTCGCTCGCGAGGTGCGGGCCGCGTCGCTGCTGGCACTCATGCTCGCGTTGCCGCTGGCGTTCCTCGCGCTGGTGCCCAGCGGCGGCGTGTCACCGCTGCTCTACGACGTCATCCGCGTGATCTCGGCGATCTTCCCGTTCAAGCCCGCCCTCGACGCGATCAACGTGGCGATCAACGGCGCGTCGCCCAGCCTGCCGCTGGCGCTCGCGCACCTGGCGGTGCTGACCGTCGGCTTCGGAGCGGCCGCGCGGTGGGGCCTGCGTCGCTTCGCCTGACCGCTTCAGGGCGCCCGATCCACATCTGTTGCGTCGGTGTGAGCATGTCCGAGTCCGCGCGCGCCAGCAATCCGATCGTGACGGGGTGGCGGACGGTCGGCTCGTGGCGAACGGCTACGGTGGGCCTCATGCAGCCCTTCGCGACGCGCGCAGTCACGTTCGGCGACGAGGCCTGACATGCCGCCCCCGATCATCGCGCACGCATTGGACGTGCTTCCGTTGGCCCCGATCCCGATCGCGATCGTCGCGCTGATGATCTATTCGCGGCGCCAGCGCCGTCGCGGAGATCAACCGCGCGACAAGGAGCCGGGGGCTCTCGCCGCCGTCGCGGATGCGACGTTGCTTGGCGTCCGGACGCTGCGCGACCGGTTTCGTCGCAGCCCGCGCGGCGACGGGCGCGGGGGTTCCTGACTCCCCGTCCAGCCTGTGACCTGGGCCTGGCGGTGAGTCACATTGCCTGTGGTCATGGACGACTTCACGTCGTGGGATAGGCACCGCAAGGACGCAGCGCGACACCCCGACGACGTTGGGCACGCGGCGGCGCCGTTCCGCTTCGATCTCAGATCGCCCCAGACCCACCTGATCGCCGAGCAGGTGGATCCAAACGTCGCGCGGCTGCGCTGCCCGCCGGCATGCTTCGGACCGGCGGCATCCCGCGAACCGCGCCGGATGCCACGACCTCCAGCGGCGCGCACAGCGCTCGCGATGGCGCTCCTGTGCCCGACGACCGTGCGCCCGTGCGTGCTCCCACGCGCCGGCGCGATTCGCGTCGCTCGCCGCGGACCGAGGCCGCGACGACGAGTAGCCGTCCTCCAGCAGGGATGAGTGCCGGCCGCAGAGGCCGGGCAGATCCCCGCACGTCACGCCTGCGGACCCGGCTTGTCGCGACGATCGCCGGTTCGGCGGCGACACGGGGCGGTCAGCCGCCACCCGTGTGTCGGGCAGACGACGATGTCGCGATCGACGGGAGCGTTCCTCGCACGCGCAGGCGACAACAGCCTGCCGCTACGCGGTAGGGCTGCTCCGTCGCATGGAACGCGACGACGACGACGCGGACGGCGCTCTCACGCCTGACCGAGCGGCTGGGCGGGTTTGGCATCGCAGACATGCAGCAGGCGCCCAGCTCGATGCGATGCGGGTCCGGCTGGTCGCGTTTCCCGTGGCAAGCATGCAGAAGGCGCCCGAGACCGCCCCGTCGACGCGCTCAGGCGCCGCCGGCCGGCCGGTCGCTGCGCGTGCCGACGCGAGGCGCCGTCCAGCGGTGCAGCGCGGCCACCCCGGCCCCGCCGACGAACAGGCCCACGACAAGGCCTCCCCCGATGTCCGCGACGATGTGGTAGCGGGCGAGTACGAGCGCGACCGCCAGCAGCGCGAGCAGCGGGACCACGAGCGCCAGCCAGCGCAGGTCGCGAGCAACGAGGAAGACCGCGATGGTGACGGCGAACGCCGTGTGCCCGCTCGGAAACAACGGGTGGCCGGGCCACACCTCGATGGTCTTGGCCGCCAGGACGACCAGCGCGGCAACGAGCGCCGCGACGAACCCCACCAGCCGCACGCGCCGCGGGTCCGGCTTGCCCTGCGCGCGCCGTGGCGCAAGCAGCAGCAGCGTGGCCCAGACGACGATTGAGGCGTCTGAGACGATCGCCCAGTAGAACTCCGCCGTGCCGGGCTGATGCGCGATGTAGAAGGTCACCGCGAGCGCAGCCGCCGCATGGCGTGCGCGAGTCCCTCGGCGCTGGGCTGGCGCGGCTCCAAGGTGTCGGTCGCGCGCTCGGCCGGCTCCTCCAGGCGCTCAAGCGGCCGCGCAGCGGCGGGTACGTGCTCGCTCAGCCGGCCGCCCTCGGCCAGCAGCTCGCGCCCCAGGCCGAGCATCCAGCCCCCGAGGTCCAGCAGCTCAACGGCCTGCCCACGGCCACCAGCGCCGAGCTGATCGCACGCTACGACCGCGGCGACCCCGACGCCGACCTCGATGTCGACCTCGATGCTCGCCGCAGATCCGCACCCTGGTACCGCCACGCAGACGATCAGGTAGGCCGACACGAAGGGTCGGCGAGAAACGGTCGACGATCCCGACTGTCAATGAGCACCTGACGTCGGATCTGTTTGTCGAGGCAGCCGCAGTCGACATGAGACACCGCGTTGACGTGGGCGAAGACCTCGTCGAGGGGTGCGGCCACGAGCGCAAGGCTACTCCGCGATCGTGCAGGTCGACGACCTTAGCGACGCGGCCGAGCTACCTCGAGGAGCGGAGCGCTGGGTCATCGCGCATTCCGCGCGACAACGGCAGCGCCATCAGCCGGTGGGTCGCTCGTGAACCAGCCGCCGCACCGCCCCCGGCGCCGTGATGACCGTCGTCGTCGAGACCGCGCCGAGGATGAGGTACATGAGCGTGAGCTGGACGCGCACGGCGTCGACTGGGTCGACCGGAGCCGGCGAGGATGAGACCGGTCATTGCCCCGGCAGGAGCGCTGCGACAGCTCCATCTCCGCGAAGAGCTCAGCGGCAGCGGCGCCTCCTCGGTCTGGGGCAGAGCTCTTGCCGCCGAAGCTGCAGGTGCGGCGCGCCGGGGTTCGTGGTGGGAAGCTCGATGTGCTCGCCCGGATCACAGGGCGCGCGACCGGCAGCGTGAGCGTCAGCTACCAATCGTCCTGCAGGGCGACGCACTACATGGCAGCAATTTGAGAACGGCACGATCCGCATCAACCGGTCTTTGCCCTCGTCTCAGCGACGCAAGAGCCCGGCCATCCTCATGATGACGATGACCTACGACGGCAACGACAGTGTCCGCGCCGACGAGGGTCGGCCGCGAGCTGCGTCAGGCACGGTGCTGCTGCCGTCGACCCGCGTCGCTGTGCGCTTCTCGTTCCGGACACCTGCAGGCGCCCGTTGATCAGCACGCGCGCGAAGGGCATCGTTTGCGCGCGCCTCGGATACACGACTGCCGATGGAAGCGTCAACTTCTTTGAGAACACCGGCAAGATTCGCAACGGCAATTGGTCGCTGACCAAGACCCTGCCAGCCGGCGCAGCCACGTCCGGCGGCCAGGCGGAGCCGCTGGCCGCGGGCCGCCGTCCGGGTCGGCGCCGGCTCGCGGCGGACGACGAAGTGGAAGCGTCGCGACGGCAGCGGCGAGACTGCCGCAGTTGCGCGACCGCGCTCTCACACATGGCGGCGTGGCTTGGACGGGTTTGGCATGACAGACATGCAGAAGGCGCCCAGCTCGATGCGATGCGGGTCCGGCTGGTCGCGTTTCCCATGGCGTGCATGCAGAAGGCGCCCAACCCGGTGATCGCGATCGCACGCCCCGAGACCGCCCCGTCGACGATTTGGAGCGTCCTTGAGGTTGAGCGTGACGATGGCATGGCCGTCGCTGGCGACCGCGGCGGCGAGGACGTGGCGGTCGTTGGCGTCGTTGGTCATCGCCGATCGCGTCGGTAGACACACGGATACCCCAGCGCTTGGGCCGCCATCCGCGTGCCGGCAGGTAATACCATGCGGTATTACTTCCTGCTAGGCTTCGGCCATGCGCGTGACGAGCAAGGGCCAGGTAACGATCCCGCAGAAGGTTCGTCGGCAGCTGGGCATCGCCCCCGGCAGCGAGGTCGAGTTCGAGCTCGACAACGGCGGCGCGCGCCTGGTCCGCGTCAAGGACGGGGAGGGCGAGGCCATCGCCGGCCGGATGCGCGGCACAGCGACGGTGGCGATGAGTACCGAGGAGATCATGGCGCTCACCCGCGGCGATGACTGACACATCGCCGACCGGGATCCTCGTGGACTCCAACGTGCTGCTGGACCTCTTCACCAACGATCCCGTGTGGGCCACATGGTCCGAAGCGCGCTTGGCCGAAGCCTTCGAGGCGGGGCAGGTTCTAATCAATCCCATCGTCTATGCGGAGATCTCCGTCGCCTTTGGGCGCATCGAGACACTCGAAGCCACGCTACCTCCACAGCTCGGACGCGAAGACGTACCGTGGGAGGCAGCGTTTCTCGCCGGGAAGTGCTTCGTCGAGTGCCGCCGACGCGGCGGCACGAGACGGTCACCGCTGCCGGACTTCTACATCGGCGCCCACGCCGCCGTTACCCGCCGCGCGCTACTGACGCGCGACGCCAACCGCTATCGAACCCTGCTGCCGACTCTCGCGTTGATCACGCCCTGACTCTCGGCGACTCGCAGCACCGAAAGCGCCGATCCGTCGCGCCGGGGACGCTCCGAGAACGTGATCGCAGGGCGCTCCTCGATGATTGGGGCGCTCTTCTCGCACTGCCTTGACACCAACGTAGAACGGCAGAAAGGCCCGCATATGCGGGCCTTTCTTGATGCGCCGAAGAGGACTCGAACCTCCACGGGGGAATCCCCCCACAAGGCCCTCAACCTTGCGCGTCTACCAATTCCGCCACCGGCGCAGGGCTCGCGCAGTATAGGGCGCTTGCTTCCATCCGCCGGCCGCGCTAGGTTATACGAACAGATGTTCGCCTCACCCATCAGCCCATCTCCCAAGGAGCTCGCCCGATGGACCTGACCAAGCGCCAGCAGGAGATCTTCGAGTTCATCAAGCGCTACTCGGCCGGGCATGGCTATCCCCCGACCGTGCGTGACATCGGCAAGGCCGTCGGACTCGCATCGTCCTCGACGGTGCACGCTCATCTCGCGAACCTCGAGAAGCTCGGGTTACTGCGGCGAGATCCGTCCAAGCCGCGCGCCATCGAGCTCCTGGACCGGGCTGTCGAGCAGGTCAAGTCGATCGTGCGCCCCGAAGGCCTGCCGCTCGTGGGGCATGTGGCGGCGGGGTCGCCGATCCTCGCCGAGGAGAACATCGAGGAGTACGTCTCGGTTCCCCAGCTCGCCGGCGGCGAGGATGGCGAGTACGTCCTGCGTGTGCGGGGCGAGTCGATGATCGGCGCGGGGATCCTGCCCGACGACTATGTCGTCGTCCGGCCGCAGGACACCGCAGAGGACGGCGACATCGTCGTCGCGCTCGTGGGCGAGGAGGCGACGGTCAAGCGCTTCTTCCGCGAGGCCGACCACATTCGCCTGCAGCCCGAGAATGCCTCGATGGAGCCGATCCGCACGCGCGAGGTCAGCGTGCTCGGACGCGTGGTCGGCCTGTTCAGGAGCGTGTCCTGATGGCGACGATCGAGCTCGTACGGCCCGTCTGCACATGGACTTTCCCGCGCGAGGGTCCGACGCTGGAGGACGTGATCTCCGGCGCCTGGGAGGAACTCTCCGCACACCGCGCCGCGGCGTGCCCGATCTGTGACGGGCCGATGGTGGCTCGCTACGGATCCGGGCCGTCGGCGGGCGGCGGTCGCTGTCGCGACTGCCACGTCGAGCTGAGCTGAGCGTCAGCGCATGATCTGCGCGATGACGTCCTCGTCGGGCGGTGGCGGAGGCGGAGCGGCGGGCTGGTCGGGGGGGAGGTCGCTGGCGATGACTCGCGTCTTGGCGGCCATGTCGCCGAGACGCTGGCGCTTCTGGCCACTGGCGAAGAAGGCGATCGCGCCGACGACGTAGAACGCCGGGAGCGCGTCGACGATGCGCACGAGATTGCGAACGACGATCGCGCGAGTCGATGGCGCGGAGCCGTCGGCTGCGACGACGCGCAGCGCAAGCACCTTCTTGCCGATCGTCTGACCCCAGGCGGTCTCGGTGCCGATGAAATACGCCACGACGAGTGCCAGGAAGAGCAGACGGTCAAGCGCCCCGAAGCGCGCCGAATCAGGTGCGTCCGGCCCGACGTCGTTGCCGAACAGCCCGCCGACGACCAGCAGGATCAGGAACGCGATGCCGATGTCGATGATGGCCGCGCCGATGCGGCGGCCGAGCACGTCGGGTTGCTGCATGCCGTGACCCTATCCCGGCGCGGCGTCGGACGCTGCGGCGACGGCGTCGCCCGCTGACGGCGATCTCCCGCTGGACCGCGCAGGATCGTCTAGCCTCAACGGGGCAGGCCAAGCAGCCGCGGAGGTTGCACCTTCGAGGAAAGTCCGGACATCACAGGGCAGGGTGGTCGGGAACCCGACCCGGGGAAACCCGCGGGAAAGTGCCACAGAAACACACCGCCGATGGCGCGTCAGGCACGTGCGACGCGCACAGGCAAGGGTGAAAAGGTGCGGTAAGAGCGCACCGGCGCCGTGGCGACACGGCGGCCAGGCAAACCCCACCCGATGCAAGGCCAAGCAGGACCGCTCGCAGGCTGCCCGCCAAGGTCCAGGTCGGCCGCTCAGATGGATGGCTGCTCAACGACAGAATCCGGCTTACCGGCCCGCTACGGAAAGGCCCCGCTCCGGCGGGGCTTTTCTATGTGCGGCAAGCACAGCGATCGTCGCGCACGCGGTCGAGTGTCTGCAGCATGCGCGCTGTCGTCGTTCGATCCCGACGACCGCAGCTCGATCGAGTCCAGATCCGGCCGCCCCTCGACAAGCTCACAACGTGCGTCGTCGACGAGATCCTCTCGCCCGGAGGGATCTGGCGAGGGGCACGCCGTACGTCGAGCCGCTGCTGCTGACGCCGAAGACATCGCGCGTGCAGCCGGGACGGGCGCACCATGCCGTCCAGTTGGCCCAGCTGGAGGTATCCCGGGCGGAGTTCTGGCAGCCGATCCAGACCGGCGCCCCAGTGCACCGACCCGTCCCGTCGAGCCTGTCGCCGCGCCGGACCGCGCGTACCTCCTCTCGCGCAGTCCCGGGTCCCGCCATCATGCGCCCGAAAATCCAACGTTGTGAACGTCGACTGCGTCACGATCCCTTTGGGCAGCCGGCGGATCGTCGAAACCCGCAGCGGTTTCAGTCGTGCGAGAGCGTGCCCCGCTCGGCATGCGCGAGCGCGTCGTCGAGTGAGTCATGCAGCGGCGCGGCCTGTGCGAATCCGACCAGCCGCATCGACCGCGCCGCCGTGCCACCGGTGGGACTGACGACGTGCACCGACTGCCGGCGCTCGACCAGCGTGCTCGCCAGCTCGAAGAGCTTGCGAATGGCTGTCGAGTCGAGGAATCCGACGTCGCTGAGGTCGAGCACTGCTCCGAGCGCGTCTTGCGTGACCGCGGCCTGGATCGCCGCCGTCACCTCGGGCGCGTTGAAGACGTCGAGCTCGCCGTGCAGCGACACGACGACCTGGTTGCCGCGCCGCTCGCAGCGCACGAGCGCCGGCGGTGCGTTCACGCCGTCACTCCTGAGCTGAGGCGCAGCCGCAACCGCAGTGTGGTGCCGTCGTCGTCACGCTGCACGTGGACATCATCCATCAGCGCGTCGATGAGATCCAGGCCGCGGCCGTGATCGCCCGCCGGGCGCGGTGGGCGCCAGCGGCCGTGGTCACGGATCGTGATGTCGACCGCTCCGTCATCGAGCACGGCGACCACGTCGATCTTCTCGCCGGACGGGGTCCCGGCGTGCTCGATCGCGTTCGCGCATGCCTCGTTGCATGCCAGCAGGATCGCGTGGACGTCGGCGGCGGTCGCATCCCACAGCCCCAGCCACCGTGCCAGCAGACCACGCAGCGAGCTCAGGGCGCTCGGCTCGCTGGGGACCGTGAGCTCCAGGCGCTTGCCGAGCGCCACGTGGCAGGAGGTCAGGATCGCGACGTCGTCCGTCGTGGCGCCCGCGGATGCGGCGGTGGCCAGCAGCCGGTCGCAGAGCGCATCGGCGAGCGTCGGCCCGTCCGCCGCGGCCGCGGCCAGTGCCGCCATTCCCGTCTCCAGGTGCTCGCCGCGGCGTTCGATCAGCCCATCGGTGTAGAGCACGACCGCGCCGCCCGGCGCCACCGTCGTACGCTTGACGCGGTAGGCGGGGAACGCGAGCACGCCAAGCGGCACCGACCGGGCGCCCTCCAGGAACGCCGGCGTCCCGGACGCATCGATGATCAGCGGCGGCGGGTGGCCGGCGTTGACCCATTCCAGCGCACCTGACACGGCGTCGAGGACCGCGAGGACCAGCGTCGCCATGTGGTCGCGCGTGTCGTCGTAGAGCACGAAGCGGTTGACGAGCTCGGCGATCTCGGCAGGACCGTGACCCTCCATCGCGTAGGCGCGGATCGCGTTGCGCAGCGAGCCGAGCGTCGACGCCGCCGCCAGGCCCTTGCCCGACACGTCACCCATCACGAGCAGGATCCGCCCGCCCGGCAACGTGATCGCGTCATACCAGTCCCCGCCGACCTCCGACTCCGCCGCGGCGGGCAGGTAGCGCGCAGCGAGCGTGACGCCGGGCAGCGCCGGCAGCGCGTCGGGCAGCAGGCTGCGCTGCAAGGTCTCGGCGATCCGGTGCTCGCGTCCGAATGCCCGCGCATGGTCGATCGCCAGGGCCACCCGGTCGGCCGTCAGCCGCAGCAGGACGATGTCGTCGTCGCTTGCCCGCCTCGGAGACGCATATCCGATCTGCACGACGCCGACGATCTGCTCGCCCTTGGACAGCAGCGGGACGCAGGCGATCGACGCGATCGCCTGGTTTGAGAAGGCGGCGTCCGCGAGATCGTCGGCGCTGGGATCGTTGACCACGAGCGGCCGCCCGCTGGCCAGGACACGCCCGGCGATGCCCGCGTTGGCTCGCACGCGGTCGGGCATCGTCGGCGCCGGCGTGCTGTCGCACGCCAGCCGCGAGAGGCTTCCGTCCTCCTGGGTGAGCAGCAGGCCCGCGGCATCGGCCTCCATGACCTCGCGTGTGCGCTGCAGGATCGTCGGCAGGAGGTCGTCGAGGTGGTGGTGGGTGAGCGCGGCGTCCGCGACGGCCTGCAGGCGCGCGATCGTGGTCGTCGCGAGCTCTGCTTGCTCGCGCGCCGCCTCGGCGGCGACGCGCCGCTCGCGCTCCTCCTGCTCGCGCAGCCGTTCGCCGATGTCCGTCAGGCGCGCGTTGATCATCCACTCGCCGTCGCGTTCGACGGCCCAGATCATCGATTCCGCGCTCAACCGGCTGCCGTCGGGGCGGTCGATCGCCACGCGCAGAGCGAGGTGGCGCTCGCCCTCCTCGCGTGCCCCTTCCAGGAGCGCCCGTCGGCGCGCTTCGAAGCGCTCGTGATCGCCGTCGGGAATCCCGAGCTCCTGAAACGGGCGGCCGAGCACATCCGCGCGCGAGCGCCCCAGGAGCGACTCGGCCGCGGCGTTGACGTCGAGCACGCGGCCCTCGGCGTCGGTCGAGATGAAGCCGTCGCGTGCGCCGTCGACGATCAGCCGCGTGCGCCGTTCGCTGGAGCGCAGGGCGCGCTCCTGACGCGCCATGCGCTCCATGCCCTCGCGCATCGTCGTCAGCAGGCGCGAGATCAGTAGGCCGATGACCAGCGGGGTCCCGACGACGAGGACGAGGCGGGTCGTCACGTCCGTCGTGCCATCGACGATCAGGACCGTCCCGTACGCGGCTCCGAGGAAGGCCAGGTGCGCGATCGCCGTCGGCGTCGAGAAGAAGTAGAACGCGTACAGCGCCGGCCAGGCGTAGATCAACGGGTACAGCGTCGACTGCTGGGTGAAGTGGACGACGAGGCTGAGGATCACCGTCACCGACGCCAGCGCGACGTGCACCAGCCAGTCGGAGATCCGCCCGCCGATGCGCACGCAGGCGAGCGCGAACAGCAGGGAGGTCGTGGCGACGGTGAGCACCTGCTCGCCGGCGACGTTGTCCTCGTGGGGGAAGCCGACGGTCAGGAAGCCGACGAGCGCTCCCGCGGCGAAGAGGAAGGCCAGCGAGCGGGCCTTGGTACGGCTGTCGAACGTCGATGGCCGCTCCATGCCGGGGGGCAAGCTTACGAGCGAGTCCTGCCGAGGTCCAGCGCTCCTTGCGCACGACACCTTCGAAGTGCGAACATACGTTCGTAGATGATCGTCTGCGTCCTCCTGGATCGATTCGAGCTCGCCGTCGCCGCCGGTGGTCGCGCCGGGCTGCTCGGCGAGCCCGCGGCGCTGGCGCCCGAGCCGGGCCACGAGCTCCTGCTCGGCGCGGTCTCGCAGGCCGCCGAGGCGTTCGGGATCCATGCCGGGATGCGGATGGGCGAGGCCCTGGCTCGCTGCCCGCGGCTGACGCTCGTCGCGCCCGATCCGATGGGCGTGGCCGAGGCGTGGGAGAGCGCGCTGGTGCGACTGGAGAGCCTCGGGGCGCAGGTCGAATCGCTGCGCCCGGGGGAGGCGTGCTTCGACGCGCGCGGGCTGGAGCGTCTGCATGCGGGCCGGGTCGTGGGCATGCTCGCCGACGGCTATCTCGCCGCGCACGGCACCGATCGCCTGCGCAGGGTGCTGTCGGGAGCGCGCGTCGGGCAAGGCCCGACGCGCTTCTGCGCGATGGTGGCGGCGCAGGGTGCGCGCGTGCGCCGGCCCCAGCGCGTCGGCGGCGCTGCGGATCTCGTGCGCGAGCCCGTGGCGCTGCTGCGCCGCCGCGCCGAGACGGTCGCGCTCGTCGAGGCGCTGGAGCGCCTGGGGTTCGCGACCCTCGGCGAGCTTGCCGCGCTGTCGCGCGCCGCGGTCGCCGATCGCTTCGGAAGCCCCGGACTGCTGGCCCACGACCTCGCCCGCGGGCGCGACACGCCCCTGCGACCACGGCGGCCGGGCGAGCTGCTCTGCGAGTCGCTCGAGCTGCCCGAGGCGGGCTCCGGCGAGCAGCTCGGGCGTGCGCTGGGGCTGCTGATCGATCGCCTGCTGGCTCGCCATGAGCGGCGCGGGCGCACGCTGCGCGCCGTCGTGCTCTCCGCGCGGCTGGTCGAGGGCGCGACGTGGCGCGAGCGCGTCGTCTTCCGCGAGGCGCTCGCCGACCCGCAGCGGATGCGCCTGGCGCTCGGAGGGCGCCTGGCGCTGCTGCCCTCGCCGGCCGAGCTGCTGCTGCTGACCGTCGAGCGCTTCGGCCCCCCGCATCCCGAGACGCGCGCGCTGTTCGACGACGGCTCGGCTCGCCGCGACGAGCGCCTGCGCGAGGCTGTCAGCCAGGCGCGCGCCGTCGCGGGGCCGGACGCGGCGCTGCGGGTGCTGGAGATCGACCCGGGCTCGCGAGTGCCCGAGCGGCGCGTCGTGCTGACGCCCTTCGAACCCGGCACGTGAGCCCCGGCCCGCGCAGGATCGCCGTGCCGCGCCAGGCGGCGGTCGAGTCGGACGCCGCCGGCCAGCCGCTCAGCGTCGATGGCGAGGACGTCGATGCCGTCCGCGAGTCCTGGCTCGTCGAAGACCGCTGGTGGACCGACCAGCCGCTGCGCCGGCGCTACTGGGAGGTCGTGACAACCGGCGGGCGCAACGTCGTCGTCTATCGCGATCTCGTCGAGCAGGGGTGGCACCGCCACGCCTGAACCGTGATCCTGGGAGGACCGACGGTCGTGGCGCCAAGCTGGCGGCGTGCGACAGCTAAGGGCCACGATCAGCCCGCGATCACCGGGTCCTCGACCGCCCCGCGCACTAGCGTCTCGCCGATGCCACCCACCTACCGCGAGCGCCTGCGACTGGAAGGCGGCGTCCTCGCCGGCGCCGGGGCGCTGGCCAGCGTCGCGCTGCTCGCCGGCGTGCCACAGGCATCAGAGCGCGCGTGGAGCACGATCGGCCAGCTCGCCGTCGTGCTCGTGCTGCTCGTCGCGCTCGGGCCGCGGTCGATCCGGCGATCGATCGCGGCGGCACGCCCGCTGCACGCCGACGAGGCGCAGCAGCTCACGGGCGAGCCGACGCCGCTGTGGAAGCCGCCGCTCGTCGTGATCGTGCTCGCGGGCGCATTCGTCGCGCCCGGCGAGCTGGGCGTCGACGCCGCCGGCTGGGACGCCGGGCTGCGCATCACCGGCGGTTGCCTGCTCGTCGGCCTCGCCCAGGCGCTGCTGCTTCGGCGAGTCGTGGAGGCCGACGAGCGCCGTACCGGCCGCAGCTACGTGCGCGTGCCCGGCTGGACCCTGATCGCCGGCACGAAGTTGGGGTTCTTCGGCGACAAACGCGTGTAGTTTCACAACACGCCACCCGGCAGTGTTGGCGCCATGCGCGCCATGGGCTCCGAACGCGGGCAGGCGACGGTCGACTACGTCGCGCTGATTGCCGTCCTCGCGCTGCTGATCGTCCCGACGGCGGCCGCGGTCGCGGGCGGCGGACCCGGCGTCGCGAATGCCGTCCTCGGCCAACTGCGCCGCGCGCTGTGCATCGTCACGGGCGGGATGTGCCCCGTGCACGAGCGGCGTCCCTGCGTCGTCGCCGGTGACAGCGACACGCGTCACGTCGCCGTCTCGATCGCGTTCGTGCGTCTCGACGAGGACCGCTACGTCCTGCGCGAGCGCCTCTCCGACGGCACGGTGCGCCTGACCGTCGCCGAGCGCGACGGCGCCGGCCTGGAGGCGGGCATCGGCGCGCGGGCGAAGCTCAAGCTCAAGGGACGCAGCATCGGCGTGGATCGCGAGGCGCGGGGCGCGATCCAGGGGGTGCTCGGCCACGGCAAGGTGTATCTCGCCAAGGACGATCGCGCGGCCGACGGCCTGCTGCGATCGATCCAACGTCGTGCCCTGCCCTTCGGCGGGCCACGTCCGCGGCAGGTCATCTTCGAGGGCGGCATCCGAGGTCTCGGGCGCGTGGGTCTCGGGGGTCCGGCCGCCGGCATCGGGCTCGACGGCGTTGCGGAGACGATCGTCGGCGTGCGGCGGGACGAGCGCAGCGGCGAGATCTCCATCTCGCTGGGCACCGGAGGCTGGGGCTGGGCGCTCCTGAGCGCCGTCAGGGCCGGCCCGACGGGCATCGGCGAGGGCGATGTCGGCCTCGTGCTGACCCTTGATCGCCGGCGGCGGCCGATCGAGCTCGCGCTCAACGCCACGGGCACGGTGGCCGGCGGCTCCAAGCTGCCATTCGGCCTCGCCGGGCCGATCGGCATCGGCGCGGGCGATCGTGACGCGAACGTCAACATGCGCGGTCGCCGCTGGGAGCTCGGCGCGCGCGTGGACCTGCGAGACCCGGCTGTCGCGGCGGCGTGGAAGGCGTTTCGCCACGACCCCACGAGCTCGGCGACACTCCGTGCGCTTGGCGGCCGACTACGCGACCGGGCGCACGTGGACGTGCGCAGCTACGCGGTGCGCAGCCAATCCGACGGTGGCGCGCTGTCGCTGGCATTCGGGCTCAAGCTCGGCGGAGAGCTGTTTCACACGACCGACCGCTCCACGCTGCTGTCCGCTGCCACACGGCCACCCGGAGGACTGTGGGAGCCGCGCATGGACTGCGTGTGATCTCAGCCAGGCCATGTTCGCGAACCGCATTGAGCCCTGCGCGTGACACCGTCGGGATGTCATGCGAACATGTGTTCGATGTCGTACATCGAGCTGCATTGCCACTCCGCGTATTCCTTCCTGGACGGCGCCTCGCAGCCCGAGGAGCTCGTCGCGGCCGCCCTGAGCCGGGGGCACAGCGCGCTGGCGCTCACCGATCACGACTCGCTGTCGGGCTCGATGGAGTTCGCGCAAGCGGCCAAGGCGCTTGGGCTGCGAGCGATCCACGGAGCGGAGGTGACGCTCGACGACGGACGTCACATCACCCTGCTCGTCTCCGATGAGACCGGCTGGCGCAACCTCTGCCGCCTGCTCACGGTGGCTCACGCGCACACCCGCGACGGACCGCAGCGCGATCGCAGCGATCCCGCCGTCGCGCTGGAGGACGTCGAGCGCCATGGCGAGGGGCTCGTCTGCCTCAGCGGCTGCGCGGCGCGGGGGGTGCGCGACGAGCCGACGATGCGCCGCCTGATCGCCATCTTCGGTCGCGAGCGCCTGCGCGTCGAGCTGCAGCGCCCGTTGGCCCGTCACGACCGGGCGCTGAATCGCGGGCTGGTGGCCCTCGCCGGCCGGCTCGGGATCGCCACCGTCGCCACCGGCAACGTCCACGCCCACAAGGCCGAGCGCGCGCTGCTGCAGGACGCGCTCGTCGCAATCGCCAACCACACGACGCTCGACGCCTGCGAGCCGTTGCGGCGCGGCAACCACGCGCACGTGCTGAGCACCCCGCGGGCGATGGCAGCGCGCTTCGCCGATCACCCGGAGGCGGTCGCCGAGACGCAGCGGCTTGCCGAGCGGCTGACGTTCGATCTCACCAGCGACCTCGGCTACCGCTACCCGGGCGCCGAGGACGCAGGAGCCGACCGCGCGCTGGCCGAGGTCTGCCAGGCGCGCTTCGACGAGCGCTATCCGCCGGGCTCCAAGCATCGCGCGCACGCGGCCGCGCGCCTGGAGGAGGAGCTGCGCGTCATCGATGGACTCGGACTGGCGGGCTTCTTCCTGCTGCACCGCGAGATCCTCGAGCTCGCTCGCGAGGTCGCCGTGCAGGTACGCGGTCGGGGTGGCGCACGGTCGCTGCTGCCGCCGGGCCGCGGCCGCGGCTCGAGCGTCTCCTCGATCGTCTGCCACCTCACCGGCCTCAGCCACGTCGATCCGATCGCCAACAAGCTGCTGCTCGGGCGCTTTCTCAATGAGGAGCTGACGGCGCTGCCCGACATCGACCTCGACTTCCCGCGCGACATCCGCGAGGTGCTGATCCCGCGCATCCACGAGGTCTACGGGCGCGAGCGCTCGGCGCTCGTCGCGGCCTTCCCGACCTACCGCGCCCGCGGGGCGATCCGCGAGCTGGGCAAGGCGCTCGGGCTGCCCCCCGGTGAGATCGAGCGCGTGGCGCGCGGCAGCGAGGGGTGGTCGGCGCGCGACGTGCACCGCGACATCGACAGCGCGCTGGGGGAGGGGCGGCGCACGGGCCGCTGGGCGTGGCTCGCGCGTCTGGCCGCCGAGGCGCAGGGGCTGCCGCGCCATCTCTCCCAGCACTCCGGCGGGATGATCGTCGCGACCCGCCCGCTCGTGGACTGCGTGCCGCTCGTCCCGGCGGCGATGGAGGGCCGCCAGCTCGCCCAGTGGGACAAGGACTCCTGCTCGGACGCGGGCTTTCTGAAGATCGACCTGCTCGGCCTGGGGATGCTCAGCGCCGTCGAGCGCTGCGTCGAGCATGTCGCGGTGCGCCGCGGCGAGTGCATCGACCTCTCGCGGATCGCCTTCGACGATCGCGCCACCTACGAGTGCATCCAGAACGCCGACACGACCGGCGTCTTTCAGATCGAGTCGCGCGCGCAGATGGGCTCGCTGCGGCGAACGCGCCCCGAGACGCTCGACGACCTCACCGTGCAGGTCGCGATCGTGCGCCCGGGGCCGATCGTCGGCGGCGCGGTCAACCCCTACATCGAGCGCCGCCAGCGCCTGCGCGCCGATCCGGGCTATGAGGTGCCCTACATGCACTCGTCGCTGCAAGCGCCGCTGCGCGACACGCTCGGCACGATCATCTTCCAGGACCAGGTGCTCGAGGTCGCCCAGGCGTTCGCCGGCTTCAGCGTGGGGGAGGCCGAGGGGCTACGACGGGCGATGAGCCGCAAGCGCTCGGCGGAGGCGATCGAAGCCCATCATCGCCGCTTCGTGCAGGGCGCGACGAGCCTGCATCCCGACGTGACCGAGGAGCTCGCCGAGCAGGTCTTTCAGATGGTGTCCGGCTTCTCGGGCTTCGGATTTCCCAAGGCGCACGGCGCCGCCTTCGGGCTGCTCGCATACCAATCGACGTGGCTGCGCGTGCACTACGGTCCCGAGTTCCTCTGCTCGCTGCTGGATGAGCAGCCGATGGGCTTCTATCCGCCCGACGCGCTCGTGCACGAGGCCCAGCGGCGCGGGATCGAGATCCTCGCTCCCGACGTCAACGCCAGCGCGGCCGGCTGCGAGGTGACGGCCGGCGGCGCCGTGCGGATCGGGCTCGGCTATGTCCTCGGCGTGCGCGCCGACGAGATCGCCGCGCTCGTCGGCGCGCGTGAGGCCGGCGGGCCGTTCGCGTCGCTGGAGGACCTCGGGTCGCGAGCGGGCGCGGGTCGTCCGGCGCTGGAGCGCCTCGCCTGGGCGGGCGCCTGCGACGCGCTCACGGGCGGCGACCGGCGTGTCGCGCTGTGGCAGCTCGGGGTCGCGGCGTCCGCCGTGAACGTGCGGGGCCGCGAGGGCACGCAGCTCGCGCTGGCGCTGGACCTGCCGGCGGCGCCGACGTTGAAGGCGCTGCCCGCCTGGGAGGCGATGATCGCCGACTACGCGACCACGGGCCTGACGGCGACGACCCACCCGATCGGCCTGCTTCGCTCACGGCTGGATGGGGAGGGGGCCGTCGGCATCGACGCGCTCTCGCGCCTGGCACACGGCGCGCAGGTGCGGGTCGGAGGCCTCGTCGTCGCACGCCAGCGCCCGGGGACCGCGAAGGGTGTCCTGTTCCTGCTGCTGGAGGACGAGCACGGCACGGTCAACGTCGTCGTCTCACCACAGGTCTATGAGCGTCACCGGCTTGCGGTGCGCACCGAGCCGCTGCTGCTCGTCGAGGGCCGGCTGGAGCGCCACGCGTCGGCGGGCGGAGCGATCAACGTCCTCGCACGGAGGGTCGTGCGGCTGCAGGTCCCCGATCGCATCGCGGCCGACGTCAAGGACATCTCGCCGCTGGATGAGGCCGAGCTCGCTCGCCAGGCCGAGATCGCGAGCGCGGCGACCGGGACCGACGATTTTCGCGCGGTCGCTCCGGCCGTCCAGAGCTTCGCGGCCGGCAGGCGCCGGTAGTAGGCGTTCACCGCCCCCGGCTCGTCACCGTCCGACGCCGTGAAGTAGATTTCGCGCCTCATGGCAGCCGGACTCTTCCTCGCGTTCTTCATCATCCTCGGGCTCGGCGTCGTCCTCGTGGCGATGCGCGGCGGGCCTCGCGGCGTGCGCGACACGCTCGAAGTCGGCCGTCGCCGGCCACTTCATGCCGCCGAATTCGCCGTTGCAGGAGCGATCGCCGTGTTCGGCATCGCCGTTCCAGCCGTCGTCCTGCTTGGCGATCAGGCCTCTGCTGGGCCCGGCGGCGCGACGCTGAGTGCCGACGAGGCCGAAGGTCGCCAGATCTTTGCCGAGAAGTGCGCGACCTGCCATCAGCTCGACGATGCCAACGCCGTCGGCCGGGTCGGTCCGAACCTCGACGAGCTTCAGCCACCTGTCGAGCTGACGCTCAACGCGATCAAGCAGGGACGCGCCGGCAACGGCCAGATGCCGGCGCAGCTGCTCGAAGACGACCAGGCGAAACAAGTCGCCGAGTACATCGCCGACGTCGCCGGTCGCTGAAACGCCTCGGGCAGCGCCTTCGCCTGACCCCGCAAGATGCGGACGTTCCGTCCGCGGTCTCCATAACACTGCGGATATGCAGGGAAATCCATCGCTGGTACGATGGTGCCGTCAAACGGCCGAATCCCTGGTCCGGCAGGACCGGGAGCGGGAGACCCAACACACAGGGGCGAATCGTCCGGCCGGTCAGGACGTAGCGCTGCTCTTTCAGCGCGAGCCCGTCAGCTAATCCCGTAGGCCTCATCGAAAGAGGGCAGACGACCACATGGCACATTCGCAAGCCCGCGCCTGGTGGGCTGATGTCCAGCATCTGCGGGATGACTACGAGCGCACCGACGAGGCGCGCCGTCGTGCAGACCAGCACGATCTCGCGTCGCGCAGAGCCTCGCGTGAGCGCGGCCAACTCGACAGCGATCATGCTCGTGGCATGGGTCACGGAGAGCCCGCCCAACCCGGTGGTCGCCGAGCCACCGAAGCGCCACGCACGCGTCGCGGCCCGGCACCGGCCGAGGCCGCAACACGCAGCGCACCCCGAGGCCGAGGCACCGGGGCTCCGGGTCGTCACACGATCGAGATCCGGGGCCGCACGGTCCCCGCTCCGGCGGTCTCGCAAGCGGTCGAAACCGACCGCCGCCGGCCGCCGCGCCGAGTGGTCGAACGTGTCGGAGCTCGCCCAGACCGAGTCGCGATGTGGGCGCTGCTGATGGGCCTCGCGCTGATTCTCGTGGCGATCGGCACGGCCGACACGCCGGCGTTCGTCGCGTTCATGCTGCGCTGATCGCGCCCCCGCACATCGGCGGCCCCTTGCAAAGCCCACGCACGCTGGCGTGGATGCGCCAACCACGCGTGTTCGCATCGCGACGGCGTGGAACGCCTTTGCAAAGTTGTCACATCTCGATGAGCTCACGTTTAGCGCGGCACGTAGAAGTGGTTAGCGCTTGCTTGGGCACGGGTAGAGCCCTACACTTACCTCAAGTAAGTCGCCAGGCAGCGTCCACGGACCGCCGTTACCCATCAGCCCAGAAGGCACTCCATGAAGACACCGATGAGCAGGTTTCAGATTCACGATGATCTCACCGCACCGGAGGGCTCGGTCCCGGTCCTGCGCGGCGCGCTCGCGACGGGGGGGCAGCTGCCGAACTTCCTCGGCGCGCTGGCCGGTTCGCCCGCCGCCCTGCGTGGCTATGCCCGCTTCCGTTCCGAGCTGCGCCGAGGCGCCCTGGACGTCGTGATGCTCGAGCGCATCTCCCTCGCGATCGCAGAGCATCACGGCTCGCGGCCGGGCATCGCGATGCATAGCCGCACGGCGCGCCAAGCCGGCATGCCACTGGACGAGGTCGCCGCCGCTCGCAGCTTCGACTCCGGCGATGAGCGCGCCGCCGCCCTGCTGCGCTATCTGAAGGCGGTCGTCGATCATCCCGGCGCCCCGCCGATGCACCTGCACGAGGAGGCGCGCGAGGCCGGGTGGTCGGACGAGCAGATACTCGAGGCGATCGCCTACGTCGCGCTCGAGCGCTTCACGGCGATGGTGAACGTGGCCGGCGACGTGCCTGTCGACGGCTCGGTGGAAGACACCCGCTCCCTCCGCGCCGCCTAGCCGACCACCAGCGACCCGTGGACCCCGCCGAACACGGGCGCCGGACGGCGGCGGCACCGGGAGGTCGGCCGGCATCCGAGGCGCCGGTGGACGCGCACGCCGGCGAGCACCCGCCGTGCTGCCCCCTCTATCACGAAGCGATCGAGCTGATCGGTCGGCGATGGACGGGCGCGATCGTCAGCGTGCTGATCCACCGCAGGACGCTGCGCTTCTGCGAGATCGCCGAATCGGTGCCCCAGCTGTCGGATCGCCTGCTGTCGGAGCGCATGAAGGAGCTCGAGGCGCGCGGTGTGGTTTGCCGGACCGTTCGACCCGGCAGGCCGGTGCGCGTCGAGTACGAGCTGACGGAGATGGGCCAGGAGCTCGCGCCCGCCGTTCGCGAGCTGGAGACCTGGGCTCGCCGCTGGCTGGCCGCTCGGTGATCGATTGCCGCCGGCGCGAAGAGCTGCGGAACCCTTCGTGAACGAGTACACGCGGCTGGACGTTCTGCGTGCAATCCCGGGGTGCCCGGCCGGGATCTGACGGTCGCTGGTGTCCCGCTGTCGTGCTGGTGGCAGGGGGGCGGGCGCCGGCGGCCGTCAGGCACCGATCGGGCGCCCGAGAAACGCGCAGAACTCGCGGACGCGTGTACTAGGCTCCCGGAATGCCTGCCGATCGCCCCACCACGCCCGATGATGTCAAGGCCATCGTCGCCGAACGTGACATCCGCTTCATCCGGCTGTGGTTCACCGACGTCCTCGGTCAGCTGAAGTCCTTCTCGATCAACCGCTCAGAGCTCGACGCCGCCTTCGACGCAGGCATGGGGTTCGACGGGTCGTCGATCACCGGCTTCAACGCGATCGAGGAGTCCGATATGATCGCGATGCCGGACGCGTCGACGTTCGCGATCCTGCCCTGGCGCCCCGAGGAGCAGGGCGTCGCGCGCCTCTTCTGCGACGTCTTGACGCCCGAGCGCACGCCCTACGAGGGCGATCCGCGCCATGTGCTGCGACGCGCGCTCACCCGTGCGTCGAAGATGGGCTTTGACACCTTCAACGTCGGGCCCGAGCTCGAGTACTTCCTGTTTCGAGACTCCAAGGGCACCGAGGTGCTCGACAATGGCGGCTACTTCGACCTGACGACCCTCGACGCCGGCTCAGACGTGCGGCGCGAGACCGTTCTGGCGCTGGAGCAGCTCGGCATCCACGTCGAGTACACCCATCACGAGGTCGGCCCGAGCCAGCACGAGATCGACATGCGCTACGCCGACGCCATGAAGATGGCCGACGACTGCATGACCTACCGCATCACCGTCAAGGAATACGCGATGAAGTACGGCTGGCACGCGACGTTCATGCCCAAGCCGATGTTCGGCGAGAACGGGTCGGGAATGCACACGCACATGAGCCTCTTCCAGGGTGAGCGCAACGCGTTCTTCGACGAATCCGACCCGTACTTCCTGTCTGACGTCGGCAAGGCGTTCATCGCCGGCCAGCTCAAGCATGCTCGTGAGATCTCGTCGATCTTCGCGCAGTGGGTCAACTCCTACAAGCGCCTCGTGCCGGGCTTCGAGGCGCCGGTGTACGTCGCATGGAGCCGGCGCAACCGCTCGGCGCTCGTTCGTGTGCCGCTGTATCACCCGGGCAAGGAGAGGGCCACGCGCATGGAGCTGCGCTGTCCGGATCCGGCGTGCAACCCGTACCTGACCTTCGCGGCGTTGCTTCAGGCCGGCCTGGAGGGCATCGAGAAGGGCTACGAGCTACCCGAGCCGATGGAGAAGAACCTCTATCACCTGTCGCCCGACGACCGCCGGCGCCTGGGCATCGAGCAGTTGCCCGAGACCCTTGGCGAGGCGATCGAGCTGACGGCGGAGTCCGAGCTCGTGCTGCGTGCGCTTGGCGAGCACACGTTCAACCGCTTCGTGGAGATCAAGCGCCGCGAATGGGAGGACTACCGCGTGCAGGTCAGCCAGTGGGAGCTCGACCGCTACCTGCCCGTCCTCTGAGAGCAAGGAGCCCCACCGGATGTCCGACGACGTGACCGTCCTGATCATCGACAACGGCCCGCTGAAGGTCATGGGCGGCATCTCGATGACCGACGATGCGACGGGGCAGCCGGTGCCCGGCTCCGAGCGCGATCCGGTCTTCCTGTGTCGCTGCGGCGGCTCGAAGAACAAGCCGTTCTGCGACGGGACGCATTCGAAGATCGGCTTTCAGGGCGCGATGGCGGCCGTCGAAGCCGCCGACGCCGCAGACTGACCGCCCCTGCGCGAGCGACCGCCCCTTAGCGCTGGCCCTTGGCCAGGCTCGACGGCCACCAGACCTTGCGGCCCACGTCGAGGACGAGCGCTGGCACGAGGATCGAGCGCACGATGAACGTGTCCAGCAGGACGCCGAACGCGACGACGAACCCGATCTCCGTCAGGAACACGAGCGGGAGCACGCCGAGCACCGAGAACGTCCCGGCCAGCACGATCCCGGCGGACGTGATGACGCCGCCGGTGACCGCCAGGCCGCGCACCATGCCCTGGCTCGTGCCGACGCGGCCCGTCTCCTCGCGCACGCGTGCCATGAGGAAGATGTTGTAGTCGATCCCCAACGCGACGAGGAACACGAACGCGAACAGCGGCAGCGACGGGTCCGATCCGGGGAATCCGAAGATCACGTCGAAGACGACGGCGCCCACGCCCAGCGCGGCCAGGAACGACAGGATCACGGTTCCGATCAGCAGCAGCGGGGCGACGACCGCTCGCAACAGCACCATGAGGATGAGGAAGACCACGAGCAGCGCCACGGGCACGATCAGGCGCGTGTCGCGCGCGGCGGCATCGCGCAGGTCCGCTTCGACTGCGGTGGCACCACCAACGAGCGTCTGCGGACCGCCTGCCTGCTTGGCCGCGTCGCGGATCGTCGGGATCAGCGCGAACGCGTCCGTCGAGAACGGCTCGGGCTCGAGCACCGCCTTCAGCAGGATCGTGTCCGAGCTGCGTTGCGCCGGCTCGACGGAGACGACCCCCGGCACCGCGGCCACGGCGCTGCGCACGCCCTCGGTCTTCAAGAGATCGCGCACGACGACGTCCGTCGGCGCGTTGGCTCCGCTTGGGAAGGAGGCGTTGAGCAGCTTCTGGCCCTGCACGGCTTCGACGTCGTCGCGGAAGGAGTTGCCCTGCGTGAGCCCGTCGTCGAAGTTCAACAGGCCCAGCGAGAACACCGCGAGCAGCGCAACCACACCGACCCAGACGCGGCGCGGGCGCTTGGCGATACCGTCGCCCAGACGGCGCCAGGGGCCGGTGTTCTCGGCGGATGCGCCAGCGTCATAGCGCGGGACGAAGGGCCAGAACAACCAGCGGCCGAAGATCACCAGCAGCGCCGGCAGCAGGGTCAGCATTGCCAGCATGGCGACGGCGATGCCGAGCGCGCCGATCGGCCCGAGCCCCGAGGTCCCGTTGACCTCTGCGAGCGTCAGGCACAGCAACGCCGCGATGACGGTCATGCCCGAGGCGAAGATCGCGGGACCAGCCGTCTTCAGCGCGAGCGCCATCGCGTCATGGCGGTCGGTGTGCCGGCGCAGTTCCTCGCGATATCGGGAGACGAGCAGCAGCGCATAGTCGGTGCCGGCTCCCAGCACGAGGATCGACAGGATCGACGAGGACTGCCCGTTGATCGTCACGCCGAGCGTCGTCAGCTCGTAGCCCAGCGCCCGCGTGGCGATCTCCGCGAAGCCGACCGACAGCAGCGGGACGATCCAGAAGATCGGGCTGCGATAGATCAGGATCAGCAGGATCAGCACCAGCAGGAACGCCGCCAGCACGAGCGTGCCGTTGATGCCCTCGAAGACCTTGATCGCGTCGGCCGAGAAGCCGGCGCCGCCGGTCACCTTGGACTCCAGGCCGCCGCCGTGGTTGTCGATGCGGTCGCGGACCTCCTCGACCGGGTCGATGATCGTGTCCGCCTCGCCGTCGCTCGTGATCTGCGCGACGACCAGGGCCGCGTCGCGCTTGGGGGAGAACGTCGGCTTGCCGAACTGCGATGTGGCGCGAAGCTGCTTGCGGTTGAAGACGGCTCGATCGCGCGCGATCACGGCCCGGTCGTCGGCCGTGAGCCCGCCTTCTCGGCGGTAGACGATCACCAACGGCGCGAGCTCGCCGCCCTCCAGGTCCGTCGTGACCTCCAGCGCCTTCGTCGACTCGGCGTCGCCCGGCAAGAACGACGTCGACTCGTTCTTCTCGGCGTCGGAGAACTTCGTGACCAGATCCGCGCCGAAAGCCACGCCGACGATCGCGATCCAGATGAGCGCCACGAGCCACTTCGCCTTGCGGCCGGCGACGACGGCGAAGATCGATCCCATGCGGCGAGGTTCTAGCGCATCAGGAGGACGACGTGATCAACGCCTCCAGGTCGCCGGCCGCGGTCACGGGCCGGCGGCAGCTGAAGCGCTCGCAGACATAGGCGGCCGGATGCCCGTCGATCGGCGCGCGCCCCTGCAGCAGCGCGATCCCGTTCGCGGCGCTCCCGTCGCCGCCCGCGAGCACCACATGAGGACGAAATGCGCCGCGCACCACTCGCGCGAGCTCGCTCGTGTCGTCGCCGACCAGCGCGACTTCGCGGACCGCGGCGAGATGGAAGTCCAGCGCCTGGAGCGCATGTCCGAAGCTCTGCGGGTGGCGGGGCGCGATCTCGGCGACAAGGGCCAGCACGCCGCGGGCATGGCGTTCGTAGGGCTCCTCTCCGGTGAGCGCGGCGAGTCGCAGCAGCCCGACGGCGGCGCTGGAGGAGCCCGAGGGGATCGGGTTGTCGTCAAGGTCCTTGCGGCGCGCCACGAGCTGCTCGTGGTCGTCTGAGGTCTGAAAGAAGCCCCCGCGATCGGTGTCGGCGAAGCGCACGATCATCGTGTCGGCGGTGCCACGAGCCGCGTGAAACCAGCGCGGCTCGAACGTCGCTTCGTAGAGCGCGAGCAGCGCCTCGACGAGGAACGCGTGATCCTCGAGGTAGGCGTTGAGCTTCGCCCTCCCGGCGTTGTAGGTCCGCAGCAGGTGGCTGTCCGCGTCGCGCATCGTCTCCAGCAGGAAGTCCGCGCAGCGGCCGGCGGCGTCGAGGTAGTCCTGGCGTTCGAGCGCCGCACCGGCCTCGGCGAGCGCGCTGATCATCAGCGCGTTCCACGCGCACAGGCGCTTGTCGTCCAGCCCCGGTCGCACCCGCGCTGCACGGGCCTCCAACAGCGTGCGGCGGATCGCCTCGCGCACGTCGGGCTCGGGCTCGGCACCGCGCGACTCCAGGATGTTCAGGCCCTCGAAGTTGCCCTGCTCGCTCGCGCCCAGCCAGCGCACGGCGATGTCCGCGTCGTCACCGAGGACGGCCCGCAGCTCGTCCAGGTCCCAGACGTAGAACTTGCCCTCGACGCCCTCGGAGTCGGCATCGAGCGCCGAGTAGAACCCGCCCTCTGGACCGGTCATCTCGCGCAGCACCCAGTCCAGGGTCTCCTCGGCGGTGCGTCGCAGGATCTCATCGCCTGAGACCTGCCAGCCGTGCAGGTACGCGCGAGCCAGCAGCGCGTTGTCGTAGAGCATCTTCTCGAAGTGCGGGACCGTCCAGGCCGCGTCTACGGAGTAGCGCGCGAAGCCGCCGCCGATCTGGTCGTTGATGCCGCCCGAGGCCATGCTGCGCAGCGCCTGAAGCGCCATCGCGGATTCGCCGCGGCGCAGCAGGAACTCGATCGCCGAGGCGGCCGGGAACTTCGGCGCGTCACCCCAGCCCCCGTTGATGGAGTCAAAGTTCGCGCGCAGCTTTGCGACCGCCTCCTCCAGCGTGCTCGCGTCCAGGGGTTGCTGGGAGGCCGTGAGCACCGCGGCGCCCGACAGCCGCGCGATCATCGCAGCGCTCTGCTGCCGGATCTCCTCGCGCTGCTGCTCCCACGCCTTCGCGACGCCGCCGAGCACCATCGGCCAGCTCGGCATGCCATGACGCTGCTCGGGCGGGAAGTACGTGCCCGCGTAGAACGGGACCTGCTCGGGCGTCAGGAACACGTTCAGCGGCCAGCCGCCGTGGCCGGTCATCGCCTGCACGGCCTCCATGTAGATCGCGTCGACGTCGGGGCGTTCCTCGCGGTCGACCTTCACGCAGACGAAGTGCTTGTTCATGAGCGCGGCGATCTCCGCGTTCTCGAAGGACTCGCGCTCCATGACATGGCACCAGTGGCATGCCGAGTAGCCGATCGAGACCAGCAGCGGGCGGTCCAGGTCTCGCGCGCGAGCCAGCGCCTCGGCGCCCCACGGCATCCAGTCGACGGGGTTCTCGCGGTGCTGGAGCAGATACGGCGAGGTCTCGCCGGCGAGCGCGTTGGGCATCGGTCCAACGTAGCGATAGCTTCCCCGACTCACCCGAGCACAACGTCCAGGAGCCAACGTGTCTCAGCATCGCGAGCCGATCACCGCGATCGGCGCCCCCGCCGCCATCGGTCCCTACAGCCATGCCGTCCGGGCCGGCGACCTGTTGTTCTGCTCCGGCCAGATCCCGCTGGATGCCGACTCCGGCGAGCTGGTTGGCGACACGCCCGCCGAGCAGGCCACGCGCTGCCTGGAGAATTTGACCGCCGTCTGCGCTGCCGCCGGCGCGACGCTCGCAGACGCCGTGCGCTGCACGGTCTACCTGACGGACCTGGCCGGAGCGTTCGCCGAGGTCAACGAGGCGTACGGCACGTTCTTTGAGAGCGACCCGCCGGCGCGCGTGGTCGTCGGCGTGGCGGCGCTGCCCAAGGGCGCGCAGGTCGAGATCGAGGCGGTCGTGGCGCTGTCGAGCTGATCGCGGCGTGAGGTGCTCGGCGAGGAGTTGCCGCGCTACGCGGAAGCGCTCAAGCGCCTGGGCGAGTGATCTACCTCGATCATGACGCCGCGCTGCATGTTGCACAACGCGCGCTTGGGATCTCGCCCGTCGTCAGGGACCATGGTCTGCTCGAGTCGGCACTGGCCAGTCCGCGGACGACCGTCTTCGGCGAGGATGCGTACCCGAGCATCCACGAGAATGCGGCCGCCCTGTTGCATTCTCTGGCTCGCAACCACGCGCTGGTCGATGGCAACAAGCCGCTGGCTCTTGCTGCGACGATCGCGTTCTACGGCCTCAACGGAGTCCGCCTGACGTTCTCCAACGACGACGCGTACCAGCTCGTCATGAGCGTCGCGATCGGTGAGCTCGATGACGTCGCATCGATCGCATCGGCCCTGGAGGACGGCACGGAGCAACGAGCCTGACCTTGTAATCAAGCGCTCGTCGTCTCGCGCAGCAGCGCCCGCCTGACCTTGCCACTGGCGGTCTTGGGCAGTTCGCCGGCGAAGTCGATGCGCCGCGGGTACTTGTAGGGCGCGGTCTGCGCCTTGACGTGCTCCTGCAGCGCGCGGGCCAGATCGTCTGACGGCGCGAAGCCGTCGCGCAGGACGACCACCGCGCGCACCACCGAACCACGCTCGTCGTCGGGCGCCGCCACCACGGCGGCTTCGGCGACCGCCTCGTGGGCGACGAGTGCCGATTCGACCTCGAAGGGGCCGATCCGGTAGCCCGAGGAGATGATCACGTCGTCCGTGCGGCCCTCGAAGTACAGGTAGCCCTCGTCGTCGCGCGTGACCCGGTCGCCGGTGCGCCACGGGCCGATGGGCGGCGCGTCTCCCGCGTAGCCGAGGAAGAAGGTCGGGACCGTGGTCGGATCGACGATGAGCTCCCCGTCGTCGATCGACACACCGACGCCGGGAAGCGCTCGTCCCATCGAGCCGGGCCGGACCTCGTCGCCGGGTGCCACGCCGGTGAGCTGGCCGGTCTCGGTCTGCCCGTAGCCGTCGCGGATCGCAAGGCCCGTGGCGTCCTGCCACACGTGCAGCACCTCGGGGTTGAGCGCCTCGCCCGCGGCCACGAGCCCGCGCAGTCCATCGCACGGGCCCAGCGTCACGCGCTTGGCGATGACCCGGTACTCCGTCGGCGCCATGCACAGGACGTTCACGCGCTCGCGCCGCAGGATCTCCAGGCGCTCGTGGGGGTCAAAGCGCGCGTCGTGCAGCAACGCGGCCGCTCCCCGGATCCACGGCGCGACGAAGACGTTGCGCGCCGACTTGCTCCAGCCGCTGGCTGCCGTGCACCAGACGAGGTCGCCGGGTCGCGGCGCGAGCCAATGCTCGGCCTGCAGCGCCTGGCCGGTGAGGTAGCGCTGGCCGTGGACGACGGCCTTCGGCTCACCCGCCGTGCCGCTCGTGAAGGTGATCAGCACGGGATCGGTCGGCGCGAGATCGGCGACGGGCGGCGGCTCGCGCTCGGGCCAGTGCATGGCGCCCGGCACCCAGATCGTCGGTCCGTTCCAGCCTGCCCGGGCGAGCACGTCCGCGTTGCGACCGTCGCACACGACCAGTGCTGGCGGGCACACCGACAACCGCAGGCGCAGGTCCTTGGAGCGAAGCTGCTCGTTGCAGGGCAGCACCACGTAGCCCTGGCGAAAGCAGGCGACCATCGCCACGACCCAGTCGGGCTGGTTGCCGGCGAGGGTCAGCACCGTGTCCCCGCGCCGCACGCCGCGCTCGTGGATATGCGCCGCCAGCGTGCGCGCCGCACGGGCGACATCGCCGAAGGTCCATTCGTAGCGAGCGCCGGTGCGCTCCAGCTCGACGAGCGCCAGGCGACCAGGTGGGGCGGCCTCGACGACGTCGCGGGCGAAGTTGGCCATCGCGTCGGCAGTCTGGCACGGCTACGGGGGGCGGCCGGAACGGGCCATGCGGTTAAGCTGGCGGGGCCTATCCCAGACGACAGAGAGCGTGTAGCAATGGCCCTTGCCCCCGCAGCGTACTCAGAGCTCACCGACGATCAGAAGGACATCATCGCGATGATCCGCCAGTTCGCCGACGAGCAGATCCTGCCCAACGCCGAGCACTTCGATCACGAGGACGAGTTCCCGCAGGACATCGTGGACCAGATGAAGGAGCTCGGGCTGTTCGGGGTCACGATTCCCGAGGAGTACGGCGGGATGGGCCTGGACCTGACGACCTACGTGATGATCGTCGAGGAGCTCTCGCGGGGCTGGATCTCGATCTCGGGGATCGTCAACACGCACTTCATCGGCTCCTACCTGCTGATGAAGTTCGGGACCGAGGAGCAGCGCCGGAAGTGGCTGCCGCAGATGGCCACCGGCGAGCTGCGCGCCGCCTTCAGCCTGTCCGAGCCGGAGATGGGCTCCGACGTCCAGGCGCTGAAGGCCACGGGGCGCAAGCGCGATGACGGCGCATATGAGATCAATGGGCAGAAGATGTGGGTCACCAACGGCCTGCGCTCGGGCCTGGTCTTCGTGCTCGTCAAGACCGACCCCGACGCCGACCCGCGCTACAAGGGCATGACGTGCTTCGTCGCCGAGAAGGAACCGGGCGTCTCGCATAACACGGGGGAGTGGGCGGGCTTTGATGTCCCGCCGCCGCTGAAGAAGATGGGTTACAAGGGCGTCGAATCGACCGAGCTCGTCTTCGACGGCTACCGCTGCCCGGCGGAGAACATCCTCGGCGGCGAAGAGGACGGCCTCAACAAGGGCTTCGTGCAGATGATGGACGCGCTGGAGGTCGGTCGCGCGAACGTCGCCGCGCGTGGCGTCGGCATCGCCCAGCGGGCGCTGGAGCTCGCGCTGCGCTACTCACAGGAGCGCAAGGCCTTCGGCAAGCCGATCGCTCAGCACCAGGCGATCCAGTTCAAGCTCGCCGACATGGCCACCCAGATCGAGGCCGCCCGCCTGTTGACGCGCAAGGCCGCGCGGCTCAAGGACGCCGGCGAGAGCTCGGAGCTCGAGGCCGGGATGGCCAAGCTCTTCGCCTCGGAGACGGGGCGCTTCTGCGTCGAGGAGTCCTTTCGCATCCACGGCGGCTATGGATACTCCAAGGAATACGAGATCGAGCGCCTCTACCGCGACGCCCCGCTGCTGCTGATCGGCGAGGGCACGTCGGAGATCCAGAAGATGGTCATCGGCAAGAAGCTCCTGCAGCGCAACAAGATCTGAGGCAGGGTGCGGCGCCGCCGATGATCTAGGGTTGCTCGCCGATGGCAGCCGACGACGCCAAGCGACTGATCGAGACCGCCGTCGAGCGGTTCATCGACGATGTGCCGGCGCTGGCACCGCTGAAGCTCGTGTTCGCCGTCGAGCTCAAGGGCCGCGGGGACGTGCAGATGTACCGCGTCGAGCTGCAGGGCAAGGACGAGGAGGTGCAGGTCACCAAGGGCATCGCCGAGGATGCCCGGGTGCGCGTGCAGGTTCCGCGGGCCTTCTTCAACGTCATGGCCAAGGAGGCGCACATCGCCGACTGGCGCGAGGCCTTTACCTATGGTCAGGCGAAGGCCTCAGGCGTGCAGGAGATCCTCAAGCTCATCGTCCATGTCGTGGAGAAGCAGGAGGAGCGCCTGCGGACCCGCCGCGCCCGAGACTGAGGATCGGCGGGTCACGGCGCGGGAAGCAAGCGTTCAACACCGTCGCCGGACAGCAGATGCTCGACAAGGTGGGCGGCAGCATGACGGACGTCGGCGCGATCGTCGCACGATCGCTGGGACGGCAACGCCTACCCGGATGGAATCGCCGGCTACTCGGCGCCGAGCACCGCGCAGTCGTCGTAGAGCTTGATGACCTTCACGGCGCCGACGGCAACGCCGAGATGCTCGGTGTCCAGGCACAGCCCGCACAGCACGCACTCGTCGATGTTCTCGGCGACGATCTCGAGCGCGCCCTCGGTTTCCCGGTAGATGTCGACCGGGCAGACCTGCGTGAGGTGCGCGGGCAGCTCGCTGTGCTCGTCGAGCGCTCCCTGGTCGACCTCGATCCCGATGAAGATCGCATCACGTCTCATGCCGTGCTCCCCGCTTGCAGCTTGGACTGCATGAGCTCCGGGATCTCGGAGATCTCCTCCGCGACGGTGATGCCGGCATCGGCCAGGCGGGCGATCTTCTCGGTCGCGGTGTCTTCCTTGCCTTCGACGATCGTGCCGGCGTGGCCGAAGCTCATGCCCGGCATCTCGTCCATGAAGCGCCCGGCCATGAACGCGACGATCGGCATGCGGCAGCCGGTCTCGGTCACCCAGGCTGCCAGCTCGGCCTCCATGCGACCGCCGGGCTCGGTGTAGATCACGATGCCCTCGGTCTGCTCGTCGGCATCGAAGAGCGGCATGAGCTCGGCGTAGGTCGACCCGATGATGGCGTCGCCGCCGATCGAGATCGCGGTCGACTGGCCGAGGCCGGCTGCCGACAGCGTCGAGGACATCTCCGTCGTCATGCCGCCCGAGCGGCTGATGACGCCGATCGGCCCGGGCGTGTAGGCCTGGGCAGCGTTGCGCGCCGGCCCACCGATGCCGCCCATCTTGATGACGTCGGGAACGATGATGCCCAGGCAATTTGGGCCGATGATGCGCGCGCCGCGCAGTGCGGCGAGCTCAACCATCTGCGCGACGTCGCGGCGCGGGATGCGCTCGGTGACGACGACGATGAGCTTGATGTCGTTCTCGATCGCCTCGAAGACCGCGTCCTTGGTGAAGGCGGGGGGGACCGTGACGACCGAGCCGTCGATCGGCTTGCCGTGGGCCTCGACGCAGTCGGCGATCGTGTCGTGGACCGGCACGCCATGCACGTTGCGGCCCTTGCGCCCGGGCGTGACACCGCCGACGATCTTCGCGCCGCTGCCGTAGTCCAGGCACTCGCGCGTGAGGTTGATGGCCTCGCGGCCCGTGATGCCCTGGACGATGAACGTCGTGTCGGCGTCGACGAGGATGCTCATGTCGTCACGGCCTCCGGGCCGGCGATCTTCGCCACGGCGCGCCGCGCGGCCTCGTGCATCGAGACTGACCGGTCGGCGTACTCGATGCCGTACTTCTCGAGGATCTTGAAGCCCTCTTCCTCCCAGGCGCCGGGGATCCGGAAGATCGCGATCTTCTCGGCGGGATCCATGTCGAGCTCCAGGCAGGCCTTGATGACGCCGCGCGCGACGATGTCCACGCGCGTGTTGGAGACGATCGACATCATCACCGCGATCTTGTCGACGCCGGGCTTCTGGAGGACGAGCTTGGCCAGGCCGCACGCCTTCTCGACGGACGGGTTGCCGCCGATCTCGCAGTAGTTGGCGGGCTTGCCGCCGTGTGCGCGGACGGCGTCGAAGAGCGTCAGCGAGCCGCCGCCGGCGCCGATGACGAGGCCGATGTTGCCGTCGAACTCCGTGACGTTGCCCGCCACGCCGCGGTGGCTGGCGTTGTCGACCGCCTCGCCGGCGAGCTCGAACTCCGTCGGCTCGCGCGCCATGCGCGTCTCGTCGTCGCCGACGCCCAGGTCCTTGAGCAGCTGCTTGTGGCGCCCGCGGGCCTCGGACTCCATGTCCATGTGGGCGTCCAGCGCGATGAACGAGCCGTCGTGCATCTCTGCGAGCGGGTTGATCTCGGCGAGCACCATGTCGTTGTCGACGAACAGCTGCGCGAGCTTGCGCACGATCGGGGTCAGGCGCTGCAGCGCCTTGCCGGTTACACCGGTCTGCGCGATGCACTCCTTGGCCTGGTAGTCGCTGAGCGGCAGGATGTTTGACAGGTGCACGCGGCCGACGTGGGCGGGGTGCTCGCGCGCGACGTCCTCGATGTCGATGCCGCCCATGTCGGAGAAGAGGATCACGGGCTTCTTGGCGGTGCCGTCCCAGACGACGCCCGCGTAGTACTCCTGCTTGACGTCGGCCTTCGGATCGACGAGCACGCCGCGCGGCATCTGGCCGTTGATCTCGAGCTCGAGGATGTCCGCGGCGTGGGCTTGGGCCTCCTCGGGCGTGTCGGCGAACTTCACGCCGCCGGCCTTCATGCGCCCGCCGGTCAGCACCTGGGACTTGATGACGGTGCTGCCGCCGATCCGCTCGGCGATCGTCCGTGCCTCCGCGGCGTCGGTCGTGAAGCCGAAGTCGGTGACCGGGATCCCGGATCGCTTGACGATCTCGCGGGCCTCGTACTCGAAGAAACGCATAGGGCGGGACCCTACCCGCACGCCTACGCCGGCGGCGGCTCCCACGGGTTGAGCACCGTGACGCCGGTCTCAATCCTCCAGCGACACGTCGCGCGGCGGGTCAGTCGAGCGGTCGAGCTCCAGATCGTCCAGATACGGGCCTGACACAGCACAGACCAGGCGATCAGGATCCCATCTCGTAGGCCTCAGCCAGCTCGGGGTCCTTACGCGCGAGCATCTCGGCGAGGTCGACCATCACGCGGCACTGCTTCCACGTCGCGTCGTCCTGCATCTTGCCGTCGATCATGTGCACACCGCGCCCGTCGGGGATCGCCTCGATGACCTTCTTGGCGAACCTGACCTCGTCGGGATCGGGGCTGAACACGCGCTTGGCGATGTCGATCTGCACCGGATGCAGCGACCATGTGCCGACGCAGCCCATGATGAACGCCGCACGGAACTGCGCCTCGCAGCCGGCAACGTCCTTGATGTCGCCGAACGGGCCGTAGAAGGGCAGCAGGCCGGCGCCGGTGCAGGCGTCGACCATGCGCCCGAGCGTGAAGTGCCAGGGGTCCTGCTGGGCGGACTCGCGCGGCGCGCCATCCTGCGCCGACGGGTCGGGATCGGAGATGACGCGGTAGCCGGGGTGCCCGCCGCCGACGCGGGTCGTCTTCATGCGGCGGCTGGCGGCGAGGTCCGCGGGGCCGAGGCTCATGCCCTGCATGCGCGGGCTGGCGGTCGCGATCTCGTCGATGTTGTTGACGCCCAGCGCGGTCTCCAGCAGCGCGTGGACCATGATCGGCTGCTCGAGGCCCGCCTTGGCTTCGAGCTGGGCGAGCAGGCGGTCGACGTAGTGGATGTCCCACGGTCCCTCGACCTTCGGCACCATGATGACCGACAGCTTGTGGCCGATCTCCGCGACGAGCTGGGTGAGGTCGTCGAGCACCCAGGGCGACTCCAGCGAGTTGACGCGAACCCACAGCGCGGTGTCGCCGAGGTCCATCTCCCGGCCGACCTTGATGAGCCCCTCACGGGCGGCGAGCTTGCGCTCGACGGGAACGGCGTCCTCGAGATTGCCGAGCAGGATGTCGACCTTGCGCGCGATGTCGGGCGCCTTGGCGACCATCTTCTCGTTGGAGAAGTCCAGGAAATGGATCATCCGCGACGGCGTGACCGGGATCTCGGGCAGTGGGTCGGGCGCGCCCATCGCGAGCGGCTTGAGAAAGGCACGGGGATTGCGCAAGAGGGACGCCTCCAGGGGTCGGGGGCCAACGCGGCTGGCTGCGCTGAACCTATCGAGTGTTCGCACGGGACAGGCGCGAAGGCGCTCGATGGTGCATCGGCACGTTGCTAACGTGACGTGCACGTAAGATGGCAACTCATCACGGACAGTCCCCCACACGATCGCGCCGCCTGGGCGTCCAGGGCGACCACCGCAACTACAAGTGGTGGGCGCTGTCCTGCACGAGCCTCGGGATGCTGATGGCGACGATCAACTCCGGCACGCTGATCATCGCCCTGCCCGACCTCGAGCGCAGCCTGCATGCGGGGGTGCTCGAACTCGTGTGGGTGATCCTCGCCTACATGATCGCCTCGACGGTCCTCGTGCTGACCGCCGGGCGCCTGTCGGACGTCTTCGGGAGAAAGCGCGCCTACATCGCCGGCTTCGTCGTCTTCGCATTCGCGTCGCTTGGCGCGGGCTTCGCCGCGGACACGACGCAGCTGATCCTCTGGCGCATCCTGCAGGGCATCGGTGGCGCGTTTCTGTTCGCCAACGCCGCGGCGCTCGTGACCGACGCCTTCCCGCGCGAGCAGCTCGGGGTTGCGATGGGCACGAACACGATGGTCGCCGCCGTGGGCCTGGTTCTGGGGCCGGTGCTTGGCGGAGCGCTCGTCTCGATCTCCTGGCCGTGGGTGTTCTGGTTCAACGTGCCGTTCGGCCTGATCGGCGCTGCCTGGGGGGCGCTGGTTCTCCGCGAGCTTGCCAAGCCCGACAGCGTCCGCGAGCTGGATGTGCCCGGAACACTGGCGTTCGTGCTCGGCCTGACCGGTCTCGTGCTCGGCATCTCGCGGGGCGCCGTCACGAGCTGGAACGACCCGATCGTGATCGTCTCCCTCGTCGTCGCCGCCGTCCTGCTGCCCGCGTTCGTGGCGATCGAGGCGCGTAGCCGTGCCCCGATGCTCGACCTCGCGATCTTCCGCGACCGGCTGTTCGCGACCGCCTCCGGTGCGGCGCTCATCAACGGGCTTTCGCGCTTTGCCCTGATGTTCGTCTTCGTCTTCTACTACCAGGGCGCGCAGGGCGACGACCCCATCACGGCCGGCATCAAGCTCGCGCCGCTCGCGATCGGGATGCTCGTCGCGTCGCCGCTCGCGGGGCTGTGGGCCGACCGGCATGGTTCGCGCATGCTGTCAGCGGGCGGGATGCTCGTCAGCGCCGCCGGCCTGGCGCTGATGACGACGCTCGACGTGCACACGCCCTACTGGCAGGGGATGCTGTGGCTGACGATCGTCGGGATCGGCTCTGGCATGTTCAACTCGCCCAACACCGCCGCGATGATGGGGGCCGTGGCACCACACCGCCGCGGCATCGCGGCGGGCGCGCGGATGATGCTGCAGAACACAGGCGCCGTGCTGTCGATCGCCTTCGTGCTCGCCGTCATCACCAATGCCGTGCCGCGCGACGTGCTGCTGCAGATCTTCTCGGGACTGGCGGCAGGGCTGTCGGACGCTCGCCTGGCGCCGTTCATCCACAACATGCACACGGCGCTGTGGGCGCTGGCGCTGACGTCCGTCGTAGGCGCGATCGTGTGCGTCATGCGACCTGCGCACATGACCGCGGAGCGACGGGCCGATCTCACGCCATCGCGAGGCGCGGCGTGAGCACCGCTCATGCAGGCACCGGCGAACTGCGCATCGGCCAGCTCGCCAAGCGTACGGGTACGACGCCGCGCACGATCCGCTACTACGAGGAGCTCGGGTTGCTTCCCGTCGCGACCGAGCGCGACGCCGGTCAGCACCGCCTCTATGACGAGGCGGACGTCGAACGGGTGCTGGAGCTGCTGCGCCTGAAGGACCTGCTGGGGCTGTCGCTCGACGAGCTGCGCGACGTCGTCACCGCCGAGGAGGCGCGGGGGGCGCTGCGTGCCGAATGGCACGAGGGCGACCCGTCGGCGCAGCGTCGCAGGCAGATCCTCGAAGAAGCCGGCACGCACATCGCCGGCCAGTTGGCATTGCTGCGCCGGCGGCGCGAGAAGCTCGACGAGCTCGAGCGCGAGCTTCGCTCGCGGCAGGGCAAGCTGCGCGTCCGGCTGCGCGAGCTCGACCACCGATCACCGCCTGACAGCTGACCAGCCATCGCGTCCGTCATGATCGCGGCGCTTTCCAACTCGAGGAGATCACCCGGATGAGCGACGACTTCACGACCGACCAAGCAGAGCGCGAGGCTTCTGGCGCCCACCCGTACGGCCGCTATCTCGAGGAGTTCGAGATCGGCGCCATCTACAAGCACTGGCCGGCGAAGACCGTGACCGAGAGCGAGGATCACATCTTCTGCCTGCTGACGATGAACCACCATCCGCTGCACGTCAACGACGTCTACGCGGCGGCATCTCAGCAGGGCCGCAATGTCGTCGTGGGGCCGATGGTCTACTCGCTGGCGCTCGGCATGAGCGTCTCGGACATCAGCGGCAAGGCGATCGCCAACCTGCAGACCGAAGAGCTCAAGCACCCGGCGCCGGTCTTCCACGGCGACACCCTGTTCTGCGAGACCGAGGTTCTTGAGAAACGCGAATCCAAGACCAAGCTCGACCGTGGGACCGTGCGAGTGCACACCCGCGTTCTCAACCAGGATGGCGTGCTCGTGGCCGAATTCAAGCGCCTTGTCCTGGTGCCGCGGCGCGAGCGCGGGGTGCCTGCTCCATAGCGCTTGCGCAGAATGCCAACTTTCTCGCGCTATTTGCGATCTTTTCAGGTTTACCGGGGGCGAACTCTTGCCTAGGGTCCCCTACGGATGGAAGGGGCCATTCTGAAACTGGGGGGCGATCCGCCATGGGGACGCATGCGAGACATCCGGGCACCAAGGCCGCTGGATGGGGTCGGTGGGATGAAAGGATCATCCCGACGCCGTCACGCGCAGCAGGTGATCCACATGCCGACTGGCGTGGGGTGCCGCAAACGTCTCGTTGGGACAACGCAGCAGCATGAATCGCTTCCGCTGCACCGTCACCATCACGTTCGTCGCGCTCGCCGCGAGTCTGCTCGTTCAGGACCAAGCCCACGCAGGCCAGTATGTGATCCGCAACTGCAACGTCCCGGGGTACGCGACCGCGCCCATCACCCCGTGGACGTTCTCGCTTGTTGCCAATGTCGCGGCAGTTGACAATTGTGCATCAGGCGGCGGGTTCGGACTGACGCTCCCGGGTGCGCGGTCGATGGACGTCAATTCCCGAGCCTCGATGGTAATCGCCGAACCTGACGGCTTGCAGTTCCAAAGGATCCGGCTCTGGCTCGTCGCGCGCTTGCAGAGCACCTCGACTGGTTCAGAATTGCATGCATTAGCAGCGGCGGGGACAGACGACTACGAGATGTATGGTCCTTCCGGTGACTACTACCGACCCGGTGCCAGCACGCTCGACGAACCACTGGATCTTCAGCTGCCCGATGACATCAGTCGAGTGACGGTGTTCCTGCGTTGCCTCAAGATCCCGCTGAAGCCGCCGAACCTGCCCTGCTCCCCCGCCGATGAGATACCGTTGGAGGTCCGCGGTGCCGAGATCACACTCACGGAGGACGGCAAGCCACAGAGCGTCGTGACAGGCGGCACATTGTTGGTGCCGTCACCCGTGTCCGGCGTGCGCACCGTCGAGTACAAGGTGTCCGACGCCGAGTCGGGCATCGCAACGATCGAGGCGTTGGTCGGCGATGTCGTGATCGCCACAAAGAGTCTGAGTGCAAGCTGCTCCTACTCGCAACTCAGACCATGTCCGCCCGCGGATGAAGGTGCGTTGGCGGTCGATACTCGTAGGGTCTCGGATGGCACACATCCGCTGATCCTGCGGACGACCGATGCTGCCGGCAATCAGCGGGCGTTCCAGGTGCAACTGATCAATGTACAGAATGTCGAGTCGCCTTCGGCGGACGTCGGAGACGCCCAACCGACTGACCCGACCGCCAAGCTCGAAGCCCGTTTCGTGCGCTCGAAACGCGCGAGTCTGATCGTGCCATTCGGCCGGAAGGTCACGGTGCGTGGGCGTTTGACCGTCGCTGGCTCGACATCAGGCCCTGCACACGCACGCATCGAGGTCTTGCAGCGCAGCGGTCGGAAGGAACGGCGTGTTGGGACGGTCAAGACTCGAGCGAACGGGACCTTCACCTATCGTCGCAGGATGCGGGGACCGACTCGGACGATGCGCTTCGTGTACCGGGCGAAGGGAGGGAGCCGGGTTGCGGCGACTTCGCCGAAGCTGAAGGTTCGGGTGCGGGCCAGAGCAGCGCTGCGCGTCTCTCTGCGAGGAAGAACCGTGCGATACAGCGGCCGGGTCCTGGCACGCCCATTACCGACGAAGGGCAAGCAGGTCAGAGTCCAGGGACGTACGCGCGGCTTTGCGTGGGCAACCTTTGCGAAGAAGCGCACCGACCGTCGCGGACGCTTCTCCGGGACCTATCGCTTGCCGGTACGGCGACCGGGTGTGCAGCTGCAGATTCGGGTGTGGGTACCGGGGGAACGCGGCTACCGCTACCTGAGCTATCGCGGATCGTCGAAGAAGCTTCGCGTACGGTGAGCGGCAATGGGTGAGAGTTGGGATTTCCGATTTTCGTTGGCGGTGTGTGGATACCGCAGAACGCAACGAGGGGCGCCGATAGTCGACGCCCCTCGCTGGTCTGATTGGTGCGCGCGACGCGAGCCGCGCGTTGAGGGTCAGCTCAGCTAGCGGCTTGGGCTGCTGAGACGAACGCGGTGAAGGTGTAGTAATCCCCCTTGGCGGGCGCTGCACCGTCCTCAGAGTTCCGCGGAGCGACAACGAAGACGCCATTGGTGCCGTTGTTGTCGGTGTCGGTGTTCGGCGGGCCGCACTTGACGAGTTCCAGGAAGCACGGCGCCACGGAGGTGGATGCCGCCAGCGCGTTGAGACCGTCGGTCCCGGGGTTGCTCGCAGCGGCGGGGCCCGTGCCGCCTGTGGTGTTCTCGGTCAGCACCTCTGCCCAGAGGGCGTTCTTGGTCACGTCGCTACCGGCGTCGATGTAGCAGTTGTCGTTCGCCGAGTAGCAGTTGACGAGCTTGAAGCCACCGGTCTGCGCCACGATCTCGGCGCCGTCTCCAGCATCGTTCTCGCGGACTGTGATCCAACGGTCCTTGGCCGAGTTGGCCGCGTCGGTGGCAGCCTTCTGCGCGATCGCCGTCGTTGCCGTAAGGATCTCGGAGAGGTGTGCACCGTCAAGACGGTCGGCGTTCAGGCCGGTCGCGATGCCAGTCGCGTTCGTGACGAACGGCTTCTTGGTGTCGCCGCCCGCACCGGCGGTGAAGGCACCGACGATGTCGCCGTTTGATGCGTTGAACTCAAACGCGAGGCCCTTGGAAAGGTTGTTGGCACGAACGCACGGGTTCTGGGGTGTGGGCTTCGCGGCTGAACCGCCGGCCTGGGAGCGGCAGCCGTAGATCGCGCCGCCTCCGCTGGTCGAGAGGTTGGACTGTCGAGTGACGTAGCCCCCCTTCGTGCCGGTTGAGGACTTGAGGTTTCCGATGATCTCGGTTTCCGCGCGCGTTGTGCCATTGCGCTTGCCTTCGCGCAGAGCATCACCAGTGGCAGCGATGGCGAACGGCGACACGCCAATCACGAGCATGCCCGTTGCAAGCACGACTGAGCGGGTCCGAGGCGCCCGCCCGAGCGCCAGTCGGCGCTTGCCTGGACCGTTGGTGGGCGACTTCGCGCCAAGTGCGTCCTGATCGTTTGGTGCATGCATGAGGCAATCCTCCTGGTTGTGGGCGTCGAATCACTGAGACGGGTATTGACCGCAGGGCCCGCCAATCTGTGTGTCCGTCGGCTCAGCCGAGATCACGTCGCGTAGCGTCCGTGGGTGCTGACGGCATCTCGTCTCAGCTTGAAACTGGTCAAGTCGGTGGAAGTTGCGGAAAACCACCGCTTGGCACGAATGTCACGAGCACACAGACCGAGATGCAAGGGCCCCTACCCCCCGAGGCTGCGCTCCAATCGCGGTTTGCGCGACAATGGGCGCCATCCGGAAGAGAGAGCCGAGGAGCGCAACGCGTGAGCCAGACGACCGTGCCGACGACGAACGAGAAGCTGCTTGCCTGGGTCGACGAAGTCGCCGCCCTGACCAAGCCGAAGGACATCCACTGGTGCGATGGGTCGGCGGAGGAGTACGACGACCTCGCGCAGCTGCTCGTGGACTCGGGGACATTTCAGCGCCTGGCTGACGCCAAGCGCCCCAACTCCTACCTTGCCCGTTCTGATCCTGGGGATGTCGCGCGGGTAGAGGACCGCACGTTCATCTGTTCGCAGGACGAGCATGACGCTGGTCCGACGAACAACTGGACCGACCCCGCTGAGATGCGCGACAAGCTGGCCGGGCTGTTCGACGGCTGCATGGAGGGCCGGACGATGTACGTGGTCCCGTTCTCGATGGGTCCGCTTGGATCCCCGATCGCCCATATCGGCGTCGAGCTGACCGATTCGGCATGCGTCGTGGCGAACATGCGAATCATGACCCGCATGGGCCGGGGTGCGCTGGACGTGCTCGGTCCCGATGGCGAGTTCGTTCCCTGCGTGCATTCGGTCGGCATGCCGCTCGCCGAGGGGGTCGAGGATGTGCCGTGGCCGTGCAACGCCGAGAACAAGTACATCGTCCATTTCCCCGAGACGCGCGAGATCTGGTCCTACGGCTCGGGCTATGGCGGCAACGCGCTGCTGGGCAAGAAGTGCTTCGCGCTGCGGATCGCCTCGGTGATGGCTCGCGACGAGGGCTGGATGGCCGAGCACATGCTGATCCTCAAACTCACCAATCCCGAGGGCGAGGTCAAAGTCGTCACGGGCGCCTTCCCGAGTGCCTGCGGCAAGACGAACCTCGCGATGCTGATCCCGACACTGGAAGGCTGGACCGTCGAGACGGTCGGCGACGACATCGCGTGGATGAAGTTCGGCGACGACGGGAAGCTCTATGCGATCAATCCCGAGGCGGGGTTCTTCGGCGTCGCGCCGGGCACCGGCGATGACACCAACCCCAACGCGATGGCGACGGTCGCCTCCAACACGCTGTTTGCCAACTGCGCGCTGACCGACGACGGCGACGTGTGGTGGGAGGGCATGACGACGGACCCTCCGGCCCACGCGATCGACTGGAAGGGCAATGACTGGACGCCCGACTCCGACACGCCCGCTGCGCATCCCAACGGGCGCTTCACAACGCCCGCGTCGCAGGACCCGGCGATCGCGCCGGAGTGGGAGGACCCCAAGGGCGTGGCCGTCGACGCGATGCTGTTCGGGGGTCGCCGCGCGACGGTCGTGCCGCTCGTCACCGAGGCACGCGACTGGGAGCACGGTGTCTTCCTCGGCGCCACGATGAGCTCGGAGATGACGGCCGCGGCTGCCGGTGGGCTTGGCCAGCTGCGCTTCGATCCGTTTGCGATGCTGCCGTTCTGCGGCTACAACATGGCGGACTACTTCGCGCATTGGCTGGATGTGGGCAAGACGGACGGTGCCGAGCTGCCGAAGATGTTCTACGTCAACTGGTTTCGCAAGGACCCGGAGACCGGGAAGTTCATCTGGCCCGGATTCGGTGAGAACTCGCGCGTGCTGAAGTGGGTCTTCGAGCGCTGCGCGGGAACGGTTGATGCCGTCGACGGTCCGCTCGGTCTCGTTCCGACCGAGGGCGCCATCGACACGACCGGCCTAGACATGTCCGACGAGGATCTTGCCGCGGTGCTCGATGTGGACCTCGAAGCACTGAAGCTCCAGCTTCCGCAGATGCGGGAGTTCCTGGCGAAGTTCGGAGACGACCTGCCCGACGAGATCAGCGCGCAGTTCGATGCCCTGGAGCAACGGCTGGCGGCGTAGCGGCCAGTGGCAGACCCGCGGAGGACGGTCGTGGCGTTTCGGTGGCGGATGACGACACCCAGACGCCACGATCGGCTTCGTGGGGGCGCCGGGCCGGCTGCGTCCGGGGTTCGGCCGAGCTCAACCGACTGCGTCGCTGAGGGCAGCAAGGCGCGCGTCCCACTGGGCGCCGACCTCGGTCATCCAGCCGATCGCGTCGGCGAGTGGGGCGGGGGTGGCTTCGAAGCGCGTCTCCCGCCCGCTGCGATGCGCGTTGACGAGCTGAGCACGTTGCAGTGACGCGAGATGCTTCGCCACGGCCTGGCGGCTGATCGGTAGGCGCGACCGCTACATGACCCAGGAGGCAGTGGCCTACGGGATCGTGGACCGACCTCGTCGAGCCGCGGCGGGTGAACGCCACGGCGTAGCCGTCAGCCTCGCGTTCGCTTCTCGCGCTACGGTCCGGCCCACGATGGCCGACGAACACGCGACCCGCGACGATGTCGCCGCCGGCAGCGAATGGAGCTCAGAGCTCTACGCCATCGCGCGCAACCAGTTCGGTCGCGCATCCAAGCTGCTGAACCTCGACGCGGAGTTCGTCGCGCGCCTCGCCGACCCGCGGCGCTCGCTCGTCGTGAACTTCCCGGTGCGGATGGACTCCGGCGAGGTGCGCTCGATGACCGGCTACCGCGTGCAGCACACGCTGACGATGGGGCCGACGAAGGGCGGCTTTCGCTACGGCCCCGACGTCTCGCTCGGTGAGTGCGCGGCGCTGGCCATGTGGATGACGTGGAAATGCGCGCTGCTGGGCCTGCCTTATGGCGGCGCCAAGGGCGGCGTGCGCTGCACGCCCAGCGAGCTGAGCGTCGGAGAGCTCGAGCGGTTGACGCGCCGCTATGCCGCCGAGCTGATCCCCGTCATCGGTCCCGAGAAGGACATCCCGGCGCCGGACATGGCGACCGGCGAGCGCGAGATGGCGTGGTTCATGGACACCTACTCCCAGCAGGTCGGCCACTCAGTGCCGGGCATCGTGACCGGCAAACCCATCGTCCTCGGTGGCACGGCCGGACGGCGCGAGGCCACCGGCCTGGGCGTCGTCTACGTGCTGGAGGCCGTCTGCGACAAGATCAGCATGGCGCTGCGCGAATCGCGCGTGGCGATCCAGGGCTTTGGCAACGTCGGCGCCGTCGCTGCGCGCGAGCTCGCCGCGATCGGCGCACAGGTCGTCGCGGTATCCGATCGCTCGGGCGGGCTCGTCGCAGCCGATGGGCTGGACATCGCCGCGATCAGCGCATGGGTGCAGGAGGGGGGCGTGCTGGCCGGCTACCCCGACGCCGAGCGTGTCGGTCCCACCGACGTGCTCGAGGTGCCCTGCGAGATCCTCATGCCCGCCGCGCTGGAGCGACAGATCACCGGCGAGAACGCGCCGCGGCTGAACTGCCAACTCGTGATCGAGGCGGCCAACGGCCCGACGACGCCCGACGCCGAGGCGATCCTGCGCGAGCGCGACATCCTCGTCGTGCCCGACGTGCTCGCCAACGCCGGCGGCGTCACCGTCTCCTACTTCGAGTGGGTGCAAGACCAGCAGCACTACACGTGGGATGAGATGGAGATCGAGGAGCGCCTGCGCCGCCAGCTGCGCGCGGCGTTCGGGCGCGTCGTCGGCGCTGCCGAGCGCCACGGCTGCGACTGGCGGATGGCCGCGCTGTCGGTCGCGATCGAGCGCGTCTCAGAAGCCGCCAGGATGCGCGGCATCTACCCCTGAGCGTGGGTCAGTGCCGGCCGTCGCCGGTCGAGGCCGGCGGGCGCGATTCCTCGGCGAGCGACGTGATCGCCAGCTGGCCGCGCGCGGCCTCCTCGAGCACCTGCGAGGCCTCCTCGGGCGAGCGCGCGTAGAGCTCGACGAGCAGGTGCACGACGATCTTGTCGCCGTCGTGCTTGTGGAAGCGCACGTGGGTGAAGAACTCGCGCGTGCCGTGGTCGCCGAACGCCGCGTAGGACAGCGCGTCGCCGGCTTCGGGGCCCGAGCACGTCTCGACCTCCTCGGCGTCGACGGTCACCGTGCAGGACGCGACCCACGGCGTGCCCGCGATCATCCGCTCCCAGCGATCCTCGATCGGCTCGACGCGGCCGTTGTGAAAGCCGAGGTGCGGCTGGTCGTGCATGCACTCCAGGCACTGCACGACCGCCTCCTGGAGCTCGTCGACCGCGTCGGTGCGTTCGCCGGTCTCGGCATCGATCTTGTGGATCCCCTCGTAGTGGACCTGGACCTCGAGATCCGTGGACCAGCAGCGGTAGCAGCGCAGCCACGAGCGGGCTTCTGAAGCTTCCATCCCGGCCATGTTAGGACGGACGCTCAGCCGAACGTGAACGCGTAGCCGCTGACGCCCGGGGCAAACCGCAACGTCAGCACGTGCTCCTGCAGCGAATCGACCTTGACCAGCGAGTAGAGCCGTTGGGTTCGCACGGTCACGACGCCGTCCTTGACGTCCTCGCCGGCATCGGCACCGGCGATCGGCCTGCCGTCGAGGCGGACCTGCACCTTGCGTGGCTTGTCAGCCTTGGAGGAGAGCACGATGTAGACGGCCGTGCCGACCACGCGGGCGGTGATCGTCGCCTTGCGCACCGCTCGTGCGGACTCGTCGTCGACGCGCCAGCGCCCGCCGAGGCTGAACACGCTCAGAGGCAGGTCCTCGCCGCTGGCCGCGGTGTAGTCGCGCGTGCCGTTGGTCGGGCCCTCGGGGGAGAAGCTCTGCGCCCGCGAGCTGCCCAGGTAGGTCTCGGGCGTCGCATGCGGGCCGACGGACTCGATCGTGCCGTCGGGCGTGGCGGCCTTGCCGAGGCGCTCGTCGCCGGCCTCGGCGAGCAGCGTGCGGATGGCGGCTTCGGTCTCCTCGTAGGCGCCCTCGCCGAGATGCGTGTAGCGCACGCGGCCCTTGGCGTCGATGAGGTACTTCGACGGCCAGCCCCTGTTGGTGAACGCGTTCCAGGTGACGAAGTCGTTGTCCTGCACGACCGGGTAGCGCAGCTTGTTGTCCTTGATCGATCGCAGCACGTTGGACGCCTTCTTCTCGAAGGCGAACTCGGGCGTGTGCACGCCGACGATCGTCAGGCCCTGGTCGCGGTAGCGCTTGTCCCACGACTTGATGTAGGGCAGCGTGCGCAGGCAGTTGATGCAGGTGTAGGTCCAGAAGTCGACGAGCACGACACGCCCGCGCAGGCGCTTCATCGTCAGCGGCGGCGAGTTGAACCAGCGCTGCGTGCCGCGAAACTCGGGCGCGTCGCCGAGCACCCGCAGCGCGGGCGTCCGGACACCGGGGAGCGCCGCGTCTGAGGCGGCCTTCGCGGGCGCTGGGGTGCTCTTCCCCTTCGGAGCGACGGCCTCGGAGGGCGGCTCGAACCTCGACTCGCCGCGCAGGCCGGCAAGTCGCCCCTCGACGGCGTCGGTGCGCTCAAGACCCCCGGTGGGATTGGTCAGAAAGCCCGGGAAGTCGCTGGCGAGGGCCGTCTGAAAGCGAATGTCGAGGTTGGCGAACATCAGCACGGCGGTCAGCACCATCACGACGCCGAAGGCTCGCTGCAACGCGGGGCCGCGACCGGCGTTGCGCACGCGATCCATGAGCTTGCGTCCCCCGAGCGCCAGCCCCAGTAGCACGACGGCGGAGCCCAGGCCGTAGGCGGCCGCCACCGCGACGAGCTGCCCGGTCGTGCCCTGCGACGCGCTGACGGAGATCACGGCCGCGAGGATCGGCCCGGCGCATGGCGCGTAGACGAAACCCAGGGCGCCGCCGACCGGTAGACCCGACCAGAACCCGTCGCCGGCGCTGCGCGGGCCCAGGCGCGAGAAGCCCGACATCCGTTCCTGCATCCAGTGGCTCAGGCGCGGCACGAGCAGGGTCAGCCCGAAGACGGCCAGCGCGGCGATCGCGAGCGTGCGCAGGGTGCCGTCCGCGAAGCCCACGCCGTCGACGACCGCCGCGATTCCGACGATCGTGATCGTGTGCGTCAGCGTCAGCCCGGCGACGACGCCGAGCGGCCGGCGGCGACCACCACTGCCGCTTGCCGACAGCAGCGCCGGGAGGACGGGCAGCACACATGGCGTGATCGCCGTGGCGGCGCCCGCGAGCAGCGCGAATGCGAGGAGGACGACCATTCGTTGCAGTGAGTTCTCGCATTCCGCGCTTACGGATGCATGACGGCTCGACGCCGCCTCGGCGTCCATTAGTCTGCGCGCCCATGAAGCGCCCTTCCCTGAAGCGCAAGAAGCAGCCCACGCCGCAGGAACTGGCGGCGGCTTCTCCGTTTGATCCGCTGCCCGATCCCAAGAGCGAGAAGAAGGCCAAGGCGGAGAAGAAGGTCAAGAAGACCAAGAAGGCCAAGGGCGACAAGCCGAAGGGCAAGCGCCTGGCGGCGTTGGGCAGCGTCCTCGCCAAGCCGCGGCGACTGCTCGGCGCGCCGTTTCGCGCCTTCGGCAAGCTCGGCGGCAAGCCTCGAATCGCCATCGCCGGGTTGCTGGCGATCGTCGTCATCCTCGCAGTGGTCGTGCTCGGCGGACGGCGCGACGACGACAAGCTCGTCCGCGATGCGCTGGCCGGCTACGGCTCGGCGTCGCGCCTGAAGGACTACCAGCGGCTGTGCGATGACCTGCTCGCCAAGTCCTACGTGCGCAGGACGGCGAGCAGCGGGTTGCCGTGCGAAGTCGCGCTTCGCACGGCACTCGAGGACGTGCGCAACCCGACGCTGACGGTCCTCAGCGTCAAGGTCGACGGCGACCGGGCGACCGCCCAGGTGCGCGGCTCAGCCGCCGGCCAGGTTCCCGGCGAGGCGAAGTACACGCTCGTGCGCGAGGACGACAGGTGGAAGATCCTGCCGCCCGGCGGCGATAGCGCCACCCCGGTGCCGTAGCGGGCGCGTTCAGCGCTTGACGAGCACGTACGTCGCGGTCAGCGCGAAGCCGAGCTGCCCGAAGGTCAGCGCCGTGCCGAGGTTGGGAGTGCCGGCGAGCCCTGCCACGGCGCTGCATAGCGCGAACGCGAGCACCATCATGGCCAGATCGGTGACGGTCCGGCGGCTCACCGCGCCGCCTGCTCCAGGGCCTCGGTCAGCGCCGCCACGTCAAGCGACGCGTCCAGTGCAGCCAGTAGCCGCGTCGCCGCCCGCGACCCGCCGAGGGCGCGGAGTCCCCGATCGCCGTGCTCGGCGCTGAAGTCGGCGAGCGCGCTGGCCCGCCGCGCCGCGAGCCGTCGTGCGGGAACGTCGATCCGCGCGCGGTGCTCGTCGAGCGCCGCGACCAGCTCGCCGACGCCGGATGGCGGCGCCAGCGACGAGACTGCAAGGACCGGGATGTCGGGCGCGCCCAGGGACCGCAGCGACGCCTGCAGGTCGTGTTGGGAGCGGGCGGCCGGAGCACCGAGATCGGCCTTGGTCACGACGAGCACGTCGGGGATCTCCATGATTCCCGACTTCAAAAACTGCAGGACGTCGCCGGCCGCGGGCTGCACCACGACCGCCACGGTGTCGGCAGCCTCGGCGATGTCGGTCTCCGACTGGCCGACTCCGACGGTCTCGACGACGACGACGTCGAAGGCGGCAGCGAGCGCCTGGGCCGCCGCGCGCGTGGCCGGCGCAAGCCCGCCGAGCCGACCGCCGGCGGCCATCGAGCGCACGAAGACGGCCGCATCGGTGGCGTCGACGGCGATCCGCGCACGGTCGCCGAGCAGCGCGCCGCCTGACCGTCGCGAGGACGGGTCCACGGCGAGCACCGCGACGCTGCGCTGCAGCGCGCGCCATGCCGGCACGAGCTGCGCCAGCAGCGAGGACTTGCCCGAGCCCGGCGGACCGGTGATGCCGACGAGGTGCCCTGGCGCCTCGGCTCCCAGCGCGGCCGGCGACACGCCGGCCAGCAGCGCCGCGATCGCGCCACGCTGCTGGGGGGCTCGATTCTCGACGAGGTTGAGGACCGCGGGCGCCGCGGTGAGGTCGCGCTCGCGCAGCCGCGCGCCGAGCTCCTCGCCGGTGTCGGACATCGCGCCCCAGGGTACCCTCCGCGCGGTGACCGCCCCGCTGATGCGCGCAGGCGACAGTGATCGCGCCGCCGTCGTCGATCTGCTGCGCGCGCACCGATCCGCGGCAGGCACGCCGCGAGGCCTTCGAGGTGATTGCGCCGGCGTTTGCGCCGCACGGCTACAAGATGTCGATCGTCGGCAGCGCGCTGATCTTCCGTCGTCAGTGCCGTCCAGGCTGGACGATCGCGCTGGCGATCTTCGCGTTTCCCTTCGGGCTGTTCGCGCTGCTGCACAAGGAGGTGCAGGAGATCGTCGTCGAGATCGAGCCCGGGGCGGGTGGCGGCACATCGCTGCTGGCCCACGGAGTCGGCTCGTTGGCGGTCCGTCGGGCCTTCGCGCAACTATCTTGATTTGACGGAGGTCGAGCTCATCGTCGACATGCTGGTCGACGCGGCACTCGCCACGGCCTGAGCACCGCCGTCAGCGGGTCGCGGCCGCGACCCCGTGGCGATCGGCCACGAGCGCGACGACGGTGCGCATGATCTGCGTCAGGTCAAAGTCCTTGGGGGTGAAGACGACCGCCACGCCGGCCTCCTTCAGCGCAGCGACGTCGGCGTCGGGGATGATCCCGCCGACGACGACCGGAGCATCCACGCCGGCGTCGGCCAGCGCGCGCGTGATCTCGGCAACGAGCTCGCGGTGCGAGCCCGACAGGATCGACAGGCCGATGACGTGGACACCCTCCTGCAGCGCGCTCGTCACGATCTGCGACGGCGTCAGGCGGATGCCCTCGTAGACGACGTCCAGGCCCGCGTCACGCGCGCGCACGGCGATCTGCTCGGCGCCGTTGGAGTGTCCATCGAGTCCCGGCTTGCCGACGAGGATCTTGATGCGACGGCCGATCGCGTCGCTGACACGCTCCACCTCCTCGCGCAGTGCTTCGAGGTCGCCCTCCGTCGAGACCCGGCGAGGCGCACTGGCCTCGCCGACCCCGGTTGGCGCGCGGTACTCGCCGTGGACGTCGCGCAGCGCCTGGGCCCACTCGCCCGTGGTCACGCCGGCGCGTGCGGCCGCGATCGTCGCGGGCATGATGTTCTGGGCGTCGTCGGCCGCCACGCGACGAAGCTCGTCGAGCGCCGCGCCGACCGCTGTGGCGTCGCGCCGCTCGCGCCATGCCACCAACGCCGCGATCTGCTCGGCCTCGACGCCGGCGTCGACGGTCATGATCCCGCCGTCGGCTCCGGCAGCCAACGGCGAGGGCTCGGAGTCGGCGTAGGCGTTCTGGCCGACGACGACGAGGTCGCCGGACTCGATGCGGCGGATGCGCTCGCCGTGGGAGTCGACGAGCGCGGACTTCATGTAGGCGACGGCCGCATCGACGCCGTCCTGGCGCGCGACGGTCGCCATCTCGTCGCGAGCGCCGGACAGCATCTCCTCGACGAGCCCGTCCATGACGTGCGACCCGGCGAAGATGTCCGGGTACTCCAGCAGGTCGGTCTCGTAGGCGAGGACCTGCTGGATGCGTAGCGACCACTGCTGATCCCACGGTCGTGGCAGGCCGAGCGCCTCATTCCACGCCGGCAGCTGCACGGCGCGCGCGCGAGCGTCGCGGCCCAGCGTGACGGCGAGCGCTTCCAGCACGATCCGCTGGACGTTGTTCTCGGGCTGGGCCTCCGTCAGGCCGAGCGAGTTGACCTGCACGCCGTAGCGAAAGCGCAGCTGCTTGGCGTCCCGCACGCCGAAGCGCTCGCGGCCGAGCTGCTCCCACAGGATGGCCATCGCTCGCAGCTTGGCGTGCTCCTCGACGAAGCGCACACCGGCGTTGACGAAGAACGACACGCGGCTGAACACGGCGCCCATCAGAGCGGCTTCGACGCGCTGGCCGACGGCATCCAGGACGGCGATCGCGTTGGACATCGCGAAGGCGATCTCCTGGACGGGCGTCGCCCCGGCCTCCTGCAGGTGGTAGGAGCAGATGTTGATCGGGTTCCACTTCGGAATCTCGGTGACGGTGTGGGCGATCAGGTCGGCGGTCAGCCGCATCGACGGACCGGGCGGGAACGCGTAGGTTCCTCGCGCCAGGAACTCCTTGACGATGTCGTTCTGCGTCGTGCCCTGCAGGACCCGCGGATCGACGCCGTTCTCCTCGGCACACACGACGTACAGCGCCAGCAGCCACGGCGCCGTGGCGTTGATCGTCATCGACGTGTTCATCGTGTCCAGCGGGATGGCGTCCATCAGCGCGTGCATGTCGCCCTTGTGGGCGACTGGGACGCCGACCTTGCCCACCTCCCCGCGCGCCAGCTCGTGGTCGGCGTCATAGCCGGTCTGGGTCGGCAGGTCGAATGCCACCGACAGCCCGGTCTGGCCACGAGCGAGGTTGCAGCGATACAGCTCGTTGGACTTCGCGGCCGTCGAATGGCCGGCGTAGGTCCGCATCATCCAGGGCTTGTCGCGCTCCGAGAGGCGGTGCGCGGGCGACTCGGCCATCGCCTGATCGTAGCTGCCCGCCGCTTGCGCTCCGCAGCCGTGTGCCGGGCCGCTCGGCCTGCGATCGCGGGCCATCGCTGCCGATCTGCGCCCTCGACGCCGCGGAGGCGATCCGCTGGCGGCGGGGCGACGTAGGATCTGATCGATGCGACCGATCGATCTGGAGCATCTCGGCAACGAGCACGTCATCTGCTGCTGGCAGGTCGATGACGTGCTCGTCGACCCCGGCCCCGAGTCGTGCGTCGACACGTTGCTCGACGCGCTCGGCGACGAGCAGCCACGAGCGCTGCTGCTCACGCACATCCACTTCGACCACGCGGGTGCGGCCGGCGCGCTCGTGCGCGAGTGGCCCGACGTCGAGGTCTGGGTCCACGAGCGCGGCGCCAAGCACCTCGCCGACCCGACGCGCCTGGTGGCATCGGCCAAGCGGCTCTACGGCGAGCAGTTCGAGCGGCTGTGGGGCGAGGTCGTCGCGGTCCCCGAGCGCTCGCTGCGCGTGCTGCGAGGCGGCGAATCGCTCGACGGCTGGGACGTCGCCTACACGCCCGGCCACGCTTCGCATCACGTCTCCTACCGCCATGCGGCCAGCGGCTGGGTGTTCCCCGGCGACACCTGCGGCGTGCGCCTCCCCGACGGCGACCTCCTGCTGGCGCCGACGCCGCCGCCGGACATCGACCTCGACGCGTGGCGTGCGTCGCTGGACGCGATCGAGGAGTGGGACCCGGCGACGCTGGCGATCACGCACTTCGGTGACTACGCGGACGTCGGCGAGCATCTCGCGCGAATGCGCGAGGCGCTGACACGGTGGGGCGAGCTGGCCCGCAGGACCGACCGCGAGGGGTACGCGAGCGCGCTGCGCGACGCGTTCACCGCGGCGCTGGACGGACCGGCCGCGCAGGCATTCGGCCAGGCGATGCCGCCGGATGACCAGTGGCTGGGGCTCGATCGCTACTGGACTCGCCGCCTGGAGCTTGGCGATTCGCGCTAGCCCTCGTATCCTGGTCGTCGATGAGCAGCCAGACAATCGAGAAGCCGCGCACCGGACCGCCCGGTGGCGGGCTGGGAGGCCAGTGGCGCGTGATCGTCCGCAACGACGATCACAACACCTTCGACGGTGTCGCGCTCGCGCTCGCGCGCTTCATTCCCGGCATCAGCGTCGACCGCGGCTATCGCATCGCCGACCAGATCCACCGCAGCGGGCAGGCGATCGTGTGGTCCGGACACCAAGAGGCGGCCGAGCTGTACTGGGATCAGTTGCAAGGCGCGGGGCTGACGATGGCCCCGCTCGAGCAGGGCTGATCGCGCCCAGCGTGCCTCGGGGCGACCGGACCCGACCAGCCAGAACACGCGGCCGCAGGTTCTGCGCGTTTCCCGGGCATCCCGGGACTCCACACAGAACTTCCGGCCGCGTGTACTAGATTTCCTCACGCGTGACAGACCTGTCGATCGCGGGTACCGGAGGACGCGCCGATCGCGAGCGCGAGCTTCTGCGTCGCTACCACGAGAACGGAGACACCCGCGCCCGCGACCTCCTGGCCGAGGAGATGGTGCCGCTGGCGCGCGCGCTTGCCGCGCGCTACGGCGGCCGCGGCGAGCCGTTGGACGATCTCGTCCAGGTCGCCTGCGTGGGGATCATGAAGGCGATCAAGGGCTTCGATCTCTCGCGCGAAGTGCGCTTCTCGTCGTATGCCACGCCGACCGTCCTCGGGGAGATCAAGCGCCACTTCCGAGACAAGACGTGGGCGATGCGCGTGCCGCGCGGCATGCAGGAGCTGCAGATCCAGATCGCCAAGGCGCGCGACGAGCTCACCACCGAGCTCGGGCGATCGCCGACCGTGCAGGAGCTCGCCGGCAAGGTCGACCAGCCCTTCGAGGAGGTGCTGATCACGATCCAGAGCCAGGAGGCACGGCGCACACGTTCGCTGGACGAGCCGACGGGGGAGGACGTCACGCTCGCGGACTCGATCGGGGTGCGCGATCCGGAGATCGGTCGCGCCGAGATGCGCGTGCTGCTCGACGACGCCTTTCAGACGCTGTCCGAGCGCGACCGCGAGGTCCTGCGCCTGCGCTTCACCGAGGATCTCACCCAGACGCAGATCTCCGAGCTCGTCGGCGTCTCGCAGATGCAGGTCTCACGCATCATCCGCCAGGCGCTGCGAACCTTGCGCGAGGACATCGATCGAACGGGCAGGCGCACGGACGTCGCGTAGGACGCCGTGGCGAGACACTTACGGCGTGGGGGAGAGCGCCCACAGGGCCAGCGAGTAACGGCGACCCGCGCTCACCGGAACGACGCGATGCACGACCGATGAGCCGAACGCGACCAGCAGCCCCGGCTCGCTGCGCACGCTGAGCGTCGGTGCCGACCGCGTGGCGATCTCGGGCATCGTCCCGGGATAGAACTCCAGCTCGCCGCCGTCGAACTCCGTCGCGGCGTCGTTGAGCGCCACGACGAGCGAGATGCAGCGCCGGCGGACCTCCAGCGGCGCCTCGTCGTCGCCGCCGCCGTCGGAGTGCGCGGCGAAGTGATCGCCCACGCGGTAGACGAGCGCCGTCGCTCCGCTGACGTGCGTGACCTCGCAACCGAAGTGCGCCTCCAGCCCCGGGATGACCTCCCACAGGCGGTCCTGCACGAGATCCTCGGTCTCGGCGGGCAGCTCGGCGATCGAGCCCGAGCGGTTCTCGGGATGCACGCCGAAGCCGCTCTCACCCCAGATCTGGGCCTGAGCCTGGGTGGCGGCGTCGATGCCGGAGACGATGTCTGCGGCTTCCTCTGCGGACAAGAAGCCCGCGGTCAGCAGCGGCGCGATCAGCTCGCGTCGCCGTCGCCGACGAGTGCGGCCTCAGCGCCTCGCAGCATGCCCCGAGCGACGTTGTCATTCCAGACGTACAACAGCGGCACCGTGTACCAGCCCGAGCACGCGGCGCGCCAGTCGGTGAACTCCGGGCCGAACCAGAACGCGTCCCACTGCCCCTTGTCGTCGAACTCGATGGCCATCAGGAACTTGTATCGGTCGTCGCGCGAGCGGTAGACGTCAAAGCGCGTCGCGCCGTAGTTGGTCGACAGCGGGGCGAGCTGCTGAAGCGACGCCTCGATGTCGTCACCGCGAAAGCCGGTCGCGTAGACCGGAAGATGCACCACACCTGCTGCCATCAGCCACCGACCTCCGCTTGGATTGCGCCGGGACCTTCGGCTGTGCGGCCCTGACCGACGTCGGTTGCCCCGACGAGGATCGCGATCTTCCCGGCGTGCTTGTTCTCGTGCATGAGCTGATGCGCGTGTGCGACGTCCGAGAAGCTCATGGTCTTCCACAGGACGGGACGGATCTTCGACTCGCTGACGAGCTGGTTGGCCTTGTGGCACTGCCACGCGTTGGCGAAGTGCGAGCCGATGATCTGCTTCTGACGCATCCACAGGTAGCGTACGTCGAAATCCAGATCGAAGCCCGATGTGGCGCCGCAGATGACGACCTTGCCGAAGGGCTTGACGGTGAAGACGCTCGTCGGGAACGTCGCCTTGCCGACGTGCTCGAAGACGATGTCGGGGGCATCGCCGAGGATCTCCTTGACGCGCTTGGCGAACTGCCGCGACACGCCGAAGCGTGCCTTCTCCTCCTCGGGCGTCTCCCCGCCGCGGCGCATCATCCCCGCGAACTCGCCGCGATTGATGAACCCCTTGGCGCCCAGGCGCTCCACGAGCGCCCCCTTCTCGTCGCTTGAGACGACGCCCACGCAGTCGGCGCCGGCGAGCGCGCACAGCTGCGTGGCGAAGACGCCCAGACCGCCGGCGGCGCCCCAAATCAGGACCTTGTGGCCGGCCTGAAGCTCGGCCTGGTCCATCAGCATGCGGTAGGCGGTGAAGTACGTCAGCCCGTAGGACGCGGCCTCCTCCCACGCAAGGTGCGCGGGCTTTGGAAGCAGCTGCTGCGCCTGGACCTTGCAGAACTGCGCGAAGGAGCCCCAGCTCGTCTCATAGCCCCAGATCTGCTGGCTCGGAGCGGCCAGCGGATCGAGGCCATGCACCTCGACATCCTCGTAGGAGGCCTGGTTGCAGTGGACGACGACCTCGTCGCCGGGCTTCCAACGCGTGACGCCCGGGCCGACCTTCCAGACGATCCCCGAGGCGTCCGAGCCGCCGATGTGGTGCTCTTCCTCGGGGTGATAGCGAAAGACCGAGACGGGCTTGCCGAGCGCCGCCCAGACGTTGTTGAAGTTCACGCCGGCCGCCATCACCCGCACGACGACCTCGAAGGCCGCGGGCTGGGGCGACTCGATCTCCTCGATCTGAAAGGCGTCCACCGGCTCGCCCTCGCGTTCCTGGCGGATCACCCAGGCGGTCATCGTCGCCGGCAGCTCACCCGGCTGGGTGTCCACGCTGGCGACCTGGCTTGCGTCGAGGGCCACGCGCAGATCCTACGCGCCGACCGGTTCGCGCGCGGGCTCGCCGGCGGGCGCCACGGGCTCGGCCACCGGCGGCACCGCCTCGCCCGCCGCCGGCGTCTGGATCGCGCCGCCCGCCAGCTCGGGCGAGATCAGCCGCCATGCCAGGAGCGCTCCGGCCGCCGCCACGACGGCGCCGATCTTCAGCCCCTCGCCGAGCGAGGAGACGAAAGACTCGGGATCGAGGGGGTTGCCGACGAGCGCCCCGAGCACCGCCACGCCGAGCGTGCCGCCGATCATCCGGCTCATCGACAGGATGCCGCCCGCGACGCCCGCCTTCGTGCGGTCGACGGCGTTCATGGCCGCCGTGCTCATCGGCGACATGACGAGTCCGATGCCGATGCCCATCAGCACGAAGCCCGGCGCGAGGAAGGAGAAGCCCGATCCCACGGTCAGGAAGCTCTGCCAGAACAGCGAGATCGCGATCAGCCCGAGCCCCACGGTCATCGGCGGCCGCGGGCCGATGCGGTCGGCGAGCCGGCCGGAGAACGGCGAGACGAGGATGACCATCAGCGTCGTGGGCAGGAACCGCACGCCGGCCTGAAGCGGCGAGTAGCCCTCGATCGTCTGCATGTAGATCGCGATGAAGAAGAACATCGCCAGCATCGCGAAGGAGACGATGAACGCGACGAGGTTCGCGCCGAAGAACGTCGGGGAGCGAAAGAAGGCGAAGTCGACCATCGGAACTCGCACACGCCGTTCGACGACGGCGAACGTCGCGAGGCCGATCGCCGAGACGCCGAGCAGCCCGAGGTTGGCGGGCGACCCCCAGCCCCAGGTGGGAGCTTCGACGAGCGCGAGCGTCAGCGCGCCGAGCCCGGCGGTGATCGCCGCGACGCCGGCGAGGTCGACCTTCGGCAGCACCGTCTCGTCACGCGACTCGTGCGTCGCGAACAGCGTGATCGCCAGGGCGCCCGCCGCGACGGGCAGGTTCAAGAAGAAGATCGACTGCCACGACACGTACTCGACGAGGTAGCCGCCGACAACCGGCCCGATCGCCAGCGCGAGCGCCGACACGCCGGCCCATGTCCCCAGCGCCTTGCCGCGCTCGTGGGGCGCGAACGTGTTGGTGATGATCGACAGCGTGGCGGGCATCATCAGCGCCGCACCGACGCCCTGGGCGACACGTCCGCCGATCAGCCATGCCGAGGACTGCGACAGGCCGATGAACGCGCTGGACGCCGCGAACAGCCCGACGCCGATGAGAAACACGCGTCGCCGGCCGAAGATGTCGCCGAGCCGGCCGCCGGTGATCAGCAGCACGCCGAGCGAGAGCGTGTACGCGCTGACCGTCCATTCCAGCGTCGAGTAGCTCGCGCCGAGGTCGGCCTTGATCGACGGCAGCGCGACGTTGACGACCGTGTTGTCGAGCATGATCATGAACAGCGCGAAGCACATCGCCGCCAGCGTCCACCAGCGTCGGTTGGCGTCGTTGAGCGCGATGCGACCGGTCATGCGTCCCGCTTCTGGAGATCGGAGAGGATCGGGCGCAGCGCGGTGGACAGCCGCGCGCACTGCTCGGCGGGCAGCGTCGCGGCGAAGGCCGCGATGCCGGCTAGGCGCGCCTCGTCGAGGCGGCGCAGTGCGTGGTGACCGCTGTCGTTGCAGCCCAGGCGCTTCTGGCGACGGTCATGCTCGTCCTCACGGCGGTACAGCAGCTCGCGGGCGACGAGTGCGTCGACGGCGCGGCTGGCGCCCGGGAGCGACAGGCCGAGGCGCTGCGCGAGCTCCTTGACGGTCAGCTCGTCGTTTGACAGCGCGCACAGCGCCTTGACCTGCGTCAGCGTGAGGTCGAGCTCTTCGAAGATGGCGTAGGCGCCGGCGTCGCGCGATCGCGTCCCGATGACGTGGCGCCACAACGCGAGCAGCTCGGCCGCGACCTGCTCGGCCTCGGGTCGAACCTGGACACTAGATGCTTGCATGCACGCAAGTGTTGCACAGACGCACGTTTAGGTCGTCGGGCCACCTCGCCCGCCGGGTTCGACGTCAGACGCGCCGCTGGTGCATCGTGCAGGGGGCGCCGCTCGACGAGCCCCTGGTGGATCGGTCTTGCAGCCGCGGTCAGCCCGCAGCAGCCGAGGTGCTCATGGTGTCGCTTTGGGCGATCCGTCGATCTCGCGTGAGGAGCGCCGGTTGAAGCGCTGCTGCGCGGCGCTCCACGCATACGTCCGCTCGGCGGTCTTCGATGGGCAACAGAGGTCGTCACCAGTGGCATACAGCGGAGCGCGGAGGATCAGGGCGCCATCGCTGATCTGCGTGCTCGCGCGGTACAGGCGCTGGGAGCGATAGATGACGCGCAGGGGGCTGTCCTCGGCCTTGCCGTCGGTGCTGAAGACGAACACCGCGATCCTGCCGGCCGCGCCGCCGGTGTCGACCGACACGACGGCGTCGGAACGCTCGTCGCCGGTGATGTCCGCGAACTGGATGTCGGGCGCGACGAAGCCGCCACGATCGCGCAGCATGCCTTTGATCGCCGTGGTGGTCTTCGCGTCGTTCAGCAGGGAGCTCCGAAACAGCTGCTGGGACTTGGACGGTTGGGCCGTCGAGCCGCCGCTGAGCAGCAGGGCGCCGGTCGCGCCAAGCGCAAGCGCCAGCAACGTGGATGGAAGGATCCGAGACCTGCGCATCGCCCGATTGTCGCAAGGAGCGCGGCCGTTGGCTACGGCTGCAGCAGGCGATCGATCGCATTGGCCTTCGGGGGCCCGACGGCGATCGTCGCGCTTGCGATGCCCGAACCGGGAGCGGACACGCGGAAGGACCCCTCGTCGACGGTGGCCGTCAGCGTCGACGTCCCGCCTGTGGGGATCGATCCGGTGCGCTGCACGAGTGGTGATCCGCCTGCCGTCAGGCGCCCGCTGCGCAGCTCGACGCTGCGCGGGGACGACGTCTGATTGCTGACGCGTAACGCGATCGTGCCCGCCGAACAGCTCGACGGCGACACCGTGACGCGGCTCGGGGTGAGCACTGCGCTGATCGTGATCGTGGCTCGCGCGCGGTTGGCGTCGCCTGCCCGCCTGTCGTCGCCGCAGCCCGTTGTCAGGAGCGCAATCACGACCGCGACAGCGGCGCGTCCCACCATGTCCCAGAACCTACTCCAGGGCGGCAACCGCCCGGCGCAGTGGTCGCTGCAAACGTTCGTGCATGTCGTCGGCTCCGTGCACGAACATCTGTTCGTGGACCTGCTCGCTCAGCCGCTCGCGACCGCGGAGTTCCTCGCCGTTGACACCGAAACCAACGGGTTGGCCGGCGAGGCATGCGCGCTGACGGAGGTGGGCGCGGTCCTCGTGGGCGGCGGCGAGCTGCACGATCGCTGGGAGACGCTGGTCGGCGGAGCCGCACCCCTGTCCCGAGCGATCCAGCGCTTCACGCGGATATCGCAGGGGATGGTGGATGCCGCACCGCCGGCCGACGCGGTGCTGCCCGACCTCGCCGACCAGCTCGAAGGCCGCGTGCTCGTCGCCCACAACGCATCCTTCGACCGCCGCGTGCTGCGCCAGGCCTTTGCGCGTGCGGGGCTGGACTGGCCCGATCCACCGGCGCTGTGCACGGTCGCGCTCGCTCGGCGCTTCGCCCCGCTCGTGCGCCAGCGCAAGCTCGCATCGCTCGCGCATGCGCTCGGCATCGAGGTCGAGACCACCCATCGCGCGCTGGCGGACGCCGAGACATGCGCGCGGGTGTTCTGCGCGCTGTTCGGACGGCTGTGCGCCAATGCCGGCACGGTCGCCGAGGCGCTTGCGCTACTTCGCCCGGTCCGCCGCTCCCGCCCGCGCGCCGCCCGCACGCTGGCGGGCGCGACGATCAAGCGCCACCGCCCCGATACGTCGGCACTGCCCGAGGCGCCGGGCGTGTACCTGTTTCGCAACGCCGCCGGCCAGGTGCTCTACATCGGCAAGTCCGTCACGCTGCGAACGCGCGCGCGCTCACATTTCGCGACGAGCGCGCCGGCCGAGGGGTGGACCGAGCATGCCGCGATCGTCGACCACCGCCCGACCGGCTCGGAGCTCGGCGCGCTCGTCCTCGAACACCGGCTGATCCGCGCGCTGCGCCCGCCCGGTAACGTCGTCCACAAGCACGACGATCCCTACGTCTACCTGCGCTGCCGGCTGGACATCGCCTTTCCGGTGCTCGAGGTCGCGCGCGAGCCCGCCGCCGGACGGGCGGTGACGATCGGGCCGCTGCGCAGCCGCGCCGGGACCGTCGAGCTCAAGGAACAGCTCGACTCGCTCTTTGGCCTGCGTCACTGCGCGCGCAAGCTGCGACTGCGGCCGTGGCCGTCGGCCTATGGGCAAATGGGCCGCTGCCTGTCGCCGTGCCTCAACGACCTCGATCCGAATGTCTACCGTCGCCGCCTGGACGAGGCGCTGGCGCTCTTCACTGGCGGCGACGGCGCATCGGCGCTGCTGGAGCACCTCGACGGTCAGATGCGCGAGGCGTCAGACGCCCAGCGCTACGAGCGCGCGGCGTGGCTGCGCCGGCGACGCGAGCGGATCGCCGTGCTCGTGGGATCGCTGGATGCCGGCGGCGGGCTGTCGGCAACCCACGCAAGGCCGCGGCTCGTCCTCGCACGCCACGAGCGCGGCCCCGGCCACGACGCCTTCTGGATCGCGGGCGGCCGGCTCGCCGACTGGTCGCCGCTGACCGACATGACCGACCTGCACGACCGCACGCTCGCGTCGCTCTCCGGACGACACGAGCACGTCACACAGCTGCCTGCCGAGGTCGTCGCGGAGGCGCGGATCGTCCAGACCTGGCTGGCCGGCAACGACGCTGACGTCCTGCAGCTGCGACCCGTCCCCGGCCGCGCGGCGCTCGAGGCGTTCGTCTCGGCAGCGCGTCAGCCGCCGGGCGCGAACGGCAGCTCGACGACCTCGGCGCTGCCGGCGCCCTCGACGTCGACGGTCTCGCCGACAGCGGCTTCGCGGCGCACGAGTGCGAGCGCGATCGGGCCGTAGGTCGGAGAGACGATCGAGCTCGTCAGGCGCCCGACGACGCGGTCGCCGAGCTGCAGGGTCGCGCCGACCTGTGCGGGCTCCGACAGGCGCAGCCCGCGAAGGTGGCGGTTGGGCTTTCCGCGATAGAACAGTCGTGCCACGGTCTCCTGGCCGACATAGCAGCCCTTCGTGAAGCTCACGGCACGCTCGTTGAGGCCCGCTTCCTGCGGGATCGTCGTGTCGTCGAGATCCATGCCGTAGCGGGGGCGCCCGCGTTCCACGCGCACGATCTCCATAGCGGCCTCACCCACCGGCTTCGCGCCGGCGTGACGCAGCGCCTCGTCGATCGCGCCGGTGTCCTCGGCGCCGCAGAGGATGTCGACACCCTCGCCGGTGGCGATCAAGCGAACCGGGTGGCCATCGATCTCGCCGGCACGATGGGCGTGCTCGCCGGCGGCGAGGTCCTGCGCGCCGGCGATCTCGCGGGCGCGCGGGCCGACCAGCGACAGCAGTCCGCGCTGCACCGTGCGCTTGTGCAGCTGCACCTCGTAGCCGATCTTGAAGCGACGGACCATGTCGAAGAGCGCCTGCAGCGTCGCGCGCTCGGTGTCCAGCAGCAGCTCGGGCTCGTCCAGGCCGTCCTCGGCCGCCAGCACGCGCAGATCGCCGAGCATCTTGCCCTTGGGCGTGAGGAACGCGGCATAGCACCCGCTGCCGGCCACGAGGCCGACGATGTCGTTGGTCACCTGGCCGGCGAGAAACGCCTTCGCCTCATTGCCCGTCAGCGCGAGCTTGCCTCGCTCGGAGCGATCGATCAGACCGCAATCGTGGATCAGCGCGCGGTGCTCGGAGACGAGATCGTCGGTGCTGGTGGGCATCGGTCGAGCATAGCCCCGGCGCGACGTGGTCCACGGCGCTGCGCGAGGTGCTGTCCGTGGCGCCGCTTGCCGCGCTGGGGCGTGCGCGCGAGAATGCCGGTCGATCGCCGTGGCCATGGACAAGTCCAAGCTCGACCGCAAGACGTTCGAGCGCGAGCTCAAGCGCCTGCAGCGCGAGCTCGTGCTGCTGCAGGAGCACATCAAGGCCGAGGGACTGAAGGTCGTGGTGGTCTTCGAGGGACGCGACGCCGCAGGCAAGGGGGGTGTCATCAAGCGCATCGCCGATCGCACGAGCCCGCGCGCCTGGCGCATCGCCGCGCTGGCCACGCCAACCGAGCGCGAGCGCACGCAGTGGTACTTCCAGCGCTACGTCGCCCATCTGCCCGCCGCCGGCGAGCTCGTGATGTTCGACCGCTCCTGGTACAACCGCGCCGGCGTCGAGCGCGTGATGGGCTTCTGCACAGACGAGGAGTACCAGGAGTTCATGCGCTCCTGCCCGGAGTTCGAGCGGATGCTCGTGCGCTCGGGCATCGTGCTGATCAAGTACTGGTTCTCGGTTTCCGACGACGAGCAGGAGCGGCGCTTTCGCGCCCGCATCGACGACCCGATGCGCCGCTGGAAGCTCAGCCCGATGGACCTCAAGTCACGCGAGCTGTGGGTCCAGTACTCCCGGGCAAAGGACGACATGTTCGCCCACACCGACATCAAGCAGGCCCCGTGGTACGTCGTCAACGCCGACGACAAGCGCCGCGCGCGCCTGAACTGCATCTCGCACCTGCTGTCGATGATCGACTACGAGGACGTGATCGGGCCGCCTCCGCAGCTGCCCAAGCGCCGGACCGACGAGCACTACGTGCGCCCGCCGATGAGCGATCAGACGTTCGTGCCCGAGGTGTACTGACCGCCGGTCGCGCGTCCCGCTAGCCTTGCGGCCCATGGCGCTCGCCGACACGTTCAGCCAGATCGTCGACTCGCTGCCCGACGACTGGACCGACCTCGAGCTGGACCTGCGGATCGCCGACGAGGTTCGCTACGTCGACGCTGCGACCTACCTCGTCACCTGCAACGCCCAGCCCTACTCTTGCCATGACTGGCACTGGAAGCTGCTCGTCGCCCATCGCTTCGGCCACGCGGCCGCAGCCGAGGCCGTGCACGGCGCGCTGAAGCTGCTCGACGACGCCGGCATCGCCGGCGAGCTGGCACTGCGCGAGATGCGCTCGGGCCGCGTCGAGGTCACGCAGATGTGGGGCCGTCCGCAGTCGGTCCGAGACGAGTTCAAGCGCAGCCGCGCGCAGTAGCGGGCGGGCCGATGGCGCCCTGAGAACGCGCCGAACGGGTCGGAGACCTGCTGGACTACCGGGGCATGTTCGTGCGCTACGCCACGATGGAGGACGTCGACGCGTTCGTCCGCGTGGTCGCGGTGGTGGCCGACGAGGCCGTCTGGATCGCCACCGAGCCTCCGGTGGACGTCGACGCCTTCTCGGCCCGGGTGCGCACGATGCTGGCCGACGGCGAGGCGCTGTTCGTGCTGGACATCGCGGGACGCATCGTCGGAACGCTCGGCCTGCACGCCACGCACGCGGCCGGGGTCGTGTCGCTGGGCATGTCGATCCTCGAGGACTACCGTGGCCGGGGCGGCGGGCGGGCGCTGCTGATCGCGGCGATCGAACATGCTCGCGGCGTCGGGCACCACAAGATCGAGCTCGAGGTCTGGCCCGGCAACGAGCGCGCGATCGGGCTGTACGACGCCTTCGGCTTCGAGGTCGAGGGCGTGCGCCGCGACCACTACCGCCGGCGCGACGGGACGCTGCGCTCCTCGCGGATCATGGCGCTGCTGCTGTAGGCATTCAGTCGCGGCTTGACGAACGCGGCACGTAGCGCCCGTCGAACGCGCGTGCAACGTCGGGCATGCGCTTGACGATCCCGAAGCGCTTCTCCCAGCGCGCCCAGGCCCGCAGTCGCTCGGGATCGAGCTCGCCGAAGGTCTTCGCACCAGCCGTGAACGCGGGGGAGACCGCGTCGAGCTCGCGCTTGACGCCGGCGCGCCGCAGGCCCTTGGCGGCTGCGAGGAGCGTGGCGACGGCGCTCTCGGGGTCGATCAGCACCTCCGAGTAGCCGCGTGCGAGAGCGGCGACGGCCGCTCGCACGGTGCCCGGTTCGTCGCGCAGCGTCTCGCGCGTCACGGTCAGCACGAGCTCGGGGTACGCCGGGGCGCCATAGTCCTCGACGCGAAACTCGCGGACCTTCGGCCGCCGGGCACGCAGCGCGACGCCCTCGACGTTCCAGAAGCCCGTCGCGGCGGACACGCGTCCCGCGAGAATGCTCGCCACCGCGGAGAAGCCGATCGTGGTCACGCGCACCTTCGACGGATCGCCGCCCGCGCCGCTGACGATCGAACGCAACACGGCGTCGTCTGATGGCAGCCCCGTCACGCCCACGCGCCGGCCTTGCAGATCGCGCGGCGTGCGGACGTCCGGCGCGGCGAGGATCGCGGCGAGCGGCTGCTGGACGATCGCCATGACGCCGACGAGGTCGCGGCCGCGCTCACGAGCGATCGCGAGGTCGTGGATGTCGAGGATCGCGAAATCCGCCTTGCGCGACACGAGCAGCTTCACCGCATCCGTCGAGTCCGACGGCACGCGCACGCGCAGCTTGACTCCCAGCGCGTCGTCATAGCCGCGCTTGACAGCGGTGTAGATCCCGCTGTGTACGGCGTTTGGCTGGAAGTCCAGCAGCAGCGTGGCGCTGGTCTCCGGAGCGCCCTCGCCGGCGGTCGAGCCGCATGCCGTGAGCACCATCGAGATGGCGAGCAGGCACGCGATGAAGGTTCGGCGCATCTCAGGGAGCCTAGACTTCGGTCCGTGCGCCGGCGGGTCACCTTCAGTCGCAACGCGACGCTCTCGCTGTCGCGCACGTGCCGGTGCTACTGCAAGTACTGCGCGTTCGCGACGCACCGGACCCATCTGCATCCACCCGACGATGTGCTCGAGCTGCTCGACGGTGCGGCGAAGCGCAACGTCAAGGAGCTGCTCGTGCTGACCGGCGAGCGGCCCGAGGTCGATGCGGGCGTTCGCGGCCTGCTCGCCGAGTACGGCCACGAGGACTTCGTCGGCTACGTCGTGTGGGCGTGCGAGCGGGCGCTCGAGCGCGGCCTGCTGGCGCACACGAACCTCGGCGTGCTCGACCGTGGCGATCTCGCGCGGCTGCGTGAGGTCACGGCGTCCCAGGGGCTGATGCTCGAGTCGGTCAACCCCGACCTCGTCGCCCACCAGGGCTCCCCGACCAAGCACCCCGAGCGCCGGCTGGCCACGATCGAGGCAGCCGGCGATCTGCGGATCCCGTTCACGAGCGGGGTCCTCGTCGGTATCGGCGAGACCGAGGACGAGCGCGTGCAGGCGCTGGAGGCGCTCGCGCAGGTGCACGGGCGCCACGGGCACCTGCAGGAGGTGATCCTGCAGAACTTCGTCCCGCACGCCAGCTACTACGGCCGCGAGCCGGCGCAGATCGCCGACGCGACCGCGCGCGAGCTGTGGCGCACCGGAATCGGCCACGGACCGCGGCTGGATCTGCCCGCCTGGGCGACGCCGGTCACCGTTGACGACATGTGCCGCCTGATCGCCGAGTGTCACCGGTTGCTGCCCGGCGTCGGCGTGCAGGTGCCACCGAATCTCGCCGACTGGTGGCCGCAGCTCGTGCGAGCTGGTGCGACCGACCTCGGCGGCCTGAGCGCCAACGGCGATCACATCTCGCCAGAGCACGCCTTTCCCTCGCCCCATCAGGTGCGAAAGCGCCTGGCGGCGGAGGGGTTCGCGCTGACCGAGCGCCTGTGCGTCTACCCGCACTACATCGACCCCGAATGGATGGCACAGGGCGTGCTCGACGTCGTCAAGGCGCGCTACTGGAGCTTCATCCCGCGCAGCGGCAGCGGGCGCACCGATCCGCCTCGCCCGCTGCGTCCCGACCTCGTGCCGGGCGCGATCATGCGCGCGCGAAACGGCACGTCGCTCTCGCCCGACGAGCTGACGGCGCTCTTCGCCGAGACGCGGCCCGAGGCGATCGAGGACATGCGCCAGGCCGCCGACGAGCTGCGTTCAGAGCTCGCGGGGGACACCGTGACGTTCGTCGTCAACCGCAACGTCAACGTCTCGAACGTGTGCGTCGTCGGCTGCTCCTTCTGCGGGTTCGGGCAGGGCAAGCGCTCCCCCGACGCCTACGAGGTCGGCCGCGAGGACTTCATCGATCGCATCCACGAGGCCGTCGACTTCGGAGCCACGGAGCTGTGCATGCAGTCGGGCATTCATCCCGACTGGGGCCTGGAGGACTACGAGCGCTGGCTGGTGCTGGCCAAGCAGACCGCGCCGCACCTGCACCTGCACGCCTACTCGCCGATGGAGGTCGCGCACATGTGCGACGTCAGCGGCCTGCCCGCCGACGCCGTCTTCGCACGCCTGCGCGAGGCGGGGCTGGGATCGACGCCCGGCACCGCCGCCGAGGTGCTGCACGACGGCGTGCGCCAGCGCATCAGCCCGAACAAGCTGCCGGTCGCGCGCTGGGTGCAGATCATCGAGTCCTCTCACCGCGCGGGACTGCGCTCGACGGTGACGGTGATGTTCGGACACGTCGAGGAGCCCTGGGAGCTCGCCGAGCACATGCGCGTGGTGCGTGATCTGCAGGCCCGCACCGGCGGCTTCACCGAGTTCGTGCCACTGAGCTTCATTCCATTTCACACGCTGCTCGGCCGCACCCACGGCGTGCAGGAGATCTCCGTCGAGGAGAACCTCAAGCACACCGCCGTGTTTCGCCTCGCGCTTGGCGACAGCGTCGCAAACCTGCAGGCAAGCTGGGTGAAGATGGGCCTGGACACCGCCACCGAATCGCTGCGCTGGGGTGTCAACGACCTCGGCGGCACGCTCATGGAGGAGAACATCAGCCGCCTGGCAGGCAGCTACCACGGCGTTCGACTGCAGCCCGGCGACCTCATCGCCGCCGCGCACCGGGCCGGACGCCCGGCGGCCGAACGCACGACGCTGTACGACGTGCGCGAGCGCCACGCGCTGCCAGCGGCGGCGTAGGTCGGCCCGCGAGCACGAAGAGACTGTCGCTGGTACGTGCGGCCGGAAGTTGTGTGTGGCAGTCCCGGGATGCCCAGCCGGGATCTGACGGTCACTCGTGTCACGCTGTCGTGCTGGTGGCACGTGGGCGGGCGCCGGCGGCCGTCAGGCACGGCTCGGGCATCCCGGGAAACGCGCAGAACTTGCGCACGTGTGTACTAGGCTGCCCCGATGCTCGAACCCGAACAGATCACCCCGGAAGGCCTCGCATCGTTGCGTGAGGAGATCGCGCAGCTGGAGGGCGAAGGCCGGTCGGAGATGGCTGAGCGCATCAAGGCGGCGCGCGAGCTGGGCGATCTCAAGGAGAACGCCGAGTACCACATCGCCAAGGACGACCAGGCGCATCTGGAGACGAAGATCAAGCGCCTCACCGAGCGCCTACGCGCGGCACGCGTGGTCGAGGGCACCGCGGATCCCGACGTCGTCGGCTTCGGCTCGACCGTGGCGGTCATCGACGACGCATCCGGCCGCGAGCTGCAGTTCACGCTTGTCGGGCCGACCGAGGCCGACTTGAAGACCGGCCGCCTGTCTTCGGAGTCACCCGTCGCCCGCGCGCTCGTCGGCGCACGCGCCGGTGACACCGTCGCGGTGGAGACTCCGGGCGGCAACCGCAGCTACAGCGTCAAGCACGTCAGCTGACGCCGGCGCTCGCCGCGGCTCACTGGAATAGATCCTCTTCGCGCGAGCGGATCAGCGCGGCCGCACCGAGCCCGTCGCCGTCGCGCACGTGGCGGTCCAGGCCGCGCACCAGCACCACCGGCTCGCGGCTGTCCTTGCGGCGCGCGAGGTCGGCGAGAGCGGCTGCCTGATCGGCGACGGCGATGACGGTCGCCTCGAGCGTGCGCCCCGCGCCGTCGGGACGGCCGCGCCAGTCCTCGGACGGTTCCAGGCCAGCGATCCCGATCGCTACGTCGCACTGACCCAGGCGCCACGCCCGCCCGAAGGAGTCGGTGATCACGATCGCGACGCTCACGCCGGTGAGCTCGCGAAGCCGTGCGCGCAGCGCGCGCGCCGAGGCATCCGGATCGCGCGGCAGCAGGATCACCTCGCCCTCATCCGGGGCGTTGGACGCATCGACCCCGGCGTTGGCGCACACGAAGCCGTGGCGGGTGCGGCAGATCAACACGCCCGGGCGCGAACGCACGATCTCCTCGCTCTCGCTCAGGATCACCTCGACGAGCCGCGGGTCCTTGCCGTGCTCGGCGGCGAGCGCGAGCGCCCGCTCGCTCGGCTCGACGTCGTCGAGGACGACGACGCGGCCCTCGGACTTCGACACCACCTTGTGCGCCAGCACCAGGACGTCGCCGTCGGCCAGCCGCCCGGCCGCCCCCGCGACCAGCCGCGCGAGGTCATCACCCGGCCGGACCTCCGGCAGGCCGGGCAGTGCCGCGGCGACGATCACTCGACGGGCGTGGTCTTGCGCGTGTTCGCCAAGCGGCTGAGCATGCCGCGCGTATGTGCCGCTCCGCCCCTGCGGTTTGCCAGCACCGAGCGCAGTTCCTCCAGATCGTCTGAGGTGTCGACGTCCAACGCCAGGGTCACCACCTCCGCGATGACGAACTCGACGCCCGCAGCGGTCGCCGCCTGCTCGTGCAGCGCGCGGCTGTCGGGCCCGAAGGCGGGTGCGATCACGTCGGGCGGCGCGAGCAGCAGCGCGTTGGTGCCGCTGCCGTGGCGATCGGGGACGATCACGACCGAGCGCCCCGGATCGGGAAGGTCAAGCAGCTCTGACAGTTCGACCGGATCCATCGCCGGGCAGTCCCCCGGCACGAGCAGGACCCGCTGAGCGCCGGCTTCGAGCGCGTGCTCCACGCCGATCGTGGCGGCGATGCTCTGCCCGTCCTCGGCGTCGTCGTGCACGACGCTCGCGCCATAGCCGCGGCCGATGGCCTCGGCGGCCGGCTCGCAGGTCACGAGCAGGACCTCCGAGATGGCCTTCGTCCGCCGCAGGGCCATCAGCACGTCGGTCATCATCGCCTCGGCGAGCGCGCGTCGCGTCCCACCCGACAGCTCGTCGCCGAGGCGAGCCTTCGACTCGCCGAAGCGCTTGACCGGCAGGATCGCGAACGTGACGGCGGCGGCCGGCTCGCGAGCCACTAGTGGGCCATCCAGTAGCAGTGCCTCATCCCAGTGCCTCCGCAAATCGCAGCGTCTCTTCCGCGACGCGCCGCCGGTCGCCCGCGTCACGCATGAGTGTGTCCGTCTTCAGCACGGCGATGGCGTCACCGGCGCGCTCATCGGCGACGATGCCGTCGAGCACGCCGTCGTAGATCGATGCGATCGCCTCGGCGTTCGGCGGATAGCCCGCCCACCGCATGAATGCCTCCGTGGGCCCCTTGATCGCGGCTCCGCCGACGAGCGGCGAGATCGCCACGACCGGAGCCTCGCTGTCGATCAGGGCCTGACGCATGTCACCTACTGCGAGGATCGGCCCGATCGAGATGACCGGATTGGACGGGCCGATGACGATCACGTCGGCAGAGGCGATCGCGTCCAGCACCTCCGGCGTCGCCGTCGCGCCGTCCACGCCGCGCAGCACCATGTCCTGGATCTCGGCTGTGCCGCGTGCGCGGATCATGAACTCCTGAAAGGTCAGCCAGCGTGCATCCACCTTCACCCAGGTGCGAACGGTGTCGTCGGTCATCGGCAGCACACGTGCTCTGAGACCGAGCGCGGTGCCGAGCTCGCTGAGCACCTCGGTGAGGCGCGCCCCCTCCGCCAGGCGCTGCGAGCGCTGGATCGCGATCGCCAGGTCGCGGTCGCCGAGGTTGAACCAGATGTCCGCGCCAAGCTCGCGCAGCGCGTCCATGACCGAGAACGTGTCGTCACGGAGGCCCCAGCCACGGTCGGCGATGAGATCGGCCAGCCAGAAGGAGCACAGGTCCGGATCGGGGCTGACGTGCGCGCCGTAGATCTCGATGTCATCGGCCGTGTTGGCGATGACCGTGAGGCTGCCGGCGACGTCGAGCATGCCGCGGGCGAGCTTGGCGCCGCCGGTTCCACCTGCGAGAACGACGACCGCCGACGTCATCCGGGCGCCGTCACGGTAGGCCACAGCTCGTCCGGCAGGCCGGTGATCCGCACCCCGGCGTGCGTCCGATAGCGCACGTTGATGGAGATCATCAGGGCCGTCATCTGCTCGGTCAGGCGCGCCATCTCCAGGCGACCGCAATCCACGCAGCGCAGGCCCTCGATGCCCTCCAGCAACGCGGACACGCGGGTCTTGTCCGCGCGGCGGTCGCCCGCCAGCAGGACATCCTCGGCGAGGGCCACGTCGAGGTCTCGCAGCGACGCGGCGCTGATCGTGTGCAGGGCGCTGAGCACGGTGACGCCCTCGGGCACCATCTCCTGTGCCTGCTCGGCGGCCGAGCCCTGCCACACGCCCAGCATGCGGGTCGCCTTGCCGCCGACGGCCGCCGCGAGCGGGACCGTGGCGTCGACGAGCAACTGACCCGGCGTCAGCACGGTGCGCAGGTCGCTCAAGACTTCAGGCTGGTTGCGAAACGGCACCGTGAGGATCAGCAGCTCGCTTGCCGTGGCGGCCTCGGCGTTGACCGCGGCGCTGAAGGCGCCGCCTGGAACGGCAGCGCGAGCGCGCGCGACAGCCTCGCTCGCGCGATCGGCGTCGCGCGAGCCGATGACGACTTCGCCGCCGGCGCGCGCGAGTCGCACCGCCAGACCGAAGCCGAGTGCGCCAGAGGCGCCGATGATGGAGACCGGCTCGGACAAGCGTCAGCGAGCATATCCGGCGGTCGCGACGTGCCGCGCGTCGCCCCGGCCGATCTCAGGTGCCGCTGAAGCGCGGCGGACGCCGCTCGGCAAAGGCCAGCACGCCCTCGCCGAAGTCCTGGCTCGTCGCGCACAGCTCCTGCGCGGTGACCTCCTCCTCGAGCGTCTCGGCGAGCGCCGGCAGTGCAGACGCGCCGATGATCCCCTTCGCCAGCCCGACCGCCAGAGGAGCGCACGCCAGCAGCTCGCCGACGAGCAGGTCGGTCGCGGCGCCGAGCTGGTCGGCAGATGCGACGCGGTTGGCAAGGCCGATCCGCTCGGCTTCGATGCCGTCGACGAACCTCGACGCCATGATCAGCTCCTTCGCACGCCCGAGCCCGACGATCGCCGGGAGGCGCGTGCAGCCGCCAAGGTCGGGGATCAGCCCGATACGCGTCTCGACGAGGCCGATCGTCGCGTCCTGCGCGACGACGCGTAGATCACAGGCGAGCGCCAGCTCGGCGGCGCCGCCGAGGCACGCACCATGGAGCTGCGCGATCGTCGCCTTGGGCATCTGGTCGCAGAGGTTCCAGATCGACAGGATTCGCTCGCGCCACTCGCGCAGCCTGACCGGGTCGCGCGCGATCGTCGCGAGGTCGGCGGCGTCCATGCCGCTGGAGAACATCGTTCCATGCGCTCGCAGGACGACACAGCGAACGGTCGTGTCCGACGCCGCGGCGCGCAGCGCCACCCCGAGCGCTTCGATGAGGTCGGTGTTCAGGGCGTTGCGCTTCTCGGGTCGGTTGAGGACGACGTGGCGCACACCGCCACGATCCTCTTGTTGGACGAGGCTCATCGCGGCGGAGGATATGGCGAGCGGCGGCGTACCCCTCGCAAACTCAGTCGTCGATGGGCGGCCAGCCGTCGGTCAGCAGTAACCCGTAGGCCGAGGCGCGCGCCAGGTACGCGATCGGGAAGCGATGGGCTCCGGCGAGACCCGGAGGGGTCCGGCCCGTGATGACCGCGACGAACCACAGGGCGATCGCGACGGCCTGCATCCAGATGTTGAAGATGTAGCTGAGCACGAAGACCGGGATCAGCAGGATGCCCCGAAAGAACGTCGTGAGGCGACTGTAGCTTTCCTGCGGCCCCGGGATATGCACGCGCACGGGGTATTCGGGATGCTCGGCCCCGTCGAACGGCGGGAACGCGTCCGTGACGAGGTACCCGTAGGCGTTGTAGCGGAAGGTGAACCGCACGTAGCCGGCCACGAAGTCGTACATGCCCGCGGGATAGCGTCCCGTGACGAGGATTGCGAACCACGCCAGGAACACCACGACCATCGCCCCGATCGCGTAGAAGAACGAGACGATCGCGTGCGGGATCACCATCACGAAGCGGAAGAAGACCGTCAGGCGGTTGCGCTCGATCGCGGGAGTCTGCTCGTAGGCGACTGGGTAGCTGTTCATGCGCGTGACGCTCCCACGCGCCGGGTTCGGCGTCAAGATGACATGCGTCACACGCCGCGGGCGGCGGCCTCGCGCCGTTGCTGCGTGGCGCCGGCACTACCCTGTCGTCGCAATGTCAGCGACCGCCACCGAGCGCCGGGACCTCGCCTTCGCAGGCGTCGCACGGCAGGCCGAGCTGGCTCGTGGGCGCGCGATCTCGCCGCGCGAGCTCGTCGAGATCGCGCTGGAGCGCATCGAGCGCCTCGACCCGCAGGTCAACGCGTTTCGCGCCGTGTTCGCAGAGCAGGCGCTCGCGGAGGCCGATGCGGCGGGCGGCCGCAGCGGCGACGCACACCGCCCGCTGCTCGGCGTGCCGATCGCCGTCAAGGATGACACCCCGCTGGCGGGCGTCGCTCGCGTGCGCGGCTCGCACGGCCACGCCGGCCCGGAGCCGCAGGACGCGGGCTTCGTGGCACGCCTGCGAGACGCCGGCGCGATCGTCATCGGCGTCACGCGCACGCCGGAGCTCACGCTGTGGCCGTTCACCGAGACCGTTCAGGGCGGCGCGACGCGCAACCCCTGGAGCCTGGACCGCACGCCGGGCGGCTCCAGCGGCGGATCGGGGGCGGCGGTCAGCGCGGCGCTCGTACCCGCGGCGACGGCATCCGACGGCGCCGGCTCGATCCGCATTCCCGCCGCGTGCTGCGGCCTGTTCGGCTTGAAGACCCAGCGTGGCCTGATCTCGACGGCGCCGCTGCCGGACGTCTGGAGCGGCCTCGGCGTCTACGGCTTCCTCACGCGCTCGGTCGCCGACAGCGCGCTGCTCTACGAGGTCGCCACGGGGCGTCCCTATCTCGCCGCCACGCAGCGCGACCCGGGGAGACTGCGCATCGCGCTGTCGCTGAAGATCCCACCGGGCGTGGTCGCGCGGCTGGGCTCCGAGCAGCGCCGGGCAACTCACGAGACGGCCGACCTGCTGCGCTCGCTGGGCCACGAGGTCATCGAGCGCGACCCGAGCTACGGCCTGATCGGGCGCAACGTCATGGTCCGCTACCTCGCCGGCGCGCACAGCGAGGCGCAGACGATGGCGCACCCCGCGCGCATGGAGCGGCGCACGCGCAGGATGGTGCGCCTCGGCGCGGCGGTCAGACCCCTGCGGCGAGGCGCGATCGGTGCTCAGGATGCCGACGCGCGGCGCATCAACGCGATCTTCGAGCACGTCGACGCCATCCTGACGCCGACGCTGACAGCCGGCCCGTTGCCCATTGGCCGCTTCGACGGCCGCGGCGCGTTGCGCACCTTCAACGGCGCCACGGGCTTCGTGGCGTTCAACCCGCTGTGGAACCACATCGGCAACCCCGCGGCCGCGATCCCGGCCGGCTTCGACGGCGACGGGCTGCCGCTGTCGGCGCACCTCGCGGCCGCCCCGCACGGCGAGGAGATGCTGCTGTCGCTGGCTCTCCAGCTGGAGACGGCGCGCCCGTGGGCCACCGCGCGCCCGCCGGTCTCTTGAGCGCGAGCCCGACCGCGCTGCGCGTCATCGCCGCCGAGGCCGCGCGCGTGGCCGGCGAGCTGCTGCGCGAACGCTTCGTGGCGGGGGGCGAGCAGGCCGTGGGGTCCAAGAGCTCGTCCACCGACCCGGTGTCCGAAGCCGACATCGCCGCCGAGCGCGCGATCCGCGAGCTGCTCGCCGTGCGCCGGCCCGGCGACGCGATCCTCGGGGAGGAGGGCGGCGAGACGCAGGTGGGGGAGGGGCTGCGCTGGATCGTCGATCCGCTGGACGGCACGGTGAACTTCCTCTTCGGCATCCCTCAGTGGTGCGTGAGCGTTGCCGTCCACGACGACGACGGCGGCCTGGCGGGCGTCGTCTTCGATCCGCTGCGAGACGAGCTGTTCGCCGCCGAGCGTGGCGGTCCGGCGACGCTCAACGGCTCGCCGCTGGCCGGCTCGGACTGTGTGGAGCTGTCGTCGGCGCTCGTCGCGACCGGCTTTGGCTACGAATCGGCGGTGCGCGAGGCGCAGGCGGCGGTCGTCGCCCGCGTGCTGCCACTCGTCCGCGACATCCGCCGCATGGGCAGCGCGGCCCTGGATCTCGCCTGGCTGGCCGCCGGGCGCTATGACGCCTACTACGAGCGCGGCGTCAAGACGTGGGATGTCGCGGCCGGCTCGCTGCTGTGCGAATGCGCGGGCATGGCGGTGCGGCCACTGGACCCGAATGGTGCCGCCGCCGACGGGCTGATCGCCGCGCCGGCGGCGGTGATCGATGATCTGCTGGCGCTCGTGTCGTAGGGCCGCCAGGCAGTACCCGGGGTGGGATTCGAACCCACAATCCCTCACGGGCAATCGGTTTTGAGCCGATCCTGTATTCCAGTTCCAGCACCCGGGCGTGCCGGGCGATTGTAGGCGCGCCGCTTCAGCGCGAGTGCGCTGCGGATGTCTGGGCGCCCGATCAACGCCCGATCTCGACGCTCCAGCGCTGAGCGAACCCCTGCACGGCGAAGACGATCACGAGGATCTGAAGCGGCACGAGCGCCAGCGTCAGCACACCGAGGACGCCGGCGTCCAACGCAGGGTCGGTGAAGCCCGCGCCGTCACGGTCAAACCACTGCGGGCCGCTCACGACGGCGAACATCGCGAGGCTGATCGCGCACGCCGCTGCCACCGGCAGCAGCCCGCTGCGCCAGCGCGCGACGGCGAAGGCGAGGCCGACGTACAGCACGACGTAGGCGATCTGCACGGGCTTTGCGCCCTGGAGCTTCGTCCAGCCCCCCGCCGTCGCGATCGTCAGCAGCAGCGCGCTGGCCAGCAGCAGCGCGACCACGATCGCGCGGGTCGCGCGCGATGAGGTCTTGTCGCGGTTTGGGTGGTCGATGACCATCGCGCCCGGATCCATGCCTCCGCCAACATACAATTTCCAAACGCCCTGCGGGCGTGGTGGAATTGGTAGACACGCCGGCTTTAGGTGCCGGTGGCGCAAGCCATGGGGGTTCGAGTCCCTCCGCCCGCATATATGCCGGTGTGCAGGGGGTAGCTGACTCAGCAGGACATCGTCGCGTCGTCAACTGCACGTGTGCTCCCAATCTGTGTTCCCCACTGGCACACAGAACTGCCAGAACGGGTCACGTCCGACATCGCTTCGGCAGTTGGTCACCTGGCTCGTGGGCGCGCGCGACGTCCGCGGGCGAGTGGCACCGCGGCGAGGACGACAGCGCCCGTCGCCATCGCGACGCCGATAGCGAGTTCGGCGAGCTCGGCGAGACCGCCGTCGGTGTCGGTTGCAAGCAGCGCCCAGAGAGCGTCGCGGAACGCTACGGTGAGCGGGACGCTCGCGCACGCGAGCACGAGGGCGACGCTCACCGCGCTGGATGGCGCGTCGGGTCGTTCGACGATGCGCAGGTGCGAGCCCACGATCGCGATGATGGCGAACATGCCGCACCCCGCGACTGCAACGAAGAACACCGCGACGGTCGTCGAGTAGCCCTCGTAGATCACCTGCGGGCTTGCCAGGGCCACGCCGGCGCCGACAGCGAATACGCCGCAGGCCCGCAACGGGTAGCACCGGATGCGAGCTATGAGTTCGCTGTCGAGCCAACGCAGAACGCGTAGCGCGAGGCGGCGCGACGACCCCAACCTCTGTGCGTGGCGCTCACCGAGCGCGATCGCGTCCGCCAGCCAGTCGGGCTGGGACGGTGCGTCGGCAAACCGGCGCGTTGCGCGCCCGGCGAGGCGCAATGCTCGCGATACCGCGACGGTCAGGACCGTCAACAGCAACAGTCCCCAGATCAGCGCGGTGGTCGTCGCCGTCCACGCCGCACGATGGGCATGCACCAGCACGCTGGACCACTCGCTTGCGAGCGTCAGCGCAACCGCGGCCACCAGCACTCGGCTTGCGCGCACCACATCCAACGCTCGCCGGACTGGCAGCGGCGCGTCGCGTCGACACATGACCACCCGCAGCGTGCAGAGGGCCACCAGCATCGGAACGCACCACAGCGCGAACGACACCACGGTGTCGTAGGGATCGTCCTGCCACGGTTCGCGCACGTACAGCGACGGCAGCTCCTTGGCCGCCCACGTCATCACAACGAAGACCACGGCCACAACGGTCGAGCCGAGCGCGGCCCGACCGATCGTTGAGCGCACCGGATCACCGACCCGAAGGTCCCGCGACGCGTCAGCCTCTGCCGGCATGCCCACATCATTGCGGGTCGCGAATCCCCATTTCGCGGGCACCCGCCCCGATCGCCACGGCCATCGCTGGGTGCCGAAGGCCATTTCATGCCGAGAGCGATCTCAGAAGCGACCGATTCTGCGACGCGGCGCGCTTGTCGTGTTCTGAAGGCGGCCGCACCAGGCTCAAGAAGCCGAATGCATCGCTACTTCGATCTCGCTGCTGATCAGCGGCAGGCTGGGAATAGCGTCTCCTCCTCGATGCGCAGATGGCGTTCGAGCTTGCCGCGAGTGGCGGCGAACAGCCGCTGCGGCGCGACCACAATCAGCCATGTCCGTCCCGAGATGAAACGCGGCCGCGAACACCGTCAGCGGTCACGATGACTGCCGCCGTCACCGTCGCCCGGCTCCGCGGGCGCAGTCCCCGTCCCAGGCCGATCGCGGTCGCGGCACGTTCGCAGTAGGCGGACCAGGCCGCGGAGCATCCCGAGGTACGCGGCAAGCCAAGCGGCAAGCGCTAGATACACGAACGAGCCGGGGATGAAGTCGAGGAACTCGAGCTTCAGCGCCCGCGCCATCTCCAGCGTCGCGACCGTGTACATGCCCAGCGGGAAGACGGCCCCCCAGTACAGGGGGTCGTACTCCAGCGGGAGTCGGCGGTAGCCGTACCGCCAGACGGCGAGGATGGCGATCATCGGGATCCACCACGTGCCGGTCGCCCAGTAGAAGACCGTGAAGCCCTCGAGGAACGGACGCAGCGAGCTCAAAAACGGGGCGCCGGCGCTGTTGGAGATCAGCAGCGACCCGGCCAGGACCGAGATCGCCATCGCCCCCATGTTGATCCAGTACGGTGGCGACAGGTCGTCCGGCGAGAATCTGAAGAACGTGTAGCGATAGAAGATCAGCGAGATGATCCAGATGTAGAGCATCCCGCCCCAGAGCCACATCGACAGGGCGAAGAAGTTTGCGTGCAGCCGCAGCGGCTGCTCCCAATGGGCGGCCAGCAGCGCGGTCAGCACGGCGATCGACTGCGTCGCGACGACCGCGATCAGCCACCCGCCGCTGATCCCCTCCTCGAGCGAGGGCTTCTCGCGCTTGATCGTCAGGGCGGTGAAGATCGCGTAGGTGAGCAGGACCCAGAGGACGATCGCCACCGCCCATAGGAAGGTGGCGATTGCGAAGTAGTCGAACAGCACCACGATCTGCGTAGCGAGCACGCAGGTGCCCGCCACGACGGTGAGGAACCCGGGACCGCGCTGGTGGCTGGTCAGGTCGCTGAGGAAGGCCCCCCGGTGGCGGACCAAACGCAGCACCGTCAGCGCCCACAGTACGACGTAGGCGGGCACGTTGAGCACGAACAGCGCCACCGCGAGCGCCCGCATGCCCTGCGCGTCCGCCGCCACCGAGACGATCCCGGTCGCCATCACGAGCGCGAAGTAGGACGGCGACAGCCCCTGCAGGCCCGCGTCCGCCGCCGTCATGCCTCCGGCGGGGCCACCCGGCCTCACGGGACATGCTCGGATCGCGGCGGCGCCGGCGCCCCGACCGCGCCGCCCGGGTAGCCGCCGAGCCGGCGAGCGATCGGCAGCCGATCGGCGATCGCGTCGGCCCAGCGCGTGGCGACCGAGCCGAGCAGCGCGCTGAACAGCACGTAGGCCGCCGCCACGGGCCCCAGCTGCGGCTCGATCCCCGCGCTCACCCCGAGCCCGGCGATCACGATCGAGAACTCGCCGCGCGCGATCAGCGCGGTCCCGGCGCGGATCCTGCCGCGGCCGCCGACGCCGAGCTCGCCCGCCGCCCGCCAGCCGGTGACGAGCTTCGTGCCGGCGGTCACGACGGCCAGTGCCAGCGCGACCAGCGCGACCGGCGGGATCGCCGCGGCGTCGAGTTCGAGCCCGAAGAGCACGAAGAACGCCGCGGCGAACAGGTCGCGCAACGGCGATATCAGCGAGCGGGCGCGCGCTGCGGCCGGTCCGGACAGCGCGATCCCGGCCAGGAACGCGCCGACCGCCGCCGACAGCTGCAGGCCCTCGGCCGTGCCGGCGACGAGCAGGACGAAGCCCAGGATCGTCAGCAGCAGCACCTCGTCCGAGCGCGACGAGATCGCGCGGCTGAGGGGATCCCCGAAGCGAATCGCGACGGTCAACGCGGCGGCCGCGGTGGCGATTGCCAGCACGGCGAGCAGCAGTCCTGAGAGCACCGCAGTTCCGGTCAGCAGCACGGCGACCAGCGGCAGGTAGACCGCCATCGCGAGATCCTCGATGACGAGGATCGAGAAGACGGCGGGCGTCTCGCGGTTGGCGATGCGATGCAGGTCGGCCACGACCTTGGCCACGATCCCGGAGGAGGAGATGTAGGTGACTCCTCCCAGCAGCAGCGCAGCCGTCAGCCCCCAGCCCAGCAGGATCGCAGCCAGGACACCGGGCCAGAAGTTGAGCATCGCGTCGAGCAGCCCGGCTCGACGGCTGTCGCGCAGGCTGGCCGAGAGATCCTTGCCGGAGTACTCCACGCCGAGCATGAACAGCAGCAGCACGAGCCCGATCTCCGCGCCGATCTGCACGACCTCGTCGGAGAACGACAGCGGACCGTCGCCCACCTGCCCGAGCACGAGCCCCGCGACCAGGTACAGGGGAATCGGGGACAGGCCGATCCGGTCCGACAGCCGACCCGCCGCCGCCAGCGCGATCAGGATCGCCCCGAGCTCGATCAGCATGGCGGCGTCGCCGCCCGCCGCCACGGCTCACTCCCCGCGCAAGCGGGCGAGCGCCTGCCGGATCGCCTGCGGCGCGCCGACGACGACGACCGTGTCCCCGGCGCGCAGGGCAAACCGCGCCGGCGGCGCGGGCACGGGCTCGCCTGCTCGGATCACCGCCACGACCGACACGCCCGCCTCGCCGACGAGCCCGACGTCCCGCGCCGCGCCGCCGGCGTCGGCGCCGGCGGCCTGAGCCTCGACGGGCAGCCAGTCGATCGCCAGCCCCTTCAGCGACTGCTGCAGGCCGATCAGGTGCTCGGCGACGTGATCGGCGCCGAGCAGCTCGGCGAGCAGCCGCGTGTCGTCCTCGTCGAGCTCGACGATCTCCCGGCAGGCGTCGGGGTCGCGATCGTCGTAGATCAGCAGCTCGCGCCGGCCGCTGAAATGCGACAGCATCCCGATCCGCTTGCCGGCGCCCGTCACGAAATCGTGGCGGATGCCGACACCAGGCAGCCTGGTCTCCTCGACGGCGGTCATCGCTGCGGCGGGCCGTGCCCGCGACCGTCCGACGGCCTCGTCGCGTCGATCATGTCTGGTGCTGCGCCAGCGAGCGCTCGCGGGCGGCGCCCCGGGCGCGCGCGACGTCGTCGGACGGCACGACGAGCACAGGGCGGTCTGCGTGCTGGAGGACGGCGTGGGAGACGCTGCCCAGCAGTAGGGACTTGATGCCACCCCGGCCGCGGGTGCTCAGGACGATCGCGTCGGCCTCGACCTCGTCGGCGATCGAGGCGATCGCGGACGCGATGCTGACGCGCCGCGGCTCGGTGCGCGTCGTGAGATCCGTGGTAGCAGAGCAGGATCACGGGGTTGCCTCCAGCGTCGTTTGCACCCCGATGCTGACCCTGTCCCGGCGGGTCGACCAGCGTGGAATCTACGAGTCAGCTCGCGGGCATACACGGTTCTCGCGGCTGCCGCCAGCAGCAGCCACAGACGCTGACCGGCGGCAGTTGGGCTGCACGGCGGCATGAGCGACGCGCCGGTGCGACCTGGACGCGAGCCGTCCTGCGCGGCGGGATGGTGCGCGCGTGGCATCCGTGGTTTGCACGATCCAGCACGACCGACTCGCACGGTTGGTCCGGCCCCGCCGCCCCTTACGGTGCAATCGAGCAGCACCCGTACCGACCTCTGCGACGAGAGGACGCACGAGTCACGCACAGCATTTCGAGCAGCCGCGCTTTGCCATGGTCGCCGTACCACGGCTACCCGGAAGAATCAACGGCCGGCACCCGCGCTCCTCACACGTCCCGCCGCAGCCCCCTGCCGAGCGCGTGACGGACGAGGTCAGACCGCGCGCCGGCGCCGAGCTTGACCTGCGGCTATTCATCCACGTCTGCCTGCCTGTGCGTCCGGCAGCGTCTCGGGGCCGACCGAGCAGCACTTGCGCAGCGCGATCTCAGTGGTCAGGCCGCCGCGGAAGCGCCGGATGTGCGAGCGGTCGCAGTCATGCCACGGAGTGTGCTCGGGAGCCAGGAAGCTCCCCGCGAAGCCGCGCTTCACCGCGGCGCGCAGCAGCGCCGAGCCGGCGAGCGACAGCCAGCCGTCGGGCAGCGAGCAGAAGCTGTAGTAGAGGTGCCCGTCGGGGCTCAGCACACGCAGGCACTCGGAAACTGCCCCGATCGGATCGGCGACCGTCTCGATGACCCAGGCGCTCACGACGATGTCGAAACTGTTGTCCTCGAAGGGGATCTCGAGCATGCTTCCAACCGTCTTGACGGCCGGGAGGTCGTCGGCGCGCGCCAGCATCCGCGGCGACAGGTCCAGCATCGTGATCGAGGCGCCAGGTTGGCGGCTGAGGATCTCGCGCGAGAGCGCGCCGGTGCCGGCGCCGGCGTCGAGCACGCTCTGCCCAGGGGACAGCGTGTCGTCGAGGTCGTCGAGCATGGCCTGCTCGGCCTCCCCGCCGGCTAGCCGCAGCCACAGCGCGCGGAACCGGTCGTAGCGGTCGGCGACGTCGTCATACGTCGCCCGGACGTCGCCGTGATAGCGACCGAGCAGGACGTCCAGGTCGTCGAGGAGCGCGGTCACCGGCGTCGACTGCTCACGAGCGGGGTCCCGCGGTCCGCGTTCGCCACAGGGCTGCCGCGCCGATCGCGACGAGCAGCGCGCCCAGCGAGATGGCGACGAGCTCCTCGGTGCCGGTGGCCGGACGGAACTCGCGCCCGGCCGCATGCAGAGCCTTGCCGCTGTCGGAGCCCAGCGGACGCGAGAGCGCCTCGTCGAGCAGCGCGATGGCGGCCTGCGGGCTGCCGCCGTCCAAGGTCTCGGTCGCCCTGCGCAGCAGCGCGCTGTCGACGTCGCTGTCGTCCTTGCTCAGCAGCGCCGCGTCCAGCCGGATGGCGGCGTCCTCGACGTCGTCGAGAACCCGCAGCGTCGACAACGCCTGCTGGGCCAGGACGCGAGCCGGCTGGATCGAGAGCTCCTCGACCTGCGCTTCGGGCGAACGCTGCTCGACGCCCGCCGAAGGCTCGCTGGCCTCGTCGGCTTCGCCTCCATGGGCCAGAGCGCCGGCGGGGAAGGCCAGCAGTGCCGCCAGGATGCCGACGAGCGCGAGCGTCGGCGATATGCCGGGCACCCGTCTCACCGCCGCCTGCGTTCTCGTTCGACGATCACGACGACGCGGACCAGCGCGATCGAGCCCAGGACAGCGAAGGATCCGGCGAGCGCAGCCAGCACGGTCACGACCGTCCCGCCGTCGGCGACCGCTCGGCCGGTGAGCTGTATGGCCGCCGCGAGCGCGCCGGTGACGACGATGAACGCGGCGATGAAGCGCTGGTCCACGACCTCAGCCCCCCATACCCGTGTGGGACACCGGAACGGAGACGGCTCCGTAGATCGTCAACGCCAGCCAGGCTGCGACGACCGCTGCCGCGAGCACCATCCACGGCTTGCGCCGTCGCGGGTCGCGCTGGTCCGAGCGGTCCAGGAAGGGGATCGACAGCAGCCCGAGCACGAGGATCGCCGGGATGATGTAGAGCGCCGCGAGCCCGATCCAGTCCTCCCACGGATACAGCCACAGGAAGTACCAGGGAGGCTTTGTGATCTCGATGCCGGCGACCCCAGCCGGGCCCAGGCCGGCGGGCGCGAGGCCGGCAAGGATCAGAACCAGCCCCAGCAGGACGACCGTCCACATGCCGATGTGATCGAGGTGGCTAGTGAATGTGCGGCTGGGCTCGGAGCGCTCGCGTTCGGCGATCTGCTCCGGCGTGCCCCAGGGCAGGGGCGAGATGCGATGGCGCTTGATGAGCAGCATGTGGACCGCCAGCGCCGCTGCGACGAACGCCGGCAGGATCGAGACGTGGGCGATGTAGAGCCGCGTCACGACCGAGACGTTGTTGGTGAAGTCGGCGGAGAACCAGAATCCCGCGAAACCGAACAGCCGTGCGATCTCGTCGTTGTGGGCCAGCGCCTCGAGCGCCTCCTGATCCTGCTTGAGGACCGTGCCGCTGAACAGCAACCCGGCGGCGAGCAGGAAGAGGACGATGCCGGTGATCCAGATCCCTTCACGCGGTGCCTTGAAGGACGCCGTCGCGAACGTGCGGATCATATGCAGCACCAGCGCGGCGACGAATGCCGTCGCCAGCCAGTAGTGCAGGCTGCGGATCAGCGCTCCCGCGAAAGCCGTGTCGGTGATGTACACGACGCTCGTGTGGGCGCCCGCCTGCGTCGGGTCGTAGAACTGCGCGAGGTACACGCCGGTGACCACGAGCAGCACGAGGCTTCCCATCGTGATCCCGCCCAGGGTGTAGGCGAGCGAGTTGGCGTGGTGCGGGACCGCATAGCGCAGGGCATCCAGGCCGAAGCGATCGTCGACCCATCCCAGGACGCCCGCACGGCCCGCGCCGGAGTCCGCGCTTGCGGGCGTGCCGCTCACGCGCGCTTCCCCGGTCCGGGGCCCTCGGCGGGTGCGCGGCCAACGCTGTCGTCCGGCGCCGACGCTGATCGGGTCCCGGCGCCGCCGGCCATGAGCTCGCGACGTTCCTCGTACTCCTGCGGCGTGATGCTGCCTTCGGCCAGGCGGCGGTTCAGGACATCGGTCGGGGTGCCCTCGTCGCGCCGGGCAGAGCCTTGCGAGCCGCCTCGCGAGACCCATACGAGGCCGGTGATCAGCGCCGCCCAGAAGAGGACCATCGCGAGCATCATCACGATCCACCAGCCCGTCCCCACGTCGTGCATGCCCCACGCGTCTGCGAGCGGCAGCGTCGTCGTCGTTGTCGTGAGCACCCCGCGCATGTCAGACAAACCGTAGGAGGATCGAGCCGGCGCTGCCAGCGGGCACTTTACGCAGGTACCTGCGGAGAACTACGGGTTGATCTCTCGTAGCAATACCGACGCGCTGTAGGAGGCGCGAGCTACAGTCGATGGCCTATCTGTCGTCAACCATCGAAGGAGCAACGATGAAGCGCCCCCTCGTGAATATCACTCCGCTGGAGCGCTCGGCTCGCGTGGCGCTCGGCTCGCTGGGCGTGATCGGAGGTCTCATGCTGCTCGCCTCGGCCGGCGGCGCGCTGGCCATCGTCCTGGAGCTCCTCCTCGTGCTGGCCGGCCTGGACCTGCTGGTCACCGGAGCCCTCGGCCACTGCCCGCTGTATCGCAAGCTCGGCCACGTGCCGCCATCGCTGAGAGGGCCGGCATGAACCAGCTCCACGGTCAGGACGGCTCGCAGCTCGACAGTCAGGACGGCTCGCAGCTCGACGGTCACGACGGCTCGCCCCAGCGGCCGAAGAGCGGCGGCGGTCATGGCCGCTGGATGATGATCGCGTGCTGCGTGCCGATGGTGGCGATCGTCGTCGTCCTCGTCGCGACGGGCGTGGCCGGCGCAAGCTTCGTCCTCCTGGCAGTGCTCTGCGTGGCGATGATGGTCGCGATGATGGGCGCGATGTCCGGCGGCGGCGGTGCCGGACGCTGATCGCCGCCGGGCCGGGCCGGAGGAGGAAGTGAGCTCCGAGCCGGTTCTTCAGCTGGTGGACGTGCGCAAGAGCTTTCAGGGCGGCGCGCCCTCACGGCTGTAGCGCGCGGCTATGTTCAACTTCGGTGCCCTGGATTCCTGTCGCTTACCGCGTCGCGTCAGGATCGATCGCGATCAGCACAGCGATCTGAGACGGATCCTCGACGAGCAGGCCATCCTCAGACGGCTTGGCTTCGAGCCCCGCGGCCTCAACACGGCCTCGGACCGCATCGACGTCGGTGCCACCGGGAAGCAGGATCGTCCAATGGCGCAGGCCCGCCGACATCCGCGGCCGCGGCCGGACATCGGTGCCCAGCCAGGTGTTGATCCCGAGGTGGTGGTGATATCCGCCGGCGGAGAGGAACGACGCGCTGGGCAGTCCTGCCATGACCTCGAACCCCAGGATGTCGCGGTAGAAGCCCAGCGCGCCGTCCAGATCGGCGACGTGCAGGTGCAGGTGCCCGGTGCGCATGCCCGTTCGCGCGCGCGCCGAGGGTGGCTCGTCGGCGACCGTCGCCAGGAGGCTCTGCATATCGAGCGCGATCGTGAACATGTCCACGCGCTCGCCCGGATGGCGCGGCGCCGGCCACTGGTCGCGCGGCCGGTCGGCGTACAGCTCGATGCCGTTGTCGTCGGGGTCGCGCAGGTAGATCGACTGCGAGACCCCGTGATCGGACGCACCTTCGATGCGCGTCTGCGATTCGGCGAGGCGCGTGATCGCTCGCGCAAGCTCCTCACGGGAGTCCATCAGCAGCGCCACGTGATAGAGCCCGGCATGGCGCCCGCCGAGCCCCGCTCCGTGGACGCCGGTGAGGACGAGCAGGTCCTCGCCACCGGTGCCCAGCCGGGCGACGTCACCGTCGCGATCGCGCAGGCGCAGCCCGAGCGAGCGCTCGTAGAAGCTGATCGACCCGCCCAGGTCGGACACCGTCAGATGGGTCGGCCCGAGACGCAGCGCGGCCGGGAGCATGGGTGTGTCCGTGGAAGTCATCGCCTCGCGGATCGACGCGCACAGTACCTCGCGACACCGGCTCGGCCGGACGGCTGCATCTCAGGCGGCTCAGGACTGCTTGATCGCGGAGATGTCGAGATCGAGCTTGACCTTGTCGCTGACGGCAAGGTTCCCGCTGCCGAGCGCCTGGTTGAACTTCATGCCGTACTCGTCGCGGCTGATCTCGCCCGTGACCTCCAGGCCGATACGGTCGTTGCCGAAGGGATCGGTCTCCGCGCCACCGACCTCGGCCTTCAGGGTCACCGGCTTGGTGATCCCGTGCATCGTCAGATCGCCGGCGATCTCGAAGGTCTCATCGCCGGCCGCCGTAATCGAGGTCGACGTGAACGCCAGCTCCGGATGGTTCTCGATGTCGAAGAAGTCCGGCGACTTCAGATGGCCGTCGCGCTGCTGGTCGGACGTGTCGATCGAATCCACCGTGACCGTGCCCTGCGCCGTGAGCGAGCCATCCTCGGCGATCAACAGGCTCCCCTGGTACGTGCCGAAGTCACCGCGCACGGTGGAGATGCCGAGATGCTTGACGCGAAATCCGATGCGCGAGTGCGACGGATCGACGTTCCAGGTTCCTGCTTGCAGCGCTGGTGCCGTGGTGCCCATGTTCGTGCTCCTCGAAGTCGAAAAGTAATTGCATGCGCAATCATACCCAATGATTGCGTCCGCAACCATCGTGGCGCGCGTAACCGCTCCACAAGGGCTGCGCTAGCCTCCTAGCCGCACGGGGCACTGGCTCAATTGGCAGAGCACCGGTCTCCAAAACCGGGGGTTGCAGGTTCGAGTCCTGCGTGCCCCGTTGCCGCCCCCGCCACGTGCGCTCGTCATTGGCGTCTCGCAGGAGCAGATTGCATCGTGGATTGTCCACGGTCCGCCGTGATCCGCCTCAAATGCCTGGATCCTGAGCGTGTGCGCCGCGGCCGTAGCCTTGCCGAGGCGCCCGCCACGGCCGCCGGGGTTGCGGGCGGTGCAGGGAAGGTGGGGACGCCCGCGGGCGGTTGGCAAGCGCATCACGCGGATCTGCGTCTATCACTGGAGTTCGTCGACCAACGGCGACAGCTCGGTTTCGGCGTTCATCGGCACCGACGGCAAGTCTCGACGTCGCCGGCCGTGCTCAATCGCGTGCGGCGCCAGATCCGCGGCTGACCACCGCCCGGCGATCGAGCGGTATCCTCCTCGGGGGTGTGCGGGCGAAGTGTTGTGGCTGCACAAAAGCCTTCCAAGCTTTTAGGGCGGGTTCGATTCCCGTCGCCCGCTTAGTCCGGCCACGGGGAGTGGCGCAGTCTGGTAGCGCACCCGGCTGGGGGCCGGGCGGTCGCAGGTTCAAATCCTGTCTCCCCGACTCGAGGAAAGGCCTGCGTTTGCAGGCTTTTGTGTCGTTCCTGGGATCATCGCGAATAGCGCGGCGGGGTCCATTCGGGGTCCAAATGTCCGCGGTGCATCCCTGGGTGCGCCGTCGGCACTCCCGAATAGGGTCTTGGTGCGATGACTGTCCCTGACTTCCAGACCGCGATGCGTCCGCTGCTTGCGTTGCTCGCCGACGGCGAAGCGCACGCGATCACGGCGATCAGGGACGAGCTCGCGACGCACTTCGCGCTGACCGATGACGAACTCGCGGAACGCATCCCCAGCGGACGCGTGACGACCTTCCAGAACCGCGTGGGGTGGGCGACGAGCCACCTCTACAACACGGGGCTCATCGCTCGTCCCCGGCGCGCGGTCTACCGCATCACCGACCGTGGCAGGGACGTGCTTGCGCGACACCCTGAGCGCGTCGACCTGCGAGTGCTCTCGCAGTTCGAAGAGTTTGCGGAGTTTCGCGGAGCGGCGGGCTCTCGGGAGACTGCCAGGACGGCCCCGGTAGGAGCGCAGGAGGCAAGCGTGCACACCCCCGAGGAGCAGATAGAGGAGGCCTTCGGGACCCTCCGCGCAGCCCTCGCCGTCGATCTCCTTGACAGCATCGCCGAGCAGTCCCCGGCATTCTTCGAACAGCTTGTGCTCGACGTGTTGCATGCGATGGGATACGGCGGCAGCCGGGGAACGGCCGAGCGATTGGGCCAGAGCGGCGACGGCGGAGTCGACGGCGTAATCCGAGAAGACCCGCTCGGACTCGACCTCATCTACGTCCAGGCCAAGCGCTGGGCGGGCGTCGTCGGGCGGCCGGAGATCCAGAAGTTCTTCGGGGCGCTCCATGGCCGGCGGGCGACCAAAGGTGTGTTCATCACGACGTCGGCGTTCAGCCGCGAGGCCGTCGAGTACGCCGACGGCGTGACGCCACGCGTGATCCTGCTTGACGGCAAGGAGCTCGCCCAGCTGATGATCGAACATTCGGTCGGGGTGACGAGCGCGCGGCGCTACGACGTGAAGCGCTTGGACCTCGACTACTTCGTGACCGACGAGGACGTGCCGGCGCCGCCCGCCACCCGAAGCGAATCGGGCGCATAGCGCGAACTTCCGGAAAGACGGCCGGGTCAAAGTCACGCGTAGCCTGAGAATCGCTCAATTGGCGAACAACTTCATGCCGATTCAGCGGAGACGCCTGGTGACCAGCGGTAGCGCGCATACGCTCGACGCGATGCTGGTTGCGGTGCACGAGTTGCGGGAGCGCCAGCTCGATCACGACATGACTCGTCGCGATACCGCAACGCTACTCAGGACGATCTGCCAACGGCTCGAGCTCGCTGAGGAGACGTGGGTGAGCGTCGCCCGCTGGTTCGACGGCGGGGGGCCAGAGCCGACCACCGCCCTGTCCGACGGTGCCGTCGCGACAACGTCGCTCCCCATCGAGGTCGGGGCCGTGCTGGCGGCGGCTCTGGAGCTTGCGCGTCGTATCGAGGGGTCGCCTGCACCGGATGTGATCCGCGGGCCGTCTGAGGTTGAAGCGATCGCACGCCGTGAGATCGGCGGCCTACGTCGCGAGCGTGTGATCGCGATCGTCTGCGATGCGGCCGACCGTCCGCTGCGAACGGTGGTCGTCTCCGACGGCGCGATCGACCGATCGCTGATGCCCGTGCGCGAGATCCTGAACGCCGCGCTGCGCTGGGACGGGCGTGCGTTCGCGGTCGCGCACAACCATCCGTGCGGGAACCCGGAGCCGAGCGACGCGGACATCGCCGCCACGCATCGGATCGCCGAGGCGGCGCGGGTCGTCGGTTTGCGATTCCTCGGGCACGTCGTGGTGGGCGACGGTGGCTGGGCGGTAGTCCCTACGCGAGCGCTGTGAACTCGCGGTTGAGGATGGCCGGGACGATCGCCGCCGCTCTGGTGGCGCACTGGCCCGACCGCTCGGTCAGTCGATCCAGCGCATCGATCTCGCGAGATACGCGGATCTGGTGTTCGAGCGGGGGAAGCCAGATCTGCGCGCGCATGAAGTCGCTACCACTGAGACGGCGGCGACGGACCATGCTGCCGCGCACGGTCTGATCGAGCTGATCCCAGAACGCGCGGGAGCGCGCGATGCCTCGAAAGAAGCCTGGGAGCAGCCGGCTCTCGTCGACGACGAAGGTCGGGAACTCGCTCGATACGTGGGTGTGGTGAAAGGCGCTGTCGACGACTGCGACCGCCCCCCTCCCATCCGTTGAGCTTGCTCTCGACGTGCATCGCCACGCAGCCGAGAAGTTCCACGCCAGGCCGACGCTCTCCGCCGCCGGACGCCGCCGATCTCGCGGGCCCGGTCGCCTGCCGGCATTCTCACGTCCGCTGTAGGACCGTTCTCGGGTTCTGGCAGAGCGGCCTTGGGGCGCTGGTCTGGAGCCACGAGCACAGTAGCTCCCGGACCTATCGCGCGCCGCCGCGCGTATCGGGATCATGCGACTCATGTCGGAGAACCGTCGGGCGGTCGCTGGCGCACGATCCATCTTGACGGCAGCTCTCCTCTCCGCAGGGCTTGTCCTGGCTTCGTGCAGCGACGAACAAGTGAGCAGTGCGTCGCCAGCTGCGATGGACTCACCAGCGTCAGCGGTCGCGCAGGTGGCCGAGCTCGAGCGTTGCCCCGAGACCGCTTGGGCGAAGGGCGGCGGAACGGACTGGGAGGTCTCTGCTGACATGTCGTGCGAAGCAGTAGGCGAGTTCGTCTTCAAGCACTTCGCGCCGCACCCTGGCGGAACCAGTCAGACGGCTGCTGGGTACACGTGCGATATCGAGCAGGACGGCAGCCAATACGCTCCCCTACGCGTGGCGTGTGCGGCGACAGACGGGCGTCGGTTCCGCTTTGTCTTCCACTGAGCGGCCTGTCCTTGGGTAGGCATGACCGGCGGCCGCCATCCGCCCCGCACAAGGTTCGGCAGTGCGACGAGCCGACGCGTCGGTCAGCGCCGGTTCGTCGTCCCGAAACGGACCAGCCTGCGGATCCGGCCGCAAGTCAAGCGCGGCTACCGCAACCAGGCGAAAGCCATAGTCGCCATACGATGCGCCGCATGGTCGGCCCAAGTGGTTTCCACGTTGACGAGCCCAGCGGCCAGCGCTGGCAACGTGCGCTTGAGCTGCTGACGACGGCAGACGCCGAAACCGTCCTCTACCGAGGCATCGGCCTCTGGAACGGTCGAGACCGCGGCGGTCGGCCGAGCCCCGAAGCGTTCACCGCTGCCGTGCAGAGTTCGTGGGGAATCGACTTCGTCACCGAGGCAGGTGCCCGCGAAGACCTTGACCGCGCCAGCGCGACGTTGACGCAGTTGCGCGATGCCAGCCGCGAGTTCGACGCCGTAGTTGGCTGCCGAGCGATCGAGTACGTGCTCCTCGACGACTATGGAATGGGAGCGATCCATCTCGCCGTTCTCGGGCCGCTCGGCTTTGAGTGGCTCGACGGGTTCAAGGCGAGCTAGCGCTCCTGCTTTGAGTTCTCTGAGCGCTGTCGCGCTCCCTCCGGGGTCTTGAAAAGGGGTGGATGATTCGGGCGTCGCCCGTAACGCCGATCTTCTTGCCTTGGTGCCTGTGAGCCTGTTTTGAGTATGGCGTGCGGGGTGGTCATGTCGGTAGAAGTGGTGTAACGGAAGTTCGCGGAGGTTCCGGGGTCGCGTGAGGCGCCGGTCATCGCGGGCTCTGAGACTCGTCGGTCGACAACCAATCGATCGATGAAGAGGAGCACCACGATGACCGACACGCA
>JAJCYD010000028.1 GCA_029263125.1 Solirubrobacteraceae bacterium | reverse complement strand
ACGGTCCAGTTTGGACTTGTCGGAACTGGTCAACCTGAAGTGTTCCAGTTTGGTCGGTGCGGTCCCCGACCCGCCGGACCGGTACTTGACGACCGTCTTTGCCCCGATTCGAATCCGGCCCGCTTCGTGGATCCGGACCTGTAAATCCTTGATCATTTACCGTCCCCCATTACCATTAATTTGACCTTCTCAGGCAAAATCCGCCCGGTTCCCCTTCGGGTGTGCTTGAACGGCACTACCGCCGCCGTCTGGACCCACCGTTCGGCCTGCTCACGGTTCGGGGCCTCGACGGTGAACTCGGCAAGGATTCGGTGGGTGGTCACTTCGCCTCCATCCCCGCCATTTTGGTGATGGTCTCCGCGATTACCGTCGCGGCCTTTTCCTGGACGGCAGCCGTCGCTTCCGTCTTGGCCTGCGCAATGACCTCTTTCAGTTCATCGGTGAAGGCGAAAGAAACTTCCTCTCGGATTATCCGCGCTAGCAACGTCCCCCTGTTTTTAGAGTCGTACCGGTCGACGTTGCTCTTAGCCAGAGTTGCCTTCGCTTCGTCCACGATCAACGCCCGAAGGGTGGTGGGGTCGCCTTGCGGTTCCCCGAAGGTGTTGGTCTTCTGTGCGGACGATTGGATCGCTTCGTGGATTAGTGGAGCCAACTGCTCCTGGATCATTTCCGTCCGAATCTCAGCCAGTCTTTTGCGGAGGCTGGCGTATTCAGGTTTCTTCGCTGCCCGTTCGACTAATCGGGAGACGACCGCCTCGAAAATGGGGTCCGTCCTCTCTCCCCCGATCCTGTTCCCGAATTCGTCGTAAGTGGTGTGCCAGTAGTCGGCTAGTTCTACCTCGACCTTAATGATGGTGGTACCGGTTTTCGGCTTTCCGTTCATGGTTTGTCCCCTCTCCCTTTTCTAGGTGATCTTCTGCGCTAGTCGCTGGCATCGCTTACAAAGCTGGTCGTCTCGGGGGATCCACTCGGTTGTCTGCCAGTCCAACTCGACTCCACAAAGTGCCGTCATGGTCCCGTCTGAGATGTGGGTCGTGTCCCCATCCATCGGCTCGCCGTAGTAATTGTTGGCCTTCACGCCTCGACCTCTTTCGCTCGACGGATGTGTTTGCACTCCCCGGTCGCTGGACAGGAGCAGGCCCAGGTGGTGCCGACGTGGATGATGATGTGGACCCTTCCGGGGGCGCTGGAGGACGGGGCGAGGAATACGTCGCCGGTCCCGATGAAACCGACTTGCGGAAAGAGGGGGGTGAGGGTGGTCATTCGGCAACCTCAGACTCGTATCTCGATGCCCCACCATGCCAAGCCTTAAATCGCTCGATCTTCCGATGGACTCTGCCCTCTACGTCTCGATATCGCGTCGTGCCAGCGCCATTAGCCCAGCGGAAGTACGCTATGGCAGCCCGTAGGTCGGCCAACTCATCCCAGAGTTGAGCCACTAGATCGGTCCCATCTGCATAGGTGCCTTTGGGGTACGCCTGGAGCTTGGCTAGGGCTTGGGTTAGCTCAGCAGCCTCCTCGATCAGCTTGAGTCCCCCAGGCCATACGGCGGACCCGATAGCGAACGGCGAGAGTGGATCGGCAACGTCCCCATCTATCGGGGACTTACTTGGAGGTAAGGGTGCGGTCATTCCTCCCCCTCTCTGGTCGGCGGGTAGTTATCGCTGTCGCGATAGACGAGTTGCTTGGGGTAAGGCCCGACCCATACTGAGGAGGTTTGGTGATCTACGCACCGATGGCAGATAGATGATTTGCCGTATCCCGAATCCCAGATCGTGCTCACCTGCGCAACAGGCTCGCCGCAGCGTTTGAGGTGACGATGTTCGGATGCGGGGTGGGGTTCCCGACTCCCGGGGTACATATAGTCGCAGCCGTCCTCAAAGTCTCCAGCCTTAGGTGTGATCGTCATGATCGTCATTCCTCCCCCTCCGGCGGGTAGTTGTCGCTGTAGTCAATGGATTGGGGTCGGCGGCCGCTCCCGTCACACCTGCCGCACAGGCCATCTCTGGAGTACTCCACCTTGCCGGAGCCTTTGCAGTTCCGGCAGATGGCCTGATGATCCACCACCGCTATTCGTTGCAGCAATCGCCGCGCCTCTCCTAGGGTCTCTATCCCCTCCGGGGTCAGGTCGCGCCAATGTGCCGTGACGTGCTGAAGGATCCTGTCGGCAGTTTCTTCGCACTCTCGGGTGTACTTCATCGTGTGTAGTCCGTCATGTCGATGTGCCTGTCGCATTCGCACGGGTCGAACCCGCAGTACCGGCAGAAGCACTCCGGGTCTTCGTACCGCTCTTGGTCCTGCATGGTCTGGGCGGCGGGGACGTAGCCCACAGAGCCGTCGTCGCGCGTGACCAACTCGCGGTCCAGACCTGCCTTGCCCCTGAGTTCCATGAGATCCCCCCATTGCTTTTGAGGGGAGCCGGTGAATGGCTTGGTCATTGGGGCCTCCGCTCGAAAGCAGATGCGGGACAAAGAAAGGAAAGGGCCCCTTCTTCTCCTTCGGGAGCGACCAGGACTTGACCGTGCCTGTGGGCGTCTTCGTCGCCGGTCACTACGAATGGTGACGCTCCGTT
>JAJCYD010000027.1 GCA_029263125.1 Solirubrobacteraceae bacterium | reverse complement strand
CGGGCGATCGCCACCCGCTGCCGCTCGCCTCCAGAGAGCTTGGTCGGCTTGAACGTCGCGCGGTGCGACAGGCCGACTCGCTCGAGCGCCTCATCGGCACGCGCGAACCGCTCGGCGGCACCAGCGCCGGCGTAGAGCATTCCGTCGGCGACGTTCTCGCGCACGGTGGCGTGCTCGGCCAGGAAGAACTGCTGAAACACGAAGCCGATCTCCCGCGCGCGCAGCCGCGACAGCTCGCGGTCGCCGAGGCCCGCTGCGTCGATCCCGCCGACGCGGACCACTCCGCTGCTGGGCCGCTCCAGCGTCCCGACGACGTGCAGCAGCGTGGACTTGCCCGACCCAGACGGCCCGACGATCGCCAGCAGTTCGCCCCGACGGACCGAAAACGACACGCCCCGCAAGGCGAACACCGGGGGCTCCTCGCCGTAGACCTTCGTAGCCCCCTCCAGTTGCAGCACCACGTCGTTCATATCGACGGCACCACCACTGAATCGCCGGCGCGGATATCTCCGTCGACCTGGACCCGTCCGCCTCCGGTGTCGAACAAGCCGAGCTTCACGGCGACCAGCTCGCGTCGCCCGCCGGGGCGCACGACCTCGACGGCGAACCCACCGCCGGACTTGCCCACCAACGCCGTGACCGGGACGCTCAGCGCATCGTCCACGCCTTTCGTGGTGATGTCAACTCGCACCGGAGCCTGGTCGAGCTCGCCCGCCCGTGCGGGGTCGTCGAGGTCGATGAAGGTCGGGACGGTCGCCTCGGCCGCCTGACCCCCTTGTTGCGCCTGGGCAACTCGTCCGAAGCCCATGACCCGTCCCCTCACCGGCGTGTTGCCCGGCAGCGTGATCTGGACCCGGTCGCCTCTGTGGACCTCGCCCTGCTGGGAGGCATCTAGGTCCACCCGCACGTGCAGCCGGCCGGAGGTGGCGTTCAGCACCGGCGCGCCCGACCGGGCCGCACCCCCGACCTGGCCGCTGACCTTGGCGATCCGGACCGCCTCCGGCAGGAAGACCACGTCCGCGGTCTCCAGGCGGCCGGTCACACCAACGCTCTTCTTGCGCTGAAGCACCCTGAGCGCGCGCTCCGTCGACGACGTGAAGACGTCGTCGACACGGACGGGGGCGCCCGCGTCGTAGCCGAGCCGGTGCAGGTTGCGGTTGAGCTGGCGCACGTCCGGGCCCTTGACCCCCACGTGCAGAGCGCGGTACAGCGGGACGGTGCCGCACAGCAGCACCACCGGTCGGTTGTTCACCCGGTACAACACGCCGCCGCAACTGACCTTGTCGCCGGCCTCGGGTAGGTGGGTGTACACGCCGCCAGCCTGATTGATCACGGCGTACAGGGAGCCGTCCGACCGCGCACGATAGGTCAGGGTTCCGGTCCCGGACACCAGTGCCGAGAGCTTGCCCTTCTCGACCTTCTCGGTGTTTGCCGCGGGCACCTGGGCGGCCCCGGCCGAGTGATCGGCACCCGACAGCAGGACCACGCCACAGATGGCGGCGACAACGGCGGCCGCTGCGGCCAGCGCCCAGCGCCCAGGTCGCACTACTGCCCCCCCATCGCGGATCTCAGGAGAGCGCCGCACGTCGCCGCCCCGGCGTTCAGGATGGTCATGCCACCCGGCTTGTTGGATGACGGGATCTTGGTCGTGTCGATGAGAGGCTTGCCGTTGACGGGGTCTGGGAAGTCCTTCACGCCGCCCTTCTCGCGCATGCACTGCGCGAACCTGACGGCCGCCGAGAGCTGCCTGGGCGTGTACTTCGAACTCAACGCACCCGGCGGCTTCAGCGCCTTGCACGCGTCGGCGGCCCCCACGAACACCGCCTTGCTCACACTCACCCCATAGTTGTCGGCGTTCTTGTCGGTCGGGTCTGGGAAGTCGCCGACACCGTTCTCCCGCATGCACGCCGCGAACTTCACCGCCTTCTCTGACGCGGTGAGCTTCTGGGTGCCGGCGGCGTCGACGGTGCTCCCGGTAGCGGAGGCCGAGGTGGCAGAACCACTCTCAGCACCACTGCCGGAAGTAGCGTTCGAGCCACACCCCGCGCCGATCATGCTTGCGCTGAGCACCGTAACGACGGCGAGCAGCCGCAGCGGCATATTCATCGTTGCTCCTTTGTGTGTGACGTAGGGTCGAGACTGCTTCTATGCAGCGCATTCATCACTTCTGCGTCCTTGAATCGCGCGTAGGGGGCTGCCGGCGAGGGCGGCACCCCCGCCGAAGGAGGCATCCCCGGCGTCCCTGCCGAAGACGGCGACTCCGGCGAGCGTGCCGACCCCGCCGACGACGCCGGTGTGGGCGGCGTCCGCGCCGAAGACGGCCGGCTCGGCGAGCCCGCCGTGGACGGGGAGCCCGGCGCAGACGACGGCGCCGCCGTGCTGTCGCGATCGCCGGCGTGGTTCTGAGTCGTGGTGGTGTTGTTGGCGGTGCGGGTGTGACTCGCGATCCGGGAGCTGCTGGCGGTGGTCGCCTTACCCGCGGTACCCGAGGTACCCGAGTCGCTGGAGTTGCTGGCGGTCCCGGAGTTGCTGGCGGTGCCGGTCCCGGAAGCTGCGTTGGAACCACAGCCCGCGCCTATCACGCTCATGACGGCGAGCACGACGAGGACAGTCGATCGCTGCAGTGCTTTTTTCATGGTTGCTCCATGGTTTGTGGAAGATGAACTGACACTCCGTCGGAGCGTTCTCATCACCGCTGCATCCTTGGATCGTGCGCCGGGTCGGCGTACGTCGCAGGACAGCCGTAGTCGCCAGCCTCTGGGCGCAGCTCGTAGTGCCAGGGCTCGTTGCCGTAGATCTGGCACAGCCCGTACGCGGCGCCATTGTCAGCCAGCCACGCCGCGGCACCCGAGGGCCCGATGTCGACCGCGTTCCCCGTTACGTGCGCGGACGTCTTCGGGGTCGCAACCCAGCGGGTCGCTTCGGCTTCTGAGCCGTACTTCGAGATCGCCTCGCGGAGGAGTCGCTCCTGGTACTGCGAGGAACGCCAGCCGCTGTGGACGTAGAGATCGACCCCGTCGACCGCCGCATCGGTGGCTGCTCGACGCACGGCACCAAGCAGATCCGAGTTCAGCTTGGCAACGCCCGCAATCTCCTCATCGAAGACCGTCGTGCCGTCGGGGACCGCGCCGTCAACCTCGCTCAGCCCGAGGCGACCGGTGGAGGCGGCACCGCCGGTCTCACTCGGCGAACCAGGGCGCTGACCTCGGGGGAGGTGAGTGGGCGCTGACGCCGTGGAGGACGAGAAATCCCACGAGAACGGGGACGCCTGCCACTCAAGACTCAGGGCGATGATCGCGGCGATCACGACCAGGAGGCCTCCGATCCGGGACTTGCGAATCCGGATCCGGCGGGGCGCTGTTCTTGCTCGCTCGGTGTAATCCACGGCGCCATTGAATCCAGCGTCGTGTTGCCAGCACGTATGCGATTGTCGATATGCCGACGATAGGTGTCACCCGTTGCATCGAGCGCCCGCGCATGGCGTGCCGGTTGAGAACGAGCCCCTCATAGCGGACGTAACGCGCGCGCGGCGGCCCACCCCTGGAAGCGATCCCGAACCAGATCGGCAACGTCGCCGATCTCGTCGCGATGCTGCCCGACCTTCGGCGCCAGTGGATGGTGCGCTCGTCGCGTCGGCGGGTCCGCCGAACACGGCCATCATGCAGCCGCGTGTGCCGGGCGCTCTGCGATCCAGGCGAGGATGTCGTCGCGTCCCAGGACGAACCCGGCCTTCGGTCGGGTCCACCAGAACCTCATGCGTGACGTCGCGGCAGTACCGCCTGGAGAGGATTGCGTTGTCCGTCGCGTCGAGGAGCGGGGTTTGCGACGGGAGGCCGGTTGCGCCGGCTCGCTGGAGATCACGCCGCCATTGACCGGCAGCGTCGGTTGCCAGCAGGTATGCGGTTTCGATACGCCGGCGATATGCGTGAGCCCGTAGCGTTGGCCCATGCGCGTGTTGGTGGTCGAGGACGAGCCCCTGATGGCAGAAGCCATCCGCGACGGCCTACGCCTCGAAGCGATCGCGGCAGACATCGCCGGCGACGGCGCCGCCGCTCTGGAGCTGCTGAGCGTCAACGCCTACGACATCGCCGTCCTCGACCGGGACATCCCCGCGCCCTCCGGGGACGACATCGCCAAGCGCATCGTTGCCTCCGGCAGCGGCATGCCCATCCTCATGCTCACCGCCGCCGACGGCCTCGACGACAAGACCACCGGGTTCGAGCTCGGTGCCGACGACTACCTCACCAAGCCCTTCGCGCTCCAGGAACTCGTGCTCCGGCTCCGAGCACTCGACCGCAGGCGCGCCCACCACAGGCCGCCCGTGCGAGAGATCGCGGGTCTGCGGCTTGATCCGTTCCGCCGCGAGGTCTACCGCGACGACCGCTACGTCGCGCTTACCCGCAAGCAGTTCGCCGTGCTCGAAGTCCTCGTCGCTGCCGAAGGCGGCGTCGTCAGTGCCGAAGACCTGCTCAACCAGGCGTGGGACGAGAACGCAGACCCGTTCACCAACGCCGTGCGCATCACCGTCTCAGCCCTGCGCAAACGGCTCGGCGAGCCCTGGGTCATCGCCACCGTGTCCGGCGCCGGCTACCGCATCAACACCCAACAGGACGCCGGGCGCGAGGGAGGCGAGCGTGGATAGATCTCCCGGCTTGAGCGTTCGCCTCAAGCTCACCCTCAGCTACGTCGGCTTCCTCATGCTCGCAGGCACCTTGCTGCTCGCCGCCGTCTGGGTGTTCCTGCTGCGAGGCATGCCCGCCGGCAGGCTCGTTCCCAAGCTCTCCAACTTCCCGCTCGCCCTCGACCCGCATAACTTTGGTGCAGCCGCCTTCGGCCCGGCGGCAGTCGTGGTGCTGGCGTTCCTACTGGTGTTCGGTCTCGTGGGAGGGTGGTTTCTCGCCGGACGGATGCTCGCTCCCCTGGACCGGATCGCCGACGCCACACGCATCGCCACGACTGGATCACTGGCCCACCGGATCGGGCTACCCGGCCGCAGAGACGAGTTTCGCGAGCTCGCCGACGCCTTCGATGCCATGCTCGCGCGGCTCGAGGCACATGTCGCTGAACAGCAGAGATTCGCAGCCGAACAGCAGAGGTTCGCGGCCAACGCCTCCCACGAGCTGCGCACCCCGCTGGCGATCACGCAAACACTGCTCGACGTCGCCCGCAACGATCAAAGCCGCGACAACGACGAGCTCGTCGACCGCCTCCACGCCGTCAACGCCCGAGCGATCGACCTGACCGAAGCGCTGCTGCTGCTCAGCCGCGCCGACCAACGGTCTTTCGCCCCAGAACGCGTCGACCTGTCGCTCATCGCCGAAGAAGCCACCGAGACGCTCCTCCCCTTTGCCGAAGAACGCGACGTCGCGATCGAGACCTGCGGCGACGTGACCCCGACCATTGGCTCACCCGCGCTCCTGCTACTGATGGCGACGAACCTCGTGCAGAACGCGATCGTCCACAACCTGCCCAAACAGGGCACCGTGTGGGTCACCACCAGCGTTCACCCCGAGAGCGTGGTACTCACCGTCGAGAACACCGGCGAGAAGCTCACCTCGCAGCTCGTCGCCACGTTTGGCGAGCCGTTTCAGCGCGGCAGCAGACGCATACGCACCGACCACGCCGGTGTCGGCCTCGGCCTGGCCATCGTCAAGAGCATCACCCAAGCACACGACGGAACTCTCACCCTCACCCCCCGGGCCACAGGCGGGCTCTGCGTCGCGGTGCAACTTCCCGCCATGCCGCGGGACATGGCAGATGACCACTCCCGTGCCGACGTCGCGCGCGGGACTACGTGATGAGATAGACGCCTACTCATGGACACGCCGCCGTTTGGACCTGGGAAGCGACCACCGGGTCATCCGAGACCTTCGACTTCGACGTCGCCGACATAGCGGCGCCCGAGCGCACCGAGGCCTGCGGCGCGAGCTCGCGCAGCAACGCCTCCAGGCTGCGACGACTGGCCGGGGTAGAGCTCAACGTCGGCGAGACCCATGACCGGGCGAACCTCGACGAGCCTGAGGCTGGCCTCGGGCACGCGAGCGGCGATCTCGACCGCGCGTTCGTGCGACTCGCAATCGACGAAATGGGCCCCTGCGAGCAGCTCCTTGGCCTCCGCGAAGGGCCCGTCGCTGGTCACGACGTCACCGCCGGCCGTGGACACGCGCGTCGTCTGCGATGGATCCGCGAGCGCCTCGGTGACGATCAGCTCGCCGGCGCGCTCGACCTCCTCGTTGAGCGCCCGTAGGCGGCGAGGCGGCTCGCCCGCTCGGCCGCCAGCGACCGGTTCCACACGTGTCGGGAAGCCGGGTTGCCGTGGATCAGGATGAGGTACTTCACCGCCGGCCTCCGATCTCGCCGCGTTCTGCGTCGCGCTTGAGCTTGCGCCACCCGCCGGCGCGGTTGTTGGCGATGATCCGCTCGAACATGGCCTGCAGCGCACCCACGTTCAGGTCCTCGCCCTCGTACACCGAGATCATGCGCGCCGTCGTGTTCTCGTGCCCACCGGTGATGATGCCGTCCGGATCGGGGACGATGCCGCCGTCGTAGAGGAACACGTTGACGTGATCGCGTGTGGCCAGCAACGCGCAGATGTTCCCCTGGAGCACGAAGTAGGGCTGCCTCGTGCGCTTGATCGTCTCCTCGACCTCGCGGTCGGCGGCATGGACAACCTCCCGGACGGCCCGGCAAATGTCACCCTGCCAGTCGGGGAGCGCGTTGATGTAGGCGTCAACGCGCTCGTCTCGGGGCTCGGGCCCGCTTGTATCGGGCATTGGCGTTCCTCCCTTGGATCGTGTGGTCGAGTCGTGATCGAAGCTACGGCCTCTCTCTCACATCGTTCGCGGCCCGGCGCACCTCTGCGCACCGCGCGCCGGCGCTGCCACGCCGCACGTGCCTGACTCCACGGCGGGGCTCAGGCGCAGGGACGATGCGTGCGCGCTCAGCGCTGGACCCGGTGGTGCGGGGACGGTATATGTTGGTGACGAATAGCGACATGCCAAGCGCACAGTGGAGGCGCCGAGCGCCAAGGGAGATCGAGATGGCCGAACATCGCCGCAGCGCCCCCATCGAGACCGGCTCGTTCGCGGCCCGCCACGCCGCCGGCGGTCGGGCGCCGGCGACCGACCGCCGTGGCCGCCGCGCGCCCGGCTTCGCCCGATGAAGGTCGCGATCGCCGGCAAGGGCGGGGCGGGAAAGACGACGATCTCCGGCACGCTCGCGCGCCAGCTCGCACGGCAGGGCTACGAGGTGCTCGCGCTCGACAACGACCTCAACCCGAACCTTCCGCTGACGGTCGGGATTGCCGCCGAGCGCCTCACCGACCTGCCGACGATGTCAGCGGACATCGTGCGCATGGTCGACGGGCGCTATGAGCTGACCCAGACGCTCGACGAGATTCGCGCGGCACACGCGATGGAGGCGCCGGATGGCGTGACCGTGCTCGTCGCCCACGAGCCAAAGCAGGCCGACACGGGCTGCATGGGTCGCTATCACGTCGCGATGCGCGCCGTCGTCGGCGCCGCGCCAGACTCCCAGAACCACATCTGCATCCTGGACACCGAGGCGTCGACGGAGCACCTGAAGGTCGGCACGGCCAAGCACGCCGACGTCCTCTACGCGGTCGTCGAGCCGTACTTCAAGTCGCTGGAGTCCGGCCGGCGCGTGCTGGCCCTCGCGCGCGACCTCGGGATCGAGCACCTCGCGCTGCTGGCCAACAAGATGCGCGACGGCGACCTGGAGGTCGTGCAGGAGTTCGCCGACGCCCATGATCTCGGCCTGATCGGCGCGATTCCCTACGACGAGTGCTTCTCCCTCGCCGAGCGCGCCGCGGTGGCACCGATCGACTTCGCTCCGGACGCGCCCGCCGTCGTCGCGATCGGCAAGCTCGCGCGCAAGCTGGTGCGCGGCTAGTTCTCGGACGCCGACCGAGAAAGCCGCCACGGGTGCTCAGCGCGGCGGCCTGCGAGCGCACGCCACGAGGGCATCCCAGCCAAAGACGAGCGCGTCGTCGCGACGGTAGGCAGCGACGCGCTCGCGCAGGCCGCGCTCGATGCCCTCGCGCGTCTGCGGGTTCAGCGACTCCCACGTCTCCTGCGCCCCAGGGGGAAGTCGGAGCCGCAACTCCCACCACTGCTCAAAGGTCTCATAGCGGCGCTCGCCCGTCACGTGTTCGAGGCGCACATCGGTGAACCCGGTGTCGTCCAGCAGCGAGGCCAGGATGGCCTCGTCGGCAAGCGAGAAGATCGCAGGCCTGGCTGTTGCCGGCGGCTCGCCGGCGGCCTCGTGAATCGCGGCCATCGCGGCGGCGGTCCCGGGGTTGGCGCCGGCGCCCGCCCACACGGCGAATGCAAGTCGGCCCCCCGGTCGCAGCACGCGCAGCATCTCGCGCAGCGCGCACGCGGGATCGCTCATCGCCTGCAGGGCGAACCGGCAGACGACGGCGCCGATGCCCGCATCCGGGAGGGGAAGAGCCATCGCGTCGGCGACCTCGAAGCTCACGGTGGAGAGCTCGAGATCCTGCGCGCGCCGACGCGCGATGTCGACCATCTCGGGCGCGATGTCGGTGATGAGCACGTGCCCGCCCGGGGTCACCGCGCGCGCCGCGCGCAACCCCACCCCGCCCGGTCCGGCGCCGAGCTCGACGACGGTCTCTCCGGGGCCGGGCGCGATCGCCGCGAGCAGCCAGTCGGTGACGGGCTCGGCCTCCTCGTCGATCCGCTCGGCATGCCGGCCCCAGTGCTGGGCGGCCTGATCCCAGCGCGTCCTGGCGTCCTCACCCACGGCGCCACCTCCTCGGCGAACACACGGGGCGCACGGTCACATGGCACTCCGCGGCCGGCCGCGGAGACGGCGCGCCCGAGCGCGCCGTCTCGCGCCGCCCTATCACAGCCCGGCGAGTGCCGCCTCGAAGCACGGCGGACACAACTCGCGGCCGCCGACGCGCCGGATCCGCGTCTCCATCGTGCCCTCGCCGCAGCTCTCGCAGCGCACAGAGGCGTGGATGCGCGCCTTGGGCGGCAGGACGGCGTCGACGAAGACCACCTCGTAGAGATCCTCGGGCGCCATCTCGAGCACGCGCCGCGCGGCCGCGACGTGCAGCTCGAGGAAGCGCTCATTCTCGGCCGCGGTCGTTTCCCCGGCCCGCCGCTTGGCAAACAGCTCCCGGTGCTCGGGATCCTGCTGCCAGGCGTTCGGCCGCAGCGACAGACGGATCCCCCTGCCGTCGGATCGGCGAAAGAACGTAAACGCGTTCTTCCCCCAGTCGCGGTGGATCAGGTTGCCCTTGCCGAACGTGCACCCGGTCTGGAACTGGATCGCATCCACGGCGCACATGTCGGTCTCGACGACGGCGACCACCTGCTCGTCGGTCGCGTTGGGGCCGATCTCGCGCAGCGCGATCTGCGACGCCTGCAGGCCCATCGCCAGTCCCGGGCACATGTGCCCGTGAAAGCGTACGACCTCGGCGATCGTCCGCTCATCGAGCGTGACGTGATCTTCTGCTGTTAGGACGGTGCTCATGGGATCTCCTTTCAGGCCCCTGGGAGGCCGGACTTCTTGCCCGTGACGAACACGTGCTTGTTGATCGGTCCGGGATAGCCTCCGAAGACGCCTCCCGGGGTGTAGTACCACGCATCGAACTGGTCCTTGCGGAAGAACTCGGTGCGTCGGGGGACGTAGAGCGAGAGCAGCGGCAGCTCCTCGGCGAGGATGCGTTGCATCTCGTCCAACGCGCTGCGGCGCTTCTTGTCATCGGTCGCCGTCAGCTGCTGGTTGGCGAGGCTGGCATAGCGCGGGTTCGTGAATCCGAAGACGCGCGTGAAGTCGCCTCCCTTGCCCTTGCCCTTGCCCTTGGCCGCGCCGCCCGCGCCCTTGCCTGCCGCCGCGGCGCCTGCCGGCTTTCCGCCGGCGCCACCGGGCGGCTGGACGCCCATGCGCGTACGCAGGTTGTCGGGCTCGCCGCCGAGGCCGCCGTAGCCGAGCAGCGCCATCGTGTAGCGCCCGGCGGCGGTGGCCGCGTCGGCCGCCGCCCGGTCGAGGCTGCGAAGCCGCACGTCGAGCTTCGCCGCACGGAGGTCCTGGCGAATCAGCTCGGCCGCCTTGGGCGACTGGAAGGAGCTCGTCAGCAACACCGGCCTGAAGGGCTTGCCGTTGGGCAGGTCGCGCATGCCGTCGCCGTCGCGATCGCGCAGGCCGATCTCGTCAAGCAGCCGGCCCGCGCGGGCCAGGTCGTGGTCGTAGGTCGGAAGATCCTTCGCTGTGTAGCGATTGGACGGGGCCAGCGCGCCGGTGCTGCCGACCTCGCCGCGACCGAGCAGCACGCGCTTGACGAGGTCCTGGCGGTCGATCGCGTAGGCGACCGCCTGGCGGTAGCTGCGCTTGTCGTAGGGGAAGCCCTTCTCCAGGTTGAAGTGCAGCGCCCGGGTCCACTCGCCCGGCGCGTCGAGCTTTCCGTAGGGGGCCTTGCTGAAGGGCTCGACGGCTGCGTCCGGGAGCGCGTCCTCCAGGCCCGTGGACCCGATGCTCAGCTCGCCGCGGCGCAGTGCCAGCAGCTCGTCCTTGGCAGGTACGAACTCCAGCCGCTTGACGACCGGCTCGCCGAGGAAGAAGTCCTTGTTGGCTTCGAAGAGGTAGCTGCCGGTGGCGGCGTCGTAGGACTTCAGCGTGTAGGGCCCGGAGCCGGTCACGGCCTTGGGTCCGCGGAACTTCTGCGGGTCCTTGACGTCGGCCCAGATGTGTTCGGGAACGATCGGCACGCGGCCCGCGATCGTCTCCGCGAAGGGTGCGAACGGCTTGGGCAGGCTGAACACCACGGTGCTGTCCCCGCGGGCCTGGACATCACTGATCGGCAGCCCCCGCACGATCCCCGGCGAGATCGACCCGGCGCCCTTCGTGAAGTACCGGAAGGTGAACGCGACGTCGCGCGCCGTCAGCGGACGGCCGTCCTGCCACGTGACGCCGTCGCGCAGCTTGAAGGTCCACGTGCGGCCGTCGGCGCTGGTCTTCCAGGACTTCGCCAGCCAGCCCATCGGCTTTCCGCGCGAGTCCTTCCACAGCAGCGTGTCGAAGATCAGCTCGGTGTACACGAGACCCGGGCCGCGGACATAGGAGAACGGTTGCGGATAGCCCCACGGACCGCCGGCCAGCCGCAGCGACGCGACCGAACCCGGTTGCGCCGCGGCGCTCGACGTGCCGCCCGCGGGCGTGTCCTTCGCGGCGCCCGTGCCGGCTTCGTCGCCGCCGCCGCAGGCGGCGAGCCCGAGCGCGGTCGCGACGAACAGCGCCGCCGTCATGCGCATCACACCTCTTGAGATATCCATCCGTACTCCTCCTCCTGGTCGGGATCATCACCGGACTCGGGCGCGCCTGCCGGCGCGCCGAAGAGCTCATCGCGGCCGGACGCCGCGAGCAGCGCGCGGGTCACCGGGTGGCCAGGCGCCGACAGCAGGCGGCTGCCGGTGCCCTCCTCGACGACGCGTCCGCCGTCGAGCACGAGCACCCGATCGGCGACGCGCAGCACGACCGCGAGATCGTGGGCGATGAGGATCATCGCCATGCCGCGCTGCACCTGCAGCGTCTTGAGGAGGTGCATCATCTTCGCCTGCTCGCTGGGATCGAGCATCGCGACGGGCTCGTCGGCCACGAGCAGCTTGGGCTCGAGCACGAGCGCGCGCGCCAGCGCCACGCGCTGCAGCTGCCCGCCCGACAGCTCGTGGGTATGGCGCGCCAGGAACGCATCGCCGGACGGAAGCCGGCAGCTCGTGACGACCGCGCGGACCGCCTCCAGGCGCGCCGCCGCGTCGCCGATGCCGTGCACGTCCAGTGGCTCGCGTACCGCGGCGCCGATCGTCATCCGCGGCGACAGCGCCTCGTAGGGGTCCTGAAAGAGCATCTGCGCTCGCCGGCGCATCGCGCGTAGCGTGACCCGGTCCGCGCCGAGCAGGTCGCGACCGTCGAGGGCCACGCTCCCGCCGTCGGCCGGCAACAGTCCGAGCAGGCACTGGGCGAGCGTCGACTTGCCGGCGCCCGTCGCCCCGACGACGCCGACGACCTCGCCCTCGCGGACGTCGAGGCTGACGCCGTCGAGCACCACATCTCCGCGACCGCGCGAGCCCTTGCGAACGTATGCCTTGCGGATGTCGCGGGCGGCGAGCACGGTCACGAGGCCGCCGCGAGCGCACGCCACGAGCCGTCCTGCGTCCTCGCCGGCGAGCGCGAGAAGCCCCGGCCGTTGGTCGGTGCATACGCCGTCCAGGCCCTGCGTGCAACGCCCATAGAACGGGCAGCCCGTGATCCGTTGGGTCTGGTCGGGAACCTCGCCGCGGATGCCGCGCAGGTCCTTGACCGTCGCCAGCGTCGGCCGCGAGTCCAGCAGCCCGCGCGCGTATGGATGGCGCGGATCGTCGAGCACGACGGCCGCCGGACCGGTCTCCGCGAGGCTGCCGCGGTACAGCACCGCAACGCGGTCGGCGACCGCCCGCAGCGCCTCCACGTCATGGCTGAGGACGAGCAGCGCCGCGCGCTGCCGCGCACGCCAGCGGCCGAGCAGCGCGACGACCTGCTCACGCGTCCGCGGGTCCAGGCCCGACGTCGGCTCGTCCAGCACCACCGCCTCGGGGTCGCAGCTCAGCGCCATCGCGAGCAGCACGAGCCGGCGTTGGCCGCCCGACAGCTCGTGCGGGAGTCGATCGGCCGCCCAGTCGCCGAGCCCGACGTCCTCGAGCAGCTCGCACGCGCGCTCCGTCGCCCGGCCGGCGGCGAGCCCGAGGTGCAGGCGCAGCGGCTCGGCGATCTGGTCGCCGACCCGCAGCACCGGGTTGAGCGCGGCCGGCGACTGAAATCCGAGCGCCAGACGCCGCCAGCGGACCTCGCGCCAGCCGCGCGCGTCAAGCGCACGCAGGTCGATTCCGTCAAGCGACATCTCGCCGTCCACCTGCGCTCCCTCGACGAGCCCCAGCAGCGCGTGCGCGATCGTCGACTTGCCCGAGCCGGACTCACCGAGCAGCCCGACGACCTCGCCCGGCTCGACACGCAGGCTGACGCCGTCGACCGCGTGCACCGGCGGCGGACCGCCGTACGTGACGCGCAGGTCGCCCAGCTCGATTGCGGCGTTCGTCATGACGACGCACCTCCGGGATGGCGCGCCAGGCGGGGACTCGTCCAGCGCTCGATGCGGATGCCGAGGAACGTCAGGCCCAGCAGCACGAGGCAGATCGCCGCCACCGGCGGCAGGAGCCACCATGTCCACGCCGTCGTGTAGGCGAGGCCGGGGAAGTCCAGGGCGTCGCGCATCGTGGCTCCCCAACTCGCGCGCGAAGGATCGCCGAGCCCCAGGAACGCAAGCCCCGCCTCGATGGCGATGGCGTGCCCGCAGGCCGCGACGAGTCCCGAGGCCAGCAGCGGCGCGAGCTCGGGCACGACGTGACGGCGCAGCACGTGCGAGGTGCCCGCGCCAAAGCCGACCGCCGCGCGCAGGTGGGCGCGCGAGCGCAGCGACAGGACCTGCGAGCGCAGCACGCGAGCGCTCGGCGCCCACATCGTCACGGCGATGATCAGCGCGATCGCCCACAGCCGCGCGCCCGCATAGGCGGCGACGGCGATCAGCAGCGGCAGCTTCGGGATCACGAGGACGACGTCGACGACCCGCATCAGCACGCGGTCGACAAGGCCGCCGCGCCAGCCCGCGAGCAGGCCGACCGTGGCGCCCAGCAGGATCGTGCCGACCCCGGCGAAGGCCGCCACGAACAGCGAGGTCCGCGTGCCCAGCAGCAGCTGGCTGATCAGGTCCTGCCCGACCGAGTTCGTGCCCAGCAGATGCGCAAGGCTGGGTGCCTCCAGCGGCTCGCCCGCCGCAGCGCCCGGGTCGTATGGCGCCAGCGCGCCCGCCAGCAGGGCGAGCACCACGAACCCGGCGCCGAGGACGATCTGCGGCGCGCCCATCGCGCGTGCGGCGCGGTCGCCTGAGCGCCGGCGGATGACGGCGACCGCGCCGGGGACCGCACTCATGCTCGGCCGACCCGCGGATCCACCCGCGCGTAGATCGACTCGAGCGCGAAGTTCACCGTCAGCACGACGGCGGCAAGGACGAGGAAGCTCGCCTCGAGCACCGGGTAGTCGCGGGTCTCGACGGCGCTGAGGATGAGCGAGCCCATCCCGGGATAGGCGAACACGCTCTCCACGAAGACCGCGCCGCTGACGGCAAAGCCCGTCTGGATGCCTACGAGCGTGAGGAACGGCAGCAGCGCGTTGCGCCCCGCGTGGCGATACTTCAGCATCCGCTCCGGCAGGCCCTTGGCGCGAGCGAGCACCATGTAGTCCTGGCCCAACGTCGAGACCACCGTGTTGCGCACGAGCAGGAACTTGGCCCCGATCAGCGAGATCGTCAGCGCGGCGGCGGGCAGCACGAGATGCGCCGCGACGTCGCCGACCTCGGCGAGCCAGGAGCCGTACTCGCCAAACGTCGTCCGCGCGCCGTACAGCGGCAGCACCGGCATGACGAGGCCGAAGAGGATCAGCAGGGTGACGGCCAGCGCATACTCGGGCACCGCGTTGAGTGCGGTGAGCGCGGTCACGATCGTCCGGTCTCCGCGCCGTCCGCGGCGCCACGCCGCCGCCATGCCGGCGACGAAGCTCAGTCCGGAGGCGAGTGTCAGCGACACGCCGACGAGCAGCAGCGTCCACGGCAGATGCTTGCCGATGAGCGCGGTCACCGGCTCCTGACGGGCGATCGACCAGCCGAGATCGCCCTTCGCCAGGGACCCGAGATAGTTGACGTACTGCGCTGCCAGCGAACGGTCGAGCCCGTAGTAGGCCCGCAGGTTGGCGCGCGTCTGCGCGTCGTCGACGAACGCGCCGCTCGCCGGATCCTGCAGCGCGGCCAACGGGTCCCCGGGCATCGCCCGGGGCAACAGGAAGACGATCGTGATGACGAGCAGAACCGTCGGCACGTATGTCGCCAGCAGGCGCCCGCCCGCCCGCCGACCACCCGGGCGCCGTCGGACGCGCACCCAGCGATGACGCATCGCACGTGATCGCGGTATCTGCGTAAAGCCTCGTCGCACTGACTCATCAACCCACCTGTCGGGAACTCGCGGCACATCGAGCCGATGGATGCACGGCACCTCATCTGAGCGCGCATGCTATAGACACGCGACATCTACTGTCGCGGCGCCATCTCTCGCTACGGAACCGCGGCCTGCGTGCCGGCAGACCACATCCGTCATCGAGCTCGCGCCGTAGGCGCGATGGCAGTGTCGCGGCGCCCCGTGGCGCGCGGCTGCCATCGGCGGCGTGCGTCAGCGGCGTTGCGGTGATCGAGCGTGCACACGACGACCACATCGGCCCCGCGCATCATCGATCGCACACGAGCAGCCCTGGGCGTCGCCCCCGAACTCGTTGTCGAACGCCGTGTGCCAGCGTTCGGTACGCCGGGCTGGGGAGCGGCTACGCACCTACCTCGTCGCGGCCCTCCCCGGGCAGCAGCGCAATGGCCGTGCCGGCGTGCACCAGGAGTCGATCTCCCGGCCCGACCGGAGCGACGAGAGCCGTCTCGACGGTTTCAGACTTCCCCTCGTCATCGGCACAGAGCGCGAGCCCTCGAACCTCGTCGACGCGCAGCACCGTGAGCGGGAGCGCGACGTCGCCACACGTGATGCAGCCGGTGGTGGCGTCGCAGCTGGAAGGGAGCGTGAGATCCGCCAGGCTCATGGCATCCGGCAAGTTTGCGTGATCGTCGGCCATCCAGCCAGGATACGCCGTGCCGGGACGTCGTCAACAGGGGTTGCCCACGAGCATCAGGACGACGACCAGCACGATGAGGCCACGTGCGTTGGCGCCCGAGGTCTTGGGCCCGCGGCGGCGCTGTACCCGCCGAGCTCCGCGAGCTCATCCTCGCCGGCCGCCAGGCCGACGACTAGCCACCGGCCGGCGGCGCCGCCATGAACGCGACGAGGTCGCTGTCGGCGATGACGCCGAGGGGCTCGCCGGGAGCGGTTGTCGCGCCGACGAGCACGTGACTGGCGCCCGTCGCGATGAACACCGTCATCGCATCACCGACCGTCGCCGACATCGAGACACTGGCGGCGGGTTCGGTGATGGCGTCCGCGGCGCTCGTCGCGACCGTCCAGTCGCGGGCCTGGTTGTGGAGGATCCCGCGGCTTGTCACCCAGCCGAGCGGCGTCTCGTCGGTACCGGTGATGAGGACGGCGTGGACCGTGTTGTCGCGCATGGCAACCGCGACCTCCGCCAGTGTTGCGCTGGCCGGTAGGGCGACGAAGCCGTGGTGCATGATCTCGCTGACGGGCCGGTGCAGGCCGGCGACCGACTTGAGCGGAACGGTGGTGAGCATCGTTTCTCTCCTTGAGTGATCGTGATGTTGCCGACGCTAATCCGGTGCATCGGCGGCGACTTCAGTGCTGTGCCGCGAGCCTGCTCGGAAAACCACGGATGCGCGGGTGTCGAGCCAGTCGGCGATCTCATCGACGAGCAGGTCGGCATCGATGGCCGAGCGCACGTCGAGCATGACTTCGTCGGGGAGTTCGTCCCAGCCGGTGTGCTCTGTCCCGAGACGCGCGACGATGTCGGGCCCAGCATCCGAGCCGGCGGCTTTCGCCGCGTCGCGGTGGCGAGCCCAGCGGGCGCGCAGCGAGCGTGGCGCAACGCATTCGACTGCGCCGAGCGGCTGATCCTGGCCCAGACCCTCGCGAAACGCGGCGCGCAGGCAGCGGTCCCCGAATGTCGCGTCGATGATTGCCCCACGACCGACGGCGAGCTCCGCGCGGGCGCGCGCGCCAAGCTCACCGTAGATGCGGGCGCGCGCGCCCGGTGTGTACGCCGCGGCCGGTGCCGCGGACGTCAATGCCAGCCCGCGGCAGCGCTTGCGCTCACCGTCGGAGGAGAGGACCGGCAGACCGCTACGCCGCGCCAGAGCGGCGGCCAGTGTGGACTTCCCGCTCGCAGGCGGACCGCTGATCGTGAGGACGAGCTGGCCGCGCGCACGCCACGCCAAGCGCTCGGCGAGATCGAGCAGCTGCTCAGCTCGCCCACGAGCGGCCGCCGCGTCCTCGGCGTCGTCGAGCTGCGCTGCCCGCAGCAGCGCGACCTTGGCTCGAACCAGTGCACGGTAGGAGCCGTAGAACGCCAGCAGCTCGTCGCTGCCGGGGTCTCCCCCGGCATCCCGATAGGACTCCACGAGCAGCCGGGCGGCGTCGGGGGCTCCGATGTGCTCGAGGTCCATGAGCAGGAACGCGAGGTCGTCGGCGACGTCGATCTCGCGCAGGCGGGCGTCGAACTCCAGGCGGTCGACGATCACAAGTGGCTCCTCGAGCACGATGTGCTCCGCGCGCAGGTCGCCATGGCCGTCGCGCACGTGGCCGGCGTCCGCGCGGGCGGCCAGCTCATCGCGGTGGGTGACCACGTACGCGGCCGAGAATCGCTCGGCGGACAGGATGCGGCGAGCAGTCGCGTCGTCGGCGACGGCGAGCAGTTCGCTGAGGTTGCCCTCGCACGCGCGCAGCACATCGCCGGCGTGATCGACGGGGTTCACGACTTCTGCGCTGCGGTGGAAGTCGGCGAGGCGCCGGCCCACAGCGCGGACGTCGTCGTCGGTGAGCGCGCCGTGCTCGACCAGGACGGCCATCGAACGCATCTCGTCGAAGCGCCGCATCTCGATGACGTACTCCTCGGCACGCGGATCGGGAGCGTCCACGAGCACGTAGGAGTCCGACACGGGGATGGCCGCACGCACGCCCAGGCAGACGCCGGGTGCGAGCTCGTGGTTGACGCGCACCTCCTCCATGCAGGCAATGAGGCGCCGCTCAAGTGTGCTGAAGTCCAGAAATGCCGTCTGAACGGGCTTCTTGATCTTGTACGCGCGCTGGCCTGCGAGGAAGACCCACGCCGTGTGCGTCTCGCACAGGGTCACCGACGGCGCCCCGGGATGAAACGCTGCGCGGCTGAGCGCCTCCGGCACCGTGCGCGACGGATGATCGGTGCAGGCGCGCGGGCCGCCAGAGCTCATGGGAGGCGCACCTCCATGGCGGAGCGGGGCATCGCCGCAGCGGGATCCAGCGCGCGTGCGGCCTCCAGCGCCTGGAGCCACCCTTCGGCGTCTCCCTGTCGCGCATGCGCGTCGGCGAGCTGGAGAGCGAGGGAGATGGCGTCGCGGTCCTCCGGTGGTGATCCCGCGGCGGTTGGGACCAACTCGGCGAGCGGCGCGCTCGCGATCCGTCCCGGGCGCGCGGTCGCGAGATAGGGCCCGGCGAAGCGACCTGCGACTTTTGCGGGCGGAGACCACAGCGCGCGTGTCGACGCGACGCTCTGCCCCGACGGACGACTTTGCAGGTACAGCGGGGCGCCGCTGGTGAGCAGCCGGCCACGCAGCACGGGTCGAAACGGTCGCGGGTCGTTGCCGGCGCCGCATGTGGCGGCGATCGCCTCGGCCACGGCGTCCGCCTGCTGGCAGGCGAGACCGCCCTGGCGCAGCGGAAACGACGTCGCCTCGCCGGCGGCGTAGACGTCGGGCTCGCCGCTGACGCGCCCATGCAGATCGACGGGGATGAATCCGGCGCGATCGACAGGCAGACCGGGCACCGTTCGCGCCTCGATCGCGGCGAGCGTGACGACGTGGTCGGCGTCGATGAAGCCGTCCGGGACCCGTAGTCCGCCGTCGAGAACGCCGAGCGGGCGAGCGCCCGTCATCAGCTCGACCTCGCGAGCGTCGAGCAGCGGACGCACCGCATCGGCGGCCGCCTGCCCAAACAGACCCAGGGGCCGATCCTCGGGCGTCACAAGCCGGATCGTCGCGTCGCTGCCGTGCTCGCGTAGCTCATGCGCGGTGAGCAGCGCGAGCTCGTACAGCGGAAGCGGCCAGGTCGACGGCGACGCCAGCGCGAACGCCAGGCTCGACGCGTCGCCCGCCACGACCCTCGCGACGATCGCGCGCAACGCCTCCGGAGCACCCGGTCCGGAGGCGTCGTCGGAGGCGAATGTCAGGGCCCCGGCCAACGGCGCCACGCGACGTGCCCCGGAGGCGAGCACGAGGATGTCGTACGGCACCCGGCGGCCACCGTGCGTGAACACGATCGTCGCGGCCGTGTCGACGGCGACGAGCCTGTCGATCACGAGCTTGGCGTTCTGGTCGCGCGTGATATCGGTCCATGAGAACGACCGCCCGCCACCGCGGCCGAACGGCTCGGCAACGGTCATCGCGCGCGGTGCCAGCTCGGCGTCCGAGCTCAGCAGCGTGATCGCGACGCGCGAGCCGGCGAACACGCGCAGCGCGAGCAGCAACTCAAGGCCGGCGATGCCGCCGCCGGCAATGAGCACGCGCGTGGGCTGGTCAGCATCGGTCATGACGCCTCGACGCGTTCTGCGGGCTCGCGTACCCGATCCAGAGCGCCGTTGGAAGCCATTGCGGCGCCGCGCCGCTGGCCCAGCAGGACCCAACGGCCATCCGGCGGCGGCGAGGCGACGGCGTCTCCGTCGGCGGCGGGGCAGTCAACGAGCATGCTCTGAAGCTAGGACCCCGCGCATGCGCTGCCAATGGGGTACTTCCACACGCGGGATTCGTAGTTCGCCGCGCACGATCGGCGGTTGGAGTTCGAGCGTGCGCGAGCGGTCCGGCTGGGCGAGGGCGCCATCGACGTCGCCGAGCGCCCCGTCTACGCGGTGCTCGAGGAGAGCTGAGGGGTGTTCTGCGGCAGGCGACGCGACCGCATGAGGCTCGCAACGGCGCATGCGAGAGCACCGGGGCGCCCAGCGACCTGCTCAGCGCTCGCGGCAGGCGAAGTAGCGCGCGTCGGTCGTGATCGCGAGGACGCCGACGAGGTGCCCGTCGTCGTCGACGACCGGCACGCGCCCGGCACCGGCTTTGAGCACGACGTCGTAGCCAGACGCCGCGGTCGCGTCCGGCGCGAGCGTGCGGCCGTGGCGCGCGATCGCGGCGACGGACGCATCGGCGTCGACGGCGTCCGGGATGTCGAGGGCCGTCAGGCAGCCGACGTAGCGCGCGCCGTCGGTGACGAGCGCGAGCCGGTGGCGGGCGCCGGCGGCAAACCAGGCCCGCGCATCGGCGACCGTGGCGGTCACCGGCAGCGTGGCGTACGAGTCGTGCATGACGTCGGCGACGATCAGGCCGTCGGTGTCGTCGGTGCGGACGCGGTCGGATGTGTCGGCGTGTTCGGTCATGACCCAAGCCAACCAGCACGCCCGGCAGCGCACATCCGCAGGTCTTGCGGATACGCCATGTGGACAACCACGGACGCGCGGCGCGTCAGCGGTTCATACGGTCAACACCATGGCCGATCAATCCCTCAGCCCACAGCATCCCGGCCCGACACTGCTCTGCGCCGGAACCGATCCCGCCGCTGCCGCGCGCCTCGCCGAGGTCGCCGTGTCACTGCTCGGCGACCGCCCCGCCATCGTGCTGGCGACGTGGGAGCCCCCCGCCCTGGGGCTCTTCGAATCGACGATCGACGCGCTCTACGACGCGCGCGTGGACCTGCGCGACGCCGCCCGCCAGGCCGCGATGCGGACGGCGCAAGCCGCGGCGGACGTCCTCGATGCGCACGGCGTCCACGTCACCCGCCAGGTGTGCCCGGAGGACCAGTTCGCGTGGCAGGAGATCATCTCCGCCGCCGACGAGTTCGACGTCGGCATCATCGTCGCCGGGACGACCGAGGACGCACACGCCCGCGTCGGGACGCTCGGGCGTCAGGCGCGAGCGCTTGCGCACCGCGCGCACCGCCCGCTGCTCCTCGTGCCCGCCGACGCCATGCCGGCAGGCGACTCAGAGCCCGCGATCTTCGCGTCCGACGGCTCGCCGACCGCCACCCGGGCCGTCACGGCGGCGTCGGCGCTGCTGCTCCCGCGACCCGCCGTGGTCGTCAGCGTCTGGGAGACGGCAACCTGCGTGGTCGGCGTCGCGATGCTCGCCGTCCCCGACGACGTCGTCCGCAAGGGCGCTGAAGGCCTCGACGAGGCCGCCCGCCTGCGCGCCGCCGGCCAGGCGAGCGAGGACGGCGCCATCCTGACCTCGGCCGGCTGGTCGTCGTGCGTGACCGAGGCCGTGAAGACGTCGCGCAACGTGCCGACGGCGATCGTCGAGACGGCCGACGAGCGTGACGCCGCGATCATCGTGGCCGGCACGCGCGGGCGCTCTCGCATCGCCGCCGCGCTGCTCGGCTCAAACGCCGAGGCCATTGCGCGCGGCGCCGGGCGTCCCGTCCTCCTCGTCCCGCCGGTCGCGCAGTAGCGGCGTCATGGATGCCCTCGAACTCGCACCGGGACAGTTCGCGATCACCAGCGTCGTTCACCACGTCGTCGTACCCGTGTCGATCGGCTCGTCGACATCCATGGCGATCTGCCAGACCGCCCATGCCCGCGCGGGCGAGCCCGTGTACGACCGGATGTCGCGCGTCGTCTGACTCGGACGGTCGAGGTCGCGTGACGATCAACGCGGCAGGTGCGGCGCGGCCGCCGCGGCAGGGGTAGGGCGACCGCGCGGCACCTGCGGGACGGTAGGGCGTTCAGGGGGATGGCGCCCGCCGTTGACTGCTACAGCGAACGGTCGGGCCGTCTGGATCACCGGACGCGCGATCATGGCGCGACCGCCACCGACGTCTGTGCCGATCGGCCGATGTCGGCCAACCCCCGGTTGCACGCCTCGAACTCCGCCCCGACCTCGACGAGGATCTCAAGCATTGCCGCCGCAGCCGGTGACACGAACGCCCCCGCGAGGGTTGCCGCGAGGACGCGGCGCGCGAACGGCGGGCCCTCCACTCTGCGGATCACGACATCGTCGCGCACGGCGATCAGGGCAAGGTCGGGGATGAAGCAGACGCCGACGCCCGCCGCGACGAAGCCCTGGATCGCGGAGTAGTCGTCGGACTGAAAGGCGGTGCGCGGCTCAAAGCCGGCGATCTGACAGGCGCGCCGCAAGATCAGGTCGTCGGGGCACGTGCCGGGCACTCCCATGATCCAGGATTCGTCGGCGAGGTCGACCAGGCGCAGCCGGGCCTTGGCGGCCACCGGATGGCGCGCGGCCAGGCAGACATAGAGCGGATCGTCAAGCAGGTGATGGCGCTGGATGGCCGTGTCGGCGATCGGCTCGAAGCCCGCTTCGATCGTCAGCGCGATGTCGCACTCCCCCGCCTTCAGGCAGTCGAGACCGTCGGCGGGCTCGCGCGGCTGCAGCGTCACCTCGACGCCGGGGTGCTGCTCGCGAAAGCGCCCGATCGCTCGGGGAGCGATCGTCGCGCCGGCGGTCGGAAATGAGACGAGGCGCAGCCGCCCTCCACGCACGCCGGCGATCGCTTCGAGCTCGGCTTCGGCGTCGGCGAGCCGCGCGAGGATGACGTCGGCATGACGCACGAGGGCGCTGCCGGCCTCGGTCAATCGCACACCGCGCGCCCTGCGATCGACGAGCACGGTGCCCGCCTCGCGTTCGAGCGTCGCGATCTGCTGGGAGACCGCGGACTGCGTGTAGGCCAGCGCCTCGGCCGCGGCGGAGAAGGACCCACGCGCCGCGACCTCGCGCAGCACCCGCAGGCGCTTGACGTCAAGCATTAGCTGACCTTATCGCAGACACCTCTGAATGTCGTTTGTGCTCATGAGTGGGGGATGCGAGCCTCGTGCCGAGGCCCAGTGGCCCGATCAACCCGAAGGAGCTCTGACATGGACACCGAGAGCAGCATCGTCATCCGGCACGCAGGCGGCGACGACGTTCGCGCGGTCGCCGATCTCGCGATCCTCGACAGCCGCGAGCCGATCACCGGCCCAGCCCTGCTGGCCGAGGTCGACGGCGTCCCTCGCGCGGCCCTCGATCTCACCGACGGCAGTGTCGCCGCCGACCCGTTCGTGCGCACGGCGGAACTCGTCGGGCTCCTGCGAATGCGCGCCCGTGGCCTTGCCGGCGCGCAGGGGACTCGGCAGTCGTGGCGATCGCGAGCACTCGCGCGGCGACCGACGGCCGCTCGCTGCTAGCCGCTCAGAGCTTCAGCAGCACGATCGTGTTCAAGACGAACGCGATCGCGAACCCGACGGTCCAGCGATTGAGGTTTCGCTCGACCAGCGAGCCGCCGCCGAACGGACCGGCGCCGGTGCCGACCCCGAAGGCGCCCGACAGACCGGCGTCCTTTCCCGAATGCATCAACACCAGGAAGATGACGACGACCGAGAGCGCGACCTGGACGACCGACAGGAGATTGACCATGCCGGCAGGGTATCGCTCGAACCGAGCGCGATGCGCCCGCGGGCTCAGCCCTCGTCGTCGATCGCCCGCAGGACGTCCATCGCCTCGGCGCGCAGCTGACGATCTAACGTCCGATGGTCGTCCTCGGAGAGCTTGCCCGTCCTGAAGTCCATCTCCGCGTCGCGGATCTCGCGGTACTTGGCCTCCTTGCGGGCTTCGAGCTCGGCGAGGCGATCGCCCCGCGGGTCGCTCCCCTCGCGCGGCACGTCGCCGCGCAGGGGCGCCGACACGATCGCTGCCGCGGCGGCGATCACGGCGAGGATGACCAGCAGCGCGACGATGTCCACTACCGCTGCGCGTCGCCGCCCGGCGCGGGCCCGGTGGCGGACACCGCCTGCGGTCCGCGAGCCGGCCCGCCCAGATCCTTGGGCCCGCCCAGATCCTTGGCCACCCGCGCGGCTAGGCGCGCCTTCGCGGTCCGCCGCTGCGCGTCGCGCTGGCCCGGCCAGATCGCGATCAGCCCACCGAGGAAGACGATGATCGCTCCGAGCCAGATCCAGGTGACCAGCGGTGAGGTGATCAGCCGGAACGTCGCCGGCGGCGGATCGGCGATATAGCGACCGGCGATGCCACGCAGCGCCTCACCGAGCAGGCGCGCCTCGACCGCGCCCGGCAGCTTGCCCGCCGCGGCGGCGAAGACCCGGTCGCCCTCCTCGATCTGTGGCATCAGCGACTGCTTGTCGGGTGTCATCGCCGCCCACAGGTCACCCCGCAGGCCCGCCTGCAGGCCGACCTCGCTGGTCGCCTCGCCCTCGAAGAACCGCCCGACCGGGCCGAGCGTGGTGTCACGCGACGGGAAGTAGCTGCGCTCGGGTCGCAGCGTGCTGATCGTCTCGCCGTCGCGCTTGACGGTCATGACCGAGCCGAAGGAGATCTTCTCCAGCCGCCCGTCGCTCGTCGTCGAGATCCGCGACGTGGCCTCGTCGTAGGTGAAGACGTCGTCACCGACGGTGACGCTCTGGCCGACGTCGAGGCGCACATCGCGCGCGTCGTTGAAGGCCGTCGACGCGGCCACGCCGACGAAGAGCACCGCCATGCCGACATGCACGAGATAGCCGCCGTAGCGCCGCCGGTTGCGGGCAACCAGCGAGACGAGCGCCGCCGGCGGCTTCTCGCCGGTCATCGTGCGGCGCACACCGATCCCGCGCCAGAACTCCTGCCCGACGCTCGCGACCACGAACGCGCCACAGATGAACATCCCGAATGCCAGCGGGCGCTGCGCTGCGCCCAGCACGGCGAGCACCACGCCCGTCCCGATCGCCGCGCCGAGCGGGACGACGAAGTTTCGCCGGGCGTTGGAGGCCGTCGCCTTGCGCCAGGCGATCACCGGCCCGATGCCGCTGAGCAGCACGAGCATCAGCGCCAACGGCACCGTGTAGCGATCGAACCATGGCGGGCCAAGCGCCCGCCGATCGCCGGTCAGCGCCTCGGCGATCAGCGGCCAGAACGTGCCCCAGAAGACGACGAACGCCATCGCGACGAGCACGAGGTTGTTGGCCAGGAAGATCGCCTCGCGCGACAGCAGCGAGTCCAGGCGATTCTCCGAGCGCAGGGCCTCGCGACGCCACACCACGAGCCCGATCGACCCCGCGATCATGATCGCGATGAGGATCACGAACGGCACGCCGAGCGTCGACGCGCCGAAGGCGTGGATCGAGTCGAGGATCCCCGAGCGCACGAGGAACGTGCCCATGATCGACAGGACCCCGGTCGCGAGCACGAGCGAGACGTTCCAGATCTTCAACATCCCACGCTTCTCCTGGATCATGATCGAGTGGATGAACGCCGTGCCGGTCAGCCATGGCAGCAGCGAGGCGTTCTCGACCGGATCCCAGGCCCAATAGCCGCCCCACCCCAGCTCGGCGTAGGACCAGCGCGCGCCAAGCAGGATGCCGACGCCGAGGAAGAACCAGGCGGCGAGCGCGAAGCGCCGCGTCGACTTGATCCAGTCGGCGGCGCCGACCTGCCGCGTGACCAGGGCGCCGATCGCGAACGCGAACGGGATCGCGAACAGCGTGTAGCCCGAGTACAGCATCGGCGGGTGGATCATCATGCTCGGGTGGCGCAGCAGCGGGTTCAGGCCGTTGCCCTCCGCGGGGACGGCGGCGAGGACGCCGAACGGCGTCTCCAAGAAGACCAGCAGCGCCGCGAAGAAGGCCGCGAACCCCAGCAGGACGGCGGTCGCATAGGGCGCGACTCGCCGCAGGTGCCGCCGCGTGAGAAACAGCACCAGGCTCGACCACATCGACAGCAGCCAGACCCACAGCAGCAGCGAGCCCTCCTGTGAGGACCAGGCGGCCGCCGCCTTGTAGAAGGTCGGCGTCGTCGTCGAGGAGTGGCTGGCGACCGTCGCGAAGGAGAAGTCCGAGCGCAGGAACGCGAGCTCGAGGATGGCGAACGCCCCGCTGCACAGCGCTGCCACGACATAGACGGCCCTGCGGCCCGAGGCCACCCACTGCGGCTTGTCGCGGCGGGCCCCGTAGATGGATGCGACGACGCCGTACAGCGCCACGCAGAGGGCGATGATCAGTAGCGCGCGGCCGACGGTCGCCACGGGCTCAGCTCTTCTGGGACTTCGTGGCGTCCTCGGTGAACTTCGACGGGCACTTCGTGATCAGCGAGTCATGCTCGCCGACGAACGTCGCGCCCTCCTTGCGCACCTTCACGATGACCTCGCGGTCCTCGCGGAATGCGTCGGACACGACGCCGGTGTAGCTGACCGGCACTGACGTCGAGCCATCGCGATCGCGGACGCGGAAGTCCACGCCGTCGGGCGTCGTGCGCACCGAGCCATCTTCGACCTTGCCGGTGAGTTGGTAGGACTGGCCGACCTGCGCGATCACGAGCTGGCTCGGCGACACCGCCTTGCTGGACGAGCTCACGCTCGTGTAGACCAGGGCGACGGCCAGCATGACCGCGGCGCTGAGCGCGACGACGAGACGGATCTTGCGTTTGCGGGCAGGCTGCACGACGCCGTCAGTATCGCATTCCCGCGACGTCGGCCATCCGGTCGCGCACTCGCGTCAGAACCTCAGCCAGACAGGAAACGTCCATCGAACACAGAAACCTATTGCGTACCGCGGAGTCCTTGCCGATAGAGCCATGTCCCGCATGACGATCACCCAATCCCCCGCACCGCATCGCACCTCGACGGGCCGTCGCCTGCACGTCGTGCCGCTGCCGCCACCGCGGCCGGAGCCCATGCATCCCGCCGAGCGCCGCATGCGCGACGCCGGCGGGCCTGACGACCGCGCGTGCTATTCCTGCGGATGCGGGTTCCTGTTCGTCGCTCCCGTGTCGACCTCTGTGCGATGCCCGCACTGCGACACTGTGCAGGCGTGGTAGCCGCCGACCGAGGGAGAGCCGATGTCCGATGACCGCTCCGGGAGCTCGGAGCCGCATGGCCTGCTGGGAGCACTGCTGTCCCCGCTGCGCGCGCCGCAGCGTGTCGTCACCGATATCGAGGCCATCGCCGCGTCGCTGCTGACGCTGCAGGGTGTCATCGCGGAGCGTCTGTCCTCTGTCGACGAGCACGCCGGAGAGCTGCGCATCGGCGTCGCCAGGTTGCAGGACGAGCTGGAGGGTGTGAAAGCGCCGCTGGAGCGCATCGAAGTCCACGTCTCCGAGCTGGCCCAGCTCGAGCAGGCGATCACCGACCGGATGGACGCCATCGATGCCGACCTCAACGAGCGCATGCGGGCCGTCGAGGCCGAGGTGCACTCGATGCGCTCGCCGATCGAGCAGATGGCGCGCGACCTTCAGTCGGTCGTGCGGCTGCTGCCCACGCCCAGCGACGGACCCCTGGCGCGCCTCAAGGACACGCTCACCTCAAGCTGAGCCGGCGCCCGCAGGGCGCCTGCCGCGGTCAGCTACAGCAGTTGCGGCGACTCGGCCGCGCGGAATTCGATCAGGCGCGCGGAGCCGTCGAACTCCAGCGGCTCGGAGCTCAGCGCGACGCCGAGGCCGCCGGTCATCGAACGGCGATGCGTCGCGTGGATGCCGACCGTGCGAAAGGACCGTTCGGCCGAGTCGTCGAGCTCCATGTCCGGGACGAACAGCGTGAGCGTGATCATGCGCAGATGGGAGACCTGGTCGAGCGTGACGCTGACCTCCAGGCCGCGGGCGCTCTTCCGAGCCTCGATCTGGTCGCCGGTGAAGCTGTAGCGCCCCATCGGGCCCGTGTAGTCCAGCACCGCATCATGGTCCATCGCACCCGGGGAGAACGTGATCTTCGTGTCATCGTGGACGAACTCGAAGACGTTGGGTCCATGGGTCTGCACGGCCATGCGGGTGCCCCTGACGGTCGCTGGTTACGCCGAGCCGCCAATCGTGATGGCGTGGACGCGCCATGTCCAGCAATTTCGGAAGAACTTAGGTTCGGGAGCGAACCGAATGGCGCAAGCGGACGACGGGGGTCGAACCCGCGACCTTTGGCTTGGGAAGCCAACGCTCTGCCAACTGAGCTACGTCCGCGCGCCGCCGATTCTAGGCCCTCTGGCGCGGCCCGTGCGCGCGCGGCTCTACCCTCACCGGTCATGAAGCGCGTGGCCCTTGCGATCGTCTGCGCCGTCATCGGACTGGCGCTCGTCGGGCTGCTCGGATACGGACTCGTCTCGCGCTCAGACGACACGTCCATCGAGCAGGCCGTCGCCGAGGGCAAGCGGCCGCCCGCGCCCAGCCGCGAGCTGCCGCTGCTCGGCGCGAAGGGCACGCGATCGCTCGCCGATCTGCGCGGCCAGGTCGTGGTGCTGAACTTCTGGGCGTCGTGGTGTGATCCGTGCAAGGCCGAAGCTCCGGTGCTCGCATCCGCCCAGCGCCGGCTGCAGCGCGAGGGCAAGGGCACCGTGCTCGGCGTGACCTACCAGGACGCGACATCGGATTCGCTGGACTTCGTCAAGAAGTACGGGATCGACTATCCCAACGTCCGCGACATCGGCACCAAGCTCGCCGAGCAGTACGGAACACGGCGCCTGCCGGAGACCTTCGTCATCGACGCGCAGGGCCGCGTCGCCGACCTCAACCGCGGCCAGATCAGCCAGCAGCGCCTCGACAGGGCGCTGGACACGGCCCTGCGATGAGGCTCGCCGCGCTGCTGTGCGCGCTCGCGGCCGCGCTCGCGGCTCCCGCAGGCGCGGTGGCCGCCGCGCCAAAGGCATCGCTCGTGGACATCGAGGACGAGGTCATGTGCGTGACCTGCAAGATCCCGCTGAACATCGCCGAGAGCGATCAGGCCGACCGTGAACGGGCGCTGATCCGCGGCATGATCGCCAAGGGCCTGGACAAGCCGCGGATCAAGGCCGCGCTCGTGCAGGAGTACGGCGACGGGGTGCTCGCGCTTCCCGACAGCGGCGGATTCGGGCTGTCCGCCTATGCCGTGCCGTTTGCGCTGCTGGCCGTGCTCGCAGGCGGCCTGGCGCTCCTGCTGCCGAGCTGGCGCAGACGCTCTCCCGCCGGCATCGCCGACGACTCCGCCGCACGCCTGAGCGACGACGATGCCAGGCGCCTCGACGACGACCTCGTGCAGTACGACTAAGCCTGCCGCGTCACATCGACTGCGGGGCGCTGACACCGAGCAGGTCCAGCGAGCGGGCGATCGTGCGCTGCGCGGCGACCCCGAGCGCCAGCCGCAGGGACTCCACGCCCTCGCCCTCGGCGCCGACGACCTGGCAGTCGCGATAGAACGCCGTGAAGGTCTGCGCGAGCTCCAGTGCGTAGGCGGCGATGCGGTGCGGGGCGCGCCGGGCGGCGGCCTCCTGCACCTCCTCGCCGAAGACGAGCAGCTTCTTGATCAGCGTGCGCTCGGCGGGATCCAGCGCCCCGGCGAACGACGGCGCCTCGTCGAGCGCCGCCGCGACGCGCTCGGCGCCGGCCTTCGCGAGGATCGACGCGATCCGCGCATGGGCGTACTGGACGTAGTAGACGGGGTTGTCGCTTGACTGCGAGCGTGCGAGGTCCAGGTCCAGATCGACGACCGTGTCGTGCGAGCGCTGGAGCATGAAGAACCGCGTGGCGTCCACGCCGATCTGCTCGACGAGCTCGTCGAGCGTCACGAAGTCGCCGCGGCGCTTGGACATCGACGTCGCCTCGCCGCGTTCGACGAGGTTGACGAACTGCATGATCACGAGCTCCAGTGCCTCGGCGGGCTGGCCAAGCGCGGCGAACGCGGCGTGCATGCGGCCGGCGTAGCCGTGGTGATCGGCTCCCCACACGTCGATCAGCCGGTCGAAGCCGCGCTCGATCTTGTCGAGGTGGTAGGCGATGTCCGAGGCGAAGTACGTGTGCTCGCCCGTCGAACGCACGAGCACGCGGTTCTTGTCGTCGCCGTGGTCAGACGTGCTCAGCCACAGCGCGCCCTCGTGGTGGTAGCTCTGGCCCTCGTCATCGAGCTTCTGGAAGGCGTGCGCGACGGGCGACGGGTCGCCGTCGTGCAGCGTGGCTTCGGAGAACCACACGTCGAACTCGACGCGCATCGCCTGCATCGACGCGCGGATCTGCTCCAGCAGCAGCTGCGCGCCGCGCGCGGCGACGGCGTCGACGTCGTCGGTCGCCGCACCGGGGATCCGCTCCGCGAGGCCGACGACGTACTCCCCCGCATACCCGTTCTCGGGAACCTCGTCACGGCGCGCGCGAGCCTGGATGGACTCCCCCAGGCGGCGAATCTGGCTGCCGAAGTCGTTGACGTAGTACTCGCGGGTGACGTCGTGGCCGCAGAACTCCAGCAGCCGCGACAACGCATCGCCGTACGCGGCGTGCCGCGCGCCCGCGGCGGTCATCGGCCCGGTCGGGTTCGCCGAGACGAACTCGACGTCGATGCGCTGCGCCGGGTCCGCGCCACCGCCGCCGTAGGCGTCGCCCGCCGCCAGCACATGCTCGAGCGCCTGCACGCACCACGCGTCGGACATGAAGAGGTTCAGGAAGCCCGGCCCCGCGACCTCGACGCGATCGAGCGCCGTCTCCAGCCGCGTGGCGAGATCCTGGGCGAGCGTCGCGGCGACGTCGCGTGGCGCGACGCCGGCCAGCGGCGCGAGCAGCATCGCCGCGTTCGTGGCGTAGTCGCCGAAGCCGGGCTTCCTGGGCTGGTCGAGCGTCGGCGGGGTGCGCGAGCGGACATCGGCGCCGGCGACGACCGCCGAGGCCGCCTGCACGGCGGCGCGCAGCTGCGAAAGGGGGGTCTCCACGCTGCCAGCGTACGTCAGTAGTGGTAGGGCTCGCCGGCGAGGATCTTGTGGGCGCGGTAGAGCTGCTCGAGCAGCACCACGCGGGCGAGCTGGTGGGGCAGGGTCAACGGGCCCAGCGAGAAGCGGTGCTCGACGCCGTCGAGATCCAGCCCGAGCGCCCCGCCGATGACGAAGCAGACGTCGCGGCCGGCCTGCCGCCGGTCCTCCAAAAAGCGGCTGAAGGACAGCGAGTCGAACTGCTCGCCCTCGCGATGCAGCAGCGAGACGAACGTGCTCGGCGGAATTCGGCCCACCACGCGCTCCTCCTGGCGAACCTCGATCGTCTCGATCCGCGCGTGGCGGGAGATGAGCTTGAGGTAGTGCGCGACATCGTCGGCGTAGGGCGGCCGCAGGCGCCCGACGGCGAGGACGATGAGGCGCACGCTGCGATACTAGTCGCGCATATGGCGCAAGACGACGAGCCCGAGCGGCACATCAACATCCACTTCTCGCCGGAGATCATGGCGGGGCATTACGCGAACTTCGCGAACGTCTCCTTCTCCGACTACGAGTTCACGATCACCTTCGCCCGCGTCGACCACGAGATCGACGCCGAGGAGATCCCGGGCGTCGTCGTCTCGCGGGTCAACCTGTCGCCGAAGTTCATGCGCGAGCTCGCCGACGCGCTGGAGGACTCGTGGTCGAAGTGGGCGACGCGCGAGGGCATCAAGAACCTGCCGGAGTTCGATGCCGACAACAGCGAGAGCGACGACGAATAGGTCGCGTGAGCCGCATCGCGGCTCGCCGTCGTAGTGTCGCTATGTGCGTCGCCTCGAGCTGACCGTCCTCGCCGGCCTGAGCGCGTTCGTCGGCCTCGTCGCGCTCCAGCACCCGCTGCGCGGCGACCTGCCGCCGGCCGATCACTTCATCAGCGAGTACGCGCACGGCTCGACGGCTGCGGTGCAGATCGCCGCGTTCGTCGCGTGGACGATCGCGTTGGCGGCCGGCGCGCTGCTCGCCCGGCACGCCGGGCCGCCTGATCGCCGTGCGATCGCTCGCGCCGTCGCCGTTTTCGGCCTGGGCTTCGCCGCCGCCGGCATCGCGATGGCGGCCGTCTTCGCGACGCAGACCGTCGCCGGCGTGCTGCCCGAGGGCGTGCAGCGCACGACGGGCGGCCGGCTGCACGACGCAGGCACGCTCGCGGCCCTCGTCGGCCTGATGCTCGCGTCGGGCGCGTCGTTGCGGCTCATCGCCCGGCGCGGCTACCGCGTGACCGTCGTCCTGCTCGCGGTGGGGCTGGCGCTGATCGTGCCGGCGCTCGTCGCGCTGGGGCTGGACGCGCCGGGCATCGGCCAGCGTGGGTTCCTGCTCGTCGGATGCGCGTTTCAGTGGCGCTTCGCGCGGGAGATCGCTACGTCGCGCGGCGCATGAGCACGAGCTCGACCGCGAACGTCACGCCGCTGCCAAGCAGCGCCAGCCAGCCCCATTGCGGGATGTCCGAGCCGCCGACGATCAATGCGACGATGAAGATGACGAGCAGCAGCGAGGACAGGCCGCGCCAGGTCTTAGGATCGGTCAGCACGTCAGCGGGCCTCCTCGCGGTCGAATGTGACGCCGAGCCCGATACGCGCCACGGTCGACGGATGCGTCGACAGCAGGAACGTGATCCAGTCCGGGGGGTCGGGGTCTGACAGGTTGCGCAGCGCGATCCGCCGCTCGAAGGAGATGAACGTCTGCGGTTCGCGGGTGGTCTGCAGGGCGAAGGAGTCCGCGCGCGCCTCGATCGCGCGGCTGTACTGGTTGGAGACGATCGTGATCGTCGTCGTGACGAGCGTGATGCTGAGGGCCAGCGCCGGCAGGATCGCCGGACCCGCCGTGGCGTCGCCGGTCATGCGGCCTGTCAGGCGAGCGATGGCGAACATCCCGAAGGGTGCGACGAGCGCGAGGTACAGCAGCCCTGTGGGCACGTCGTCGTAGTGGACGTGGCCGAGCTCGTGTGCGACCACGAGGCGCAGCTCGTCGCGGGAGAAGTTCTCGATCAGCGTGTCGTAGAGCACGACGCGCTTGGTATGGCCGAGGCCCGTGACGTAGGCGTTTGCGGCCGTGGTGCGGCGGCTCGCGTCGGACACGTAGACCTCTCCCACGTCGACGCCCGCCTTGCGAGCGAGCTCGAGCACGTCCGAGCGCACCTCGCCCGCCCGCAGCACCTTGAACGTGTTGAACAGCGGGTCGAGCACCACCGGACCCGCGTAGATCGTGATGACGCCGAACGCGACGGCGACCGCCGACCCGGGGATCCACCAGCGGCGCGGGAAGCGCCGGATCAGCGCGACTCCGGCTGCCGCGCCGACGCCCGCGATCGTCCCGCCAATGCCCCACGCCACGGCCTGGTCGCGAGCGTAGCCGCCCCAGCCCTGCGTGATCAGCCCATAGTCGCGAGCGCGCTCGCGTCCGACCACCTTCAGCGGCAGCACGGACGCGGAGATCGTCACCGACAGCGCCGCGCCGGTGACGGCCGCCGCGAGCACTGGCCGGCGAAATTGCCCGGACAGCCGGCGCGGCGGCCGCGCGATCAGCAGGCCGAGCACGCCGATCTGCACGACGAGGCCTCCGCCGTAGAGCGCCAGCTGCGGGCGGTTGTAGTCGCGAGCCCGCTCGATCTCCGCAGCGCTGAAGTACGATTCTGCGCGAACGCCAGCTGGCTCGATGACGCCTTCGCGAGGTCGCAGGAGCAGGACCGCCACCTCCGCAACGACGACGGCGGCCGCGATTGCCACTGGCCAGCGCAGGCGGGCACGATCCACGATCTCACTGTACGAGATGCAGGTCGCGATCCTCTCCGACATCCACGGCAACCGGCACGCCTTCGAGGCGGTGCTTGCCGACGCCGAAGCCGCCGGCGCCGAGGAAATGTGGTGCCTCGGCGATCTCGTCGGATACGGCGCCGAGCCGAACGCCTGCGTCGAGCTGGCGCGGCGTCACGCAGCGATCTGCCTGGCCGGCAACCACGACCTCGGCGTGACGGGCGAGATCGGTCTCGACGAGTTCTCAACGGGCGCGGCGCTCGCGGCGCGCTGGACGCAGGAGACGATCACCACGGCCAACCTCGAGTTCCTGTCGGCGCTGCGCACGTCCGGCGAGGAGGGCGCGGTCGGCCTGTATCACGCCAGTCCGCGAGACCCCGTGTGGGAGTACGTGCTCAGCGCGTTGCTCGCGGAGCTGTGCCTCGACGTGCAGCCCCAGCGCGTGGCCCTGATCGGACATTCCCATGTCGCCCTGTCCTTCGTGCGCCCCGAAGGCGACGTCGCGACCGGCGAGCCCCGCCGGAACGGCGACCACCTGGACATCGGCTCGGGCGAGTGGCTGCTGAACCCCGGATCGGTGGGCCAGCCGCGCGACGGGGACCCGCGGGCCGCCTGGCTGCTGCTGGACCTCGACCGCTGGCAGGCGAGCTGGCGGCGCGTGGAGTACGACATCGCCGGCGCCGCCGCGGCGATCCGTGCCGCCCGCCTTCCCGATTCGCTTGCCGAGCGCCTGGGGTACGGTCAATGACCATGCGCCGCGTCCTGCCTCACACCACTGCCCTTCTGCTCGGGATCGCAGCCGCGATGCTGGCCTCCTGTTCGGGCACCAGCACGAAGGGCGGCATTCCGGCCGCAAGCGCCGGCGAGCTCATGAGCCAGATCACCGATGTCCGCCAAGCCGTGCAGGACGGCCGCTGCGAGGACGTCGACGGCCAGCTTCGCGATGTCGACGAGGGCATCTCAGCGCTGCCGTCGACCGTCGACGCGCGCCTGCGCAGCAGCCTCGGCGACGCCGGCGAGCGGCTGCGGGAGATCGCGACCGAGGAGTGCACGACGGGTACCACCGCGACCGAGACGCAGACGCAGACCACCGAGCCGCAGACGACCGAAACACAGACCCAGCCGACCGAGACTCCGCCCACGCCCACGCAGACGCAGCCCACGCAAACCCAGCCCACGCAAACCCAGCCCACCGAGCCCCCGACAACGCCGCCCCCGGTGACGCCGCCGCCCGTCACGCCACCCCCGCCACCACCGCCGCCCGCGAATCCGCCGCCAGCCGGTGGTGGCGCCAGCCCCCCGGGCCAACCATGAGCTCCGAGCTGATCGCAGGTCGCTACGAGCTCGGCGACCGGCTGGGCTACGGCGGCATGTCGACCGTCCTGATCGCGCTGGACCGCCGGCTGGAGCGCCAGGTCGCCGTCAAGCTGCTCGCCGAGCACCTGGCTGAAGACAGCCAGTTCATCTCGCGATTCAAGCGCGAAGCGCTGTCCGCCGCACGCCTCGTGCACCCGAACATCGTGCAGGTGTTCGACTTCGGCCTCGACGAGCCCAGCGGTCGCCACTACATCGTCATGGAGTACATCCGCGGGCGCTCCGGTGCCGAGATCCTGCGCGACGAGACGCGCCTCGGCGTCGCCGACACGCTGGAGCTCCTCGACGGCGCCTGCCGCGGCCTCGTCCACGCGCACCGCATGAACGTCGTGCATCGCGACGTCAAGCCGGGCAACATCCTGCGCTCCGACGAGGGGTCCGTCAAGCTCGCCGATTTCGGGATCGCCAAGGCGATGATCGGCGGCACCTCGCAGATCACCCAGGCGGGGTCGGTGCTGGGAACCGCCGCATACCTCGCGCCCGAGCAGGCCTCCGGCGCCGACGTCGGCCCCGAGGCGGACATTTACGGCCTCGGCGTCGTGACCTACCAGTTGCTGTCGGGCCACCTCCCCTACGAGGCGGCGTCGTTGACCGAGCTGGCGCTCCTGCAGCAGCGCGCCGATCCGGTGCGCCTCGACGAGATGACCCCGGACGTCCCGGCCGCGCTGGCGATCGCGGTGCAGCAGGCGCTCGCCCTGGAGCCCGGTCAGCGCTACTCCAGCGCCGAGGACATGCGCCGCGCGCTGCACGACGGAGCGCGCGGCATCGCTCCCGCGGGAGCGTCGCCGACCGCCGCGACCGCGCTGCTGGCCTCCGACGACGAGGCCGCTACCCGGGCCGCCCCGCGCCAGCGCTCCCGGCGCCTGGAGCCGCAGGCTCCGCGCGACCCCCCGCCGCCCGCCTATGAGCCCGATCTCGACGTGCCGGTCTCCCCCCGGCGGCGCGAGCCGAGCCCTCGCCGCGGCATGAATCGCGGCGTGGCCCTCGTGCTCGTGCTCGGTCTCGTCGCGGCGGCGATCGCCTTCGCCGTCGGAGGCGGACAGGGCGGCTCGGGCGAGGTCCGGATCACCCCCGTCGACGGCGACAGCGTCAGCAAGATCACCGATCAGATGAACACGCTGATCGACGACAACACGCGCTGACCTCACGCCGCCCGGGGCGCGGCGCCGCCGCGCAGCGCCGCCGCCCGCTCGGCCAGCGTTCCGGCGGCGATCGCGCCGCGCAGCTCGGTCATCAGCCGCGCGATGAACGCGAGGTTGTGGACCGTCAACAGCCGCAGCGCGGTGAGCTCGCGCTGGCGCAGCAGATAGCGCAGGTAGCCGCGCGTGTGCCCCGCTTCGCAGGACGGGCACGGGCAGCCCTCCATGATCGGCTCACGCGAGTGCTTCCAGCGCGCTGCCGTGAGATCCACGCGCCAGCGCTTGCCGGGGTCGGGGACGAGGGCGACGCCATGGCGCCCCAGGCGCGTGGGCATCGCGCAGTCAAACGTGTCGATCCCGAGCTCCACGCCGCGGATGAGGTCGTCGACGTCGCCGATGCCGAGCAGATGGCGTGGGCGGGCGTCGTCGCCGAGCGCGCAGATGGCCCACCGGACGACCTCGTACATCTGCGGCTTGTCGGCTCCGAGCGAGCCGCCAATCGCGATCCCCCCGACGGGCCGCGACGCGACCTCCTGCGCCGAGGCGATGCGCAGGTCCTCGTGGACACCGCCCTGCACGATGCCGTAGACGAGCTGGCCTGCGGGACCGAACTCGTCGTGCCACGTCAGGCAGCGGTCCAGCCAGCGGTGCGTGCGCTCGGTCGAGCGTGCCGTGTAGTCGCGATCGACGTTCAGCGGCGTGCACTCGTCGAACACGAGCGCGAGATCTGACCCGAGCGCGGCCTGCACGCCCATCGAGGTCTCCGGCCCCATGAACCGCTCCTCGCCGTTGACATAGGAGCGAAAGCGCACGCCGTCCTCCTCGATCGACAGCACGCGGCCCATCCGGTCAGCGCCGGTGGGGGCGCGGCCCTTGATCTCGTCGGCGACGGTCCCGTGGCCCATCGAGAAGACCTGAAAGCCTCCGGAGTCGGTGATGATCGGCGAGCGCCAGGCCATGAACTCGTGCAGGCCGCCGAAGTGCTCGATCAGCTCGGGGCCCGGATCGAGGAAGAGGTGGAAGGTGTTGCCGAGGACCATGTCGTAGCCGAGGCCGGCGACCTCGTGCGGCGCCAGCCCCTTGACGGTCCCCTTCGTCGCCAGCGGCACGAACGCCGGCGTGCGCACCGCGCCGTGAGCCGTGCGCAGAACCCCGGCCCGCGCCTGCGAGCCGGGGTCGCGGTGCAGGATCTGCAGGGCGCTCATGCGCCCCGCAGCCTACGAGCTACGCGGCCTGGGCCTCGATCGTGTCCTGGCCTGCGCTGGCGCCGACGCCGATCGTCACCTTGCGAGGCTCGGCCTGCGCGGGCTTGGGGATGCGCACCGTCAGCACGCCCTGCTCGAAGCTCGCCGTGACGGTGTCGGGATCGATGCCCTCCGGCAGGCTCAGGGAGCGCGAGAACGCCCCGGTGGCCCGCTCGAGGCGGTAGTAGCCCTCGTGCTGCTCCTCGTGCTCGGTCTTGCGCTCGCCGCTGATCGTGAGGACGTTGTTCTCGACCTCGACGTTGACATCGCCCTCGGCGATGCCGGGCAGATCGGCGTGGAGCACGAACTGCTCCTTTGCCTCGATGAGATCCATCGCGGGAATCCAGCGGCGCCCGCTGGCATTGGCGGCGCCCTTGGTCGCGGGGGTGTCGAAGAAGCTCGAGAAGAGCCGGTTCATCTCGCCCTGCAGCGAGTCGAGCTCACGCGCGGTATCCCAACGTACAAGTGCCATGAGAACCTCCTGGGTCTGGACTGCTCTGATGCCCCCAGGATACAAAACCTAAGTGGGTACGTGTCAAGTCTTGCAGCAGGAGTAGCCCGCGCCGTCGATGACGCGATCCCACGCCCCGCCGAGCATCTCGAGCTCCTCGGGGGTGAAGCGCTCCAGGAAGAGGGCGCGCACGCCCGCGAGATGGGTGATGCGCGCGGCGGCGAGCTTCTCGCGGCCCGCCGGCGTGAGCTTGGCGAACTGCCCGCGCGCGTCGGCGTCGCATGCCACGCGTTCGATCAGGCCCTCGCGCGCGAGGCGATCCACGAGGCGCGTCAGCCCGCTGCGGCTGAGCAGGATCGACGAGGCGAGGTCGCACATGCGCATCCGCTCGTGCTCGGCGTCGGCGAGGTACATGAGCACCTCGTAGGAGCTCAGCTGGAGGTTGTGCGCCTCCTCGAGCTGGGCGTCGAGCGCCTTGGCGAGGACGGCATGAGCGCGCAGCATCCCGCGCCAAGCGCGCAGCTCCAGGGGGCTCAGCAGGTGGGACTGTCCTACGCTGGACATCGTCGCCATGCCACTCACGATAGAACATGCTGGTTGCACGCACAACGATACGACGGGGTCGCGGACGTGAACGAGGAGCCGCTCGTGCATCTCGTTCGCGAGAGCGCGCAGGAACCGCGGGGAGCACTTGTCCTGCTGCACGGCCGGGGCGCCGACGAGGCCGACCTCGTGCCCGTGCTCGATGCCCTGGATCCGGAGCGCAGGCTCGTCGGGCTGACGCCCGGCGCGCCGCTGCCGGGCCCCGGTGGCGGGCGCTGGTGGTACCACGTGCCGCGCGTCGGCTTTCCGGATCCGCCGACGTTCCTCGCGACGTACCGGCGGCTGACCGGCTTCCTTGACGGCTGGCTGGCCGACCACGACATCGGCTGGGAGCGCACGGTGCTCGGCGGCTTCTCCCAGGGGTGCGTCATGTCCTATGCCGTCGGCTTCGGTCCCGGGCGCCCGTCGCCCGCCGGCGTGCTGGCGATGAGCGGGTTCATCCCAACCGTCGACGGCTGGGATCTGGATCTCGCCAACGCCCTCGACGTCCCGGTGCTCATCGTCCATGGCAGCCGCGACCCGATCATCAGGGTGCAGTTCGCGCACGACGCGCGGGCACGCCTGGAGGAAGCCGGCCTTCAGGTCGAGTACCACGAGCACTGCGGCGCTCATCACATCGACCCGCGGGCGGCGGCGCCGATGCGCGCCTGGGTTGAGCAGCGGCTTGCGAGCCCCGGCGCCGTCAGGCACGCCGCTCCGTAGGCTCCGCACGTCCGTGAGGCCGGATCCTCTCGGTGCGTGGTGCACAACTGCCGGGTCGCGGTCGCCTGCTGATCCAGGCGGCGCTCATGCATCACTGTGATGCACAACCGACGGATCCGAAACGGTGAAGGATCGATCCGTCGCTTCTGCACCTGTGCCGGCACAGCGGTCTCAGCGTCCACCGCCTGTACCGCTATGCCCGAACGCGGATAGTCGGCCACCAGCCGCTCCAGGTCGGCCGCGCGCACGAAGTCGCCGGCAGCGGCCGGCGCCCGATCGCCACCCCCATCCTCACCGCCGCAACCGGGACCGGCTTCGGTCCGTGCGACGCCCGTCATCCGCCATGGCCTGTCCCCGCGGGCACGCCCGTTCACCATCAACCATCTCAGGCTAGGGTTGGCGTCATCGAGGCCAGCCCCGACAAGTTCGAGCGCCTGCTCAAGGCGCACCTGGAGGTCAACCCGAAGTCGTGGGCGGCGCTGACGGCGCGCGGCGTCGACGAGCAGACGCCCTTGCAACTGGACTTCGAGTACACCGCGCCCGGCGAGGAGGAGGTGCGCTCGCTGCTGCGCCACCTACGCAGCGTGACCGACTACGAGTTCCAGGGCGGCGCGCGCGACAAGAAGGACGGCGGGCGCACATGGATGGTGATCGGCACGACCACGCCCATGACGCTGTCGCCGGCACGGCTGGACGACTGGGTGACGCTGATGACCGAACACGGTCGCGACCATGGTCCCGCGGAGTTCGACGGCTGGGGAGCCAAGACGCCGGAGTCGGCGCCGGCCGAGAAGGGTTCGGCGATCAAGAACCTGCTGGCGCTGCGCAAGCGCGTGCGCCGCGCGAACAGCTGATCGCCACCGGGTGGAGCCGCGGACCTCGCGGCCACCGGCGCCCGTAGTCGGGACATGCGCTCGAATCGACTCGTGTCCCTCACCAGCGAGCCGCCGGTCACGGATCGCAGCCGGATGAGCGGGGTCGGCCAGCAGCGCTGGCCGGTGGTGGCGGGTTGACGCTCGGACTGCTCATCGGTGCGCATCGACGCCGGCGCCACGCCCGGTAGCACCAGAAGATCGTGCGGACGCGTGTGCTAGACGATGCTCGACGCCAAGGCGAGGACAGCCGTCATGGCGAGCACCGCGAGGACCGCGTTCTCGTGCCGGTGGCCGCCGAGCAGCTCGAACCCGCGGCGGCCGAGGACCTGTCCGACGACGGCCGCGGCCAGCAGCGCGACCAGGCCGGAGGGCACCGCGAACGCGCCGGCGATCAGGAGCGCGCCGACGCTGAGCGCCGCCAGCGCCACGAACACGGCGGCGAGGGTGTCACGCATCTGTGAGGGCGACTCCGCGCGGGCGAGCAGCAGCAGCACGAGCGGCGGCCCGCTGAGCGACGTCGAGGTGCTCAGCGCACCGGAGCTCACCCCCGCCGCGGCCGTGCGCCACGGCCTGCGCGGCGCCGGTCCGCCGGTCCGCGGCCGGTTGCGCGCGCGCAGGCGCAGGATCAGCGCACCGATCACCCCGGCTGCGACGAGTGCCGACAGCACGTGATCGGGCAGTTCCCGCAGCGCGAGAGCGCCGAGCGCCAGCCCGGGCAGCGACCAGGCGACGAGCGCGAACGCCTCGCCGTGCAGCACGTCCGGCACGCGCCGCTCGGTCGCCAGGGTCAGCGCGCTGAGCTCGACCCCCAGCAGCGCCCCGGCGCTGACGGCTTCCTGCGGCCCAAGTAGGGCGAAGAGGACCGGTGCCGAGACGAGCGCGAAGCCGAAGCCCGTCGCCGATTGCAGCCCCGCGCCGACGAACACCGCGACGGCTGCCGCGAGCACCGTCACGACGACTACTCGGCGATCAACGAGCGGCCCGTCATCTCGGGTGGCTGCGAGATGCCGAGCAGGTCAAGTGCGGTGGGCGCGACGTCGGCGAGGATGCCGCCGGCGGGGTCCAGGCTCGCCCCGTCGACCGTGACCACGATCGGCACCGGGTTCAGCGAGTGGGCGGTGTTCGGCGAGCCGTCGGGCTCGAGCATGTGGTCGGCGTTGCCGTGATCGGCGGTCACGATGCACGCTCCCCCACTGCCCTGCACGGCCTCGACGATCCGGGCCAGACACGCGTCGACCGTCTCGATCGCGGTCACCGCGGCGGGAATGACGCCCGTGTGCCCGACCATGTCCGCGTTGGCGAAGTTGATCAGCGCGAAGCGAAACGGCTCGTCGTTCCACGCCGACACGAACGCCTCGGTGGCCTCGTGTGCGCTCATCTGGGGCTTGTGGTCATAGGTGGGCACGTCGCGCGGCGACGCGACGAGCTCGCGCCGCTCGCCCTCCTCCGGCTGCTCCTTGCCGCCGCCGAAGAAGTAGGTCACATGCGGGTACTTCTCGGTCTCGGCGACGTGCAGCTGGTGGCCGCCTGCAGCGGCGACGACGCTTGGCAGCGTCACCGTCGGCCGCTGGGAGACGAACGCGACCGGGTGCTCGCCGGCGGCGTCGCCGTAGTCGGTCAGCGTCGTGTAACGCTCGATCTGCTGCGCACCACGGCGGTCGATGCCGGGGCACCGCGGCGCCGCCAGCGCACTGCTCAGCTCGCGCATGCGGTCGGGACGGAAGTTGAACGCGATCACGCTGTCGCCCGGCCGGATCGCGCCCTCGGCGCCCACGCGGGTCGCCGCGACGAACTCATCGGTCTCGCCGCGCGCGTATGCCGCGCGGACCGCGTCGGACGCCGTCGGCGCCCGATGCTCGCCGTCGCCGTGGACGAACAGGTCGTAGGCCTGCTGCACGCGCTGCCAGCGGCTGTCGCGGTCCATCGCGTAGAAGCGCCCGACGACGCTCGCCACGCGCGCGTTGCCCGCTGCGGCACACCAGCCCTCGACGGTCTGCAGATAGCCGGCTCCCCCGGTCGGCAACGTGTCGCGCCCGTCGGTGATCGCGTGGATGACGAGATCGGCGACATCGGCGCGCGACGCCATCTCGATCAACCCGCCCAGATGCTCGATGCTCGAGTGCACGCCGCCGTCGGAGACCAGGCCGACCAGATGCACGCGCTGCGCTCCGGACATCGCAGCCAGCAGCACCTCGTTGCCGCCGAAGTCGGGCTGTCTTGCCGCCTCGTCGATGAGCGTCAGGTCCTGCTTGACGATCGCTCCCGCGCCGAGGTTGAGATGGCCGACCTCGGAGTTGCCCATCTGGCCCTCCGGCAGGCCGACGGCCGACCCGCACGCCGTCAGCGTCGTGTGCGGGTAGCGCGCCCACAACGCGTCGAAGACCGGCGTGGAAGCCAGCGAGACGGCGTTGCCGGGACTGTCCGGCGCCAGCCCCCAGCCGTCGAGGACGACGATGCAGACGGCGGGCAGCGGCGGCCGGTCGGTCACCTACGGGTCCGAGCAGGAACAGGTGCGCGGGTCTGGCTGCCGGACCGTGGATGCCAGGCGACGCGCGCGAGCGCAGGCGGGCGCCGTCCCGTCGAGCATCGCGTGTGTCGTCTGGCGCCGCGAGACGGTGGCCAGACACCGCAGGTACTCATGCTCGGGCCCTAGCTCGCGACCGCCGCGGCGACGATCTGCGAGAAGGTCTCCGCGTCCAGCGAAGCGCCGCCCACCAGCGCCCCGTCGATGTCCGCCAGCGCCAGCAGCTCCGCGGCGTTGGCGGCATTGACCGAACCGCCGTAGAGGACCCGCACGACGTCCGCGGCGTCCGCTGCCCTGTCGCCGACCAGCGCGCGGACGAAGGCGCACGCCTCCTGCGCCTGGTCGGGCGTCGCGACCTTGCCGGTGCCGATTGCCCAGATCGGCTCGTAGGCGATCGTGATCTGCGCGATCTGCTGGGCGGTCAGGCGCTCAAGGCCCTCCTGAACCTGGTGGCGCAGCTTGCGCTCGGTGTCGCCGCGCTCGCGCTCCTGCTCGGTCTCGCCGACGCAGAGGATCGGGTGCAGCCCGGCGTCCAGCGCGCTGACGAGCTTCTGTGCCAGGGCGCGGTCGGTCTCGTTGTAGTACTCGCGGCGCTCGGAGTGCCCGAGCACGACGCCGTGGACGTCGATCTCGGTAAGCATCGCCGCCGTGACCTCGCCCGTGAACGCGCCCTTCTCGGCCTCGTGCATGTTCTGCGCGAAGACCTCCACCCGCGAGCCGCGAGTGGAGTCGACCATCGCCTGCAGGTCGGTGAACGGGACGCAGATCGCGACGTCGACGCCGTCGATCGAGGAGACGAGCGGCAGCAGCGCCTGGATGTAGTCCTCGGCGTCGGCGACGGTCTTGTGCATCTTCCAGTTGCCGGCGATGAACGGCGTGCGGGCCACTAGGACAGGACCTCCAGGCCGGGCAGCGTCTTGCCTTCCAGCAGCTGCAGCGACGCGCCGCCGCCCGTGGACATGTGCGTGATCTGGTCATCGAGGCCGAACTGCGCGAGCGCCGCGGCGCTGTCGCCGCCGCCGACGACGGTGACGGCGTCGGTCGCCGCGACCGCCTCGGCGATCGCGCGCGTGCCGGCCGCAAACGGCGCCAGCTCGAAGGCGCCCATCGGGCCATTCCAGAAGACCGTGCCGGCGGACGCGATCTCCGCGGCGTAGAGCTCGGCCGTCTTCGGGCCGATGTCCAGGCCCATGAGGCCCTCCGGGACGTCGATCTCGTCGCAGTCGATCGGCTCGGTGTCGGCCGAGAACGCCGCGCCGAGGACGTGGTCGACCGGCAGGCGCAGCTTGCCGCCGGCCGCCGCCAGCGCGCGGGCGGCGGGCTCGACGCCCTCGGCCTCGCACAGCGAGCCGCCGACCTCGTGACCTTGGGACGCAAAGAACGGGTAGCTCATCGCGCCGCCGATGAGGATCGTGTCGGCGACCTTGAGGAACGCGTCGATGACGCCGATCTTGTCGGTCACCTTCGCGCCGCCGACGATCGCGACGAGCGGCCGGCCGGGATCCGCGAGGATCCCCGACAGCGTCTGCACCTCGCGCTGCAGCAGCCTGCCGGCCGCCGAGCGCTCGACGTGCTCGACGACGCCGACCGTCGAAGCGTGGGCGCGATGCGCGGCGCCGAACGCGTCGTTGACGTAGAAGTCCGCCAGCGCGCCGAGGCGGGCTGACAGCTCGGGATCGTTCTTCGTCTCGCCCGGCTCGTAGCGGATGTTCTCCAGCATGACCACGTCGCCGTCGGGCACCGCGTCCAGGTCCGGCGCGAGCGCGACCTCCGTGCCGAGCAGGCCGGCCAGGTAGTCGGCGACGGGCCGCAGCGAGAACTGCGCCTCGCGCGCCTTGGGCCGCCCGAGGTGCGAGACCAGCAGCAGCCTCGTCCCCGCGTCGCGCAGCTCGTTGATCGTCGGCAGCGCGGCCTGGATGCGCGCATCGTCGGAGACCTCGCCGTCGGCCAGCGGCACGTTGAAGTCCACGCGCACGAGCCCGCGCAGGCCGCTGACGTCTCCCAGATCCTCGAGGGTCCTCACGGTGCTACAGAACCTGCTGGAGCACGTCGACGCAGCGGTTGGAGTAGCCCCACTCGTTGTCATACCAGCTGACGACCTTCACGAGGGTGCCCTCCATGACGCTCGTCAGCAGGCCGTCGACGATCGACGAGTGCGGGTTGCCGGCGATGTCGCTGGAGACGATCGGATCCTCTGTGTACTGCAGGATGCCGTCGAGCGGGCCGCCGGCTGCCGCCGAGAACGCGGCGTTGACCTCCTCGACGGTCGTCTCTTTCTGGGCGACGAACGTCAGGTCGACCATCGAGCCGGTCGGGACGGGGGCGCGCACGGCGAAGCCGTGCAGCCGGCCGTTGAGCTCGGGGAGCACGAGACCGACGGCCTTCGCGGCGCCGGTCGACGTCGGCACGAGGTTCATCGCGGCGGCGCGAGCGCGGCGCATGTCGCTGTGCGGGCCGTCCTGCAGGTTCTGGTCGGCGGTGTAGGCGTGAATCGTCGTCATCAGGCCGTGCTTGATGCCGACGGCCTCGTGGATGACCTTGGCGAACGGCGCGAGGCAGTTCGTCGTGCAGGAGGCGTTGGAGATGACGTCGTGGGAGTTCTTGTCGTAGCGGTCGAAGTTCACGCCGAGCACGACGGTGATGTCCTCGTCGGTCGCCGGAGCGGAGACGATGACCTTCTTCGCGCCCGCGTCGAGGTGCTTGGCCGCGCCCGCGCGCTTGGTGAAGAAGCCGGTGGACTCGAGCACGACGTCGACGCCGAGATCGCCCCATCCGAGGGCGCCCGGATCGCGCTCGGCCATGACGATGATCTCCTTGCCGTCGACCATCAGCCCCTTGTCCGACAGCTCGACGGGACCCGGGTACGGGCCGAGAATCGAGTCGTAGCGCAGGAGGTGCGCCAGCGTCGCGTTGTCCGTCAAGTCGTTGACGGCGACCCATTCGATGTCGGCGCCGGCCGCTTGGGCGGCACGGAACACGTTACGGCCGATGCGGCCGAAGCCGTTGATTCCAACGCGTACGGGCATACTCGAAACGTCCTTCCTCGGGATTCGCGAAACTCGCTGCGGCGCGCGGGCGACAAGCTCCCCCACCTCGCGCGGATGATCCGAAAATGTAGTCGGTCTGGCTGGCTCACGCTCGGCGCACGGCAATCGCCCGCGCGGTTGCGTAGCGTTGTCTCTATGTCCGGCGACCGACCGATTCAAGCGACCCGCGCTCGCAACGTCGGCGCGGTCGCATCGCTGAGCACCAAAGGTCTTGACGACGCGGGCTTCGCGACGGTTCAGCTGCGCCTGTTCGCGACGACCGACGGCGGGGATCGCGTCCTGGATCCCCAGCCTGTGTCGACGAGTCTGCGCATCGACCCCTCCAAGCTCGCCGGCCTGGAGCTCTCGGTGCAGATGTCGCTGCGCCTGCGTGCCGCGCCCAGCGGGCCGCGATTGGCGGCGTGGGAACGGATCGCCGCGGAGCTGGCGGCGCTCGGCATCCAGGCCGATCCCGAGACGCTCCATGCGCTCGGCTTCGCGCTCGTGCTCGACGACGAGCTCAAGGCCGCGCAGTCCGCGGTGGCGGGCTGAGCGCTACGCCGGCTCGCCCGGTGTCAGCAGGCTGGCGCCGATCGCTCCGCCGAGATCGCCAAGCGCCGCCACAAGCACGGGCGGCGGACGCTGGTCGTTGAACAGGTGGGGCGCCATCGCGACGGCGATCTTGTCGGCATAGGGCTCTCCGAGACGCACGCCGAGCCCGCCGCCGAGGATGACGACCTCGATGTCGAGCACGTTGACGACGGAGGCGACGCCGGCGCCCAGCGCCGTCACCGCGTCACGGATCAGCTCGTCGGCGAGCGGATCCTTCTTCTTGAGCGCCTTCTCCCAGACGCCGCTGGTCATCCGGTCGCGCCCCTTCTTGCGCGTGATCTTCAGGAGCTTGGTCGGTGCGCCCAGTGCGTGCAGCTCGCGCGCGCGTCGCTCCATCGCGCCACGGCCGGCGTAGGCCTCCATGCACCCGAGCCGCCCGCAGGGACAGCGCAGGCCGTCGCGCATCTGCACGCAGACGTGGCCGATCTCGCCGGCCGCGCCCTGCCCGTGCCACGCCTTGCCGTCGAGCACGATCCCACCGCCGACGCCCGTGCCCCAGAAGACGCCGAGCACCGACTGATGGCCACGACCCGCGCCGAGGCGAACCTCGGCGTCGGTCGCGACCTGGACGTCGTTACCGAGCGCGACCGGCGTGCCGAGCTCGTCGGCGAGCGCGGAGCCCAGCTCGTAGGTGAGGTGCGCCCAGCCCGGCAGGTTGCTGGCGCTGGAGACCGTGCCGGCGCGCGCGTCGATGGATCCCGGAGATCCGACACCCACATGCTCAAGCTCGCTCGTCGCAAGGCCCGCGTCCTCCGCCGCGTCGCACATGCATGCCGAGATCTCGGCGGCCACGCCGGACGGGTCGCCCGTGGTCGGCGTCGGCCGCCGCGCCTCGCCGAGCACCTCGTGCTCGGCATCGACGACCACGGTCTGGATCTTCGTGCCGCCGAGATCGACGCCGCCGCGCGGTCCGACCGCGGCGGGGGGATCTGCTGCGGCGACGTTCATTGAGCGCAGGTTAGAGTGGCACGGCGTCGGTACGCGACGGGTAGGGCAGCGTCGCACCGTTCTGGCAACAACGTCAACGATGACCTCGTGATTGGTTTTCAGGTCGGCAACGGGCTCAGCGCGGCGCTGGCCACGGGGCTCGCAGCGGCCGGACTGGCAGCTGCGGCGACGCCGGCAGCGGCGCGAACGGCGATCCAGCAGGCTCCCTGGAGCGCCGCGCCGGCGACCCTGTGCTGACGCGATGTGCTGGCGGTCGCGAAACGCGAGTGACCGATCCCGAAGGTGACGCTGAAGTTCAGCGTCTCCGCGACCCCGGTGGCAGGCCCGTTCGACCGCCGCCCGGAACCGTGCGACCGACACCTGGCTCCAAGCCCTGGACCGATCTCACCTCGGCCAGCGTCAAGATCCGCAACGGGCTGCTGTGCGTGACCCTGCGCACCGCCACGCCACCGCCTGACAAGGGGAGCTACGCCTTCACCCTCAAGCTCGCCAACCGCACGCGACAAGGACCGCGCTCGGCGCCAAGCGGACTTGCCATCTCTGCACGCGAAGCCCAGTGGCTGCCGCAAGGAGCCGTTCAGGCAGAGGAATCCCGGCTCTCACAGGCCTACCGTCGCGCAGGCACGATGATCCAGGTGGCGGTGCGCGTGAACGCTGACCATCCACGAGGCATCCGAACACCCCGCTTGTCGTTCACCGACTTCCAATGGCGGATGGAGAGCATGGACGCGGGGCGCGACCGCGGCGAGCAGCTCGCGTACGCGATCATCGACTGCGCTCCCGAAGCGCAGTGGATCACCGATTCCCGAGGGCGACGCGTGGGCGACCCGCCGTTCAGTGCCGGCAACGTCATTGGCTGCTAGTCAGACCACAGCCCGGACCTTCGCCGCCGAGCGGTCGGTGACCGCCCGGCGGTGGTTGGTCAGGAGGTGACGGTGTCTCCCGCCGGCACGACGTCGGCCGGATCGGCCGGGTTCGGGCGAAACGCCCCCGGCTCGGCATTGGGGTTGGCATCGGGGTCAGCGTTGCCACGCGGACCATGACGACGCTTGCCAAGATGATCGAACGCCTTGTCGAAGCGATCGAGCATGCGGTCGGCCTGCGTCTGGGTGATGTCGCCGTCCTTGACGGCCTTGTCCAGGCGGGTCTTGGTGGCCGCCTTGACCGCGGACTTCACGCTGGCCAGGGTCTTGCCCTCGGCCTTGGCGATGTCGGCCACGCTCTTGCCGTCGCGCAGCTGGGTGCGCAGCTCAGTCTGGCTGATGCCGAGCGCCTTGGCGAGATCGGCTCCGAGCGCGCCACGGTTCCCGCGCCCGCCATGACGACCGCCGCCACGGTGTCCCGGCCCGGGTCGACCGCCGCCGAGGACGCGTCCGGACTGCTTGCGGCGCGCCTTGATCGCATCGGCCTGCGCCTGCGTCAGCTCACCGTCCTTGACGGCCTTGTCGAGCTGCGCGTTCTCCGCGGCCGACAGCGCGTCGGTCAGTTGCTTGGGGGTGACGTCCAGGCGCTTGGCGGCGTCGTCGATGATCGCCTGCTCGCGGTCGCTCTTGGTGACCGCGGCGACGGCGATGCCGCCGCCCGCAAGCAGCGCGCCGCTGATGGCGACGGCGACGATCTTGCGTGGGCTCATGAAGGACCTTTCGTTCGGTGGCAGTACGCGCTACGCCATCGACGGTCCCAGGCCCACATAAGAGCCGTGTACGAGTTTGCTGGGAATCGGGTGTGCGCCTGGAGGGGCGCTACTCCTGCGCGTCGCTCGCATGCGCCTGGAGGATCTCCTCGCCCGCCTCACCGGTACGCACGCGATAGGCCTCCTCGACGGGCAGCACGAAGACCTTGCCGTCTCCGACGCCGCCGGTGCGCGCGTGCACGAGGATCGTGTCGACGACCGTGCGAACGTCCCCGGCTGCGACGACGCACTCGATCTTGACCTTCGGGCGCAGGTAGTTCGTCAGCTCCGCGCCGCGGTAGCGCTCGGTGATCCCCTTCTGGCGCCCGGAGCCCTTGACCTCGCTGACCGACAGCGACGGAAAGCCCTTGACGAGCAGGTCGGCGCGGATCGGCTCGAACGCCTCGTGGCGGATGTACGCCATCACCATCTTCATGCAGTCACCTCATCGCCCCTCGTGGATCGTGTGATCGCACCGTACACCCGCTATCGCGACCCGGGACCGACGGCGGCCAGCTCATCCTCGACGCTGCCCTCGGGTGTGATCAGAATCGCGCCCTCGCCGCGCACGTAGGCCTCCTCGCCGTGGTGGATGATGTCCATGCCGACGGCCTCGTCGCGGTCGGGGCCGCGCAGCGCGGTGAACGCCCCGATGATCCGCAGCAGCGCATACGTCGCGCCGAAGGCATACGCGGGCGCCGCGAGCACCGCGAGCAGCTGGGAGCCGAGCTGCTCGGCGTTGCCGTACAGGAGGCCGTCGGAGACGCCGTTCCAGGACATCTGTGCGACGACGCCGATGAACACGATGCCGGTGAGGCCCGCGATGCCGTGAGCGGCCAGCACGTCGAGCGTCTCGTCGACGCGCGTCCGCGTGCGCCACACGATCACCGCGTAGCTGGGCAGGGCGGCCAGCCCGCCGAGCACGAGCGCCCACCCCGGGCTGATGAAGCCGCCGGCCGGCGTGATCGCCACACAGCCGACGATGATCGCCGTCGCCGCGCCGATCGCCGTCACCTGGCGACCGCGCAGGAGATCGAGCACGAACCACACGAGCAGCGCGGCGGCCGGAGTCAGCAGCGTGTTCACGAAGGCCAGCACGCTGGCGTCGTTGGCGCCGAACCCGCTGCCGCCGTTGAAGCCGAACCAGCCGAACCACAGCAGGCCGGCGCCGACGAGCACGTACATCGCGTTGTGGGGCAGCAGCGCCTGGCGGCCGTAGTCCTTGCGCGCCCCGACGACGAGGGCGGCCGCCAGCGCGGAGAAGCCCGATCCCATCTCGACCGGGATGCCACCGGCGAAGTCCAGCGTGCCGCCCGCCTGCAGCCAGCCGCCGCCGAAGGCCCAGTGCGCCAGCACGGAGTACACGAGGATCGACCACAGGGCCGCGAAGATCAGAAACGGCCCGAAGCGCATCCGCTCCACGACCGCTCCGGAGACCAGGGCGGTCGTGATGATGCAGAACGTCGTCTGGAAGGCGAAGAACAGCAGGTGCGGGATCGTCGTCCCGTCGCGCGGCTCGAAGCCGACGCCCTGCAGGAAGACGTGTCCCAGCCCGCCGACGAGCGAGCCGTCACCGTCGAAGGCCAGCGAGTAGCCGACGAGCGCGAAGCAGATCGTCGCGACCGACAGCGCGGCGACGCACATCATGAACGTGTTCAGCGTGTTCTTCTCGCGCACCAGTCCCGCGTAGAACAGGCCCAGCGCCGGCGTCATCAGCAGGACGAGCGCCGTCGCGGCGAGCATCCACGCCGTGTCGCCGGCGTCCACGCCGGCCGCGGCCTGCAGCGCTCTCACGAGCCGACCGGCGTCACGGCGCCGTGATCGCGCTCACCGGTGCGGATGCGCACGACGCGCTCCAGCGCCACGACGAAGATCTTCCCGTCCCCCACCTCGCCGGTCTGCCCGCCCTCGCAGAGGGCGTCGATCGTCGGCTCGACGAACTCGTCGGAGACCGCGATCTCGAAGCGAACCTTGTCGGTCAACCCCATCTTGACGGTCGCGCCGCGGTAGGTCTCGACGCGTTCGAGCTCACCGCCATGGCCCTGCACGCGGCTCAGCGAGAGGCCGCGCACCTCGGCGCGGTAGAGCGCTTCGAGCACGTCGTTGGCCTTGTCCGGTCGCACGACGGCGATCACGAGCTTCACGGTCCTCAACCCCTCCCTGCAGTCGCGAGATGACGTGCGCGACCAGGCTCGCCGCCCGGGCCGGGCGCCACCTCCTACGCATGGACAAAGATCGCGCCGGGTCTATGGCCCGGGTGTACAACGATCGCTCGCCGCAGTTGGACCGCGTGTCAGGTTCGCAGCGCGATGCCGATCGCCGCGCTCAGCACCGCGACCGCGATGACGCCCGCGCCGGCGCTTCGCTTGCCGCGGTTGAACACCACGACGCCCGCAAATCCCGCGCCGAGGACGATCAGCGGCACGACGGCGCAGAGCAACGCCATCAGGTACGCGGCAACGATCAGCCGCACAGGGAGCTCTTCGGGCTCGGGCTCGCCCTCCGGCTCGCCGGTCACCGCGCCCCCGCCACGAGCTCGACGCGCAGCCCGTCGGGGTCCAGCAGATAGCCGGCGTAGTACGACGTGCCGTACTGCGGGCGCGGCCCCGGGGCGCCGTCGTCGCTGCCCCCATGCTCGAGGCCCGCGGCATGGGCGCCGTTGACCGCCGCGCGGCCGGCTGCGGCGAGCGCGACGTGGCCGTAGCTCGGCGCCGGCCTGCGCCCGCGCGCAACGATCCAGAACTGCTCGCGATCGCGGCCGTAGGCGATCGCGCCGCCGGTTTCGAACATCCGCCGGGCGCCGAGCGAGGTGAAAATCGCGTCGTAGAAGCGCGCCGAGCGAGCGAGATCGGTGACCTCGAAGGCGACGTGGACGATCATCGCGCCAGCCGCCCGACGTCGCGATGGGCGACCTCGACCTCGACGTCGTCGCGGGAGCGATAGCGCTTCGCCAGCGCCTCGGCGACGGCGACCGAGCGGTGACGCCCGCCGGTGCAGCCGATGGCGATCCCCAGGTGGGCCTTGCCCTCGGCGATGTACTCGGGGATCAGGAAGTCCAGCAGCGGATCGAGCCGTTCGTAAAACGCCTGCAACGTGCCTCCCTTGTCGATGTGCTCGACGACCTGCGGGTCGAAGCCGGTCAGCGGGCGCAGCTCGGGCTCCCAGTGCGGGTTGGGCAGGAAGCGCACGTCGATCACGGTGTCGGCGTCCCGCGGCAGGCCGTGCTTGTGTCCGAACGAGGTGAACGTCAACGCAAGCTTGGAGCGCGACTGGCGCGGCAGGAACTCGTCGATGACGCGCCGGCGCAGCGTCGCGGCGCTGATCCCGCTGGTGTCCAGCACGAGGTCGGCCCGCGCCCGGAACGGCGCGAGCGCCTCGCGCTCGGCGGCGATCCCGTGCGCGACCGAGCCGGTCGGACTGAGCGGGTGGCGCCGGCGGGTCTCCTTGTAGCGCCCGAGCAGCGTCTCCTCGTCGGCGTCGAGGAACAGGACGTGGTGCTTGACCCCGCGCGCCACCAGCTCGTCGAGCACGACGCTCAGCGCATCGAAGAGGTCGCCGCCGCGCACGTCTGAGACGATCGCGGCGCGCTCGACCTTGGAGCCCTCGTGGACGAACAGCTCGACGAGGCTGCCGATCATCTCCGGCGGGAGGTTGTCGACACAGAAGTAGCCCGTGTCCTCGAAGACGTTCAGCGCCGTGGACTTGCCGGCTCCCGAGAATCCGGTGATGACGACGAGGTCCTCGAGGGCGAATGTCGGTGGGGGCTTGTCGATGGCGCTCACGTCACCGATTCTTGCGTGTCGCCCGGTCAACCGGATGTGCGATTCAGATATGAGTACACGTCGCGCGCGACCTTCGAGGGCATTCCCGACACCGCTTCCAGCGCCTCGCGCGACGCCGCGAGCACGCTGTCGGGCGAGCCGAAGTGCTTGAGCAGCGCGCGCTTGCGCTTGGGCCCGACTCCGGGCAGGCCGTCCAATGCCGACGCGGTCATCTCGCGGTCGCGCCGGACGCGGTGATGGGTGATCGCGAAGCGGTGCGCCTCGTCGCGCACCCGTTGCAGGAGCTGCAGCTCGGGGGTGTCGTGAGCCAGCAGCAGCGGCGATCGGCGCCCGGGCTGGAAGATCTCCTCGACGCGCTTGGCGAGGCTGACGACCGTGACGCCCCTGTCGATGAAGCCCTGCAGCGCGTTGATGCCGGCCGACAGCTGGCCGGGGCCGCCGTCGATGACGATCAGGCCCGGCAGCGTGGCGAAGGACTCATTGCGCTTGGGGTCGTTGGGGCTGAGATCCTGCTCGGACTCCCAGCGAGCCAGCCGCCGCCCGAGCACCTCCGCCATCGCGGCGACGTCGTCGGGCACGCCCTCGGCCGTCGAGCGGATGGTGAAGCGGCGGTAGTCGGCCTTCTTCGGGGCACCGGCCTCGAAGACGACCATCGACGCGACGGTGTTGGTGCCCATGAGGTTGGAGATGTCAAAGCACTCGATGCGCAGCGGCAGCGCGTCCATGCCCAGCGCCGACTGCAGGCCATCCAGCGCCTCGACACGCTGCTGGCGGCGGCGCTCGTCGCGCAGGCGCTCCTGGTCCAGGGCGAGCTTCGCGTTGCGCTCGGCGAGCTCGAGGATGCGCCGCTTGTCCCCGCGCTCCGCCGCTCTGACCTCGACGCGCGATCCGCGCCGGGTCGCCAGCGCCTCGCCGAGCGCGGCCGTGTCCGGGACGTCGAGCTGGACGATGACCTGCGCCGGGATCGCCATCGTCGCGTCGTAGTACTGCAGGATGAACTCGACGGCGACCTCGCCGCGCTCGCGGCCGGTCTCGTTTGCGAGATAGAAGGACTGACGATCGGACAGCACGCCGTCGCGGATCTGGAAGACCTGCGCGTTGGCGTCCGTGCCGTCGGTGGCGATGGCGATCGCGTCGAGGGTGCCGACTGACTCGTTGGCCACGCGCTGGCGCTCGAGCAGGCTCTTGACCGCTTTGAGGCGGTTGCGCTCCAGTGCGGCCTGCTCGAATTCCTCGGCGGCGCTCGCAGCCTTCATCCGCAGCTCGAGGTCGTGCTCGATCTGGCGGTAGCGGCCGGAGAGGAAGTCGATGACGCCGTCGATCGCCTGGCGGTACTCCTGCTGTGATTGGTAGCCGACGCACGGCGCGCCGCAGCGCTTGATGTAGAAGTCCAGGCACGGCGAGCCGCTGCGCCGTCCCGGCTCGGTGGCGGGGCAGGAGCGAAACGCGAAGACCTTCTGCAGCAGGTCAAGCGTGCCGCGGACCTTCTTGGCGTTGGAGTAGGGCCCGAAGTAGGCGCGGTCCTTGCGATGGCGCTCGCGCGTGAAGTAGACGCGTGGGAACTCCTCGTCGAGCGAGATGGCGAGGAAGGGATAGGACTTGTCGTCGCGCAGGCGGACGTTGAAGCGCGGCTTGTACTCCTTGATGAACGTGTTCTCGGTGAGCAGCGCCTCGGCTTCGGAGGCCACCAGGAGGAACTCGATCTGATGGATCCGGCTGACCATCTCGACCGCCCCGCGCGTGGCCCCGCCGCCTCGCGCGTTGGTGAAGTGGCCGGCGACGCGCTTGCGGATCGAGATCGCCTTGCCGACGTAGATGACGACGCCCTTGTCGTCTCGGAACAGGTAAACGCCGGGGCCGTCGGGAAGGTGGCGGCGCTGCTCGGCGAGGCGGCTGTCGCGCGTGGATTCGGGGGTGGTCGCCATGCACGATCGAGGATAGATCGGGCGCTGTCCTGCCCTGTGGTCACAGGACGACCACAGAACAGGACAGCGGCAATCCCGCCGCCGCCATCGGCGCCTTCGCCGCCGGCCGCGTCGATCAGGCGGTGGCGATCCGCCGGCCGCGGAGCCTGGGCGGGTTTGGCATCAACGTCATGCAAGACCCGCCCAGATGCAGGCCTCGCCCCGGCAACCCAGCCGACCTGGGCGCAAGCGGCATCCACGACATGCAGAACCCGCCCACGCGCACACATCACCCCACCACCCCAGCCGATCTGGGCGGATAAGTGCACCCATCCCATGCGCCGACTGACCAGACGATTGCTGTTGGCTCGCGCCGATTCGTGACGTTCGCGTGTTGTTCTGTGACACCTTGGGCGTGACGCTGCGGTCATGGGTTCGCACAGATCGACGCCGGCCGGTGAGTGAGCCATCAACGCCTGGTCGGAGGCAGCCGTCGGGAGTACGATCGGCCGCATGGCCGTCTCCGTCGACCCCTCGCTCCCGGTGCATCCGCTCACCGTCGAGGATGTCGATGCGATGGTCAATGCGGAGATCCTCGGCGAGGACGATCACATCGAGCTGCTCGACGGGGTCCTGGTCGAGATGAGCCCGCAGGGCTGGCACCACACGGTGGCGATCTGCCGGCTGACCACGCTGCTCGCCCCGATCGCGGCCGCAGCCGGTCTCGAGGTCAGCCCGCAATGCCCTTTGAACGTCGTCAGCCCGATCAGCCAGCCCGAACCCGATCTCGCCGTCGTGCCGGCAACCAGCTGGGACGCCACCGCCCACCCAGAAGCGCTGCTGGTCATCGAGGTCAGCGTGACGTCCCGCCGCATCGACCTCGGACGCAAGGCCGAGATCTACGCGGAAGCAGCCATCCCGGAGTACTGGGTGCTCGATCTCAGCGGCCGCCGGCTTGTCATCCACCGCGACCCCGTCGGTGGCCGCTATGACCACATCGAGGTGGCAACTGACACGGAGACCGTCACCGCCATGCGCCTGCCGTTGACGGTCGAGGTCGCGGACCTCCTGCCGCCCCGGGACGTCAGCCCGGAGTCATAGCCACCCATAGTCCGTCGATGCGTGCGACATGTGTACCACCACGGGCTGCGTCACCAGGGACCGTCAGGTTGGCCAGAACACGGGTTGACGTCACCGTCGCCTAGCGCGACCGATCGCCGAGAGGACCAAGCGCATGCCCACGAAGGTTGAGATTCCCGACTACGAGGTGCACAAGCGCGTCGTGCTGGACCCGGCGAGCACCGCGCTCGTGATCATCGACATGCAGAACGACTTCGTGCGCGACGAGGGCACGCTGCAGGTCAAGAGCGCGCCGAGCACCGTGCCCGCGATCCGCCGCCTCCTCGATTTCGCGCGCGAGAGCGGGATGCGCGTCGCCTTCAGCCAGGACACGCACGATCCGGGGGATCCCGAGTTTGCGATCTGGCCCGCGCACGCGCTGCGTGGGACGTGGGGCTGGGAGATGATCGACGAGCTCGCACCGGCCGCGGGCGAACTGGTGGTGCAGAAGGTCCGCTACGACGCGTTCTATGGCACCGAGCTTGACCACATGCTCAGGCTGTGGCACGTCCAGACGATCGTGCTGTGCGGCACCGTCGCGAACATCTGTGTGCACTACACCGCCGCGAGCGCGGCGCTGCGCTGGTATGACGTCGTCATCCCCAAGGACGCGGTCTCGGCCGTCGAGGCGTGTGACCTTGCGTTCTCGCTGCGTCAGACCTCATGGCTGTTTCAGGGCAAGGTCACGACGAGCACGGGTGTCGTCGCCAAGCAGCGCCGCGGCGCGGGATCTGCCAGGCGATGACCGGTGCTGGCGGTCCCGCGCAGCGCGATGGTGCTCTGCGTGCAGCGGCCCGCGCGACCACGCCATAGCCAGCAACCGGCCCAGCATTGGTATGGTTGCGCGTGCAACTATTTCTCGCGGCTGGGTATAAGGAGCACCATGCGACTCGACGGCATCCACCACATCTCCGCCATCACCGGCGACGCCCCCGGCAACGTCGACTTCTACACGCGCGTGCTCGGGCTGCGGATGATCGCCAAGACCGTCAACCAGGACGATCCCAGCGTCTACCACCTCTTCTACGGCGACGAGCATGCCCGGCCGGGCGCCGACCTGACGTTCTTCGAGTATCCCGGTGCTGTTCCAGGGCGCCCTGGCGCGGGAATGGTGCATCGCATCGTCTGGCGCGTGGGCTGTGCGGACGCGCTCGCGTTCTGGGCTTCGCGCCTGACGGACGAGGGCGTCACGGTGACGCGCGGCGACGGCGACTCGGTGCGCTTCGCCGACCCCGAGGGGCTCGAGCACGAGCTCGTCGTCTCCTCCTCGAACGATCCGGCGCTGATCGCCGAGCACCCCGACGTGCCGGCCGAGCATGCGCTGCAGGGCTTCGAGGGCGTGCGCGCCTACAGCCACCGCCCCGACGGCAGCGCGCGGATGTTGGAGCAGCTGATGGGCGCCGAGCGCATCGGCGACGAGGACCGCTTCCAGCTGCGCGGCGAGCGCCGTGGCAGCTGGATCGCGTTCGATCCGGCGCCGGAGAATCGCGGCCGCCAGAGCGCCGGGGTCGTACATCACGTCGCCTTCGGCACGACCGACGAGGATCTGCCGGGATGGATCGAGCGCGTAGCCGAGGCTCGCGTGCCGAGCAGCGGGTTCGTCGACCGCCACTACTTCCACTCGCTGTACTTTCGCGAGCCCGGCGGTGTGCTCTACGAGCTTGCCACGCTGGAGCCCGGCTTCACCGTCGACGGACCCGTCGAAGAGCTCGGAACCACGCTTATCCTGCCGCCGTTCCTGGAGCCGCGTCGCGAGCAGATCGCCGCGCGGCTGACGCCGCTGCCCGACCCACGCGCGGGCTGGGCGCCGGCGCCGTCGGGAGCGACATCATGAGCGATCTCCTGGCAACCGAGACCTTCGGCCGTGGCGAGCGCGCCGACGGCGGCCGCTTCAACCGGCAGTCAAGCTCGTTTCGCGACTGGGTGACCGCCGACGGCAGCTCGGACTATCCGGCGCAGGCCGGGCGCTATCACCTGTACGTGTCGCTGGCCTGCCCATGGGCTCACCGCACGGTGATCCTGCGCGAGCTCAAGGGCCTGCAGGCCGCGATCGGCATGTCGATCGTCGACCCCATCCGTGACAAGCGCGGCTGGACGTTCACCGGCGCTCCGGGCACGACCGAGGACAAAGTCAACGGCTGGTCACACCTCGCGCAGGCCTACACCGCCACCGACCCGGGCTTCGACGCACGGATCACGGTGCCGGTCCTGTGGGACACGCAGACCGGGCGCATCGTCAACAACGAGTCGGCCGACATCATCGTGATGCTCAACTCGGCATTCGACGCGTTCGCCGCCGTGCCCGATCTCGACCTCTATCCGCAGCAGCTGCGCGACGAGATCGACGCGATCAACGAGCGCGTCTATGAGAACGTCAACAACGGCGTCTACCGCTCGGGCTTCGCGTCCACGCAGGAGGCCTACGAAGAGGCCGTGTTCCCGCTCTTCGACACGCTCGACGCGCTCGACGAGCACCTCGCGACGCGGCGCTACCTCGTCGCCGATCAGCCGACGCTGGCCGACTGGCGCCTGTTCACGACGCTGCTGCGCTTCGACCCCGTGTACGTCGGACATTTCAAGTGCAACCTGCGGCGCATCGCCGACTATCCGCACCTGTCGGGTTACCTGCGCGAGCTGTATCAGTGGCCGGGCGTCGCGGCCACCGTCGACCTCGACCAGATCAAGCGCCACTACTACATGACCCACGGCGGCATCAATCCCTCTCGGGTCGTGCCGGCCGGCCCGGTGCTCGATCTCGACGAACCGCATGGGCGTGGCGGAGTCGAGGACCGATCATGAGGCAGGGCTTGGGCGGGTTATGCACGTCTGTCGTGCAGAACGCGCCCAGACGTGCTGGCAACGACGTTGGGTTCTTGCAGCGCAGCAGGCAGATCCGCTGAGGCCGCGGTCCCGTCGACCCCGTCAAGGCGACGCCCTCGGCGGTCAGCGCTGCCCGCTGCAGGCCATCGCATGCCGAGCAGCGCGATGAAGCGAAGATGCCGCAGCGGCGGCCGCTCGCCCGTGGCTTCACGCACAACTCGACCACTCGACCACTCGACCGGAGCCCTGGACCTCTCACTGGCTCGAGACCGTAGTGCAAGAACGGATTGCATCTTAACCGTGGAGGTCGAATGCGACGCGCGAGCATGGTCCCTGTCGTCTTGTCCGCGGTGCTCGCGGCCTGCGGCGGACAGTCGGTCCGCTCAGCCGGGGACGCAACGCCGGGGGACTGGACCTCGTATCAGAGCATCGAATGGGGGTATGCGGTGAGCTTCCCCACGGGATGGCATCGCGCCGCGCGCCCGCTCAGACCCGACCTGTTCGATCCACGCGAGATCCTGACGCTCGCCACCTTCTCCACCCTCAAGGGCACCCGTTCTGGAATCGTCTGTCGGAGCCCGTCGGGGCTGCCCGAGTTCTCAGAGCGCGACGCGCTCGTGACCCTCCTGGAGGGAGGGAAGGGCTCCCTGCGCATCAACGACGCGAGCTATCCCCCGCGTCCCGATCGGTTTCGGCCGCAGCGTTTCCCGGACGGCTCGACGTTCACAGCATGCTTCGTGCGCGAGCTGCCGGTCACCGATCACTGGTTCGGCTTCAGCGACGCCGGCCGAGCGTTTCACGTGCTCGTGGTCATCGGCCGCTCGGCTCCCGAGCGGGTGCGCCGGGTGGCCTGGCGGATCCTCGACAGTCTGCGCTTGGACCCTGACATCAGGCCGGACTGGGAGGCCAGTCCCTAGCTGAGGTTGACGGCGCCTCAGGCGACGAGCCGCACCTCCAGGCCCCCGCCTGGGACCGCCTCCCCCGCGCCGCCGAGCATGCCGAGGATCCGCGCCACGTAGCCCCGCGTCTCGGGGTACGGCGGCACGCAGCCGCAGGCGGCGACCGGCGCCGGGCCGGCGTTGTAGGCGGCCAGCGCGAGCGGGACGGATCCGAACCGGCGCAGCAGGTCGCGCATGAGGTGCGCCTGGGCATCGATCGACGCCTGCGCATCAAACGGGTCGCGCAGGCCCATCGCGCGGGCGGTGGCGGGCATGAACTGCGCGATGCCCTGCGCCCCGGCTCTCGACCGCGCGAACGGGTTGAAGTTGGATTCGGCGTAGAGCTGAGCGCCGAGCAGCGCCGAAGAGATGTTCCAGCGCTGTGCCGCGCGAGCCAGGGGCTTGGCGAACTGCGCCGGCACGAAGGACGGCAGCGTGGCGGCACGCGCGCCGTCGCCGCCGCCGCCGAAGCCCACCGACGCACTGCCTGCGTTGAGCGCGAATCCGTAGTGCCACGGCTCCCACGCGTACCGCTGGACGAAGTGAAAGCGCTTGGCGTTCGCCGCCAGCCAGCCGTAGGCGGCGCTCGGACCAAGGTCGAGCTCCGTGCCCAGGCGATGCAACGAGGTTCCAGGGCGCGCGACCCACTTCGGATCGGGATGGCGGGCGAACAGCACCGCCTGCTCGGCGTTGGAGCGAAAGCCGCTGACGACGACGAGCGCGAGGCCATCGGCGCGCGCCGCGACGGCCATCCGGTCAAACGCTCGGGCGACGTCGGGGCGCATCGGCTTGCCCTGGCGCAGCTCCAGCGGACCGCCGTACTCGCCCGCGCCGGTCGCGAACGCCCCATCAGACGGCGGCGCGAGCTCGGCCTCCGCCTCCGCGCGCGCCGCGACGTGCTCGCCGTCGCCCACGTCGATCGGGTCGCGGACGACGACGCGAAGGCGGACCGGGGCGAACGTAGCCGCGTCGGGCATGCTCACCTCGACCGCGCGAGCCCCGTTGCGCCCCGCCGTGGCACGCGCCGCCGCGCGGCCCCGCTGGAGGTATGCGGCGCGTTCCAGGTGCGCGGGATTGGGATGACCGCGCAGCGTCGCGGGCTCGAACAGCCGCGGATAGGCATCGTGCATCGCGCGGGCGCCGGCGAGCGCGGCGAGATCGGCGGCACGCTGCTCGTCGCTGCGAACGCCGATTCCCTTGGCGATGGCTCCGAGCGCGAGCGCTCCCACGAGGATCGCCATCGCGACGCCGAGCATGAGGATCGTCGCCTGGCCGGTCTCGGCGCGCATGCCGGGACTCACGTCGTCGCCTCCAGCGGCGAGGCGAACGTTCGGCGGGCCGACCGCGCTGCACCCAGCCCCGCGCCCGCGAGCGCGCGAGCCACCGGCGTGAGCGTCCCATCGCGCACGCTGACGCGCCCGTGACCGGCCTCGACGTCCAGCGCCGCCAAGTGGGCGACCCCCGGATCGATGCCGCTCGACACGGCGACGACGACGCGGTCCTGCTCGAAGAGCAGCTCGTCGAGGCTGGCGTTTCGCGGACCTCCCACCGCGAGCACCACGGTCGCGGGGCCGGCGGCGGCGATCGCGCGACGCGCGTGATCGGCGGCGTCGGCGGGATCGGGCGGCAGCGACACCGTGACCAGCCGGCCCGATGCTCGAGCGTGCAGGCGACGGCGATCCAGCGCCGTCGCCAGCCTGCGCGCCGGCGGCAGCGCCGGGACGCGCCCGCGCGGCCCGGCGGCCGGCGCCGCGGCCGTCCACACGCAGATCATCGCGACCGGCGCCCGGCAGCGACTCGCCAGCGCCAGGCTCAGCGCGGCGGCAAGCGCTCGCGCATCGGCCGGGGCACACAGCAGGCCGATGCCGGACGGCGTGCGCGGCACGAGCTCCGCGCACGCACCGTCCGGTCCTTCGCCCGGGGAGGCGAAGTCCCCGTGAGCCGCCGGCCGGGGCCCGCCGAGCGGCGTCACGAAGTGGTCGATCACGCCGCGCAGCATCCTCATGGCGTCTTCGGTCCCGCGTCCGCGTGGCGCTCGGCCTCCAGGACGCCGCCGAGCCCGGCGATCGGCGATGGCGGACGCAGCCGCACGCGCACGCGGCGGCCGTCCACCCGGACCGTCATACGCCGCTGCGACCAGCCGGGCACGGCGTCCAGCGCGGCCGCCTTGGGGTCTGCGCCCTGGAGGATCGCCACGGCTCCCGCCTGCGCGGCGTGATCGGCGAGCTCGCCCGCGGCGCCGGCCGCCAGCACCTGCGCGGCGGCCAGCACGACGGCGACGAGCAGCGGCGCGAGCAGCACCACCTCGATCGACGCCTGGCCGGATGCCGAGTGCCACCTCGTCATCGCGTCTGATCCCGAAGCTGCGCCCGTGCCGAGACCGATCCCAGCCGCAGCGCACCGACGACCGACGGGATCTCGATCGCCACACGCACACCGTCGCCGCCGTCGAGGCGGTCGACCCGCACGTCGTCTCTCAGGCGAGCCGGCAGGACGCCGCGCGCGGCGACGCGAACATCACCGCCGACCGCATCGGCCCGAGCGGCGGCACGAGCCGCCGAGCCGGCGAACCACACGGCCTGGCCGGCGACGACGGCCTGCCACAGCAGCGCCGCCAGCACGGCCAGCAGCGGCAGCAGCGCGACGAGCTCGACGGTCGCCTGCCCGCCTTCACCGCGAAGCCTTCGGTGGGGGACGTGGGCCATGCCCGAACCCTCCCGCGACGCGTGTCACCAATCACCACGTGGGTGTGACGATTGACGCGCGATCCTGCGACGCGTCAGCGCAAACGCGCTCGGCCCAGCGTCAGGCGTAGGAGCGGTATCGCTGCCAGATCACGTACAGCGTGTACGACGACGCCCCGACGAGCGCCACCCAGATCAGCGCGCCGGCGCCGGTCGCCCATAGCCGGCCGGTGACCGAGACGGTCAGCAGCGCGACGCCCACGGAGGCGTACAGCGCGAGGCGCCACTGGTCCCCGAGACCGAAGATCTCTCCGCGGTAGCGACGATAGAGCGACCCGATGATCATCACCGCGACGACGATGAAGATCGCGTTGAGGATCCTGCCGACGAGGTCGGCGCCCTCTCCCCCGCCCGGGACGAGCCAGACGACGAGCCCCAGCAGGACGACGATCCCGGCGTTGCGAGCCAGCGCGGTCGACATACCCACAGGCTAGTGCCCACGAGCGCGCGGCCAGCGAGACGACGATCAGCGCAGCGAGGCGCTGAGCTCGCGCGGCTCATCGCCGGCGCCGGCGATGCTCTCGACGCCCGCATGCACCACGGGGGCCGGCACCGGCTCGGCAGCCGGCGTCGCGGCGTCGCTCGGCTCGGCGGCGAAGCGGTAGCCGACGCCGAAGTGCGTGTGGATGTAGCTCCACTGCGGTGACGCCTGCTGCAGCTTGGAGCGCAGCTTGCGCACGAAGACATCGACGGATCGGTCGCCGTGGGCCATCGTGTAGCCCCAGACGCGCTGGTAGATCTCCTCGCGCTCCAGCACGCGCCCGTCGGCGCCCGAAAGCAGGGCGATCAGCTCGAACTCCCTGCGCGTGAGATCGATCGACGTGCCGCGGGCAAAGGCCTGGAACTGGTCGGGCCGGACCTCGATCTCGCCCGCCAGCACGGGGTCGCCGGCGTTGGGAGAGTCGGCCTTGCGCCGCCGGCGCGAGACGGCCTCGATGCGAGCGATCAGCTCCTCCGGATGGCAGGGCTTGCCGATCCAGTCGTCGGCGCCGAGGCGCAGCCCGCGAACGCGCTGGGCGACGGTCGACTGGCCCGTGCAGACGACGATCGGCAGCGACGGCAGCTCCACCGCGACGCGCTCGAGGTACTCCCAGGCGTGCTGGCCCAGCAGGGCCAGGTCGATGACGAGCGCCCCCAACCGCATCGCGACAAGGCGGTCCACCGGCAGGCCGCCGGTGAGCACGAGGTGCTCCCAGCCGAGGCGATCGAGGCGCTTGGTCAGCACCTGCACGAAACCCGAATCGCTGTCGATGACGGCGACCCGCAGCGTGTCAGTGGTCGGTGCTGCCTTCAGTTCGCTCATGACACGGCGCAGTGTAGGGGTCGATACCGACGCATTGGCAGTCCACAAGCCCCGTGATCACAGGATGTTCACAGCCGAGCGCTCGCAAACTGCGGGGTTCTCCCGTCAGCCCTACCGGTTGTGGCTGAGCTCGCGGAAGAGGCCGGTGACGACGAAGACCGCCTGCTCGCCGATGTCGACCGCGTTGTCGCCGATGCGCTCGATGGCGCGAGCGACGAGGATCATCGACATCGCCCACTCGCGCAGATCGGCGTCGTCGCCTCCGATCTCGATCGCGCGGCGGAAGATCTCGCGATTGAGCCGATCGATCGTGTCGTCCTGGCGACCCAGGTCGAGCGCCAGCTCGGGGTCGCGCAGCGCGAAGGACTGGCGCGCCTGACGCACGAGCGAGCGTGCATGACCGCCCATCTCGTCGATGCGCGTGACGATCGCCGAGTCCGTCGGCGGGTCGTGGCCCAGCAACGGGACCATCTTGGCGATGTTCGTGCACTGGTCGCCGATGCGCTCGAGGTGCTTGACGAGATGCAGCAGGGCGGCCACGAGGCGCAGGTCGCCCGCGACCGGCGCTTGGAGCGCCAATAGCGACAGCACACCCTGATGGACCTCCAGGTAGCGGCCGTTGATGCGGTCGTCGCTCGCAACGACGATCGCGGCGAGCTCCGCGTCGTGCTGGGTGAGCGATTCGAGCGCGGAATCGAGGATTCCGACGACCATGTCCAGGCCGCCGAGCGCCTGCTCCTCGAGTCGCAGGAGCTCTTCCTGAAAGGAGGCTCGGCTAGTCGCCATACGCGTGTGAGCTCAGCCGATGCCGCATGGATCAAAGACCATACCGACTGAGACTGAACGCGCCGACGGGCGCCTCGTTGTCGGCCTGTGAACCTCGTGTGAAGATCCGCGGGAGCGCCGCCACGTGCGCGGGAGCGCCGTCTGCGCTGGCGCCGATGAGCCACGTGGGCAGCGCCGCAACCACCGCTACGGAGCTGTCGACCGCTGCTTGGCCTCACACGATCTTCACGGCGAGCTCACGCCCCGGTAACCGCCCGCCGGCCACCAGCGGCGACGCTTCCGGTCACGATGATGCAGGCGGGTCACGCTGAGCTGATCAGGATCGGGGATCTGGAGATCCGGGCCCGCGAGGGTCTCGTGCTCACCGGCGGCCGGGTGCTGACGCTGTCGGTGCGTGAGTTCGACCTCCTGGTGGCGCTGGCACGCAACGCCGGCCGGATCGTCTCGCGCGAGGAGCTCTACCGCCTCGTCTGGGGCGGCGCGCTGCGCCGCGGGGACCGCTCGTGCGACGTCTACGTCTACAAGCTGCGCGCCAAGCTCCAGGACGCATTGCCCGGCATGCACGTCATCCACACCCACGTGGGCTTCGGCTATCGACTCGATCCCGCACCTTCACATCCTTTTCACAACACGGCCACCGCTTCGTAACAGGATGCGGGCGAGGCGCTGGGAGGGTCGCCAGCGCTATGGGAACTCTCACAGGGGGACAGACCTTGAAGCTCCACCGCCTCACCGCACTGCTGACTGCCTGCGGCGCGCTCGCCTTGGGCGTGGCCGCCTGCGGCAACGACAACACCGCTAGCGGAGGAGGCGACACAGGATCCTCCGATCTGTCCGGCACCATCGCCGGCGCCGGCGCGAGCACGCAGGCCGCCGCACAGGAGGCATGGGCCGCCGGCTTCCAGACGAAGAACCCCGCCACCACCGTGTCCTACGACCCGGTTGGCTCGGGTGGCGGACGCGAGCAGTTCGTCGCGGGCGGCAAGATCGTCTTCGCCGGCAGCGACGCCGCGCTGGAGGGCGACGAGCTGAAGGGCGCACAGAAGCGCTGCGGCGGCGTGGACAATCTCATCGAGGCTCCCGTCTACATCTCGCCGATCGCGATCGTCTACAACCTCGACGGCGTCGAGGACCTGCAGCTCGGGCCCGAGACGCTCGCGTCGATCTTCAAGGGCGACATCAAGACGTGGAACGACCCGAAGATCGCCGCGGACAACCTCAGCGCCAAGCTGCCCGACATGCGCATCTCGACGGTTCACCGCTCCGACGAGTCCGGAACCACGGAGAACTTCGCCGACTACCTGTCCGTGGCGGCGGCCAAGGTCTGGAAGTTCGAGGTCAGCGGCGATTGGCCGGTCAAGGGCGGCGAGGCCGCGCAGGGCACCTCGGGCGTCGTCGGAGCGGTCGAGAGCGGATCCGGCACGATCGGCTATGCCGACGAGAGCCAGGCCGGAAAGCTCGGCGTCGCGAAGATCGGCGTGGGCGGCGAGTTCGTCGGGCCGTCAGCCGAGGCCGCTGCGAAGATCCTGGATGCATCCGAGGAGACCGACGACCCCGGCACGTTCGTCTTCACCTACAAGCTCGCGCGGGACACCACGGAGTCGGGCACCTACCCGATCGTGCTCGTCTCCTACGAGATCGCCTGCACGGCGTACGACACGCCGCAAGACGCCGAGCTCGTCAAGGCCTACCTGGCCTACATCGGTGGCGAGGATGGCCAGAAGGTCGCAGCCGAGGCGGCCGGATCTTCACCGCTGTCATCCAAGCTCGCCGAGCAGGTTCAGGCCGCCGTCGACGCGATCGGCGCAACGTAGAGACGTCGATCCGCCGCACGACTGAAACGCACATGACGCCGTCTGGCCGATGCGGCCGGGCGGCGTTCATGCGAACGACAAGGACACGAGGAATTGAGGACTTGAGGACTTGAGCACCACCCCCACCACCAGCACCGATGCGGCCCTCACGGCCGGCGTCCCGACGCCGCCCCGGCGACCGGGAGACCGGATCTTCTCCGGCGCGGCGACGGCCGCGGGCATCGGGATCCTGGTGCTGCTGGCCGGCGTCGCCATCTTCCTGCTGCAGGAAGCCTGGCCGGCGATCAAAGCCGCTCCCGAGGACATCCCCGGAGGCACGGGCCTGGTGGACTTCATCGCGCCGCTGGCCTTCGGAACAGTACTCGGCGCGGTGATCGCGATCGTGCTCGCGGTGCCGATGGCCGTCGCGGTCGCGCTGTTCATCACCGACTACGCGCCTCGCCGGATCGCCAACACCCTCAGCTACGTCATCGACCTGCTCGCGGCCGTGCCGAGCATCGTCTATGGGCTGTGGGGCATCGCCGTCCTCGGACCGGCGGCCCTCGGGATCCAGACGTGGCTGGCCGACCATCTCGGATTCCTCCCGTTCTTCGCAGGACCGGTGTCCACCACCGGGCGGACGATGCTGGTCGTCGGCGTCGTGCTCGCGGTGATGATCCTGCCGATCATCACGGCGGTCACGCGCGAGGTCTTCGCGCGGACCCCACGGATCCACCGCGAGGGCGCGCTGGCGCTGGGCGCCACACGCTGGGAGATGATCCGGATGACCGTGCTGCCATTCGGCAGGTCCGCCGTCATCAGCGCGTCGATGCTGGGATTGGGCCGCGCGCTCGGCGAGACGATGGCCGTGGCCATCATCCTGTCGGTCTCGGGCGTCGTCACGTTCAACCTCATCAGCTCGACGAACCCCTCGACGATCGCCGCGAACATCGCGTTGGACTTCCCCGAGTCCTCGGGACTCGACGTCAACGCGCTGATCGCATCCGGCCTGGCGCTGTTCGCCATCACGCTCGTCGTGAACATGGCCGCTCGCGCCGTCATCACCCGCAACGAGGACGCCTCACGATGAGCGCGCTGGATCTCACAGCCACCCCGCCGCGAGCCTCGCTGGTGCGCGGGTCGCTGCCTTCGTGGGGTCCGCGGGGGCTGACCATCGGCGCCGCGATCGTCGCGCTGGGCCTGATCGCCGCGACGGACGTCAATGCCGCCCTGGTGCTCGTGAGCGCGGTTGTGCTCTGCGGAGTGGGCCTGTACGCGTGGTCGCGCGCGGTGGAAGGGGCGCGGACGGCGACTGACCGCGGCGTCACGTTCCTCGTCAGCTCGGCGTTCGCGCTGGCCATCGCGCCGCTGGTCTCGCTGCTGTACACGGTGGTCTCCAGGGGCTTCGCCCGCTTTGACTACCAGTTCTTCACGGAGTCCTCGCGCAACGTCGTCGGCGCGGGCGGCGGCGCCTCGCACGCCATCCTCGGAACGCTGGTGATCACCGGCGTGGCCACGCTGGCGTCCGTGCCGATCGGCATCCTGGCGGCCGTCTACCTGCAGGAGTACGGACACGGGCGACTCAAGCGCAGCATCACCTTCTTCGTCGATGTCATGACCGGCATCCCGTCGATCGTGGCGGGGCTCTTCGCCTACGCGCTGTTCGCGCTGTTTCTCGGCCCCGGCATCCGCCTGGGCGTGATCGGCGCCGTCGCGCTCTCGGTGCTCATGATCCCGATCGTCGTGCGCGCCACCGAGGAGATGCTGAAGATCGTTCCGAACCATCTGCGCGAGGCGTCCTACGCCCTCGGCGTGCCGAAGTGGCGCACCGTGGTAAAGGTCGTGCTGCCGACGGCGCTCGGAGGCATCATCTCCGGCGTGATGCTCGCCATTGCACGCGTCATGGGCGAGACCGCTCCGCTGCTGATCACGACCGGAGCGTTCTCGTCGGTCAACCTCAACCCCGTCGACGGACGGATGCAGAACCTCGCCGTCTTCGCGTTCAACCAATACAAGAATCCCGGCGTACAGCGCGAGCCGTACTTCGACCGCGCCTGGGCCGCCGCGCTGACGCTGATCGTGCTGGTGATGACGCTCAGCCTCGTGGCGCGTCTGATCCAGCGACGCTTTGGGACAGAGACCCGCTGATGGCCGAGCCGACCGAACGGAGCCAGGAGTACATGGACAGCACCGAGAAGCTCGACCGAGGTGCGACCGCGCCCACGAAGGAGGGTCCTGACGTGACCGACAGCGTGGCGACGTCCGTGGACGTCCAGACCGTGCTGCCGCACGAAGGCCGGGAATCCGTGGCCACCGTCGCCAAGCGCATCGAGATCACCGATCTCAACCTCTACTACGGATCCTTTCACGCGGTCAAGAGCGTCAACATGACGATCCAGCCCAACAAGGTCACGGCGCTGATCGGCTCGTCGGGCTGTGGCAAGTCGACCTTCCTGCGCTCGCTGAACCGCATGCACGAGCTCGTCCCCGGCGGGCGCGTCGACGGGGCGGTCATCATCGACGGTCAGGACATCTACGCCTCCAACGTGGACCCCGTCGCCGTCCGCCGGCAGGTCGGCATGGTCTTTCAGAGCCCGAACCCGTTCCCCACGATGTCGATCTACGAGAACGTCGTCGCGGGCCTGCTGCTCAACAGCAGGAAGACCAAGAAGCCCGCACTGGACGAGATCGTCGAGCGTTCGCTGCGTGGCGCGAACCTCTGGAACGAGGTCAAGGACCGCCTCGATCGCCCCGGCGGAGGTCTGTCGGGCGGCCAGCAGCAGCGCCTGTGCATCGCGCGCGCCACCGCCGTCGAGCCGGAGGTGCTGCTGATGGACGAGCCCTGCTCGGCCCTGGATCCCGTCGCGACGCTCGCGATCGAGGATCTCATCCAGCAGTTGAAGGCCAACTACACGATCGTGATCGTCACGCACAACATGCAGCAGGCCAGCCGGGCCAGCGACGTCACGGGCTTCTTCAATCTCGAGCAGTCAGGCACGCCGGGGCAGCTCGTCGAGCTGGACACGACCGAGACGATCTTCTCCAATCCCGCCAACAAGGCGACCGAGGACTACGTCACCGGCCGCTTCGGCTGAGCCCGGATCCACCGATCCTCGCGGCGAATCCCAGCGCGCAGGTACCCTCACACGATGGGAACGCTGGTCCTGGGCACACCTCCACCAGAGCTCCAAGCGCTGCTCGAGCGCCGCCGCCACGCGGGCATCGACCGCCTCGACGAGGTCTGGCGGGGCGTCCATCACATCGTTCCGGCTCCCAGCTACGAGCATGCTCGTATCACCCAGCAGCTCGGCGAGCTCCTCGGCCCGCTCGCGCGCGCGGCCGGTCTCGAGCCCGCGATGGGCGAGTTCAACCTCGGGGAGTCCGAGCACGACTTCCGCGTGCCCGATGGAGGACTGCACCGCCCCGGAGCCTGCGGCGTGTGGCTCCCGACAGCCGCGCTCATCGTCGAGATTCGCTCCCCCGACGACGAAACATGGCACAAGCTGCCCTTCTACGCCGCCCACCACGTCGACGAGGTCCTCATCGTCGACCCCGCCGAGCAGACAGTCACCTGGCTCGGTCTACGCCGCGGCGAGTACGAACCCGTCGGACACAGCGGCCTGATCGAACTCGGCCCCGCCGAGCTCGCCGCGCAGCTCGACTGGCCATAGCGAGCGCGCCCCGTGGGCAGCGGGACCCATTGGCCGTGAAGGGTCAGCCGAACCTCTTCGTTCCGACGCTCTTCGTGCACTCCGATTCGCGGCTTACCTTTGCCCCTCTTGACAGCGTCGTAAGCGGCACCCGAGGGGCCGCCCGTTCGCGGCTGCTCGCGCCGGCGAGATCGGCGTGCAGATCGGCTCGACGCAGAGTTTGGGCGTCGGAGTCAATGTCCAGGCGCGCTGCGTCGCGCTGAACCACATCGACTGCCCGCCCGGCCGACATGCTGCGCTCGCCCGAGTTCCTCGAGGCGCTCTTCGAGATCCTGAAACCGTCTACCTCTCAAGGGTCGAGCAGCCCACTTCGGGGCGGGGCCTGAGCAACGTCCTTACGCCCACGATGGAGGCGATCGCGACTCAGCGGGCGGCGGCGCTGGCGAGCGCTGGTAACCGCGAAATGCGGCCATCCATCTCGCGGCTCACCCGTGCACAAGTGACGGCTCGATACCGCTTGATCATCGATCCGGCGGTTATGCATCACCTGGATGCATAACTGCCGCATCCGCGGCTGGCGATCACCGAGACGTCAGTTATGCACGGGTCCGACGAACCCTGGCCCCGTGACGACGCACGCGACTTCTTCTCGACGGTTGCAGCCCGGTCTCGCTCGCTTCCGCAGGTGGACGTCCATGTAGCAGGCGACCTCGGCGTCGCTGCCCAGCCAGGCCACACGCAGTGCTCGGCCGCGCCCCTTCTGCGCCAGCGCCAGCGTGCTGACGCCCTGCAGGTCGTTGGCGAGCGCGGCCGCGATCTGCGGCGTCTGGTCGGTGCTCGCGTTGTCGGCGATGACGATGCGCCACTCAAACGGCATCCCCGCCGAGAGGTGAGCGTGCAGGCGACGGATCGAACGGGCGAGGATCGCCTGCTCGTCGTAGACCGGAACGACGATGTCGACACGCGCGGGCTTCGGGGCCGACGGCGCGTGCTGCGGTCGGAGAGCGTGCTGTGGAGGACATGGCCGACACGGCCGCGTCCGTCGCTGCGAGACCGCTGGGGCCTGTCTGAGAATGTGCTGAGCCCGCGCGGCGGAGCCCAAGCGCACACCTCCGACCTCGCGGACGCGTACAGTGCAGCGCTGCGAGAACGGACGACATTCGATCCGGAGGCGTTCCCCGGTTAGGATCGCCGGCCAGCGAGCCGATAGCCGGGCCAATCGCCCGATCGGGCACGGACCCGACGGCGAGGACTCAGCGCGAACCATGTGGTGCATCCAGATCCAGGCGACATGAAGGCGACGCCCCCAGTCAGCACGCAGCGCGTGAGCCGTCCGCGCCTCATCGTCGCATTCCTCCTCGCCGGACTGATCAGCGGCGCGCTCGGCGGCAACCTCGCTGGCGCCGGCGCCCAGGGCGCCCCCGCTGAGACCAAGCCCGCGCCGGCCACGAGTACGACCACGACGACCACGCCGCAGGATCCGCCGGGGACGACCGGCCCGGCCACCACGACGACTTCGCCGACCACCACGACGACCCCGGCAACCACCACGACGACGCCGGCCAAGCCTCCGTCGCCCGCCCCTGCGCCGCCCGCGGTCCCCCAGGCGGCGCCGCCTGCCTCCGGCCCCCCCGCCAAGTCCGCTCCGAGCGTGCCGCAGACGACCCGGCCGGCGATCCCCCCCGTGGACTTCGCCGGCGCGCTGAAGCCGATCCCGTTCTGCACGCTCGCCGAGGCGCGCCACGCGATCAAGGTCGCACGCGAGAAGAAGCGTCGCCTCGCCGACGTGTCCTACCTGGAGCTGCTGCTGGCGACCCGCGCCAGCGAGGACTGCCAGCCGCCGGAGGCCGACGCCCAGACGACCGGCAAGACCGCGTCGGGCGCCGAGCGGGGAAGCGTGGACGACCTCGACGAGGACACGCGCGAGGAGATCCGCAACGAGGCGGGCGTTCCGACCGTCGCCAACCCGACCATGTCGCTGGCGCTGCCCGGGGCGGCCCCGATCGGCGTGCCGAACTTCTTCATCGATAAGTTCCGCATTCCGGTGTTCCTGCTGCCGATCTATCAGGCCGCCGGCATCCAATACGGCGTGCGCTGGGAGGTCCTGGCGGCGATCAACGAGATCGAGACCGACTACGGCCGCAACCTGAACGTCAGTTCGGCCGGCGCGCTTGGCTGGATGCAGTTCATCCCCGAGACATGGAAGCAGTACGGCGTCGACGCCAACAACGACGGCCGCAAGGACCCGTTCAACCCCGTCGACGCGATCTTCGCCGCGGCGCGCTACCTCAAGGCGGCGGGCGCCGCCGACGACCTGCGCAAAGCGATCTTCGCCTACAACCACGCCGACTGGTACGTCGAGTCGGTGCTCATGCGCGCTCGCCTGATCGGCGGGCTGCCGACCGATCTCGTCGGCTCGCTGAGCGGGCTGACCCAAGGACGCTTCCCGGTCTACGCGAGGGCCCGCTACGCCGACGACCTGTCCGAGCGGCGCGCCACCCGCCGGGTCGCGGTCGGCGAGAACGCCGCGATGCCGGTCGAATCCGATCGCACGCGCCGCGGGATCGACATCTTCGCCAAGCCGGGCTCCGCGGTCATCGCCGTGCAGGACGGACGGATCGTCGCCGTCGGCACGAGCAAGCGCCTCGGACGCTACGTCAAGCTCGCCGACGCGTTCGGCAACACCTATACCTATGCGCACCTCAAGAAGCTCGCCAAGCGCGTGCCGGTGCCGAAGACCCGCACGCAGAGCAAGGCCTCGATCGCCAAGGAGCTACAGCTTCCCGCCGACGCCAAGCCGACGCGCTCAGCCACGGCGGGCCGCCCGACCACCACGCGCCCGAGACTGACGACGAGCGAGGACACGCGGGGTGAGACGACGCCGAAGACCGTCGGCAAGGAGCGCCTGTTCGCGCATCCCGAGCGCGCGAACGCGCTTGCCAACGGTGGCGCCAAGCAGCTCGCCGAGCTCGAGGCCGACATCGCCGAGGACGACTCGCTGCGCTCCTACCTGCTCGGCTCGCCAGACGTGGACGCCGACGACGTCGTGCTGAAGTCGTTGGTTCGCGGGCGCCAGGTGCTCGCGGGCACGATCCTCGGGCGCATCGGCACCGTCTCGCGGCGCGTCTCCCCACGCATGCACTTCGAGATCCGGCCGTCCGGACGCGGCGCCCCGCGGATCGACCCCAAGCCGATCCTCGACGGCTGGAAGCTGCTCGAGGCGACGGCGATCTACCGCGCACGCGGCCAGAACCCCCTGTCGGGTCGTGAGGCGCTCAACGCTCCAGTCGGTCAGGTCATGCTCCTGAGCAAGCGGGCCCTCACCCGGCGCGTGCTGACCGATCCGCGGATCGAGATCTACTCGTGCGGGAGGCGTGACATCGAGTCCGGTGGCATCGATCGCCGAGTGCTGGCAACGCTGGCCTTCCTCGCCGCGAGCGGGCTCAAGCCGACGGTGACCTCGCTGTACTGCGGACACAGCCGCCTGACCACGAGCGGCAACGTCTCGGCGCACTCGGCCGGCGCCGCAGTCGACATCGCGAAGATCAACGACATCCCGATCGTCGGCCATCAGGGCGCAGGCTCGATCGCCGACATCGCGATCCGCCGGCTGCTCACGCTCCAGGGCACGATGCGACCTCATCAGATCATCAGCCTGATGACCTACGAGGGCGCCGACAACGCGCTCGCGATGGCCGACCACGCCGACCACATCCACGTCGGCTTCCAGCCCGCCTACACGCCCGGCTCGCCGGAGGCCAAGACGCTGGCGTCGGTCCTCAAGCCGACGCAGTGGATCAAGCTCATCGACCGCATCGGCCAGATCAACAACCCCGATGTCGCCAAGACGCCCTCGAAGTACGCGATCCGCGTGCCCACTCCGCGCGCGTCGACGGCCCACCGCGGCGAGTAGTGCGCGTAGTCGCCTGCGTCGCGCTCGTCGGGTCCACCCTTGCCGTGAGCGCCTGCGGATACGCCTTCAAGGAGTGCGGCAGCACCGAGAGCGACGCCGCGTAGCGCTCACACCCTCTCGCGCAGCTCCTCCCACAGCGCCGCGTAGGCCCGTCCCGCGCGGCCGTGCGGGGCGAACTGCGCGAGCGCCCGGCGATGCACGGCCATCCGCTCGACGTCGGTCGCCGCGGGGATGACGGCGTCGAGCACGTCGTCATGTGTGGCCGACAGCTCGGCCATGATCTCGCCGTGCAGCGGCCGGTGGCCGTCGGCCATCGAGAAGAACGCCAGGACCTGAG
>JAJCYD010000026.1 GCA_029263125.1 Solirubrobacteraceae bacterium | reverse complement strand
TGTGGGTCAAGGCATCAGCGGACCCGCTCATCCTCTATGTCTCCGCTGCGGCGATCGTCGCCCTCGTCGCCGGAGAGCGCATGTTCATGCGATCACACACCGACGGCGACGGCCACATGAGGATGTGAACGACCGGGAGTCAAACGCAGACGCGGTCCGAGCAGATTCCCAGGCTGCGGCGGGGGAGAACTACGGAGCCAAACAGCACAAGAATCCCGATGGCACGTCGCGTCACAAGTACGAAAGTCAATGACATCACTCCAGGGCCCATCTGGGCAGGGAACATCGAGCGAAGGAACAGTCATGACGGAGATTCAACCTGGCGCACGACAGACGATGATGGGCGGCGCTAACGCAGTGGCCGGCCGGGTCGCGCCGGCCACTTCCGCGAGCGGGAAGATGTCAGCGACCGCCGGGGCAATTACGCGTGAGAGTGTCACGCGGTACGTGTGGGTCGCGGTGCGGCTCAGCTTGGCCTGGACGTTCATCTGGCCGTTCTTCGACAAGCTGGTCGGGCTCGGCCACGAAACGGCGACCGCCGACTCGTGGATCAACGGCGGAAACCCGACCCTGGGGTTCCTCAGCAATGCCGTCGGTCCGTTCTCCGGCATGTACCAGAGCATCGCGGGAGAGGGCATCGTGAACGTGCTGTTCATGGTCGGCCTGATCGTGATCGGCGTCGGCCTGCTGCTCGGGATCTACATGCGATTCGCCTGTGGCGCCGGAGCGTTGATGCTCCTGCTGATGTGGAGCGCGTCATTGCCACCCGCCAACAACGTCTTCATGGATGATCACATCATCTACGCCTTGGTTCTGGTCGGGCTTGCCCTGGTTGGCGCCGGGAGGACGTTTGGCCTCGGACGATCCTGGGAGAAGACGAGCCTTGTCCGTGACAACACCTGGCTCAAGTAGAGGTACGTAAGCGCTGTAGCGCGCGGATCGGTCGCGCCCGGCGAGAGAGGATCCTCGGATTGCGGCTCGATCAGTAGCTGTCCGCTGATGGGAGCGGGCGACCACGGATGGCAGATCACGCCGACGGGGAGATAGTGATTGCACAACACGGAGCATCGACCGAAGGAGGGTTGCCATGTTCATGTGGCACGACACGCAATGGATGTGGCTCGGAATGCTGTTGTTCTTGGCGTTCGTCGCCTTGTTCGTCTTCTACGTCGTCAAGGACCGGTCTGCGGCCGAGATGCCGCGTCGGAGCGCCACCGATGTGCTCGACGAGCGTTACGCGCGCGGCGAGATCTCCGGCGAGGAGTACAGCGAGCGCCGCGAAACCCTCCAGCACAGGGCCTCCTGATGAGCCCGACCTCCGCCGCGACGCTCGCGCCATCCGATCCGGCGGTCGAAGCTTCGGCCGTGCTGCGCGTCATCGACGTGCACAAGGCGTTTCGTACCGGTGTGCCGTTGCGTCGCCGCCGGGTGCAGATCCTGCGCGGCGCCAGCTTGACCGTGAGCTCCGGCGAGTTCGTCGGGTTGGTCGGGGAGAACGGATCGGGCAAGAGCACGCTGATGCAGATCATCGTCGGGCTGCTCGGACGTGACAGCGGCACCGTGCAGCGACCCGATCGGCTCGGCTACTGCCCGCAGTATCCGCTGCTGTGGGACAAGCTCACCGTCAAGGAGCACTTCGAGCTGTTCGCCGAGGCCTACGGACTCGCCGGCAAGGACGCGGCGGACTCCCGCGACGGCCTGCTCGAGGAGCTGCAGTTCGCCACGTACGTGGACTACCGCGTCGAGCAGCTGTCGGGCGGGACGCGCCAGAAGCTCAACCTCGCGCTCGCGCTGCTGCACGAGCCGCAGCTGCTGCTGCTCGACGAGCCCTACAGCGGCTTTGACTGGGAGACCTATTTGCGTTTCTGGGAGATGGCCGAGCGTCGCCGCCGGGACGGCATGGCGATCCTCGTCGTCAGCCACCTGCTGGCAGAGCGCGACCGGCTCGGCCGCGTCTATGAGCTGCGCGACGGCCGCTGCGAGCTCGTATGACGCGCACAGCGGCATTCACCCGCGAGCAGCTGCGCGCGCCGTTCACGCTCGTGCTGCTGGTCATCGTTCCGGTCATCTTCGTCGTCGCCTCGGCCGGTGTGCTGGGAGACTTCGCACGCGCGCAGGGCGGCTCGCTGGCCGCCGACGCCGCGAGCTCGCTTGCGGCGGGCTGGGCGGCCGCGTTCGTCGCCGGGACGCTCGGCTTCTTTGCGGCCAGCTCCTCACGCGGCGCGGACCGGCGCCTGGCGCTCGCCGGTCTCGGACCGGCGCGCGTCGCCGCGTCGCGGATCTCCGCGTCGATGCTGCTGGCCCTGATCGCCGCGGCCGCGGCGTTTGGCACGCTGCTCGCCCGGACCGGCGTCGCTCACCCGTGGCATGCCGCCGCGGCGGTGCTGGCCTACGCGGTCATCTACCTGGCCGTCGGCGTGCTCGTCGGCTCGCTGGTCAGCTCGCCGCTGGAGGGCTCGCTGGCGGTCGCGTTCGTCTTCCTGCTCGATGTCTTCTCGGGCCCGGGGATGGCGGCGCAGGCCGCGCCCTACAGCATCAGCCGCAAAGCGGCGGACGTGCTGATCGCCGCCGGGTCGGGCAACGCGAGCGACGCCGCGGACTGGGTCAAGCTTGCCGTGATCAGCAGCGCCTGCGTCGCGGCGGCCTTCGTGGCATTCGTCCTCGCGGCAAGGAGCCGGTCGTGAGTCGCGTGGCGACCGCCACGCGACTGGGCGTTCGCGAGCAGGCACGCCGGCCGTTGCTGCTCGTCCTGCTCGTCGGGCTTCCGTTCTTCTTCATCACGCGCGCCATCGCCGCGACCGAGAAGCTGCCCCGGACGATCGAGCTTGCAGGCGGTCGTGAGGTGCTGACGAACATGCGCGACATCCACGGAGCGACGATGGCCGCCATCACCGTCGCGTTCCTGGCCGGCCTGGTCGGCGTGTTCGTGATGCAGTCGGTGCGTCAGGCCGATCGGCGCCTCGTCCTGGCCGGCTTCGCGCCCATGCAGGCGCTGACCCCGCGGCTGCTGGTCCTGCTGGCCGCCACGGGGCTCGTGCTCGTCGTGTCGCTCGCCGTCACGGCGTTGAGCTTCACACCGCAGGCCTGGTTGGCGTTCGCGGCCGGCACGCTGCTGGTCGGCATGACCTACGGGTTGCTCGGCACGCTGGCCGGCGCCGTGGTCGGGCGCCTGGGCGCCACGCACCTCATGCTGTTCGGCGCGATGCTCGACCTCGGCGTCGTGCAGAACCCGATGTTCGGCTCAGGAGCACCGCCGAGCTGGGCGGTCGCCCTGCCCGGCTACGGCCCGGGGCGTGTGATCGTCGACGGCGCCTTCTCGGGCAGCTTTCACGCCGGCGGCGCGCTGGCGCTCAGCATCGCCTGGGTGCTCGTGCTCGGTGTGATCGTCGCGGTCGTGCTCGGACGCTTGGTCTCGGTGCAGGATCGCGCAGCACGACGTTGGCGCCATGCCGATCGACGACTGACGACATGAGCCGAGTAGCCGTGCTGCTCGCGGCCGCCGGCGGCGGCTGGCTCGTGCGTCATCGCTGCTCGCTCGCCGTGCGGCGCTGGCATCCCGGCAATGGCGTGCGCCGGATGGCGGGGGAGCTGTCGGTCCGCACCGCCGGCAGCGGCGATCGTGTCGTGATCCTGCTGCACGGGCTCACAGCCAGCGGTGACTTCTTCGGCGCCGCCTACGATTCGCTCGCCGACCACGCCCAGCTGGTGACCTGCGACCTGCTCGGGTTCGGTCGGTCGCTGAGCGAACACGGCTCCGACTACACGCTGGAGGCTCATCTGGATGCCTTGGACCGCATGGCGCACGAACTCCAGCTGGACGGATGCAAGCTGACGGTTGCAGGACACTCACTGGGCGCCGTGCTCGCATTGCACTGGGCCGCACGCCGCACCGACGTGCAGTCCGTCGTCTGCTTTTCGGCGCCGCTGTACGCCGGCGCGGACGAGGCCGACGAGCGGATCGCCGCGATCGGCGTCATGGAGCGGATCTTCGCTCCGCAGGGAGCTGTGTCGCGGGCCGTCTGCGGGTGGATGTGTCGTCACCGAGCGATCGCGCAGTGGATCGCCGTCGCGCTCCAACCGCAGTGGCCCGTGGCGATCGCCCGCATGGCCGTCCGTCATTCATGGGCGTCGTACCTCGGCGCGCTGAACGGCGTGATCCGCCACGGCGGCTGGGAGACGTCGCTGCGCGCACTCGACGCCGCCCATGTCCCGGTGCTGCTCGCAGACGGCGCCGGCGACCCGGTGGGGGTCCCCGCACGCGCGAGTGAGCTCGCGGCCCGCTACCGCAACGTCACGGCCGTGACACACCCCACCGCACGCCACGAACTGCCGATCACCCATCCCAACTGGTGCGTACACCGCCTCACGAGCCCGCGCCATGACAAGCCGGTTGGTGTCGACGTCGCCGGGCACAGCACGTCGACGCCGTGACGCACGCGTCCTCCGACCTCGCGACCACGCCCGCCCTCGATCCCGAGGAAGACGTCGCGCGCTTGCTCGCCGACCTGCACACGAACGTTGGTGGATCGGATGACCGTGACGCCGCGCGTCGCCTGCCGCCCGGGGGTCGTCTGAGTCACGGCGTCACAGTGGCCAACACTGGGTCCTCCAGCGCGGGTTTGGGGTGGCAGGTGGTCTGCGGGGGCGCCAGAGGACGCCGCCAAACGTAGACGGTCCACGACTCCTCGTGACCTTGAGATGGTGACCGCCATGAACGGACACAAGACGATCGTCGTGATCGGCGCCACGGGCGCCCAGGGGGCGGCCTCGTGAGATCGAGTCGACCGGGGCCATCTCGGGCGGCGATCGCCGTCGCCTGAGATCACCGGGTTGGGCGTCTTCTGCATGTATGTCATGGGAAACGCGGCCAGCCAGACGCGCATCGCATCGAGCTGGGCGGTTTGTGCATGTCTGTCATGCCAAACCCGCCCAGCCGCCCGTCCGGCCGTGAGCGCCGCTCCTTGACACTCCTCGCGCTCCGAGCGCTCTCCTCCCATCGCGGGCCTGGCGCGCGCTGCCGCTTTCCATGCGACTGAGCAACCGGTGTGAAGATCGCGCGCCAAGCGGCCGCCCGGCTACGCTTCTGCGGCTCATGAAGGTCGCGTTCGTCACGTGCTCTGCTCTGCCGCAGGGGTGGCACGATGACCACGCGGCCGCAGCCGTGCTGGACGCGAGCTTTCAGGTCTGGGATGACCAGAGCGTCGACTGGGCGGGCTTCGACCGTGTCGTGCTCCGCTCGGCCTGGGACTACACGACGCGGGTCGACGAGTTTCTGGCATGGAGTGCGGCGGTGGGCGCGGGGCGGTTGCGCAACCCCCCCCACCCGGTGGGGGTGGATTGCGACAAACGCTACCAGGCGGACCGCTCCCTGCCCCCCCTTTCAAAGGTGTTAACGGCGCCGGGGGGGGCGCAGCCCCCGCG
>JAJCYD010000025.1 GCA_029263125.1 Solirubrobacteraceae bacterium | reverse complement strand
CCGCTCGTCTGCGCCGAGCTCCAGCGCGACATCGAACGCCGGGTGCTTCGGCGCAGACCGGCGGAAGACGAACAGCTCGCTGGCACTCGTGTCGACGAGCCACAGCTCCGCCAGCCCGTTGCGCTCGTAGGCGGCCTTCTTGGCGCCGATGTCATAGCGCCACGTCGACGCCGAGCGCACCTCGACCGCCAGCGCGGGGATCGGATACGGCCGCTCGTCGCCTCGCAGCGGCGAGCGGCCCTCGCTGTACCAGAGCAGGTCGGGGGCGAACACGTTGTGCTCGTCGATCAGCACGTCGAGGGGCCACCAGAACTCGCCGCGGCCCGGAGCGGACTGCGCCCACGCGTGCAACGCGTTGTACAGGTCGCGCAGCACGAGCTGGTGGGTCGCATTCGGCTCCTGCACGACGACCTCACCCTCGACGAGCTCGGAATGAACCGTCTCGTCGGGCGTCGCGAGGTACTCCTGCGCGGTCATGCGCTGGACCGTGACCATGCTGGACATCGTACGCGTCTCCATCTGCGGGGGCCATTGCTGCTCATAGGCCGCGAGCAACCGTTGTTCGCCCCCACCTGCTGACCGGCACGCCACCCGAGAGCGACACGCCGGGTCCTGCTCAGCGACTTAGGCGACTGCGGCCCGGAGTGCGTCGGCCTTCGTCGTCTGCTCCCACGTGAAGCCTTCGTCCTCGCGGCCGAAGTGCCCGTAGGCGGCGGTGGGCTGGTAGATCGGCCGGTGCAGATCCAGCTCGCGGCGAAACGCGCCGGGACGCAGGTCGAAGTGCTCGGACACGAGCTCCTCAAGCTTGGAGCGGCTCACCGTGCCGGTGCCGAAGTCCTCGACCATCACGCTGACGGGATGCGACACGCCGATCGCGTAGGCGACCTGCACCTCACAGCGCTGGGCGAGCCCCGCCGCCACGAGGTTCTTCGCGACCCAGCGGGTCGCGTAGGCAGCCGACCGGTCGACCTTCGACGGGTCCTTGCCGGAGAACGCCCCGCCGCCATGGCGAGCCATGCCGCCGTAGGTGTCGACGATGATCTTGCGTCCGGTCAGGCCGCAGTCGCCGACCGGTCCGCCGATCACGAAGCGGCCCGTCGGGTTGACGAGGAACTCGCGGCGAAGCTCTGCGGCGTCGTACAGATCCTCGGGCAGGATCGGCAGGACGACGTTCTCCCACAGATCGTCGGCGATGTGCGACTCACAACCCTCGGCGTGCTGGGTGGAGATCAGCAGCTTCTCGATCGCGACGGGCCGTCCGCCCTTGTAACGCACCGACACCTGCGTCTTGCCGTCGGGACGCAGGTAGTCCAGGTCGCCGGACTTGCGCACGTCCGTCAGGCGCCTGGCGAGCTTGTGCGCCAGCGCGATCGGCAGCGGCATCAGCTCGGGCGTCTCGTCGGAGGCGTAGCCGAACATCATCCCCTGGTCGCCGGCGCCCGCGAGGGCGGCCTCGTCGGCCTCCGATGAACCCGACCGGGTCTCGTGGGACTCGTCGACGCCCTGCTTGATGTCGGCCGACTGCTTGTCGAGCGCGTTGAGGACGGCACACGAATCCGCGCTGAACCCGAGGTTCGCATCGGTGTAGCCGATCGAGCGCACGGTGTCGCGCACGACCTCCTGCACGTCGAAGATCGTCTCGGTCGTGATCTCGCCCGAGACCACCACCAGACCCGTGTTGCACAGCGTCTCGCACGCCACGCGTGAGCCCGGATCGCCAGTCAGACACGCATCCAGCACCGCATCGGAAATCTGGTCGGACATCTTGTCGGGATGACCCTCGGTCACCGACTCCGACGTAAACAGATACTCATCGTCTTCAGTGGATTTCATGGACCGGAGGCTATCGGCCCTCGCTGCGCCTGGACTTGCGCTCGACGAAATCGATGATCAGCGGCACGCCGTCCATGGCGAATCGCGCGCGCAGGCGGTTCTCGACGAAGTAGGCGTAGTCGCGCGTCACGCGCTGGCGCGAGTTGACCTGGATCGCGAAGCGGGGCGGGCGCTCGCCGATCTGCGCGGCGTACAGGAGCTTGAGGCGATGGCCCTGCTTGGCGGGTGGCTGGCGAGCCTGCACGACCTCGCCGACGAAGCGGTTGAGCTCGGGCGTCGGGATCCGGCCCTGCATGCGGTCGCCGAGCGCGAGCACCTCGGTGAGCAGGCGCTGCACGTTGCGGCCGGTCAGCGCACTGGCGGTCAGCACGCGCGGGCGCAGACGCAGCTTGCGCGCGACCTTCGCACGCTCGTGGTCGAGGTCGGACTCGACCATCTCGGCGGTGTCCCACTTGTTGAGCACGAGCGCGGTCGCGCAGCCCGACTGCATCGCCAGCTCGGCGACGCGCATGTCCTGCGCGGTCACGCCGTCGTTGGCGTCGCAGACGACGAGCGCGACGTCCGCGCGCTCGGCCGCCCGCTGGGAGCGCAGCACCGTGTAGTACTCCACAGACTCCGACACCTTGGACTGGCGGCGCATCCCCGCGGTGTCGACGACGATCAGCTTGCGCCCCTCGACCTCCAGCGGCAGGTCGATCGCGTCGCGCGTCGTGCCCGCGACGTCGGAGACGATGACGCGGTCGGCGCCGGCGAAGCGGTTGACCAGCGAGGACTTGCCGACGTTCGGCCGTCCGATCACCGCCAGGCGGATGATGCCCTCCTCCTCGGCGTCGTCGTCCTCGGGCAGCAGCTCGACGAGGCGGTCGAGCAGGTCGCCGGTTCCCAGGCCCTGGGACGCCGAGACGGCCACCGGCTCGCCGAAGCCGAGGCGGTGCGCGTCGACCGCCAGCGGGATGTCGACGGCCGCGTCGATCTTGTTCGCCGCGACGACGACCGGCATCTTCGAGCGGCGCAGCAGGTCGGCGAGCTCCTCGTCGCCGGGACGCACGCCCGCCTTCGCGTCGAAGACGAACAGCGCGACCTGGGCGTCGGCCAGCGCGGCACGGGCCTGGTCGCGGATCGAGCCGGACACGGGATCGGGGTCCTCGGCGTCCATGCCGCCGGTGTCGATCAGCGTGAAGCGCCGGCCGTTCCACTCGGTTGCGATCTCCTTGCGATCGCGCGTGATCCCGGGGCGCTCGTGCACGACGGCCTCGCGCGTGCCGGTGAGGCGGTTGACCAGGGAGGACTTGCCGACGTTCGGATACCCGACGACCGCGACCTTCATCGGGTGACCTTCACACCCTGGAGTCTAGGTCGGCACGCGCCAGGTCCACGATCCGCGCCACGACGGCGTCGATCTGTAGGCCCGTCGTGTCGACCTGCACCGCGTCGCCGGCGGCCTGCAACGGCGAGTGCTCGCGCGTCGTGTCGCGCTCGTCGCGCTGGATCTGCTCGGCCAGCACCTGCGCCACGTCGGCGCCGGTCTCAGCGGCTCGGCGCCGAGCGCGCTCCTGCGCGGACGCCGTCAGGAAGACCTTCAACTCCGCGTCGGGAGCGACGACGGTGCCGATGTCACGGCCTTCGGCGACGTAGTCGCCCGCGGCGATCAGCTCGCGCTGCAGCGTGACGAGCGCCGCGCGAACCTCCGGCCGCGCCGCCACCTCCGACGCGCGCGCGGTCACCTCCGGGGTGCGGATCTCGGCGCTGACGTCATCGCCGTCGAGCAGCACCGGCGGACCGAGCTCGATGCGCGACGCAAGTGGATCGCCGGCGCCGCGTAGCTGGGCCAGGGCGATGCAGCGATACATCGCACCCGTGTCGAGGTACGTGAAGCCCAGCGCGCCGGCGACCGCGCGTGCGACCGTGGACTTCCCGGCGCCCGCCGGCCCGTCGATGGCGATCAGCATCGCCAGCAGGATAGGCGGGGCCGCCGGCCGCGACGCTCAGCGCGGGCGGTTGTGCTTGCGCTGGTTGCGCGCCGCCTTGGCCTTGTTGCGCTTGCGGGCCTTCTGGCGCTCGCGCTCGCGGGCGGCCTTCGCGGCGCTGGACTTCGACGGCGCCTCGCCCGGCGCGGTGGAGCCGGGCCCTGCTCCGCCCTTGGATCTCGCGCGTGGTCGCTGCGCCGGCGCCTTGCCGCGGGCGTCGCGCACGATCACCCCCGCGATCAGCGCGACGACGGCCGCCGCACCGCCGAAGATCAGCACGAGCTGCATGGTGCTCAGGCCGCGATCCTCCTCGAACGTCCGTCCCTTCGGGTCCTCCTGCAGCAGCGGCGCGGGAGCGTTGGGGCCGAACTGCGCCGTCGCCACGGCGGGCGCGCCGAGGCACAGCAGCAGGGCGACGATGACCGCGACGACACGTTGCATCGGCGCGAGGTTACGCCGCCGGGCGCGTCGATGTCGACGTCGACCCGGCACTCGCACGCGTCATGTCGCAGACGACACGACCTCCGAGCACCCCAGGTCTACACTTGTCCGCGCCATGGCGAAGCAGCGACAGGTCCGAGTCGAGCAGAAGAGCGCGATGGCAGCGATGTCGCAGCTCGAGCAGCGCTCCGACGACGAGTTGCTGACCGAGACCCGCCACCGAGCGGCGGCGCAGGCGATCCTCGGCGCGCGCGCCGCCGAGCGCTACGACGGCCCAACCGCCCGCGAGCACTTCCGCAAGGCGATCGCCGCCGCCCGCCCGCAGGAGCGTATGCAGCTTCGCCGCATGGCCGAGGCATCGCTCGCCCTCGCCGAGCGGCGCCCGGACGACCTGAAGGCCGCGGTCGAGAAGCTCGGCCAGCAGGCCCCCTCCAGCCGTCAGCTGTTCATCCTGCGACTGATGGGCCTGATCTCGCCGGCGCCCGGCGCGAGCCTGTTCGTCAAGGCGCGCGGCGGCGCGATCCTGCTGGCGATCGTGGCGGCGCTGCTGATCATCGGCTTCGGCATCGCCACCCTGCTGCTGCTGCCCTTCGGCGGCGGATCGACGCTTGGATCGGTCGCACTCGGCGTGATCGTCGTGATCGTCTCGCTGGCGATCCTCAGCCTCGTGGGCAGGCGCAAGCAGAAGGCCGCGAAGACCAAGGCGCGAGCGGCCCGGGCCGGCCCCTAGCCGGTCGTCCGGCTGATGTGTGGGCGCTTCACGCTCGCCTTCGCGGGCTCTGACCCCGCCCAGATCCGCGCGCGCTTCGCGATCGACGAGCGCCTGGAGGTACGCCGGCGCTTCAACGTCGCGCCCGGCGACGACGTGCTCGCCGTCGTGCAGGACCGCGATGGCGCGCCCCGCGCCGAGCTGCTGCGCTGGGGCCTCGTGCCCCATTGGGCCGGCGACCCGCGCGAGATGGCCGCCAAGACGATCAACGCCCGCGCCGAGACGGTCTCCGAGAAGCCCGCCTACCGCGACGCGTTTGCCAGGCGCCGCTGCCTGATCGTCGCCGACGGGTTCTATGAGTGGTCGGCCGGCACGCCGCACTGGATCTCGCGCCCAGACGCCAAGCCGTTCGCGTTCGCCGGCCTACGGGCTTCGTGGCGTCCGGCCGCCGACGCCGCCGTCGAGCCGCTTCGCAGCTGCGCGATCGTCACGACCGCCGCGACCGGCGCCGTGCGCGACCTGCACGACCGCATGCCGCTGATCCTCGACGAGCGCGACGAGGCGACCTGGATCGACCCGGCGACGCCGGCCGGCGACCTGCACGCGCTGCTTGCCGCGGGCGTCGACCGGCTCGACATCCGGCCCGTCAGCCGGGCCGTGAACGACGCGCGCCACGACGCGCCGGACTGCCTCTCAGAGCCCGAGCAGACCTCGCTGTTCTAGGGCTTCTGGCTCGTGAGCCGGATGCTCTGGATCACGACGGGGTCGACCGGCATGTCCGTCACCGGGTCCGCGGGGACAGCGGCGATCCTGCGAACGGCCGTCTGATCGCCGAACACGCGGCCGAGCAGCGCATACTCGGGTGGAAGCGGCGTCTCGTCGGCCGTGACGATGAAGAACTGGCTGCCCGACGTGCCGGGCTTCTCGTCGGAGGCCTTGGCCATCGCGACGACGCCGCGGTCATACGACGTGGACTTCGGCGGCGCCTCGACGACGCTGTAGCCGGGCCCGCCGTTGCCGTCTCCCAACGGATCGCCGCCCTGGATGACGAAGTCGTTGCCGCCCGGCTTGGCGATGCGATGGAACGTCAGCCCGTCGAAGTAGCGCTTGCGCACCAGGCCCGCGAACGACGCCGTCGTCTTCGGCGCGCGCCTGGCATCCAGCAGGATCCGGAAGCTGCCGCAGTTGGTCTTGACGGTCGCGATGTTGCGGCGCTTGGGGTTGAGCTTGCGCTGCGAGCGCGTGGCGTCGGGATCGTCCTTCGGGACGGGCGGCGGGACCGCCTTGCAGCCGTCCTTGGCCGAGCGCGGGGCGACGGCGGGGACCTCGGTCGTGGCCGTCTGCGCGGTGGCGGGCGCGGTCGGGGAATCGGCCAGCGGTGAGTCGTCCTTGCCGCACCCGGCGAGCGCGATCACGACGAGCAGCAGGACCATCGAGGCGTTCTCGCGTCGCACGCCGCCGAAGGGTAGTCAAAATGCGCGGCGTGCCGATCACGTCGCTTGCCGCCCGTTACGACCACATCCTCTTCGACCTCGACGGCTGCGTGTGGGTCGGCGACGAGCCCACCGACGGGGCGGTGCAAGCCATCTCCGCCCTGCGCATGGCCGGGAAGGGCATCGCGTTCGTCACCAACGACACCCAGCTGACGATCGAGGAGTACGTCCAGAAGCTGTGGCGTCTGGGCTTCCAGGCGTCGCTCGAAGAGGTCGTCACCGTCGGCGGAGCGCTGCAGTACGTCCTGGCCGAGCGCTTCGGCGGCGGCTCGGCGGTCGTCATCGGCTCTGATGCCGTCCACGGGCACGTCGAGGCGGCCGGCCTGCGGATCGTCAACCAGACGGCGTTCGCCAGCCGCGCGGACGTCGTCGTCGTCGCGTTTCACCCCCGCTTTGACTACGCGGAGCTGCGTGAGGCGACCCAGGCGGTGCTCCGCGGCGCGTTCCTGATCGGTTCCAATCGCGACGCGACGTTCCCGATGCCCGACGGCCTGTGGCCCGGGTCGGGCTCGATCCTTGCCGCCGTCGAGACGGCGTCGGGAGTCGCCGCGGTGATCGTCGGCAAGCCCGAGCCGGTGCTCGTGCGCACCGCGCTGGATCGCCTCGGACCGGGTCGGGCGCTGATGGTCGGCGACCGCGTTGACGCCGATCTCGCCGCGGCGCACGCCGCTGGGATCGATGGCGCGATCGTGCTGACGGGGGCATCCGATCGCGCACAGGTGGAGGCAGCGCTGGACCCGCGGCCAGTGGCGATCGCCGAGCGCATCGCGACGCTGGTGCTGCGCGACGCATGATGCTCGCCGGGAAGATCGCGCTGGCCCGCGCCGCCGGAACGCTCTCGCGGCGCGCGGGACGTGGCGGCACGAGCCTGCCCGGCAAGCTGCTGATCCGCATCGAGCCGCGGGCGATCGCGCGCCTGTCCGCCCGGCTGCGCGACGGCAGCGCCGTGATCTCGGCCACCAACGGCAAGACGACGACCGCGGCGATGGTCGCCGCCATCCTCGAGGGAGGCGGCGCGCGCCTCGTGCACAACCGCGCGGGAGCGAACATGGCCGGCGGCGTGACGACCGCGCTGCTGGACGCGGCGCGCGGCTCGGGGATCGACGGCAGCGCCGGGCTGTTCGAAGTCGACGAGTTCTGGCTGGACCGGGTGGTCCCCGAGCTCGCCCCGCGCGCGCTGCTGCTGAGCAACCTCTTTCGTGACCAGCTCGACCGCTACGGCGAGCTCGAGACGATCGCCGACCGCTGGGCCGCCGCCGTCGCGGCGGCCCCGGGCACCCAGCTCGTGCTCAACGCCGACGATCCCCTTGTCGCCGACCTTGGCCGCGACCGCGCGAACGTCACGTACTTCGGCGTGCAGGACGACGGCGTCGCGCTGAGCGGCATGTCGCACGCGTCGGACTCCAAGCACTGCCGGCGCTGCGGCGCGCCCTACGTCTACGACGCCGTCTACATGGGCCACCTGGGTCGCTACCACTGCCCCAACGGCGACGGTCCGCGGCCCGAGCCGGACGTCTGGGCGAGCGCGATCACGCTGGACGGCACGCGCGGCGCCGCGTTCGATCTGCACCTCGGCGCCGACCACCGGCGGGTCGCACTGCCGCTGCCCGGGCTCTACAACGTCTACAACGCGGTCGGCGCGGCTGCGCTGGCGCGCGCGCTCGGCGCCGACCTGACATCGATCGTCAGCGGGCTGGCCGCCACCCAGGCAGCCTTCGGCCGCGCCGAGACGGTGCTCGTCGGCGACCGCGAGCTCGCGATCCTGCTCGTCAAGAACCCCGCCGGAGCCAACGAGGTGCTGCGCACGCTCGCGCTGGATCCCGGGGAGCTCGACGTGCTCGCGGTCCTCAACGACCGCACCGCCGACGGCCATGACGTCTCGTGGATCTGGGATGCGGACTTCGAGCTGCTCGCAGACCGCGTGCGCCGCGTGACGTGCAGCGGCGCGCGGGCCGCCGAGCTCGCGGTGCGGCTGAAGTACGCGGGCGTCCCGCCCGAGCGCCTGTACGTCGTCCCGGCGTTGGAGGCCGGCCTGGATGCGGCGCTGGCCGACGGCGCGGGCCGCCTCGTGGCGATGCCGACCTACACCGCCATGCTTGACCTGCGCGCCCTGCTCGTCGCGCGAGGCACGGCGGCGGGGTCCTTTCGGTGAGCACGGTCGTCTGGCACGACGTGGAGTGCGCGCGCTATGCGGCCGACCTGCCGGTCTGGCGCGAGCTGGCCTCACGGGAGGCGGGGCCGATCCTCGACATCGGCGCCGGCACCGGCCGCGTGGCGCTTGACCTCGCGCGCCACGGGCACGAGGTCGTCGCGCTGGACCGCGAGCCCGCGTTTCTCGACGCGCTGCGCGCGCGCGCCGGGACGCTCGCCGTGGAGACCGTCGTCGGCGACGCGGGCAGCTTCGATCTGGGCGGCCGCCGCTTCGGCCTGATCCTCGCGCCGATGCAGACGATCCAGCTGCTCGGCAGCGCCGGCCGCACGGGGTTCCTGCGATCGGTCGCCGAGCATCTCGCGCCCGGCGGCCTCGCCGCGTGCGCGCTGGCCGATGCCATGGATGCCTTCGACGCCGAGCACGTGCTGCTGCCGCTGCCCGACGTCGGGCACGTCGACGGGGTGAGCTACTTCAGCCAGCCGGTCGCGCTGCGCGACACGGGCGACCGGATGGCGATCGAGCGGATCCGCACCGTCGTTTCGCCCGGCGGGGCGCGCAGCACCAGCGAGAACGTCATCCATCTCGACAAGGTGACGCCCGTCGAGGTCGAGACCGAGGCCCGAGCCGCCGGCATGCGGCCGATCCCGCTGCGCGTGATCGCGCCGACCGACGTGCACGTCGGCACGATCGTGGTGATGTTCCGTGGCTGAGCTGCGCGTCTGCGCGCTGTATCCGGACCTCATGAACATCTACGCCGATCGCGGCAACCTGTTGATGCTTCAGCGTCGCTGCGAGTGGCGGGGAATCGACTTCGCCGTCACCGCCGCGGGGCTTGGGGAGGCGATCGACCCCGACGCGCATGACCTCTTCTACCTCGGCGGTGGGCAGGACCGCGACCAGCGCCTGTGCGCGCTTGACCTCGTGCAGACCAAGCGCGATGCGCTGCACGCCGCCGCCGACCGCGGAGCGATCGTGCTCGGCGTCTGCGGCGGCTACCAGCTGCTCGGCCACCGCTACGAGCTCGGCGACGACGAGATCCCAGGTCTCGGCCTCGTCGACCTGCACACGGTCCGCTCCGCCGACGGCTCGCGCCTGATCGGCAACGTCGCGATCGAGGTGCGCCTGGATTCGGGCGCCACCGGACCACCGCGGGTGCTGGCGGGCTTTGAGAACCACGGCGGCCGAACGCACCTCGGCGCCGGCGAGCAGCCGCTGGGCCGTGTGCTCAAGGGTCACGGCAACAGCGGTTCGTCGGGAACAGAGGGCGTGCGCCGCGGCAGCGTCATCGGCACCTACCTGCACGGTCCGCTGCTGCCCAAGAACGCCTGGTTCGCCGACTGGCTCATCCGCGAGGCGTGCGGGCTCACAGAACTGGCGCCGTTGGACGATGCGCTCGAGGCCGCCGCGCACGCCGAGGCGCTGCGCGCTGCGGGCTGTCGATGATCCAAAATGTGGATGAGAATATGTATTGTGAATCTATGGCCGACGTCACGCAGATTGCCTTTCAGCTCGACAACGAGAGCCTGCGGGAGGTCGACGCCGTAGCCGCAGCCGCGTCGAGCTCGCGCGCGGCGGTGCTTCGCACTGCGATCCACGAACTGCTCCGGGGGCGACGCGAGGCGGCGATCGACGCACAACTCGCCGCCGGCTACGGTGCTCAGCCGCCCGAGCCGGAGTTCGACGCGTGGGCTGAGTTGAGCATCGAGGGTCTGCGAGATGCCGACCTTGAGTGGTAGTGATTGGCCGCAGCGCGGCGAGATCTGGCTGGCGGAGATGGACAAGCTGCGTCCTGCGGTCGTCATGCATCGCGACTTCGCGGGGCGCTCGCTGCGCGACCTTCTCGTGGCGCCGCTCACCACCACCGTTCGCGACATCCCGACCGCGGTCCCCCTCGGTCCAGCCGATGGCATCGACCGCGAATGCTTTGCCGTGCTCGACGCGCTGACGCTGCTGCGCAAGAGCAGATTGGTCCGCCGCATGGGCGTTCTGAGTGCCGAGCGCATGACCGAGCTCTGCCAGGCGCTCGCGATCGCCGTCGCCTGCGATCGGTCGCCGGCGGAACGCTGAGCATGCCCTCCGGAGCACCCGACCTGGCGGTGATCGAGGAGCTCATCGACACCGCTACCTCAAGCGGGCTACGCGTCGGCGGCTGGAGACTCGCGGCGCGCATGCGCCTCCTTACGTCTGGGTGACGCACGTCGGGCACGCACACCAGGCAATCGCACCCCCACACTTGTACAACAGGGCGATCACTGCACAGCACACTTGCATTCTCCTGGTGTGAACGTGCCGAGTCTGAGAGGATCGCGCAGATGGGAGAGTCCTCTGGACGCTCGTCGGCGGAGACAATCGAGTTCCGCGACGTCACCAAGCAGTACCCCGGAGGCTCTGAGCCCGCCGTCGACGGCCTGTCGCTGGAGGTGCCCGCGGGTGAGATCTGCGTGCTCGTCGGGCCGTCGGGCTGCGGCAAGACGACGGCCATGCGGATGGTCAACCGCATGATCGACATGACGTCCGGCGACATCCTGCTGGGCGGGCGCAGCGTCCGTGACCGCAAACCCGAGGAGCTGCGCCGCGAGATCGGCTACGTCATCCAGCAGATCGGCCTCTTCCCGCACCGCACGATCGCCGACAACATCTCGACCGTCCCGTCCCTGCTGGGCTGGAGCAAGGCGCGCATGAGCGAGCGCGCCGACGAGCTGCTCGAGCTCGTAGGCCTGCCGCGCGAGATGCGCGACCGCTACCCGTCCCAGCTCTCCGGCGGCCAGCGCCAGCGCGTCGGCGTGGCTCGCGCGCTCGCCGTCGACCCACCGGTCATGCTGATGGACGAGCCGTTCGGCGCAATCGATCCGATCAACCGCGAACGCCTGCAGAACGAGTTCCTGCGCCTGCAGGCCGAGCTGCGCAAGACGATCGTCTTCGTCACCCACGACATCGACGAGGCGATCAAGATGGGCGATCGCATCGCCGTCATGCAGGTCGGCGGCAAGCTCGCCCAGTTCGCGCCCCCGGCCGAGCTGCTGATGGCTCCGGCCAGCCCCTTCGTCGAGGACTTCGTCGGCGCCGACCGCGCGCTGAAGCGCCTCGCGCTGCAGCGGGTGCGCGACATCGACCTGTGGACGGTCGCGACCTGCCGCACCGGCGAGCCGACGGCCGGGGTGCGCGAGCGCACCGCTGAGGCCGACCTCGACATCGCGCTGCTCGTCGACGAGCATCAGCGTCCGGTCGGCTGGCTTTCCGAGCGCGGGCTGACGGGCGAGCGCATCCGTTCGGAGCTGCGCTCGCCGGCAGATCCGGTCGTCGACCTCGACGACATCCTGCGCGACGCGTTGTCAGACCTGCTCGCGAGCGAGTCGATGTATGGGCCCGTGGTCGGCGCACAGGGCGAGGTCGTCGGCGTGCTCTCGATGCAGGTCATCTCGCAAGCCGTCGGCAGTGCGCCCTCCGAGGTGCCCGGCGCGACCGAGCTGGCCGCGAGCGAGCACGTCAACGGGGCAGGGGACGCCACCGGGCCCGACGAGGAATGAGCGCCGCGCTCGTCATCGCCCAGAGCGGCGGCTTCGTGCGCGAACGTGGGGGCGATGCGAGCTGCGTCGCCAACGACGGCTTCTGCCCGACCTGGATCGCCGACAATCTCGACCGCTACTGGACCCCGCTGCTGGAGCACCTCTATCTCGTCGTCGTGTCGGTCGGCATCGGCTTCGCGATCGCCTTCTCGCTCGGGCTGCTCGCCCATCGCCAGCGCTGGCTGATCGCCCCGCTGACGGGTGTCACCAGCGCGCTGTACACGATCCCGAGCATCGCGATGTTCTTCCTGCTGCAACCGCTGCTCGGGCGCGGCAACGCGCCCGCGATCGTCGGCCTGGCGATCTACACGCAGGTCATCATCTTTCGCAACGTCATCACCGGCTTGGCCAACGTGCCCGGCGAGATGGTCGACGCGGCCTCGGGGATGGGCATGACCAAGAACCAGCGCCTGTTTCGCGTCGAGGTGCCGCTCGCCGTCCCCGAGATCCTCGCCGGCCTGCGGATCGCCGTCGCGACGACGGTCGGCCTCGCGGCGTTCGCCGCTTTCGCGGGCGCCGGCGGCCTCGGGCAGAAGCTCATCGTTGCGAGCCTCATCACGTTCAAGTCCAACGTCGTCGTCGCCGGGGGCATGGTCACGCTGCTGGCGGCGGCGCTGGACCTCGCGGTGCTCGGCTTCCAGCGCCTGTTGACGCCGTGGCGCAGGGCGGTGGCGGCGTGATCCTCGCGTCGGCGCTCACGGACTTCACCGATGGCGTGCGCTTCATCTTCCAAGCCCGCGAATCCAGCGCCGGCACCGTCCAGGTCGGCGGCCTCAACGAGGTCGGCCACATGGCGGGCAACCACCTGCTCGTATCCAGCCTCGCCGTCGCGATCGCGATCGCGGTCGCGCTGCCGATCGCCCTCGTGCTGGGCCACAAGGGCCGCGGCGAGTTCATCGCGGTGAGCACGTCGAACATCGGTCGTGCCGTGCCGTCGCTGGCGATCATCGCGTTCTTCGTCGCGTTCCTCGGCACCGGCTTCACGAACCTCTGCTTCGCGCTGATCCTGCTGGCGGTCCCACCGATTCTCACGAACACGTATGTCGCCGTGCGACAGGTCGATCGCGATCTCGTCGATGCGGCGCGCGGCCAGGGGCTCAGCGAGGGCCAGATCATCCGCACCATCGAGCTGCCACTGGCGCTGCCGACGATCTTCGGCGGCATCCGCCTGTCGTCGGTCAACGTGCTGGCGACCGCGATCATCGGTCCGCTCGCCGGCTATGAGACGCTCGGCACCCCGATCCTCTCACTCAACGTCTACGGATTCACCGGTGCGATCGGGGCGGCGATCGTCGTCGCCCTCATGACCCTGGTAGCTGACGCCGGCTTCGCCGGTGTACAACGACTTTCCACACCAAAGGGCCTGAAGGTCGTCAAAGGCGACCGCCGAAGGATGCGCTTTCGGCCCCCGTCCCAAAGGAGTGCTCAGTCCCCGTGATCCGCCTCAGCAACCGCATCCTGCTCGGCCTGCTGGCCGTGCTCGCCCTCTCCGTCTCCGTCTCCGCCTGTGGCGACGACGACGATTCCTCCTCCTCGTCAAGTGCGAGCGGCGCGACGTCGACGGAAGCCGCCAAGCCCGGCGAGCTCTCCGACGACGAGAAGGCCGCCAACAAGATCCAGCCGGTGGACGGAGCGTCGGGCTCCAAGCTGACGGTCGGTTCGAAGAACTTCCCCGAGCAGTTCATTCTCGGCGAGGTCTACGCGCAGGCGCTGCAGGCCGCGGGCTTCACCGTCAAGACCGACCTCAACCTCGGTTCTGAGCTCGTGGCGTACAAATCGCTGAAGCAGGGCGACATCGACGCCTACCCCGAGTACACCGGCACTTCGCTGACATCCTTCTTCAAGGTGAAGATCGCCGATGTGCCACGCGATCCGCAGCAGGCCTATGCGGATGCCAAGGCGGCCTACGCGAAGGCCAACATCACGGCGCTGGCGCCGACCCCGTTTGAGAACACCTACCGCCTCGCCGTCACGAAGAAGACGGCCGAGAAGCTCGGCAACCCGACGAAGATCTCCGACCTCGCCGACGAGGCCAAGAACCTCACGATCACCGGCTACCCCGAGTGCGGTCAGCGCACCGACTGCCTGCTCGGCGTCCAGAAGGCGTACGGCGTCAAGTTCAAGAAGTTCCTGCCCGGCCAGAACACGTACCAGATCCTCCGCAATGGGGATGCCGACGTCGCGTTCGTCTTCACGACCGACGGGGACCTGGCGAAGGGTGACCTCGTCGTCCTCGACGACGACAAGGGCGTGTTCCCGCCCTACAACATCAGCTTCACCGTGCGTGATTCGGCGGCCAAGAAGCTCGGTCCCGACGGCGAGAAGGTCATCACCGACGTGCAGAAGTACATGACCAACGACATCCTCCAGGAGCTCAACGCCCGCGTCGCCCTCGACAAGGAGGAGCCCAAGGCGGTGGCGGCCGACTACCTGAAGAACTTCGGCTTCACCGGCGCGACGTAGTCCCCGAAGGCGCGTGCCCGCCGCCGCCAGCGCGGCGGCGGGCGGCGCTGGGGCGCCTCACAAGGTGCCGCTTGATCCGAATCCGCCGCTGCCCCGCTGCGTCGGGGCATGCTGCTGGACCTCGATGACCTCCAGGGCGCAGACCGCGATGACGACGAGCTGGGCGATCCGGTCGCCCGCCGCGACCTCGAACGCGCTGTCGCGGTCGGTGTTCAGCAGCAGGACTCCGATCTCACCCCGGTAACCGGCGTCGATCAGCCCCGGCGCGTTGACGAGCGCGATGCCGTGGCGCGCGGCGAGACCCGACCGGGGCAGCACGAGGCCGGCGTGGCCGGGCGGCAACGCGATCGCGATGCCGGTGCGCAGCCTGGCTCGCATCCCCGGTGCGAGTGTCGCGCCATGCAGCGCGTAGAGGTCATAGCCGGCGTCGCCGTCGTGGGCGCGCAGCGGCAGTCTCGCCGCCGGATCCAGCAGCGCGACGGCGAGCCGCACCTAGCCGCCGTCGCCGTTGACGCCCACGCCGGCCGCATCGACGGCGTAGCGCGCGTAGCGCTCGGCCAGCGTGGCTGGCAGGCGGGCGTGGATGCGCACGCCGTCGGCGGTGTCGTCGCGCTGCAGGTCGCCGGCCGCGTCGTGCAGCTCGGCCAGCGCGGCGCCGTCGGCGTAGGGCAGCAGCAGGTCGACCGAGCGCAGCGTGCGGCGAAACTCCTCCTCGATGCGGTCGCCCAGCGCGTCGATGCCCTCCCCCGTCTCGGCCGAGATCAGGACGCCGTCGGGATGCGCGAAGCCGAGCTCCGCGCGGCGCTCCTCGTCCAGCGCATCGGCCTTGTTGAGCACCAGCAGACGCGGCTGGTCGCCGGCGCCGACGGATTCGAGCACCTCGTCGACTGCGCGCAGCATCTCGGCCGTCTCGGCCTCGGGCGCCGAAGCGTCGATGACGTGCAGGATCAGGTCCGCCTCGCGCGTCTCGTGCAGCGTTGCGGCGAACGCGTCGACGACCTGGTGGGGCAGCTTGCGGATGAAGCCGACGGTGTCGGTCAGCAGGTAGGGACGGCCGTGGATGCGCAGCTCGCGCGTCGTGGGGTCCAGCGTATGGAAGAGGCGGTCGCGGACGCCGACCTCGGCGCCCGTCAGGCGGTTGAGCAGCGTCGACTTGCCGGCGTTGGTGTAGCCGGCGAGCGCGATCTGCGGCAGGTGCGCGCGCTCTCGCTCGGCGCGCATCGTCGCGCGCGACGCGCTGACGCCCTTCAGGCGGCGGCGCAGCGCGGTGATGCGATTGCGTGCCAGCCGGCGGTCGGTCTCGATCTGCGACTCGCCCGGTCCGCGCGCGCCGATGCCGGGGGCCGCCGCGCTCGCACCGAGGCGCTCGAGGTGCGTCCACAGCCCGCGCATGCGAGCCATGTTGTACTCCAGCTGCGCGAGCTCGACCTGCAGCTTGCCCTCGGCTGAGTGGGCGTGGCCGGCGAAGATGTCGAGGATCACCGACGTGCGGTCGACGACCGGCATGCCCAGGCCCTCCTCGAGGTTTCGCTCCTGGCGCGGGCTGAGCTCGTCGTCGCAGACGACGACGTTGGCGTCCGCGGCCTTGGCGGCTTCCTTGACCTCGGCGAGCTTGCCCGGCCCGATGTAGGTGTTCGGATGCGGCTGGTCGAGATGCTGGACGATCTGCCCGACAACCGCGACGCCCGCCGTGCGCAGCAGCTCGTGCAGCTCGGAGAGATCGTCGCCCGCCTCCAGCGCGGCGATGCAGAACGCCCGCTGCTTGGGGCGTCCGGCGTCGATCTCGTTACCTGACCTGGCTTCGCCGATGCGGCCGTTTCGGCTTCGTTGCATGCGTTCGAGTCTAGCCCCGCGGCGGTCCGGAGGGGCCGGGGATTCAAACCCCGATCGCCGGTCAGGCGCGCCGCAGATCGGCCTTGGCCACCGACACGGTGAACGGCAGGCAGTAGAGGACGACCGTGTCGTAGGCGTCGAGATCCAGGCCGTCCGGGATGTCATAGCGCTGGTCGCCCTTTGAGCCCTTGAGCTTGCCGAGATCCTTGAAGGTCTGAGCGCTCGCGTCCGTCGCCAGGTAGACGCGAATCTCCGGGCCGGGATCGACCTCGAAGCCGTCGCTGAGCGTCAGCGTGCGCCCGCCGGAGGCGAGCTTCACGACGCGCGCGGTGCCCTTGGCGCTGTGCGACGTCGGCTGGACCGCGCCGATGCGCTCGACGACGTTCGCCGCGGGCGCGGGCGGTGGCGGGGGCGGAGGACTTGCCGCGGGCTTGGGCTTGGCGGCAGGCGACGTGGTCGTCGCCGATGGCTTGGGCTTCGCGGCCGTCGAAGCTTCGGTCCGGCTCGACTTCGCGGCCTTCGTGGGCTCCTCGGCCGGCTCGGATGCGTCCCGGTCCTCCTCGTCGCCTGGCTCGGGCTGCGGAGCGAGGGGGTCGAGGTCGCCTGGCTCTGAGGCGAGCTGGCTGGCTGGCACTGCGTCAGGCAGCGTCTCGTTGACGACCGTGTCGCGCAGCGACGTCATGTAGAACGCGACCAGCGAGACCGCAGAGCAGGCGAGGAACGTGCCGCGCAGCCACCAGCGAAGCTCGGGCCGGGCCTTGCCGGCGCGCCCGAACAGCACGCTGCACAGCACGAACCACGCCGCGACGAGGACGACCGCGCTCGTGTATCCGGGCGCCACCACGCCGCCCCAGAACCACGTGCCCGCCGCGAGCGTCGCGATGACGGCCAGGGGCGCGAGCAGTTTCGACAGCAGGGTCACGAGCGTCTGAGGTTGACTCGCCCGAGCGTCTGGGTGAATGGCACGCACCAGAAGATCACGGTGTTGTACTTGCGCAGGTCGACGCTGCGGGGGATCGTGTACTTCTGATTGCCGCGGTTGCCCTTGAGCTTGCCGAGGTTCTTGAAGTCCTTGCCGATCCTGCTGCCACGCACCTTGCGCGGGACGAGGTACACCCGCACCGCGCCCGCGGGCCGGAGCTTGAGGTTGCGGACCGTCAGCAGGCGCCTGCCCTTCGTGGTCTTGATGACGGCGGCGCGGCCGCTGGCGGGGTGGCGCGAGTCGCCGTTTCGCACCGAGCCCTTGAGCAGCTCGACGTTCTTGGCCGCACGCTTCTTCGCGGTGCCCTGAGCTGCGGGGCCGAAGGCGACCATCGCCACGGCAAGCGAGAGCGCGATGGCGATGCTGCGAATCAGGAGCATGGGCGCCAGGCTCGCAGGCACCCATTACATGGCGCGAACAGCGGGGCGGTTCATCCTTTCGTCACCGCGGGGCCCTAGGCTTCGGCCGCTGTGGCAGCGCCATCGACAACCGCGGCCCGCGTCCAGCCACGCGCCGTGCGTCTGCGCCAGGGCGGCGCGCTACTGGCCGGCGCGCTCGTCCTGCAGCTGGCTGTCGGCTCCGGTCCGCTGGGCTTCTTCTATACGCCGCTGTTCGCCGGCCTCGCCTACCTTGCGGCGGCGCTCGTGGGTGGCCGCCTCGGGGGCTATTGGGCTACCGCCGTCGTCTTCGTCCCCTTCGGCGCGGTCGTCGCGTTCCTCGCCGAGAACCGCGACCTCAACGTGCGCGCGCAGGCTGCCTACATCGCCGCGCTCGGCCTGTGCGCGCTGCTGGGCGCGCTGCTTCAGCGCCGCGGCTTCCTCGTCGACCTCTTCGGCGTGGGCGGGGCGATCCTCCTGCTCGGGCTCTTCTATACCCTCGACCGCTACTGGGTTGAGGTGCTCGGCCGCGCGGACACGTACGCGGCGTTGATCGCGCTGGTCGGACTGTGGAGCATCGTCGCCGGGCTGCGAGCAGGAAGCGACGGGGCCGCCGCACGCGCGGGCTGACGCCCGGATCAGGTGAACGGCTCGGTCACGGCGAAGTCCAGGCGCGTGTTGTCCTGGTTGTAGACGCCGACGCGGATGATGTACGGCCCCTTGGCCTTGGGCATCGGCACCCAGAACTCGTCGCCCGCGGTGTCCTTGTCTGCCTGGCCCTTGAGCAGCAGGACGCGCTCGCGGCCCGACAGCGCGCGCGGAACCTCCGCGTCGCCGCCGTTGGTCAGCAGCTCCCAGCGAATGTCGACGGTCTGTCCGCGAAAGCCCGTCAGCTGGACGTTGAAGTCGACGGTGATGCCGATCAGCTCCCGCTTTGACGGATCCGATCGCGCGGGGCGCGTGCGCGTGGCAGCGAAGATCGCTGTCAGCCGGCGCTCGGCCTTCGCGGGAGACACAGATGTGGCGACGCCGTCGGCGTTGACCACGCCCATCTGAATCTGCAGCGTGTTGAGCCCGCACTCCTCGTCAAGCGGGTTCTCGAGGCAGGGTCCCGGCAGGGTGATCGGAGACGGCGCGGCCTGAACCGCCTGGGTGATGCCCGCGCTCAGGCTCGCGACCGCGCCGGGGCGCAGTCGCGGAGTGACGACCGGGTCGCCCGTGCCGTCCGAGGTCGTGGCCGTGTTCGGGATCGCGTCCTCGCTGTCGCGCTCGGGCGTCGTTGCGGTGTCAGGGACGGTCGACGGGGTCGGCGGGACGGTGGTGCCCGTCGTCGGAGGAGGAGGAGGCTCTACCGGGGTCACCGGCTCTTCGACCGCTCGACGATCGCTGGACTGCGCGGTGGAGTCGTCGTCAGCTGTCTCGAGGGCGACGGCCGCGACGAGGCGCAACGTCCGGCGCTCGCCCTCAAAGGATGCGGGCCGGTCGACCCGGCTGGCCTTGAACTGCGCCAGCGTGACAGGCACGCGGACTCCCACCTTGTCGAGCTTGGCGCCGAGCTCCTCGGGCCCGGACAGCCGGCCGACGACCAACGGCACGAGCGCGCCAACGAGTGCCACGACGACGATGCCGCCCAGCCACTTGGCCCCGTTGCCCAGCGAGGCGAACAGTCCTGGCTTTGGTTCCTGCGGCGCTGTCCTGTCGGCCTTCTGCTTGTGCTTGGACACGGTGAAGGCGAGCGTAGCCGCACCACAGCGCGCCTGTGTGAGATCCGTCCGCGGCCCGGCGGCGGGCGTTTCAGCCGGCGAGCGCGCCCAGGCGCTTGACGGCTTCCAGCAGGCGGTCGTCGGGCGTGGTCAGCGAGATGCGGAAGAAGCCCTCGCCGTTGGGTCCGTACGCCCCGCCGGGGGAGATCACGACGCCGGCCTCCTCGAGCACGTGCTCGCAGTAGGCGGCGGAGCTGTCAAAGCTCGCCGGGATCGGCGCCCACACGTAGATCGTGGCCTTCGGCGGCGTCACGTCGACCCCGATCTCGCGCAGCGCGTCGACGACGAGGTCGCGCCGGCGGGTGTAGAGCGCGTTCATCTCCAGCTTGTCGCCGTCGGCGTCCGGGCTGAGCGCCGCGATCCCCGCGAGTTGTACAGCCTCGAAGAGGCCGGAGTCGATGTTCGTCTTCAGCCGCCAGTAGTGCTCGATCGCCTCGGCGTTGCCGACGATCGCCGCGCAGCGCCAGCCGGTCATGTTGTAGCCCTTGGACCATGAGAAGACCTCGACGCCGACGTCCTTGGCGCCGGGCGTCGCGAGGAACGACGGCGCGCGATATCCGTCGTAGGTCGTCTCGGAGTAGGCGTTGTCGGACACGGCGAGGATGTCGGTGCCGGCGCAGTAGTTGACGGCCTGCTCGAAGAACCCGGGACGCACGACCGCGCCCGTCGGGTTGTTCGGATAGTTGAAGAACATGAGCTTCGCGCGCGCCCGGTCGGCATCGGAGATCGCGCCGAGATCGGGTGTGAAGCCGTGCTCGGCGCGCAGCGCCATAAGCACTGGATCGGCGCCCGCGATGATCGGTCCGCTCGTGTACACCGGGTAGCCCGGATCGGCAGACAGCGCCGCGTCGCCTGGATCCAGGAACGCGAGGCTGAGGTTGAAGATGCACTCCTTCGCGCCGATCGCCGGCATGATCTCCGTCTCGGGATCGAGCTCGACGTCGAAGCGGCGCATGTAGAAGTCCGACACCGCCTCACGGAAGTCCTTGCGGCCGCGGTTTGAGGGATAGCGGTGGGTCTCGGGCTCGGTGACCGCCTCCTGCATCGCCTCGACGACGAGCGCGGGGGTCGGGCGGTCGGGGTCGCCGATCCCCAGTGAGATGACGTCGATGCCCTGCGCCTTCTTGGCGGTGATCTTGCGCTCGAGCTCGGCGAAGAGGTACGGCGGGATGCGGTCCAGGCGGCGGCTCGGCTTCACAGGCTCTCCAGTTCGTTGCGAAAGTGCTCGGCGAGCTCGCCCCGGTACACGGGGACCGCCCAGCCGCTGAGGGTGTAGTGCAGATCCTCCTGCACGTCGATGACGAGCTCGCCGCCGTCCAGGCGTACGGTGACGGGCGAGTCGCCGCCGCCCAGCACGTAGGCGATCGCCGCGCCACTGGCGCCGGTCCCCGAGGACATCGTCTCGCCGACACCTCGCTCGAAGATGCGCGCGCGGATGACGCCCGGCGAGAGCTCGCCGAACCACGACACGTTCGTGCGGTTGGGAAACAGCTCGTGATGCTCGATCGCGCCGCCGATCTCGGGCAGGTCCAGGGCGTCGAGCTCGTCGACACCGGGCGCGTGGATCGCGCATTGCGGATTGCCGACCTGGACGTGCTGAAAGCGCCACGTGCGCCCGCCCGCCTCCAGGACGCCGGCGCCGTCGTCGCCGCCCGATGGGAAGTCCGCCGACGCGATGCGCGCGCGGCCCATGTCCAGCGTGCAGGTCTCGGGCCCGGTGATGTGCGGGCGGATCTCCCCGGCGACGGTCTGAATCGAGAAGCGCTCGGCGTCCGTCCAGCCGCTTGCACGCAGGTACATGACCGCCTCGCGGGCGCCGTTGCCCGACAGCTCGGCCTCCGAGCCGTCGGGATTGAAGATCCGCAGCCGCGCGACGAACCCCTCTGCGGTGGGCTCGCAGAGCAGCAGGATCCCGTCCGAGCCGATCCCCAGATGCGGGTCGCAGACGCGCGCGATGCGCGCCGGGGTGAGCGCGAACGGCAGGACGCGCTCCTCGACGATGAGGTAGTCGTTGCCGAGCGCCTGCCACTTCTCGAATGCGATGGCGGTCATGCCGGAGGCGAGTCTATGTCGGCCGCGATCTCCTCCGGCTCGCGCCCGGCGATGTCGACCAGCTCGACATCCGGCAGCTTGCGCATCCACGTGAGCTGGCGGCGCGCGTAGCGGCGGGTGCGCTGCTTCATTGCCTCGATGTCCCCGCGCAGCAACTCCTCGAAGCCCAGCGCGACGCGTGCGGTAGGCGACGCGCCGGACGCGTCCGCGCGCCGAACCTCGTCGATCGCGCCCGCAGCGACCATCGCATCCACGCGCGCGTCGATGCGCGCGTAGAGCTCGTCACGGCCTCGGATCAGCCCGACCAGGCGCGTGGGATGGCGGGTGTCGGTCGTCCACAGCCGGTTGGGGCCGGGCGGCGGAATCAGCGCACCCTGTTCGAGCAGCTCCAGCGAGCGCACGATGCGGTGGCGGTCGTGCGGGTCGATCGTCCGGGCGGCCCACGGTGCGTCACGCGCGAGCTGTTCGTGCAGCGCCTCGGGCCCGCGCGCGAGCAGCTCCGCCTCCCAGCGCTCGCGCACCCCCGGCCGGGGCGGCGGGCGCAGGGCCAGCTCGGCGAGCGCGGCGCGCAGGTACAAGCCCGTGCCCCCGACGACGATCGGCGCGGCGCCCGCGGCGAGCAGCCCGTCGATCTCGCCGTGAGCCAGGTCGGCGTACTCGGCGACGCTGAAACGCGCGTCCAGCGGGCGAATGCCGATCAGCCGGTGCTCCAGCCGCGCTCGCTGCTCCGCGCCGGGTGTACCGGTGAGCGTCTCCATCCCGACGTAGACCTGTAGCGCGTCGGCGGACACGGCGACCGGCCGCTCGCCGCGCGCGCGCATGCGCTCGGCGAGCGTGATCGCCACGTCGGTCTTGCCGACGGCGGTCGGGCCGAACAGCGCTAGCACTCCGGCGGCGGGCACGGAGCCAAGTATGGGGCGACCGGCCGTCGGGGGTGTGCCGTCCTGAGACACCTATGCGTTCACAGAACAGCACACCCCCCGCAGCGCAAGCCGGAGACGTGTCGGCCGCTATGGTCAAGCGGTACATGACGGTGCGCATCGCGTGCGGGTTCTCGACCGCCTCCGATCCTCCGGCGGCAGCGCTGGAGGCCGCTGTCGATGCCGCCGCCGCACTGAACGGGGGCGACGTCGACCTGGCCGTGGTGTTCGCGTCGGGAACGCACCTCGCCGCACCCGAGACGACGCTCGCGGCGATTCACTCAGTACTCGCTCCCGAGGTCCTGATCGGCTGCGGCGCGTCGGGCATCGTCGGCGACGGGCGGGAGATCGAGGGCTCGACCGCCGTCGCGGTGTGGGCCGCGTCCTTCGACGGCGGCGTGGCGACGGCCTTCCACGCCGAGGTGCAGCAGGTGCAGGACGAGGTCGCCATCCACGGCCTACCCGATCTCAGCGGCGCCGGCGGCGCGATCCTGCTGCCCGACCCCTACTCCTTTCCCACCGACGCGGTGCTCGCCAATCTGCACGGGGCCTGTCCCGGCGTGCCGATCCTCGGAGGCGTGTCCAGCGCTCGGACGCTGCGCGGACAGGCGGCGCTGTTCTTCGGCGACGAGGTCGTCTCAGGCGGTGCCGTCGGGGTGCGCTTCGACGACGTCGAGTTGCTGCCGTGCGTGTCGCAGGGCGCCACGCCGATCGGCCCCGAGCTGACGATCACCGCAGGCGAAGGTCACGTCATCCAAGAGCTCGCGGGGCGTCCCGCGCTGGCCGCGCTGCGGACGGTGATCGAGGAGCTCGACGAGCAGGAGCGCCAGATCCTCGCCGAGGGGATGCTGCTGGGGATCGTCGTCGAGCGCGGGCGACCGGACTATCTGCACGGCGACTTCCTCGTGCGCACGGTGCTCGGCGGCGACCCCGAGTCGGGCACGATCTCCGTCGGCGCGCCGATCGAGGCGGGCCAGGTCGTGCGCGTACATGCCCGCGACGCCGCCTCCGCCGACCGCGATCTGCACGACGCCCTCGGGCTGCGCCGTGAGGCGCTTGGCACCGACGCCCCTGCGGGCGCGCTGATGTTCACCTGCAACGGCCGCGGGCGAGGGATGTTCGACGTGGCGAACCATGATGCGGCGGCGCTGCAAGCCGAGCTCGGCGCGATCCCGACCGCCGGATTCTTTGCCGCCGGCGAGATCGGCCCTGTCGGCGGTCAGAACTTCATGCACGGCTTCACCGCAACCGTGGCAATCTTCGCCCCGTGAACGTCTCGGGGAAGACCGCGCTTGTCACCGGCGCCACCGGCGGCCTCGGCCATGCGATCGCCCGCGCGCTGCGGGCCGCGGGCGCGAACGTCGTGCTGTCTGGACGCCGCGCCGACGTGCTCGCGTCGCTCGCGGCGGAGCTCGGCGCGACGATCGCCGCGGCCGACCTGTCAGACGCCGATTCGGTGCGCGCGCTCGCCGCGGCGCACGCCGACGTCGACATCCTCGTCGCGAACGCCGGCCTGCCGGCGTCGGGCCGCCTAGAGTCCTTCACCGAGGAGCAGATCGACCGCGCGCTGCTCGTCAACCTGCGCGCGCCGATCATGCTCGCCCACGCGCTTGTGCCGGCGATGGTCGCCCGTGGGTCGGGCCACATCGTCTTCATGTCGTCGCTGTCGGGCAAAGCGCCTGCGGGCGGGACGGCGATCTACAGCGCGACGAAGTTCGGCCTTCGCGGGTTCGCCGGTGCGCTGCGCGCCGATCTGCACGACTCGGGCGTCGGCGTCTCGGCGATCTTCCCCGGCTTCATCCGCGACGCCGGCATGTTCGAGGACGCCGGCGTGACCCTGCCGAAGGGCACCGGCACGAAGTCGCCCGAGCACGTCGCCAAGGCGACGCTGCGCGCGATCGAGCGCAACAAGGGCGAGATCGACGTCGCCCCGATGACGCTGAAGCTCGGCGCCACGATCAGCGGCTTCGCGCCCGAGCTGTCGGCGACGGTCACGCGCAAGGCCGGCGGCGCGGAGATCGCCGCGAAGTTCGAGGCCGGCCAGCTCGACAAGCGCTGACGAGCCCGTCGTCGTCGGGTGCCGTGAGGCACACCTGACGCAAGCACCATGAGACGTCGCGACTGGTCTCAGTCTCCGAGGATCGACGACGGCGCGCGCTCGACGTCGCCCGCGGCGACGGCGGCTACGTGCCATGCGACGTGGCCGTCGGGACGCACGAGGCAGGCGCCGGACGGCGCCAGGCGGTAGCGCTCGGCGAACGTCCCGAGCCGCTGCTGATCGCACAGGCACATGCCGGTCGGGCTGAACTCGAGCGTCTGGTTGTGCTGGACGCCGACCGGCGCGTACGCGTCGTCGGACAGCGTCTGCACGATTTGGAAGCCGATCGGCCCCGGCTGGCCGGCTGCCACGACCTCGTCGGCGATGCCGACGCCGCGCAGCAGCTCGAGCGTCCGCGCGCCGACGACGCGGGAACGCGGAGGATCGAGGTTCCCTCGTGCTGCTCGAGCCCGTGCATCGCGAGGCGTTCGCGCAGCGGTCGGCGGAGGATCCGTGCCACGTCGCTGGCGAGCAACGAGACCATGACGTGTCGCGACGTGGAATGGGCGCCCACCCTCGGAGGGTTCCCAGTTGCAGCGCGATCGAGTCGCGCGCGACCCCGGCGCCGACGTCCCAGCGGCCGCGACCGCGGCGCCTGATGGCCGGCCCTGTCGCGAGGCGCCACGGGCGACCGCTCAGAACAGCGGCGTCTGCTCCTAGTGTCCGCCGCGGGCCCGCGCTCGGCGGGCGGACCACGGTCGCCGAAGCGGCTCGGCCAGGAGATGGGGTCTCGCGGCGAATGAGCTCGGCCAGTCGCCGGCGAGCGGGTGTTCGCTTACGGCCTGTCCGAGCACTAACCCCGTTGGCGATGAAGTCCCCCCGTATCGGACCTGGGAGCACCGCCGCCGTAGCGCGCCGCGAGCCGGCCCGCTTTGCGAGCAGATGGCCGCCCAGCGCTTCACGCTGGCTGACGTTCACAACGTCAATCGCACGCCCGCCGCGTCACGCCGGGCCGCGCGCGAGCCCGTGCTCAGCGCGGCGACACGCCGGCGAGCAGCGACAGCTCGCCGGTCAGCGTCTGGCTGGATGCGCCGGTGATGTGCACCGAAACGATCTCGCCGGGCGACGCCAGGCCGGAGAAGTTCACGGCCTTGTTGTGGCGCGAGCGCCCGCGCAGGCGCGACGGGTCGGTGCGCGACGTGCCCTCGACGAGCACGTCGAGCTCACGGTCGACGAAGCGCTGCGCGCCCTCGGCGGCGCGCCGCTGGACGACCTCGACGAGCTGCTGCATCCGCGCCACCTTCACCTCGTGCTCCACAAGCCCCTCGGTGATCTCGCCCGCGAGCGTGCCGCGGCGCGGCGAGAAGACGAACGTGAACGCGCCGTCGTAGCCGACCTCCTCGCACACCTCGAGCGTCTGGGCGAAGTCCGCTTCGGTCTCGCCGGGGAAGCCGACGATGATGTCGGTCGTCAGCGCGACGTCCGGGACGTGCTCGCGGATCAGCGCGACACGCTCGAGGTAGCGCTCGCGCGTGTAGGTACGGCGCATCGCCTTGAGGATTCGCGAGGATCCCGCCTGCAGCGGCAGGTGGATGTGCTCGCAGACCGCGGCCAGCTCGGCGTGAGCGAGGATGACGTCCTCGCGCATGTCCTTGGGATGCGGGCTCGTGTAGCGGATGCGGTCGATGCCGTCGATGGTGTCGAGATCGCGCAGCAGCCCGGCGAACGTCGCCCGCGGGCGCAGATCGCGTCCGTAGGAGTTGACGTTCTGGCCCAGCAGCGTCACCTCGCGCACGCCGTCGGCGGCGAGCCGGCGCACCTCCTCGACGAGCTCGCCGTGCGGCCGTGACACCTCCCGGCCGCGCGTCGAGGGGACGATGCAGTACGAGCAGTTGCAGTTGCAGCCGACGGAGATCTGCACCCAGGCCTGGAACTCGCGCGCGCGCTTGTCGGGGAGGTGGCCCGTGAAGCCCTCGAACTCGAAGAAGCCCTGCGCGCTGATCGAATCGGAGGTCAGGAACTCCGCGAGCTTGTTGACCTGGCCCGGTCCGAACGCGACGTCGACGAACGGGAAGCGCTCGAAGACCTCGTCCTTGACCGACTGCGCCCAGCAGCCGCCGACGCCGACGATCCGCTCGGGATCTTCGAGCTTCAACCGCTTGGCGTGCCCGAGGTGCGCGAGGAAGCGACTATCGGCCTTCTCGCGGATCGAGCAGGTGTTGAAGAGGATGAGGTCGGCCTCTTCGGGCGCGGGCGCCTCGCCGTACCCGAGCGCCTCCAGCATGCCCTTCATGCGCTCGGAGTCGTGCTCGTTCATCTGGCAGCCGAACGTCGTGACGTGATAGCGCTTCATGCGTCGGGGAAGGGTAGCCCGCCCCCGCCGATCGCCGCCGACGTCCGCGGGCGTCAGCGCGCCAGTGCCCGTACCGCGTCGTAAGCGAGCTCCAGGTCATAGCCCTTGCGCACGAGCATCCGCAGCGCCCGCTCGCGCTCGCGCTCGTTCTCCGGGGTCGCGTCGCCGAGGCGGCGGCGCAGCAACGCCACCGCGGCGTCCAGATCGCCCGCACCGTCGCGGTCCGCCAGCGCCGCGGACACGTGCTCGCCGTCGACGCCGAGCGCCAGCAGCCTGCGCTCGATGCGCTCGGGCCCCCAGTCGTCGAGCCTGCGGCGGTCCTCGGCGAACATGCAGGCGTAGCGCGCGTCGTCGAGGTACCCCTGCCGCACGAGCGCCTCGATCGCGTCGTCGATCGACGCCTTGTCGAGTTCCCTGGCCTCCAAGTGGCGACGTACCTCGGCCTGCGTGCGGTCGCGCTTGCCGAGGTAGCGGTAGCCGAGGTCCAGCGCGCGCTGGCGGCGGACCTCCTCCCCCAGGACGCCGCCGTCCGCATCGACGGCCCCCGTCTCGCGCACGGTCACGAGACCGCTGAGCTACGCCGCCGCGATGCCGGCCACCTCGGGCACCGGCGCCGACTCGCCATGGTCGATCGGCGTCACGAGGTCCTGCCCGATGCCGAGCGCGGCGTAGACCTTGGACTCGATCTCGCGAGCGATCTCGGGATGCTCGTCGAGATAGCCCTTGGCGTTCGCACGGCCCTGGCCGAGACGGTCCTCGCCGTAGGAGAAGAACGAGCCGGACTTCGTGACGATGTTGTGCTCGATGCCGAGATCGATCAGGCAGCCCGACGTCGAGATGCCCTTGCCGAACTCGATGTCGAACTCGGCCTGGCGAAACGGCGCCGCGACCTTGTTCTTGACGACCTTGACGCGTACGCGGTTGCCGACCGCCTCGGTGCCGTCCTTGAGCGTCTCGATGCGGCGGATGTCCAGGCGCTGGGAGGAGTAGAACTTCAGCGCGCGCCCGCCTGGCTGCGTCTCCGGCGAGCCGAACATGACGCCGATCTTCTCGCGGATCTGGTTGGTGAACAGGCACAGCGTCTGCGTGCGGTTGAGGTTGCCGGCGAGCTTGCGCATCGCCTGGCTCATCATCCGCGCCTGCAGGCCGACGGTCTGATCGCCCATCTGGCCCTCGAGCTCAGCGCGCGGCGTCAGCGCGGCGACGGAGTCCAGCGCGACGACGTCGACGGCGCCCGAGCGCACGAGCATGTCGCAGACCTCCAGCGCCTGCTCGCCGTAGTCGGGCTGGGAGACCAGCAGCTCGTCGATGTCGAGACCGATCTTCTGTGCGTAGAGCGGGTCCATCGCGTGCTCGGCGTCGATGAAGGCGCAGACGCCGCCGAGCCGCTGGGCCTCGGCCAGGACGTGGTAGACGAGCGTGGTCTTGCCCGAGGACTCCGGGCCGAAGACCTCGACGATCCGCCCGCGCGGCATGCCGCCGATCCCGAGCGCGAGATCCAGCGACAGCGCCCCGGTAGGGATCGCGTTGACCTTGACCTGAGCACCGGGGTCGCCCATGCGCATCACGGTGCCCTTGCCGAACTCGCGCTCGATCTGCGTCAGCGCACCCTTGAGGGCTTCGTTACGGGCCTTGGCGGCCTTGTCGGCGGCCTTCTCGGTATCGGTGAGAGCCATGTGAACAAACAGCCTTTCTGCGCTCGGAAGACCCGAAACTGTGGCAGTCGGGTCGGACGGAAAGCAGAGCCTAAAGCGAACAGGTGTTCCGGGACAACACCGCTTCGTCACGAGACTGCGCAACGATCGCGCAACCTCTGCGCGGAGAGCGAGCCGCACTACGGGCCTGGGCGGGTTCTGCACGACCGGCATGCAAAAGCCGCCCACCCCACACCCACGGCCAGCCCAGCGCACCACAGCGAGCGCCGTCACCACCCCGCCCACAAGGCTGGGCGGGTTTTTCACTACCGGCATGCAAAAGCCGCCCACACCGCGCCCAGGCCAGGGCCGAGCGCCCAGCGGGCCGCACCGTCACTCCCCCGCCAGCAACCTTCGCACGAGATGCAGCGCCACCGTCGTCGAGCGGTCACGCACGTCCGAGCGCCCGCCGGGCAGCGTGACCGACCGCGTCAGCCGCCGCCCGTCGCCACACGACACCGACAGCCACACCAGCCCGACCGGCTTGGCTGCGCTGCCACCGCCGGGGCCGGCCACGCCCGTCACGCCAACACCCACGTCCGCGCCCAGCGCCCCACGAGCACCGTCCGCAAGCGCGATGGCAACCTCAGAGGACACGGCGCCGCACGCGGCGATCACCTCCGCGCCAACCCCGGCCAGGGCCACCTTCGCCTCGTCGGAGTACACGACCAGCCCCCCGCGCATGACCTCCGAGGAGCCCGGCAGCTCCGTCAGCCGCGCGCTCAGCAGCCCGCCGGTGCACGACTCCGCCACCGCGATCGTCGCTCCCGCCGAAACCAACCCCGCCAGCACCTGCTCGTCAACCGTCGTCCCGTCGTCGGAGAACAGCGTGTCGGCATGCCGCGAGCGCACGAGCGCCGCAAGCTCCTCATACACCGAAGCGTCCGCGGGCTCATAGCGCGTCACGACCTCGACCTCGCCGCGGCGCAGGCACGTCGTGACCTCCAGGCGCTCCAGCTCGATGCCGGCATCGACGGCGGCCCGCAGCGTCGCCGCGATCGCCGACTCGGGCATCCCGAACAGCCGCAGCATCGAGCGCCGGTAGTCGACCGCACCCGCCAGCGCGCCACGCACGAGCGGCGACGACACGGCGACCGACCACATCGGCTGCAGCTCGCGCGGCGGCCCCGGCAGCACCACGACGACCGGACCGCGACGGCCGTCCGCAGCCGGAGCCACGACCAGCCCCGGCGCCGTCCCCACCGGCTCCAGCACAAACGCGCCCTGCGGAATCACCGCCTGCTTGCGGTTGGAGGCGAGCAGCGCCTCCTGGTCGAGATCCGGCCAGCGCGCCATCAGCGGCCGCAGGATCTCCCCGATCCGCCCTTCAAGCGCCGTATCCAGGACCATCGGACGATCCTGGAAGCGCCCCACGACCTCGGCGGTCAGGTCGTCGGCAGTCGGCCCGAGACCCCCGCTCGTCACGATCAGCGCGCAGTCCTCGCCGGCCAGGAAGCGCAGCGCGCGCAGGATCTCCTCCGGCCGGTCGCCGACGACGACGATCGCCGCGGTGTCGACCCCCAGCTCCAGCAGGCGATCCGACAGCCACGGGCCGTTGCGATCGAAGACGCGGCCCGTCAGCACCTCGGTGCCGGTGACGACGATCCCCGCGCGGACGCTCACGGACGGCAGACGGGGCGCTTGTCCGCCGACAGCGGCTGCTTGCCGCGATCGGGCGTGATCTCCCGACCGATCCCGTTCGCCGCGGCCGGCACCCCGCTCGAGCGGCCGTTGACGACCAGTCGCACGTTGTTGTTGCCGAGCGTCAGGCGAAAGCGCCGCGAGCGAAACGTCTTCGTCTTGTCGCCGGCCTGCAGCGTCTCACCGTTGACGAGCGTGCGATCCCCGGCCTTCAGGCAGACGTTGACGTCGCCCGTGGCCACGATCTGCAGGCGCACGAGCGTTGGCGCGGCCGGCGGTGGTGGCGGCGGTGGCGGAGGCGGTGGAGCCTGGGTCTGCGTCTGGGTTTCGCCGCCCGCGACAGGCGTCCCCGAATCCTCCTGGTTGAGCAGGCCGAGCGTGACGAGCAGCGCGACGAAGATCAGCACGAGCACGACCCAGCGCGGGACGATCGGTCCCTGGCGGCGGCGGCGCTCTCGACCCGGCGCGGCAGCATTGATCGGCTGCAGCTCGACGTCGGAGAGGTTCTCGTGGCGCAGCTTGTACTCGTCGACGAGCAGCTTGGCGTCGAGGTCCAGCGCCTGGGCGTAGGTGCGCAGGAAGCTCTTGACGTACGTGGCGCCGGGCAGCAGGTCCCACTCCTCGTTCTCCAGCGCGCGCAGGTACTTCGCGCGAATCTTCGTCTCCGCCTCCAGCTCGGAGATGTCGACCTTCGCGCGCATGCGCGCCTCGCGCAGCGTGGCCCCAATGTCAGGCATCAGTGGTCACGCGCCAGAGGCTACTCGTGGACGGGGGCGGGCTCGGCTGGCTCGGCATCGAGCACCTCGTCCGGGACCGCCTCCGTCGTTCCCCCGCCGCGCTCGCGCAGGTTGACGATGAAGCGCTCGACGTCGCCGGCGCCGACGATCACCTGCCGGGGCTTTGATCCCTCGTAGCCGGAGATGACATTGCGGCGCTCGAGCATGTCGATCAGCCGCCCGGCGCGCGTGTATCCCAGCCGCAGCCGCCGCTGGAGCATCGACGTCGAGGCGGTGCCCATCTCCACGACGAGGCGGATCGCGTCCTCCAGCAGCGGGTCCTCGTCGGGGCTGAAGCCCTCGTCCGCCGATGCCGCCCCCTCCGCCGCGGCGTCGTCCTCCACCTCCTCGAGCAGATCCTCACGCAGCTCGGGCTCGCCCTGGCGGCGCCAGAATGTCGTCAGCGCCTCGATCTGCGGCTCGTCGATGTAGGCGCCCTGGATGCGCTGTAGGCGCGACGAGCCGACCGGCGAGAAGAGCATGTCGCCCTGGCCGAGCAGCGACTCGGCGCCGTTTGAGTCGAGGATCACGCGCGAGTCGGTCTGCGAGGAGACGCTGAAGGCGATCCGCGACGGGACGTTGGCCTTGATCATGCCGGTGATGACGTCCACGCGCGGGGACTGGGTGGCGAGCACGAGATGGATGCCGACGGCGCGCGCCTTCTGCGCGAGGCGGATGATCGAGTCCTCGACGTCGGCGGGCGCCACCATCATGAGGTCGGCGAGCTCGTCGATGACGCACAGGACGTAGGGCAGCGCGGTCTCGCCGCGCTTCTCACGGGAGCGGTTGAGCTCGACCAGCGAGCGCGTCTTGGCCAGCGACATGATCGAGTAGCGCTGCTCCATCTCGCGCACGAGGTTCTGCAGCGCGTTGGCGGCCATCCGCGGGCTCGTGATGACCGGCGTCAGCAGGTGTGGAATCGACTCGTAGTGGTTGAGCTCGACCTGCTTGGGGTCGATCAGCACGAGACGCAGCTCGTGCGGCGTCGCGCGCAGCAGCAGCGATGACAGCATCGCGTTGACGCACGCCGACTTGCCGGCGCCGGTGGTGCCGGCGACGAGCAGGTGGGGCATCTTCGCGAGATCGGCGCCGATCGCCTTGCCGGCGACGTCCTTGCCCAGCCAGATCGTCAGCGGCGACCAGCCGGCGGGCGCGTTCTGGAAGACGTCGCCGAGCTGCACGATACGCCGCAGCGTGTTGGGAACCTCGACGCCGACGGCCGTCTTGCCGGGAACGGGCGCGAGGATGCGGATGTCGGTCGCGGCCAGCGCGTAGGCGAGGTCGTCCTTGAGCTGGGCGACCTTGCTCATCTTGATGCCCGGCGCCAGGCGCAGCTCGAAGCGGGTGATGTGCGGGCCGGCGATCGTGTTGACGACCTTCGCCTCGACGCCGAAGTGCCCGAGCGCCTCGACGAGCCGGATCGCGGTCTTCTCCTGGCCGGCGGTGTCGGGGCGCGTCTGCTCGGCGGTCGAGCGCCTCAGCAGGGCGACACTCGGAAGCTGCCAGTGAAACCCCGGGTCGTCGGTGATCGAACCGCGCAGGCGGCCCTGCGGCGTCAGGTCCTCGGCGGTCGGCTTGCGCGCCGGCTGCACGCGCGTGACGACCTCCTCGTCCTCGTGCGCGGGCTTGTCGCCGTTGTCATTTCCGTCCTCGGTGACCAGCGCGGACGGGGGCGCGTCCGCGGGCGCGTCCCAGTCGTCCTCGTCGTCGACCTCCGGCGGCTGCTCGCCGTAGAAGTCCGGGTAGCGGGTCGCGCCGTCCAGCGACGGCGCCTCGACGTGCGTCGCCGTGATGACCACCTCGCCCTCGGCGGGCTCGGGCGGCTGCAGCTCCGGCGGAAGCCCGGCCTCCTCCTCGTCGATCGGCGCGTCGGCCTGCACCTTCTCCACACGCGGCGCGCGCGGACGGCGAGCCGGCACCGCGCGGCCGAGCGCGCGCGTCGTGTCCGCCAGGCCCGAGCCGGTCGCGCGCAGCACGCCGGCGACCGACGCGCCGGTCACCAGCAGGATCCCCGCGACGGCCAGGAAGACCGCGAGGATGTGCGAGCCGATCGTCGACAGCGCGGTCGCGGTCGCGTACAGCAGCGCGTCGCCGACGATCCCGCCGCGCGGCTGAAAGAACGACGCGTCGAAGTACTCCGAGCGCGTGCCCGGCGGGCCGAGCCCGAAAGTCCCCGCCGCGAGCGCGAGCGTCAGCGCCATGAACAGGCACAGCGCCCCGGAGCGAAACGGCCGCACCGCCGGCAGGACGGGTCGCAGGACGAAGAGCGCGCCCGCCAGGACGATCGCCACCGGCGCGGCGAGCGCCACCTCGCCGATGGCGTAGGCCAGGCCGTCGGTCGCGGCGCGCCCGACGAAGCCACCGTCCCAGCCGAGGTAGACCGGGAAGGCGAGGAAGATGCCGATCGCGACGAGGCCGAGGCCGATGAGGTCCAGGTGGCGCTGGGACAGCAGCGGGACGTGCAGGACGTCGATCGTCGAACGCCGCGCGCGGGCGCGCGGCTTCGCCTTGGACGTCGGCTTGGAGCGTGTGGATGCGGGCTTGCGGGCAGCGGCCATGGTGATGCCACGGTCTGCTTTCGACGGGACCCAGGCGCGCTCCTGCCTGCCGGATGCTCGACGCGAGTCGGTCCCCCGCTCTACAGTCGGGCCGCATGTCGCTGGCACCCCGGCCCGCGCGGTGGTTCGTCATCGCTCTCGTCGGCGCGGTCGCCGCCTGCGGGGCGCTGAGCATCGAGGCGTGGCCGCTCACGGGCTGGCGGCTCTTCTCGCGCGAACGCCACCAGATCGCCAGCGGCTGGGCGGCCACGAGCGTCGATGCCCGTGGCGTACAGACGCCGGTCGCGTTTGACAGCTTCCCCGCCTCCAGCAGCCGCTTCGTCAACGTCATGAGCGGCTTCCGGCGGCTGTCGCCCGCCGAGCGCGAGGCGACCTGCCAGACATGGGCACGCCTCGTGCGCGAGCGCGGCGGGGACACGAGCGGCGGGCTGCGCCTGTACTCGACGATCCGCGACCTCGGCGAGCACATCGGTCGCTCGGAGCCCGTCGAACCGGTGAGGACGCTGCGCTGGACCTGCGCCGACGGCCGCGGCGCGCAAGCCGCCCGGCCATGAGCACGGTTGCCGCGGCACCCGTCGCCCGCCTGCGCTACTGGGCGTTCGGCCCCGGCGATCGGCGCCAGCTCGCCGCGCTGCGGATCGGGTTGTGCGCGGTCCTGCTGCTGCGCCTGGCCACCCGCACCGGCGTCTACCTCGACCTTGCCCAACAGCCGCGGGCGCTGTACCGGCCGCTGTCCTACATGCAGTTGTTGCACGAGATGCCCTCGCGCGGGGTCGTCCTCGCGTGCCTGGCGATCGGCATCGTCGCGGCGGCGCTGGCGATCGTCGGGCTGTTCGCGCGAACGATGCTCGCGATCGCGTTGCCGGCCTCGCTGCTGCTCAACGGGATGTTCACGTCGCAGGGCAAGGTCAATCACAACGACGTCCTGCTGACGCTGTGCCTGATCGCGATCGTCTTCGCGCGCCATGGCGACGCGTGGTCGCTGGACGCGTGGCGCGCTCGCCGCCGCGGCCGGCCGGCCCCGCCCGCCTCGGGTCCCGCGTACGGGTGGCCGGTGCGCGCGGCGATGCTGATCGTCGCGCTCGCATACCTCATCGCGGGCCTGCACAAGGTCGTGGAGTCCGGCGGGCTGGGCTGGGCGTCCAGCGACAACATGCGCTGGCTGCTGTACCTGTCCTCCGACGCCCAGGGCGGCAACGCCGCGGCGCTGTGGATCGCCGATCACGCGTTCGTCGCTCATGTCTCGGCGTACGGCCTGCTTGCAACCGAGCTGCTGCTTCCCCTCGTGCTCTTCGCCCCCAGGCTGCGCTGGATCTTCGTCCCGGCCGCAATCGCGCTGCACGCCGGCACCTGGGTGACCCTGCGCCTGGACTACAGCGCCCAGCTGCTGACCGTGGTGGTCGTCTTCGTGACCTGGCCGGCGGTCGTCGCATGGATCGCACCGCGCCTGCCGCGGCGATTACGCGTTCTTGCGCAACAGCCGTAATCTCCTCAGGCCATGCTGGACCGCCCCGCACGCGTCTTGGTCGTCGAGGACGATCAGGAGATCGCCCAGGTCCTGCTGCGGTCGCTGCGGATGGAGGGCTACGAGGCGCGCGCCAGCTATGACGGCGAGTCGGCCATCGGCGACGCGCACGAGTTCACGCCCGACCTCGTGATCCTCGATCTCGGCCTGCCGAAGATGGACGGCATCGAGGTCGCCCGCCTGCTGCGCAAGGACGGCGACGTGCCGATCCTCATGCTCACCGCGCGCGACGCCGTCGACTCGCGCGTCGAGGGCCTGGATGCCGGCGCCGACGATTACCTCGTCAAGCCGTTCGAGCGCCAGGAGCTGCTGGCGCGCCTGCGCGCGCTGCTGCGCCGCCGGCCGCCGCGTGGCAGCGCGTCGCTCGTCGTCGGCGACCTGCAGCTGAACCCCGACACGCACGAGGTGCGCCGCGAGGAGCGCACGATCGACCTCACCCAGCGCGAGTTCGAGCTGCTGGAATACCTGATGCGAAACGAGCGCATCGTCGTGCCTCGCCAGCGCCTGCTGGAGGAGGTGTGGGGGTATGACCCGTTCGCCACCACCAACACCATCGAAGTCTTCGTATCCAACCTCAGGCGAAAGCTGGAAGCAGGCGATGAGCCCCGCCTCCTCCATACGATCCGCGGCGCAGGCTACGTTCTCCGCGCCTAGGCAGGTGCCGATCCGCTGGCGGCTCGCCGGCGGCTCCGCCCTCCTGACGCTGGTGATCCTCTGCGGCTTCGCGGGCGCGGTCGGAGGCCTGACGTCGCTGCGCCTGCATCGCGATTTCGATGCCGAGGTCGATCGCGCGGCCGGCACGCTGGCAGAGAGCGTCACCTACACCGGCACGCAGCGCGACGCCCGTGGCCACACGTTCCTCACCGAGCTGACCCCCGTGCTCGACAACTTCACTCCCGGCACGGGGGCGATCATCCGGGTGGTCACACCCCAGGGTCAGCAGCTGAACACCACCCGCCGCAGCAAGAACTTCGGCGCACCCGGGACGCGATCGATGGAGGTCGACGGCTACCGCGTCGAGACGCGCCAGCTCCCGCTGCGCGTGGGCGAGATCGACCTGCCGGAGAACCGCCTATACGTGCAGTACGCGCGACCGCTGGCCCCCGTCAAGGACACGATCGACGGCCTCAAGCTGTTCCTCGTGATCGGCGTGTTGAGCGGCGCCGGGCTCGCGCTGCTCGCCGGCCTGATGGTGGCGCGGCGAGCGATGGCGCCGATCGCGGCGCTGACCGCGACGGCGCGCAAGATCGAGCGCACGCGCGACCCCGGTCAGCGGCTGCCGGACATCGAGGCCGACGACGAGGTCGCCGAGCTGGCGCGGACGCTGGACGACATGCTCCACGCGCTGGATGCCTCGCGCGCGGAGACCGAGGGCGCCCTGGCGCGCCAGCGCGAGTTCGTCGCCGACGCCTCGCACGAGCTGCGCACCCCGCTGACGAGCGTGCTCGCGAACCTCGAGTTGCTCGCCGACAGCCTCGACGGCGATCAGGAGGACGCGGCGCAGTCGGCGCTGCGCTCATCTCGGCGCATGCGCCGCCTGGTCGCGGACCTGCTGCTGCTCGCGCGTCACGATGCCGCGCGCAAGGCGCCCCACACGGCGACCGACGTCGGCCAGGTGCTCATCGAGGCCGCTGCCGAGCTCGGCGTGATCGCCGACGGCCACGAGCTCTCGATCCAGGCCAACCGCGCGGTCGTCGACGGCGCGCGCGACGAACTGCACCGCATGACGCTGAACCTCATGGAGAACGCGATCCGCCACACGCCGCGCGGCACGCGCGTGCTCGCGGCGGTCGAGCGCGTCGACGGCTACGTGCGTCTGATCGTCGAGGACAACGGCCCCGGGATCCCAAAGGACCTGCGCGACCGTGTCTTCGAGCGCTTCGTGCGCGGCGTCGGCGATCGTGGCGGATCCTCGGGCCTCGGACTGTCGATCGTGCACGCGGTGACCGTGTCCCACGGCGGCACCGTCACGGTGCAGTCGCCCACGTCCAACGGCAACGGACGAGCCCGCGGCACACGCTTCGAGGTGAGCCTGCCGCTATCGACCAGCGCCGCGCGAGTAGCTCAGGCCCCGTCGCAACGGTCTCCGGCGGCGCAGCGCGGTTGACCGCGGCTCAGACCTCCACCACCACCGGCAGCACCATCGGCCGGCGCTTGAGCTTGTCGTAGACGAACGCGGCGAGGTCGTCGTGCAGCATCTGCTGCAGCAGGTCGATCTCGCGAATCTCGTCCTTGGCCGCGCGGTCCAGCGTGCGTTCGACCGATGCGCGCAGCTGGTCGCGGACCTTGTCGGCCTCGTCGACGAACGGGACGCCGCGGAACATGACCTCGGGCTCGCCGACCGACGAGCCGTCGTTCTCGGAGATCGTCGCGACGACGACGAAGATGCCGTCGGCCGACAGCATCCGCCGGTCGCGCAGCGCGACATCGGTGACGTCGCCGATGTCCACGCCGTCGACGAAGATCATCCCCGACTGCTCCTTCTTGGCAAAGCGAGCGCCCTTCGCGTCGATCTGGAGCGGCAGGCCGTTCTCACCCTTGAAGATGTTCTCGGGCGCCACCCCCACGGACTCGGCGAGCTTGCCGTGCAGGTGGATGCGCTTGAAGTCGCCATGAAACGGCATCACGTAGCGCGGCTTGGTGAGGTTCAGCATGAGCTTGATCTCCTCCCGGTAGCCGTGGCCGGAGGCGTGGATCGGCGCGTCCTTCGTCGTGATGACGTCGCATCCGATGTGGTAGAGGCGGTCGATCGTCTCGTTGACCGCGCGCTCGTTGCCCGGGATCGGCGTCGCGCTGAAGACGACCGTGTCACCGGCGTGAAGCTCCACCTGCGGATGGTCCTTGTAGGCCATCCGCCGCAGCGCACTGAGCGGCTCGCCCTGGGAGCCCGTCGAGATGACGACGACCTTCTCGTCGGGGAACTTCGCCACATCGCGCGGGCCGATGAGCATGCCCTCGGGTACCTTGATGTGGCCCAGCGAGCGGCCGATGTTCGTGTTCTTCTTCATCGAGCGCCCGACGAGGCAGACCTTGCGATCCAGCGCCGCGGCGGCGTCGACGACCTGCTGCACGCGGTGGATGTTCGACGCGAACGACGTCACGACGATGCGGCCCTTGCAGCGGCTGAAGACGTCGAGCAGGTTGGGCCCGGCGATCGTTTCGCTGGGCGCCATGCCCGGACGGTCGGCGTTCGTCGAGTCGCCACACAGCAGCAGCAGCCCCTCGCGACCGAGCTCGGCCAGGCGCGTGACGTCGGCCGGGCGGCCGTCGACCGGTGTCTGGTCGAACTTGTAGTCGCCGGTGACGAGCACGGTCCCGAGGTCCGTGGTCAGCGCGACGGCGCTGGCGTCGGGGATCGAGTGGGTCATGTGGATCAGCTCGACGTCAAACGGGCCGGCCTCGATCATCTCCCCGTCCTTGACGTCGATGACCTCGACGTCCTTGGAGAGCTTGTGCTCGTCGAGCTTGGAGCGCGCCATGGCCATCGTCAGCGCGCCGCCATAGACGGGCGGGGCGTCGTGGACGCCGAGCTCGCGCAGCAGGAACGGCAGGCAGCCGAGATGGTCCTCGTGGCCGTGCGTGATGACGATCGCCTCGATGTCCGAGACGCGACCTCGCAGGTAGGCGAAGTCCGGCAGGACGAGGTCGATGCCCATCATCTCGGGCGTCGGGAAGCGCAGGCCGGCGTCGACGAGGACGATCCGATCCTCGTACTCCAGGACCGTCATGTTCTTGCCGATCTCCCCCAGCCCGCCGAGCGGCAGGACCCGCAGCGCGGAGGTCAAGCGGTCGCTCCCACGAGCAGGCCCCGGTCCTGCAGCATGGCGCGGATCGTGGCGGTCTCGTGCTCGTCGGCCTCGACGTAGGGCAGCCGCGGACGGCCGACGCGATGGCCGAGGAGGTTCAGGGCGGCCTTGTTGGAGACCGCCGCCGGCGCGACGCTCAGCGCCGCGAAGACGTCCTGAAGGCTCTCGTTGATCGCCGCCCGCTCGCCGGGCTCGTCGACCATCCGCCGCATCTGCGGCCCGACGATGTGGCTGGCGGTGAGGATGCCGCCGGCCTCGCCCATGTCGAGCACGGACGCGAGGATCTCGTCGTTGCCCGCGTAGATCGCGAGGCCGTCGACCGGCGCGAGGTTGTCGTTGTTGGCCTGTTTGACGGCCTCGATGTGCTCCAGCTGGGCGAGTTGCGCCAGCAGGTCGTTTGGCATGTCTGAGCCTGTTCTCTGAGGAATGTTGTAGAGGATGACCGGCCGATCGGCGGCGCGTGAGACCTCGCGGTAGTGCGCGAGGATGCCGCGGCGGTTGGGCCGGTTGTAATAGGGGTTGACCGACAGCAGCGCGTCGACGCCGATCTCACACGCACGCTCTGTCAGGTGGACGGCGTGGCGCGTGTCGTTGGATCCGACGCCTGCGACGATCGTCGCGCCGTCGGGGCGCTCGGCCACCGCGAGAGCGACCAGATCGAGGTGCTCCTCGTCGGTCAACGTCGATGATTCGCCGGTCGTGCCGCAGACGACGAAGCCGTCCGAGCCGTTGGCGTGCAGATGGGCCATCAGGCTCACGAACGCCGAATCGTCGACCGACCCGTCATCGGTGAACGGGGTGACGATGGCGGTCAGGATTGCTCCGAGGCTCGGCACGCCCGGCCAGTATCGCAGCCACGGTGGTCGGCTCGGGAGCGCCGGCTGCGCGACATGATGCTTACACCCAGTCGCGTCCCGAGCCCCTGCCACACTCGTCGGGTGTCACTGCCCGAGCCGGACGATGCCCCTCGCGATCCCGCGGCGAGCGAGCTGAACGCGGAGATCACGGGCGTGCGCTGGAGTACAACCGACGGCGATTTCGCCGTGCTCGACGCGGTCGACGGCGACGGCGAGGCGGTCGTGCTCGTCGGCGCGCTCAGCCATGTCCATGAGGGCGAGTCGCTCGCCGTCGGCGGCGGCTGGCGGCGTCACCACACGCACGGTTGGCAGTTTCAGGTCGCGCGCGTGCGGGTGGCCGAACCGGTCGGAGACCACGCGGTGCGCGCGTACCTGGAGAGCGTCAAGCACGTCGGGCCGGTCGCCGCGATGCGCCTGGTCAAGCGCTTCGGGGCCGACGAGGTGCTGGCGGCGATCGACCGCGATCCCGAGCGCATCCTCGGCTCCGTGCCCGGAATCGGCCCGCGCCGCCTCGTCGCCGCCGTGCAGTCCTGGCACGACCAGCGCGAGCTGCGAGAGCTGCGCCTGTTCCTCGACACCCACGGCGTCGACGCCGCGTCGGCGGGGCGCATAGCGCGGCACTTCGGGGCGGGCTCGATCGACCAGCTGCAACGCGCGCCGTACACGATCTGCGAGATCGACGGGATCGGCTTTGGCACCGCCGACGCGCTCGCGCGCGCGCTCGACACTCCGCACGACGCGCCCGACCGACTCGCCGCCGGCGTGCTGCACGCCCTGCATCAGGCCGAGACCGACGGCCACACCCACCTGCCGCGCCCCGAGCTGGTCGAGCGCGCCACGCGCCTGCTCGGCGGCAGCGACGTCGCCGACGCGATCGACGAGCTTGCCGCGCGCGGCAAGGTCGTGATCGACGGTGATCGCGTCGCCGACGCTCGCCTGCACGCGATCGAGGAGCGGCTGGCCTCGCACGTGCGACGGCTGCTGGACTCCGCGCCCGCGCTGAAGCGCAAGCGCGCGGCACGCCCGACCGAGGGAGCGTTCGTCCCGTCCGACGACCAGTGGCGCGGCGTGACGCAGGCGCTCGCGCACCGGCTGTCGATCCTGACCGGCGGGCCGGGCACCGGCAAGAGCGCGACGATGCGCACGCTCGTGGACCTCGTCAAGGCGCGGACCGGCACGACGCGGCTGTGCGCGCCGACGGGCAAGGCGGCGCGGCGACTCAGCGAGCTGACCGGCGCGGAGGCGACGACGATCCACCGGCTGCTCGAATGGACACCCGGCCACGGCTTCGCCCGCGACGCCGACGACCCGATCGAAGGCTGTGACCTGCTGATCGTCGACGAGGCCTCGATGCTGTCGATCCACCTGGCCGAGGCGCTGCTCGGCGCCGTCGGCCCGAGCACGCACGTGCTGCTCGTGGGTGACGTGGATCAGCTCGCGCCGGTCGGTCCGGGTCGCGTGCTCGAGGATCTGCTCGATGCCGAAGCGGTGCCGGCCGTGCGCCTCACCGAGGTCTTCCGCCAGGCCGCGCGCTCGATGATCGTGCGCGCCGCCCACGCGATCAACGAGGGCGAGCTTCCGCCCACGATCCCGGGTCCCGACGACGTGCGCGACTTCTTCTTCGTGGCGCGCGACGGCGCGAGCGCGATCTTCGAGGAGGTGTGCGAGCTGGCTGCCGCGCGGCTGCCCAAGCACTACGGCCTGGACCCGGCCGCCGACGTGCAGGTGCTCGCGCCGATGCACAAGGGCCCGGTCGGGATCGACGCGCTCAACGACGAGCTGCGCGCCCGGCTGAACCCCGACGGCGAGCACATCGAGGGGACGCCGCTGCGCGTCGGCGACAAGGTCATGCAGACGCGCAACTCCTACGAGCACGACCTCTTCAACGGCGAGCGCGGCGTGCTCGTCCACCACGACACCGAACGCAACCGCGTGCACTTCGCCGGCGAGGACGGCCGGCGCCTGACGCTGCCCGTCGACGCCCTTGACACCCTGCGCCTCGCCTACGCGGCGAGCGTCCACAAGGCCCAGGGTTCGCAGGCGCGCGCGATCGTCGTTCCGATCTTCGGTGGACACCGGATCATGCTGACGCGCAACCTCGTCTACACGGCGGTCACGCGCGCGCAGGAGGTGTGCGTCGTCGTGGGCGAGCCGGGCGCGCTGGGCGGCGCGGTGCGCCGGACGGATGCGCGGCGGCGCCACACCCGCTTGCGCGAGCTCGTGGCGCCGGCCGGTTGACGGGCGGTCACCTCAGCGTGCGCCCGAACGTGGTGGCCGACCGTCGCGCCGTCGTCGCCGTTTGCCCGGCGCGGGGGAGTTGGGGATCTCCGGACGGCGCCGCACGTCGGTCATGTCGGTCAGCAGATCCTGAAGCGCGATCTCGCCGCGGCGGTTCAGCTCCCCGAGCCAGCACATGAGCTCATCCGTCTGATCGCTGCGCTTGCGCATCTCCGACATCGCCTCGTCGTGCTCGCGGCGCATCTCCAACAGGATCTCGTCGAAGCATGTGGCACCTTCACCCCGGCATCCGGGGTCAACACGCCATGACCGGACTCAGCGACCCGCTTCGGCCTCGCTCTTCGGCGTCGCCGGCTCCCAGTCCACGGCCTGGCCCAGCGCCGCGCCCTTGAGCACCTTCAGCGTCAGCAGCGCGCACTTCATCCGCGTCGCCGAGATCGTGATGCCCAGCAGATCCAGGACGTACTGGCGATCGAGCTTGAGCAGCTCGTCGATCGACATGCCCTTGATCTCGTCGGAGGTCATCGACGCGGAGGCCTGCGAGATCGCGCAGCCGTGGCCGGAGAAGCGCAGGTCCTCGATCTTGTTGTCGGCGTCGACCTTGATCTCGACCTTCAGCTCGTCGCCACACAGCGGGTTGGTGTCCTCGAAGGACATGTCGTGCGGGTCCAGGTGGCCCCAGTTGTGGGGGCGCTTGTAGTGCTCGAGGATCTCCTCGCGGTAGATGCTCTCCATGCTGCTCATTCGAAGATCCTCCGAACTTCGTGGATGGCATCGACGAGAGCGTCGACGTCGGCGCGGGTGCTGTGGACGGCAAACGACGCACGCGTTGTCGCGGCGACGGCAAAGCGCTTCATCAACGGCTGCGCGCAGTGATGGCCGGCGCGCACGCAGACCCCGCGGCTGCCGAGGATCTCGGCGACGTCGTGCGGGTGGATGCCGTCGAGCGTGAACGCCACGAGCGCGCCGCGGCGCCCTGCGTCTTTCGGACCCATGATCTCAATGCCCGGGATCTCCTGCAGGCGCTCCAGCGCGTACGCGCACATCTCCTGCTCGTGCGCGCGCACGTTCTCCATGCCCAGCTCTGCCAGGAAGTCGACCGCCGCGCCGAGCCCGATGCCCTCGGCGACCTGCAGCGTCCCGGCCTCGAACTTCGCGGGCAGCGTGCCGAAGCGGATCTCCTCGACGCTGACCGAGGCGATCATGTGCCCGCCGCCGAGAAACGGCGGCATCGCCTCCAGCACCTCGGGGCGCCCGTGCAGGATGCCGACACCGGTCGGGCCGTAGGCCTTGTGGCCGGTCCAGATGTAGAAGTCCGCGTCGATCTCCTGCAGGTCGACGGGCATCTGCGGCACCGCCTGCGTGCCGTCGATGCACGCCAGCGCGCCGGCGGCGTGCGCGCGAGCGACGATGTCGGCGACCGGGTTGATCGTGCCGGCCGCGTTTGACACGTGGCCGACGGCGACCATCTTCACCGTGCCGGTCGCAAGCGCCGCGTCCAGCGCGTCGAGATCGAGCATGCACTCGTCATCGACGGGGATGCAGGTGAACGTCGCGCCGGCCTCGGCACACAGCAGGTGCCAGGGCACGAAGTTCGAGTGATGCTCCATCTCGCTGACGACGATCGTGTCGCCCGGCCCGACGTTCGCACGCCCCCACGCGTAGGCGACGAGGTTGATCGCCTCGGTCGCGTTCTTCGTGAAGATCGTCGCGCGGGCGGGCCAGTTCAGCCACTCCGCGATCCGATCGCGGGCGCCCTCGAAGAGCTCGGTCGCCTCGGCCGCCAGCGGGTAGACGCTGCGGTGCACGGTGCCGCGGTGGTGCTCGTAGTAGTCGGACATCGCATCCAGCGAGCGCTGGTGGGTCTGCGACGTCGCCGCCGAGTCGAGATAGACGACGCCCTCACGCGCAAGCGAGGGAAAGCCCGTGGCAAGCGGCGTGTCGGCGATCGTGCTCACGCTGACGCGGCCACCTCTTCGCGGATCTGCGCGTAGCCCTCTGACTCCAGGCGTGTGACGAGCTCAGGCCCGCCCTCCATCGCGATCCGCCCGTCGAACATGATCGACACGCGCGTCGGCGTGACGATGTGCAGGATGCGCTGGTAGTGCGTGATGATCAGCACGCCCATCGTCCCGTCGGCGACATGGTTGACACCGTGCGCGACGACGTTCAGCGCGTCGATGTCCAGGCCCGAGTCGGTCTCATCGAGGATCGCCAAGCCCGGCTTCTGTAGCGCGAGTTGGAGGATCTCCATGCGCTTCTTCTCGCCGCCGGAGAAGCCCTCGTTGAGGTAGCGCGAGCTGAACTCGCGCGGCACGCTGACGAGCTCCATCGCGGCCTCGACGGTCTTGCGGAACTCCTTCAGCGAGATGGCGTCCTCGCCGCGCGCCTCGCGGTGGGCGTTCATGACCATCCGCAGGTACTTCGTGACGGTGACGCCGGGGATCGCGACGGGGTACTGGAAGGCCATGAAGAGGCCCATCCGGGCGCGCTCGTCGGTGTCGGCCTCGGTGATGTCCTCGCCGCCGAACAGGATCTGCCCGTCGGTCACCGTGAGGTTCGGATGGCCCATGATCGCGTTGGCGAGCGTGGACTTCCCGGAGCCGTTTGGCCCCATCAGCGCGTGGATCTCGCCGGGAGCGACGGTCAGGTCGACGCCCTTGAGGATCTGCTTGTCCTCGGCTTGGACATGGAGGTTGCGGATCTCGAGCTCGGGCATGGTCTCCTTCGGGCTTAGACGGTGGTCGGCGCCGGCTCGCGCACGGGCGCGACGGGCTGGCGGGTCTGAAACTCGACGAGCTCTGCGAGCGTCGTGTCGGCGAGCGTCTTGAGGACGTTGGCCTGCACGCGCGTCCAGAGCAGCTTGGTGGCGCAGCCGCGGCCGGAGTCGTCGTGGTGTGAGCACAGGACGCGGCCGTCGGAGTCCTCCTCGACGAAGCACTCCATCGGCGCGAGCGAGCCCTCCAGCGCGAGCACGACCTCGTTCATCGCGATGTCGTGGGCGGGACGCGCCAGCTGATAGCCGCCGTGCGCGCCGCGCGTGCTCTGCACGAGATCGGCCTTGCGCAGCAGCGCGACGATGCGCTCCAGGTAGGCGAGCGGGAGGTTCTCGGCGTCGGCGATGGCCTTCAGCGAGACGGGCTGGTTGCCGGGCTGGCGACCGAGCTCGATGAGCAGGCGGACGCCGTACTCGGCTTTCGTCGTGAAGAACATGCGGCCGGTAATCCTACCAGCGAGGTCGGGATGGGCACGAGGGCGATTGCGCGCCAGGTTGTCCCGCCCGATGGACGCATCTCGCCCGCCGCAGCCTGCCGGTGCCCGCAATAGGGTCGTGCAGTGCCCGCTTCGATGTCGCTCGTGCGGACGGTCGGCCTCGGGGTGATCACCGAGCAGCAGCGCCTCTTCAGGGTCTGTGCCAACCCCGACAGCGAAGATCTTGAAGCCTTGTTTCGGTCGCACTACGAATTGCGCAGGCACCCTCGCGGAGCGGTCTCACCCGAGCGTTGTCGGTGCGCTTGGAGGATCTAAGACGCGTCGATCTGGCCATGACTCGGGGCGTGTGATGCGCGACTTGGCGGTGATGCTCGCCGATGGCGGCGACTGCCTCAGCGATCTGGGAGCGGTGCGTGAGCACGACGCGTTGTTCGGGGCGGTCGCGTCGGACTCGACGGCGTTTCGGGTCATCGACAAGATCGCCTGCACGCCCGGTCTGCTTGATGCGGTCGCTGATGCGCATGCTCGTGCGCGCGCATGTCTGGACGCAGACTGGGGCGCCCGAGCGCGTAACGATCGAGGTCGACGCGACCCTTGTGGGCCGTCATTCTGAGAAAGAGGGTGCGGCCGGCAGGGTGCGGCCGGCAACTACAAGGGCGGCTACGGCTTTCATCCGCTGATGGTCCACTGCGATGAGACCGGCGAAGCTCGCCGCGATCTTGCGGCCCGGCAACGCCGGCTCGAACACCGCGGCGGGTCGCGTCGAGGTCATCCAAGACGCCGGCTGGGCTACACGGTCGGCTACGAGCTGACTGACCCGGTTCGAGAAGCGACTCTCAAGATCCCTGAGGACACATGGATCGCAGCGCTCGCAACGGACGGCACCCCGCGTGAGAACGGGCAGATCGCCGAGATCACCACGGCCCTGGACCTCACGGCTTGGCCGGCGGGCTCTCGGGTGATCATCCGCCGCGAGCGCGCGCATCCCGGAGGAGCGCCACAACTGTCCTTCACCGACCATGACGGCCACCGCTTCCAAGCGGTGCTGACCGAGCAGACCGACCCCGACATCCAGGTGCTCGAGACGCTGCACATCGCCGCCGCGCGGCGGATCGGCGGGGGATCGGCCGTCGCCTTCGTGGCGTTCGACGTGCGCCCGGCGCAGGCGGGTGAGTGGGCGCGCCACGCGCTGGTCGGACGCATCGGCCGGCAGTACGATTGGCCCCATGGCCGTGCACGTCGACGCCGCGCTCCCGTTGCATCCGCTCACCGTCGACGACCTCGCGGCGATGGTCGACGCCGGCATCCTCGACGAGGACGACCGCGTCGAGCTGCTCGACGGGGTGCTCGTCGAGATGAGCCCGCAAAGTCCGGCGCATGCTGCAGCAGTCGGTCAACTGAACATGCTCCTCGCGCCGATCGCGGCGGCGAAGGGACTCGTCGTCAGCCCGCAATGCCCCCTGAACGTCGTCAGCTCGATCAGCCAACCCGAGCCCGATCTCGCCGTGGCAACAGCCGGCAGCTCGGATGCCTACCCCGCGCAGGCGCAGCTCGTCATCGAAGTCAGCCTGACCTCCCGCGCCGTCGACCTCGGACGCAAAGCAGCGATCTACGCCGCCGCTGCCATCCCCGAATACTGGGTCCTTGATCTCGACGGCCGCCGCCTCGTCGTCCACCGCGACCCCGCAGCAGACCGCTACGAGACGATCGCCGCTCTGACCGAGGCCGACAGCGTCAGCGCCGCCCAGCTACCGCTGGCAGTCGCGGTCGCCGAGCTGCTGCCGCCGCGCCGCTGACCTGACGATCGCGGGTTGGATCACGCCGGGGTCCGGCCAGCCTG
>JAJCYD010000024.1 GCA_029263125.1 Solirubrobacteraceae bacterium | reverse complement strand
AAGCCCTTCTCCTATCCCGAGCTGCGCGGACGCGTCGCGGCATTGCTGCGACGCGCCAACCGCCGCACCGCGACCGGCTGCCTGCGAGCGGGTGAGCTGGAGGTCGATCCGCCGTCGCGCGAGGTGCGCCTGCGCGGCGATCGTGTGATCCTGTCCGCGAAGGAGTTCGCGCTGCTGCGCACGCTGGTGTCCGAGCCGACGAGGGTCTTCACCAAGGAGGAGCTGCTGCGCGGCATCTGGGGCTACCGCTCCACCGGCTCGACGCGCACCCTGGATTCCCACGCCTGCCGTCTGCGTGCCAAGCTCGGCCGCCACGGCGATCGCTACGTGGTGAACGTCTGGGGCGTGGGGTACCGGCTCGTAGATGGGGTGTTGCATCAGACGCAAGTGCCCAAACTGGGAGGAACGTTCGCGAGCTGAGGTTCGGGGGCCGGTGGAGTGCTCCGGCCGTTCCTCGGTGTGGTCTGGCTGCGCTCCGCTCCACGCGCGGGGGCTCCCGGCCTGGGTGGGCAGCGCGCTCAGCGCCAGACGGATGCGGCTCAGCGCCCCAATCGTCGACCGGGGCGGTCTCGGGCGGCGATCGCCGTCGCCTGCGATCTGAGCCGGGTTGGGCGCCTTCTGCATGCATGTCATGGGGAACACGGCCAGCCGGACGCGCATCCCATCGAGCTGGGCGGTTTCTGTATGTCTGGCATGCCAAACCTGCCCAGCCGCTCGGCCAGGTGCGAGATCGCCTCCTTCTCGCGCCGTGGGGAACTCGCTACTGGCTCCAGTCCGTCGCCGAGAAGCGCTGTGATTGCGCGGCGCGGTTGTGGTCGTCGATGGTGACGCCCTCGGACTTGAGCTTTGCGAGGGCGCTGGCGGGGTCGTCCGGGCATCCCAACCGGCCGAGCGAAATGTGTCGGGCATGCGGCCTTGGACGGTGAGCACGCGATAGTCGAGCGGAATCCCATGGCCCTCGCGGCCAAGCCACGTACCGACCGCTTGGGCTCCGCTGACGTTCCCGCCCGCCCTGGCTACGTCCTTGTAGGCGGCCCATCTGCCTTCTGGGATCGCGTCGATGAATGCTCGGGTGCGCGCGAAGTCGATGGAGCTCATCTCGCGACCGTACGCGACAGGCCGCTGGCGCTGGACGGGTGACGTAGCCCAGCGGAGCGGTCTCGGGCGACGATCGTCGTCGCCTGCGATCACCGGGTTGGGCGCCTTGTGCATGCATGCCATGGGGAACACGGCCAGCCGGACGCGCATCCCATCGACCTGGGCGGTTTCTGCATGTCTGGCATGCCAAACCCGCCCAGCCGCTGGGCCAGGTGTGAGAGCAAGCCCCCCGCGCTATCCGGTTGACGGAGAGGCACGACCGGTGCCCGATCCGTCGGGCCTCCAGGTCCGCGGGGACCCTCGTCGGTCCGGATCGTGCCTCCGGCCAGCTCGGTCGTGCTCTCCGGGATCGCCGACCGGTCTACGACGTAAGACCGATGGCCGACCTGCTCGCGGAGACACGGATGCTGCGCTTCGACGCCAAGGCGAGGCTGATCGCCGACACCGGGGTGCATGCGGTCTGCACGATGTACGTCAACGGCGACCCCAAGGTCACCGCGGCGGCGGCCGCCGGTCGGATCGGCCGAGGGGGCGAACTTTCGCTCTCCCGGCCCTCTATGGGGTGCGGCACGCCACCCCAGGGCGCGGCTGGCGAACCTCCAACAAGAACGCGGGTCATGAACGTGACGACAACATGCAACGAGGCGTGACGTGGATGTGCCGCTCGCGTGGGTGCTCGCGGCGCTTGGCCTCGCGGTCGCGGGCGCCGCGGCGTATGAGCTGCGTCGGCGCCGCGAGCTCGTCGCCCGGGCCTGCCATGAGCTGCGGGGGCCGCTGACGGCCGTGCGACTCAGCCTCGCCACGATGGAGCGCCGCGAGGAGGCGCCGCCGGAGCGCCTGGCGGCGATCGATCTCGAGCTGCGCCGCGCCGCCCTCGCGCTCGACGACTTCGCGGCCGCTCGCAGCGGCAAGCGGTCGATCGATCGCACGGAGTCGATCGCCGTGGCCGAGCTGCTGGAGGAGCAGCTCGAAAGCTGGCGCGCCGTGGCCGCGAGCTTCGACAGCCAGATCGCGCTGGGCGCGATCGCGAGAGACGCGAGGGTCCACGCGGACCGGATCCGGCTCGCGCAGGCGATCTCCAACCTCGTGGCCAACGCCCTCGAGCACGCGAGCGGACGCGTCGAGCTCACCGCGCGCGTGGTTGGTCACCGGCACGTGCGCATCGAGGTCAGCGACGAGGGACCCGGGCTGCCGGCGTCCGTCGGCGACCTCACGAGGCGGGCGCGCGGCGGGCGCGGCCGGCGCGGCCGGGGTCTGGCGATCGCCGCCGAGATCGCCGAGCGCCATGGCGGTCGCCTCGTCGCGGCGCCGTCGCAACGCGGCGCGCGCATCGGGATCGAGCTGCCCCAGCGACATGCCGGCGGGAGGCAGCGATGAGCCACCGCCGTCGTGCGTTGCTGCTTGGCGGCCTCGCGCTGATCCTGGGCGGGCTGGCGGCCTCGAGCATCGCCGGCAGGGAGGCGTCGTTGTCACGCCGCGTCGGCGAGCTCGTCAACGTCGTCGTGGCGCGGGAGCCGATCGACGCCGGCATGCAGATCAAGCCCCAGGCGCTCGCGGTGCGGCGCGTGCCTCAGCGCTTCGCCTCCGACGGCCGGATCGCCTCGCCCGATGAGCTTCAGGGACTGAGGGCATCCGTCGACATTCCCGCGGGCACCGACCTGTCGGCGGCCATGGTCGGCGACGGGCGCTCTCGCCCCGCCGGTCCGCCGATTCGCCGCGGCGAGCGCATCGCCCACCTCGTCGCGCTCGGCTCGCCGGACCTCGTCACCGCGGGCAGCCGCGTCGACATTCTCGTCACGCCCGAGCCGCAAGCCGACGAGCGCGGCCAGACGGTGCTCGCGCTCGAGGACGTCGAGGTGCTCGACGCCGCCGCATTCACCGCGACCGAGCAGGCCCCCAGCCGCGGCACGGAGGCTGTGCCCGGCGACCGTGTCGCCGTGTCGCTGCGCGTCACGCTGCGCCAGGCGGTCTACCTGGCGGCGGCACAGGACTTCGCGCGCGAGCTGCGGCTGCTGCCACGCTCCGACGGCGATCGCGCTCGCGGCAAGGTCGGCCTGCGGATGGGCTCGGACTTCCGGTAGGGCGATGTCGCAGGGAAGTAGCCCGTGCGTGTGCCGGACAAACCGGCATGAGAACGGAGATGCGAGGTCTCTACCGCGATCCTGCGACCACGGTGTGTTCAAGAATGCGCCCGTCGGCGGACCCTGGGGAGCTGCCACGCGCTGTCTGCGGAGTGTCACGGTCGCCTGCGCGGATGAAACGATGTCGATCCTGGTGCTGCGCATCAGCGGGGGGATGATCAACCCTGTCGCGTAGGCGCGGATCACTGCGCGGTCGCGGTCGCAGGCGCCGAGCTTGGTGAGAACGTACGCGATGTGGGACTTCACGGTCTCAAGGCCGGCGGTGAGTTGCGAACATGTGGCAGCCACCACCGCGGGAGGCAGGACGAGGTCCGCCGCACTCCCCGACCGTATAGTGTGTGCCGTCATCGCCAGGGCTGATGTGACTACCAGTACACCGGCAGGTCAATGTGATGGCGAGGTGATAGTCGACGCACTAGGGCGCTAATGTTCGCGCGCATCTATCGGGCCATGTTCTTTAACCGAGGCGGTACGGCTGTGAGTATCAAGGACTGGCTGCGAATCGTGCTGCTCGGCAGTTGCCTGATCTCGCTCTCAGGGTCGCAGGCCAGCGCCGCGGGTGGTCCATCGGCATGGACGGGGACGTTGATCGTCGAGCATCTCGACGACTTCGACGCGGAAAGCAGCGAAGACCGGCTCACGTTGCGCGGCAGGGACGGACGTGACTGGAGGGTCGAGGCCACGAACGACGCGCGACCGCTGCTCGGCCGGCTCGTGCGGGTCGTAGGCAGCGGGGACGGCACGACGCTGCGCGGACGTGTCGAACCGCTCGACGACTCGGCCGCTACGTCGGCACGGATCGGAGCCGGGCCTCGCCGCGTTGCCGTCGTGATCGTGACACTGTCCGACGCACCTGCAGCCCCGACGACGCAAGCCCAAGCACGGCAGAGTTTCTTTGAAGCCGAGCAATCCGCGGCTCGGTTCTTCGGACAGCAGAGTGCAGGGCGCGTCACGCTGGCGGGCGAGACCTTCGCACCGCTCGCGCTGAGCGTGAGCGGCGTAGGATGCGACTACGACGCATTCAAGCGCGAGGTGTTCAACCGGCTGGGCTCCTCCCTCGACGGTTTCGACCACGTCGCCATCGTTCACCCCAACCTCCGTGACTGCACCTATGGCGGTCTCGGGGACGTGGCGGGTCCGATCAGCTGGTACAACGGCGGCCCGGACGTGTCGGTCATCACGCACGAGCTGGGGCACAACATGGGAGCTCACCACGCGTCGACGCTTGCCTGTGCACAGGCCGGCGCACCGGTCAGCCTCGCTGGCAGTTCGTCGTGCTCGGTCGATGAGTACGGCGATCCGTTTGACACCATGGCCCTCGGGTCGAGTCTGATGTCGACCTGGCACCGGCTGCAGACTGACAACATCTCGGCAGGTGACGATGCCTACGTGCGCGCGTCGCAGACGATCCGTCTGGCGCCGACGACATCGACGAGTGGCGTGCGCTCGATCAGGGTGCCGCGGCGAGTCTCCGGACAGGCGACGCAGGACTTCTTCGCGCTCGAACTCCGGCGTGCGAGCGCGCCCTTCGACGCATTCGGTTCGAGTCAGCCGGTCGTTCAGGGTGTCTCGGTGAGGCTCGTGCAGGCCATCGAGCGACGACAGCAGTCGGCGCTCTTGGACATGACGCCCGGCTCGCCGGGCGGCTTCGGCGACGCCGCCCTCCTGTCGGGGGCGTCGTTTCTCGATCCGGTCTCGGGCACCGAGCTTCGCGTCGGCGCGATCGATGCGGGCGGGGCGACCGTGAGCATCGTCGTGCCCCGACCAGATGCCACGCCGCCCGAGGCCCCGCGCTTGCGCAGCTCGGCGACGAGCGCGACGACGGTTGACTTCTCGTGGTTTGCGGCCAGCGACGACGAGGAACTCAGCCACTATGAGATCGAGCGCGACGGTGCCGTGGTCGCGCAGACGACGACCCAAGCCTTCGCGGAGACCGGACCGGCCGACGGACGGGCGCACGGATACCGGGCGGTCGCCGTGGATGTGGCGGGTAACCGATCCTTGGGGGGAGCGGTGGTGCAGTTCCAAGCGCCGCAGCCGGCACCGGCACCGCAGACGGCTCAGCCGCCGCAGGCGCTCGCACCTCGGCCGGCCTCGTCGTCGGCACAGCTACCGGCGCGCTCGTCGGGTGGGGCGAAGTTTCCCGCCAAGCTGAAGGTCAAGCGCGCGTCCGTGAAAGGCGGGCGGTTGGATGTGCTGTTCTCGATCACGGGCCGCGCCACCGGCAAGCTGACGATCGACTATCAGGCGGCCGGCCGCTTCGAGCGCTATACCGTCGATGTCGGAACCGCTCGCGAGGGGGAGAAGCCGGTTCGTCTGAGCGCGAGACTGCACGCCCGCCAGCGCGGCCGGTCCAGCGGGATTCTCAATGTGTCGTATGCGGGCAACGGCGCGACGCTCTCCGACGAACTGCGGCTGCGGGCCGCGCACGGCCGGACCCTCCTGGTGCGAGATCGGCTGACCTTCTCGGGCGGACGATTGTCGGTCGGCGGCACGGTCGATCGCGACGTCTCAGGTGTGGTGAGGCTCAGGGCGACCTATCGGTCCGCTGGCGGCGCGGCCGAAGTGTGGACGGCGAAAGCCACGATCCGCGACGGCCGCTGGAGCGTCGACGAGCGGCTCCCGTCCAGTGCCGCGAACGACCCCGACGCCTACCTGACGATCCAGTTCACCGGAGACCTCCGTGCGCGCGGAGGTCCATACCGAGGCGAGCAGGACGGCAAGAGCATCGGCAATCTCGGCTGAGCGACGACGCGCGGTCCTGCGAGGGGGGCGAACTTCCGTCGGCCCGCTCCTCTAAGGGGCATGGACCACTTCGACCGCGACGCGGCGCTCGACGAGCTCGCCGGTTCGTTGCGCGACCGCCTGCTGGGCGAGGCCGCCCGGCACGACGGCGGCGACCTGCACGAGCGCATCCGCGCGCTCGTCGACCGGGAGGCCGGGCTGCTGGACGACGCCGCGCGGGCGAGGTTGGTCGCCCGCGTCGCGGAGCGATCCTTCGGCCTGGGGCCGCTGGAGCCGTTGCTGTCAGATCCAACGGTCGACGAGGTGATGGTCAACGGGCACGCCAAGGTGTGGGTCGAGCGCGCCGGACGCATCGAGCCGACGGCGGCGTGCTTCGCCGGCGAAGCGGACCTGCGACACGCCATCGAGCGCATCCTCGCGCCGATCGGGCGCCGCGTCGACGAGGCCGAGCCGCTGTGCGACGCGCGCCTGCCCGACGGCTCGCGCGTCAACGTCGTCGTCGCGCCGCTGGCGCTCGACGGCTCGGTGCTGACGATCCGCCGCTTTCGGCCGCGCGGCTTCGGCCCCGACGACCTCGTCGCCAACGGCACGTGGGCCGCGCCGCTGCACGACCTGCTGCGCACGGCGGTGCGCGCGCGCTGCAACCTGCTGATCAGCGGCGGCACCGGCTCGGGCAAGACGACGACGCTCAACGCCCTCACCGAGTTCATCGACGACGGTGAGCGGATCGTGACCGTCGAGGACGCCGCCGAGCTGCGCCTGCGCCATCCGCACGTCGTCCGCCTGGAGGCGCGCCCGGCGTCGCTTGAGGGACGCGGCGAGGTCACCGTGCGGCGGCTCGTGCGCAACGCGTTGCGCATGCGACCCGACCGGATCGTCGTCGGCGAGGTGCGCGGGGCCGAGGCGCTGGACATGCTCAGCGCGATGTCAAGCGGCCACGACGGCTCGCTGTCGACCGTGCATGCCGGGTCGCCCGAGGAGGCGCTGCGCCGCGTCGAGACGCTGGCGCTGATGGCCGGGCTCGGGCTGCCCCACGAAGCGGTCCGCGATCAGGTCGCCGGTGCGCTGGACCTCGTCGTGCACCAGGCGCGGATGGCCGACGGCTCGCGCCGCGTCGTGGCCGTCAGCGAGATCGTGCGGATCGCCGGCGGGGCGGGGACGCGCGAGCTGTACACGCTGTCGCAGGATGGCCGCCCGACCTGGCGCGCGCCGCTCGCCGACGCGCTCGCCACGCGCCTTGCCCGCGCGGCGTGAGCGCGACGGCCCTCCTCGCCGGGCTGGCCGCCGCCTGCGCCGTGCTGGCGGCGTGGGAGCTGATCGCCGCCGCCGAGCAGCAGCGGGTCGTTCGCCGCGCCGGCCGCTGGCTCGCGCCGGCGCTGGATGCCCTGCGCAGCGGGCGCGAGCCGACGAGCCCGGAGCGCCGGCGGCTGGCGCTCGTCGGGGTCCTGTCGCTGGCCGCGGCGGGATGGCTGGCCGCCGGCCCGCTGATCGCGGCCGGGCTCGGGGCGGCGGGGCCGTGGATCGCTCGCGCCGTCCTGCGGGCACGCGCGCGGCGCCGCCGCGAGGCGATCGCGGCGCAGGCGCCGGCGATCGCTCGCGCCCTGGCCGACGCGCTGGCCGGCGGGCACTCGGTGCGCGGCGCGATCGGGGCCGCGGCGCACGGGGGAGGCGTCCGGGGCGCCGCCGGCGAGGAGCTGCGAGCCGCGGCGGCGGCACTGGAGCTCGGCGAGCGCACCGAGGACGTGCTGGGCGAGCTCGCCAGGTGGGCCGGGCCGGGGCCGTGCGACACGCTCGTCGCCGCGGTCCTGCTGCAGCGCGACGCGGGCGGCGATCTCGCCGGGCTGCTGCGCTCGCTGGCGTCCGCGCTGGAATCGCGCGGCCGCGTCGTGGCCGAGGCGCGATCGGCGACCGCGCAGGCGCGCTTCACCGCACTGCTCGTGATCGGCCTGCCGTTCGCGGGACTCGCACTCGGTGAGATCGCGTCGCCGGGATATCTGCGAACGCTCGCCGGCTCGCCGTTGACGGCGGCGCTCGTGGCGGGCGCCGTGGGACTTCAGGTCCTCGCGTATTGCTGTGTCCGGCGGATCGCGCGAGTGGGGGACATGCGGTGAGCGCCGCCGCCGTGTTGGCGGGGCTCGCGGGCGCCGCCGGCGCGGCGGCGATCGTCGAACTGCTCGCTCACCCGCGAGCACGCGGCCGCCGTTCGCCCGCCGGGCGGCGCCGCACCCGGCTCGGAGCGATGACCGTCGCGCTCGCCGGCCTGGCGCGCCGCCGCGCCGGCATGCTGCCGCCGGCCGACCTGCATGCGCGGATCGCCGCCGCGGGAGACCCGCTGGGTCTTGGGCCGACCGACGTCATGGCGCTCAAGGCCGTCGGAGCGCTGACCGGCCTGCTGCTGGCGATCACGCTCATCGGATCGCTCCCGGGGCGCCTGGGCGTCGTGGCGATGCTGTGCGCGCCGGCCGGCGGATTCCTCGCGCCCGATCTCCTCCTGGCGCGCCGCGCTCGCGCTCGCGCCGCCCGGATCGGTCACGAGCTGGCCGACGTGCTGGATCTGCTGCGCGTCGCGGTCCAGGCCGGGCTTCCGATCGGCCGCGCTCTGGCTGAGGTTGGCGAGCGCTGTCAGGGCGTGCTCGCCGGCGAGCTGCGCGCCGCGGCGAGGAGGATGCAGCTCGGCGCCACGCGCGCCGAAGCCTTCGAGCAGCTGGTGGCGCGCTGCCCCGCTGACGGCGTCGCGACGCTGACCGCCGCGGTGACGCGCGCCGACCGCCACGGCGCGCCGCTGGCGCCGGCGCTGGAGGCGCTCGTCACCGAGGCGCGAGCCGAGCAGGCCCGGCTGCTGCGCGACGACGGCGCGCGTGCGGCGCCGAAGATCCAGCTCGTGGTCGCGCTCGTGCTCGTGCCCGCCGTGATGCTGCTCGTCGCGGCCGTGCTGGTCCAGGCGCTGGGCTGAATCCGGGGTCCCGGCCGGGCCTCCCACGACGCCCCACCGCCTATGCACATCGGGGCGGCGGAATCCTGCTCGGACTGCAAGAACGCGCCCGCGGTGCGTGCACTGCAAGCCAGGCTGCATCCGGAGCCCGGCCGGCGCCGTGTCCGCGATCGCCACAAAGACCCTGCTCAATCTCGGTTTTCGCACGGAATCGTGGGACCGAGCGAAGAATTGTGGGAGATCGCGTGCAGAATAGGTTGTGTTGTGGGAGAGAGTGGGGTACCTTCGCCGCAGCGAGCCGGGCTGGAGGGGCTCCTCCCACCCCTCCAGCCCGGCTCTCGATCTTTCTCATGCACGTCGGCACCTCGCACACATGGTCTTTCGCGGCACCTTCGACTATTCCCTCGACGCAAAGAACCGGCTCACGGTGCCGGCGCGCTTCCGCGCCGCCCTGTCGGAGGGGGTCGTGCTCGCCAAGGGACTCGAGCGCTGCGTCGCGCTGTGGACGCCGAGCGGCTACGACGCCTACACGGCGGCATCGCTGGCCGGCTTTCATCCCCTCCAGCCGGAGGCGCAGAAGCTCAAGCGCTTCTTCTCCGCGAACTCGCTGGACACCGAGCTCGACGCGGCGGGCCGCGTGATGATCCCGGCGTTCCTGCTGGAGTACGCCAGCCTGCAGAAGGAGGTCGTCGTCACCGGCTCGGGCGACGCGCTGGAGATCTGGAGCCGTGCCGCGTGGTCGGCATACGACGCCGCGCTGGCATCCGACGTCATCGACATCACCTCACGCCTTGGCAACCCTGCTTGAGATGAAGATGGCGCACGTGCCCGTCCTTGCGGGGGAGGCGATCGAGCTGCTCGATCCGCAGCCCGGCCAGGTCGTCGTCGACTGCACGTTCGGCGCGGGCGGCCACGCGCGGCTGCTGGCCGGACGCATCGGCGCCACCGGCACGCTGATCGCGATCGACCGAGACCCGATCGCCGCGGAGCGCTTCGCCGAGCTCGCCGACGAGGTCTCGTGCACCACGCGATTCATCCGCGCGTCGTTCGTCGACGGGTTGTCGCAGCTGCGCGAGGAAGGCGTTCACGCCGATGTCGTGCTGCTGGACCTCGGCATGTCCTCGATGCAGATCGACACCTGGGAGCGCGGGTTCTCCTACTCCTACGACGCGCCGCTGGACATGCGCATGGATCCCGGCCTGCAGCGCGGTGCGCACGAGCTCGTCAACGACGCCGAGCCTCGCCATCTGGAGACGATCTTCCGCGAGCTCGGCGAGGAGCGCTACGCGCGGCAGATCGCACGCGCGATCGTGCGCGCCCGCGATCGCAAGCCGATCGCCTCCACGATCGAGCTCGTCGACGTCATCACCCAGGCGATCCCGACTCCCGCTCGCTTTGCAGCCGGCCACCCCGCCAAGCGCGTCTTCCAGGCGTTGCGGATCGCCGTCAACGACGAGCTCGGCCAGCTCGACGCGGCGCTGCCGCTGGCGTGGGACGTGCTCGCGACGCATGGCCGGCTTGCCGCGATCTCCTTCCATTCGCTGGAGGACCGCCGCGTCAAGCGCTTCATCGCCGCACGCGCGCAGGGCTGCATCTGCCCTCCCGACCTGCCGGTCTGCGGCTGCGGTCGCGAGCCCGAGGCCGAGCTGGTCACCCGCCGTTCGATCGTCCCGACAGCCGGGGAGATCGCCGCCAACCCGCGAGCCCGATCGGCGCGCCTGCGCGTCGCATCGAAGCTGAGGGAGGATCAAGGATGAGTGCAAGCTCGCCAGCAACCAGCGCCGGCCGGAAGATCCCGCGTAGCGCGACGCCGGCCGCGCCACGGCGCGTGTCGGGTCCGGCGAACCCGCCCAGGAGCGGCTCGGACCCGGCCGCCGGCCCGCCCGCTCGCGCGCCGCGCGCGCAGATCGACGCGTCCGCGCTGGCATACGCCGACGCGGCGGCGCCATCGCGGGCACTGCCGGCGCCCGCTCCCCGCCGGCGAGCCACCCCGGCTGCGGCACGCCCGCGTCGGCTGGCCTACGGCGGCGTCGCGATCGCCTCGCGCGTGGCCGGCGTCGCCCTCGACGTCTCGTCGAGCCGGGCGATGGACCGGCTCGTGCGCAGCCGCATCTGGATCGGCATCATCGCCTTCGCCCTGCTGGGGATCGTCGCCACGCAGGTGTCGCTGCTGAAGCTCAACACCGGCATCAGCAACGCGGTGCAGACGGCGAGCACGCTGGAGCAGAGCAATGCCGGGCTGCGCCGCGAGGTCTCGCGGCTGAGCTCGCCGGAGCGCATCCGGCCGATGGCCGAGGCGCAGGGCATGGTCATGCCCGCCCCGGCCGACGTCGGATACCTCCGCACGCGAGACACCCGCGCCGCCGCCAAGCGCGCCGCCGTCAGCATCCAGGCACCGGATCGCGCGGTCGCCGGACCCGCCGGCACGCTGACCGCGACGACGACGGTGGACGGGGCGGCCGCACCCGGTGCTGACGGCGCACCGGCGTCACCGGCGCCATCCACGGTCCCGCCGCCACAGCCCGCACCCGTCGCGAGCACTCCACCGGCCCAGCCGGCTCCGGCTGCCGGCGCGACGCCAGCGCCCGTCGGATCGCCCCCGCCGGCAGCACCTGCGCCGGCCGCCCAGGCCGGCGGCGCGGCAGCGCAGGCAACGCCGTCAGCGGTCGGGTAGTGGGCCTGGTCGAGCGGCGCATCGGGCTGCTCTTCGCGATTTTCCTGTGCCTGCTGGCACTGGCCGGTGGGCGCACCCTGTGGCTCGGCGGCGTCAAGGCGCCGTCGTTGAAGCGCGCTGCCGTCACCCAGCAGGTCAACGAGATCAAGGTCCCCGCGCGCCGCGGCTCGATCACCGACCGCCGCGGCATCGACCTGGCGGTGTCCGAGCCTGCCTCCGACGTGGCGGCGACGCCGTACCTCGTCCGGTCGCCGCAGCGGGCGGCGGCGCGCCTGGCGCCGCTGCTGGGCTCGACGGAGCCCGACGTGCTCAAGAAGCTCGGCAGCAGCGGCGGCTTCGTCTACCTCGCGCGCAACCTGTCGGCGTCGAAGGTCCAGAAGATCAAGGCATTGAAGATCGTGGGCCTGGACTTCACGCCCAGCTCGCGCCGCGAGTACCCGCGCCGCTGGCTTGCCTCGCAGGTCATCGGCGGCGTCGGCGTCGACGGCGACGGGCTCAGCGGGCTGGAGTACGCGCAGGACGACGTGCTCGGCGGCAGCGACGGCACGCGCCGCGTCGTCAACGACGGCGTCGGCGACCCGATCGTCCAGCAGGAGCCCAAGCGGGCGGTCGCCGGCAAGGAGCTGCGCCTGACGATCGATGCGCCGCTGCAGGCCAAGGTCGAGGACGTGCTTGCGGAGATCGGTGCGAAGTGGCACCCCAAGGGCGCGACGGCGATCGTGATGGATCCCCGCAACGGGGGAGTGCTGACGATGGCCAACTGGCCGCGTGTGGATGCCAACGACTTCGGCGGCGCGCCGCAGTACGCCGCCCAGAACCGCGCGGTCGGCTTCAACTACGAGCCCGGCTCGACGTTCAAGCCGTTCACGGTCTCCGGCGCGCTGGAGGAGGGGGTCGTCGATCCCGACGACGTCTTCAACCTGCCGCCCACGATCGAGGTCGCCGACCGCACGATCGGCGAATCGCACGAGCGCGGGACGATCGACCTGACCACGGCTGAGATTCTCGCGCAGTCCTCCAACGTCGGAACGGTGAAGATCGGCCTCAAGCTCGGCGCCACGCGCTTCGATCGCTGGGTTCGGCGCTTTGGCTTCGGCCGGCGGACGGGCATCGAGCTGGCCGGCGAGGAGGCCGGGCAGGTGCTCGCCCGCAAGGACTACTCCGGCTCGTCGATCGGCAACCTGCCGATCGGCCAGGGCGTGTCGGTGACGCCGCTGCAGCTGACGCGGGCCTACGCCGCGATCGCCAACGGCGGCATGCTGCGCAAGCCGCAGCTGATCGCGGCGGTCGACGGAAAGCGCGCCGCGCAGCAGCCCGGGCAGCGCGTGCTCTCCGCCACGACCGCCAAGCAGATCCGATCGATGCTCGAGGGCGTCGTCAGCGCCGACGGCACCGGATCGGCAGCGGCGATCGACGGCTACACGCTGGCGGGCAAGACCGGCACGGCGAACAAGATCGACCGCAAGACCGGGGAGTACTCAACGAGCCGCTACATCGGCTCGTTCGTGGGCTTCGCCCCCGCATCCAAGCCCAAGCTGCTGGTCACCGTGATGGTCGACGAGCCGCAAGGCGAGTACTACGGGGCCGAGGTCGCGGCGCCGGCATTTCAGGAGATCATGCGCTTCGCGCTGCCGTACCTCAGCATCCCGCCGGGCTGAGCCGCCCGTATCCTCACGTGCATCGACGGGGATGACAGAGGTCAGAACGCCATGACGCTGCGTGAGGTCTTCGGAGAGCTCGCACCGGACGGTAGGACCGTCGAGGTCTCCGCGCTGGCGCTCGACAATCGCCGGGTCGTGCCTTCAAGCGTCTTCTTCTGCGTCCGGGGATTCACGCGCGACGGCCACGACTTCGCGGCCGACGCCGTGCGGCGCGGAGCGGTGGCGCTCGTCGTCGACCATCCGCTCGGCCTCGGCGTTCCCGAGATCGTCGTCGACGACGTGCGGGCGGCGATGGCACCGGCCGCCGCGCGCCTGCACGGCGATCCGACGGCGACGCTGCGCACGGTGGGGGTCACCGGCACGAACGGCAAGACGACGACCGCCTACCTCGTGCGGGCGCTGCTGGAGGGCTCGGGACACGCGACCGGCCTGCTCGGCACGGTCACGTCGATCATCGGCGGGACTGAGCACGAAGTCGCGCGCACGACCCCGGAGGCGATCGATCTGCAGGCCGCATTCGCGGCGATGCGCGACGCCGGCGACTCGCATTGCGTCATGGAGGTCTCCAGCCACGCGCTGGCGCTCGGGCGCACCGACGCGATCCACTGGGCGGCCGCGATCTTCACGAACCTCACCCAGGATCACCTCGACTTCCATCCGACGATGGAGGACTACTTCGCCGCCAAGCGCCGGCTCTTCGACGCACGGCCGGGCGTTGCCGTGATCAACGTCGACGACCCCTACGGCGCGCGCCTGGCGCGCGAGCTGGACCTTCCGCACGTCGTGACGTTCGGCATCGACGCGTCCGGCGCGGACCTGCGGGCGACCGAGCTGTCGAGCGACTTCACCGGCTCGACGTTCACCGCCGGCGGCCTGCGGCTGCGCTCGCCGCTGCCGGGCCGCTTCAACGTGCTCAACGTCCTCGGGGCCGTCGCGGCGGCCCGCGGACTGGGCATCGGCGACGACGCGATCGTGGCCGCGCTTCCCAGCGCCGGCCGCGTGCCCGGCCGCTTTGAGCCCGTCGACGAGGGGCAGGGGTTCGCACTGCTCGTCGACTACGCCCATACGCCCGATTCGCTGGAGAACGTGCTTGCGGCGGCGCGCCCGCTGACGCGTGGACGCCTGATCTGCGTCTTCGGCTGCGGCGGGGATCGCGATCGCGGCAAGCGCCCGCTGATGGGGGAGATCGCGTCGCGCCTGGCCGACCACACGATCGTCACGTCCGACAACCCGCGATCGGAGGATCCCGACGCGATCGTCACCGAGATCCTGGCCGGCATCACCGACCGCACCGCGACGGAGTCGATCGTCGACCGCCGCGCCGCGATCGAGCGGGCCGTGTCGGTCGCGCGCGACGGCGACGTCGTCGTGCTGGCGGGCAAGGGCCACGAACAGGGGCAGGAGTTCGAGGGCGGTCGCAAGCTGCCCTTCGACGACGTCACCGTGGCCGCGGAGGCGCTGCGTGCGCGACTGGTCAGCTGAGCGTGTCGCCGCGGCGGCGGGTGCGACGGTCGCGGCCGTCGGGATCGAGGGCTCGCGCGGGCCCGCGCGGGCGACGATCGACTCGCGCGACGTGCGTCCCGGCGACCTGTTCGTCGGGCTCCCGGGCACCCGTACCGACGGCGGGCGCTTCGCCGCGAGGGCGCTCCAGGACGGCGCGTGGGGCGTGCTCGTCACCCCCGGCTACGCGGTCGATCTGCCCTCCGGTGGCGCGGTCCTCGCCGCTGAGGACGCGCTCGCCGCGATGCAGGCGCTGGCGCGGCAGTGGCGGCGGGATCTCGGAGCGCAGGTCGCCGGCATCACCGGATCGACCGGCAAGACCTCGACGAAGGACCTGCTTGCGGCCATGCTGCGCCAGGACCGGCGCGTCGTCGCCAGCGAGCAGAACCACAACACGGAGATCGGGCTGCCGCTGGCGATCCTCGCCGCGCCGCCCGGGACGCAGGCGCTCGTCCTGGAGATGGCGATGCGCGGCAGCGGGCAGATCGCCGAGCTGGCGGCGATCGCCGAGCCCGACGTCGGCGTGATCGTCAACGTCGGTCCCGTGCATCTGGAGCTGCTGGGGACGGTGCAGGCGGTGGCCGGCGCGAAGGCCGAGCTGCTCGCCGGGCTGCGCCCGGGAGCGACCGCGGTCGTGCCGGCCGACGAGCCGCTGCTGGACGCTCACCGCCGATCGGATCTGCGGACCGTCACGTTCGGCGCGGGCGGCGATGTCAGCGATCTCGGCGCGCTGGAGGTCCCGTTTGACTCGGCTCACATGCGCTCCAACGCCTTGGCCGCCCTCGCCGCGGCGCGCGCGCTCGGCGCGCAGCCGAGCGGCATGCTCGACGTCACGCTCAGCGCGCTGCGCGGCCAGCGGATCCGCCTGGGCTCGCTGCTCGTCATCGACGACTGCTACAACGCCAACCCGATGTCGATGCGCGCCGCCCTTGACGATCTCGCCGCATCCGCTTCGGGGCGGCGCGTCGCCGTGCTCGGTGCCATGCTCGAGCTCGGCGCCGACGAGGTGCGCTTTCACGAGGAGATCGGCGCGCACGCCGCCGCCGGCGGGCTGGACCTGCTGGTCGCCGTCGGCCCCCTCGGTGCGCACATCGGCGAGGCGTTCGGCGGGGAGACGCACGCGGCGCGCGATGCCCAAGAGGCCGCCGCGCTGGTGGGCGAGCTCGTGCGGCCGGGTGACACGGTGCTCGTCAAGGGCTCGCGCGGCGTGGGCCTGGAGGTCGTCGCCGAGCACCTTCGCGCGGCCGTGGCGGGTGCGTGATGGGCGAGGTGCTGATCGCCGGCACGGCGGCGCTGCTGATCTGCATCTTCCTGTCGCCGAAGTTCATCGCCTTCCTGCAGGGGCGCGAGTTCGGGCAGTTCATCCGCGAGGAAGGGCCGGCGGCTCACCACGTCAAGGCCGGGACGCCGACGATGGGCGGGATCATCATCTTCACGGCGATCTCGATCCCGTTTTTGATCCTGTCGGACTACGACTGGCGTTCGGTCGGGGTCTATGGGGTGGCGATGCTGTGCGCGCTGCTGGGCTTCGCCGACGACTTCATCAAGATCGTGCGGCGCCGTTCGCTGGGGATCAGCGCTCGCATGAAGCTCGGGGTGACGATCCTCATCTCGGTCCTGCTGTGGTACGTCGCGACGGAGAAGGTGGGCCTGCAGCAGACGCTGCGCCTGCGCGTCGTCGACTACCAGGTGGACCTGAGCTTCCTCGGCGGGATCCCGTTCTTGATCATGATCTACATCGTCGTGGCGGGCACGACGAGCGCGGTGAACCTCACCGACGGCCTCGACGGCCTGGCGGCAGGCTGCGCGGCAATCGTGCTGCTGTCCTACATCGGCATCACGTTCATCACGACCGGCCAGCACGACCTCGCGCTGCTGTCCGGATGCCTGGTGGGAGCGTGCGTCGGGTTTCTGTGGTTCAACGCGTTCCCGGCAACGATCTTCATGGGCGACACGGGCTCGCTGGGCTTGGGTGGCGCGATCGCCGGGTTGGCGATCATGACGAAGACCGAGGTGCTGCTGATCCTCATCGGCGGGATCTTCGTCGTCGAGGCGCTCAGCGTGCTGATCCAGGTGTTCTCGTTTCAGACCTTCCGCAAGCGCGTCTTCCTGATGGCGCCGATCCACCACCACTTCGAGCTGATGGCGTGGTCTGAGACGAAGATCATCCTGCGCTTCTGGATCGTGGCCGCGATCTTCAGCGCGATCGGCTTCACGCTTTATCAGTACTCCGTTGTCTGAGCGCCCCCGTCCGCCGCTGCCGCCGGGGCCGTGGCTCGTCGTCGGCCTGGCCCGGTCGGGCGTCGCCGCCGCCCGGGCGCTGCAGGCGCGTGGCGAGTCGGTCGTGGCCGTCGACGCCGGTTCGCCCGCCGGCCTTCCCGACGGCCTCGATGCGCACGTGCGCTGCGACGGCCTGGCGCAGCTCGACCACGCACGAGCGGTCGTCAAGTCGCCCGGCGTGCCGCGCGAGGCCGCGGTGATCGCGGCGGCGCGCTCGCGCGGGATTGCCGTCCTGGGCGAGATCGAGCTGGGTTGGCGGCTGCTCGGCGAGCACCCGTTCGTCGCGGTCACCGGTACCAACGGCAAGACGACGACCGTGCAACTGCTCGGTCACATCCACCGCGAGGCCGGGCTGCCCGTCGCCGTCGCCGGCAACGTCGGCGACGCGCTGAGCGGGCTCGTGGGGTCACTTGCGGCCGGCACGGTGATCGTCTGTGAGGTCAGCTCCTTTCAGCTTGAGGACGTGATCGACTTCGCTCCGGAGGGTGCGGTGCTGCTCAACGTGCAGCCCGATCACCTGGACCGTCACGGCACATTTGAGGACTACGTCGGCGCGAAGCTGCGGATGTTCGCGCGCCAGGGCACCGACGACGTGGCGGTCGCGCCCGCGGGCTTGGGGATCGAGGACCTCGGCGGCTGCGCGCGTCGCGTCCGCTTCGGTTCCGGCGGCGATCTTGACGATCGCGCCGGCCACCTGTGGTGGGACGACGAGCCGCTGATCGCCCACGACGAGATCGGGCTGCGCGGCGCGCACAACCGCGCCAACGCCGCGGCGGCTGCGGCGATCGCGCTGGCGCGCGGGATCGACCCCGACGCGGTGCGTGCCGGCCTGCGGGGGTTCGCGGGCGTCGAGCACCGCCTGGAGGACGTCGCGACGATCGACGGCGTGCTCTATGTCAACGACTCCAAGGCCACGAACGTCGCCTCGTCGCTCGTCGCGCTGGCGAGCTTTGACGCGCCCGTGCACCTGATCCTGGGCGGCCGGGGCAAGGGCCAGGACTTCACCGCGCTGCGCGATCGCGCGCACCGCGTCTACCTGATCGGCGAGGCGACGCCACAGCTGCAGGCAGAGGTCGGCGGCGTGGCGTGCAGCACGCTGCACGACGCGGTCGGCGAGGCGCGCGCGGCGGCGCGCGACGGCGAGGTCGTGCTGCTGTCGCCCGCCTGTGCGAGCTTCGACCAGTTCACCGATTACGAGGCGCGCGGCCGGGCGTTCAAGGCGCTGCTGCGGTAGCGCCCAGTACGGGTCGATCCAGCAGCGGCACCCCGAGAATGACGAGCACGGACCGGTCGCGCGGTCGTCGAGGCGTTCGCGCGCCAGACGCCGATGTCGTTGGGACGCCTAGGACCGTCGAAGCGAGGAAGACGCGTTCGCGCGTCGAACAGCGCAGGGATGGCTGTCGCCGCCCAGGCTCGTCCCGAGTCCACGCCGCGGACGCGGCCAAAGACCAGGCCCGTCGAGTACAACATCCTGCTGACCGCGACGTTCTGCCTGCTGGCGGCGGGCGCGGTGATGGTCTACAGCGCGTCCTCCGCGCGGACCCTGCTCGAAGGCCAGGGCGACGGCACGACCTACCTCGTCCGCTACCTCGCCTATGGCGCGCTCGGGCTCGTCGTGATGCTGTTTCTGTCACGCAGCGGATTGACGCTGCTGTCGCGGATCACGCCGGCGCTACTGGGGCTCGCCTTCGTGCTGCTCGTCGCCGTCAAGATCCCGGGGATCGGCGTGGACATCAACGGCGCACGCCGCTGGATCGGGGCCGGGCCGGTGCAGTTTCAGCCTTCGGAGCTCATGAAGCTGGCGCTCGTGCTGCATGCCGCCGGCGTACTGGCGACGCGGCCCGCGCGGCTTCAGACGACGCGTGGCGTCATCCGGCCGCTGCTGCTCGTCGCGGGCGCGGCGATGGTGCTCGTGGCGTCCCAGCCGGATCTGGGGACGACGCTCGTGATCGCCTTCACGCTCGGCTCGCTACTGCTCGTCGCGGGCGTCCCGGTGCGGATCCTCGGACTGCTCGCTATCTGCGGAACGGCGCTCGTGGTGCTGTTCGCCCTCGTGGACCCCGAGCGCGTCTCGCGGCTGACGGCCTTCATCAACCCGTGGGCCGACCCGACCGACACCGGTCTTCAGGCCGTTCAGGGTCAGATCGCGCTCGGCTCGGGCGGGCTGTTCGGCGTCGGCATCGGCGAATCGGTGCAGAAGGTCTTCTACCTGCCCGAGGCGCACACGGACTTCATCCTCGCCGTCATCGGCGAAGAGCTGGGCGTCGCCGGCATCGGCGCGCTGCTGCTGCTCTACGGGATGATCGGCTACGCGGGCCTGCGCACGGCGAGGTCGGCGGCAACGCTGCATCAGCAGCTGCTGGCCGCGGGTGTCACCGGGCTGATCCTGTGTCAGGCGCTGCTCAACGTCTTCGCCGTCCTCGGCATCGCGCCCGTGACCGGGGTCCCACTGCCGTTCATCTCCTCGGGAGGAACGAGCCTGCTCGTCCTGCTCGCGGCGATGGGCCTGCTGCTGAACATCGCGGCGCGCAGCACGAGCCATCTCGCCGTCCTGCCCCCGCCGACCGGCGATCGCGCGGATGCGCGAGGATCCCGCCGTGCCCGGCCGAGCAGATCCGCCGAACCGCGCGGCGCCTCGGCGTCCTAGGCGCCCACGACCGCCGGTGCATCGATGTTCAGGATCCTGATCGCCGCGGGAGGGACGGCCGGGCATGTGGTGCCGGCGCTCGCGGTTGCCGAGCGCCTGCAGGATGCCGGCGCCGAGGTCGTCTTCGTCGGAGGCGAGCGTGCGGAGGCGAGGCTCGTCCCGGCGGCCGGGTATGAGCTGCGAACGATCGGCGTCGCCGGCCTGAGCCGCACCAATCCGCTGCGCGCGGCACGCGCGGTCGGCTTGGCGGCCCTCGCGGTGCGCAGCGCGGGCCGGATCCTGTCCGAGCTGCAGCCGGCCGCGGTGCTGGGGGCCGGCGGGTACGTCGCAGGGCCCGTGGGGCTGGCCGCCGTCCGCAAGCGCATCCCGCTCGTGCTCACCGAGGCCGACAGCCACCTCGGCATCACCAACCGGCTGCTCGCTCGGCGCGCCAAGCGCGTGTGCCTCGCCTTCCCGATCGACGGCCGGCGCGGAGAGCGCTATCGCGTCACGGGCCGCCCGGTCTCGCCGCCCGCCACCGACCGTGCCGCGGCACGCGCGCGCTTCGATCTCTCAGACGATGACACCTGCGTGCTCGTCTTCGGCGGGTCACTGGGCGCTCAGCGCATCAACGAGGCCGCGATCGACGCCTTCCGCGACGCGCCCTTTCGCGTCCTGCACGCGTCGGGCAGGCGCGACTACGACGATCTGGCCGATCGCGTGCCCGGGGAGCACTACGACCTGCGGGCATACATCGACGACTTCGCCGAGGCGCTCGCGGCATGCGACCTGTGCGTCGCGCGCTCCGGAGGGTCGATCTTCGAGATCGCCGCGGCGGGCAAGCCCGCGCTGCTGGTGCCCTACCCGCACGCCAGTGCCGACCATCAGACCTCCAACGCGCGCTGGATGGCCGACGCGGGCGCCGCGATCGTCGTGCCCGACGAGGAGCTCACGCCCGCTCGCCTGGGTGAGGAGGTCGGCGCGCTGCTCGCCGACCCGGTCGGACTCGCGGCGATGGCATCGGCGTCGGCGGCGATCGCTCGCCCCGACGCAGCGCAGACCGTCGCCAACGAGCTGCTCGCCGCCGCGCGAGCCTCGTCGGGATGACCGCCTGGCAGCAGCGGCGGCTGCACTTCGTCGGCCTCGGTGGCGCGGGAATGAGCGGGTTGGCGCTGATCGCGCGACGGCTCGGCGCGGCGGTGACCGGCTCCGATCAGGCTGAGTCGCCCTACCTCGCGCGCGTGCGGGAGGCGGGCGTCGAGCCGGCGATCGGTCACGACGCGACGAACGTCCCGGCGGGCGATGACGTCGAGCTCGTCGTGTCGACGGCGATCGGCGCCGACAACCTTGAGCGGGTGGCCGCACGCCGGCGCGGCCTGCGGGAGATCCATCGCGGCGAGCTGCTCGGTGAGCTCAGCCGCCAGCGGCGGACGATCGCGATCGCCGGCACGCACGGCAAGACGACCACCGCCTCGATGGCGACCCACGCGTTGATGCGGATCGGATGGGAGCCGTCATACGTCATCGGCGGGGCGCTGAGCACGACGGGCGCCAACGCCGGCTGGGGCGACGGCGAGTGGCTCGTCGTCGAGGCCGACGAGTCCGACCGCTCGTTCCTGGCGCTCTCGCCAGAGGTGGGCGTGGTGACGAACATCGAGCTCGACCACCACACGACCTACGCCTCGCACGCCGAGCTCGAACGGGCCTTCGCTGAGTTCCTGCGCGGCAGCCTGCGCGCGGTCGTGGCCGATCGCGAGCAGAGCGAGGCGTTCCTGGACCGCTGGGAGATCGTCGACGCCGCCTTCTTCGGCGCGTCGGAGATCGAGCTTCATCCCGACGGTGCGCGCTTCACCTGGGCCGGGCAGGGCGTCGCGCTGTCGGTTCCCGGAGCGCACAACGTCGCCAATGCCGCGGCGGCGCTGACCGCCTGCGTCGTCGCGGGCGCCGATCCCGCCGACCTGGCGCCGGCGCTCGGAGACTTCGCAGGCGCGGGCCGGCGCTTCGAGCATCTCGGCAGGACGGCGTCGGGCGCGCTCGTGGTCGACGACTACGCCCATCACCCGACCGAGGTTCGCGCGGCGATCCTCGCCGCGCGGACACTGAACCCTCGACGCGTGGTCGCGGCCTTCCAGCCGCACCTGTTCTCGCGCACGCAGCTGCTGGGGCGTGAGTTCGGCGCCGCCCTGGCGCTGGCCGACGTCGCCTGCGTGCTCGACATCTATCCCTCACGCGAGCGCGCGCGGGACCACGAAGGCGTCACGGGGCTGATCGTCGCCGAGGCCGCGGCCGACGCCGGCCGCGGTCGCACGGTCGCATGGGCGCCGGACTTCGATGCGGCACAGACGCTGCTGGAGGCGACGCTGCGCGACGGCGACCTGTGCCTCGTGCTGGGCGCGGGCGACATCGACGCGCTCGGACGCAGGCTCGTGGCGAGCTGAGACGGTGGGCGCTCAGCCTCAGGCGTCCCAGGCATGCCCGACGAACACCGGCTCGGGAACGAGATCGACGCCGAAGGCGTCGCTCACCCCTGCGGCGATCTCGCGCGCGAGCGCGACGAGCTGACGGGTCGTGCCGGATCCGCGGTTGGTCAGGGCGAGCGTGTGCTTGGAGGAGATCGCGATCGCCTCGGGATCGCCGTAGCCGCGCTCGAAGCCCGCGTGCTGGATGAGCCAGGCGGCCGAGGTCTTCACGTAGCGGTGCTGACTCGCCGGCCATGACGGCGGCAGCGCGTCAGGACCCAGCCGCGCCGCGGCGCGCACGACGACCTCGGCGAAGGCACGCTCGCGCAGGATCGGGTTGGTGAAGAACGACCCGGCGCTGACCGTGTCGGCGTCGCGGGGATCGAGGACCATGCCCTTGGCCCGGCGCAGGTCCAGGACGGCCGCGCGGACGTCGCGCAGCGGCGCGCGCCGACCCTCGTCGATCTTCAGTCGCCGCGCGAGCTCGGCGTAGCGCACCGGGTCAGAGTCCCCGCTGCGCTCCAGCGCGAAGGTCACGGCGAGCACGAGCCACCGCGACGGGTCGCGCTTGAAGACGCTGGAGCGGTAGTCGAACAGGCAGGCCTCGACGTCCAGCTCGTGGATCTCCCCGGTGCTGCGATCCATGGCGCGGACGCCGACGATGACGTCGGCGACCTCCTGCCCGTAGGCGCCGACGTTCTGGATCGGCGTCGCGCCGACCGAGCCGGGGATGCCCGACAGCGCCTCGACGCCCGCCAGGCCGCCGTCGACGGCAAGCGTCACGAGCTCGTCCCATGACTCGCCGGCCTGGACGTCGAGCCACACGCGGCCGTCGCTGCGATCGAGCTGCTCGATCCCGCGGGTCGCGATGCGCACGACGCTGCCCGCGAATCCCTCGTCGGCGACGACCACGTTGCTACCCCCGGCGAGCAGCAGCAGCGGCTCGCCCGCGACATCCGCTTCACGCACACGCGCGACGAGCCCGGCCTCGTCGCCGGCCTCCTGCAGCCGCTCGGGCCGACCCCCGAGGCGCAGGGTCGTCAGCTCGCTGAGTGGCGGTGGGCCGGTCACGGACGCGCAGGCTAGTCGGCCATCCTCGGCAGGGGCCGCGCGGGTCGCGCCGAAGAACCGAGTCGATGAGGACCTTCGCACGACGACACCTGCGCCTCGTCCTCGCGGTGGCCGTCCTGGCCGCCGTGCTGGCGTCCGCGGGCCTGTGGCTGCGCACAAGCTCGCTGGTCGCCGTGGAGCGCGTCGAGGTCAGCGGGATCCAGGGACATCAGGCCAAGCAGATCCGCGGGGCGCTGACCACCGCGGGCCTGGACATGACGACCCTCGCTCTCGACAAGGCGGCGCTCCAAGACGCGGTCTCGGCCTACCCGATCGTGCGCAACCTGCGCACGACGACCGACTTCCCTCACGGTCTGCGCATCGATGTCAACGCCTACGTCCCCGTCGCGACCGTGACGGCGGGAGGCAGTGCGCTGGCCGTCGCCTTCGACGGCGTACTCCTGCGCGGCGCGCCCACCCGCGGTCTGCCGGTGGTCGGGCTGAAGCGGATGCCGGCCGGCGACCGCGTGCGCGACGCCGATGCGATGCGAGCGATCGGTCTGATGGCCGCCGCGCCCGCGGCGCTACGGGCTCGTATCGATCGCGTGTTCCGCAGCAGCCGCGGCATCTCGGCCGCGCTGCAGGACGGACCGAAGCTCTACTTCGGCGGCGACGAGCGCGCCCGGGCGAAATGGGCGGCAGCCGCCGAGGTGCTGAGGCAGAGCAGTTCGCGCGGGGCGAGCTATGTCGACCTCAGGCTTCCCGATCGGCCGGTCGCCGGTGGCTTCAAGCCCCGCACCGACGAAGCCTCAGGCTTGACTTGAGGTTGATGGCAACGCAAATCCATTTCTCCTGCACAGGTCGAGAGTCTTGCAATCTGCAAGACAAGTTGCGGGAGTAGACTTTTCGTTGACATCGGTTCTGGCCCGTGCTTACTGTGGTTTGCGCAGCAATGGTCCGGGGAGCCGAAAACTCTCAACGCTAACTCAAGGGTCGGACGCCTCTCTCATGGAATCCAGCAGCAGCTATCTCGCGGTCATCAAGGTCGTCGGCGTCGGAGGCGGCGGCACCAATGCGGTCAACCGCATGGTCGACGCGGGTCTGCGTGGCGTGGAGTTCATCTCGGCCAACACCGATGCCCAGGCGCTGCAGATGACCGACGCCGACATCAAGCTCAACATCGGCCACGAGCTGACCAAGGGCCTCGGCGCGGGCGCCAGCCCCGACATCGGTTTCGGTGCCGCCGCGGAGTCGCGCGACGACATCAAGGAGGCGTTGAAGGGCGCGGACATGGTGTTCGTGACCGCGGGCGAGGGCGGTGGAACCGGCACCGGCGCTGCCCCCGTCATCGCCGAGATCGCCAAGCAGGAGATCGGCGCGCTGACCGTCGGGGTCGTCACGAAGCCCTTCGAGTTCGAGGGAACCCAGCGCACGCGCCAGGCGGAGGAGGGCATCGCCCGCCTGCGCGAGGTCGTCGACACGCTGATCGTGATCCCCAACGAGAAGCTGCTGTCGGTCGTCGAACGGCGCACGACGATGCTCGACGCCTTCCGCGAGGCCGACAACGTCCTGCGCCAGGGCGTGCAGGGCATCACCGACCTGATCACGATCCCCGGCCTGATCAACCTCGACTTCGCCGACGTGCGCACGATCATGCAGGACGCGGGCTCGGCGCTGATGGGCATCGGGACGTCCAACGGAGAGAACCGCGCGGCCGAGGCTGCGCGGATCGCGATCTCCAGCCCACTGCTCGAGGAGAGCGTCGAGGGGGCGACCGGGATCCTGCTGAACATGACCGGTGGCCGCGAGCTCGGCCTCTTCGAGGTCAACGAGGCGGCAGAGATCGTGAAGGAGGCCGCGGCCACCAACGCCAACATCATCTTCGGCGCCGTGATCGACGAGGCGCAGGGCGACGAGGTCCGCGTCACGGTGATCGCGACCGGCTTCGATCACGGCCGTCCGGCGCCTGCTCCGAGCCAGCCAAGCGGCTACCGCGGGCGTCCCGAGCGCGACCGGCAGCCCAACCCGCCGCCGGCGCCGCGCGACCGTGGGCCGCGGTATGACGATCGCGAGCGTTCGTCACTGGAGATCTCCGATGACGACATCGAGATTCCGCCCTTCCTGCGCTGACCCGGTTCCTCAGCGTCGACGTGAGGTTTAGAGTCTGGATGTCGGCTGTACCGTCGACCTGAGGTCGACGGCTCAGCGGACGAAGCGGATCGAGATCGGGTAGCGGAAGTCCTCGCCCTGTCCGGCCTTGATCGCCGCCGCGCAGACGAGCAGCAGCCAGCCGCTCACGAGCGCGATCAGCACCGCCGTCAGGGGGAGGTCCGCGAGCAGCAGCCCGAGCAGGACGGCGACGAGCACCAGCAGGAACGAGAGGTTGAAGTTCAGCGCCTCCCGTGCGTGATCGCGAACGAACGGCTTGTCGCGGTTGGCGAGGTAGGCGATGAGCGGACCGACGAACGACAGGCCGGTCGTGAGGATTGAGAGGATGGCGCACAGATGGGCGGCGAGCGCCCAGCTGCGAATGTCGTCGCGTTGCAGGTGCGGACCTGCCGGCGGGATCGCCGCTGACTGCGCCTCGGTCCAGCGGGCGCCGTCCCAGTAGCGCCACCCCGCCGCGCCGCTCTCGTCGGGATACCAGCCCGCTGCGCGCCGAGGACCGGATCTGCCGGGCGAGGCCATGTCGCGATCCTAGCCGCCGCGCATCGCCGATTTCGGGTGACGCATGGCGCTCGCGCGACTCTAAGGTCGGCCCGATGAGACGGCAGGAAATTTCAAGGCTCGGCGCCCGTGGGCGCACCAGGGGCTCCGATAGCCTCGTCGGAGTGTCGTCCAGTACGCAGAAGCGCACATCCCTCTTTGAATGCCACCGCGCGGCTGGCGCGAAGACGGGCGCCTTCGCCGGCTGGGAGATGCCGATCCAGTACGCCGAGGGCATCAGCTCCGAGCACCTCGCCGTCCGCCGCACCGCGGGCATCTTCGACGTCTCGCACATGGGCGAGGTCGACTTCGAGGGGCCGGGCGCGGAGGCCTTCCTGCAGCGCGTCTACAGCAACGACATCTCCAAGATGGCGATCGGCAGCGCGCAATACTCGATGCTGTGCGCCGAGGACGGTGGCGTGCTCGACGACCTCTTCACCTACCGCCTGGGTGCCGAGCGCTACCTCACGGTGACCAACGCCGCCAACCACGACAGCGACGTCGCATGGCTGCGCTCGCACGCCGACGACTTCGACGTCGAGCTGCGCGACGTGCACGACGAGTACGCGATGATCGCGGTGCAGGGGCCGGTCGCCCGCGAGATCGTCCAGGCGGTCGCCGACACCCCGCTGCCAGCTCGCATGACCGCCGCGCGCGGCATCGTCTTCGGGCGCGACGCGATCGTCTGCGGCACGGGCTACACCGGCGAGGACGGCGTCGAGCTGCTCGTCGACCCCGGGGACGCCCCCGCGCTGTGGGACGAGATCGTGCGTCGCGGCGCCGTTCCCGCGGGACTGGCCGCGCGCGACACGCTGCGCCTCGAAGCCTGCTTTCACCTCTACGGCAACGACCTGTCAGCCGACCGCGGCCCGATCGAGGCCGGCCTTGGCTGGGCCTGCAAGGAGGACACGCACTTCATCGGCGCCGACGCCGTGCGCGCGCAGCGCGCGGCGGGCCCGGCGCAGCGCCTCGTCCCGTTCAAGCTCACCGGCCCGGGCATCCCGCGGCCCGGCAACGCCGTCGTCGGCGGGGGCGAGGTGACCAGCGGTACCCATTCGCCGTGCCTGGGTATCGGCATCGGGATGGCATACCTGCCCTCCGCCGGCGCCACCGTCGGCGAGCACATCGAGATCGACGTTCGCGGCAAGGCGCGGCACGCCGTCGTCGCGTCCAAGCCGCTGTATGACAAGGAGACCGATGGCTGACGAGTCCTATCCCGACGGGCTGCTCTACCACCCCGAGCACGACTGGGCCAGCGTCGAGGGCGACACCGCGACGTTCGGCATCACGTGGTTTGCGCAGGAGGCGCTCGGCGAGGTGGTCTTCTTCGACCCTCCCGGGGTCGGCTCGACGGTGGCCGCGAACGAGTTCTATGCCGAGGTGGAGTCCGTCAAGGCCGTGTCGGAGGTCGTCGCCCCGCTGTCGGGGGAGATCGTCGAGGTCAACGTGGCGCTCGCCGACGCGCCCGAGGCGATCAACGGCGACCCCTACGGCGACGGGTGGATGGTGAGGGTCAAGCTGTCAGACCCCAAGGAGGCCGACAGCCTGCTCAAGCGCGACGACTACCAGGCGACGCTCTCTTGAGCGGTTACACGGCGGTCACCGAGCAGGACCTCGAGCACATGCTCGGGGTGATCGGTGTGGAATCGATCGAGCAGCTCTTCGACGGGATTCCAGCCGGCGTGCGCCTGGACGGCCCGATCGACCTGCCGGCGGGCGAGCCCGAGCAGGCCGTCTACGCCGAGCTGCGCCGGCTCGCCGCCCGCAACGTCAGCACCGAGGACGAGCTCTGCTTCCTCGGCGCCGGGATGTATGACCACTACGTGCCGTCGATCATCGACATGCTGATGTCGCGCTCGGAGTTCCTGACGCCCTACACGCCCTACCAGCCCGAGGTCAGCCAGGGTGGCCTGCAGGTGATGTTCGAGTACCAGACGGCGATCTCCGAGCTGACGGGCCTGGCGGTGTCCAACGCCTCGGTCTATGAAGGGCCGAGCGCCGTCGCCGCCGCCGCGTACCTGGCGAAGGCCGTCAACAAGCGCTCGCGCCTGCTCGTCAGCCGCGGCGTGCACCCAGACAGCCGCGAGACGCTGCGCACGCTGGCGGTCGGCTACGCCATGACCGTGGAGGAGATCGCGCTGGAGGATGGCGTGACCGACGCGGAGGCGCTGGCCGGCGGACTCGGCGACGACGTCAGCGCCGTGATCATCCAGCAGCCGAACTTCCTCGGGTCGATCGAGGACGTGCGGGCCCTCTGCGACGCCGCGCACGAGCATGGCGCGCTCGTCGTCTGCGCCGCCGATCCGCTGACGCTCGGCGTGATCGAGGCGCCCGGCAACCAGGGCGTGGACGTCTGCGTCGGCGAGGGCCAGACGCTCGGCAACCGGCTGGACTTCGGCGGCCCGTCGTTCGGCTTCTTCGCCGCGACCGAGAAGCACATCCGCAACATGCCCGGCCGGATCGCGGGCGAGACCACCGACGCCGACGGACGGCGCGGGTTCGTGCTGACGCTGCAGACGCGCGAGCAGCACATCCGCCGCGAGAAGGCGACGTCGAACATCTGCACGTCGCAGGCGCTCAACGCGCTCGGCGGCGTGGTGTACCTCAGCTGGCTGGGGCGTCGTGGCCTCGTCGAGCTCGGCGAGCTGATGCTGCAGCGCACCCATTACGCGCGCCAGACGCTGTCGGCGCTTGACGGCGTCAGCGCGCTGCACGACCAGCCGGTCGTGCGCGAGTTCGCGCTGTCGATCGATGCGCCGGTGGACCGCGTGCTGGAGCGCTGCGCCGCCGCGGGGGTCAACGCCGGCTACGCGCTGGGACGCTCCTACGACGAGCATCCCGACGGGCTGCTGGTGGCGATCACCGAGCAGCGCTCGCGGGCGGACATCGACCGTTTCGCCGACGTGCTCGGCAACGCCGTCGCGGCCGAGCGGGCGCTCGCCGACGCGGGGGCGGTCGCATGACGCGGCTGGATGGCGGCAGCACGCCGCAGCAGCGCGAGCGCGCGACGACGATCTTCGAGAAGGGCTCGCCGGGGCGGCGCGCGTTCGTCGCGCCCGCGCTGGACGTGCCCGAGGTCGGCGGCCTGATTCCGGCGAGCATGCGCCGCGCTGAAAAGCCGCGCCTGCCCGAGGCATCCGAGCCGGAGATCGTGCGCCACTACGTCAACCTCTCCAAGCGCAACTTCGACCTGGACTCGGGCTTCTATCCGCTCGGATCCTGCACGATGAAGCACAACCCGCGCCTGCACGAGCGCGTGGCGGCCCTGCCCGGGCATTGCCGCCTGCATCCGCTCCAGCACCCGCGACGCGCACAGGGCGCCCTGGAGCTCATGTTCGCGCTGCAGGTGGCGCTCGGTGAGATCGCCGGCCTGCCGCACGTCTCGCTGCAGCCCTCGGCCGGATCGCATGGCGAGCTTGCGGGCGTGCTGCTCACGCGCGCCTTCCACGAGGACCGCGGCGAGCATCGCACGAAGGTGCTGACGCCCGACTCCGCGCACGGGACCAACCCGGCGACGGTGACGATGGCCGGCTATGAGGTCGTTAAGGTCGCGCTGGACGCCGACGGTGGCGTGGACGTGGAGGATCTGCGCGCCAAGGCCGACGAGCAGTGCGCCTGCCTGATGCTCACCAATCCGAGCACGCTGGGGATCTTCGATCCCAACATCGAGGAGATCGCCGCGATCGTGCATGGGGTCGGCGCGACGCTGTACTACGACGGCGCGAACCTCAACGCGATCATGGGGTACTCGCGGCCCGGTGACATGGGCTTTGACATCGTGCACTTCAACCTGCACAAGACGTTCACCCAGCCGCACGGCGGCGGTGGCCCGGGAGCCGGGCCGATCGCGGTGTCCGAGCGGATCGAGCCCTACCTGCCGCGCCCGCAGGTCGTCTGCCGCCCGCCGGACAATGGCGGTCCGCCGACGTTCGACCTCGATGTCGATCGGCCGAAGTCGATCGGCAAGCTGCGCGGCTTTCAGGGCAACTACGGCGTTTTCGTTCGCACATACGCCTATATCCGCTCCCTTGGCGCGGAGGGGTTGAAGGACCTGTCGGAGGTCGCGGTGCTCAATGCCAACTACCTCCTGGCGCGGTTGCGCGAGGAGGTCGGCGAGCTGCTGCCGCTGGCGTTCGGCGAGCGCTGCATGCACGAGTTCGTGCTCAGCGGCGCCCCGATGAAGAAGGAGCTCGGCATCCGCACGCTGGATCTCGCCAAGCGCCTGCTGGACCACGGGATGCACCCGCCGACGGTGTACTTCCCGCTCGTCGTCGAGGAGGCGCTGCTGATCGAGCCGACCGAGACCGAGACGCGCGAGACGCTCGACGAGTTCGTCGAGGCGATCGTCGCGATCGTCCGCGAGGCGGCGAAGGACCCGGATGTCGCGCTCAACGCCCCGTACACGACGCCCGTGCGGCGCTTGGACGAAGCGGGTGCCGCGCGCAAGCCGCGCGTGCGCCAGGAGCTGTAGCGGCCGAGAACGAGCCGCCAGGGTCGCCAGCAGTCGCAGCGTGCTGGCGTCCCCGCCAGCCCGCTGGGCAGCCGCGGGACGAAACACGCGCGCCGCATGCGCTGAGAAGCGTGGCGGAGCGCTCAGTTCGTCGAAAACGGGCAGTCGCCCGGTCATCTTTTCCGCGGATGAGTAGCCCCGGATAGCACTGGTGCTAGCACCCGCTACCCATCCTGTAAGAACATGTCGCCAAGCCGCGAGTGCGCGGGTTCTCGCGCGAAAGCCGCACCGCGCCGTCCGGTGGAGAATCGGGCAGCGGTTCCCCAACTGCACTGGCCGAGGGGGTCGGCGTTCGCTGCTGCACTTGTGGTTTGAGAGGCTGCTGCCGATACGACCCAGGACTATGGAATCCAGCTCTCGGTGGGACGCGATGGACGCGCAGGCCCGTCGCACTATGAGCGCGCTGCGCCGCGAGGACCTGCCCACCGATCCCGGTGTCTACTCGGTGTATCGCGACGGGGTGCGTCAGTACGTGGGCAAGGCGGGGTGCCTGCGCGATCGCGTGTGGAAGAACCACAGCGCGCGCGGCGCGTCGATGACCAACTCCGCGATGCGGCGCAACGTCGCCGAGCATCTCGGGATCGCGACTGCGGCGGACATCAAGGCTCGCCGACACCAAACTTCCGTCGCGGACGCGCAACGCGTCCGCGCGTGGTTGAAGGGCTGCGAGATCGCATGGCAGACGTGCGCCGATGAGTCCGCTGCGGTCGCCTTGGAGGCGGCGCTCAAGACCGAGCATCGGCCTCCTCTGACCAAGCGCTGAGATCTCAAGCAGCGCGCATGCGAACGGCGCGTCCGCGTCCCAACGTGACGGCTTCGAAGTCCGGTACCGCCGCGAGGATGTCCATGACGCCGGAGGCGAAGCGTCCGGCGTGCCGATCTCGCACGTCCTGACGGGTGACGATCTCGCCGGCGAGGAGACGATCGATCGCCCAGCGGAAGATGTCGATCGGAATCCGTTGCCGCTTCGATCCCGAGCTTCGTCGCGACCTGCTCGGCCTGTGCGGCGAGCCGACCATCGGTGGCTAGCTGGGGAGAAACCGATGGCCGTTGACACTCGTCTGAAAGCGGCAGTCCGCGCGAGCGTGTCGGGAATCGTGGAGAAACGAACTGATCGGACTCGCAACGGGCATCGCCCGCGTCACAGGGTCTTCGGACCCATGCACAACTGACGTCTCGTTCGATGCCAACGCCGGATCCGGCAGTTGTGCATCCAGGTGATGCATGAGTGCCGTGTCGAAGATCAAGCGGTGTCGATCCGTCAGTTGTGCACGAGTGCCCCGCGATACGGACTACCGCATTTCGCGCCGAGAGACGCTCTGGACTCACCGTGCCATCTGAACGTAACTCGCGACGTGATTCGCGCGATGTGGACTAGCGCCTGCTGTTGGCGGACTTCGAGCACACTCCGCCGTGTCGCGAACCAGCAGCTTGGGCACGATGCCCTGTCAGGCCCAGCTCGTCAAAGCTCCACGCCGTACCCCAGCTCAGCAGCGGGCGAACGAGCGCCCGATCCACCAGTCGGCCGATCGTGCCCCAGCGCGGCTCGTAGTCATAGCGGGTGAGAAAGCGCACCCCATCGCTGATGCAGCGCCGGTTGTTGGGTGCGCCGCCACAGCTCCTGCGGATCGCAGGCGATCGCGATCTCCACGTCGATCGTATCTGTCGACATCCATTCAGAGAGTAGACGGATAGCCTCCGCCTCCGTGGCTCCGATCATCTTCAGCGGCATCCAGCCCACCGGGCGCAAGCACCTGGGCAACTACATCGGGGCGATCACGCAGTACGTCGCCGGTCAGGATCGCGGCGAGCCCGCGATCTACTGCATTGTCGACCTGCACGCGACGACCGTCGCCTACGACCCCGCCGAGCTGCGCGCGCGCGTGCTCGACACGACCGCGATCCTGCTCGCGGCGGGCCTGGATCCCGAGCGCTGCATCCTCTTTCGACAGGGCGACGTCGCCGAGCACACCGAGCTGTGCTGGCTGCTGACGTCGGTGACCGCGCTCGGCGAGCTGAACCGCATGCATCAGTTCCGGGACAAGTCCGCCGCCCAGCGCGAGCTCGTGTCCGCCGGGTTGCTGCTGTACCCGGTGCTGATGGCCGCCGACGTGCTCGCCTACCGGGCGGGGGAGGTGCCCGTGGGCGAGGACCAGCGCGAGCACCTCGAGCTCATGCGCGACATCGCGACGCGCTTCAACGCCCGTTTCGGCGAGGGCCTGCTCGTCGTTCCCGAGCAGCGGATCCCGGCGGTCGGCGCGCGCGTGCGAGATCTGCAGAGCCCCGAGCGCAAGATGTCGACGACCGGCGGCAGCGAGCAGGGAACGGTCTACGTGCTCGACGACGCCACGACGATCATGAAGAAGTTCAAGCGTGCCGTGACCGATTCGGACGATCCGCCGGTGATCCGCTGCGACGAGGACAAGCCCGGCGTGACGAACCTCGTCGAGATCCTGGCGGCTGTTTCGGGCGTGTCGTCGGACTCGGTGGTCCAGGAGCTGGCGAGCGCTCGTGGCTATGGCGATCTGAAGGTCGCCGTCGGTGAAGCCGTGGCGGCGGAGCTCGCGCCGCTGCAGGAGCGCTATCGCGGGCTGCGCGACGACGAGGTCGCGCTGGAGGCGATCCTCGCCGCGGGCGCGGCGAAGGCGCGCGCGATCGCGTCGGTGACGCTCGCCGACGTGCGCGCGGCGATGGGCGTCGGCCCACCGCGCGGCTGACGGCGCCGGGACGTCTCCCGCCGCCGCTAGCCTGCGCGACGTGAACGCCGCCTCGCTCGAGCTCGACCTGGACGTCTTCTCCGGGCCGTTTGACCTGCTGCTGACGCTCGTGCTGCGCGAGGAGGTCGACCTGCTGGAGGTGCAGCTCGCCGAGGTCGTCATCGCCTATCTCGACCACCTCCACGCGCGCGGCGAGCTCGACCTCGAGGTCGCGACCGAGTTCCTCGTGCTGATCGCCGCCCTGCTGGAGCTCAAGTCGCGGATGATGCTCCCGCGCGCCGAGGACGATCCGTTGGATCTGGAACCCGGCGAGGCGGCCGAGGAGCTGCTGGCGCGCATGCTCGAAGCGCGGCGCTACCGCCGCGCCGCCGAGCACCTGAGCGATCGGCTCGCGGGGGAGGACGGCGTGCGCTATCGCTCCGCAGCGCTGCCGCCGGCGCTGCGCCGCACCACGCTGGCCGATGCCGGGGCCGTCTACGACCCGCGCCGGCTCGGCACCGCGCTCGCCGGACTGCTGCGCGTGCCGGCCCAGCTGAACCTCGGGCACGTCACCGTCCCGACGATCACCGTCGGCGAGCGGCTCACCCACCTGCGCAAGCTGCTGTTGCGCGGCGGAGGCTGCTCGTTCGACGAGGCCGTGCGCGGCGCCGATCGCGTGACGGTCGCCGTGACGCTGTTCGCGCTGCTGGAGCTGTACAAGCAGGGCGAGGCGACATGGACGCAGGACGAGCCCTTCGGCGCGATCGAGATCGCTGCCTTCCAGCGCCCCGCCCGCGATCGGGTCTTCGCATGACCGAGCTTGCCCGGATCGTCGAGGCGCTGCTGTTTCTCAGCGCGGACCCCGTGGCCGTCGAGGACCTCGCCGAGGCGGCGGACTGCGAGGCCGGCGAGCTGGCGGAGGCGCTGGCGGAGTTGGATCGCGCCTACGCCCCCGGCGAGCGCGGCCTGCAGCTCAAGCGCGTGGCGGGTGGGATCGCGCTGGGAACCGACCCCGTCGCCGAGGAGGCCGCGCGCCGGCTGCTGGCCAAGCCGCGCACGCCGCCGCTGACGCCCGCCCAGGCCGAGACGCTGGCGATCGTCGCCTACCTGCAGCCGGTCTCGCGGCCGGAGATCACCCGCATTCGCGGCGTGTCGGCCGACTCGGCGTCGGCGACGCTGCTGGAGCGCGGGTTCGTCGAGGAGGCCGGGCGCTCGCAGTTCGGCGCGGTGCTGTACCGCACGACCGACCTGTTCCTCAAGCTCTTCGGCCTCGACACGCTCAAGGCGCTGCCGAGCGTCGGCGAGTGGGATCCGACGCCGGAGGAGGAGGCCGACCTGCGCGACCGCCTGCTGCGCGCCGGGGAGCAGCGCGCCGGGGCGACGGAGGGCTGAGCGCCGCGGGCTCGCCTCCGCCGACCGGCGCCGTCGCTGCGGCGGTTGGCGACGTGCCGGCACGGGTATCGACCCGCCATGGAGATCCTCGTCGTCATCCTCGCCGTCGCCCTGATCGCCGCGATCGCATTCGCCGTCATGCAGCGACGTCGCGCTGGCCCGGCGCGCCGACCTGGCTCCCCGCTCCCACGCCGCAGCCGCGCATCCGCGTCACGCGATCCGATGGCCGCGGCCGTCGCTGAACATGCGCAGGCGACAAGTCCGCAGGACGCTGCGCTGGCCGAGCGGCGGCTGCGAGCTCAGGCCGGCCAGGTCGCCGCCGGCATGCAGGGTGGCGCGGCCACGGGCCCGCCGTCCGGCGCCGGGGATGGCGCGGTGGGTGACGCCGGCTACGCCGTGCCCCCGTCGACGCTCGCTCCCGCCGACACGCCGATCGATCAGCGCGCCTCAGGCACCGAGCTCCCGGCGGACTACGACGATCGCGGCTACGACGGCCGACGCGCCGAGGACTGGGTGCAGCCGGTCGACGAGGACGAACGGCTCGGCCGCTGACGACGCCAGAGCGGGGATCCCGGCCGAGCCCGCGCCGAGCGGCGGCGCTGGGAGAGACCAAGCGACCGACCATGTGACGAGCCCGCGATGCCAGCGCTCAAGGTGATGCCGGCAGAGGCCGACGAGAACCGCGAGTGAACGCTGAGAACGGTTCAAGAGCAACGCACGTGAAGCCGCCGGGGTGGGTGTGGGCACTGCTGGCGATCGTCGCGGTGACCGCGACCGCCGTGCTGTCGGGTCACAGCGGCACGCCGGCCGGCGGTGAGGGCGCCGCAACGCGAAGCGCGCTGTCAGCGGACGCTGCCGGCGGTGAGCAGGCGACGATCGCAGCGGCTCGCCGCGCGGTCAAGAACGATGACTATGACCGGGCGACCGAGATGGTCTCGGCGCTGGACGCCGACGAGCTGAGCTCGATCCTTCGACGCATCGCCAACCGGCTCGCCGGCCGTGCGATCGCGGCCGTGCAGGCGGGAGACCGCGAACGGGCGCGCGAGCTGGTCATCGCCGCGAAGGCGTATCCGTCCACGAAGCGCACCCGCCGGGCGCACGCGACCTACAAGCGCGCCAAGGCGAACGCCGTCCGCGCTGGACAGCGCACGGTGCGCGCCGGCGCGAAGGCCAAGGCTGCAACGGACGGCGCCTGCGACCCCAACTACGAGGGCGCCTGCCTGAACGCGCAATCGCCCGACTACGACTGCGAGGGCGGCAGCGGCGACGGCCCGGACTACACGGGCCGTGTGCGCAGCGTCGGCAGCGATCCGTTTCAGCTGGACCGCGACGGCGACGGTGTCGGCTGCGAGGGGTAGCCGCACGCGGTCATGTCGCGATCACCGCTCAGCCGGTCGCGGCGGCAAGCTGCCCGCAGGCGGCCGCGATGTCACGCCCGCGAGTGAGTCGCACGGTCACCCGCATTCCGTGCTGCTCCAGCGCCGCGCGGAAGGCCTCGATCGCGTCGGGCCCCGAGCCGTCATACGGTGAGCCGCTCGGGTTGTAGGGAATGAGGTTCACCTTGAAGGACTTGCGGTCCAACAGCCCAGCGAGCGCGACGGCCTGCTCATGGCGGTCGTTGACGCCGGCGAGCATGACGTACTCGATGTACACCGGCTGGCGCTTGGCGTGATGCCAGCGCCGGCAGGCGGCGAGGACGTCCAGCAGCGGATAGCGGTCGTTGACGGGCATGATCTGCGAGCGCAGGGCGTCGTCTGCGGCGTGCAGCGAGAAGGCGAGGCGCAGCGGCATGCCGGTCTGTGCGAGCCGGTCGATGCCGGGCACCCAGCCGACGGTCGAGATCGTCGTGCGGCGGTTGGTGATGCCGATGTCCGGCAGCCGACGGCAGGCGGCGAGCACGTTGTCGAGGTTCATCATCGGCTCGCCCATGCCCATGAACACGAGGTGGTCGACGTCCTCGATGCGGCGGAAGTGCAGCGCCTGGTCGAGGATCTCCGATGTCGTGAGGTTGCGTCCATAGGCCATCGAGCCGGTGGCGCAGAATGTGCAGGTCAACGGGCAGCCCGACTGCGAGGAGACGCACAGCGACCGCCGGCCGTCGCGATAGCGCATGAGCACCGCCTCGACCGGCCGCCCGTCATGGGTGTGAAAGAGTGCCTTGACGGTCCCGTCGCTTGACTGCGCCTGATGTGAGACGGCCAGCGTCGAGAACGGGACGCGCTCGTCGAGCTCGTCGCGCAGGGCCGCCGGCACGTTGGTCATGTCCGCGTAGCCGGCGGCTCCGCGCGCCGCCCATGACCAGACCTGCCCGGCTCGGAAGGACGGCTGCCCGGCGTCGGTCAGCGTGCGTTGCAGGAGGGCCAGATCCATCGGCCCATCGTAGGACGCGGGCCGTCAGGCCAGATCGTCGAATTCGAACACCGCGCTGCCGGCGGCGGCGAGCATCCGAACGCCGCCGGCGGCGAGGTCGTGCGCTCCCTGCATGTGGCGATGGTCGGGGACGTGCACGCGCCGCCCGCTGTCGGGGTCCGTCGACCACGCGCCCTCGTGCATCGCAAACGCTTCGTCGCGGACGATCGAGATCCACCAGCGCAGCTCGTCGACATTGGCCATGCGCGCAGAGATCGCCGTCGATCGCAGGCCGTCCTCGGTGAGCGGCTCGAGGATGATCACCAGCGACTCGGGGTTGCGCTGCAGGAACTCGGAGGCGTTCGCCGCGGTGAGGTCGAACGCGCGCTTGCACAGGCACATCCGCCGCACCGGATCGAACTCCTCGACGGCCCGCGCGAGCTTCACTGTGGCGGGCACCGCCGCCGCGTCATAGCGGGGGTAGAAGCGCTCGACGGCGAGGAAGACGCCATGCTCGTCTGACCATCGTTGCGCGAGCGCGATGAGCTCCTCGCGCGTGCCGTGGAAGGGCAGCAGGAAGTTCGTCATCTCCGGAACGAACAGCGGCATCGGCGCTCAGCTCAGGTCCCAGAACTCAAACGTCGCCGAGCCGGCGGCCGACAGCATCGGCACGCCGCCCGCGGCGAGGTCGTGGGCGCCGGGTGTATGGAAGTGGTCGGGCACGTCCTGTCGGCTGCCGTCCGCGGGATCGATCGCATCGGCGCCGCGGTGCAGCTTGTAGGCGGACTCGCGCACGAGCGCCGCCCATTCGCGCAATCCGTCTTCGTCGCCCATCTTGCAGGTCATCGCGGTCGCGCGCAGCCCGTCCTCGCTGACGGGCTCCAGCACGATCGCGAGGCACTCGGGGTTGCGCACGAGGTGCTGGCGCTCGTCGATCGCGCCCTCGAAGAACTCGCCGCGGCGCAGGCACAGCCGCCGCACCGGCTCCAGCTCGGACAAGGCCTGCGCGATGTCGGCTCCCCGCGGCAGCGCGGTGACGGCGTAGGTCGGAAAGAAGCGCTCGGCCGCGACGTACAGCTCGTGCTCGTCGGCCCAACCGGCGACGATCCGCACGAGCTCCTCGCGCAGCGCGTGCAGCGGCAGCGCGAAGGACAACAGCTCCGGCAGAAACGGGTTGGGCGCCACCATGCGACCATCGTAAGGTGCGTTTGGCCAAATTCCTCGCTCACGCGGGCGTCGCGTCGAGGCGTGGCGCGGAGGAGATCATCCGCGCCGGTCGCGTCACGATCGCCGACGAGCGCGTGACCGACCCCGCGCGCGACGTGGACGCCGACAGCGGCGTCGCCGTCGACGGGCGCTTCCTCGAAGGTCCCGAGGAGCGCATGGTTTTCATCGTCCACAAGCCGCCGGGCGTCCTCTCGACCGCGCGCGACACCCATGGCCGGCGGACGGTGATCGACCTCGTGCCGGCGGCCGGCGCGCGGCTGTACCCGGTCGGGCGGCTGGACGTCGACAGCACCGGCCTGATCCTTGTCACCAACGACGGCGACCTCGCCCAGCGCATGACCCACCCGTCCTTCGAGGTGCCGCGCACCTACCGCGCGACGGTCCGCCCGTCGCCCGTGCCCGAGCATGCGCTGCGGACGCTGCGCGAGGGCGTCGATCTCGACGATGGCCGCACGCTGCCGGCGAAGGTCCGTCAGGTCAAGCCGGGCCTGCTGGAGCTGACGATCCGCGAGGGGCGAAACCATCAGGTCAAGCGCATGTGCGAGGCCGTCGGCCACCGCGTGCGGACGCTTCAGCGCATCCGCTTCGGCGCGCTGCGCCTGGACGAGCTGCCCGAGGGGGCGCACCGGCGGCTGAAGGCGTCGGAGGTCGAGGGGCTGCGTCAGGGCGGGGCGCCGACCGGGCGCTGACTGGGGGGGCGAACTTCGGGTCGCCAGGGCCTATGACAGTCGATGAAGGCCATCGACCGGACGTCAGGAGGCGAGTACGATGACCGCTGTGCCGGTTGCCGCGCTCATGACCGCAGACGAGTACCTCGCGCTCGATCTGGAGGACCGCAAGACGCACCTCATAGATGGGGTGATCGTCGTGGAGGAGCCGCTGCCGCTGCACCAAGGGGTTCTGGGTGAGCTGTTCTTCGCCATCGGCGATTGGCGGCGTGCCGCTTGCGGACGCGGCCACTCGTGGCTGCCGCTGGACGTGCGCATGGACGATTTCAACGTCTTCGCCCCTGACCTGCTCTGGTACACCGAAGGAACGGGTCCGCGCCGAGACGGCGGTCGCCCGTCGCCGATCCCAGACCTCGCCGTGGAAGTGCGCTCGCCATCGACGTGGCGCTATGACATCGGGGCCAAGCTGCGCCACTACGAGCAGTACGGCCTGCCCGAGCTGTGGCTCGTGGACACCGCCGCCGACGTCGTGCTCGTGTTCCGCCGCAGCGTGCCCGCGGCGCCGACGTTCGATGTCGCGCTCGAGGTCGGGCGTGGCGACACGCTCACGTCGCCGGCAATGCCCGGCTTCTCGTTGGCGCTCGACACGCTGTTCGCCGACACAGAGCACTAGCATCGTCCGCCATGCGGCTCTTCGCACTGCGCGGGGCCTCGTCGGTCGACCGCAACGAGGCCCAGGCGATCCTCGGGTCGACGGAGTGGCTGCTGCGCGAGATCCTCAAGCGCAACGACCTGCATCCCAGCGATGTCGTCAGCTGCATCTTCACGCTGACCGACGACCTCAACGCGGAGTTTCCGGCTGTGGCGGCGCGCAACATGGGATTCTCCGAGGTGCCGCTGCTGTGCGCTCGCGAGGTGCCCGTGCCCGGATCGCTGCCGCAGATCATCCGCGTGCTGATGCACTACCACGCACCTGACGCGCACGTCGCGCGCCACGTGTACCTCGGCGAGGCGCGCGCGCTGCGCCAGGATCTCGAGGGCGCGCAGTAGCGCCCGGCTTCGCACGCCGGGTGGACCGATCCGCCCGCGCGCGCGTACGTCATGTCATGAGCGCGATCGATGCCATCACGACCGTCGGCGACGAGCTGATCGTGCTCGTCGACGAGAATGGCACGCCGACGGGCACCGCCTCCAAGCGCACGTCCCATCACGCCGACACCCCGTTGCACCTGGCGTTCTCCTGTTACGTCTTCGACGACGACGGCGCGTTTCTCGTGACGCGACGGGCGCTTGGCAAGACGGTCTGGCCGGGGGTGTGGAGCAACACGGTGTGCGGGCACCCCGGCCCGGGGGAGAGCATCCCCGACGCGATCCTCCGGCGCCTGGACTACGAGCTGGGCATGGCCGCGAGCGACATCGAGCTCGCGGTGGCCGACCACCGCTACCGCGCGCCGGCGTTCCGCGGGGTCGTCGAGCACGAGTTCTGCCCGGTGTACGTGGCGCGCGCGGCCGGCCAGCCGCGGCCCAACCCCGTGGAGGTCGAGGCCTGCGCCTGGATGGCTTGGGAGACGTTCGTGCGCAGCGCGCTGGAGGACCGCGCCGACGACTGGTCGTGGTGGTGCAAGAACCAGCTTCGCGAGCTGCGCGGCAGCGCGCTCGTGGAGTGCTACGCCCGCCCGGCGTGAGTCGCGGCGTCGGCGTGCGCCACAATCGCTGACATGGCCATCGAGTTCTCCGAGCGCATCCGACGGATTCCCGTCTACCCGACGGCCGGCGCCTACGCGCTCGGCGACGACGTCGCGATGCTCGCCTCCAACGAGTCGCCAGACCCGCCGCTGGACGCCGTCGTCGCCGCCGCCCAGCGCGCCGTCGCGGGAGCCAACCGCTACCCGGACCCCTCCAACTCCGAGCTCAAGCGGGCGCTGAGCAACCGCTACGGCGTGCCATCCGCGCGCATCGCGATCGGGAACGGCTCGTGCGACGTTTTGCTCGCGGCGGGCGAGGCGCTGCTGGAGCCCGGTGCCGAGCTCGTCTACGCGTGGCCGTCGTTCAGCGTCTATCCGCACCTCGCGGCGGCGTCGGGCGCGCGGGCGATCACCGTCGCGCTCGACGACGAGCAGTGCCACGACCTCGACGCCATGGCCACGGAGATCACGGCCGCCACGCGCCTGGTGATCGTCTGCAACCCCAACAACCCGACGTCGACCGCGTTGGCGTTCGCCGACATCGCGGCGTTCGTCGAGCGCGTCCCGCGCCACATCGCGCTGATCGTCGACGAGGCCTACTGCGAGTTCAACCTGCTCGACGACCCCGATACGACGCTCGATCTGCTGGCCAAGCATTCCAACCTGGTCCTGCTGCGCACCTTCTCCAAGGTCTATGGCCTGTGCGGGATGCGCGTCGGCTTCGCGCTGTGCGGCTCGGAGGACTTCCCGCGCGCCGTCGACCAGGTGCGCCAGCCGTTCTTCTGCAACGTCGCCGCGCAGGCGGCGGCCGTGGAGGCGCTGCGCCACCAGGACGCCGTCGCGGAACGCGTCGAGCGCGCCGTCGTCGCGCGCGTGGAGATCGAGAGCGGGCTGAATGACCTGGGCATCGAGCCGGCCGCGTCGCAGGCGAACTTCTGCTGGTTCGATCTCCCCGGCGACGTGGACGAGTCCGAGGTCGTCGCCGGGCTCGCCGAGCGCGGCGTGATCGTGCGAGCCGGAGGGGCGCTCGGGCGTCCGGGGGCGCTGCGCGTGACCTACGGCACGCCTACGCAGAACGTCCGCTTTCTCGACGCGCTGGGCGACGTGCTCTAGCATTGGCATCCGAATGAGCCGCACGAGCGACAGCAGCCGTACCACCTTCTGGTTCGCTCGTCGCTATTTCGCCTGGCGATTTATCTAGGCGCTCGGCTCACCACCCCTGTCTCACCGCCCTTCCCGCCGAGCGCCCCGCAGGACCATCCGTCTCCAGGCGTCTTCTCGAAAGGACTTGCAGTGATGATCGGCATGACACGACGACCGTCTCGCCCGGGAGCCTGACCATGGTTCCCGCAACCGCCGCCGAGCTCGCGTCGGGAATTCGCGACCGTCGCATCGAGCGGGTCTCCTCGCTCACAACGCCGCAGAGCCTGATCGCGAGCCTGCCGCTGGAGCCGCAGCTGGCCGAGGTCGTCGTCTCGGGCCGCGCCGCGACGCACGCGATCCTTCAGGGCACAGACGACCGGCTGCTCGTCGTCGTCGGGCCGTGCAGCGTGCACGACCCCGTCGCGGCACTGGAGTACGCACAGCGCCTGAGCGAGCAGGCCAGCGACCTGTCGGCCGACCTCTGCATCGCGATGCGCGTGTACTTCGAGAAGCCGCGCACGACGACGGGCTGGAAGGGCCTCATCAACGACCCGCACCTCGATGACTCGCGCGACGTCGACTTCGGGTTGCGCACGGCACGGGCCCTGCTGCTCGAGGTGCTGGCGTTCAAGCTGCCCGTCGGCTGCGAGTTCCTCGACCCGGTGACGCCGCAGTACATCTCCGACACCGTGGCGTGGGGGGCGATCGGCGCCCGCACGACCGAGAGCCAGATCCACCGCCAGCTCGGGTCGGGACTGTCGATGCCCGTCGGCTTCAAGAACCGCACCGACGGCGACGTCCAGGTCGCCGTCGACGCCGTTCGGGCGGCCGCGGGCAAGCACTCATTCGCCGGCGTGGACTTCAGCGGCACGCCGGCGATCCTGCACACCAGCGGCAACCCCGACGGCCACGTGATCCTGCGCGGCGGCGACGGTGCGCCCAACCACGGACCGGATGGTGTCGCGGGAGCGCTCGCACGGCTGCGCGCGGCCGGGCTGCCAGAGCGCGTCGTCGTCGACGCCTCGCATGCCAACAGCGCCAAGGACCACGAGCGCCAGCCCCAGGTCGCCGCAGGGATCGGCGAGCAGGTCGCCGCCGGCAGCACGGCGATCGTCGGCGTCATGCTGGAGTCCTTCCTTGTCGCCGGTCGCCAGAACCTTGGCGGTGAGCTGACCTACGGACAGTCGATCACCGACGCCTGCATGGACTGGGAGACGACGGTCGACGTGCTCGACGAGCTCGCCGCAGCGGTGCGAGCCCGGCGCGCGGTGGCGTGAGCGCGCCGCGGGTCGCGCTGCTCGGCGTCGGCCTGATCGGCGGCTCGATCGGTCTCGCGGCCCGCGCGCGGCTCGGAGCACATGTCGTCGGCTGGAACCGCAGCCCTGCGGCGCTGGAGATCGCGCTGCGGCGCGGCGCGATCGACGAGGCCGTCGACAGCCTCGACGATCTCGGGCCGGCCGACGTCGCCATCGCGTCGGTGTCGGTCGATGCGCTGCAGGGCGCGGTCTGTGACCTCTGCGAACGGCTGCCGGACGCCGTCGTCAGCGACGTCGGCTCGACGAAGCAGGCGCTCGTGGAGGCGGTCGACCGCGAGCAGTTCGTCGGCGGGCACCCGCTCGCGGGCGCGGAATCGGTCGGCGTCGCGCATGCGCGAGAGGACCTGTTCGACGGCGCGACGTGGTATCTCACCCCGCGCGAGCGAACGCCCGGAGTGCTCTACGAACGCCTCGCACGCTTCGTCGCCGGGCTCGGCGCGGTCCCGACCGCGATCGACGCGGCCGAGCACGATCGCCTGATGGCCGCGGTCTCACACCTGCCACACGTCGTGGCGAACCTGCTCGTCGAGCAGGCCGCACAGGCGCTCGGTGGCGCGACGCTGCCCGCGACCGGTCCGAGCTTTCGCGACGCGACCCGCGTCGCGGGATCCAACCCGCCGTTGTGGGGGCAGATCTATCGGGCGAACGCGGCCGCGCTCGGCGCGCAGATCGACGAGCTTCTGCTGCGCCTGGGGGAGGTGCGCGACCTGCTGCGCGAGGACGGCGATCTCAGCGGCTGGCAGGCGCAGGCGGCGCTGCACCGCGCCGCGCTGTTGAAGGTCGGCATGCAGGGTGACAGCTCGCGCGAGATCCGCGTGTCGGTGCCCAACAAGCCGGGGACGGTGGCGCAGATCGCGCTGCAGCTCGGTCGTGCGGGCATCAACATCGCCGACATGACCCTGGCCCCCGAGCCCGACAACCGGACGGGGGTCATCGCGCTGTGGGTCTGTGACGGCGACGCCGCTCGCGCGATCGAACTGGTGAGCGGCCTGGGCTACCCGGCCGCATGAGCGACGCGTTCTTCGCGCCGGCCACGGCCGGGCTGCAGGGGTCGGTCACGGCCCCGGCCGACAAGTCGATCTCCCATCGCGCCGCGCTCTTCGGCGCGATGTCCAGCGGCACCGCGCGGATCGTCAACTACCTGCACGCGCAGGACACGACGTCGACGCTGGATGCCATCCGCGTGCTCGGGGCTCGCGTCAGGCTGGAGGGCGACGATGTCGTCGTCGAGGGCGTCGGCCTGCGCGGCGCGGGGGACGGGGCGATGATCGACGTCGGCAACGCTGGCACGCTGATGCGCCTGCTGCCGGGCTGGCTTGCCGCGCAGGAGGGGAGCACGTTCCAGCTCGACGGCGACGCCTCGATCCGCCGGCGCCCGGTCGATCGCATCGCGCAGCCGCTGCGCAGGATGGGGGGCGTCATCGAGGCGACGGACGGCCGCTACCCGCCGTTTCTCGTTCGTGGGCGTGCCCTGCGCGCGATCTCCTACGTCCTGCCGGTCGCCAGCGCGCAGGTGAAGTCGTGCGTGCTGATCGCGGGGATGTGCGCCGACGCCACGACGACGGTGACCGAGCCCGCGCCAAGCCGCGATCACACCGAGCGGATGCTCGCCGGAGCGGGCGTTCGGATTGCTCGGGACGGCCTCGACGTCAGCCTGCAGCCGGTCGATTCGCTACACGCGCAGCACATCGTCGTGCCCGGCGATCTCTCGTCGGCGGCGTTCATGATCGCCGCGGCCGTGCTCGTCGCGGGATCGCGGGTCACCGTCCGCGATGTCGGGGTGAACTGGACGCGCACCGGATTCCTGCGGATTCTCGAGCGGATGGGAGCCGCGGTGCAGGGTGAGCTCGAAGCGGTCCCCGGGACCGGCGCAGCGGTCGCTTCGGCCGAGCCGATCTGTGACCTCGCCGTCGCGGCGGGCCCGTTGCGTGGCACGGCCGTGGCCGCGGAGGAGGTGCCCCTCGCGATCGACGAGCTGCCGCTGGTCGCGTTGCTGGGCTGCTTCGCCGAGGGCGAAACCGTGGTGCGTGGCGCGCAGGAGCTGCGTGTCAAGGAGTCCGACCGCATCGCCGGGGTCGTCGACGGGCTGCGCGGCCTGGGCGCTGAGATCGAGGCGACCGATGACGGCTTCGTGGTCTCGGGCGCCGGATGCCGTGGGCTGCGTGGCGGCACGATCGACGCCGCAGGCGATCACCGCATGGCCATGCTCGGGGCGGTGGCGGGCCTGGCCTCACACGAGGGGGTGCAGGTCGTCGGGATCGATGCTGCGGCCGTGTCCTACCCGGGCTTTCAGCAGGATCTCGCCAGATTGAGGGGTCGCGCGTAACGCCGATGCTCGCGGTCAAGTGTCCCGGTTGCTGCGCCGATAGTGCCGTATGGGGCGCGGCGGTAATCGAAGGCTGGACGGGCGCTGCGGTCGTATGGGGCGACTGGTGCTGCTGGGGGTGCTTGCGCTCGCGGTGCTGGCGTGTCCTGCCACGGCGAGCGTTCCGATCTCAAGCCTTCCCGATGACGGCGTGGCCGTCCTGGATGGCGGCGCCGGGACGGTGGCCACCAACGGCGACGCGACGGTCGTCGCGGGCGCCTTCTTTCGCGCCGCACGGCCGCTGACGGGACCGTTTCCGGTCTCCGTGCGCAGCGGCCGGCCGCTGGCCGAGCAGGCTTCGTTCGTCAAAGCCAACAGCTTCTACCCCCCTCCCGCCGTCACCGTCGCCGACGGGCAGGGCGGCTGGTATGTCGGATACGACGGCCGCGTCGTACGCCTCGACGCCGATTACGAGCTGGACCCCGGCTTCGATCCGGTGCTGCTGACCCAGAACGGCAGCGAGGGCCGGGTCCACCAGTTGCTGCTGACGCCCGATCGCTCGCGGCTGTACATCGCCGGCCAGTTCGAAGAGATCGACGCGCGCTCGCAGTGGCATCTCGGCGCCGTCGATCCGCAGAGCGGCGCGCTGTCGGACTGGCGACCGCAGGGCGTGATCGGCGCCCAGGGCATCGTGCTCGCACCGGACGGCGCGACGCTGTACGTCGGCGGGTCGTTCGGATCGGTGGACCATTCGCAGCTGCTGTCGGTCGGAGCCCTCGATACGACGACGGGAGCGCTGCTGCGACGCGGCCCGGCCGGCGGCGGTGGCCCCGTCGCTGTGTCGGCTGACGGGGGCACGCTCTACCTCGCCGAGTTGAATGGTGTCCTCGCGCTGGATGCCGGGACGCTCGCGACACGCTGGTCGATCGGCGGCTCGCGACCCCAGAGCAGCTCCTTTGGGGTGACCTCCCTGATCGCGCGCGACGACCGCGGGCTCGGCGCTGGTACCGGGACGCTGCTCGGCGGCGAGGCGTTCGACGGGCCGGTGCTGCTGCGAGCCTCCGACGGCTCGCGGCTGCCGTGGAGCACAGCGGTCGATGCCAGCTCCGCGCGACTGGATCGCTCCGGTGACCGGCTCTGGCTGACCCCGCGTTCGGAGGGAGGACCTGCGGCCGTTCCCGTGGACCCGGACGATGGCAGCGTGCTTCCGGGCGCCGTGATGACCGGCACGGAATCCGGTGCGGTCATCGCGATCTCCGCCGACGGCGAGCAGTTGCTGTTCAACGGCAACGGCCTCGGGATCGAGTCGCGCCGGCGCCGCAGCGCGATGGTGGTCGGGCGCGACGGCGAGGTCTCGGCGTGGACGCCGCCCGACCTGAGCGTGCCGGGCAGCGGGGAGAACGTCATCGTCGACAGCGCGATCGCATCCGACGGCACGGTCTACCTCGCCGGCGGCGTCAGCCAGTCCTGGAGTACGGCGTCGGCGGTGCGCGCGATCGCCTCAGACGGAACGCTGCTGTGGGAGCATCACCTTCCGCGATCGGTATCTGCGGTCGCGTTGTCGCCGGACGAAACCCACCTGGCTGTCGGCGGCTACTTCGAGGCGATCGGTGGCGTGGCGCGTGAACGGCTCGCCGTCCTGCGCACGTCCGATGGGGCCGTGACCGACGTCCGAGCCGACCTCGGCGCAAGCGATGTCGGCCCAATCGTCGCTCCAGCGGTGCGAGCGCTCGAGTACTCGCCCGATGGCGCGACGCTCTACCTGGGTGGAGACTTCGCCACGGTGGCCGGCACACCGCGAGCGAACATCGCGGCGATCTCCAGCGCCAGCGGATCCGTCCGGGCCTTCGCACCCGACGCCGACACCACCGTGAGCGATCTCGCGGTGACGCCCGACGGCACGACGGTGTTCGCCGGCGGCGCCTTCGGCTTCGACGCCGAGCGCCCCCGGGGCGCGCCGTCGATCGGCGGCGCGGAGCGCCTCGGCCTGGCGGCCTTGCGCACCTCGGACGGCCGCGCGACGGCGTGGGGGGCCGACACGAACGTCTACGCGTTCGTCACGGCGCTCGTGGTGACGCCGGACGGCGAGACCCTGTTCGTCGGCCGAGAAGGCAACCAGACGCTGATCGGCGGGGTGGCGCGCTGGCAGCTTGCCGCGATTTCGGTCGCGAGCGCCGACGTGCTGGCGTGGGCGCCGCGTGGGAGCGATCGGTATTCCCCGCTGGACGTCGGCCGGGTCGGCCAGATCAGCGATCTCGCGGTGACCCCGGACGGCACGGCCCTGCACGTCGCAAGCGGCGAGATCAACGAGTGGTATCGCCCGGGCGGTACCGGCACCGATCCACTGGCCCACCATGCGCGGTTCACGCTCTCAGCCGGAACACGCCCGGCACCCGAGCTGCTCGACGCGCCTGAGCTGATCGGCCACGCCGTGGTCGGATCGCCGCTGCGCTGCACCCGCGGTCGCTGGCGCTTCACGCCCACCAGCTACGCGCGCCGCTGGCTGCGCGACGGCGCGGTGATCACGGGAGCCGAGGGCGATACCTACGTCCTCGCCTCCGCCGACGCCGGGCATGCGGTCGGTTGCGAGGTGCGTGCCACCAGCGCGGATGGCGCGACAACCGCACGCAGCACGGCCGTGCCCGTGCCCGTGCCCGCGGACTCGCCGCCTCCGCTCCCGCCGCCTCCGCCGCCTCCTCCGCCGTCTCCGTCGTCTCCGCCGCCGCCTGCGCCGTCTCCGCCGTCTCCGCCGCCTCCGTCTTCGCCGGTGGCATCACCTCCGGCAGCGCCGGCGCCGCTGACGCGACGGCCATCGGCGCCGGCGCCGCCCTCGCCGGCGTCGCAGTCCCTCCCCGCCAAGCTGCAGGTTCAGCGCGCCGAAGTACGTCGCGGAAGCCTCGACGTGCTGGCCCGGATCACGGGACGTGCGACAGGACGCGTCAGCGTCAGCTATCGATCGGCCGGGCGCACCACACGATTCACGGCACCGATACGCAACGGGACGATCCGCATCAACCGTCGTCTCCCGTCCTCTCAGCGGCGCAAGACGACCGGCATCCTGTCGATGACCTACGCAGGCAACGATCGCGTGCGCCGCGACGACGTGCGTCTTCGCGCGGCGCCGGGCAAGGCGCTGCTCCGGCGCGGCACGACCCGGATCCAGAAGAAGGGCCGGCTGCATGTGTCGGGGACGACCAGCCGACGCGCACGAGGGGTCGTGCGCATCCGCCTCGGATACACCGCGGGCAACGCCACCGTGAGGTTCCTCAACTACACCGCGACGATCGATAACGGCAGGTGGTTGCTCACCAGGACGCTGCCAGCTACCGCGGCAAGGACCGGGGGGCCAGCTGTCGATCCAGTACACCGGCTACGAGCCACGCGGCATCCGCGGCGAGCAGCTCGCCAAGGCCGTGGCCCCATAGCGCGACGTCGACCCGGGCAGCACGACGCCCCGGCGAATGGGACGCGGCCGCGGGAGCGCCGGAGGGGGCGTGCGTTGACCTGCAACGTCCGCCATCGCGGCCGGCGCTTGATCGCCTTGTCGTCACAGATTCAGCGCGCGCCGCAGACCCGCTGCGTCGATCCCCTCACATGCCAGGAGCTTGTTGCGCGACCCCGCGCCGTGGCGCACCGACACCCGCGATGGAGCAAGGCCGGCGCTCGCTGCGATGAGCCGGCAGAGCGCGTGGTTGGCGCGCCCGTCGGTCGGCGGCGCCTTCACTCGCACGACCAGCGCGTCGTCGCGCATCCCGACGATCTCCTCGCGCCTGGAGCGTGGCTGAACGAGTACGCGCAAGGTGCACGTCGGTTCGTCCATGCTGGGCAGCGTACCCGGATGACCAAACCGATCGGCGGGGTCATGGCTGCGCGCTATGGTGCGAGTCCCGCTGCGCCGCTCGTCGTTCGCGCGCGGTGCCCACGGGGTAGGAGCCGCTGACATGGATCTCGATCTCGACAGCCCGCCCGTCTCGCTGGCCCAGCTCCTCGAGAGCGGGGAGGAGAGCGGCTGCGTCAACCTCTCCGAGCTCGACGCGCTCGCCCGCAAGCTGGAATGTGACGACGACGACCTGCCGGCGCTGCACGAAGCGGTCGAGGCGCGGGGCATCACGGTCTCCGACGACTGCGGCCGCAGCGACGTCCCCGCGACCGACTACGGCAACGGCAGCCTGGCGACCGTCACGACGGACGCGCTGGGACTGTTTCTCAACGAGATCCGCCGCCACCCGCTGCTGACCGCCGCCGAGGAGGTCGAGCTGGCCAAGCGCATCGAGCAGGGAGACACCGCGGCGAAGGAGCGGATGATCAACTCCAACCTCGCGCTGGTCGTCTCGATCGCCAAGAAGTACCCGCAGAACGAGCTGCCGCTGCTCGACCTCATCCAGGAGGGCATCTTCGGGCTGATCCGCGCGAGTGAGAAGTTCGACTGGCGCCGGGGCTTCAAGTTCTCCACGTATGCGACCTACTGGATTCGCCAGGCGATTCAGCGGGGCATCGAGAACAAGTCACGCACGATCCGCGTCCCGACGAACATCGCCCAGCGCGAGCGCAAGATCCAGCGCGCGAGGCGAGCGCTCAACACCCGCCTCGGACGCGAGCCGACCGACGAGGAAGTCGCCGTCGAGGCGGAGTTGCCGCTGGCCCAGGTCGTGGCGATGGGCTCCATCGCGCGCACGGTCACGAGCTTGGATCGCCCCGTCGGCGAGGAGGGCGACACCGCTCTCGGCGAGCTGCTCGGTGACGACCGCGCCGGCCCGGCGGAGGAGGTCGAGGTCGCGCTGCGCGATCAGGCACTGCACCTTGCGCTTGCCGGGCTGCCCGACGAGGAGCGCAAGGTCGTCGAGCTGCGCTACGGCGTCGACGGCATGGACGGGCCGGTCGGCCTGCGTGAGACCAGCAGGCGGCTGGGTATCACCCAGCCCGAGACGCGCAAGCTCGAGCAGCGTGCCCTGGAGCGCCTTGCCAGCCTGCGCGAGCTCGACGCACTGCGCGAAGCCGCATAGTCGGGCGCTACTTCGTGACGGTGACGGTGCCCTTCATCGTCGGATGAAACTCGCAGTAGTACTTGAAGGTTCCGGTCTTCGCGAAGGTGACCGAACCGGTCTGCTTGCCGCGGATCGTGCCACTGTCGAAGGTGGGCGACGACGTGTCGTCCTCGGTCAGCGTATGAGGCGCCGTGTCCTCGTTGGGGATCGTGATCTTCTCGCCGACCTTGACCGTGGCGTTCGGCGGGATGAAGGTGAAGTCCTTGATCTGGATCGTGTCGATGGCCGGCCCCGCGCCCGCCTGCTGCGTCTCGGCGGGCGCATCGGCGCTTTGGCTCGCCTTGTCGTCGCCGCAGCCGACCAGCAGCGCGGCGCCCAACAGCGTGAGGAGGATCGCGTGTCTCATGCGAGCTTCATCGTGGCCCGAGCGGTTTCGGATCAACGGGGGGGCGAGTTTCGGCACTGTCCTGCCTATTGGTGGTGGTGGCACCACAGGACAGGACAGTGGAGCAGGAGCTGGTGCGGTTGGCGAGCGCGGCGCACGGCGTGGTCACACGGGCGCAGCTCCTGGACGCGGGGATCACCGACGCGGAGAGCAGGCACCGGTCGCAGATCGGGTCGCTCCTGCGCCTGCACCACGGGATGTACCGCGTCGGGCACCGTGCGGCGAGCGTCGAGGCGCGCTACCTGGCCGCCGTGTGGGCCTGTGGGGCGGGGGCGTGGCTCCGCGGTCGGGCGGCGGCGCACCTGCTTGGAATCCTGAAGGGGTCGGTGCCGGCGCCGCAGGTGCTGACGACGACCGAACGCCGGATTCCCGGCATCCGCACGCGGCGAACGCGTCGCGTCGATCGCCGTGACGTCATGACGTGGCTGGCGATCCCCGTCACGACCCCCGCGCGTACGCTCGTCGATCTTGCGGCGACGCTGAGCGTCGACGACCTGGCGCGAGCGTGCCACGAGGCGGGAGTGCGTCACGACACGACTCCCCGCCATGTCGAGCGGGTGCTGGCACGGTGTCCGAACCGGCCGGGCGCGGCGAAGCTGCGTGCGATCATGCGCGGTGACGCGCAGGTCACGCTCAGCCCGCTGGAGCGCCGCTTCCTGGCGCGGTTGGCTGACGCCGGCCTTCCGCAGCCGCTGACCAATCGGCCGGCCGGCGGGCGCCGCGTGGACTGCCGCTGGCCTGACCATCGCCTCACCGTCGAGCTCGACGGCTACCGCTACCACCGCTCACGCCATGCCTGGGAGCAGGACCGCCGGCGCGAGCGCGAGGCGCGCGCCCGCGGCGACGAGTTCCGCCGCTACACCTACGGCGACGTCATCGAGCGGCCGGCGTACATGCTCGCCGAGCTCGCGGCGCTGCTGGGAGGACGCAGCGGCCCTGTCCAGGGGCGGTGAGGTGAGCCCCTGGACAGGACGTTGGGGGTGCTTCGCGGCCCTACCGCGCCTGGAGGTCGCGGAAGGTGCCGGGGACGACCGCGGAAGGTCCATATGTCGTGAGTGCGTTGATCGCCGCCACGTTGGCGGTGATCGCCGGGCCGTAGCTCGCGCGCTGCGGCCTGACCTGCGTCAGTAGCGCATTAGCCAGGTTCGTGACGCTGACGCCGTTGTTCAGGAGGCTGTCGACGATCCCCGTCAGTCCGGTGGTGAGGGCCTTGATCGTGTCTCGCAGGATGCAGACGGGTAGGCCGAGCACGATCACGCATGGAATCAGCGCGTCCACGAGCGTGTTCGTGTTGATCGTGAGTGGCGGGGGATAGCTCCCCACCCTTGCGCTGCGGCCGTCTGCGTGGACCGCTCCCTGAATGTGGGCGCCTCGGTCGATGCGGACCACCTCGCGCGCCGTGACGTCACCCAGTCCACGCCCTCCCTTGTCGACGTCAAGGCGCTGGAGGTTGAGGCCGTAGACCACGCCGGTGAAGTTGTTGCGAGCCGTGTCCGTCGAGGCGGTCGTGGTGTTGTCACCGCGGATCACGACGCGCCCGCTGGCGACAACAATGGCTTTGTAGCGCTTGGCGACCGTGACGTCGATTGCGCAGTACTGGTCACCGCGACCACCAACCGCGTTCTCGGCGCCCGTGTTTCCGACCTGTTCGACGAAGGCGACGGTGTTCTGATCGGGTGCCCCGGTGATGGTGCACGCTGTCACGCTTGCGGGCGCGGTGTCCGTGAGGTTCAGCGGGTTCGAACTCGTTATGGGGGCAGTGCCCGCTGAGACCGCGGTATAGGTGCCCGACGTCCGAGCCTGATTGCGCAACTGCTCGATGGTGCGATTCGGTGTCGAGGTCGTGCGGGGGAAGTTCTCGATCTTGTCGCCGGTCACGAGGCTGGCGACCACCGGGACGGCGGCTGCGGCACCCAAGGTGCCGCTTACGCAGGGCGACCCGCCGCCGATGATGTCCGCGGCGCCGCAGCGCAGACCCGTGATTCCGTTCGGCGTTGGCGCGCCCGCTGTCGGATCGACCTCCACGGTCTTCGTGGAACCGAACAGGTCGGTGACGACCTGGCCAAGCACACCCTGGTTGGTGATGGTGTTGAGCGATGCTCCGAGATCATCGGATATCCCGCCCGCCACGAGCGCGTAGCGCGAATCCACGACCGGACTCTTGGTGACTCTGACGAGTCCGGCGAGCACGCGGGTCTTGCCGGCCACCGTGGCTTGTGCGCGGACCCACACACGTCCGTTTCCCTTCGGCTTGCCCGGGCCGTTGTTCTCCGAATCCCAGGCCTTATGGCCGAGCATCGAATCGTTCCAGACGGTCGGACCTGGAAGGGGGCCCGAGCCGTCGGGATCATCGTCGTCGCAGATGTTGACCTGCCATGTCGCTCCCGCGTAGGCGGGGTCCGTGGCGGGGTTGTAGCTTTCTGTGAGGTTGCGGCGCAGCCGCTCTGACGCCGGCGTCGACCCGGCGGCGATGCCGATCGGGTCGTCGAAGCCGGCGCCAGCCGCAGAACAGGTGGGATCTCCTGCCGGAGCCGTCGTGGGCCAGTTGCGTCCCAACACGAAGGCCTCGCTGTTGAGCACCGTCTCGCTGACGTTGAAGGCGCGGTCGCGGGTGCGCTCCTGGGCTGACTGATCGGCCTGCGTGTCGACGATCGACAGCAGCGCCATGCCGAGAGCGAGCAGCATGATGGTCGCCAGCAGCGCCGTGATCATCGCGGAGCCGTCTTCACCGGACTTCAGTCTGCGAATCATGCGACGCACCCCACGGTGTCGTTGAAAAGCGCGCGGGTGATCCCGAGCGAGTCGGTGACGATCGCGACGACCTGGGTGGCCGTCGGCGGGAGCAGGGTCAAGGAACCCGATCCGCCCGGCGTCACCGTGCCGCCGGCCACGGTGACGTTGCCGTTCACCAGGTAGGTCACCGTGAGCTGACCGAGCTCTACCGGCAGCGCGACCCCGAGTGTGACCAGAGGACCGGTCTGGCCGCACACCACGCGGATGGGGTTCTCGCCTCCAGGTACCGTGGCGGCAGTCCGCCGGACCGCCGCACTGGCCGTAAGCGTGCTGCCTCCGGTCCGTCCGCCGCCGCTCGCATCCACGCTGAGCTTGAGGCCAACGTTGCGGACCAGCGCGGCAGCTGCCCCCGCAGCGGAGGCTGCTCCGTCGTATGTGAACGCCGTCGGGTCGGTCGTGCGCACCTTGGCGATCTTGGAGCCGCTTGCGCAGGTAGCCGTTGGCGCAACCGCTGCCGCGGCCGGGGCCGAGAAGCTGTAGACATCGGTGCCGTCCACGCAGAGTCGCGCGATGCGCACGCCAGAGGTCTCAGGCACCGCGTAGGCCAAGTCGTTGCTGGTGGCGATCAAGATGGTAGATGCTCCGCGCAGGTCGCGCACTGTGCGGTCCATCGTCAAGCGCACCTTTTCGTTGGCGTCGGTGACGCGCGTCTGTGATGCTGCGTTGGAGCTGAAGAGGTCGAGGCTCTGCAGCGTCGCGAACAGCACGATGATCGACAGCGATAGCGCGACGAGGATTTCGACGAGTGTGAATCCGTCTTCCTGGCTCAGCGTCTTGGACATCATGGAAATCACACCTAGGACGGGTTGGGCAGTAGGGTTGTCTGGGTCAACGTTCGGTTGGGGCCGCCGCTGGACCAGCTCACGTCGATGCGCACCCGGTGGAAGTCGTCGGCGTTTGAATCGAGGTTGGCGTCGGTGACGGAAGAGCCTGGGGGGCACACGCTGACGGGAACCAGCGTGCTGACCGTAGCGGTGAGCTGACCGATGACAGCCGGATTGCCGAGGGCGTTGCAGACCGTGTTCAGCAGGGATCCGCCGGCCGCGACGCTGATGCCCAGGACGTTGGCCCCGACAGTCGGGGGAATTGGGTCCGGGTTGGGTCCCGGCGTGGATGGAGGGACACAGAACCCTGCGGTACCGATTCCGATGCCGTCCGACGGGTCGTCGACCGCGCAGGAGAAGACCTTGACGGTGTAGACGACGTTGCGACGCGTCATCTGAAAGGTGGAGCTCGGGGCCGAGCCCGTCACCGCCGTCGCGCTGTCGGAGCCCGGCAGCAGGTCGTGCAGCGTCTGCGGCGCGGTGTTCACCGCCATGTCGGTGTAGGCAGCCTGCCGGCTGCGCTCCACGAGGTCGCGAGCGAGGTTGGTCCCCTGCTCGCGAGCAGTCGTGCGGCTAGTGCTGGACAGGCCGCCCTCGACGAGGACGAGCGTGCCCAGCACCCCGACGATCAGGATCAGCATCGCGACCATGACCTCGATGATCGTGAAGCCACCATCCGAGGCTGGGTGCGGATCCCTACCCACAGGCGTCGGCCGGCAGCGAGGGGTAGAACACCGGCAGTACCAGCATGCCCTTCAGCAGGCATGTTGCTTGGGCGAGCGGCGCGGTGCGGGCGGCGACGGTGGGCGCCGGGGCCGACGATGCGGCGATCTCGGATGTGGTCAGGACCTTGACGACGTCCAGGCGGCGGGTGATTTTGGCGCCGTTGGCCTTGAGCACCGTCAGTCGCACGCTCTTGCCCTCGGGGATGTCGACGTAGCGGCACACGCCCTTCTTGCGCCGGCACTTCACATCGCCCGAGACCTTCGTGCTCGGGGCGATCGCGAAGACCGCCTTCTTGCGCGCCGGCGAGTACTTGACGAACATCGCCGCGACGGTGTCGCCGGCCTTGAAGGTCTGCAGGCGCGGGATGTTGCGGCGGGCCTTGCTGTCCTGCTTCTTGGCGAAGCGGACGCTGACCGATGCGTACGTCGTCTTCGACCGCGCGGGGGGCGTGGCCTTGGGCTGCGGGGCGGACTTCGCCTTCGGCGTCGGCTTCTTGCTCGTCGACGGCTTCTGCGTCGTGATCGTCGTCTTCGATCCGTCCGCGTTGGTGATGACGGCCTTCGACGGGAGCTTGCCAGCGCTCGTCGCGCCATTCGACGACTTCGCGTTCGACGGCGACTTCGTCGCGGCCGGTGCGTTGGCGGCCTTGGTGGCCGCGATCGCCGAAGCCGGCGGGGCGAACGGATCGGAGCTGGAGCCGCCCTTGTAGCGAGGCGTCGTCGCCTTGTTGCTCTCGGTCACCAGGCGCTCACCGCCGGTGGGAAGCTCGCCCGGCTGTGCCGCCGGCGGCGCGTCGGAGGCGGCCGGGGCGTTGTCGGGAGCGGACTTCAGGAACAGCAGTGGTGCTACGAGGATCACCAGGACGGCGAGAGCCATGATCGGCCACAGGCGCCGCCGGACCAGATCGTCGACAAGACCGCGGAGCATCATGACCCTCCCTGCGTCGTGGCGGCCGCGGGATCCGCGGACGGTGGTGTCGCCGGCGCAGCGGCGATGTAGGCGGTGGCGCTGATCTGCGCCGTGATGAGCGGATCGTCGGGCTCGGTGCGCTCGAAGCTCACACCCTCGATCGTCACCAGCCGACCGTCGATCGTGAGGTTGCCCGAGCGCGTCGTGACCGCGCGGCGAGCCGCCTTCAGGACCTTGACCAGATCGAAGTACTTGCCCGTGTAGGTGAACGTGAATGGCAGCGTCGCCAGTCCGCTGGCACCGGGGGCGGTTGCGCCCGGCGTCAACGTCGAGGTCGATGCGACCGCTCCGGCCGCGGCCGGAGCGGCTCGGGCCGGCTTGAGGGCTGCGAGCCGCAGATCGCTGTTGCGAGCCTGGGCGCGGGTCTGCAGCTGGCGCAGGAGCTTGGAGATCTCACCCCGTGACGGAACGGCCTTGTCGAGGCGCTTGAGCACCCGCAGGTTCTTCGGGTAGTCCTTCTTGGCCTGTTGGTAGCTGGCGAGCTGTGCCGTGGCCGAGCTGAGACGCAGCTCCTGCGCGGCGACGTTGTCGCGCACCTCGGCGCTCTCGGTGCGCTTCGGCGAGATCACCATGAGCCACAGGGCGCCAATCAGCGCCACGCCCACGAGCACGGTCACCGCGATGATCTTCTGGTGCGGAGAAGCCGACTTGATCATTTCGGGGCTCCTGTGCCGTTGGTGGCTGTCTGTGCTGCCGGGGCGGTCGCCGCGGCTGGGGGTGTCGTCGGCGCGACCGCCGCCGAACCGGAGCCGCCGGCGGCGGGAGCGGGAGCGGGAGCGTTGAGTGCCGCGAGTGCGGCGCTCTGCTTGAAGTAGGTCACCAGCGAGAAGGCCGATGTGTCGTTGCCGGCACACTGCGCGCTCCCGGTGGCGGCGCCGTTCTTGCCCTTGACGGGGCGCTCGGTCTTGCTGAAGCCGACCTCCGAGACGCCCGTCATCGAGTAGAGACGGTCCATGTACTTCGGCACGTCGCTCTCCTTCTGCGCGCAACCTGCCAGCTCGATTGCGGGTCCGGGCAGTGCGCCGCGCAGAGCGCTGGTGTCGGCGCTCGCGCCTCCCTCGACGGTGGTCTTCGGGTCGATCGTCGCCTTGGCGGACTTCAACCAGACGTCGCCGGGTGCGACCTTCGCGAGCTCGGTCAGCGAGCGGTCCCAGTTGAAGCGTGCGGTGGAGATCGTCTTCACCGCTGCTCTGCGACTCGTCGTGGTCTGAGCGAAGTCGGCGTAGGGCTTGAGCGCCGCTGCCTGCTGCTCGGACTGCACGAGCTCGGTGCGGATGTCGGCGAGGCGCTCCTGGCCGGAGCTGACCTGGTTGGAGACGACGACCGCGTACACCATGGCAGCCGCGACGAGCGCCGTGACACCGCACGCGACCTGCGCGACGCGGCCGCCGGAGTCCGAGGAGGCAACCTTGACGCCAGAGCTCGCGGTCGACCCAGCCTTCGCCGGCCGCAGGTCGGGGCGCTGGCTGCCGACGTCGAGCGCGAGCCCGACGGCGACGTCGAGGCGCTCGGGGGGAACCGACACCGTTCCGAGATCCGGCCAGGCGTCACGCCCGGCGGGCAGGACCGGCACGTTGAGCTCCTCGCGCATGACCTCCGCGACGCCGGGCCACGTGGTCATCGCGCCGGTCAGCACGACGCCGCCGATCGGACGAGCGTCGGGCCGCGCGGAGTAGAACCCGCGCGAGGACTCGATCTCCGCGATGACGCGGCGCAGCCCCTCGCTGACCTGCTGGGAGACCGCGGCCTCCAGCTCGGGGTCCAGAGCGCGAGCGCCCGGCGCGACGGCGCCCTGCACGCCCATCGCGGCGATGTGCGTGCGAGCCTCCTCGTGGGTGATGCCCGTGCGCTCGGCGAGGCTCTGGGCGATCGACTCGGAGCCGGCGGACGCGGCGCGCACCAGCAGCGGCTCGTCGTCCTCGGCGATGACGACGTTCGTCAGCGCGCCGGCCTGGACGTAGAGGATCGCCTCGCCGCCGAGCGGCGGATGGTCGAAGGCGCCAAGCATCGCGAGACCCGAGAGCTGGATGCGCTCGGCCTTGAGGTGGGCGCCCGCGAGGGCCTGCGTCAGGCGCTCGATGCCGTCGGCGCGTGCAGCGGCCATCAGGACGCGCTGCATCGGCGGGCCGTCGCCGGCGGGAGACTTGCCGACGCAGCGGTAGTCGACCACGAGCTGGTCGAGCGCCACCGGCAGCAGGTCGCTGGCCATGTGGTGCACCGCGCCATCGAGGTCGCGCCCGCTGAGCGACGCCGGAAGCTCCACCATCCGCACCATCAGGCGCGGGTGGGCGAGTCCGACGCGAACGTCGCGTGGCAGCTTGTGCTCGGTGAAGAGCGCGCGCAGCTCGACGGCGAGCTGGTCGGCGTTGACGACCTCGCCGTCGACGACGAGTCCGACGGGTAGTGGATGGACGATGGCGCGACGTACACGTGCGCGCTCGGTTCCCGACGACTGCAGCACGACGATGGCGTCGGGCCCGATGTCGAGGGCGACCGTGGCTGACGATCGACGCGTTCCTAGACGGAGACCTCCGTCGGGAAGCAAAGATGAAATCCTCACGGGGCACTCTTCGGCGCCGCCTGCGGTCCCTGCAAGCCCATCTTGAGGCGTCTGGACGCATGGTCTATGCCCGCGGAGGCGTCCAATGCGCGCTGGAACTAGCCTGGTCGCGGCGTGAAGGGCTTTGCCTCCGACAACTACGCATCAGCGCACCCTGACGTCCTGGCGGCGGTCGCCGAGGCCAACGCCGGACATGCCGCGTCCTACGGCGCCGATCGGTGGACGGCCCGCGCCGAGGAGCTGCTGCGTCAGCACTTCGGCGAGCACGCGGTCGGGTTTCTCGTCTTCAACGGGACCGCGGCCAACGTCCTGTGCCTGCGGGCGATGTGCCGGCCGTGGGAGTCAGTCGTGTGCGCTGCGGGAGCACACATCGACGTCGACGAGGGCGGAGCGCCCGAGCACGTCGCCGGCGTGAAGCTGGACGCGGTCGCCGCTCCCGCCGGCAAGCTGACGCCGGAGCTCGTGGCGGCTCGGCTCGGGCGCCGTGGCGACGAGCATGCCGTGCAGCCGCGCGTGGTCTCGATCGCTCAGAGCACCGAGGTCGGCACGTGCTACAGCGTGGACGAGCTGTCGGCGCTCGCCGACGTCGCTCACGAGCACGACATGCTGCTGCACGTCGACGGCGCGCGGCTGTCCAACGCCGCCGCCGCGCTCGGCGTGCCGCTGCGCGCCCTCGCCAGCGACGCGGGCGTCGACGCCGTGTCCTACGGTGGCACGAAGAACGGCCTGCTGCTGGGCGAGGCGGTCGTCCTGCTGCGCCCGCAACTCGCCGAGGGGTTCGTCTACCTGCGCAAGCAGACGATGCAGCTGGCGTCCAAGAGCCGCTTCCTCGCGGCGCAGTTCATCGCCCTGCTGGAGGGCGATCTCTGGCGCCGCAACGCCGCCCACGCCAACGCGATGGCCGCGCGCCTGGCTGCCGCGCTGGACGGCGCGGCGGGAGTGCGGATCGTCGAGCGCGTCGAGGCCAACGGCGTGTTCGCCGTCATCCCCGCGGCCGCCACGCGGATCCTGCAGGCCGATTGGCGCTTCTACGTGTGGGACCCGCCGAGCGGCTCGGTACGCTGGATGTGCTCCTGGGACACGACGGCCGAGGAGGTCGACGCGTTCGCGGCCGCGGTCCGGCAGGCATGCGCGTCAACTCCGGGGCCATGCTGATCCGTCGAATTCTGGCCGTGCGTAGGTAACGTCACACACCTGTCGTGCCGAACATAGAAGTATGGGTATAGGCACTCTCATGAATCGCAGCTACCGCATAGGACGCGACGGCAAGACCGTCGTCTGCGACGCGACCATGGTTCGCGCCGAGATCGACGTGCTCCGCGAGGCGCTGGCATGGAAGCGCGAGAGCATGGCTCGCGCGGACTACGACGAGGCCGATGCGGTGCTCGCGCTGCGCGCATGGATCGGCCTCGACGACCTGCTGCTCTCCACGAGCGTCTTCGGCGACGAAGCGCCGTTGACCCTCACTCGTGAGCAGGCGCTGATGCTGTGCGAGCTCGCCGCGACCTATGTCACCGAGCGCGACGTCGAGAGCTATCAGCCGCTCCAGGAGCGGGAGCGCATCGGCGCCCTGCGCGCCATCTCGGGCCCGCTGATCGACTGCTGCTGTGAGTTCGCCGCCGCGCAGGACGAGGTGCGCGAGCCGTCGCTGCGCTGAGCGGCGCCGGCGTCCACGCCCACGCGCCAAGCCCTGACCGGCAGCTGTGGCCTCGGTACGCTCTCTCGCCGAGTGGTTGTGCGAGGAGGGTGCGAGATGGACGAGCAGGTGCAGACCGAGCATGAGCAGCAGCAGGCCGTCAAGGACGTCGTCAAGAAGGCGATCGAGCGCCAGGAGCGCCAGGTCGACGAGCACGTCGCCGCCTTCGGTCCCGAGCATGCCGAGACGCTGGCGATGCGCAGTGAGCTCGCGTACTCCTACTGGCAGTCCGGCCGCTCCGAGGACGCCATCACGATCGAGGAGGAGGTGCTTGAGATCTCCGAGCGCACGCTCGGAGCCGACTCACCCTCGACGCTGCGCGCCCGCGTCAACCTGGCCGCGTCCTACTGGTCGAATGGTCGCCTCGACGAGGCGATCCGAATCGAGGAAGAGGTGCTCGAGGCGACCCTGCGGGTGCTCGGACCAGATCACCTCGACACGCTCACGGCTCGTTCGAACCTGTCCTTCTCCTATGCCTCGGCTGGCCGCGCGGCCGACGCCATCACCGTGCTGGCGCAGGTGCTCGAAGACCGCGTCCGCGTCCTCGGACCCGACGACGAGGAGACGCTCGACGCCCGCTCGAACCTCGGGTCCTCGCTGTGGTCGGCCGATCGCCATGACGAGTCGATTGCCGTCGAGGAGACGATGGTCAGCGAGGCCGCCCGGATCCACGGCGACGATCACGAGGACGTCCTGACGGCCCGCCGCGACCTCGCGTCCTCATACCGAGCCGCGGGACGCGCCGATGAGGCGACGGTCATCCAGCGCCAGCTTGTCGCCGATCTCGAGCGACTCTTCGGCGCCGATCATCCGGCGACCGTCGGCGCGCAGAAGATCCTCGACGAGGGCTGACCGGGGCTTCAGGCGGCCGTACCGCAGAACGACGTGAGATCGCCGGTGACGGCGACCACGCCGACGAGCCTGCCGTCGTCGTCGATCACCGCCACGCGCCGGGCATCGGTTCGCAGCGCCAGGTCGCGGCCGGTCGTCGCCGGCTCGTCGAGGCCGATCGTCGTTCCGCGATCGGCGACCTCCACGGCGAGGCGGTCCGCGGCCTTGCCGGCGAGGTCGTCCGGCGTGAGCGCCCCGACGTAGCGTCCACCGTCCACGACGAACGCCTGCCGGCGGCTGGCGCTCGCCGCGAAGTACGCACGAACGTCGCCGATCGTCGACGTCGCCTCGACGGTGCTGAGCTTTGCGTGCACGACATCGCGTACCGCGAGGTCGTCCGCCTGGTCTATCCGGATCTTGGCCATGCGCACATCATCGCGCGATCGGCGATCGGCGACAACCGTTCAACGACGCCACGCCACCGGGGTCGCTCAGGTGCGCCCGGGATCGGGCACGGAGCCCGAGCCCGTGCGGCTGGGGGAGTCGGGGTCGGGGCCGCCGTCGCGCGTGGCGTCGGCATCGTCGCCGCCGTCGCGCGGCACCTGCGTCGAAGGCTCCTCGGTCGCAAAGCCGCCGAGTGCCGCGTCGCTCATCTCCTGCTCGTCGGCGCGCTCGCTGGTCTCCTCGTCGACCATCTCGCGAGGCACGAGTCCGCCGGGGGCACCGGCCTTGGCGTCGGCGGGCTCCTCTACGCCCCCGCGGTAGGTCTGCGGATCTGCCATCTCCTTCTCGGACATGCGCTTCCTCCTGCTCGTTGTGCGCGTCTGAGCCCGCGTACCCGGCCGCAGCACCGGACATGAGCCGGGTGTCGTCGTAGTAGCGTGCCCGGCGCATGAGCGACCGCCCGCCCGCGCGTGAGCGCTGGAACGCCCGCTACTCCAAGGACGGGTTCCGGGCGCTTGGAGGGGAGCCCGGCGCGTGGCTCGTGGAACACCGCTCCGAGCTGGTGGAGGTGTGTGGCGCCGCTCAGCGCCCGCGAGCGCTCGATGTCGCGTGCGGCGATGCCAGCGACGCGCGCCTGCTCGCGCAGATCGGCTTCGAGGTGGTCGCGCTCGACGTCTCCGACGTCGCCGTGAACGCGATCGGATCGGCCGCCGCGCGCTTCGGCCTGGCGATCGACGCCCGCGTGAGCGATCTCGAGCGCGACCCGCTGCCCGCGGACGGATACGACGTCGTCATCTGCATGCACTACCTCCAGCGCGACCTCTTCGCCGCGCTCGCCAGCGCGCTGGCGCCGGGCGGCCTGCTGCTCTACGAGACCTTCTCTCGCGCGCACGTCGACGAGCTCGGCAAGGCGTTCAATCCCGACTACGTCCTGGAACGCAACGAGCTGCTGCGAGCCTTCGAAGGACTGCACGTACGCCACTACCGCGAGGGCGTCGTCGAGCGCCGCGGGGAGTTACGTGGGCTGGCGGCGATCGTCGCGCAGCGCCTGGACGAGCGGATGGACCACTAGATTTGTGTCGATGGCCGTGACCTCCGCGATCCAGCTGACGGTGATCGGCGGCTACCTGGGCGCCGGCAAGACCACGTTGCTCAACCACCTGCTCAGCGGGGCCGGCGAGCGCCGCCTCGCCGTGCTCGTCAACGACTTCGGCGCGATCAACATCGACGAGGAGCTCATCCAGTCGCGCGACGGCGACATGGTCAACCTCTCCAACGGCTGCATCTGCTGTGGGATCGGCAAGGACTTCATCGCGGCGCTCGCGAACTTCCGCGACGGCGATCACGCGCCCGAGCACGTCGTCGTCGAGGCCAGCGGCGTGGCGGATCCGACGCAGATCGCGGTGCTCGGCGAGATGCCCGGCTATGCCCGCGACGCGGTCGTGATCGTCGTCGATGCCGAGGCGGTGCGCGCTCGCGCCGAGGACGAGGCGACCGCGTCCCAGGTGATCGCACAGCTGCGCTCGGCCGACCTGCTCGTCGTCAACAAGACCGATCTCGTCGAGCCGGATGCGCTGGGATCGCTGCGCCGCTGGCTGCGCGAGATCGTCGGGCCGTCGACGAGCATGGTCGACGCGGCGTTCGGGGAGGTGCCGGCCGACGTGCTGATCGGCGTCGGTCCGGGCGCGGGCGCGGGCTCGGCGCCGTCGCGGCCGGCGCACGACCACGCCGGTCACGATCGGGGCGAGCACGACCACGGGCATCCGCGATATGAGACGTGGAGCTTCAGCGGCGAGGCGCCGGTGAGCGGCGCGGGGCTCGTCGCGGCGCTGGAGGCCCTGCCGGAGGGGATCGTGCGGGCCAAGGGGTTCCTGCACCTGGCCGAGGACGGAGAGCGGCGCTACCTGCTGCAGCTGGTCGGCCGGCGCTACAGCATCGAGGCGCAGGGATCGTGGGGCGACGAGCAGCCGAGCTCGCGCCTGGTGATCATCGGGCTTGCGGGCTCCGTCGATGCCGGCGCGCTCGACGCGACGATGGCGCGCCTCAGCGTGCCGGCCGCCGAGACCGCCGGCGGCTGATCACCACGGCGACGGTCGCGGCATACGCCAGGTGGTCGAGCACCTGCGGTGCGGTCGCCAGCGCCCGGATGCGCGGGTAACGGCGGCCGACGACGCCGAGATCGAGGGCGGCGATGGCGAGACCCGCCGGTAGCGACCATGCCACGGCGCGGCGGCGCGGTAGGGCGGCGGCGAGCACGAGCGCCCAGCCGAGCGACAGCGCGCCGTGAGCCAGCATCGCAGCGGGCAGCAGCCGCGAGATCCGGTCCTCGTCGGCGAGCAGCAGCGTCCCCGCCGCCAGCGAGGCCTCCAGCGGGTTCTCACGGTGCAGCAGGGCATGAGCCGTCGAGGGCACGCCGCTGAGCACCGCCGCGACGGCGCCTGCCGCGAGGGCATCGACCAGCATCTCGCGTTCGGGCACGGAGACCGGGCTATTGGAGCTTCAGGTTTGAGAGCTTCGCCCAGCGCGGGTCGGGTTCGCGCTCGTGGGCGTGCTCGGGACCGGCGGTGTTGAGATCGGCGCCGCAGATCGCGCACAGGCCCGCGCAGTCGGCCTTGCACAGCACCTGCGCGGGTATCGCGAGCACGAGCGCCTCGCGCGCCCAGGCCTGCAGGTCGAGCACCTCGTCGCTGACGTAGGGGCTTGACAGCTCGTCGCCGCCGCCGGGCTGATCGACCTCGCGGGCGTCGACCTCGATCGACGGCCGTGCCGGCTCCAAGCAGCGCATGCAGGGCCCATCCAGCGCCGTGGCGAACCGCACGCGCAGCGCATAGCCGCCGCGGGTCATCGCTGAGATGTCGAGCGCCACGGTCACGGCCCCCGGGGTCGGAGCGTACGTCTCGCCACCAAACTGCAGCTCCCCCAGGACCACGTCGAGCTCCAGTCGCCGGCCCTCGCCGGGCGTCAGCTTCAGCCGCCCGAGATCGAAGCTGTCGGTACGTGCCGGCATCCCTCCTGAGGCTAGTACACGCGTCCGAGGTTCTGCGCGTTTCCCGGGCGCCCGATCCGTGCCTGACGGCCGCCGGCGCCCGCCCCCGTGCCACCAGCACGACGGCGGGACACCGCCGACCGTCAGATCCCGGCCGGGCATCCCGCGATTGCACCCGGAACTTCCGGCCGCGCGTACAGCCGGTCCTTCGGGCGGAGCCAGGCCACGCGAACGCGCGCCGATCAGTCCGGTAGATGCAGGTCGCTGGGCACGACGCCGCGCTCGATCAGCCCGTGGATGTCGGCCGCGCGCCGCGGGTTGAGATACACGTGGCGCTGGCCGACGCTTGGCTTCTCGCTCAGCAGCCCGGCCTGCAGGAGCGCCTCGCCCACCTCGTCGGCGAGTGCACGCTCGTTGCCGGCGAAGCCGCGCGCGAGGTGGCGGTAGTCGGTGTGGTAGCCGCCCCACTTGCCCATCCCGTTGAGCCGTTGCAGGATGCGCCGGGCAATCCGCCGAGCGGGCGACGGGTCGTCGTGCGGGCGCTGGGTGCCGCCGCGCGCCTCCAGCAGCGTCAGCACCGCGTCCTCGTGCTCGGCGACCGATGCGGCGTCCGCCGGGCGCCCGCCGAGGCGCGCGATCGCCTCGGCGCTTCGCAGCGCCTGAGCGATCGGCGGCCGCCAGTCGTGGGTCTCGGCGAGCACCTCGGGTGCGACCACGAGCGCGCACGAGCGCAGACGAGCGATGCTCGCGGCATGCTCCTCGAAGGCGACCGCCGCGAGCTCCGCATCCTCGTGCGCGGTCGTCGGTAGGCGCAGCGCCAGATGGCCTCCGAGGGCGCCACATCCAAGCAGGAGGTCGGTCGGGCCGCTGGGCCGGCGTGGCTGGGCGATCTCGACGAGCGCCCCGACCGTTGCCGCGGCGACCAGCCACGCGCGCTCGGAGACGGCGGCGGGATCGGCGCGGATCGCGGCGGCGACGGGGACGACCGCCAGCAGCGCCTGGGGCGTGGCGGCGAAGACGACGGTCACCGGCTGATCGCGACCGGAGCGCGCCAGGGCGATCTCGCGCTCGGAGCGCGCGAGATCCTCGCGCAGCAGCGTGCGAAGTTGGGCTAGGCGCTCCCTCGGAGCGGCGATTCCGCCAGCGTCCTCGAGCGCGGTGGCGAGCGCATGCATGGCCTTCACCGTAGAGCGGCGGGGTGCTCGGACGAGCTACTTGCCGCGGTGTCACGGTCGTTGCCGGGCGTGGCACCGCGTAGGGTCACAGCGCATGTCGGACTGGTTTGAGCACTACGGCTTCGCCGCCGTCGGCGGCGATCTCGTGATGGGCGCCTACCCGCAGGATGCGCAGGACGTCGCTGCACAGGCCGCGGCCGGCGTCACGCGGATCTTCAACCTCGTGCAGGACGTCGAATATGAGCCCGGCGCGCGCGACGCATGCGTCGCCGCCCTTGCCCAGGCCGGCATCGAGGAGCGGCGTGTCGAGCTGGTCGACTTCGGGCGTCTGGAGCCCGGCCAGATCGAGGCAGCCGCTCAGGTCGTGCTGGCCTGGCTGGACGACGGCGAGCGCGTCTACGTCCACTGCCGCGCGGGCTGGCAGCGGTCGGCGACCGTCGTCGCAGCGGTCGTGGCGTTGCGCGAGGGCCTCACGCCGCACGGGGCCCTGGAGATCCTGCGCGAGCGCAAGCCGACCGCCAGGCCGCTTGCCCACCAGCGCGAGAACCTGTTCGACTGGTGGGACGGGCGCGCCGGCTGAGCGACCCGCGGGTTCCGTCGGGGGCTGGGGGTACGGTGCAATGTCGCCATGGAAGCCGCCACTCGCCTCCCCATCACGCAGGTCTACGTCCACAACGGGCGCCTGTCGATCGACCAGCTCGTCGTCGAGGACGAGACGGCGGTGCGCCTTGCCTCCGAGCGCGACGATGCCGCGCGCTTCGTCACCGAGGCGATCGAGATCGGGGCCCGGATCCTGGACCGCGAGGTGACGGGCGCCAACGCCGAGTTCGTCCGCGCGGAGTTCGAGAAGACGGCCCGCGAGCTCGACGCGTCGTTCGTCGAGCGCGCGCGCCGCGTCGCCGAGCGCCTGGACGAGAAGGTCGACGAGGTCTTCGGACCCGAGCACGGGCATGTCACCAAGGCGCTGGCACGGCACTTCGGCGACGAGTCGTCCGTGGCCGTGCAGCACCGCATGAAGGCGGTGCTCGACGAGGTCGCCGTGCGCATGCGCGAGGACCTGCGCAAGCAGTTCTCCGCCGACGGCGACGCCAACCCGCTCGCCGGATTCCAGAACGCCCACCTCGCGGCGACGCGGCAGATCGCCGGTCAGCAGGCCGACACGCTGCGCGCGATGTCCGAGAAGCTCGAGTCGATGAAGCTCGAGATCTCCTCGCTGCGATCGGAGAAGCAGAAGCTCGCGGAGATCGCCGCCGTCGCCGAGAAGGGCACCGCGAAGGGGCGCTCCTACGAGGAGGCCGTGGTCGTGGCGATCGACGCCATCGCCTCCGCCCAGGGTGACGACTGCGAGGCCGTCGGCGACATCCGCGGCGAGGGCGGTCGCAAGGGCGATGTCGTCGTCGCGATCGACGCCTGCGCCGGGCCGTCGCGCGGACGGATCGTGTTCGAGGCAAAGAACTCCCAGCTCTCGCGCAACAAGGCGCTGGCCGAGCTCGACGAGGCGATGGACACGCGGGGCGCGGACTTCGCGATCTTCGTCGTGCCGTCGGAGGACAAGCTGCCGGCGCGCACGCGCCCGCTGCGCGAGTTCAACGGCGACAAGATGTTCGTCGTCTACGACGACGAGGAGGACTCGCGGCTCGCGCTCGAGGTGGCATACGGATTGGCGCGCGCGCGAATCCTGATGAACCGAGGGGCCGACGAGACGGTCGATCCGGCCGCCGTGCGCGCCGAGGTCGAGCGCGCGCTCGGCGCGATGGATGACGTGCGCCGCATCAAGACCCAGCTGACGAATGCCAGCGGCGGGATCGAAGCCGCGCGCGAGCTGCTCGACGCGATGGCGGCCGGCGTGCGCCTGCACCTCGCCGAGATCGAGCAGCTGCTGCGTCGCGCCGGCGAGGGACCGGAGAGCGGATAGCCTCGTCGAGGTGACCACGGCGGTGATCTTCGACTGCGACGGCGTGCTCGTCGACAGCGAGCTGATCTCCAACAGCGTGCTCGCGGGACTGCTGACCGACGCCGGGATCCCGATGACCTACGAGGACTGCATGCGCGAGTTCCGCGGGCGATCGCTGGAGTCCGTCGTGACGATCGTGGGTGGTTGGGATGCCCCTTCGCCGCCGCCGGATCTCGCGGCGCGCTACTACCGCGAGGTGGAGGAAGTCTTCGCGCGCGACCTCGAACCCGTGCCGGGCGTGATCGCGGCATTGGATCGCATCACGCTGCCGTCGTGCGTGGCCTCCAGCGGGCCGCATCACAAGATGGCGGTGACGCTGCGCACGACCGGCCTGTGGGAGCGTTTCGAGGGCCGGATCTTCAGCGCTCGCGAGGTCGCGGCCGGCAAGCCCGCGCCCGACCTGTTCCTGCACGCGGCCGAGCGGATGGGCTTCGATCCGGCCACGACGGCGGTCGTGGAGGACAGCCTGCCCGGAGTCCAGGCGGCGATCGCGGCGGGGATGCGCGTGCTGGCCTTCACGCGGCACTCCTCGACGGCTGAGATGCGGGCGGCCGGTGGTGAGCCCTTCGCGGACATGGCTGAGCTTCCCGGTCTGCTGGCACGGTGACCGCCGCGGTTGCGCGCAAGGTCGTCGTGTCGGGGGACGTGCAGGGCGTCTTCTTTCGCGCCAGCCTGGGGCGGGAGGCGCGGCGGGCCGGCGCGACCGGCTGGGTTCGCAACCGTCGCGACGGCAGCGTGGAGGCGCATCTGGAGGGAACGCCGGACGCGGTGGCGGAGCTCGTGCTGTGGTGCCGCTCGGGTCCGGCTTACGCGTCCGTCCGCGATCTCGACGTGACGACCACCGAGCCCGAGGGATTCGACGACTTCGCCATTCGTTGACGGAGCTCGCCGATCGTCTGCGGCCCGCGCTCGAAGACGTCGCCGTAGCTGAACGCGACGTGCTCGGAGCGCCGGCGTCGCGCCAGGTCCTTCTCGAAGGCCGCGCGAGAGGCATGGAAGCGGTAGCTGTGCAGCTCGACGGTGAGGCCCAGCTCGGGCCAGTGGCAGTCGACTTTGTCGCCGAAGCGGTCGATGTTCGTGCGGGGCTTGGCGATCGCGTTCGCGCGCAGCAGCGCGAGGAACCCGTCCTCGAGCATGCTCAGCGTGACGTCGGACCCGAGCGCCAGCCGCAGCTTGGCGGCGCCCTTCTTGGTGGGGTTGCGCGCGATGCACGCCTCGACGAGCGCCGGCCTGACCCGGTGGCGCACCCAGGCCTCGTGACACGCGCGGCCCAGCGTGATCGAGTCCAGCCGTGGCGCGAGGTCCAGCAGCACCCGCGGCACCGTCGTGATCGCGATGCGGTTGAAGGTGTCCGTGTCCTGTTGGGGCAGCCTGTGCACGCGGTGAATCACGATGCCGGGGCGCCGACGCCCGCCCGTCGTGGGAACGGTGACCTCGGGCATCCGCGGACGGGCTGGCAACAGCCGCATATGGTACGCCGCCGAGCGATGGCTCAGGGCGGCGCCCGTGCCGCATGCGAGCACCGCCGCCATGTCCTCGGCGAGCGCCGAGGGGGCTCGGTGGCCCACTGCGTACACGTCGCGGTGCACCCGGATCAGGCGGCCGTCGGCCACCCAGCGCTTCGTCCTGTGCGGATCGACCTCCGCCGCTCGCAGGTCGCCGGTGCTGACCCGTCCGTGCTGGCGCGCGGCCGTCCGCGCGATCGTGGCGTACAAGTGGCTCATACCGCCATTTAGGCGCCAAGACCGCGAAGTTCGCCCCCCACCGCCGCCCCGAGCGTGGTCGTGGCGTTTGGGTGGCGGATGCCGCCAATGCGACGCCACGACCCGTGTGCGGGGGCGAATTGCGGACGCCTGGTGGCCGGGACCGCCGCTACCCTGAGCCGTCGTGCCGGCCTTCAAGCTCGACGACATGTTCACGCCGGCCGCCGACCAGCCGAACGCGATCAAGCAGATCGCCGAGACCGTCCGCGCCGGCGACCGCTTCACGACGCTGCTGGGCGCGACGGGGACCGGGAAGACGATGACGATGGCCGGCGTCATCGCCGAGCTGCAGCGTCCGACGCTCGTGCTCGCGCACAACAAGACGCTCGCCGCGCAGCTGTGCAACGAGTTCCGCACGTTCTTCCCCGACAACGCCGTCGAGTACTTCGTCTCCTACTACGACTACTACCAGCCCGAGGCCTACGTCCCGTCGCGCGACCTCTACATCGAGAAGGACTCGGCGATCAACCAGGAGGTCGACCGCCTCCGCCACGCCGCGACGGCCGCGCTGTTCGCGCGCAGGGACGTGATCATCGTCGCGTCGGTGTCGGCGATCTTCGGCCTCGGGTCGCCCGAGACCTACGAGATGAACATGCAGGTGCTGCGCAAGGGCGACGTGATCGACCGCGACGCGCTGCTGCGCAAGCTCGTCAGCATCCAGTACACGCGCAACGACACGGCGCTAGGTCGTGGCACGTTCCGGGTGCGAGGCGAGACGCTCGAGGTCTTCCCCGCCTACGAGGAAACCGCCTTCCGCGCGACCCTCTTCGGCGACGAGGTCGAGCGCCTGCAGCACTTCGATCCACTCACCGGCGAGCTCATCGCCGACGACCTCGAGCATGTCGCGGTGTGGCCCGCCACCCACTACAACGTCAAGGACGGCTCGATCGAGGCGGCCGTGGCCGGGATCGCGCAGGAGCTCAACGAGCGCACCGCCGAGCTGGAGGCCGAAGGCAAGCTGCTGGAGTCCCACCGGCTGCGCCAGCGCACCCAATACGACATGGAGATGCTGCGCGAGATGGGCTTCTGCAACGGCATCGAGAACTACTCGCGGATCCTCGACGGCCGTGAGCCCGGCGCCCGCCCGTACTGCCTGATCGACTACTTCCCAGAGGACTTCGTGACGTTCCTCGACGAGTCCCACCAGACGGTGCCGCAGATCGGCGGCATGTACGAGGGCGACCGCTCGCGCAAGCAGACGCTCGTCGACTACGGCTTCCGACTGCCCAGCGCGCTGGACAACCGCCCGCAGAAGTTCGACGAGTTCCTCGGCATCACGCCGACGCTCGTCTTCGTGTCCGCGACCCCCGGCAAGTACGAGAAGGCCAACTCCGGCCGCGTCGTCGAGCAGATCGTGCGCCCGACGGGCATCGTCGATCCCGTCGTCGAGGTGCGCGAGACGCGCAACCAGATCGACAACCTCATGAACGAGATCCGCGTGCGCGTGGACCGTTCCGAGCGCACGCTCGTCACCACGCTGACCAAGAAGATGAGCGAGGACCTCACCGACTACCTCCTGGAGATGGGCTTCAAGGTCCGCTACCTGCACTCGGAGATCGACACGCTCGAGCGGATCCAGATCATCCGCGACCTGCGACTCGGCGAGTACGACGTGCTCGTCGGCGTCAACCTGCTGCGCGAGGGCCTGGACCTGCCAGAGGTCTCGCTCGTCGCGATCCTCGACGCCGACAAGGAGGGCTTCCTGCGCGGGGAGACCTCACTGATCCAGACGATCGGCCGGGCGGCTCGCAACATCGAGGGCACGGTGCTCATGTACGCCGACAAGGAGACCGACGCCATGCGCGCCGCGCTGGGGGAGACCGATCGCCGCCGCGCGATCCAGCTCGCCTACAACGAGGAGCACGGCATCACGGCGGCCACGATCGTCAAGGGCATCTCGGACATCGCCGAGTTCCTGCAGTCGGAGTCCAAGGTGCCGGGCAAGGGCAAGCGCCGCCGCAAGCGCGCCGCGACCGAGGCGATGACGCTGTCGGAGCTCGAGCAGACGATCGTCGAGCTCGAGGAGGAGATGCTCGCCGCCGCCGAGGAGCTGCTGTTCGAGCACGCCGCCCGCATCCGCGACGAGATCCGCGACCTGCGTCGCGATCTCGCGACGGCTCAGGCCAACGAGGCGCCCGCCTGAGCACGGGCGTGCGGACGTCGATGCAAACCTCGGGTCCGCGAAGCCGTCCGTTGAGCCTCGCCCTGCTTCAGGACGCGGTCCTGCGGTGGTATGACGCCAACGGCCGCGACCTCCCGTGGCGGCGCACGCGCGACCCATACGCGATCCTCGTCTCCGAGGTCATGGCCCAGCAGACGCAGGTTGCGCGCGTCGTCGCCTACTACGAGCGCTGGCTGGAGCGCTGGCCAACGCCCGCCGCGCTCGCGCGGGCACCGCTCGGCGACGTGCTGAGCGCATGGGTCGGACTCGGCTACAACACCCGCGCGCTGCGCCTGCGCGAGACCGCCACGATCATCGCTCGTGACGGCTGGCCGCGCGATTCGGCAGGTCTGCGATCGCTTCCAGGGGTCGGCCCGTACACCGCCGCCGCCGTAGCGTCCTTCGCCTTCGGCGAGCGCATCGCCGCCGTCGACACGAACGTCCGGCGCATGGCGGCGCGGCTGCAGACGGCCCCGCAGTCGCTGCTCCCGCAACACCGCCACGCCGACTGGAACCAGGCCGCGATGGAGCTGGGCGCCGTGCATTGCCGGGCTCGGGCGCCGCGCTGTGACGGCTGTCCTGCGGCGCAGTGGTGTCCGTCGAATGGCCTTGTCGTGACCGCGCCGAGAGCCGCGCGCGGGACCGGCGAGCGCTTCGAGGACTCCGATCGGTGGGTTCGGGGACGCGTGATCTCCGGCCTGGCGTCAGGCGCCGGACTGCCGTCGGACATCTCGGCCGAGCGCATGACTCGTGTGCTACAAGCACTCCAGCGCGACGGTCTCGTGACGGTCGACGCTACGGGCGTGGGACTCTCGCGCTAGGCTCACGGCTTCGCCCGAGTTGACTTACGGAGGTCCCGTTGGCCCTGGACCGGCAGTCCATCGAGAAAAGAGACTTCCCCATCGGCCGCCGCGGCTATGAGCCCGCAAGCGTCGATGCGCATCTCAGCAGCATCGCGACCGAGGTCGAGGCGCTTCAGCGCGCGAAGTCCGAGCCCGCGTCAGCATTCGTGCGGGCGCCCGGCGCCGCCCCCGAGACCACACCAGCCGCATCTCTGGCCTCGGTTGCCAGCGTGCAGGTGCAGGCGATCGTGGAGGCCGCCGAGCTGACCGCCGCGGCGATCGAGACCGAGGCGCGCGAGCGGGCCGAGCAGGTGCAAGAGGATGCCGCCGGCGACGCGCAGCGGATTCGCGACGAGGCGATCGTGCGGTCGCAGGAGCACATCGGCCAGGTTCATGAGGCCACCTCGCTGATGCTGCAGCGCGTCGACGCGATGGAGAGCGAGCTGGGCGCGCTCGTCGACTCGCTGCGCACCGGGGCCAATCGCGTCGGCGCCGACCTGTATCTCGTGTCGAGCACGATGAGCGACCTGTACGAGGCGGTCGGTGGGCCGCAGGAGAGCGGCCCGCTGCCTGGGGACCCGCCCGAGGCGGTCGACGTCTTTGCCCCAGAGTTCGAGCCCGAGCCCGAGCCCGATCCCGAGCCCGAATCGGCGCCGGCGACATCGCGGGCGCAGTCGCCGTCCAAGGCGGCGCGCGCCGAGGAGCACGACGACGTGGAGGGTGCGCGCCTGATCGCGCTCAACATGGCGCTCAACGGCCAGACGCGCGAAGAGACCGATCGCTACCTGGCGAACAACTTCGTCCTCGCCGATCGTGCCGGATTGCTGGAAGAGGTGTACGCCACCGTCGACGGCTGACCCGCCGCGCGAAACCGCGCAACGTGCGGGATCCGCCGCTTCCGAACGTCTGTTCGCCTCCCTACAATGATGGGGTGGCAAAGCACGATCGCATCGTCGTCTCCGGCGCACGGGAGCACAACCTCAAGGACATCGACGTCTCGCTGCCGCGCGACGCCCTGACGGTGATCACCGGCCTGTCTGGGTCGGGCAAGTCCTCGCTGGCGTTCGACACGATCTACGCCGAGGGCCAGCGCCGCTACGTCGAGTCGCTGAGCGCCTACGCGCGCCAGTTCCTCGGGCAGATGGACAAGCCCGACGTCGATGCGATCGAGGGCCTGTCGCCGGCCATCTCGATCGACCAGAAGACGACGTCTCGCAACCCGCGCTCGACGGTCGGCACGGTCACCGAGATCTACGACTACCTGCGGCTGCTGTGGTCGCGCGTGGGCCGGCCGCACTGCCACGTCTGCGGCGCCGTGATCGCCGGCCAGTCCGTCGAGCAGATCGTCGACCAGGTCATGGAGCTCGACGACGGTACGCGCTTCATGGTGCTTGCGCCGATTGTGCGCGGCCGCAAGGGCGAGTACGGCAAGGTCTTCGACGAGCTGCGCAGCGACGGCTACGCCCGCGTCAAGGTCGACGGCGAGCTGCGGATGCTCGAGGATCCGATCGAGCTCGACAAGAAGTTCAAGCACGACATCTCCGTCGTCGTGGACCGTCTGATCCTTCGTCACGACGTGCGCAAGCGGCTCGTGGACTCCGTCGAGACGGCGGTCGCGCTCGCCGACGGGATCATCGAGGTCGAGTCGCTGCCGCGGGACGCAATCGGTTCCCACCCGCCCCAGGTCCTGCAGTTCTCCGAGCGCTTCGCCTGCCTGAAGTGCGGCACGTCGATGCCCGAGCTCGAGCCGCGGATCTTCTCGTTCAACTCGCCCCACGGCGCCTGCGAGCGCTGCACGGGCCTCGGCTCCCAGCGCGAGATCGACCCCGAGCTGATCGTGCCCGACCCAGACCTGTCCATCGCGGAGGGCGCGCTCGCGCCGTGGGCGGCGAGCTCATCCAACTACTACGAGCAGATCACCGAGGCAATCGCCGAGCGCTACCGCATCGACGTCGAGGCGCCGTGGCGCGAGCTGACCGACGATCACCGCGATCTCTTCCTGCAGGGCACCAACGGCGACCCGGTGCAGATCACCTACCGCAACCGCTACGGGCGCCAGCGCTCCTACGCGACGCGCTTCGAGGGGATCATCCCCAACCTCGAGCGCCGCTACCGCGAGACCGACAGCGAGTTCTCGCGCGAGAAGATCGAGGAGTACATGAGCGTGCGGCCGTGCCCGGCGTGCGATGGCGCGCGCCTGCGGCCCGAGTCACGCGCGGTGCTCGTCGGCGGCCTCGGGCTGCACGAGTTCGCGCGCCTGTCGGTGCGCGCGGCGATGACATGGCTCGACGAGGTGGCGCTGACGGAGACCGAGCGCCACATCGCGCGCCTGATCCTGCGCGAGATCGAGGAGCGGCTGCGCTTCCTGGAGAACGTCGGCATCGGCTACCTGTCGATGGACCGCGCGGCGGCGACCCTGTCGGGCGGCGAGGCGCAGCGGATCCGGCTGGCGACGCAGATCGGCTCGTCGCTCGTCGGTGTGCTCTACATCCTCGACGAGCCGTCGATCGGCCTGCACCAGCGAGACAACTCCAAGCTCATCGCGACGCTCGAGCGCCTGCGCGACCTCGGCAACACGGTCATCGTCGTCGAGCACGACGAGCAGACGATGCGTGCCGCCGACCACGTCATCGACATGGGACCCGGCGCCGGGGAGCATGGCGGTGAGGTGGTCGCAGAGGGCACCGCCACACAGATCCAGCGCGTGAAGCGATCGCTGACCGGCCAGTTCCTCGCTCGCACGCGGGAGATCGCGATCCCGTCCAAGCGGCGCAAGCCGTCGGGCCATGTCGAGATCCGCGGCGCCGCTCAGCACAACCTGAAGTCCGTCGACGTCCGCGTCGCCCTGGGGACGCTCACCTGCGTAACGGGGGTCAGCGGCTCGGGCAAGTCCACGCTCGTCAACGAGGTGCTGTTCAAGGCCGTCGCCAACCGGCTGCACCGCGCGCGGACGCGGCCCGGCAAGCACGCGGCGATCCTCGGCCTCGACCAGCTCGACAAGATCATCCAGGTCGACCAGTCGCCGATCGGGCGCACGCCACGCTCAAACCCGGCGACCTACACCGGCCTCTTCGACGTCATCCGCGACCTCTTCTCCAAGACCCAGGAGGCGCGAGCGCGCGGCTACAAGGCCGGGCGCTTCTCCTTCAACGTCAAGGGCGGGCGTTGCGAGGTGTGCCGCGGCGACGGCCAGATCAAGATCGAGATGCACTTCCTGCCCGACGTCTATGTGCCCTGCGAGCAGTGCCACGGCAAGCGCTACAACCGCGAGACGCTCGACGTGCGCTTCAAGGGCAAGACGATCGCCGACGTGCTCGACATGCCCGTCGAGGAGGCGGTCGTGTTCTTCGAGCACATCCCGAAGATCCGGCGGCGGCTGGAGACGCTGAACGCCGTCGGCCTCGGCTACATCCGCCTCGGCCAGCCGGCGACGACGCTGTCCGGTGGCGAGGCGCAGCGCGTGAAGCTCGCGACCGAGCTGTCGAAGGTCGCGACCGGGCGCACGCTGTACATCCTCGACGAGCCGACGACCGGCCTGCACTTCGCCGATGTGCAGCGGCTGCTGGAGGTGCTGCACCGGCTTGTCGACCAGGGCAACAGCGTCGTCGTCATCGAGCACAACCTCGACGTCATCAAGACGGCCGACCGGCTGATCGACATGGGACCCGAGGGGGGAGAGGCCGGCGGCGAGGTCGTCGCAGCCGGCACGCCGGAGGAGGTCGCGGGCACCCCGGGCTCATCGACCGGCGAGTATCTCGTGCAGTCGGGCGTGGCGAGCGCGGCGCCGAAGGCGCGGCGCGCGGCGCGCGCGAAGAAGGTCGCGGCGACGGTCTGAGATGCAGCGGGCCTGCTGGGGCCACGAGCGCGCTATGATCGTGCCATGAGTCGTGTTCGCGTATCTGCCACAGTTGATGGTGCCAGGCTAGAGCGCGTTCGACGCCTCACCGGGGCCCGCGACAGCCAGCTGCTTGACCAGGCGCTGAACTCCCTGCTGCGTGAGCTGTTGGGCGAGCAGGAGCGTGCAGCGTTGGCCGATCATCCCTACGACGCGGATCCCGATCTGTCGTGGACGGCACCGACCGGGCCAGACCTTCCGTATGACGGTGAAGTCCCCGCCGAGGTGCTTGCGCTGGCTGACGCGCGGCGCCGGCAATGAGCGAGATCGGTCATGGCCAGGTCTGGTGGGCGGACCTTGAGAAGGTGCGGCCTGTGGTCCTGCTCACTCGATCAAGCGTTGCGTCGTTGTTGTCTCGGGTCGTGATCGCGCCGATCACGAGCACAGTTCGCGGCCTCGCGACGGAGGTCCCCATGGGTTCGGCCGAGGGCGTGCGCGACGGCAGCGTGGCCAGCTTGGACAACGTCCAGCTGGTTTCAGTCCAACGGCTGCTTCGCCGTGCCGGGCACGTCGAAGCGCATCGATGGCCGGAGTTCTGCCGCGCGATGGCACGCGTCATGGACTGCTGAGCCGGCCTGCTCGCGGATGGCCGATTGCCGCTACAGGCGCGGTCAACGACGAAGTTCCCGGCCATAGCCTGACCCCCGGCTCGGAGCACCTTCCGAACCCAGAGAGGGGGCGCGGCAAGGAGAAGGTGGCAGGTACTCTGTGCATTGTGCAGATACCCCCAGTGTCGTGTGACCAGCGCGGCTGACCGCACTTGAGCTCCGACACGGAGCGGCGCAGCACCTTGATGCGCGTGCTGACCTCGCCGCGCGTGCGGTTCGCGATCCTCGCGCTCGTGCTGATCGCCGGAGCCGGTACGGCGATCGCGATCGGCGGACCGAGCAAGAGCGGTGTCGAGGATGCCGTGCGATCGGCGGGAGTCGCCGGGCCGATCGTCTACGTCGTCCTCTACGTCGTCCTGACCGTGCTGCTCGTGCCGGGCACGGTGCTCACCGCCGCCGGTGGCGTGCTGTTCGGCGTCGTCCTGGGAACCACCCTGACCGTCATCAGCGCCACGATCGGCGCGATGCTCTCGTTTCAGATCGCCCGCCGCCTCGGTCGAGAGCGCGTCGAGCAGATCGCCGGACAGCGCATCCAAAAGCTCGACTCCTGGATCACGCGCAACGGCTTCATGGCCGTGCTCTACGTGCGCCTGATCCCACTGTTTCCGTTCAGCGTCCTGAACTACGCCGCCGGCGTCACGTCGGTTCGGACGCGCAGCTACCTGTTCGGGACGGCTATCGGGATCATTCCAGGCACGTTTGCCTACACGGCGCTCGGCGGAACGATCGACCGGCCCACCTCGCCGGAGTTCCTGGCGGCGGTGGGCCTGATCGTCGTGTTGGCCGTCACCGCACCGCTGATCCAGCGTGTGGCGCGTCGCCGCGGCGCCGGTCCGGAGTCCGAGGATGACGACGGTCCGTCGTGACTGACGACCCCGCCGCGACGCCCCCACCCGCGAGCTCGGCGTCGTGTGCGCCGCACGTCGCGGCCGGGCGCGAGCGGGATGGCACGCGCGTGCGTTCGCCCCGGTGTTCGGGTGCCGGCGCCGGGAGGGTCAGAGCCGGCGCGCCGGCGGGCGCGGTGGACGGACGCGCGCCCCAGCGCCGCATCATCCAGGTGAACGCGCCGATGAAGGCGATCACCGCGAGCGCGGCGGGCAGCAGGCTCAGCAGCCCATGATCGAGCAGGTTGCTGGACGCCGGGACGCCTCCGGCCACGCCGCCGCACAACAGGCCGCTGCGACCGCGCTGCCTGAGGACGTCCATTCGCTCGACGGTGGCATCGAGATCGGCCAGACTGGAGTTCCTGTCGATGACCGCGCTCATGCCGTCGCTCCGGTCTGCGGGCGCCTGACCGGTGTCGCAACCTTTGCGGGCTCATCGGCGATTGACTCGCGGTAGTAGAGAAACGCCTGCACGATCGCGGCGACGCAGACGATGACCGCCGCGGCGAATCCGATCCAGAAGGCCGGCAGGATCGTCACCGTCCCGACCGGCGTGTCCGAGCCTCCGGCGCTGCTGAACGGGGGCTCGAGAATGCGAAACAGCTCTCGGGACGCGACGATGAAGCCGAGCACGCCGATCGTGGCTCCGATCGCCGATGGCGACAGCACCGACCGCTGCCGGGCGACCGCGACCACGAGACCGACCGTGACGATCGCGGCGATCAGCACGAGGCTGCTGGTATGCGGCAGCGACAGCCAGCCGCCCCAGGTGGCGCTCGACTTGGCGCCCAGGAAGCCGTCGACGCGGTACACCTTGAACAGCGTGAACGGGGCCACGAAGGCGACGACGGCACCGAGACCCGCCAGGCCGAGCCACGGGGTCATGCCGGCCTGGCGCTCCGCGATCACCGGAGCCGCCAGCGTGCGCCGGGCCGCGGCGCTGAACGTGTGCCCCAGCCCACCGAGGAGGGCGAGCGCACAGCCACCGAGCCCCATCCAGATGCCGGTGAGCAACGTGACGTCGGCCTTCGCCGTGGTGCCGCATGCGCTGTAGGTCAGGCAGCCGAACGGTGGCACGAACATCCGGTAGACCAGCTGAGCGGCGGCCAGGCCCCCAACGATGGTCACCGCCAGGCCGAGCGTGCGGCCCGAAACCGGACTGCGACTGCGCGCGCTGAGCACGAGCGCGATGATCGTGACCACCGCCGAGGCAAGGATGAGGTCCGATGCATGCGGGATGCCCAGCCAAGCGTCGCGGGTCGTATTGCCGTCCTTGCCGTTGATCACGTAGAAGTTCGAGCCAAGGGAGCTCAGCTGGAGTACGGCCCCTCCAACCGCGATCCAGAGCCACATCGATATGCGTTGCATATGCACCCCTAAGTGTCGATTGCATACAGACCGTACCATTGGTCGCCTGTCCGTAAACCCGTCGGTCCTCGCACCATGACGAGCACGCGCAAACTCCCCGACGGGCGGCCATGAGCGATCGCCATGACCTCGTGATCCTCGGCGGGGGCTCCGCCGGCCTCGTCGCGGCGTTCATCGCTGCCGGGATGCGAGCGCGGGTTGCGCTCGTCGAGCGCAGCCGCACGGGAGGCGACTGCCTGTGGACAGGGTGCGTGCCGAGCAAGAGCCTGATCGCCGCGGCTCAGCTCGCCCACCGCATTCGCCACGCCGACAGCGTGGGGCTCACGCCCGTCGATCCGGTCGTGGACTTCGAGCGCGTCATGGATCGAGTCCATGGCGCGATGGCCACGATAGAGCCGCACGACTCGCCCCGGCGCCTGCGCGAGGCGGGCGTGGAGGTGATCATCGGCGAAGGCTGCTTCGTCGGGCCTTCGAGTATCCAGGTCGACGGCCGGACGCTGGACTTCCGCTCGGCCATCGTGGCCACCGGCTCGCGCCCGGGAGCGATGTCGATCGACGGCATCAGCGACATCGACGTGCTGAGCACCGATACCGTTTGGGGGCTGCGCGAGCTGCCGCGTCGGCTGACGGTCCTGGGAGGCGGCCCCGTCGGATGCGAGCTCGCCCAGGCGTTCGCGCGACTCGGATCGCGCGTGACGCTGGTGGAGCTCGCTGATCGGCTACTGGCCAAGGAGGAGCCGGATGCGAGCGCTCTGATCGCCGAGCGGCTCGGCGCCGAGGGGGTCGATGTGCGCCTCGACACGCGCGCGGTTCAGGCGCGGCCGTCTGTCGGCGCAGCGACCGAGCTGGTGATGGAGTCTCGCGGAGCGCGATCGGCCGTGGCCTTCGACCGGCTGCTGGTCGCCACGGGCCGCCGGCCTGTAACCGGCGGCATCGGTCTGGAAGAGGCGGGCGTCGATGTGGACCGTCAGGGTGCCGTGGTCACCGACGAGCGCCTGCGCACGAGCGCCCGGCGGATCTACGCGGCGGGCGACGTCACGGCGCGGCTGCCCTTCACCCACGTCGCCGGGCATCATGCGCAGGTCGCGGCCCCCAACGCGCTGCTGGGTGCCCGCCGGACCATCGACGAGACGATTCCCTGGGTAACGTTCACCGACCCCGAGGTGGCGCACGTCGGGCTCACCGAAGCGCAGGCGCGCGAGCGCTGGGGCACGCGCACGATCATCGCTCGCAGCGACTACGCGCATCTCGATCGCGCGATCATCGACGGCGCCCCCCGAGGGTTCGCGCTGCTCGTCGGCGATCCGCGCGGCAGGCTCGTCGGAGCCACGGTCGCCGCCGCCGGCGGCGGCGAGGTGATCGCCGAGCTCACGGCGCTGATCAGGCAGGGCGAGCCGCTTGCCGGCGTGGCGAGCACCGTGCACGCCTATCCGACGCTGGCGCAGGGGCCCGCGCGCGCCGCCGGCGAGCATCTGCAGCGGCGCTATGCGGGATGGGGCTACCAGGCGCTGGCGCGTGGGGTGCTGATGGCGCGCCGGCTGCGCTGACCGGGCGGTCGCGGGAGCGGCGGCGGGCGATAGCCTGCCCGCCGCTGAGCATTCTGTCGCGTCAGGCCCGGCGGCAGGGGCGATGATCGCCGGCGTGGACCGCGCGGCGATGTCACGTTGTCGGGCAACGCGGGGCAAGACTCGCTCCCCGTTGTGCTCAGCGATCCTCACCAGCCGAAGTTGGGGATCACGTCGCGGCGGGTGTCGCCGTCGCGGAACGTCGTCGTGACGACGGTCTTGCCGGTTGGGAAGCTGCCGGCGTACGCGATCAGGAACGCGCGAGCCGGGCCACTCGGCTCGATTGTGCGCACGTCGCTCGGGGTGGCGAACGTCAGGTAGCGCACGTCGGGGTCGGCCGTTCCGCTATAGAGGATGAGACCCGCCGCCGTGCGGCGTGCGATCCGCCCTGCGCGAGGATCCTCGCCGAGCTCGCCGCCGAGGCCGCTTGCGGATGACGCCCTGAACTCAAACGGCGGCGGGGTGCGCCCGTCCGGCATGCGCTGGGCGCGTCGCGGCGCGGACGATTGCCGGCAGTACTCCGGCCGCCCGCCGCCGTAGTCGCGCATCGCGTCGAGGTTGTAGTCGATGATGCCGACGCGGTCGGCGACGACGCGACCTCCGGTGCCGGTGCAGAACCCGCCGTCGGTCGCCGCGGTTGCGGTCATCCCGAACGGCAGCCCACCGAGGGGATCGGGCGCCTGGGCGGCGAGCATCGGCGCCGCGCCGCGTGCGGGACGCGAGCGTCGCTTGGCCAGCTCTGCCGGAACCCCGTTGGGAAGCTGCCCCGCCGGCAGGATCGTGACGGTGCCACACCGCGGATATCGCACCGACAACCCCAGCCGCCAACTGCGCGTGGAGGCGGGGAGCACGGCCAGCATTGCCCCGGCGTCCCCGATCCGGATCTGCCGCGAGGCGGCGCCCACAGCCAGGCGGTGCCCGCGAGCGGCCGATCCCGACAGCCCGTAGAGGATCGTCTGCGCGGGCTGCGCGGCGGGGCTGCGGGGGTTGGTGATCGTCGTGACGACCTCGGCGAATGGCTCCCCACCGAGATCGGGCTTGCGCGACACGCACCGCGTCGGAACGCCCGTCAACGACGTGGTCGCAGGCCGGAACGTCCCGTCCGCCGTCAGCCAGCCGAAACGCCCGCGGTGCAGGCGCCCGAGCTGCACGCAGCGATTGCGACCGACGACCCGCGGCCCGCCGCGCCCGTCGGGGCCGGTCGGCGTCAGGCGCTCTGCGAGAAACTGGCGCACCGCCCACTCCGGTCCCCCGCGCGGGTCTGCTGTCCTGACCGCCACCTCGACCGGTCCCGTGGGGCGCAGTCGCAGGACGTCGAGGTCAGCCGGCGGCTTGTGGGCCGCGGCGACGCGCAGCACGACCGCGGACGCGGGGCGCACGGTGGGAGCAGGGTTGGCCGCCGGAGTGCCGGACGTCTGCGGGATCGCCGCGGCGGCGACGGCTCCGACGCCTGCCACGAGGCCGCCGAGCACAAGCCGCTTGACCTGGCGCATCACGGTCGTGAGCTCTTGGACGTGGGCGAGGGCAGTATGCCGGTCGACGTGCGACGCACAAGCGTTCGACCATCGCGGAAGCGCACCGTCACGACGACCTGGCCCGGGCGCACATCCGGGCCGAACATGTACGCGAACGTGCCGTTTGGCCGGACGAACTTCCCGGTGTGAGACTCGCCGCGAGGTCCTTGGACGCCGATCGACTCAACGTCCTTGCCGGCCGCGCCCCAGACGAGCAGGCGCGCGGGCGTGTCGCGCCATGCCCCTTCGCCGAACGGTCCGCCCGGCTGACCGCCTGTGCCGGGAGTGAGGCGGCGGACAGCGAAGAACACGCCCTTCGGATTCCGCGGATCTCCGAGCCGGCCGCAGGCGCTCGGGCTCAGCGGTCCGTTGCGTGTCGGGCGTGCCGAGCGCAGCGAGGTGCACTGGCGCGGGTCGCCGGAGACGACGCCGCTCTCGATGCGCCAAGCCCGCCCACCGTCGGGATCGGGCAGCACGAGCGTGGCAACGCCGAACGGGTGGCGCTCGACGCGGCCATCCTCGAAGACCAGCCGGACCTCGATCGCCAGATCCTCGGGCAGGCCCGCGAGCACGGCCATGAACGTGCCGCCGTCGTGGACGCGCATCGGGCGCGTGCGTCCTGCCGCCTGGATGCTGGCTGTTCGCAGCGTGTCGCCGCCGACGCCGGAGACGACGGTACGCACGTCGGCGGGTCGCGAGGCGTCGAAGACCCGCGCCCCGACGAGCGACGTCGCGTCCTCGCGCACGATGCTGCACGCGTCCGCCGCACCGCGCGACAGCCGGCGAAAGCGCCCGTCCAGGCCGACGATCCCGAACTGCGTGTCGACGAGCTGACCGACCGTCGAGCACAGGAGCCCCGTCTGGCTGGTCGCCAGGCGCATCGTCCAGCGCGGGTCGCCGCGCCGCGAATCGGCGACGCTGAAGCCCACAAGCCGGCCGGAGCCCGCCAGCGGGGTCTGCTCCGGCGGAGTCGCTCGCGGGACGGGGATCACCGCACCCCGCAACGCCAGCATGGTCGCTCCGGCGGATGCCGCGGCGGTGGACAGGACGACGAGCGCCGCGAGACCGAGCGCTCGCGGCGGCAGCCGGCGCAGCAGGCGTCCGGGATGCTGTCCGCTCCAGCGCCCGCCGCTCGATCGCACCGCGCCGATACCAGCCGTGCAGGTGGTTGCGGGCGATGCCGTAGAGCCACGCGGCCTGTTCCTCGCGATCGACGCCGCGACAGCGCGACCGCTGGGCGATCGCCACGGCAAATGTCTCCGCGACGAGATCGACGGCGGCCTCGGGTTCCAGCGTGCGCCGGGCGACGAACATCACCATCGCGCGAGCGTGGCTGCGGTAGAGCGCATCGATGTCATCGGCAGGGGCACGCATTCGGGCTGCGTCAGGGAGATGAAGCTCGCTGTCGCCTACAGGTCAGTGACACTCTCGCGTGTGGCTGTGACGAAGGGCGCGTTCGGCGACAGCGTCGTAGCGGGGCTACCGTAGCCTGCTCCTCCGATGGCAGAACTCCAGCGACAGGCCAGGCTGTGGGCCCAGAAATGGCGCTGGTACCAGCGCAACAACCTGCCCTGGCGGCGGGCGCGCATCCACTGGCAGCTCATGCGCCGCGAGGCGTTCTGCCGCTGGCCGCTGCACGGCGACGTGCTCGAGATGCTCGAGGACGGGCGCCTGGAGATCGGAGCCGGCACGCTGCTTGAGCCCGGCGTCTGGATCACCGCCCCCGCTCCGGGTCGCGTACGGATCGGTGAAGGATCGTTCCTGAACCTCGGCGTCATGGTCGCCGCCGTGGAGCTCGTGGAGATCGGGTCGCACTGCATGCTCGCCAACGGCTGCATGGTCACCGATGCCAACCATCGCTTCGATGACCCAGGCACGCCGGTCACCTGGCAGGGCTTCACGTCCAAGGGGCCGACGCGGATCGCCGACAACGTCTGGCTGGGGGCCAACGTCGTGGTCACGAGCGGCGTCACGATCGGCGAGCGCTGCGTGATCGGCGCCAACAGCGTCGTGACGCAGGACATGCCGCCGTTCTCGATCGCCGCCGGGGCGCCGGCGAAGGTCCTGCGGGACGTCTCCTACGAGCCTCCGAAGCGCCCTTGAAGCGCGAGCACGTTGTCGACGTAGCGCTGGGTGTCGTCGAACATGCCGCGGCTGCGCACCGACGTCAGGCCCTGGTAGTAGCCGGCGACGGCCTGCCTGACGTCGCCGCCGGTCTGGCGCAGCAGGTCGGCGAGGTACAGCGACCCGGCTCGCACGTTGTCAGTCGCCGACGCCGGGTCCAGTCGCGAACGGGTGAGGTTGGTCTGCACCCAGTCCCACGTGCCGGGCATGATCTGCATCACGCCGCGCGCGTTGGCCGTCGACACCATCGCGTTGTTGAATCCGCTCTCCTGCCACCCGATCGCCGCCGCGAGCGACGCGGGCGCGCCATGCTCGGCGGCGAGGTGTTTGACGCGCTGCGCGTCCAGCCGCCTGGGCGTCGGCGTCGGGGAGGCTGCGGGGACGACTCGAACGGCGGGCGTGGTGGATGACGAGCGTGAGAGCGCGGGGGCACCGACGGGGAGCTTGAGGACGGTGCCGATCAGCAGCTTGGCGTCGGGCGAGAGCCCGTTGACCCACGCCAGGCGGGCCACCGAGACGGGGGTTCGCGCGGCGAGCCCGGTCAACGTGTCGCCGGGTCGCACGACGTAGCCGCCGAGGGCACTGGGCGCGTGCTCTCGCGCCTGTGGCGCGGGGGCGGGAGCGGCCGGCGCGGGGGCAGCGGGCTTCACGACGCCGGCGGCGCTGAGCGCGGCCGCGCCCTCGGCGATCGACGGGATCTTCAGCGTGCTGCCGCCGATCAGCGACGCATCGGGCGACAGGCCGTTGTAGATCGCCACCGTGCGCGTCGTGAGGTTGCTCTGTGCGGCGATGCCCCAGAGGGTCTCGCCGGGTTCGACGGTGTGGGCGACGTGCGCGCCGGCGGCAGGGGCAGCGAGCAACGCGGCGAAGCTGGCAAGAACACTGATCTGAAATGCGCGCACGGCGGACGCTCCCGCTCGGTGGAGTAGTGGACCATCCTGTGAACTGCGTCCTGGCCATGCGGCGCCAGCGATCGCCCACGGGCGAACGGATTCACAGGACCAACCACGAGGACCATGCACCACGCAGGTCCGAACCGCACCCTCGCGGGCGTGGTTACGTGTCGTTGCAACGCACGCTGCAGTGCCTCCCGGCGCTCAGCTCTTGGAGAGCATGATCAGCAGCCCGAATGCGAGCGCCATCGCGAAAAGCACAGCGCCCGCGAGTGCGACGAAGGCGCTGCGGGCCGCCGGAATCGCCCTGCGGTCCCTGCGAGCCTCCAGTGCCCCGGTCGTCCCGCGGATGACCAGGGCCCAGGCGACCGTCACGACGAGCACCGCGAGCGGCGCCGCCCAGACGAGCTCGAGCAGCGCGTCGATGTCGATCGCGGCGATCACGCGCTGCCCGCCGTTGTCAGGGCCGGGCCACGCTGAAGGCGCTTGCCGAAGACGACGCCCATCAGCGCCAAGAGCGCCCCGGAGACCAGCAGCGGCCCGAGCGCGCCGTCACCGAAGACGTTGGTGACGCCGAACGTCAGCGCGCCGACCGCCGCGGCGCACGGCAGCGTCAGCACCCACGCCAGGAAGATGTTCCCGGCCAGGCCCCAGCGCACCGCCGACAACCGCTTGGCGGCCCCCGCCCCGAGAACCGCGCCGGTGATCGAATGCGTGGTCGACAGCGGAAACCCGAGATGTGCGGCGGTCAGCAGCACCGCCGCCCCACCGGTCTGTGCGGCGAAGCCCTGCGCGGGATCCATCTTGATGATGCGGCTGCCCATCGTGCGGATGATCCGCCACCCGCCCGAGTAGGTCCCCAGCGCGATCGCGCTGGCGGCCGAGACGATGACCCACAGCGGCGGATCGGGGCTGGCGCCCGCCAGGCTGCCGTTGGCGATCAGCGCTAGCGTGATGATGCCCATCGTCTTCTGCGCGTCGTTGGTGCCGTGCGACAGCGACAGCAGGCTCAGGCTTGCGATCTGGCCCAGGCGGTAGCCGCGGTTGACGGGCCCCGGGTGCAGCCCGCCCACCATCCGGTAGGCGATCAGGATCGCCATGCCCGCCGCGAGGAATGCGACGACCGGAGCGACGAGCGCCGGGACGATGACCTTCTCCAGGAGCCCGGCGCCCTTGATCGCTCCGGCTCCGGCGGCCGCGAACGCGGCGCCGACGACACCACCGATCAGGGCGTGCGACGAGCTCGAGGGCAGGCCGAAGTACCACGTCAGCAGATTCCAGAAGATCGCTCCGATCAGGCCGGCGAAGATCACGGTCGGCGTCACGATCTGGGCATCGACGATCCCGCCGGCGATCGTCGCCGCGACCTTCAGCGAGATGAACGCGCCGGCGAAGTTCAGGATCGCGGCGAGCCCCACGGCGGTCTTCGGTGCGAGCGCGCGCGTGGAGATCGAGGTCGCGACGGAGTTCGCGGTGTCGTGGAAGCCGTTGGTGAAGTCGAATGCCAGCGCCGTGACGACGACGATGACGAGGATGATGTCGCTCTCCAAGAGCCCTGCCGTCCGCCGCTCTCAGGAGTTCTTGACGATGATGTTCGCGAGCACGTTCGCGATCAGCTCGGTCGCGTCGATGGCATCCTCGAGGCGCTCGAAGATGTCCTTCCAGCGGATCACCACCATCGGGTCGATGCCGTTGTCGAACAGCGAGGCCACGGCTCCTCGTGTGACGCGGTCACCCTCGGTCTCCAGGCGGTGGATCTCGGTGGTGTAGGGCGAGACGTCGCCGAAGCCGCGCATCCGGGGCATCGCCTCGGCGATCTGCCGGCACGCCGCCATGAGGATCCTCGCCAGGCTCTGAGCCTGCTCCATCGGGGCTTCGATCTTGTAGAGGCCCAGGTAGTCGGCGACCTCCTCGGTGTAGTCGACGATGTCGTCCAGGCCCGACGCGAGCGCGAGGATGTCCTCGCGGTCGATCGGGGTCACGAACGTCGAGTTCAGCCGCTGGATGATGTCGTAGGTGATGCGGTCGCCCTCCTGCTCGCAGAGCAGGATCTCGCGCGCGAGCTCGGTGTGCTCGGGGTAGGAGCTCAGCATCTCGTCGAGCAGCTCGGCCGCTCGGTGGACGTTGGCGGCGGCGGCTTCGAAGAGGTCGAAGAACACACGGTCCTTCGGGGCGAAGATCTGCGAGAGCCGGGCCACCGCCCGGGCACTCTATGACAGGTGCTGGCGAAAGGCGTCGAGCTCGGAGGGGTCGATCGCATAGCCGTGCTCGGGCAGCGGATAGCGCCTGCTGCGCACGTCACCGGCGAACTCGCCCACGCCGGCTGCCATGTCGTCCTGCAGATCGGCGTAGCGCTTGACGAAGCGCGCGCCGAGGCCCTCGCGGATCCCGAGCAGGTCATGGAAGACCAGCACCTGGCCATCGACCGCCGGACCCGCGCCGATCCCGATGACCGGGATCTGGATGTGCACCATCAACAGCTCGGCGAGATCGGAGGGGATCGCCTCGAAGACGATCGAGAAGCAGCCGGCGTCCTGGAGCGCGATCGCCTCGTCGGCGATCCGGGCGGCCGCGCCGGCGGTCTTGCCCTGGGCGCGATAGCCGCCCAGCGCGGTCGCGGTCTGCGGCGTCAGGCCGACATGTCCCATGACGGGGATCCCAGCGCCGACGACGGCGCGCGCCCGCGCTGCCGATGCGGGTCCGCCGCCCTCGAGCTTGACGGCGTCGCAGCCGGCCTCCTTGACGAAGCGCAGCGCCGTCTGGATCGCCTGCCCGTCGGAGACCTCGTAGGAGCCGAACGGCAGGTCCCCGACGAGAAACGGCGTGCGCAGCCCGCGCCGCACGGCCTTGGCGAGCACGAGCAGTTCGTCGGTCTCGACGGCGACCGTCGATGGGTAGCCGAGCACGGTCATCGCGCCCGAGTCGCCGACGAGCACCATGTCCACGCCGGCCGCCTCGGCCGCGCGCGCGCTGGGGAAGTCGTAGGCGGTGACCATCACGATCGGATCGCCGAGGCGCTTCATCTCGGTCAGGCGGGGGAGGGTGACGGGCAGGCGGTCGGTCGTCGCGGCCGCCGAGATCTGGCTGGGGTGACTGGACATCAGCGGCCTTTCGACGAGGTCAGCAGAGTGGCGACCGCGCTGTCGATGTCGACGATCGCGTTCGTGCCCGCGGCGACATGCACCACGCGCGGCTCGTAGGCGGCCAGCTCGGCTTCGTCGAGCTGCGCGTAGGAGATCACGATGATCGTGTCGCCGCGCTGCACGAGCCGGGCGGCGGCGCCGTTGATCTGCATCGTGCCCGAGCCGCGCTCCCCGGCGATCGTGTAGGTCTCAAAGCGTGCGCCGTTGTCGATGTCGACGACGTGCACCTGCTCGTGCTCGAGGATGTCGGCGGCCTCCAGCAGACCGGCGTCGATCGTGATCGAGCCGACGTAGTGCAGGTCGCAGTCGGTGATCGTGGCCCGGTGGATCTTGGACTTGAGCATCGTTCGGTGCATGGTGGGTCAGAGCCTCTCGGTCGCCGGATCTGAGGGATTCAACAGCGCGTTGTCGATCAGCCGCACGTCGCCGAAGCGGGCGGCGACGGCGACGAGCGCGGGCTGACCGTTGACGTGTCCGATCGGTACGAAGGTGTCGGGGGAGACGAGCTCCAGGTACTCGGGCTCGACCCCGGCCGCGATCATCGCGCTGCGCGCGGCGGCGGCGATCGCCGCGGCGTCGCGCTCGCCGCCGGCGAGGGCTTGACGCGCGGCGTCCAGCGCGCGGGGCAGGGCGAGCGCCCGGCGCCGCTGCTCTGCGTCCAGGCGCACGTTGCGGCTCGAGAGGGCGAGGCCGTCGGGCTCGCGGACGGTCGGTGCGACCTCGATGTCGACGGGGATGTCGAGGTCTGACACCAGCCGGCGGATGACGGCGACCTGCTGGGCGTCCTTCTGGCCGAAGTAGGCGACGCTCGGCTGGACCATGTTGAGCAGCTTCGTCACGATCGTCGCAACGCTGGCGAAGTGCGCGGGGCCGCGGTGCGCGCCCTCCAGCGAGGCGGCGAGCTCATCCACCGTGACGGTCGTCGAGAAGCCGGGCGGGTAGATCTCGTCCGGCGAGGGAGCGAAGAGGATGTCGGCCCCGGCCCGCGCCGCCACGGCGGCGTCACGCTGCTCCTCGCGGGGGTAGGCGGCGAGGTCGCCGGGCTCGTCGAACTGCGAGGGGTTGACGAACAGCGAGACGACGACCTCGTCGCAGGCGGCCCGCGCGCGGCGGATCAACGAGACGTGGCCCTCGTGCAGGGCGCCCATCGTGGGCACGAGGCCGATGCTGCGTCCGGCGCTGCGGGGGTCGTCCAGCGCGGCGCGCACGTCGGCGACGACGCGTAGCGTCTTCATGGCGTGCTCGCCGTGTCGGGGCTCATCATCTCGGTCCAGTCCTCCGGGAGGTACCGGTCGCGGTCAGTTGACGCGTGACGGCGGTCCGTCACGTACCGGCAAAGCCTAGCCGAAGCGACTCGGCGCTCGGAGGATTCGTCCAAGCGCTCTTGCGCCGGGCCGGCTCCGTGCCGATGAAGGACGGACATCGCTTTGTCCTGTCGCAAAGAAGGGATCCTCTCCACCATGCTTCAACGTTCCAGGCGTCCGCTGGTCATTGCCGCGGCGACATCCGCCATCGTCCTCTCGGGTGCGTTGAGCACCGCCGCCGGCGCGGCCGAAGGGCCGACCCCGACCGTTCGCGAGTCCGCGCCGTCCGCGCAGCCGCGAGCCCTCGATCTGGGCGCCATCCTCGGAAGCGTTCTATCCGGCGACGTGGATGCGGCGCTCAGCGGCCTGTCGTTCGAGGAGGTGCTGGCCGACCCCGCGCAGCTGACGACGCTTCTCTCCGGACTCACCGGCGGCGATCTCGCGACGCTTGTCTTGGGCCTCACCGGCGGCGATCTCACCAACGTGGTCGGCGCCCTCACCCCGGCCCAGATCACGGAGCTGATCGCGAGCCCGACCGGCACAGGCTCGGTCATCACCGGCCTGCTGGGCACGGTCACACAGCTGGCCGGTGGAGGTGCCGCCAACCCGGACGCCGTCAACTTGCTGCTCGGCCAGGTCACGGCGCTGGTCGCCGGCGGGTTGCCAACGGATCCCGCTCAGCTGGCGGACCTCACCTCGCTGCTGGCGCTGCTCAAGCCTCTGCTCTCGACCGCGGGTGTGGACCCGGACCTCGTGGCCGGTCTGCTCGGCACGTTGGGAGGGGCTCTCGGCTTGTTCCCCGCAGACGGCACGGGCGATCCGTCGACCGGGCCGGGTGGCCCGGCGACGCCGCCATCGTCGACGGCCCCGGCGGCACGCGACTTCCAGCTTCCGACGTGTCCGGTGAAGAACACCTCCAAGCTGTCCCTGGCCCGCGCGAGCACGGCCGGCGGCAAGCTCAACGTGCTCGCTCCGATCACCGCACGCGCATCGGGTCAGATGGATGTCGAATACCACGCAGCCGGTACTCGCACGCGCTTCAAGGCGCCGGTCGACAGCTCCAACCGCCGGGTCCGATTCGCGCGCGACGTGCCCGACGCGCAGGCGCGGCTGGGCACCGGCATCCTCACGATGAAGTACGCGGGCAACTCCGACACGCGTCTGCAGGAGGTGCGCCTGCGCGCGGCGCGCAACAAGGCCAAGCTCGACCTCAAGCGGCCGACGATCAGCCTCGTCGGCAACGAACTGCGAGTCAAAGCATCCGGCACGGTCAACAGCAAGGCCCGCGGCGTGGTGCGTCTGCAGCTGGAGTACCAGTTCCTTTGCGATACGCGCGTGCTCGAGTTGAAGGGCGAGATCAATAACGGTCGCTGGAGCATCGACGAGAAGCTCCCCGACAAGCAGGCGATCGAGATGATCCTGCGCAGCGGCTCGGTGCACTCCTACACGCTGTTCACCGGCTACCTCCCGCAGCGCATCCGCGGCGAGATGCGGTCCTTCCAGGTGCTCCCCTTCCAGTCGCTGGAACAGGTGCTCGCGCGATGATCGCGGGTCGCGCGCGGCTCCAAGCCGCGCGCGGCTCTACCATCGGCGCGTGTCCACGAGCGCGGAGCGCCGCGAGGAGCTCAGGTCGGTCTTCGAGCAGGCGCGCGGCTGCACGCGCTGCGCCCAGCTCGCGAGCACCCGCACCCAGGTGGTCTTCGGGGCCGGCAACGCCGATGCCGACCTGATGTTCGTCGGCGAGGCCCCCGGCGCCAAGGAGGACGAGCAGGGCGTGCCGTTCGTCGGCGCCGCCGGCAAGCTGCTCGACGAGCTGCTCGCGGGTGTGGGGTTCGCACGCCGGGACGTCTTCATCGCGAACGCTCTCAAGTGTCGCCCTCCCGGCAACCGCGACCCGCTGCCCGCGGAGATCGACAACTGCCGCGACTACCTGATGGAGCAGGTACGGCTGATCGCGCCGCGCGTGATCTGCACCCTGGGCAACTTCTCCACGAAGCTCCTGCGCGGCGACACGACCGGGATCTCGCGGCTGCATGGTCAGGCGGAGATCGTCACGATCGGCAGCAGGGCGGTGCGCCTGTATCCGCTGTATCACCCTGCCGCGGCGCTTTACACTCGCGCGCTCCTCGACACGTTGCGAGCCGACGTCGCGAGGCTGCCCGCGCTGCTGGCGCTGGATCTTCCGGCCCAGCCGGAACCGATCGTCGAAGCCGTGTTGCAGCCAGACCCTGCGCCACCCAGCTGGGCCCCACAGATCGATGACGGGTCAGACGAGCCCCAGCTCGGCCTGTTCTGAGCGGAGCACGTCCGGGGTCCGGCACCGGCGTGCCGTCTATGGCCAGTCGAGCTGTGCGGCGAGCTCGGTGGGCCCGAGCTCTCGCCGCGCCCGTCAGCTATTCGCCTTTGGATCGAGCTCCAGCGCTGCGGAGTTGATGCAGTAGCGCTGACCGCTGGCGCCGGGACCGTCGGGGAAGACATGCCCCAGGTGGCCGCCGCAGCGCTTGCAGACGACCTCGGTCCGGGTCATGCCGTAGGAGCGGTCGGTGTGCAGCTCCACGGCCTCGGCGACCGCCGGGTCGGTGAAGCTCGGCCAGCCGGTGCCGGAGTCGAACTTCGTGTCCGACGCGAACAGCGCCGCGCCGCAACCGGCGCAGTTGTACATGCCGGGTGTCTTCTCGTCGACGTAGCGTCCGGTGAACGCGCGCTCGGTGCCCGCCTTGCGCAGGGTCTCGTACTGCTCTGTGGTGAGCTCGGCCTTCCACTCGTCGTCGGTCTTCGCGGTGGTCTTCTCCATGCCAGCAGGCTAGCCGCGAAGGATTACGAGGAGGTCAACCGTGTGGGGCGTCTGCGCGCCAGCCTGCGCAGGAACGCCGGCAGCTGGGCGGCCTGCGCGATGGCGTCCAGCACGCGCTCGCCGTGGGAGAGGTCGGCCTGCACGTACTCGGCCAGCGCATCGTCGCGGCCGAAGTAGCGCCACGCGCGGGAAGATCCGATCGTCCGCAGGAGCGCCACGGTGATCGGCGGCTCGGCAAAGGCGCCGTGGACGAACAGCGTGCCGCCCGGAACGACGCGGCCCGGCCATTGCTGCAGCATGGCCAGCGCGACGCTGTAGCGGGCCGTGGGGCCAAGGAAGAGCACGTCGATCGATCCGTCGACCCGCTTGATCTCGCCGGGGCTGACGACGAGGACGTCCACGCCCGCCCCCGCGCCCGCCGCCACGGCGTCGCGCGCGCCGGCGCTGACATCGCCGGTCATGACGATCCTCGCGGGCGCGTCCAGAACGCGCGCGCAGGCCTGCAGGCGCTCGGATTGCGTAGCGGTCAGCACCGGCGCGACGGTAGCGCAGCCGGTCGCGTGGAGTCACGCCGCGACACCGACTACAGTCCGCGACGTGCGGTGGCCGCTATGTATCCTTGCCATGCTCGTGACGCTGGCCGTGAGCGGGCCCGGATCGGCGCTCGCGCAGATGCCCGATCTTCCCGAGAACACCCCGGGTGTCTCCCAGCAACCGCCTGTGCCGCTGGATGGCGTTGCACAGCCCGAGCCGGGGCCCGATACGCCCGCAGTCGCCCAGCCGGACGCCGGCAATGAACTTCCGAATACGGGCCTTGATGCGTTCGCGCTGCTGCTCGCGGGCGCATGGGCGACGTTCCTCGGCGTGGCGCTGCGGTTGCGCACAGCCGATGTCGTGCAGCTCTGACCGCCTCCCCGACCACCCGCGCAAGCCCGACGCCGTGCCTCGCAAGCCTTGACCCTGGAAGCGCTTGAAATCCGCCGCCTCACCTACGCGGACCTCCCTGAGATCATCAGCCTGGAGCGGCGGGCATTTCCGACGCCGTGGTCGCTGGCGATGTTCGTGCTGGAGCTGTCGAAGTCCAGTGGCGTGCCGCTCGCCGCGCTTGAGGGTGACGTGCTCGTCGGCTATCTCATCTGCTCGCGCTATGACACGGTCTGGCACATCATGAACATCGCCGTCGAGCCTTCCCGTCGCCGCGAAGGGATCGCGACGTCCCTGCTGCTCGCGCTGATCGACCGCATCGACGAGGTCCGCGCGCGCTTCACGCTGGAGGTGCGCGAGTCCAACGTCGGCGCGATCGCCCTCTACGAGCGCTACGGCTTCCGCGCGGCGGGGCGCCGGCGCCGCTACTACCAGGACAACGGCGAGGACGCGGTCATCATGTGGCGCACCCCGTCGACGCTTGTCGGCAGCTACGACGACGTGCCCAACCCGGCGCCCGCATGACCGACGCCGTCGTGCGCCGTCTGGTGCTCTACGGCCGGCCCGGCTGCCATCTGTGCGACGAGGCGCGCTCGGTCCTGGAGCGCGTCGGGGAGCCGTTCGCCGAGATCGACATCGAGACCGACGATGCGCTGCATGCCGCCTACCTGCTCCGGATTCCGGTCGTTGCGCTCGATGGGGTCGAGCTGTTCGAGTACGTCGTCGAGGAGTCCATGCTGCGAGATCATCTGGGTAGAGTGACCGGTCGATGACGCCCGCCGATCGCGTTCTCTCCCAGACTCCGCCGGCGGACGGCGCGGGCGATCCCGCAGCGGCGTTCGTCCTCGGGGAGCGGTTGTCGCTCGGGGTCGCCGCACGCCTGTCTCGCTACCTGCAGGTGCTCACGCAGGCCAAGAAGATGGGCAAGGAGACCGTTTCCTCGCGCGAGCTCAGCGATTACACGCACGTCAACTCGACGCAGATCCGACGGGACTTCTCGGGCTTTGGCAAGTTCGGCAAGCGCGGAGTGGGCTACAACGTCGATGCGCTCGTCTCGGAGATCCGCAAGATCCTGCGCACCTCCGGCCAGCACAACATCGCGCTGTTCGGTGCCGGGCACCTCGGCCAGGCCATCGCCTCGTCGGACATCTTCGCCGACCACGGCTTCCGGCTGGTGGCGATCTTCGACACCGATAAGCGCAAGGTCGGCCAGACGGTCGGCACGACGAAGGTGCGCCACAGCACCGAGCTGCGCTCGGTCGTCGAGGAGGAGGACATCGTCGTCGGCGTCCTCGCGGTGCCGACGGCCGCCGCGCAGCCGATCGCCGACGACCTCGTCGAGGCGGGGGTGAAGATCATCTTCAACTACGCCGAGGCGCTGCTGTCGGTGCCGCCCGACGTGACCGTTCACACGTCCTCTCCGGCGGTCGATCTGCTCTACGCGCTGTACTTCTATCTCACGTAGGCGCACCCGCCGGACCTCCCATGCCCATCGACCTCAACCGCACCGAGGAGATCTTCGCGACCTCCACCGACCTGACCGTCGGCCTGGAGGAGGAGTTCGCGCTGCTGGACCCTGAGACCCTGGATCTCGTGCCGCGCTTCGAGGAGCTGCGCGACGCGGCGGCCGCGGACCCCGTCCTGGAGGATGCGATCACGGGCGAGCTGATCTCCTCGGAGATCGAGATCATCTCCGGGCGCGGTGAGGACATCCACGACGCGCTCGCCAACCAGCGCGAGCGCCGCCGCCGGCTGTTCGCGCTCGCCGCCGAGCGCGGCGTCCTGCTCGGCTCGACGGGCACGCACCCCTGGGCCGACTACCGTGAGCAGCGTAACATCGATACCGACCACTACCGCCGCGTGGTCGACGGCCTCGGGTACGTCGCGCGGCGCAACAACACGTTCTCGCTGCACGTGCACGTCGGCGTGCGCGGCACTGATCGCGCGGTGCGCGCCTGCGACCGGCTGCGGCCGATCCTGCCGCTGCTGCTGGCCGTCAGCGCGAGCTCGCCGTTCTTGGATGGCCGCGACACGCTGCTGGCATCGGCGCGCAGCCAGACGTTCACGAAGTCCTTCCCGCGCTGCGGCGTGCCCGATGCCTACGGCGACTGGGCGACGTTCCGCGACTACCTGGAGCTGTTGATCGCGACGGGCTCGATCGTCGAGTACACGCAGGTGTGGTGGTCGGTGCGCCCGCACGCGACGTTCGGCACGATCGAGGTGCGAATCGCCGACGCGCAGGTCTCCGCGGCGGAATCCGACGCGCTGGCAGGGCTGATCGTGGCCTGCGTGGCGCAGGCGCTGCGCGACATCGACGACGGCGTGCCGTTCGAGGATCCCGCGCCGCGCCTGGTCGAGGAGAACCTCTGGCGGGCCATCCGCCACGGCATGGATGGGCGGATGATCGACCTCGGCCGCCGTGAGGAGGTCAGCACCCACGCGGCCGTGGCCGAGCTGCTGGCCTGGAGCGAGCCGGCGCGCGAGGATCTGCGCATCGACGTGCCGCCGGACGCGCCCAACGGCGCCCAGCGCCAGCGCGCGTCGCTGCTGGGCGGCGCGTCCCTGCACGAGGTCTACGCTGACACCGTGCGCGAGACTACGACCACCTACGCACAGGAGGTTCCCGCATGAGCACCGAATCCGGCGACGTCGGCCCCAACGACCTCAGCGAGGAGGAGCTGCGATCCGCCTATGAGGCCGAGCTGGCGCAGATCCACGTCGACGACGTCCTCGTCCAGACGGTCATCTCGCTGCTGAACCTCGCCGCCCGCCGCGCCGGGCTGACCGCGCAATCGCCCGGCGAGGAGCCCGACTTCGCGCAGGTGCGCACCGCGATCGAGGCGACGCGTGCCCTGCTGCCGCTCGTGGAGACGACGCTCGGGGCGGACGTCAAGCAGGTGCGCGACGCGCTGTCGCAGCTGCAGTTGGCCTACACGCGGTCGGGGGCCAAGCCCGCGGCCGAGGCGGCCGCTGCGGATGGGTCCGCCACGGCGCAGGATCCCACGGCGCCGCCGCCGAAGGCCGAGGATCCCGAGTCGGCGGTGTCCAGCGGGCGCCTGTGGGTGCCCGGCCAGTAGACGAGACCGCGCCTCCGCCGCCCAGCGGGTTACACTGCGCCCGCGTTACTCGCGATCGGGGGAGGCCCGTCGCTGTCCGAGTGACCGCAGAGCATTCTGGCGCAATGAGACTTCTGGAGGCCGTTTCCCTTGAGTGATTTCCTGGTGGACCATGGGGTCGTCATCGCACTGCTGTGCGCCGGCCTGGCAGTGCTCTACGGAGCGCTGACGACGCGGTCGCTGCTCGCGCTCTCGCCGGGCAACGATCGCATGGTGGAGATCTCGAAGGCCGTCCAGGAAGGCGCTTCGGCGTACCTGCGCCGCCAGTACACGACCATCGGCATCGTCGGCGCGCTGCTGTTCATCGTGCTGATCCCGCTGCAGAGCATCGAGGTCGCCGTCGGCTTCGCGCTCGGCGGCATGCTGTCCGCCGCCGCCGGATTCATCGGCATGAACGTCTCGGTTCGAGCCAACTGCCGCGTCGCCGAGGCCGCGCGCGGCGGTATCCCGCCCGCGCTGAACGCCGCCTTCCGCGGCGGCGCGATCACCGGCATGCTCGTCGTCGGCCTCGCGCTGCTCGGCGTCGCCGGCTACTACGGCGTCCTGACGGCGATCTTCGACACAACGCAGAAGGAGGCCGTCGACGCGCTCATCGGCCTGGGCTTCGGCGGCTCGCTGATCTCGGTCTTCGCTCGTCTGGGCGGCGGCATCTTCACCAAGGGCGCCGACGTCGGCGCCGACCTCGTCGGCAAGGTCGAGGCCGGCATCCCCGAGGACGACCCCCGCAACCCGGCCGTCATCGCCGACAACGTCGGCGACAACGTCGGCGACTGCGCCGGCATGGCCGCCGACCTCTACGAGACCTACGTCGTCACCGCCGTCGCCGTCATGCTGCTCGGCGTCCTGACCTTCGGTGACTCGAACCTCACGCAGGTCGCGCTCTACCCGCTGGTGCTCGGCGCCGTCGCGATCGTCGCGTCGATCATCGGCACGTTCGCCGTCAAGTCCGCCGCGGGCAAGGTCGAGCAGGCGCTCTACCAGGGCCTGGTCGCGTCCGGCGTGCTGGCGGCCATCGCCTTCTACCCGATCACGACGTGGATGATGGACGGCCTGGCGACCCGCACCGCGGACGTCACGATCGTCGCCCCGGGAACCGGCGACCTCTACCTCTGCTCGCTGATCGGCCTCGCTGTCACCGCACTGCTGTTCCTGATCACCGACTACTACACCTCGACGCGCTTCGGACCGGTCAAGAAGACCGCCGAGGCGTCTGAGACCGGCCACGCGACGAACATCATCTCCGGCCTCTCGCAGGGCATGCAGGCCACCGCGCTGCCGGCGATCGTGCTCGCGCTCGGCATCTACGGCGCCTACGAGCTCGCCGGGATCTACGGCATCGGCGTCGCCGTGATGGCACAGCTCGGTCTCTGCGGGCTGATCGTTGCGCTGGACGCCTTTGGCCCGATCACCGACAACGCGGGCGGCATCGCCGAGATGGCGGAGATGCCCGAGGACGTGCGCAATGTCACCGACCCGCTGGACGCGGTCGGCAACACGACCAAGGCCGTCACGAAGGGCTACGCGATCGGCTCGGCCGTCCTGGCGGCGCTCGTGCTGTTCGCCGCCTTCAAGATCGAGCTCAACGCGGAGCTCGTCGACAACGGCAAGGAACCCGTCGAGTTCCTGCTCGACAAGCCCGAGGTGCTGATCGGCCTGCTCATCGGCGGCATGATGGTCTACCTGTTCGCCGCCCTGTCGATGGAGGCCGTCGGCCGTGCCGGCGGCGCCGTCGTCGAGGAGGTGCGCCGGCAGTTCAAGGAGAAGCCGGGCATCATGGACGGCACCGAGAAGCCCGACTACGCCACCTGCGTGGACATCGTCACGAAGACCGCCCAGCGCGAGATGATCCTCCCGTCGCTGATCCCGATCGTCTTCACGCTGATCATCGGCGTGCTGAGCGTCGAGGCGCTCGGCGGCCTGCTGATCGGCGTCATCGTCGTGGGCCTCTTCATGGCCGTCTCGATGACCGCCGGCGGCGGTGCCTGGGACAACGCCAAGAAGCTCATCGAGGAGGGCGCGTTCGGCGGCAAGGGCACGCTCGCCCACGAGGCGTCGATCACGGGCGACACCGTCGGCGATCCCTACAAGGACACCTCCGGCCCCGCGATCAACCCGATGATCAAGGTCGCGAACATCGTGGCGATTCTCATCATCCCCCTGATCGCGTAGTCATCTGGGCGGGGCGCGAATGTCGAATAGTGGGCGCGATGCGCCTATTACTCGACATTCAGCACGCACTACAGTCATCAGGGTGTCCGCGCAGCCCACGAGCTTCCTGCAAGACCACCTGTCCGGGGGCGTCTGGCGCGCGGACCGCTTCTTCTCGTCGGTGACCTTCAAGGTCCGCCACCTCGGCCTGCGCGACTACCGCGCGGGGTTCGCCGAGATCGACGCGACGCTGGATGTGGAGGCTGGGACGCTGGTGGCCATGGTTCCCGTCAAGAGCCTGGATCTCAACAACCCCGTGATCCGCGACCGGATGCTGTCCGAGGAGTTCCTCCACGCGGAGCGCTTTCCAGCGGTGCGCTGGGTCGTCTCGGAGTTCGGCGGCGACCTGCAGTCACGTGAGATCGTCGTGACCGGCGACCTGACGATCCACGGCCACAAGCATCCCGTCCAGGCACGGGGCCGCATCGGCCTTCCCGGTGCCGGCCTGCTGAGCCCGGAGAACCGCGTCGGCATCGAGCTGAGCGCGATCGTCGACCGCCGCGACTACGGCCTGGACTGGCAAGAGGAACTCCCCACCGGCGGCGACACGCTCGGCTACGACGTCACGCTCGAAGCGATCCTGGAGTTCGTCGAGCAGGACTGAGGCGTCCACGGTCCGGTCTGGCCTTGACTGATCCGGTCGGGGGTCGGCTCCGCACACCCACCAGAGCCGTTCACACATTCCGCCCGAAGGACACACTATGAAGCTGAAGACCCCATTTGCCCTCTTTGCCGTGCTCATAGCCGGTGCGCTGGTCGCCGTCGGATGCGGTGACGACGACAAGCCCACCGCACCCGAGCCACTGGCACAGGTCGATTCACTGACAGGAAACATGACCCAGGTCATTCTCGACGAGGGGTTCCTCAGCGCACTCACCTCGCTTAAGGTGACTCCCGGCACCGTCGGTGACGCGACGATCAGCAAGGCCGGCGTCGCCGCCTTCCCGATCACCGGCGGAAACGTCAAGTACTTCGACCCCACCAATCCCTACCGGCCGTTCGTCCAGGGCACCATCAACCATGACGGCAGCGGCCTGAGCCTGGAGGCCGGCGGCAAGAAGGTCGAGCTGACCGACTTCGTCGTCGACCCGGGCACCTCGGTGCTGTCGGGCAAGGTCAGCGTCGACGGTGAGGTTGCGGCCGAGAGCGCCGAGCTGTTCATCCTCGACGGCAGCACGCTGGAGCCGATCAAGGTCGACGAGGCCGCTGGCACCGCCGTCCTGCGCGGCACGACGGTCAAGCTCAAGGGCAGCGCAGCCGACCTGCTCAACGAGACGTTCGGCATCGACGACCTCGCCGAGGGCCTCGTGATCGGCATCGCCAAGATCACGATCAACACGAAGTCCGCCTAGCCCACACGACGGGCCAGAAGGACCGACTCCGCCGCAGGACGCCAGTGAGCGTCCTGCGGCGGATGTCGTTAATGACTCGTGTGTCTCTGCGCCACGCGATCGGGGCGATCGGCGACGGGTTTCGTGCGGTTGGGCACGCAGTCGCGAGGCGCAGGAGATCGCCGCAGGACCCGGCGTAGACTCCCGCCGTCGATGGCTGAACGCCAGCTCCACGGACTGCAGCGCGTGCTCGGGGTCAACGCGCTGTTCTCCACCGCCTACGGGAACGTCGGCTCGTCGATCTACTACGCGCTCGGCCTCGTCGCCGCGCTCGCCGCGGGCTTGACGCCGCTGGTCTTCGTCATCACCGGCGCGCTCTTCTACTGCACGGCGACGACGTACGCCGAGGCGACCGCGATGTACCCCGAGGCGGGCGGCTCGTCGCTGTTCGCGCGCCGCGCCTTCAACGAGAAGTGGTCGTTCTTCACCGCCTGGGCGCAGATGCTCAACTACATCATCACGATCGCGATCTCGGCCTTCTTCGCCGCGCATTACGCCGGGCGCATCTCCTGGGACGGCTTCAAGGGCGCGCCGTGGGACATCGTCTTCGCTGCCGGCGTGATCGCCCTCCTCGCGCTCGTCAACGTGCGCGGCGTCAAGGACGCGGTGACCGTCAACCTCGTCCTGGCCGTCGTCGACTTCATGAGCCAGCTGGGGATCGTCGCACTCGGCGTCTTTCTCGTCGTGAGCCCGGACGTCCTGCTCGACAACCTCTCGTTCTTCGGCGAGACGCCGACGCTGACGGAGTTCCTGCTCGCGATCCCGATCGGGACCGTCGCCTACACGGGCATCGAGACGATCTCGAATATGGCCGGCGAGGCGCGCGACTACGAGACCACGATCCCGGCCGCGATCAAGCGCGTGATGATCGCCGTCTTCGCGATCTACTTCACGCTGCCGCTCGTCGCGCTGTCGGCGCTGCCGGTGGACTGCATCGACGGCATCTGCCAGACACAGCTCGGCGTCTCGCCGGAGGACGGCGGCTACGCCAACGACCCGATCATCGGCGTCGTGTCCGGGATGGACCTCGGCGGACTGCAGTCCGTGGTCGAGGGCTACGTCGCGGTGCTCGCGGTGACGATCCTCGTCGCGGCAACCAACGCCGGCGTGCTCGGCGTATCGCGGCTGACCTACTCGATGGGCATGTACCGCCAGCTGCCCGACAGCGTCCGGCGCCTGCACCCGCGCTACCGCACCCCGTACATCGGGATTCTGGTGTTCTCGGCGATCGCCTGCCTGGCGCTGGCTCCCGGCCAGGCCGACTTCCTCGGCAAGATCTACGCCTTCGGGGCGATGCTGTCCTTCTCGATGGCGCACCTGTCGCTGATCCGCCTGCGCATCACCGAGCCGGACATCCACCGTCCCTACCTGAGTCCCGGCCGCCTGCGCTGGCGCGGCAGCGAGCTGCCGCCGCTGGCGATGATCGGGCTGGCCGGCACGTCGCTGTCCTTCGTCGTCGTCAGCACGCTGGATCTCACGATCGGCGCCGCCGGCATCGCGTGGATGGCGCTCGGGATGACCGGCTACGTGCTCTATCGCCGCCGCCAGGGTCTGGATCTCGTGACGACCCACGCGGTGGCGGTGCCCAAACCGGTCACCGAGCACGAAGCCGAGTACGAGTCGGTGCTCGTGGCCGTCGACGTCAATCGCTATCGCCCGCAGACGATCGCGACCGCCGCGAAGCTCGCGTCGTCGCGGCGCCGCGGCATCCACGTGGTCGTCTTCGTCACCGTGCCGCAGACCAACCCGATCGAGGCCCCGCTGCCCGTCGATCAGGAGTCGGCGGCGCTGTGGATCATCGAGCTCGCCAAGCAGCAGGGTGGCCGCCGCGTGACCGGACACGTCGAGAAGGTGCGGCCAGGGCAGGCCGGCCGGCTGATCGTCGATGAGGCAAACGAGCTGCGAGCGCACGCGATCGTCATGGCGCTGCCGCCGCGCGTGGGCACGACACTGTTCGGCAAGACCATCGAGACCGTGTTGTCCGAGCGCCCGTGCCGCGTCATCATCGAGACCGACGGAGCGCCGAGTGCCTGAGAAACCGCAACTGCACCGGGCGGCCACGCTCGTCCTGTCGGCCGCCATGGCGGTCCTCGGGGTCCTGATCCTCGCCGTCACGCTCTCCAACGGCGGCGGTCCGCTGACGCTCGGCTTCCTGCTCGGCGTGCTGTTCGTCGGCGCCGGCGCCGGGCGCTTCTACGTCACCTGGCGGTATCTCCGATGATGCGCCGCGGCGTCGGCTCGCCCGTGCTGTTCGCGGTCGTCTGGACATCGCTTGCGAGCGCGATCTACTTCTCGTTGGGGATCGTGGCGCAGAACGCGCTGGGCCTGACCCCGCTGGTGTTCCTCGGCGCGGGCGTGTTCTTCGTCCTGACGGCGATGACCTACCTCGAGGGGGTGGCGCTTCACCCCGATCGCGCGGGCGCGACCGTGTTCGCGCGCTACGCCTTCAACGAGCTGTGGAGCTTCATCGCCGGCTGGGCGGTGCTGCTGGACTTCCTGATCCTGATCGCCGTGACGGCGTTCGTCGCGACGAACTACCTGGCGGCCTTCTGGTCGCCGCTGGGCGAGGGGGCTCCGGAGCTCGCGATCGCGATCGCGATCATCGGCTACGTCGCGGCCCGCAACATCATGACCAGCGGTGGGGCGCGCAGCGAGCGCATCGCCCTGCTGGCGCTCGCCGACATCGCCCTGCAGTTCGTCATCGTCGTCGTCGGGCTGCTCGTGGTCGTCGATATCGACGCGCTGACGGCGACGATCGACCTGGGCAACGAGCCGAGCTGGCGCGACGTCATCTTCGCGCTGACGGTCAGCACGATCGCGCTCACCTGCCTTGAGTCGGCCGCCGGACTGGCGGGTGAGGTACGCGTCAGCCAGCGAGAGCTCAAGCGCCTCGCGGTGTCGGCCGGTGCGTCGGTGCTCGTGATCTATGTCGGGATCTCGCTGGTCGCGGTCGCCGCGCTTCCGCTGACCAGCGCGTCCGGTCAGCTGACCGGAAATGCCATCGACGCGCCGGTCCTGCCGATCGTCAGGCGCTTCGAACCGGCGTGGCTGGCGGAGTCACTGCGCTACGCGATCGCCGCGCTGGCCACCGTGACGCTCGTCGTGGCGTGCCACGCCGCGATGCTTGGTCTCTCGCGGCTGGCCTACTCGCTGGCGACCAATCGCCAGATCCCCAGCATCGTGGGGCGGCTGGGGTCGCGTCAGGGGACCCCGTATGTCCTCATCTGCATTGCCGCCGTGCTGGCCGCGGCCCTCGTCGTACCGCTGGACCTCGAGTTCCTCGTCGGCATCTACGCGTTCGGGGCGATGCTCGCCTTCCTCATCGCGCACGTGTCAATCTGCGTCCTGCGATACCGCGAGCCTGACCGCCACAGGCAGTTTCGCGTGCCGTGGTCGCTGCGCGTCGGTGGCGCCATGTTGCCGCTGCCCGCCGTGCTCGGCGCGGTGATGGCGGCGGGTGGACTGGTCAGCCTGCTGGCGTTCCACGCCGGCGCGCGGTTCGTCGGCGTTGTCTGGATGGCGGTCGGTGTGGCGCTGTACGCCACCTACCGTCGCCGCGCCGATCTTCCGCTGCTGCGGCGCGTCGTGGTCAGCCAAGAGGCGCTGCATCGCTCCGAACCGGTCCAGGCGTCCTACGGATCGATCCTCGTCCCGATCCTCGGCACGCCGCTGGACGACGACATCGTGCAGACCGCGGGTCGACTGTCGGCGGGAGAGGTCGACGTCGACGACCCATTGTCCGGCGGAACGACGATCGAAGCGGTCTGGATCTTCGAGGTGCCGCTCTCGCTGCCGCTGGATGCGCGGCTGCCCGACGCGCAGCGTGAGCAGGCGAAGGCCGCGCTGGCGCGCGCCAAGCTCGTGGGGGAGGAGTACCGGGGCGTGCTCGTGGCCACGGCGACGGTGCGCGCGCGCCGCGCCGGGGAGGGGATCGTGGCCGAGGCGACGCGGCGCGGCGTCGAGCTGATCGTGCTCGCGGCGGAGGAGCCGTCGCGGATCCGCGGCGGCGCGCGCCTCGGAGGGGTCGGCGGGCCGCTGGACAACTTCGTCGGCGACGTCACGAAATACGTCGTGCGCAAGGCGCCCTGTCGCGTGCTGCTGACCGCGCCGCCGGAGGCGCCCGCCAGCACCGAGTCGTCGGCCTCAAACGACTAGCATCCGCCGCATGATGGTTCTCGTCGTTGGGGCCGGTCGTGTCGGTGCGGCCGTCGCCAAGTCCGCCCTTGCCGAGGGGCACACGGTTTCCGTGCTCGACGAGGACCCGCTGTCGCACGAGCGCCTGGACGCCGGCCAGCCGACATCGTGGGAGGACGCCGGCGGGCGCTTCACCGTCGGCACGGCGATCGAGCTCGATGCCCTGCTTGCGGCGGGGATCGAGGAGGCGGACATCTTCATCGCCGCGACGCGCGGCGACAACACGAACATCCTCGTGGCGCAGATCGCCCAGAAGCGCTTCGGCGTCGAGGATGTGATCGTGCGCGTGCTGGACCCCGCCCGTTCGGATTGGTATTCCGAGCAGGGCCTGAACACGATCTGCGCGGTGAAGCTCGGCGTGGCGCTGTTCGAGTCGGCGATCGACCGGATCGCGCGCCGCTGATGTACGTCATCGTCGTCGGAGGCGGCAAGGTCGGGTTGAACCTCGGCCGCGAGCTGATCCGCAGCGGGCAGGAGGTGACGCTGATCGAGCAGGAGCGTCGCACCTACCTGCGCATCGAGCAGGAGCTCGAGCACTCCGTGCAGTACGGCGACGGCACCGAGCTGTGGGTCCTGGAGCGCGCCGGGATCCAGCGGGCCGACCTCGTCGTGGCGGTGACCGGCGACGACGAGGACAACATCCTCATCTGCCAGGTCGCCAAGGACAAGTACCTCTGCCAGCGGATCATCGCGCGTTGCAACAACCCCCGCAACCTGCAGCACTTCAAGCTGCTGGACATCCAGCCGGCTGTGTCGGCGACCGACCTGATCCTCAACCTCATCGAGCACGAGGTGCCCGGCCACGGCATCGTGCACCTGCTCGACCTGCCCGACGACAAGCTGGAGATCATCGAGGTCGAGGTCGCCAAGAACGCGCCTGCGGCGGGGCGCAAGGTATCCGCTCTCGGGCTGCCCGAAGGCAGCCTCGTGATCTCCGTGCTGCCGCCCGGCCGCACGGGCTTCGTCCCCAAGCCCGACACGACGATAGAGGCCGGCAGCGAGGTGCTCGTCGTGCTCGACCCGGGCCTGGAGCCGCAGATCATGGCTCAGTTCTCGCCCGACCGACCGACCGCGTAGCCATCGCCGGTCGCGGTGAGAAGATCCGTGCGCGCCTCGCGGGGCATGTCGACGGATGGGGCGACACTGCCGGGCAAGGACTCGAACCTTGAATTTCAGGACCAGAACCTGACGAGTTGCCAATTACTCCACCCGGCAAGGGCAGCGGGCGAGTATAGCCTCGCGCACCTGCCGCCGACAGGCTACGCGGCCGCCTGCTCCATCCAGTCGCGGTACAGGCGCCAGTAGGCGCCCTCGGCGTCCAGCAGCTCGTCGTGGGTGCCCTGCTCGACGATCTTGCCGTCGGCGAGGACGACGATCCGCCCGGCCTCGCGGATCGTCGACAGGCGGTGGGCGATGACGATCGACGTGCGCCCCGCCATCAGGCGGCGCAGGCCGGATTCCAGGCGGCTCTCGGTGTGCAGGTCGACGTTCGAGGTCGCCTCGTCGAGGATCAGGATCCGCGGGTCGGCAACCAGGGCGCGGGCGAAGGCGAGGAGCTGGCGCTGGCCCGCCGACAGCTGCGTGCCGCGCTCGCCGACGGGCGTGTCGTAGCCGCGCTCCAGCGCCTCGATGAACGTGTCGGCGCCGACGGCGCGGGCCGCGGCGCGGATCTCGTCCTCGGTCGCGTCCGGGCGCCCGAAGCCGATGTTCTCGCCGATCGTGCCGCTGAACAGAAAGCCCTCCTGCGGGACGATCCCCATCTGCCGGCGCAGGGAGGACTGCGTCACAGCCCGCAGGTCCTGGCCGTCGACGAGCACCGCGCCGTCGGTCGGGTCATAGAAGCGGGCGACGAGCTTGGCGATCGTCGACTTGCCGGCGCCCGTGGAGCCGACGAGCGCGACGGTCTGCCCGGCGGGCACCGTCAGCGATATGCCGTCGACGGCCAGGACGGGCTCGCCGCCGGAGTCATAGGCGAAGCTCACGTCGCGCAGCTCGATCTCCCCGCGCAGCTTGCCAAGCTCGGTGGCGTCGGGCGCGTCGACGAGGTCCGGCTCGACGGCGAGCAGGTCGAAGATCTTGTCCAGCGCCGCCATGCCCGACTGGTAGGTCGTGTAGACCTGCGAGAGCTGCTGGATCGGGTCGAAGAAGCCGTTGAGCGCGAGCACGAAGGCGACGACGACGCCGGACTCGATGTCACCGTCGATGACCTGAAAGCCGCCGTAGAGCAGGATCGCCACCGTGGCGACCGCGCTGAGCAGCTCGACGGCCGGGAAGTAGGCGGCGTTGAGGTTCACCGTCGTCATGTTCGCCTTGCGGTTTGCCTCGTTGAGCTCCGCGAAGCGCGTGACGTGCTGGGGCTCCTGGCCGAAGCTGCGCAGGATGCGGATCCCCGACAGCGACTCCTGCAGGTAGGCGGTGATCGATCCGATCGCCTCGCGCGTGCGCTTGTAGGCGTCGGCCGAGACGACGCGGAAGGCGACCGACGCGATCGCGACGACCGGGAAGATCAGGAACGTCAGCAGCGCCAGCTCGAGATCGAGCCACAGCAGGATGCCGATCGTCCCGATCAGCGTCAGCGAGCTGGAGAACAGCGTCACGACGCTGTCGGTGACGAGCTGATCGAGCGCCTGCACGTCGTTGGTCATGCGCGAGATGAGCACGCCGGCCTGGCGGCGCTCGTAGAAGCCGATCGGCTGGGACTGCAGGTGCTCGAAGATCCGCAGGCGGAGGTCCTGCAACGCGCGCTGACCGACCCAACCGACCAGATAGGTCTGCACGTAGGTCGCGCCCCAGAACGCCAGCGCGCTGACGACGAACGCGACGACGACGAGGTTCAGCGTGCGCAGGTCGCCCTGCTTGATGCCGTCGTCGATCGCGAACTTCGCCAGCGGCGCGGGGGCCAGCGCGCCCGCGGTCGCGGCGATCAGCGCGACGAACATCGCGATGACGCGCCCGCGGTAGGGGCGCAGCAGCGCGAGCAGGACGCGCAGCTTGCGCCCGCGTCCGCCCGTGTCGTGCAGGCGGCGGGCGACGTCGTCGCGCAGCGCGCCAGAGCCGTGTCGGCGGCGCGTGTTCACAGGCCTGCCGTCTGGCGCTCGCGCGGCTTGCGCGTCAGGAAGACCTGGTCGGGCAGGCCCTTCTCGACGATCTCGCCGTAGAACGCCGAGCGCTTCAGCAGCTCGTCGTGGGTGCCGTGATCCAGCAGCCGCCCTCCCTCGAGGACCGCGATCTCGTCGGCGAGGGCGATCGTCGACAGGCGGTGGGCGATGACGAACGTCGTGCGTCCCTCCATGGCCTCCGCCAGCGCGGTCTTGATCTCCTGCTCGGTCGACGCGTCGACCGACGAGGTGGCGTCGTCGAGGATCAGGATCCGCGGGTCGGCCAGCAGCGCGCGCGCGATCGCAATCCGCTGGCGCTGGCCGCCCGAGAGCGTCAGGCCGCGCTCGCCGACGCGCGTGTCATAGCCGTCGGGGAGCTGCTCGATGAAGTCGTGCGCCTGGGCGCGGCGGGCGGCGGCGACGACCTCCTCGCGCGTCGCGTCCTCGCGGCGCGCGTAGGCGATGTTCTCGTGCACGGTGGCGCTGAAGAGGAAGGGGTCGTCGGTGACGACGGCGATCTCGCGGCGCAGGGAACGGGGATCGACCGAGCGCACGTCCGCGCCGTCGACGAGCACCGCGCCCTCCGTGGTGTCATACAGGCGCGAGAGCAGCCCGACGAGCGTCGTCTTGCCCGAGCCGGTCGCGCCGACGAGCGCGATCGTCGTGCCAGCTTGCACGGTCAGGTCGACATGATCCAGCGCGGGATGAGCGGCGTCCTCGTAGGAGAGCGTCGCGCCGCGCAGCTCAACGCGGCCCGAACCCTGCGGCAGCGGGCCCGCGCCGGGCACCGCGACGATCGACGGCTCGCGGTCGAGGATCTCGAAGATGCGCCGGCCCGAGGCGGTGGCGCGCTGAGAGAGTCCGAGCAGCATGCCGACGGTCCGCATCGGCCCGAGCAGCGCGAGCATGTACGTGTAGAACGCGGTGAACTCGCCGAGGTCCAGGCGCCCGTCGATGACGGCGCGCCCGCCGAGGAACAGCAGACCGGCGAAGCCGAGCTGGGGCAGGAAGCCGATGAACGGGTTGTAGAAGGCTCGCAGGCGCGTGGAGATCATCGACTGCTCGAAGACCCGCGACACGCTCGTCGTGAAGCGCTGGTGCTGCAGGTCCTCGCGCGCGAAGGACTTCACGACGCGCACGCCGCCGACGTTCTCCTCGACGTCGGCCGTCAGCTCGGCGATGCGCTGCTGGACCTCTTGCAGGGCCGGCCGGGCGCGGCGCCCGTAGCGCCCGGCGATCCAGATGACGAACGGCACGGGGAAGAGGGCCACGAGCGCGAGAACGGGATCGATGACGAACATCGCGATACCGGCGAAGACGATCGTCAGCGCCGACTGGGCGATGATCACGAGGCCGTAGCCCAGGAAGAAGCGCACCGCCTGCAGGTCGACCGTCGCGCGCGACATGAGCTGGCCGGTCTGCTGGCGGTCGAAGAACCCGAGCTCCAGTGACAGCAGGTGCGTGTAGACGCGGTCGCGCAGGTCGTATTCGACCCCGAGCGAGACCTGCCCGGCGATCAGCCGCCTGAGCACCGTCAGCCCGAGCCGCACGAGCCCCGCGACGGCGATCAGCAGCGCCAGCAGCTTCAGCCGGCCGCCGTCGCCGCCCTCGACGGCGTTGATCGCCGCGCCGGTGAGCGCGGGGATCGCGACGGTCGCACCCATCGCCAGCGCGGCGAGCAGGCCCGACATCCAGACGCCCCGCTTGTACGGGCGCAGGAACGTGAGCAGGCGGATGAACGTGGCCATTCGCGGCGCATTGTAGTTGCTCGGGCAACCACTTCTAGTGAAAGCCCGCACGCGGCCCGCGGGTGGCCTGTCTCCTGCAGCTAGCCTCGGGCCCGATGCCCGCCCCCGCCGGACTCTGCGACACCTGTCGCCATCAGCGTGTCGTGCGCAACACTCGAGGCTCTTCGTTCTCGCTGTGCCAGCGCTCGCGCGAGGACAAGCGCTACCCGAAGTACCCGCCGACGCCGGTGCTGCGCTGTCAGGGGCATGAGCGCCGCCAGCCCGCGTAGGGATTCACACCGCGATGCCGGCTTCGTCGAACGTCGCCATCTGACCCAGCGCGGCGGCGCCGGCCTGCACGATCGGCACGGCGAGCAGCGCGCCGGTCGCCTCGCCGAGTCGCATGCCCATCTCGAGCAGCGGATCCAGCCCGACGGCGTCGAGGCCGATCGTCGCGGCGGGCTCTGTGGAGCGGTGTCCGGCGATGGCGTAGTCCAGCGCGAGTGGACACAGCGCGTGCGCGGCGAGTGCGGCGGCCACCGTGGAGACGCCGTCGAGGATCACAGGCACGCGGCGCGCGGCGGCGCCGAGGATGAGACCGGCTATCGCAGCGTGCTCGAGGCCCCCCACCGCCGCAAGCGTGCCGAGCCCATCGCTGGGATCGGGGGCATTGCGCTCCAGAGCCCGAGCCACGACACCCGTCTTCCTTGCCACCGCGGACTCATCGCCCCCGGCACCGGGGCCAGTCACGTCATCCGCTGAACGCGAGCAGAAGGCCGCGATCAGGCAGGCGGCCGCCGTCGTGTTTCCGATGCCCATGTCACCGGTTAGCACCAGATCGGCGCCGGCGCCGTCGACAAGCTCATCGACGAGCCGTGCGCCGGCCATGATCGCGCTCGCCGCCTCCTCGATCGTGAGCGCCGGACCATCGTGGAGGTCGGCGGTGCCCGCCCGCACACGTGCCGCACGGAGCTTCGGATGCGACGGCAGCGCAGACGCGACCCCGACATCGAGCACGGTGACGCTCGCCCCGACGGTCGCGCTCAGCGCGTTGACCGCCGCTCGGCCGGCGCAGAACTCGCCGACCATGATCGCGGTGACCTCCACCGGCCATGCCGAGACGCCCTGCGCGAGGACGCCATGATCGCCGGCGCACACGATCGCGGCGGGCTTCGACGGGATCGGTGGGGGACAGCGGCCATGCACGGCCGCCAGCCACGCTCCGATCTCCTCGAGCCGGCCGAGGCTGCCCGGCGGCTTGACGAGCTGGTCGTTGCGGGCGCGCGCGGCGGTGGCGGCGTCGTCGTCGAGCGGTTCGATCGCCGCGACCAGCCGGCGGACGTCGTCTGGGGCATTCACGCGCCGATCCTTCCACGCCGCGCGCAGCGGCCGCGGCGTCGGCCACAATGACGGCGTGCAGCGCTGCTGGCCGACCGACGACCAGCTCTACATCGCCTACCACGACGAGGAATGGGGCCGACCCGTCCGCGACGACCGCAAGCTGCTGGAGCGGCTGTGCCTGGAGGGCTTTCAGTCGGGGCTGTCGTGGATCACGATCCTGCGCAAGCGCGAGCGCTTCCGCGAGGCGTTCGCCGGCTTTGATCCTCACGTCGTCGCCGGCTTTCAGGCCGGCGACGCCGACCGGCTGATGACCGACGCCGGAATCGTCCGAAACCGGGCGAAGATCGAGGCGACGATCATCAACGCTCGCGCCACGGTCGCCTTGCAGGAGGCCGGCGAGACGCTGGCCGAGCTGCTGTGGTCCTTCGCGCCGGCGACCCCACCGCCCGCGCCCGCGAGCCTCGCCGAGATGCCCACCACGACTGCCGAGTCCACGGCGCTCGCGCGCGAGCTCAAACGCCGGGGCTTTCGCTTCGTCGGACCGACGACCGCCTACGCGCTCATGCAGGCGACGGGCATCGTCAACGATCACGTCGCGGGCTGCATCGTGCGCGACGAGGTCGAGGCCGTGCGTGCGGCGGCGCTCGGGTAGGGCTCAGGTCCGTCGCCGGTCGCCGCGAATCGCGGCGACGAGCCGGCTGAGCAGCGCCAGCAGGCGCTGGGGCAGCGACAACGTAGGCGCTCGATCTCCGTAGGCGGCGATCTCCGTGCGCGTCGCCTCGGAGGGAATCGGCGGGTCGCCTGCGATCGTGCTGATGGCGACGTCGTAGCGCTTGAGCGGATCGAGCACGATCTCGGTCGTGACCTTGCCCTTGCCGGTCGAGTGCACGGGGTAGTTCAGCGTCCGCGGCGGGACGCCCTTCTCGTCCTGGGAGTTGACGGTCATGACGAGCTCGTGCGGGCGCGGGTCGCGGCCGGTGACGTCATAGACGACGCGCAGCCGGCCACCGGAGCGCAGCGCCTGCACGTCGGGTCCCGCGATGGCCTTGCCGTGCGTGGACGTGCTGGGCGGGTTGTCCAGCAGCTTGTCGGGCTCGGTCCACTGCTTCTTGGCGCCCGGGCCCGTCGGGGCGTTGGATTCCAGGTTCTTCTCGCGCGGAAGGGTGTCGCCCCAGCGTCCCGGCCAGCGCGTCCAGGCCGGCTCGTCGGTGCCGAGGATCTCAAGGTGCAGCTTGGGTGCCTCGCGCCTGCCGTCGGCGAGGTCATACCACGCCTCGGTCTGGTGGAAGCCGGCCTGGAAGTACGAGGCGTGCGACCCGCGGGCGACGTACACGATCGGCCGGTCAGGCTCGGTGGCGAGCTTCTCGACGTCCTCCCAGGGACGCATCTCCCCGAAGCGGTGCTGCGCGTAGACGGCGACGTCCGGGTGCCCGGCATCGTCGTCCATCCGAAACTGCACCATCTCCCAGTCGCCCTCGTGCGTGCCCAGACCGAACGACAGCTGGTAGTCGTTGTAGAAGTACCACAGCCAGTACTGCAGCCAGAGGCGCCCGTTGGCCTCGATGGCATGGCCGTACAGGACGTTGTTGAACTCCGGATGGGCGACGCGCATGCGGCGGTACTGCTCGCGATAGTCCTTGCCCGTGACGCCGATCACGTCGCCTTCCTGCACCGGGTTGTCGTCCCCATAGGCCGTGCGGCCGAGGAAGGCGAGCGTCAGCTGGGGCGTGTCTAAAGCGGGCTGCGCGCTGGCGATGACGGCGCCGTTGGCATCATCGGTGCGCTTGCGGCGCAGCTCGTTGCCGGGATTGACCATGTACTGCTCCGCGCCGTCGGCGAAGAACTGCTCGTTGGAGTCATAGCGGACGACCGGTTGAAAGCGCCGCAGAAGATCGTCGTGCTCGGGCATCGTGTCTAAGGAGACCGTTCCCGCTCGCCCCCGTCAAGTCGCGCGCTGCGACCTCACACGCGCGCGATCGCCGGCGCCTGGATCGTCATCGGGTCGGCCTCGTGCAGCCGAAGAGTGAAGTAGTCCTCCGGCGCCAGCTCGCCGAGCGCGATCAGGACGATCCGCAGGATCCCCTGGTGGCCGACGATGACGGGCCGCTGTGCCGCGTCGAGCGCATCTGCGGTCGCAGCGCGTGCGCGGACGAGCGCGTCGCCGAGCGGCTCCATGCCGTCGACCGGCGAGCCGAACGGGTCCGCGCGCCAATCCTCAAACGCCTGGCCGAACGTCGCGCTCGCCTCCGCGCGGTCGAGGCCCTCGAAGGCGTTGTAGTCGACCTCGGTCAGGCGCTCGTCGACCGTCAGCGGCGCGCCGGTCGCGCCGGCGATCGCCTGTGCCGTGTCGCGCGCGCGGCTCAGGGGGCTGGAGAAGACGGCGTCGATGCCCGAGCCGGCGAGCTGGGCGGCGGCGTCGAGCGCCTGCCGGCGTCCGAGCTCGGTCAGCGCGACGTCTGCGCGCCCGGAGTACGCCTTGCGCGCCGAGCTGGCGGTCTGGCCGTGGCGAACGAGGTAGACGGCGTCGGCCATCAGGTCGGCCGCGGCGCGACCCAGCGGCGCTCGTCGTCGGCGACGTGGATCGCGTCCAGCAGCGCCTGCACGCGCAGCGCCTCGGCCAGCGACGGGTCCGGCGCGGCCCCCTCGCGGATCGAGGCATGGAAGTTGCGCGCGACCTGCCCGAACGCGGCCTTCGAGTCGGCCTTCAGCGGGCCCTCGGATTGCAGTTCCTCGCCGGCGCGCCCCCACCACAGGACCCTGTCCTCGCCGAGACGCACCGTGCCCTCGGAGCCGTGGATCTCGATGATGTCGCCGCGCTTGTGGCGGGCGGTCGCGGTCAGGCTGACGTGCGCGAGGCCGCCTCCGCGAAAGCGGATGAGGATGGCGTAGGCGTCCTCGGCGGTCACGGTGCGAGGTTCGCCGTCCCTGGTCTGGCGCTCGCCGACACCGACCTCCGTCGCGGCGGCGACGTCCTCGACCTCGCCGAAGGCCTCGATCAGCAGGTCGAGGTCGTGGACGCCGTAGCCCTGCAGCCGGCCGCCGCCCATCGCGCGGTCCTGCACCCACGTGAACGGGCGCGACGCCGGCTCGGCGTGGTCGGCGTGCACGAGCGAGATCGAGACCATCCGCGGCGCGCCGGCGACCTCCGCGACGCGTTGCAGCAGCCGCTCACGCGTCTGCTGCAGGCGACGCCCGTAGTTCACGGCGCCGACGACGCCGGCCTCCTCGATCGCCGCGACGACCTGCTCGGCCTCGTCGAGGCTCGCGGCGAGCGGCTTCTCACAGAGCACGTGCAGTCCGCGGCGCGCGGCGGCGATCGCGACCTCGGCATGCGTGTAGACCGGCCCCGCGACGTGGACGGCTTCGAGACCGGGATGGGCGAGCAGCTCGTCGAGGTCGGCGGTGCCGAGCTGCAGATCGAACGTCGCGGCCAGCTCGTGTGCACGCTCGGGCCGGCGTGACCAGGCCGCCACGGGCTCGAACTCCTCCAGCTCGACATAGGCGGGGAGGGGGATCTTCGCGCCGTAGCCGCCGCCGACGACGGCGATCCTCACGGGGTCTGCCATGCGCGGCAGGATACGAGGATGGGCAGGATCGAAGCCAGACGCCGGTTAGAGTCGCACTGATGAGCACCCTCAGCACGAGCCTCGCTGCGATCCTCGGCATCGCCTTCGTGGGCGCCGGGATCCAGAAGCTCACCGGCCAGCAGCGGTGGGTCGACGAGTTCGCGCGCTGGAGCTATCCGGACACGATCCGCACGACGACCGGTGCCGTCGAGCTGCTGTCGGGCGTGCTCCTGCTCGTCGGGATCGCCGTGCCGGCACTTGCGATCACCGGCGTCCTGTTGATCATCGTCGTGATGCTCGGCGCGCTCGGCACCCACCAGCGTGCCGGCGATCCGTTCGCCATGTGGCTGCCGGCCATCGCGCTGCTCGCGATGGCGCTCGTGCTCGCCGTCAGCATGCTGCCCGAGTAGCGACGTTACCGGTCGTCGCGTTCAGCTTGGGCAAATGGGCAGTCGCGCGCGCTTCTCGTCCCGGGGTGAGTAGCGCCGGATAGCACCGGTGATAGCACCCGCTACTCATCCCGAAGGGGAGGTGCCGCGAGGCCCCGAGCCCGCTCGTCGTGCCGTTGGACGCCCCAAGGCCATAGAACTCGGTCGTCCACAACCCGTCGCGCGCCGCGACCTGAACCGGAGGAGTCGCCTTGTCGTATGCACGCATCTTCCTAGGCACGGTCATCCTGATCGCTGCCCTGTTCTACTTCCTGCTGAAGGTCGCGGTCGTCGGCATCATCTTCGGGATCTTTGCCCTGATCGTGCTGGCGATCGTCATCAAGGAGGGGCTGTAGGCCGTCAGACCGTTGCCCCGACGGCCGCCAGCAGCACGGGCGCCACCTGCTTCTTGCGGCTCATGACGCCCGGCAGGTCGATCGCGCCATCCACGACGGGCGTGCCGAACGCGCGCTCGGCGAGCTGCTCGGGCCCGGCGACGAGCAGCGTCGTGGCGCCCTCGATGATGTCGGTCACCATCAGGGCGAAGAGCAGCTGGTCATAGCGCTGGCGGTGCGCTTCGATGGCCTCGAGCAGCTCGCCGGAGCGACCGTCGAGAATCGAGCCGACCGTCTCGATCTGCGCCACGCTCATCGAGCGCCCGCCATCGAGCTCGTACTCCTTGAGGTCACGCACGATGAGGTCCTGGGCGGACACCGTCGCGACGTCTGAACCCCGCTCGAACATCTCGCGTCCGAAGGCCTGCGCGTCCAGCGACAACAGCACCTCCAGGTGGCTCGTCGCGGTGCGGTCGCGTTCGGTCGTCGTGGGCGAGCTGAGCAGCACGGTGTCCGAGACGATGGCGCCGAGCAGCATCATCGCCGTGCTCGCCGTTGGCTCGATCCCAGCCTGGCGGAAGCGCTCGGTGACGAGCGTCGCGGTCGACCCGACGGGGTCGAAGATCGCGGTCACCGGCATCCGCGTCTCGATCGAGCCGATGTGGTGGTGGTCGAGGATCTCGACGATCTCGGCCTCCTCGATGCCGTGCACGCTCTGAGCACGCTCCGCGTGGTCGACGAGCAGCACGAGCCGCGGGGCGGGGTTGACGAGGTCTGAGCGCGTGACGAGCCCCAGCGGCCGGCCGGCGTGGTCAAGTGCCACGGCGGCGCGGTAGTGCACGGTCTTGATCTGCTCGGCGATGTCGTCGACGAGATCGTCCAGACCGACGGTCAGGGGGTCGCCCTCGACGAAGGCGTGCACGGGCTCCGACAGCGTGATCATGCGGCTCGTGACGTAGCTGTCCAGCGGTGACGTCACCATCACCGCGCCCGCGGCGTTCGCCCGGTCGACGATCCGCTCGGGCGGACGCACGTCGTTGCTGAGCACGATCAGGTCGGCGCCGGCATCGATGGCGCGCTCCTGTGAGTCGGGACGGTCGCCGACGACGACGACGTCGCCCGGCCCGACCTGGCTGGCTGACGAGGAACCCATCGCCTGTACCCACACGCGGCCGCGGATCTCCTTCTGCTCAGAGCCGCACACGAGCTTGCCCTTGAGCACCGAGACGATCGCCGCGACCGGCGTCGGCGCGTCCAGCCGCGACGCCTCGCGTGACTCGCGTATATAGCGGCGAGCCAGCGCCCGCTCGGTCAGCACGCCGCGCAGCACGCCGTCGTCGTCGACGATCGGGACGACGTCCTTGGGCGCCATCATCAGGCCGACCGTTCGCACCGGATCGCGGCGGTTGGCGGTCGCGAAGTTCGTGCGCATGACGTCGCGCACCCGCAGCTTGGCGTGCGGGAGGTGGATCGGCAGGGAGGCGCCGCTGCGAGCAAGCAACCACGACGTCTGCGCGTTGGCGACCCCGAGGCGCACCGCGACGTACTCGTGGGACGGATCGATCTGCTCCTTGAGCTCGGCGTAGCCGATCGCCGATCCGATCGAATCGGTGTCGGGGTTGCGGTGGCCGCAGACGTAGACGCGCCGGCGCTCGGGCTTGGCTTCGGTGGTCACGCGGCGCAGAGGATACGAGGCGCGGCGACGCTACCCGGTGTTGCGCAGCCCGCCGGCGATGCCGTTGATCGTGAGCAGGCTCGCGCGCACGAGGTCCGGATCGTCAGGATCGCCGCCCGGCGCTCGCAGCCGGCGCAGCAGCTCGAGCTGCACGAAGGACAGCGGATCGATGAACGGGTTGCGGCGCGCGATCGTGCGCTGCAGGACCGGCTCGCGGTCCAGCGGGCGCTCCTCGTCGCGCACGTGTCGCAGCTCGGCGACGGTGCGCTGCAGCTCCGTGGAGATCGCGTTCCAGATCCGCTCGCGCGCAGGCTCGTCGTCGTAGAGCTCCGCGTAGCGCCGCGCGATGTCCAGGTCGGCCTTCGCGCATGCCATCTCGGCGTTGGAGATCAGCGCCGAGAAGAACGGCCAGTCGCGCTCCATCTCCCGCAGGACGGCCACGCCGTGCTGTTCGCGGGCGCGTGCCAGCGCGATGCCGAGGCCGTACCAGGCCGGCAGCACGGCCCGTGTCTGCGTCCACGAGAAGACCCACGGGATCGCGCGGTAGTCCTCGATGCGCGTCGACTCGCGCCGCTTGGAGGGCCGCGAGCCCAGTTGCAGTCGCTGGATCTCGCGGACCGGCGTCGTGGCTTGGAAGTAGGCGGCGAAGTCCGGGTCGCCGTAGACGAGTCCCCGGTAGGCCGTCGTGGATCGCTCGGCCATCTCGTCCATGATCTGCTCGTAACGCGCGATGTCCGGCGGCGTTCCCGCGCTCGCACGATCCAGCGTGCTCAGCAGCACGGCGCTGGTGGTCAGCTCGAGCTCGCGGTGGGCGATCTCGGTGACCGAGAACTTCGCCGACAGCATCTCGCCCTGTTCGGTGACCTTCAGCCGCCCGCCGACCGTCCCCGGGGGCTGGGCGAGGATCGCGACGTTGCTCGGTCCACCGCCGCGGCCGACCGCCCCGCCGCGGCCATGGAAGAACTGCCAGGTGACGCCGTGCTCGCGCATCACCTCGGCAACCTCCAGCTGGGCGCAGTAGATGCCCCACCCCGACGCGACGTAGCCGACGTCCTTGTTGGAGTCCGAGTAGCCGACCATGATCTCCTGCTTGCCGGTCGCGTCGACGGCGGCGCGGTAGACCGGGAGCTCAAGCAGCGTGCGCATGGTGTCGGCCGCCGCGGCGAGCGTGTCGCCGGATTCGAACAGCGGCACGATCCGAAGCTGCGCTCCCTCGCCTCCGGGGCGAGCGAGGCCGACCTCCTTCATCAACAGCAGGACCTCGAGCAGGTCCGACGGGCCGCACGTGCCCGAGACGATGTACGCGCCGAGCGCGCCGGCATGGTCGCCGGTCAGCAGTTCGTGCATCGTGCGGAAGGTCTCGACGACCTCGCGCGTGGAGGCGCTGAAGCCGCTCACGTCGAACGGGATCAGCGGCCGACGGTCGGCGATCTCGCGGATCAGCACCGCCAGGCGCTCATCCTCGCTCAGCGACGCGTATCCGTCCTGCACGCCGAGCGTGGCCAGGATCTCATCGACCGCGTGGCGGTGGATGTCCGCGTGCTCGCGGACGTCCACGCGCGCGAAGTGAAAGCCGAAGACCTCCACCTGGCGAATGACGTCGCGCAGCGCGTCGGCGGCGACGAACCCGGCCTTCTGGGTGCGCAGCGCGGTCTCGGCGACACGCAGGTCGGCGACGAGCTCCTGGGAGCGGTGATAGCCGCCCTCCTCGCCCTTGCGGGTGGAGCGCACGCGGTCGGCGAGCAGCTTGAAGAGTCGCCGGTAGGGCTCCTCGGGGTTGCGCGCGCGCAGATGCTCGGCCAGTGCGGGCGCGCGCGCCTCGGCCTCGCTGAGCAGCGAGCGGAGCTCACGGGGGTCGTGGGCCACGCGCGAGGACAGCGTCACGCGACCGGCGAGGGCGGTGATCGCCTGCTCGATGTGCGACAGGCAGGCCCACTTCATGAGGCCGAGCGCGTCGGCGGTCATCTTCGGCGTGACGTGCGGGTTGCCATCGCGGTCGCCGCCCATCCACGAGCCGAACGTCAGCAGCGGTGGCACGACCACGTCGCCGTCGGGGTAGCTCTCGCGCACGGCGGCATCGATGTCGCGGTACAGCGCCGGGACGACGGAGACGAGCGTCGAGGTGAAGTAGATGAGCCCGGCGGTGACCTCGTCGAGCACGGTCGTGGAGACCGCGCGCAGCTCGTCGGTGACCCACAGCTCCTGCACCGCTGCCGCCGTCCGGCGCCGGACCTCCTCCTGCTCGCCCGGCACCGGCACGCGCTCGTCCAGCGAGCGCAGCAGCGCGAAGATCCGCGCGAGCTTGTTGACCGTCGTGCGACGGCGCGCCTCGGTCGGATGGGCGGTCATCACGAGCTGTAGATCGGCGCCGGCGAGCGTGTCGTGCAGCTCGTCGGCGCCCGTGCCGCCCGCGGCAAGGCGGGTGATCGCGTCGCGGACCGAGCCGCGCCGGGGAGCGGGGGCCTCGGCAAGCTCCCGGGCGCGCAGGCGCCGCACGCGATCGTTGTCCTCGGCGAGGTTCATGAGCTGGTGCCAGCACGTCAGCATGCGGATCAGCAGCGACAGCTGGTGGACGTCCAGCCCCGCGACCAGCCAGGCGAGCTCGTCCGCGGCGACGACGTCGCCGCTGCGCGATCGCCGGCCCAGCTCGACGGCGCGCTGATGCAGCTCGAGCGCGTCGGCGCCTTCGGTGGCGCCGATCACCTCTTCCAGCACGCCGCTCAGCAGCGCCTCGTCGCTGACGAATCCGTCGGTGGGGGCGTTTTCGAGGGTCGTCGCGGTGATCACGCCACCCACGGTACTCAGCGCCGCGGGGTGATCCTCGCCAGCACGGCGCCACGTTCACATGCCGCAAACAGGACGGCGAGTGGATGGCCCGCTAGAACCGGCGTACTCCGGAGTCGCATCCTCGCTGCACGGCCGCCGCGGTCACGTAGCTGCGAAACGCGAAGCCGGGCTGGTCGGGATGGATGCCGTCCGACAGCACGACGGTGCCCTTGCGGACCATCCGGTCCCACGGGATGACGACGACGCGGTCATCGCGGCGGGCCGCGCGGCGCAGCACGCGATTGAGGCCGCTGAAGGCGCCCTTGCGCTTCGCGCGGCTGATCGCCGTCCACACGATGCAGGCGTCGGCGGGCACCGTGCGCAGCGTGCGGCGCACCCGGTTGGCGTAGACCGTCGGGTTCGAGCCGTCGTTGGTCCCGAGGTTGATGACGACGGTGTGTGGGGTGAACCGGCGCAGCGCGCCGCGCAGCGCGCGCATGCCCTGCGGCGTCGTCCATCCGGCGCGCGAGTGAAACGTCACGTCGCGGTCGGTGAGCATGTCGGCGAGGTAGGGCTTCATCCCGACGGCGAGCGAGTCGCCGACGACCAGGACCTCGGCAGGATCGGCATGCGTCTCGGTCGGCCCGGCGGAGAACGGCATGCCCAGCGAGCTGGCCGCCAACACGGTGCTCAGCACCGAGATCGCATTCATGATCGGGCGCCCCACGAGAGAGGCAATGACAGCAGGCCACGGCGCCGAATGCCACGTGCAACGGTCGCGCGCCAATACGATGGCGCGGCGCCCGCGTCCGCGAACGGGCATACGACCGTTCAGCCGTCAGAGGGGGAGCTCCACATCGATTACACCGTCAAGCTCGAGGACGGCCCGGATGCCGATCAGACCGAGGAAGCGTTCACGGTCAGCTACGGCGACGGCGCCACCGAGCGCCTGCGCATCCACGACTACACGCGTGTCTACGAGATCCCCGGCCTGTACGAGGAGGTCGTGCAGCACCAGCTTCGGTGCGCGTCGCCGGACAAGATCGCCGCGGTCCTGCTGGGTGTCGCCGAACGCGAGGGGCGCGATCCCCACCTGCTGCGAGTGCTCGATCTCGGCGCCGGCAACGGTGTCGTCGGCGAGAAGCTACGTGAGCGCGGCGTCGACGTCCTGGTCGCGACCGACAGCTCTCCCGCAGCGCGCAAGGCTGCCGGCCGCGACCGTCCCGGCCTGTATGCCTCCTACGTCGTCGGCGACTCCAGCGGCGTGCCCGAGCTCGGCACGATCGTGCGTGAGCTCGGCATCAACTGCATCGTCTGCGCCGGCGCGCTGGGCTTCGATCACATCGAGGCGGGCTCGTTCGCCGAACTGTGGGATCTGCTGCCACCCGGCGCGATGTTCGCGCTGACCGTCCACGAAGACCTCGTGACGCCGGGATCCAGCGACATCGGCGACGAGCTCGAGCTGATGCGCGCAGATGAGAACGCGACGGAGTTCGTCGTGTGGGAGCGCTTCCGCCACCGCCAGTCTGTCGCGGGCGAGTCGATCCACTACGTCGCGGTCGGCGCACTCAAGGGGGAGTAATGGTCCACGAGCGCATGCGTGCGTGGCGTCCTGGCCCGGCCGCGGCACGACCCGGGTCAGCGGGAGCGGCGATCGGGATGGATGCCGACGAGACCGTCGAGCAGGTGCATCGGCGACACGAGCGCGAGGATCGCCGAGACCAGCAGCGCTGGCCCGGCGACGAGCATCCCGATGTCGAGGAGGTAGGCGTGGCCGTTGAGCGTCGCCCCGGCGAGCCCGAGGCCGACGATCGCGAGGATGATCGCAGCGGTGCTGAGCACCCACTCGGTCGGCACGCGACACTCGTCGCGCTCGCCGAGCAGGCGATCGACGCGGTCGGGATGCACGCCGCCGCCGGACGCCTCGAACGTCAGCAGCGCGGCAGCGAGCGCGGCGATGTTGCGACCGTCTCCGAGTGCCGCCTCGTCGGCGGCGATCTCCGCCTCCTCGGCGTAGCGTTCGAGCAGCCGCGGTAGGACCGGCAGGAAGAACAGGCCGCCGCCGAGCACCCGAGCGAGTGCGAGGCGCAGCGGGTCGCGGCGTCGCGCGTGGTGGCGCTCGTGCGCGAGCAGCGCCTCGAGCTCGGGCGGGCTCAGCGCGTCCAGCGTGCCGTTGGAGATGAAGACACGGGGTCGCAGCAGGCCATGGCAGAACGCTCGTGGGATCTCGTCGGCGATGACGCGGACGACACCGAAGCCGGTGAGGACGCGGCGACTGCCGCGCAGCATCCGGCTGGCCCGCCACTGGCTGCAGCACTCGACCCAGAAGGCCCGCAGCCCGAGCCCCATCGAGCACGACACGACGCCGACCAGCGTCAGCAGCAGCGCCGCGCTCGTATCGGAGGTCAGCGTTCTCGACGATGCGACCGCCGAGATCAGCTCGCCGGGCGACTGGTGGTGGGTGATCGCCCCATCGACGGCGACGATCAGCGCGAGCAGCACACCGAGAACCCCTCCGAAGGCGATCACGCAATGCAGCCGGTACAGGCCGGTTGCCCTAGGCACCGCGAGCCAGACGGGCGAGCTGTTCGCGGCGCCGAGGGTCCAGCGTCGCCATCTGCTTGGCGAAGTGCACGAATGCCAGCTCGCCCCACTCGTCGACCAGCGCGTCGACCTGCGCGGCGGCGCGAGCATCGGCGTACTCCTCGCGCGTGAAGGTGGCCGAGTAGACGTCGCCCTTGCCCTGGCGACGGCGCCTGAGCAGGCCCTTGTCGTGCAACCGGGTGAGGATCGTCATGATCGTCGTGTAGGCCCGAAGACGGTCCGAACGCGCGTTCAGGGCATCCAGGACGGCGCGGCCGGGAGTGTCGCCCAAGCGCCACACCTCCTCCATGACCTCCTGCTCGAGCTCATGCAGCTGCGGTGGCTGGGGAGGATCGTGCTCAGGCTGGGCCATGCGGTCAGCCTACCGCCTGCCACAGACGCGCGCCGCGCCAACTACGACGCAGCGTAGGCGATCGTCCCGATCATGTACTACAGTGCATCGTAGGAAGACCACACCGGCCCGCGAGGCCTGGACTACGGGAGGCACCACGAGCATGTCAGGCAACACGAGTCTTGCGCAGAAGGTGATGCCGCTGTTCGGCGCGCTGTATGTCGGGATCGGGCTGATCGGCTTTGCCGTGACCGGTTTTGGCAGCTTCTTGCAGAACACGAGCGACTACATCTTCATCTCGGGGTTGAGCGTCAATCCGTTTCACAACCTGGTGCACCTGGCGATCGGTGGTTTTCTGTTGATCATGTCGCGGCAGGGGACGACGACGGCTGAGGGTGCGTGTCTGGGTGTGGGCATCTTCTATGTCGCCGCGTTTGTGATCGGGTTCGTTGGCCCGACGAACCTGACGATCATCGGGATGGACGGTCGTTATGACCTGGAGAACTTCAATCATCTGATCAACGGTGTCGCGTTGTTGGGTCTGGGGTTGATCTCGGCTGCGGCGTCCGACGCGCAGGCCAAACG
>JAJCYD010000023.1 GCA_029263125.1 Solirubrobacteraceae bacterium | reverse complement strand
AGTCCATGCGCCTCATCCTCTGCGAGATCACGGACCGAGAGGACTCTCCCTCCCCGATCTCAGAGGAGGTGGACCGGCTCGCCGCCTGAGCCGCTAACGAGTCCCCGACGAGCACCTACACCACATCACGCGACTTGACTCGCCGACTCGTCCTGCCGCCTGCCCAGACGTTGAAGGCGCAGTCGTCGGACTCAAGGAGTTCCGTGCGTACAAACGCCGCGAAGCTCATGGAGTCATGATGACCATCGGCGCGACGGAACCCACGACGGATTCGGGCAGTGTGCCCAATTGCCCGAAGCGAGCAGATCCGGTCGCACCCAGCCTCCGCTCCCAGGCGTACCGACGGTTCGAAGCCCGACAACAACGGGCGTCAGGCGGTCAACCGCTCAGTCCCCCAGGGGAGCTTGCCATGCAGAAGGTCGAGGGTTTGAGTCCTTCATCCGATTCATCAGAAAGGCAGAAAGACCCGTGTGAGCGGGCCTTTCTGCTGCTGAGATCGGTGCGGACGCGAAGGCGCCGAAGCGGCGCTAGGGCTGCTGCTCGCGCATCCCCTTGACGGCCGACGAGATCAGCTCGGCGTCGAGCACGTCGGCCATGACGCCGATCTGCTCTTCCCAGACGTCGTCGTCGACCAGGGTGCGAAAGTCTTGCTCGAGTACGTGATACACGGAGAGACCCAACTGGGCCTCGGCCAATGCACCTGCATAGGTCGGATCGCCGAGCACTACGGTCTCGGCGGCGATCTCCGCGCTTTCGTCGTCCGGTGCTCCGAGGATGACGACAAGATTGTCGGCCCCGTGCTCGTCGGCTAGGCGCTTGATCACTTCCTGGCTATTGAGGTCCATGGCCCCCGAGGCCGTTCAGACGAAGCACTCCGTCGATGTGTACGCGACGTGTCCGCCGGCGCTCACGACGCATGCGGCGATCGCCGGACCAGCGACGCCGTCGCGCTCTCCGAGCACGATGACCTGCTTGCTCTCGAACATGGGGTGCTAACTCACCTCCTCCTTCATCTCGATGAGGCTCTGGTTGAGCCAGGTCTTGAGCTCAGGCGGGCTGATCGTCGGCGCCGACAGGCGCGCGACCTCTTCGCCGTCATGCATGAGCAGGAACGTCGGAAGCCCGTGGACCTTGAGGCGGATGCAGACCCGGCGGGCCTTCGGCGCCTCGAGCATGACGACCGCGATGTCGTCGCGGGCTGCGGCCAGCTTCTCGACGTGGGGCTTCAGCGCCAGGCACGGCCGGCACTCCGGTCCCCAGACGTCGACAAGCGTCGTGCCGCTCGCGACCAGCTCGTCGAAGTTCTCGCGCGTCGCTTCGGCTACAGCTGCCATCCGGTCATCCTTCCGCTTGATCGTTGGACTCGAGCAGCACGCTCATGCCATCGGACTGCTCGGACATGCGTCCCAGGAACAGGCTGCCCTTCGCGATCAACTGTACCCGCCGGGCGCCTCCTTCCATCAGCCGTTCGCGGGCATGCGGGACGTAACACAGTGCCGAGGCGATATGTCCCTGCGTGGGAGCGAAGCCGGGCATCCCGCGCTGCTCGACGAACGCGCTCATGTCCTCACGGCCGATGTCGCCCCGGCGCATCGCCAGGGCCGCGATCGTCTTGTAGTTACGCTCCGGGACGTTCCCCGAGCCCTGCGGCTCGGTGATCTCCGGATTGTGCAGCTCCGTGGCGTAGTCATCGACGTCGGTCGACGCCATGCCGAGGCGGTCAAGCGGAGCGAAGACGAGCGCCTCCATGATCTTCGGGTTGGAGGACCCGGCGGCCACCGGGTGCTTGCCAACCGAGTCCAGCCGCACGCGCGGCGAGCGGCCGTCGTCGGCCTCCACGATCAGCGCGCTGGCGCCGAGCACGTCCTCCAGCACCGGCAGGTCGTGCTTGAGATGGCCCTGGAACTTCATCCCCAGCTTCGGCAGCGAACCGCCGGCGATCACCGCGACGCGCGTGAAGACCCCTGCCGCGACGAGGCTGCTCGCGATCACCAGCGCCGGAATAGGGGCGGCACAGAAGTTCTTGACATCGCAGCCGGAAGCGTTGACGCAGCCGGCGGCCGCCGCCACCGACTTGCCGAGGTTGCCTCCGCCGCGCTGGTAGCGGTCGCCGATCGCCTCCTCGCCGGAGCCGATGACGTAGTCGATCGAGCCGGGGTCGATGCCGTTGTCGTGCAGGACGCGCAGGAGCGCCAGCGTGGCGCTCGCCTTCCCCGCGAGGTTCTCGAGGAACACGTCCGCCGTCAGGGCGGCATCGCTCTCGTGGGCGCGGCGCACGGCCGCGGCCACATGGTCGGCACCGAGGTGCAGCGTCAGCGCGCCCGGCTCGGCCGCGACGGCTTCGGCGTTATCGGCGGCAGCGGCCACCTTCTCGAGGTCCAGATGCTCGGCGAGCGGGTGGCGGGCGAGGCGCTCACCGATCGCGCCGGCCTCAGCCGCGCCGAGCCTGACGAGATCGAAGTCGTCGACCGCCGCGAGCAGGCCGAGAAACTCTTCCTCGGGCATGATCTCCCCGACGCCGGCAAAGCGGCCCTCGCCATTGGGAGCCGGTCCGACCCATGGCCGCTGCGGCAGATCGCGCGGGTGGACGGCGCCGATGAACGCCTGGTGGGGCCCGTAGGCCACGCCCTGCTCGAAGGTGCGCAGGGAGCCGAGGAACGCTGCCTGGACCTCGGGGTTCTTCGGGAGCTCGCGAGACGGCTTTGAGCCGTGGCGGCACAAGCCGGGCACATGGGCAAGCACTGCGCTCGTGGCGCTCATCACAGGTACGGGCATCGTGGCGCCTATTGAACCGGATCGCCGTCGAAGACCGTCGGCTCGCTGACCTGCGTGGACACGGCGTGCAGTGCCCGGTCAAGCAATTGCCGGCGCCAGGCGCGCTCCGCCGCGGGCCCGAGCTCCGGGTCGCCGGCGGGGAACGGGATGCCGCGCGTGGGCACGATCCGCGGGGCGCCGACGCGCTTGGCGATCGAGACGAGGTTGCACAGCAGCGCCGTGGGAATCCCTGCGCGCTCCAGTTCCTTCGTGAGCGTTGACCCGCAACGCGTGCCGGTTCCTCAGGTGGCGGTGAGGATCGCCGCCTGGATGTTCTGCTGGCGCAGCTCGGCGGCCCACTCCATGCCGAAGCGGCGCGCGTCGGCGACCGTAGTGCCGTTGCCGGTCGTCGCCAGGACCTCGCCGTGCAGGCGTCCGATCGCGCCGTCTCGCTCCATCTCGCGGGCGACGTCGAGTGGGAGGATGCGGTTGGGATCGGCGTTGGCCCACTGGGTGGAGAAGCCGCCGTGCACGGACATGAACGCGCCCTCGTCGACCGAGTCCAGGCCGTCCAGTGAGTAGCGCACCCACTTCGTCGCGCGAGCGGACTCCAGGCGATCGGGGTTGCCGACGGGCACGAAGCCGCCCTCCGTCACGAGCGCGAACAGCGCCTGCGCGGCATCGTCGATGGGCGCGGCAGGCGTGACGCTGTCGAAGTCGGGGAGGGGGATCTCGGTGGCGTCGCGATCGCCGCCCAGGCGCGTGATCACGAGCGCGACGGCGCGCTCGGCCGCGTTGTGATCGGCCAGGCGGTTCGCGCGAGCGACCGGGCCGATGCGCCCGTCCTGCGCGGTGAGCTCCTCGCCCGCGGCCACCTTCAGCGCCGCCGCGGCGAAGCGCTCCAGCGAGTCCTTCATCTGGCGCGCGGTCAGCCCGCTTTGCACGACCGTCGTGCCGGCGGCTTCGCCGAGGCCGGGGTTGTCGGGATGCATGCAGGCCAGCGCGGGCAGGCCGGCCTCGCTGGCCGCCGCCGCGATCCGCGCGCACGCCATGCCGTAGCGCCCGCTCGTGAAGGCGGGACCGGCCAGGATCATCTCGGCGCCACGCTCGCGGGCGCCGGAGACGAGCTCGGCGGCGAACTCGGCGTGCGCGGCGGCGTAGTCGTCGCCGCAGACGGCGGTGGCGATGATCTCGTGCTCGTCGCCCAGCAGGCTCGCCAGCTTGCGTCCGGGTCCCGTGGCGCCATCGCGCAGCTCCGGCCCGCTGCCCGCGGAGTCCTCGCCTCCGATGCCGGCGAAGAACTGGTTGACGTAGTGGACGACGCGCATCAGGCGATCGCCGGCTCCGCGCACGTGAGCCGGCCCCAGCCAAGCGTGCTCTGCGCGCAGTAGATGACAGCGACGGGCAGCTCGATCTCGTCGGTGGACGGCTGGTCGAGCAGGGCGATCCGGTCGCGGCCCAGCGCGCGGTCGACTGCGGGCAAGGTCATTCGCTCATCGTAGTTCCCGGTGCTGACGAGGGCGTTGGCCTTGGTGGGTGGGACGACCAGCGGCGGCCCGGTTCCGTCGCGCCCCGCCATCTCGGCGAGGATGCCGACCGTCGCGATCCCCTCCTCCTCGAGGCGATCCATCTTCAGCGAGACGTCGGCGTCGGCGTTGCCGCCGCCCTCCTTCGTCGCGATCGCCGCGTCGAGCTTCAATGCCGCGCACAGCCGCGCGGCGTGGGCGGACACGAGCTCCTTGTCGGCCTGGTTGACGGGCTCGGGGCACAGGACGAGCGCCGCCAGGTGCAGCTCGTCGCTGGCGCGCAGAGCGGCGACAACGGGATGGGTCTGGTGCAGGTATGTGGGGTTCTTCAGCGCGGGGTGGCCGAACTGGCCGCTGACCACGGCGCCGTCATCGAGCTCGGTCGGCGAGATGACGGTCGGCAGGCCGCCCGACAGGCTGCGCCCGTAGACGAAGACGTCCTTGAACTTACCCTGCGTCTGGAGGTTGAGGATGACGCCGACGCGCGGCGTGCCGTTCCCCGTCGATGCGGCGGGTTCGGACAGCTCCTCGACGCCGTCGGGCTCGGCCTCCAGAGCGGCCTCGGCGAGGTGGGCCGCAACCTTGACCAGCCCGCGCCGCAGCGCGTGGTCGACGTCCTCCCAGGAGGCGTCCTCGGCGGGCGTCCACTCGACGACGAGGTTGTGCGTCGCGGCGAGCGGCGACAGCGGCGCCGCCGGCCCCGACATGTCGATGACCGCCTCCTGCGCGCGGGGCAGGAACCCGGCGGCCAGCACCGCCGCCCCGCGCAGCACGTGCGTCTCGCCACGTCCCACGGGCATCGGGGGACCGAGCAATCCGGGGAAGACGCCGCCCCCGCCAGGACCCTTGGAGCAGGGCTGGACGGCGTCGAGCACGCCCACGATCCGCACGCTGTCGCCCGGGCTCGCGCATCCCAGCCGGATCTCGGCGAACGCGGGGTCGCGCAGGAGCGTGAGCACGCTGTCCTCGCCGACCGTGACGCGTCCCGCCTCGTAGGTCGTGCGCTCGCCCAGGTCAAGCCCGCGCACATCGTGGACGATTCGCGTCAGTCCTGCCCCGGCCTGTGCTTGCACCTTCTCGGCTCCTTCCCGCCGTCGACGTCACAGGGTATTAGCTCGCGGCGAGGCACGCCACGACCGGCGGCGATGCCTCCGCGCACGGCGCGCCCGTTACAGGTGTGGCGCGCTGTTGGACGTCCACGAGCAACCCGGCCGGCGTGCGCGCTGCCGGCGCGCCGCCGCGCAACCTCGTCATGCGGACGATCACCATCCGCCGCTGGCGTTCTGGCCACCAGCGGGTAACGTGCGACCACGAATCGTGTATCCCGACGCCCACAAGATGACCCGCCCAGCCCGACGGCCGTGAGCGCATCCAACGCAGTGGCAACCGTCGCGCTGACGTCGCTCGCGCACGGCGCGGGCTGTGGATGCAAGCTCCCGGCGGCGGCGCTGCTGCCAATCGTCCGGGGACTGCCAGCCGTCGACGATCGGCGGCTGCTCGTCGGCTCCAACACCGCCGATGACGCCGCGGTGTTCCAACTCACCGACGAGATCGCGCTCGTGATGACGATCGACTTCTTCACGCCGATCGTCGACGACCCCTACGACTTCGGCCGGATCGCGGCGGCGAACGCGCTGTCAGACGTCTACGCGATGGGCGGCCTGCCGCTGGCGGCGATGAACGTCGTCGCGTTCCCTCTCGAGCAGCTCGGCGGCGACATCCTGCGCGAGATCCTGCGCGGTGGCGCGGACGTCGCGACGGCGGCCGGGATCGCGGTCGTCGGCGGCCACTCGATCGATGACCCGGAGCCGAAGTACGGCATGTCGGTCACCGGCACCGTGCACCCCCACGAGCTGATCTCCAACGCGGGCGCGCGGGCGGGCGATGTGCTCGTGCTGACCAAGCCGCTCGGCGTCGGCGCGATCACGACGGCGCGCAAGCGCGGACGCCGCGACGACGAGCTGCTCGCACGCGCGGTCGACACGATGACCCAGCTCAACGACACGGCCTCCGCCGCCGCGCGCGGTGCCAAGGCCCACGCGATGACCGACGTCACCGGCTTCGGGTTGCTCGGCCACCTGCACTCGCTGGGGCGCGCGAGCGGCGTGGCGGCGGTGATCGACGCAGCGGCCGTGCCGGCGATCGACGGCGCGCTGGAGCTGCTCGCCGGCGACGACGCCGTCTCGGGCGGCAGCCGCCGCAACCGCGAGTATGCGGAGACGTTCTCCACGTTCGCCACCGACGTCGAGGAGGCCCGCAGGCGCCTGGTGTGCGATGCGACGACGTCCGGCGGCCTGCTCGTCGCGGTCGCGGCCGAGGCCGCCGCGTCGCTGCCGGGCGCGGTCGTCGGCGAGATCGTCGCCGGTGAGCCCGGCGTCATCTCGGTGCGATGATCGCCGGGCACGGGCTCGATCAGCCTGGAGCGGCCCGGGCCCGGTGGCCCATCCGGTCTTCAAAACCGGCGGGGCGCGGCAGACCGCGCTGGAAGGTTCGACTCCTTCGCCGTTCCGTATGAGCAACCGCGACCGTCTGCGCGACCTGCCGTCCGTCGACCGCCTGGCGACGGCGGTCGCGCGCGCCGAGTTGGAGGCGCGGCGCGAGGAGATCCTCGGCGGCGGCGATCCGACCGACGGCGCAGCGGTCGATCTCGTCGCACGGGCGCGGGCGCGCCTGCGCCCTCACCTCCGGCGCGTGCTCAACGCCACCGGCGTCGTCGTCCACACGAACCTCGGCCGCGCGCCGCTCGCCGTCGAGGCGCAGGCCGCGGTGGCCGCGATCGCCGCCGGCTACTGCAACCTCGAACTCGATCTGAGCAGCGGCGAGCGCGGCTCGCGCCACGACCATGTCGAGGCGCTGCTGCTGGAGCTCACCGGCGCGCAGGCCGCGATGGCCGTCAACAACTGCGCCGCGGCGGTGCTGCTGGCCTGCGCCGCGCTGGCCGGTGGCCGCGACACCGTCGTCTCGCGCGGGCAGCTGATCGAGATCGGCGGCGGCTTCCGCATTCCCGAGGTTCTCCAGGCCGCGGGCACGCGGCTCGTCGAGGTGGGCACGACGAACCGCACGCGCCGGGCCGACTACGCGTCCGCGCTCGCCGCGGGAGGCGAGCGCATCGGGGCGATCCTGCGCGCGCATCCGTCGAACTTCCGCACGGTCGGCTTCGTCGAAGAGGTCGAGATCGAGGAGCTCTGCGACCTCGGCGCATCGGTCATCGACGACGTCGGCTCGGGCGTGCTGGGCGACGACCTCGATCTGCTCGCGGGCGAGCCGCCGGTGCGCCGGTCCGTGCGCGCCGGCGCGGCGCTCACGACGTTCTCTGGCGACAAGCTGCTGGGCGGCCCGCAGGCGGGGCTGCTGGTCGGCACGCGCGAGGCCGTCGGCGCGTGCCGCCGCCATCCGCTCGCGCGAGCCGTGCGCATCGACAAGCTGTCGCTGGCCGCCCTCGAGGCCACCCTGGCGCTGTATCGCGACCCGGCCGCCGCGCGCCGCGCGCTGCCGGCGCTCGCGATGCTGCACGCCGGCGACGCGACCCTGAGCAGGCGCGCGAACGAGCTCGCCGACGCCACCGGCGGCACGGTCGTGGCGTCGACGGCCCGCGTCGGCGGCGGTGCGCTGCCCCTGCTCGAGCTGCCGGGTCCCGCCGTCGCGATCGATCCCGGCCCGGCCGGCGCGGACGCCCTCGCCGCCCACCTGCGGGCCGGCGATCCCGCGGTGGTGGGCCGCATCCACGACGGCCGGCTGCTGCTGGACCCGCGCACATTGACCGACGACGACGCGCGCGACGTGGCCCGCGCCGTGTGCGCCGTCCCTCGCACGTGAGCGCCGCGGATGAAGCGCTGACGCTCGGCACCGCCGGTCACATCGATCACGGCAAGACGGCGCTCGTGCAGGCGCTGACCGGCGTGGACACCGACCGCCTGCCCCAGGAGCAGGCGCGCGGCATGTCGATCGAGCTGGGGTTCGCACCCCTGGTGCTCCCCGGGGGCCGGCGCGTGTCGGTCGTCGACGTGCCGGGCCACGAGCGCTTCGTGCGGACGATGGTCGCCGGAGCGACCGGGATCGACTTCCACCTGATGGTCATCGCCGCCGACGACGGCGTCATGCCGCAGACGCTCGAGCACGCCGAGGTGCTCGCGGCGCTGGGGATCGAGCACGGCGTCGTCGCGATCACCAAGGCCGACCGTGCGCCCCCCGAGCGAGCCGCCGCCGAAGCTGCCGAGCTGTTCGCCGATTCCGAGATCGTGGCGTGCTCGGCGCGCACCGGCGAGGGCGTGGCGGACGTCGCGGCGGCGCTCGAGCGCGCAGCGACGCTCCTGACGCCGAACGGCGAAGGCCGGCGCGACGGCGCCGCCGTCCTGCACATCGACCGCGCATTCACGATCCATGGCGCCGGCACGGTCGTCACGGGGACGCTGTGGTCGGGCACGCTGGCGGCCGGCGACACGCTGTCCCTGCTACCCGCACAGCGGCCCGCCCGGGTTCGGTCGCTGCAGGTCCACGACCAGCCGGCCGAGCGAGCGCACGCGGGGCAGCGCGTGGCCGTCAACCTCGCCGGGATCGCCCGCGGCGACGTCGCCCGCGGCGATGCGCTCGCCGATCCGGCGGCGGCGCTCGCGCCCACGCACCTCGTCGACGCGGCACTGGACCTCCGCGGCGCCCTGCACGGCCGGCGCGTCATGGTGCATCACGGCACGCGCGCTGCGCCCGCGCGCCTGGCGGCGCTCGGCGACGGACTGTGGCAGGTGCGCCTGCAGTCCCCGCTGCTCGCCGCCGCCGGCGACCGGCTCGTCGTGCGCTCGATCGCGCCGCCCGACACGCTCGCGGGCGGCACGGTGCTCGATCCGCGCGCTCGCCGCCACGGCAGGCGCCCGGACGTGCTGGCCCGTCTGCACCGGCTGCGGCGCGGCGAGCCCGAGCCGGCGTCCGAAGCGCCGGCCTCCCCCACGCCGGCGGCGTCCGAAGCGCCGTCGGGACCTGGCCTGCAACCCGAGGCGATCGAGCTCGCCGACCGGCTGCTCGCCGCCGGGCACGAGCCGCCCGCCCGCGCTGACCTGGGAGCCGGCGCCGCGCATCTGCCCACGCTCATCCAGGCCGGCGTCGCCGTCCGGATCGGCCGTGATCTCTACGCCCACCGCGACGCGCTCGCGGCCGTCGCCGACCGCGTCGTCGCGATCATCGACGACGAGGGCGCGGTGACGCTCGCGCGGCTGCGCGACGAGCTGCAGACGTCGCGCAAGTACGCCGAGGCGCTGCTCGAGCATCTCGACCAGGCGCGCTTCACCAAGCGCCTCCCCGACGACCGGCGCGTGCTGCGCCGCCGGCGGTCCGTCCACTAGCAGCCGGGTCGGTGGCACCGTCCTGCCGCCGGCCGCGACCACGCTCGTGCAGCGGCTGAAGACCGTCTACCCCAACCGCGCGCCCGTCCCGATCGCCAGCTACGACCTGGCCTTCAGCGTCCACGGCTCGGGATCGTCGCCGCTGTCCGCGCTGCTGCTCGGCGGCGACGAGCAGGACCTCCGGCGGCTGACCGAGCTGCTGCTGCCACCGACGTGGGCTCTTCGGCGGCGAACCTCAGCAGCTGAGGGCCTCCGACGCCGGCCGCGCAGCGGGCCTACGCCTGCTCGACCGGCAGTCCCGCGTCGCGCCAGGCTCGAAAGCCGCCGACGAGATCGGTCGCGCGGACAAATCCGAGCTGCTGCAGCGACGCTGCGGCAAGGCTGGACTGATACCCCTCGTCGCACATCACGATCACGCTGCGCTCGATGTCGCCGACACGATCGTCGTGCGCCTCGCAGCTGGGATCGCAGCGCCACTCCAGCACGTTGCGCGCGAAGCAGATCGCGTCGGGCACGATGCCATCGGCGGCCCGCTGGGCCTCGGAGCGGATGTCGATCATCAGCGCGCCGGCGCTCATCGCACCCCGCGCCTCGTGCGGCCCGAGGCGGATCAGCGTCGCTCGCGCCCGCTGCAGCAGCTCATCGATCGTCGTGCGCGCCACCATGGCGCAGAGCATCGCAGTGCTCCGCGGTCCACGCTAGGCGACATGCGCGTGCGTGGCGATCACGCCGCGTCGCCATAGTCGTCGTGCAGGTTCCACCACTGGTATGGCGCGGTCTGCGGGTAGCCTTCAGGTGAGTCCTCCCACTGCTCCTGGCGACCGAGCGCGGTGAGGTCGAGGAAGCTCCATGTCGACCCCATGGCCTCGTCGCCGCGGTTGTTGACGACGTAGGTGCGGAAGATCTGATCGCCGTCGCGCAGGAAGGCGTTGGTGCCATGCCACTCATCCACGCCGAGATCCGCGTCGAAGTCGTCGGTCAGCGTGTACCAGGGGACCTCCCAGCCCATTCGAGCCGTCCAGCGCTCGATGTCAGGTTGCGGCGCGCGCGAGACGAACGCGAGCGTCGTGTCGCGGGCATTGAGGTGTGCGAGATGCGCCACCTGATCGGCGAGAAACGAACAGCCGCCGCAGCCACGTTCAGGCCAGCCCGACATACCGGGCTCGAAGAAGAAGCGGTAGACGACGAGCTGGCGACGTCCCTCGAACAGGTCGAGCAGGCTCACCGGCCCTGCGGCGCCCTCGAAGCGATAGTCCTGCTCGACCGCCATCCGCGGCATCCGGCGACGCTTGGCGGCCAGCGCGTCGCGGGCGCGCGTCAGATCCTTCTCGGTGACCAGCAGCTCCTCGCGTGCGGCCTCCCACTCCTGCGCCGAGACGATCGGTGGCATCTGCATCGTGACGCTCCTTGTGAACGCTCGTCGACTGGTCCTCTCGACAGTAGACCGCTCCAGCCGGCGAACATCATCGCAAGGGCCCAGCCGGACCGATCGGTATCGTGGAAAATCTCTCGATTAGCCGCTACCATGAGGTTTGTGTCTATAACTCTGACGCAACTGCGGAGCTTTCTCGCGGTCATGCGCGGCGGGTCGGTCACCGCCGCCGCGGACGAGCTCGTCGTCACCCAGCCGTCTGTCTCGGCCGCCGTGGCGGCGCTGTCCCGCGAGCTCGGGACGCCGGTCACCGAACGCGAGGGGCGCGGCATCCGCCCAACGGCCGCCGGCAACGCCTTCGCGCCCTTCGCGGCGGATGTCATCGGACTGCTGGAGGAGGGGCGGCGCGCCGCGCGAGAGGCCGCGCACCTCGCCGACCGGCGGCTTCGCCTCGCCGCGGTGACGACCGCCGCGGAGTCCTTCGTCCCGCCGCTCATGCGCGTCTTCGGCCAGAGCAACGACGGGATCGGCCTGACCCTCGCCGTCGGCAACCGCGAGCAGGTGCTCGATCTCGTCCTGGACCATCGCGCGGACGTGGCGATCGGCGGGCGCCCTCCGCGCGATCCGCGGATCCAGTCGACCGCGATCCTCCTGAACGAATTCGTCCTGATCACCGCCCCCGACGACCCGCATGTCGGTGGAGGCGTGATCGATGCCGCCGAGCTCGAGCGCCGCGTCTGGCTTCTGCGCGAGCAGGGCTCCGGCACGCGCGTCGTCAACGAGGAGTTCATCGCGGCCGCGGCGCTGGAGCCCCAGACGCTGACGCTGGGCTCCAACGGTGCGATCAAGCAGGCGGCACGCGCCGGGATCGGCGTGGCGTTCATCTCGCGGGCAGCCGTCGCGCTGGAGCTCGAGGCCGGCCTGCTGGCAGCGCTGCCGGTGCGTCACAGGCCGGCTCCACGGCGCTGGTATGCGATGTGCTCGACCGTCGGTCCACGGCGGACGGCCGTCGAGCGCTTCATGGAATTCGTCGTCTCCCCTGTCGCGCGTGACAGCCTGGGCGATGCGTCGGGCATCCCGGGGTCCGCCGTGACCAGGGCCTCGCAAGCGACGAGTTAGCGGTCGTTCTGGACGGCCCGGTCGTCCGGCGCCGGGCCGGAGGGACGGACCGCCGGCGTCACGCGACGCTGTGCGCCATCTCGTCCTCAGGCGTCCGCGAGGCCTCCACGTGGGTGACCGGGACGCCGAACCCGTTGAGCTTGCTCGGCAGGTCCAGATGCATCCACCGCGACAGCCGTCGCGGCAGGGTGGAGAGGATGATCTCGTGCACCCGCCGGTCGTTCATGACGTCGGCGATCGCGGCCATCGGGTCCGCGCTGCCGACGTTGCCGGCGACCTCCACGCCGGCCGCCTCACGCAGCAGCTCGAGGGCGATCTCCAGCTGGCGCTCGGCGTCCTCACGACCGGAGTCCTCCGGATCGACGACCCGGTGCAGGCCCCGCGGCGTGGCCGGCACGAGCAGATGAAACCGCGCCGGCCCCTGCTGTGCGCGCCGCCGAACCGCATCCAGCAACGGCTGCGTGGCCGCGGTGCGGTTGGCGATGATGAGGACTCGCGGGGCAGATCTCGACATGGGCAAAACCATCCTCGTTCACGATGGCCACGGAACATTGCATGTGGCAATTGCCACATGGTAGCTCTGCCGGCCGCTGCGGTGAAGGCGCCCGCTAGTTATGCCGGCTGGTCCGCGCGGTCGACGCGGGAGCTATCGCTGCCCAGCGCGACGGCGGCGCGGGCGGTCACGAGGTGGTACAGCACGAGCACCTGCACGACGGCCAGCGACTCCGAGCGATGCAGCTCGGTTCCGACCGTGAACTCCCCGAGGCGTTCGGAGCGCAGGTGGCTGGCGAAATGCATGCGCTCCCAGACGGACTCCTCGATCTCCGAGCCGCGAGCCGGATCGATGTCGCCGGGGATGAAGAGCGTGTGCTCCTGCTCGTGTTCCTTGAGCTTGAGCCCCCTGTCGCCGTCGCCGACGAACTCCGACAGGTCGGGATGGTCCAGTCCCTTGCGCAACACGACCTCGGCATCGAGATGCTCCTGGTCGCCCCGGCTGCCGGGCTGAAACGAGACGACGATGTCCGCCCAGCGCTGCTGAGGGCGGATGTACAGCTGGGAGTCGGGCTCGCGACGGTCGAGCTCCTCGAGCACCTGGTCGGTCGTGTAGCCGCGCCGAGAGCAGTCGCGCTGGACCTTCCACCTGCGCCGCAGGTCCTCAGGCGGCGCGAGGAACACGCGCACGTCGTAGGACTTGCGCAGCTCCTCGGTGTGGTAGCCGAGCAGACCCTCGATCAGCGTGAACTGATTGGGCTTGGTGTAAACCGGCGGACCGAACGTGCCGTGCTTGTGCTGGTAGACGGGCTTGAGGATCGCGTCGCCGTCATGCAACTCGGCGAAGTGGCGCTCCATGATGTCGATGTAGTTGCAGTCTGGATGCAACGGCGTGATGCCGTGCTCGGCGCGCTGGCGACGGTCGTAGCGGTGGTAGTCGTCGGCCGCGACGTGCGTGACGTTGTCGTCGCCGAGCATGCGGACCAGCCCGCGCGACAGCGTCGTCTTGCCGGTCGCGGAGTCTCCGACGACGCCGAGAATGATCGGTCGGGCCATGGCCGACGAACTATCGCATCTATGGGCTAGCTCTGGTTGCCGGGCGCGGTGTCGTCGTCGGCCGAGGACTCGCCGTCCTCGTCTGAGAACAGCGAGCTGCCGCGAATGTCCTCTGCCTTGATCGTCACGAGATCCTCGCGCGTAAGCTCGTCGCGCCGCTCGTACAGACGTCCCGCCTGGCGCATCCGCGAGCGGTCGATCGCGTTGCGGATGCTGCGCCCGTAGGCGAAGCGCGGACGCTCCACGCGCCGCTCGATGTACTCGCGAAACGCGTCGCGCGCCTCGTCTTCGAACTCGTACTGCTGCTGACCCATCATGAGGTCGGCGATCTGCACGAGCTCGTCGACCGTGAAGTCCGGGAAGTGCAGATGGTGGGCCACGCGCGAGCCCATGCCGGGGTTGGATCGAAAGAACGTGTCCATCCGGTCCTTGTAGCCGGCGAGGACGACGACGAGGTCGTCGCGCTCGGTCTCCATGACCTGCAGCAGGATCTCGATCGACTCCTGCCCGTAGTCGCGTTCGTTCTCGGGGCGGTACAGGTAGTAGGCCTCGTCGATGAACAGCACGCCGCCCTTGGCCCGCTTGAGCACGTCACGGGTCTTGGGGGCGGTGTGTCCCACGTACTGCCCGACGAGGTCGTCGCGCGTGACGGAGACCACCTTCGGCTTGGGAATGTACCCAAGCCGATGGAGGATCTCCGCCATCTTCAGCGCGACGGTGGTCTTGCCGGTACCGGGGTTGCCGGTGAACGTCATGTGCAGCGACGGGCGCGACGATTCGAGCCCTGCCTCGCGGCGTAGCTTGTCGATGACCAGGAGCGCCGCCATCTCGCGGATGCGCTCCTTGACGGGATCGAGACCGACGAGCTCCTCGTCGAGCTCCGACAGCACCGCCTCGACCGCGTCGGCGTCGTCGAGAGCCTTGACCTTCTCAGGCAGGGTTTCGGTCGTCTGGGCCACTTATTCGCCCGACTTGCCGTTCGACTTGGCCCCGTGGGCGATGACCGGCGCCAGGTCCCCGCCCGGTCCGCCGTAGCGCTCGCCGGCCGGCGTGTTGAGGCCGGCGTAGGAGTGGATCGTGTAGCGGATGACGCGGTCGTGGGACTCCTGGCGCTCCAAGCGGAAGCCGGGCTCGACCTCCGGCCGGTTGACGATGAACGACAGCGCCGAGGTCTGGCGCCCCTTCGAGCGGTCGTACGCAACGACCTTCACGTAGAGGTGCGAATGCGCCTCGCGGCACGCGCGCACGTCGCGCATCACGACGTCCGCCTCGCCCTCTTCGAGATCGAACATCGGCGGCGACCACATGTCCCACAGCCCGTTGCGCGGGTGCGGGTCGTCGGTGTACTCGACCATGATCGACCATCCGTTGGACAGCGCGTAGGTGATCTGCGCCTCGATCTGCTCGTCGGTCAGGTCCGGCAGGAAGGAGAACGTTCCTTGTGTGAGTCTCATATCTTCTCTCTCCCCTACGCCGACGTCGGCGTGACGACGACGTCAGCCGTGTCGGTCGAGGTGTAATTGAACGTGATGTCCTTCCAGACCTCGAGCGCGGCGTTCAGCTCGGGGCAGCCCTTGGCGGCCTCGACGAGGATGTCCGGACCCTCGGTGTAGTAGTCGCGACCCTCGTTGCGGGCCTGGATGATCGCCTCGACGGCGGTGCGGTTGGCGCTGGCGCCGGCCGCGATGCCCATCGGGTGGCCGATCGTGCCGCCACCGAACTGCAGGATCGAGTCCTCACCGAGGTAGTGCAGCAGCTGGTGCATCTGACCGGCGTGGATGCCGCCCGACGCGACGGGCATGACGCCCGGCATCGAGGCCCAGTCCTGGTCGAAGTAGATGCCCAGGCTGAGATCCTTCTTGTTGAAGCCGTCGCGCAGCACCTTGTAGTAGCCCATGATCATCGCCGGGTCGCCCTCGAGCTTGCCGACGACGGTGCCCGCGTGGATGTGGTCGACGCCCAGCAGGCGACACCACTTCCCGATCACGCGGAAGGACACGCCGTGCGTCTTCTGGCGCGTGTACGTGCCGTGACCGGCGCGGTGCAGGTGGAGGATCATGCCGTTGGCGCGGCACCAGTGCGACATCGACGACATCGCGGTGTAGCCCACGGTGAGGTCCTGCATGATGATGACCGAGCCGACTTCCTTGGCGAACTCCGCGCGCTCGTACATGTCCTCCATCGTCGCGGCGGTGACGTTGAGGTAGTGGCCCTTGACCTCGCCGGTCGCGGCCTGTGCGCGCTGCACGGCCTCCATCGCGTGGATGTAGCGATCACGCCAGCGCATGAAGGGCTGCGAGTTGATGTTCTCGTCGTCCTTCGTGAAGTCCAAGCCGCCGCGCAGCGCCTCGTACACGACGCGGCCGTAGTTCTTGGCGGAGAGGCCGAGCTTCGGCTTGGTCGTCGCGCCGATCAGCGGGCGGCCGAACTTGTCGAGGTACTCGCGCTCCATGACGATGCCGTGCGGGGGGCCCGGGAACGTCTTGACGTAGGCGGCCGGGATCCGCATGTCCTCAAGACGCAGCGCCTTGAGGGGCTTGAAGCCGAAGACGTTGCCGATGATCGACGACGTGAGGTTCGCGATCGAGCCCTCTTCGAACAGATCGATGTCATAGGCGATCAGCGCGATGTACTGGCCCGGGGTGCCCGGGACCTCTTCAACGCTGTAGGCCTTGGCCTGGTAGTGCTCGTACGGCGTCAGGCGGTCGGTCCAGACGACGGTCCATGTGGCCGTCGAGGACTCGCCGGCGACGGCTGCCGCAGCCTCAATCGGATCGACGCCCTCCTGCGGCGTGATGCGGAAGGCACACAGGATGTCGGTGTCCTTGACCTCGTAGTCCGGGTTCCAGTAGCCCATCTCGGCGTACGGCGTGACCCCGGAGTCCCAACGACTCTTGGTCTTCTTCTGTCCGTCCTTCTCAGTGGTGCTCATTCGGTCCTCTCTCGTGATCTACGCGTCAGGGTACCTTGGCCATCCAAAGATAAAAAGCCAAAGATCGTCGCGTTTGCATTGTCATTACGCTATGAGTTCAGCGGCTCCACAACGGCGGTCTCGCCGTCCATGCGCGCAAGTCGTGGCACAACGACCGAGATCGACTCCTGCGCGCAGAAGTCGATGTCGGAGTCCAAGCCCGCGGCGCGGATCCCGGCCGCTCCGGCGCTGGCCTGCAGCGCCGCCAGCGGACGCTCGAACGAGCCGGCCAGCACCTCGGCGATGCGAGCCGCGTCGGTGCGCTCGCCGTCGAGCGCCGCCGCCACCCGCCCGGCGACGTAGACGTCCTCCAGCGTGATCTTGCCGCCGGTGCCCGCGCACACCAGCAGCACGTCGCCGGTGCGGGACGCGAGCGCCGTGACGACCGCGTCGAGGTTCAGCAGGCAGGCGACGAGCACCTCGTCGCTGACCGCGGCAGCGGCGACGATCGCCGGCGCCCCGTTCGTCGTCGCAAGGACGACCTCGACGCCGCCCGGCGTCGTCATGTCCTGCGGCGAGTTGCCCAGGTCGAAGCCCGGCGGGCGCTCGCATTCGCGCTCGCCCGCCAGGACACGTCCGTCGGCGTTGAGCTCCAGCGCCTGGGCGATGCTTCCGGCCACGAGCACCCGCTCATAGCCGGAGGTCAGGGCATGGGTGATCGTCGATGTCGCACGCAGCACGTCGATGACGACGGACGTCGCCGCGCGACGCACGTCGGTGCCAACGAACGCGACATCGATCACCTGCGCCTCCGCGGCGCTGCAATGGTCAAGGCCGCTTAGACGGCGGTGCGCACGCCGGAGGCGTAGCGCGTGGCCATGTCCTCCAGCGACATCGGCTTGTAGTCGCCGGCGTGCCCGGCCATGCCGAGCTCCACCATGCGCGCGGCGCAGATCGCCTTCTGGCCTGCGCGCGCCGCCTTGCCCGGACCGCGCGGATCCCAGTCGCCCGGGGTGTCGCGGAAGTGCTCGCGCATCATCGCCGTGATCGCCAGACGCCCGTCGGTGTCGATGTTGACCTTGCGCACACCGTGCTCGATGCCGCGCTTGATCGCCGAGATCGGCACGCCGAAGCCGGCATCGACCTCGCCGCCGGCATCCTTGACGCGCTGCACCCACTCCGCTGGCACGCTCGACGAGCCGTGCATGACGATGTGCGTATCGGGCAGCCGGCGATGGATGTCCTCGATGATCTCCATCGCGAGGATGTCGCCGTCGGGCTCGCGCGAGAACTTGTACGCGCCGTGGCTCGTGCCGATCGCGACGGCGAGCGCGTCGACGCCGGTGCGCTCGACGAACTCCTCGGCCTGCGCGGGGTCGGTCAGGTTGATCTCGCCCGATCCGACGCCGTCCTCCATGCCGCCGAGCGTGCCGAGCTCGCCCTCGACGGTGACGCCGCGCGGATGCGCGTAGTCCACGACCTCCTTGGTCACGGCGACGTTTGACTCGAAGTCCAGTGGCGTCTTGGCGTCCTCGCCGAGCGACCCGTCCATCATGACGCTCGTGAAGCCCAGCTCGATCGCGCTGATGCAGGTCTCCGGCGAGTTGCCGTGATCCTGATGCAGGGCGACGGGGATGTCCGGGTAGGTCTCGGCCGCCGCGAGCATCATGTGGTAGAGGAAGTTGTCGCCGGCATACTTGCGCGCGCCGCGCGAGGCCTGGACGATCACTGGCGACTGCGTCTCCTGCGCGGCCTCCATGATTCCCTGGATCTGCTCGAGGTTGTTGACGTTGAACGCGGCCACGCCGTAACCGCCGGCGGCGGCCTCGTCGAGCAGCTGTCGCATGGTGACTAGTGCCATCTGATCACTCCTGGTCGGTTACGGGTCTGCTCTCGACGATCCGGCGCACCGAGCCCGGTCGCACGATCAGCGAATGCGTGAGGTTCCAGCCACCGGAGCGCCGCGGGGCGTTGAGGCCCAGGGTGCCGCCTGTGATGGCGGTCGCGGCGAACATCGCGTCGCCCTTGACGAGGTCTTCGACCTCGAGGATCTCGGTCGTCGACAGCCCGGCTGCGGCGATCGCCTCGGCCTCGGGCTCGCGCTGGGGGGCAAGTCGGGTCTGCATGCCCCCGCCGACGCACTTGACCGCGCAGGCCGCCATCGCGCCCTCGGGCGTTCCGCCGCAGCCCATCAGCAGATCGACGCCGGTGCCCGGCAGCGCCGCCAGCAGGGCGCCGGCGACGTCGCCGGCGGTCGGCGTCTGCACGCGAGCGCCGCACGCCCGCAGGCGAGTGATGAGCTCGACGTGGCGCGGCTTGTCGAGCACGACGACGACCATGTCGCGCGGGCGTTTGCCCAGCGCGGCGGAGACGCGTTTGAGGACCCGCTCGGGCTCGTCGCGCAGGTCGATCGCATCGCGTGCGGCAGCTTCGACGACAAGCTTGTCCATGTAGAGCGCGGGGCCGGGCGACCACATGTTGCCGGCGCCGGCAAACGCGATCGTCGTCAGCGCTCCGGCCTGGCCGGCGGCGCAGAGGTCGGTGCCCTCGACGGGGTCCACGGCGATGTCGAAGCTCACGTCGTCGCCCTCGCCGACCTTCTCGCCGTTGTAGAGCATCGGCGCGTTGTCCTTCTCGCCCTCGCCGATGACGACGTTGCCGAGCACGTGCGCGTGGCCGAGAGCCTCGCGCATCGCCTCGGTGGCCGCGCCATCGGCGGCCTTGCCGTCACCGCGGCCGGCCCACACGAACGCGGCCATCGCGGCGTTGCGTACCGCGGCGATCGCCAGGGGCTCCAGACGCTTGGGCAGTTGGGGCACGGCGCGCGCGGCGGCGCCCGCCTCTTCGACCAGAGTCATACGTGGGTCCTCGTTGTCGATGTCGTTGCCTTCAAGCGATGGGTGCGGCAAAACTGATCATGAGCGCCCTACGGCTCGCAGGGCACGGCTACCTGGCGCGTCGCAATCAGGGACTTCCCGTGGCTGGAGCGCTCGCCGAAGTCTACGCTGGGTGGGCGTGATCGGGTCGTGCGCCGCATGGGGACGCCGCTCGCGGATGCGAGCCGGCGCCCCTCCTTGGGGTCTCGTCGAACGTGTCCAGGCTCAGCTCAGGCGAGGTCGAAGCGATCGAGGTTCATGACCTCGACCCACGCGGCGACGAAGTCGTGCACGAAGGTCTCCCGCATGTCGTCGCTCGCGTAGACCTCCGCGAGCGCGCGCAGCTCGGAGTTCGAGCCGAAGATGAGGTCGACGCGGCTGGCGGTCCACGTGACCTCGCCCGTGGCGGCGTCGCGCCCTTCGAAGCTCCCGGCGTCGTCGGACGTCGCCGTCCACGTCGTGCCCAGGTCCAGCAGGTTGACGAAGAAGTCGTTGGTCAGCGCCCCGGGCGTCGTGGTGAGGACGCCCTGCGCGGACCCGCCGGCGTTCGCGCCCAGGACGCGCAGGCCGCCCACGAGCACGGTCATCTCGGGGGCGCTCAGCGTCAGCAGGTTCGCCCTGTCGAGCAGCAGGTACTCGGCGGTCAGCCGGTGCCCCTCGGCGAGGTAGTTGCGAAAGCCGTCCGCCGTGGGCTCCAGCGGAACGAAGGAGTCCGCGTCGGTCTGCTCATCTGAGGCGTCCGTGCGTCCCACCGTGACGGGGACCTCGACCTCGTAACCGGCGCTTCGGGCGGCCTGCTCGATCGCCGCGCAGCCGCCGAGCACGATCAGGTCGGCGAGCGAGACCTGCGTGCCGCCGGCGTCCTGGGAGCCGTTGAAGGTCTCCTGGATCGCCTCGAGGGCGCTGAGCACGGTCGCCAGCTCGTCGGGATCGTTGACCTCCCAGCTCCGCTGCGGCTCCAGGCGGATGCGCGCGCCGTTCGCGCCGCCGCGCTTGTCGCTGCCGCGGAACGTCGACGCCGACGCCCATGCCGCGCGGACGAGCTGGGAGACCGACAGCCCCGAGTCCAGGATGCGGGCCTTGAGGGCGGCGATGTCCTGGGACTCGACGAGCTCGTGCGTCACCTCGGGCACCGGGTCCTGCCACAGCAGCTCCTCGTCGGGGACCTCGGGACCGAGGTAGCGCGCCACCGGACCCATGTCACGGTGCGTCAGCTTGAACCAGGCACGAGCGAACGCGTCGGCGAGCTCGTCGGGGTGCTCGTGGAAGCGCCGGGAGATCGGCTCATAGTCGGGGTCCAAACGCAGCGCGAGGTCGGTCGTCAGCATCGTCGGGGCCCGCATCGCCGAGCCCTCGTCGGGACCGGGCACGGTGCCCGCTCCGCCGCCGTCCTTCGGCTGCCACTGATGCGCGCCGGCAGGGCTCTCGGTCAGCTCCCACTCGTAGCCGAACAGGTTGTCGAAAAAGTTGCTCGACCACGCCGTCGGCGTCTGTGTCCAGGTCACTTCGAGGCCGCTGGTGATCGTGTCCGCGCCCCGGCCCGAGCCGTAGCTGTTGCGCCAGCCCAGGCCCTGTTCCTCCAACCCGGCGCCCTCGGGCTCGGCACCGACGTACGTGTCGGGGTCGGCCGCGCCGTGCGTCTTGCCGAACGTGTGCCCGCCGGCGATCAGCGCGATCGTCTCCTCGTCGTTCATGGCCATGCGGGCGAACGTCTCGCGGATGTCATGGGCCGCGGCGAGCGGGTCGGGGGTGCCGTTGGGACCCTCGGGGTTGACGTAGATGAGACCCATCTGGACCGCGCCGAGCGGGTTTTCGAGCTCGCGGTCGCCGCTGTAGCGCTCGTCGCCGAGCCACTCGGTCTCCGGGCCCCAGTAGACGTCCTCGTCGGGCTCCCAGACGTCTTCGCGGCCGCCCGCGAAGCCGAAGGTCTCAAAGCCCATCGACTCCAGCGCGACGTTGCCGGTGAGCACGATGAGGTCCGCCCACGAGAGTGCCTGGCCGTACGTCTTCTTGACCGGCCACAGCAGGCGGCGGGCCTTGTCGAGGTTGCCGTTGTCCGGCCAGCTGTTCAGCGGCGCGAAGCGCTGCTGGCCGGCGCCGGCGCCACCGCGACCGTCTGAGATGCGATACGTGCCGGCGCTGTGCCACGCCATCCGGATCATGAACGGGCCGTAGTGGCCGAAGTCCGCCGGCCACCAGTCCTGCGAGGTCGTCAGGACGTCCTCGATGTCCCGCTTGACCGCGGCGAGGTCGAGCGTCTGGAACGCCTCGGCGTAGTCGAAGTCCTCGCCGAGCGGATTGGCCACGGCCGGGTTCTTGGCGAGGATCTTCAGGTTCAGACGCTCCGGCCACCAGCCACGGTTCCCCCCGCCCTGGGTCGGGTGCGGGGCGCGCGCGTGTACGACGGGGCAGCCGCGCTCGCTATCGCTCATCTCTCCAACAACTGCGTCAGGACTATCGGACACGGGGGAACCTTTCGCCGATCAGAGGTGGTCTGGGGATGGGTGTGGGGTCGAGCATCCGGGGCACACGCCCCAATAGATGACCTCGGCCTCGTCGAGGGCGTAGCCGTGGTGGTCGGCCGCGGTCAGGCAGGGCGCGGCGCCAACGGCGCAGTCGACGTCGTGGATCGCACCGCACGAGCGGCACACGAGGTGGTGATGGTTGTCGCCGACCCGCGACTCATAGCGCGCCACGGAACCTGCTGGGTGGATGCACCGGACCAGGCGCGCGGAGGTCAGGATTCGCAGCCCGTCGTAGACGGCTTGCTGGGACACCTCGCCGAGATCGTCACGCACGAGGTCGACGATCGACGTCGTATCGGCATGCGGATGGTCGTGCACCGCGGCCAGCACCGCGACCCGCGGACGCGTGACGCGCAGGGAGGCCCCGCGCAACATGCGCTCGCAGTCCGAGATCGACGGCACGCGGCGCAGTATGGCACAGCAATCTGGAATCAATCCGGATTAGGCGTGGCTCGGCGGGACCGCAGCGCCCGGGCGAGACCGTGCGACAGCTGAGCGCCCGCTCGGACTGCCCGAGCTCAGCCGCGCAGGTCCTCGAGCGTCTCGGGCGTGTCGATGTCGATGCCCGAGCACAGGTGCCCGCACTCGATCGGGAAGGCGCCGATGCGCTTGAGCACGTCGCGCGCGCCGATGTCGCCCTCCAGCGAGGCGATGTCGTCGAAGTAGGCGCTGCCGAGCGCGACGGGATGGCCGGGGGCGCCGTCGAACATCCCACGGGCGCGCGTATGAGCACCGTGCTCGTCGGCCAGGTCGGCGAAGCGGGCGATGACCTGCGGCGTGATCTTCGGCATGTCGCCGAGCGTCAGGACGACGGCGTCGGCGCCGTCGCGCACCGCTTGGATGCCGGTCCGCAGCGACGCCGCCTGGCCGGTCGCCCAGTCCTCACAGACGACGACCTCGGCTGAGCCGAAGTCCACGCCCGCCTGGATCTCGTCCGCACGAGCACCGAGCACGACGACGATCCGCTCGATCGCCGGCACCGCCTGCACCGCGCGGATCGCGTGCTCGAGCAGCGGGACGCCATCCAGCTCGGCCAATTGCTTGGCCGAGCCGAATCGCGAAGCGCCGCCCGCCGCCAGGACGACGGCTGCGATCACGCCGCGGCGGCCGTCGTCAGCGCGCGCTCGCAGAGCACGCGGGCGAGGTGGCGCTTGTAGTCCGGCGTGGCGTTGAGGTCTCCGGTGGGCTCCGTGCCCTCGGCGGCATGCTCCGCGGCGGCCTTGATGTGCTCGGCGTCCAGCGGCTGGCCGCGCAGCGCGTCCTCGACGGCGCCGGCGCGCAGCGGCACCGACGCCATGTGCGTCAGGCCGATGCGCACGTCCTCGCAGACGCCATCGGACGCCTTGACCAGCGCGCTCACGCCGACCATCGCCCAGTCCTCGGCACGGCGGTTGAACTTCTCATAGCCGTGACCGTATCCGGCGAGCGCGGGAACGCGGACCTCGGTCAGGACCTCCCCGGCGGCGATCGATGTCGTCAGGTAGCCCTCGAACAGGTCCTCGGCGGCGATCTCGCGCTCACCGTCGGCGCCGCGGACGGTGACCGAGCCGCCGTAGGCGAGCAGCACCGCGGGCAGGTCCGCCGCCGCGTCGCCGTTGGCCAGCGAGCCGCCGATCGTGCCGCGGTTTCGCACCTGCTGGTCGGCGATCTTGCGCGCGGCGGCCGCGAGCAGGCCCATGTCCCGGCGGTCCTGCAGATCCGCATGGCGCGTGAGCGCGCCGATGCGGAAGGAGTCGCCGCCGGTGTCGACGCCGCGCAGGCCGTCGATCCGCCCGATGTCCACCAGCAGCGAGGGCGAGGCGAAGCGCAGCTTCATGAGCGGCAGCAGCGAATGCCCGCCGGCCAGCAGCTTGGCATCGTCGCCGCCCTCGCCGAGCAGGCGGATCGCGTCGTCGATGGAGTCGGCGACGGCGTAGTCGAACGCGGCGGCGATCATGCCGCACCTCCTTCGGGAGTCGTGGGTCCCGATCCGGCCGAGCCTTGCGCCTCGGGAGACAGCGCCACCCCCTGTTCGGTCGAGCGCGGACCGTCACCGCGCCCGCGCGCCTCCTGGAGCGCCTGCCACACGCGCATCGGCGTGAGCGGCATGTCGAGGTACGTGACGCCCTCGTGGCGCAGCGCGTCGATGACCGCGTTGACGATCGCCGGCGTGGCGGCGATCGTGCCCGCCTCGCCGATGCCCTTGACGCCGAGCGAGTTCGATGGCGACGGCGTCTCGGTGCGATCGGTCTCGATGCCCGGTATCTCCTCGGCGGTCGGCAGCGCGTAGTCCATGAACGTGCCCGTCACGAGCTGCCCGCGCTCGTCGTAGACGACCTGCTCGTAGAGCGCCTGGCCGATGCCGTGCGCCACGCCACCATGGATCTGCCCGTCGATGAGCATCGGGTTGATCGCCGGGCCGCAGTCGTCGACCGCGATCCAGCGCACGACGTCGACCTTGCCGGTGACCGCGTCGACGTCGACGACGCAGACGTGCGCGCCGAACGGGAAGACGAAGTTCGACGGGTCATAGATCAGCGTCTGCTCGAGGCCAAGCTCCATCCCTTCGGGCATCGCGGTCGCGTCGATGTAGGCGCAGCCCGCGATCTCGGCGAGGGTCATGCCCTTGTCCGGGTCGCCGGCCAGCGAGAACTTCCCGGAGCCCACGTCGATGTCCTCAACCGCCGCCTCGAGGTTGAAGGCAACGATCGCCTTGCACTTCTCGGCGAGCTTTTCGGCGGCATGCGCCGCCGCCACGCCGCCGATCGACAACGATCGAGAGCCGTAGGTGCCCAGTCCCATCGGGCCCGTGGCCGTGTCGCCGTGGATGACCTCGACGACCTGCGGATCGCAGCCCAGGCGGTCGGCGACGATCTGCGCGAAGCCGGTCTCGTGGCCCTGGCCGTGCGGCGAGGCGCCGGTGAAGACCGTCACCGACCCGGTCGGGTGCACGCGTACGAGCGCGGACTCATACAGGCCGATGCCCAGCCCGAAGCCCTTCGGGCCCACCGCTCGCGACGGGGCCAGCCCGCAGATCTCGGTGTAGGTCGAGAAACCGACGCCGCGCAGGATGCCCTGGCTTGCAAGCTCGGCCTGCTCGGCGCGGAAGGCGTCCATGTCCAGCATCTCCAGCGCCCGGTCCAGCGTGCCCGCGTAGTTGCCGGAGTCATAGGTGATCCCGTAGGGCGTCTCGTAGGGGAACTGGTCGGCGGAGATGAAGTTCTTGCGCCGCAGCTCGATCGGGTCCATCTCAAGCTCGGCCGCGAGCTGGTCGATCGTGACCTCCAGCATGTGCGTCATCTCGGGCCGTCCGGCGCCGCGGATCGCATCGGTGAAGAACTTGTTGGTGAGCACGCCGACGATGTCGGTGCGCACGTTCTCGATCGCGTAGCAGCCGGTCATCACGAACGCGCCGAGCTCGGGGATCATCGGCGTCAGCAGCCCGAAGTACGCGCCGCAGTCCTGGATGATCTTCGCGTGGAAGGCGGTGATCCTGCCGTCCTTCGTGGCGCCCATCCGCACGTGGTCGACCTGGTCGCGGCCGTGGTGAGAGACGGCCATGTTCTCCGAGCGCGTCTCGATCCACTTGACCGGGTGGCCGAGGTGCTTGGAGGCCCACGCGCACAGCGTCTCCTCCGCGCAGACCTGCAGCTTGCTGCCGAAGCCGCCGCCGACCTCGGGCGCGATGACGCGCACCTTGTCCTCGCTGATGCCCATCTGCACCGCGAAGAAGAGCCGCACGAGGTGCGGCACCTGCGTCGAGGACCAGACGGTGAGCTGACCGGCGCGGTACTCGGCGATCACGCCGCGCGTCTCGATCGCCGCGCCGGCGGTGCGGTGGTTGACGATCCGCCGCTCGATCACGACGTCGGCGTCGGCGAGCGCTCGCTCGACGTCACCGCCGCCCATCGACCACTCGTGGGTCTTGTTGGTGCCCAGCGACTCGTGGACGAGCGTCGCGTCGGTCAGCGCCTCCTCGACGTCGACGACGACGGGCAGCGCCTCGTACTCGACCTGCACGAGCTGGACGGCGTCGGCCGCCGCGTACTTGTCCTCGGCGACGACCATCGCGACGCCGTCGCCGACGTGGCTGACCTTGCCGCGAGCCAGCGGCCAGCGCTCGGGCGCCGTCATGTCCACGCCCGGCGGCGCCCACGCCATCGGCAGCGGCGCGAGCAGGTCGGCGAGATCCTCGCCCGTGTACACCGCCCGGACGCCGGGGTGCGCGCGTGCGGCCTCGGTGTCGATCGAGACGATCCGCGCGTGCGCCTCGGGCGAGCGCACGATCGCCGCATGCAGCATGCCGTGCAGCGAGAGATCATCGACGTACGTGGCGCTGCCGGTGATCAGGCGCGGGTCCTCCTTGCGGCGCAGCGACCGGCCGACGTGCTTGAGGGGAGCCTCCTCGATGATGCTCATGCCGCCACTCCTCGCCCGGCCTCGGCGGCAGCCTGCACCGCCTTGACGATGTTCTGATAGCCCGTGCAGCGGCAGAGGTTGCCGTCCAGTCCCGCGCGCACGTCCGCTTCGGTGATCGGCCCGTCGCCGTGGCGCGCGAGCAGATCGGCGGCGGCCATGATCATGCCCGGGGTGCAGTAGCCGCACTGCAGGCCATGCTGAGCCCAGAAGCCCTCCTGTAGCGGATGCAGCGTGCCGTCCGGAGCCGCCATGCCCTCGATCGTCGTCACGTCGGCGCCGTCGGCCTGCACGGCGAGCACCGTGCAGCTCTTGACGGACTCGCCGTCAAGCAGGCAGGTGCACGCCCCGCAATTGGAGGTGTCGCAGCCGACGTGCGTGCCGGTGAGGCCGAGGTCGTCGCGCAGGTAGTGCACGAGCAACAGCCGCGGCGGCACCTCGGATGCGTAGGACTCGCCATTGACGGTCATCTGCACGGGAAAGGTGGTGCCCATGGGTCTCCTTCGATCGGACAGCGCGCACGAGCGGTCATGCCCGCTCGTCATACGAGTATCTCCTATCGATACGCGCGCTAACCCCAAGAGATCATCCGCAGCCATCCGGGCGGCGCAGACGACCCCCGTAGGCGGCCCGGGGCGCGGCGTCCTACTCGGCCCTGAAGCCGGCGCTACCGGTCGATCGCCGGGAAATCGCCCGGTACGCGTGCGCGGCGGCGGTCGCGCGTCTCGCGCTGCTTGACCAGATCGGGATCGGCCGGGGCGGGATCCGCGCCGTCGGTCCCGCGACGGTTGCGCCGGTCGCCCGTGCGCCGGTCGACGATGACCGTGACGTTGTCGTCGCCGGCGTAGTACGCGGTGAGCTTCTCCAACAGCTCGCTCTCCAACGCCTCTGGAACCACGCAGTAGATCATCGGATCACCCTAGTGGTTCATCACTGGGCGAACCACTGGGTCATGCGCCGAGAACGAGGAGACCGCGCTCGTCGGCAGCGGCGTTGGGCTGCAACTCCTCCGGCGCCAGATCTGTCAGCTCGGCGCCCTGTCCGGTGACGCGAACGCCCGCGGCCTCGTCGGCGAGATCGACCTCGTATCGATACCAGCACAAGTCCCAGCCGACGACGATCGACACGATCGAGCCCTCGGTGGCCGACGGCAGCACGGTCACGGCGGGCTGCCCGAGCGAGCGCGCGACCCCTGCGATCCGGCGCGGATGAGCCGTCGTGTTGAAGACGTCCAAGGCGCGTGCCGACTTGAGGTCCGCGTTGGTCGGCACGGCGCGCACACGGCGCGGCTCGCGCGATAGAGCCTCCGCCTCGTGCTCGTCTGCTGATCGCGGCGCGGGCGTGGGCGTGGGGTCGCCTTCGGTGGGCTCGCCTGCGCCGCTGCGCTCGCGCTCGCGCTCGCCATGGGATGCGCGCTCGGCGTTCTCGATGCGGCTGACGTTGCCGTTGCGCCTACGACCGGGCGTGATCGGCTCCTGTTGCTCGGGACCGCTGCCCGAGCCTTGACGCAGACGAAGGCGGCCCAGCAGCGAGCGCCCGTTGCGCTGCCCGTTGCGTCGCACGCCGAGCGCGTTGTCGGCACCTTCGCGGATCCAGCCCTCGTTGGCGGCGCGTGCGGTGCACAGCTCGCAGACCATCCGCCGCGATCCTCCGGCGATGAACGGGTCAGCATGCTCGCCGCGCAGCAGCGTGCGCCCGCACACATCGCAAGCGACCGGAGCACGAGTGGTCGTGATCGACTTGCGCGTCATCGGACACGCAGCGTACCGCCGGACGTGCATCGACGCCCGAACGCCGAGTGGCTACCCGAGCACGGGAACGGGTAGTCAGAGGCGATGGCGGCCGTCGCCGACACGCCGAGCCGTCGCGACGCTCCGCTCGACCGTGTCATCTCGTGCAACATGTTGCTGGCGTTCGTCGTCGGCGACATGCTCGGTGCGGGCATCTACGCGCTGGTCGAGGCCGCCAACACCTCGTTGAGTCGCCCGGACTGACGTCAGCGGTCAGCGGCCGCGGCGCGGCAGTTGCGAGGCCCCGACGTGCTCGGCCAGCCAGGTGACGAGCGCGCGCGTGGCGTCGAGCTCTGTGCGCACGCGGGCGGCGCAGGCCGGTTCGTGCAGCCACCGCTCAAGCGCGTGGCGTCGATACACCGTGAGCTGCTTGCGGCGCAGGTGCTCGATGCGCGGATGGTCGACGCGGTAGCCACGCGGCGCGCGCTTGAGCTCGGGATCGATGATCTCAAGGCCCGCGTCCGTGGCGTCGCGCAGCGCCCGCTCGAAGCCCTCGGCCTTGCGGTCGTCGTCGATCGCCGCGCGGAAGCGCTCGATCTGGTCAGCGGCGCCGTGGTGCAACCCGGCGCCGACGAGCAGGCCGTCGAGCGACAGCTCGACGTAGTAGCCGCCGGCCGGTCCGTAGCCGATGGCCACTCCGAGCTGCTCCTTGATCGGCGGCCTGTTGGAGAAGCGCGCATCGTTGTAGGGCCGAAAGAGGCGCGCCCCGCCGAGATGCGACAGTGATGCCGCGAGCGCTTTGGCGGGCTCCACGAGGTCGCGGTCATAGCGCGCGCGGTTGGCCTTGAACCACGCCCGATCGTTGTTGTCCTCGAGCTCGCGCAGGAACTCCAGTGCCCCCGGGGGCCACATCGGCTAGGCGTTCACCGCCTCCTCCTCGGCCGCCTTGGCGACGACCTTCTGCTGCAGGTGCGTGGGCACCTCCTCGTAGCGTTCAAACGCCATCGTGTAGTCACCCTGGCCGCCCGTCAGCGAGCGCAGGTCGGGAGCGTAGGTGAGCATCTCGGCCATCGGCACCTCGGCCTTGATCTCGGTCAGCCCGCCGCCCACGCCTTCCATGCCCTGCGGGCGCCCGCGGCGGGAGTTGAGGTCACCGATGACGTCGCCGACTGAGTCCTCGGGGATCGACAGCGTCACGCGCATGATCGGCTCCAGCAGGACCGGAGCGGCCGCCGTCATCGCCTCGCGCATCGCGATCGAGCCCGCGAGCTTGAACGCCATCTCCGACGAGTCGACCGTGTGGTAGCTGCCGTCGAACACCGTCACGGCGACGTCCTTCACGGGGCAACCGGCGATCGGCCCGGACTGCATGGCCTCCACGACCCCCTTCTCGACCGCAGGGATGAACGACGTCGGGATCACGCCACCCTTGATGTGGTTGATGAACGCAAAGCCCGCGCCCGGGGCGCGTGGCTCGATCGAGATGTGGCAGTCGCCGAACTGGCCACGGCCGCCGGACTGCTTCTTGTGGCGGCCGTGGGCCTTGGCGGGTCGCCGGATCGTCTCCTGGTAGGGCACCCGCGGCGGCTTGAGCACGACCTCGGCGCCGAAGCGCGACTTCAGGCGATCGATGATCACCTCGACGTGCATCTGCGAGAGCCCGGCGATGATCTGATCGCCGGTCTGCTCGTCGCGGTGCAGGTCGATCGTCGCGTCTTCCTCCTGCAGGCGGCGCAGCGCGGTGTAGACCTTGTCCTCGTCGCCGACGGCCTCCATCGCGAAGGCCATGACCGGCGCCGGCAGGTCGATCCGGGGCATCGAGATCGGCTCGTCGCGCTCGGCGAGCCAGTCGCCCGCGCGCGTCTCCTTGAGCTTGGCGACGGCGCCGATGTCGCCCGGCCCGAACTCCTCGGCATGTCCGGACTCCTTGCCGCTGAACACGAGCAGCTGGCCGATGCGCTCCTTGTGATGGGTGCTGGTGTTCATCACCTGCGTGTCGTGGCGCATGACGCCCTGGTAGACGCGGAAGAGGTTGATGCGTCCCGCGAACGGGTCCGCACGCGTCTTGAAGACGTAGGCGTACAGCGGGGCGTCGTCGCGGTGCTCCAACGTGATCTCGGCCAGCTCCAAGCCGCCATGCTTGACGGGTGAGGGAAGGTCCTCGACGATCGCGTCGAGCAGCCTGTTGGTGGCGAGGTTGCGCGTCGCGACGCCGCACGTGACCGGAAACAGCGAGCCGTGGTTCGTGCCCTCCTTGAGCGCGGCGACGATCTCGTCATGATCGATCTGCTCGCCCTCCAGGTAGCGCTCCATGAGCGAGTCGGAGACCTCGCAGATCTCGTCCATGAGCTTCTCGCGGTACTCCTCGGCGGTCGCCTGCAGCTCGTCGGGGATCGCGACCTCGGTGCAGTTGTCCAGGCCGGCACCGTCGTAGCGGTAGGCCTTCATGTCGATCAGATCGATGACGCCGGAGATCTCGTGCTCGGAGCCGATCGGGATCTCCGTGGCCACGACGTGGGCGCCGAAGGCCTCCTTCAGGGACTCCAGCGCGCGGAAGAAGTCCGCGCGCTCGCGGTCGAGCATGTTCACGAACACCATCCGCGCGATGTCCAGCTCCTCGGCTCGCTCCCACAGCCGCCGGGTCGTGACCTCGACGCCCATGACGCCGTTGACGACGAAGACCGCCGACTCGCAGACGCGCATCGCTCCCAGCGCATCGGCGACGAAGCTCGGCTCCCCGGGCGTGTCGACGAGGTTGAGCTTGCGATCGGCCCACTCGAACGAGCTCAACGCCGCCGAGATCGACATCTGGCGCGCCTGCTCGTCGGGCTCGGAGTCCGACACCGTCGTGCCATCGACCACCGAGCCGAGACGCTTGGTCGCGCGCGCCTCGAAGAGCAGCGCCTCGTGCAGGGAGGTCTTCCCGCTGCCGCGATGACCGATCAGGGCTACGTTGCGAATGCGGTCAGCAGACTTGTGCATAGCCGCGGCTCCTCTCCTCGGGGAGCCGCGATGCTAGTACTGGGCCGCCGGTGTTTCCAGCCGGCTACCGGCCGGGTCGCTAGGCGGCGTCGCCGATGTCCTCGTCGGACATCCGACCGCGCAGGCGAAGGACGGCCTTGGTGTGCAGCTGGGAGACGCGCGACTCGGTCACGCCGAGCACCTCGCCGATCTCCCGAAGCGTGAGGTTCTCGTAGTAATAGAGCGCGACCACGAGCTTCTCGCGCTCGGGCAGGCGCGCGATCGCGTCGGCGATGCGGTCCTTGAGGTCCGTCGCGTCCATGACCGCGGCGGGATCGGGCGCGCCCGGGTCCTGGAGGGTGTCCAGCAGCGAGACCTGATCGCCCGATGCGTCGGAGACCGTCCACAGCTCATCCAGCGCGGCGACCGTCGAGTTGGAGATCTGCAGCAGCGCGTCCTGAAAGTCGCCGACGGGCATCTCCAGCTCGCGCGCCATCTCCTCGTCGGTGGGAGCACGCTGGAGCTTGTGCTCGAGCTTGGTGTTGGCCCGTTCGATCGCGCGGGCTCGCGCGCGGACCGAACGCGGCACCCAGTCCAGCGAGCGCAGCTCGTCGATGATCGAGCCCTTGATGCGCGTGATCGCGTAGGTCTCGAACTTGATCTCGCGCTCGAGCTCGAAGCGCTCGATCGCCGAGATCAGCCCACCGAGGCCGTAGGAGATGAGGTCGGCCTCCTCGACGTGCGCCGGCAGCCCCGAGGCCATCCGGCCGGAGACGTACTTGACCAGCGGCGAGTAGGCGACGACCAGCCGTTCGCGGGCACGCTCGTCACCATCGCGCTTGTACCGGCGCCACAGGTCCTTGAGCTCGATGGATTTGACGTTGGTTTCCACTGGTGGCTACGCCCTCGGATGCGCCCGTGCGTATGCGACCTTCAGGCGCGCCGACTCTACCCGAGTGTAGGTCTGCGTCGTTGACACCGATGCGTGCCCCAACAGCTCCTGGATCGTGCGCAGGTCCGCTCCGCCCTCCAGCAGATGCGTCGCGAACGAATGGCGCAGCGCGTGGGGGTGGACGGCACCCTGCATCGCGGCGTAGCGAGACCAGACGCTCAGGCGTCGGCGGATGTCCGACGTCGACAACCGCCGGCCGGACTTCGACAGAAACAGCGCGAGCTCACCGTTTCCGCGATCCAGCGCGCCACGAGCGCGGTCGAGATAGCGAGTCAACTCGGCCATCGCCGGCTCCCCCGCGGGGACGATGCGCGTCCTGTCGCCCTTGCCCTCGACGCGCAGCTGCTCGCCATCGAAGTCCACCGAGCCGACGTTCAGGCGAACGAGCTCCTCGGCGCGCAGCCCGCAGGCATAGGCGATCTCGAACAGGGCGCGATCACGGAGCTCCAGCGGCGTCGATACGGGAATGCGGTCCAGCAGGCGGCTCACCTGCTCGGGCGCGAGCACCGTCGGGAGCTCGGAGGCGAGCTTCGGCGCCGCCAGCAGGTCCGCCGGGTTGGCCGCGATGTCGCCGTGCTCGCGCAGCACGCCGAAGAACGACCGCAATGCCGCCAGCTTGCGCGCGACCGTCGCCGACGACAGGCGCCGCTCAGACAGCGCGGACGCGTAGCGACGCAACAGTCGGTAGGTGACGGCGGCCGGCTCGGCATCCTGACCGCTGGCCCAGACGGCGAACTGGCGCATGTCCGAGCCGTAGGCCTCACGCGTCTTCGCGGCCGAGCCCTTGCGACGCAGGTCCTCGTCGAAGCGCACGAGCGCGGCGCGCCATCCGGCGCTCATGTGAGGTTGTGGTGCGGGCGCGCGCATCGGACGTGATCGTGCTTCGACCCGCGCGTGGGTGGCCCTGCACGCGCCGGCTCGTCGTTCGTCGTGTGCATCCGCTTACGAGTGAGCGGATGTGCCCCATCGACCATTGGTCTCGAACCGAGTGGGCCTCTTCTACATCGACACCGCGCAGGGCACCGTGTGCACGATCCATCAGCTGATCGACGCCGGGATCGTGGACGGCTCCGACCAACCACCCAGGCCGTGGCTGCGCATCCAGGGCACGAGCGACGCGACGACGATGTGGTACGCCGTCATGCGCCGGCGCGAGCGCGGCGTGTTCTTCGGAAGCCTCGTGATGCGCCACACGCCGCATCACGCGCTGCTGCTGGAGCGTGGTTGGGAGGAGATCGAACCCGGCACGATCGGGCCGGTCAGCCCGAGTCCGTTCAGCTGATGAAGATCGGGAAGCGAGCCGGCCCACGGCAAGTCGGGAACGTGCCAGGCCGGATTGACCACCGTGTTCTGGATCGTGTCGGGACCCGCTAGCGTCTCAGGCGCCGGCCTGGCCGACGGCGATGGGAGAGGCCTTCACGCGCTTGAGCGCTGAAGGCACAGGTTGAGTACCGCAGCGTGCGTGTGATCTCACACGTTGGCGGGCCCGCGCAGCAGCGGATCCAGCAGGTCGTTCAGCTCACGCCAGTCCGACGCGCAGATGACGTCCTCCTCCTCGCACAGCTCCCGGTTCCATGGGTGGCTGATCGTGGCGACGACCATGCCGTGCCCGATGGCGTCGGCGAGGTTCTCGGGGCTGTCGTCGACGAGCAGTTCGATCCCCAGTTGCAGGCAGCGACTGATCTTGTCGTGTGAGATGTGCAGGTCGTCGTAGGGCAGCCCGATCCGCTCCAGCCAGCGGGCGGTGGCATCCAGGGTGTGCGCGTCCCGGTGGCTCGTGATGTGGATGAAGTGCCCCGCCGCGCGCCAGCGTGTCACCGTCGCGACGGCGTCGGGGTAGGGCTCGCTGTCGAGGATCGCCGCATCGAGGTGCGTCTCCTGGATGCACAGGTGCAGCTGGTCGGGGCGCAGCCGCGTGATGCCCCAGTCCAGCTGCTCCTCGTAGGGAAGGTCGATTCCGAAGCGTCGGATCGCCGCCTCGGAGAGGAGGTTCCAGTAGTGGTGCAGCGTGGAGTCGATGTCGATCGCGATGCGCATGGCCGCGGTGTTGCCGGTTCTACGTGATGGCGCCCTCTGATGCGCTGGAGACAAGCTTGGCGTACTTGCCGAGCACGCCCCCCAGGGTCGTGTGGTCCGGCCCCGCGTAGGCCGCGACGCGCTGCTCGATCGTCTCGTCATCGAGGTCGATGTCAAGTCGCCGCTGCGCAACGTCGACCGTGATGATGTCGCCGTCATGGGCGGCCGCGATCGGTCCGCCACGCACCGACTCGGGCGCCACGTGTCCGACCATGAAGCCGTGCGTGGCGCCGCTGAAGCGCCCGTCGGTGAGCAGCACGACGTGCTCGCCCATCCCGGTGCCGTTGAGCGCCGCGGTCACCGACAGCATCTCGCGCATGCCCGGGCCGCCGGCGGGGCCCTCGTTGCGGATGACGATGACGTCGCCGCGCTGGATCGTCTCTGAGACGACGGCCTCCATCGCGTCCTCCTCGTGCTCGAAGACGCGAGCCGGACCTTCGTGGCGACGGCGCTCGTGACCGGAGAGCTTGACGACGCACCCCTCTGGAGCGAGGTTGCCGCGCAGGATCGCCAGCCCGCCCGTGGGGCTGATCGGGTCGTCGAGCGGGCGCACGACGCGCTGGCCGTCGGTCTCGATCGCCTCTCGGGCGTGCTCGCCGATGGTGCGCCCGGTGACGGTGATGGCGTCCTCATGCAGCAGGCCGGCCTCCAGCAGCCGCTGCGCCACGAGCGGGACGCCGCCCGCGTCGTAGAGGTCGGTGGCGACATAGCGCCCGCCGGGCTTGAGGTCGCACAGCAGCGGCGTGCGAGCGGCGATGCGGTCGAAGTCGTCCATGTCCAGCGGGACGCCCGCTTCGCGAGCGATGGCGAGCAGGTGCAGCACGCCGTTGGTCGAGCCGCCGCTGGTGGCGATCGCGGCGATCGCGTTCTCCAGCCCATCCCGGGTGATGATGTCGCGCGGACGCAGGCCGCGCTCGAGGACGTCCATCATGAGCTTGCCCGACGCCATCGCGACGTCGACCTTGCTGGCATGCATCGCCGGAACCATCGACGAGCCCATCGGGCTGATGCCCAGGACCTCGAAGGCCATCGCCATCGTGTTGGCGGTGAACTGGCCGCCACAGGCGCCGGCGCCGGGGCTGGCGACCTTGACGAGCTCTTCGAGTTCGTCCTCGGACATCGTGCCGGCGGCGTGCTTGCCGACGGCCTCGAAGACGTCCTGGATCGTGACGTCCTGACCCTTGAAGCGCCCGGGCGCGATCGATCCGCCGTAGAGCATCACGCCGGGAACATCCAGGCGGGCGAGCGCCATGACCGTGCCGGGAATCGTCTTGTCGCAGCCGGAGATCGCGACGACGCCGTCGAAGAGGTGGCCGAGCGCGACGAGCTCGATCGAGTCGGCGATGACCTCGCGGCTGACGAGGCTCGTCTTCATGCCGCTCGTGCCCATCGTGATCCCGTCGGAGATCGCGATCGTGTTGAGCTCCATCGGCGTGCCGCCGGCGGCACGGATGCCGTCCTTGACCTTCGCCGCCAGCGCACGCAGGTGGAAGTTGCAGGGCATCGTCTCGATCCACGTCGAGGCGACGCCGATGATCGGCTTCTTCAGCGCGTCATCGTCGAAGCCGATGCCGTGCAGGTACGCGCGGGCGGCCGCGCGACTGGGTCCCTCGGTGAGGGCGCGGCTGCGGTGCTTGGGATCGAGCTTGGTCTCGGTCGTCACGGGGCCGGAACACTACCCGCGCCGTGATGCTGATCGCGAAGACGCGCCTGCTCCCATTGCCCGAGCCGCCAGAGGTCTCGGCGCACCTGCTTGGGGTCGACCTGGCGGCCGGGCAGATGCATGTTCGCGCTGTTGATGATGCGTCGCTCGTCGCCGGTCAGCGCCATCCACTTGGCCAGCACGTCGTCGGAGTCGGGCAGCAACGCCGAGCCATAAGGCCGGGTGTCATCGAGGAACGTGATGCAGTACTCGCTGAGCAGGCGGCGCGTCTGCGGGAGGTAGGCGACGATCGGCTTGTGCGGATAGATGAGGTAGGCGTAGGGCGCGCCACCGCCGTCGCGGTCGGCGAGCGGGCCCTCGGCAAGCCCGCCCCACACGCGGATGAAGCCGAGGTCGCGGTACATCGCCCACTCCTCCTCGTTGACGCACGAGCACAGCAGCGTGCGCGCGCGCTGCTCGGCGCGGCGCTCGCGGCCCGGGTCATAGCCGTCGGCGGCGATCAGCCTGCGGCTCGCGCGCCAGCGTTCGATGCGCTGTGACGCGACGGGCCACGCGACCTCCCACAGCAGGACGAGGACCACGATGGCGCTGGCGCTGAGGGCGAGCAGCATTGCCGACGTCCCGGTCTAGCGCCCGCCGGCGGCGCGGGGAAAGAAGATCACCCGGTCAGCGTCTTCGGGGACGTCGTCGAAGCTCGTGACCATCTGCGCCTCGCGCCGGCCCGCAGGCGTCGCCCGCGGCACGGCGGCCCACATGCCCTGGTCCAGCTGCGCGCGAAACTCCTCGACGAGCGCCTCGTGTTCCTCGGGCACTTCGACGTCTCCCTCGGCGATGAGGACCTCTCCGTGACCTGGCTTCATCCGCAAGAACCTCATCGGCCAGCGATTATGACAAAGGGGTCCAGCGGCCATCGCGAGCCCGGCGCGCAGACCGTCCGCCGGAGCTGGTATTGGGGTCGGCTCGAGGCAGCCATCCGTATGACCGCTCTCAACCGGCTCGACCGATGTTCAGCACATTCACCGGTCCCGCGCCGCCACCGAGATCGCGCAACCCGTTCGCCACGGCCTCCGCGGCGACCGCTCGAGCGTGGAGGGCTGCCGTCAAGGGGTCGTCGCCAAGCGCCAGGCGGGCGGCCAGCGTCGAGGCATGGGTGCAGCCGGACCCGTGCGCCGCGCCGTCGGAGTGGCGCTCGCCGGGTAGCTCGGTGAGCGTCGCTCCGTCGAAGAAGAGGTCCGTGGCCGCGTCTCGGTGCCCACCGGTGACCACGACGAAGGCCGGCCCGAGCGCGTGCAGGGCCTGAACGAGCTCGAGCCCGTCGAGGCCGTCGTCGCCGGCGAGGACCCGCGCCTCCTGGAGGTTCGGCGTGATGACGGTGACTCGCGGAAGGATCTGCTCGCGCAGCGCGGCGACCGCGTCGCTCTCGAGCAGGCGCGCGCCGGACTCCGCGACCATGACTGGATCGTGGACGACCGGCGGCCCGTCTCGCAGCGAGTCCAGCGCCACGGCCACCGTCTCGATCGTCGCGATGTCGCCGAGCATCCCGATCTTCACGGCCGCAAGACGAAGGTCGTCCGCGACGGCTTGGATCTGGGCGGCGATCATCTCCGGCGAGATCGTCTCCACGGCGTGCACGCCAAGCGTGTTCTGCGCGGTGATCGCCGTGATCGCGGTCGCTCCATGTACGCCTGCGCGCGCGAAGGCCTTGATGTCGGCCTGGATGCCGGCGCCCCCGCCGGAGTCCGACCCCGCGATCGAGAGCACGACCGGAATTCGTCGAGTCGACACGCGTCCAAGGATATGCCTGAGGCTCAATCTCCGATGATCGTGGATCGGAGATTCAGGCTGATGTGTCCTACGCACAGCGCACGTACCGTCCTGCGGGTCCGCGGCGCAGGAACCCGAGCAGCTCAAGCTCCGAAAGGCCGGCGAGCGCGTCCTGCGCCTCGGCCGGCGTGTTCGCCAGATCGTCCACGGTGGCACTCCCGTTCTCAACGCGCAGCAGCAGCTCGCGCAGCGGTCCTTGCAGCTCGTCGCTGGCGCGGCCGGCGAGCGCCGTGGAGACGCCGATCCCGAGCACTTCGTCGAGTGCGTCCTGGGCATGGCGGATGACCAGCGCGCCATCGCGCAGCAGGGCGTTGGAGCCGGCGGTACGCGGTGCCAGCACCGAGCCTGGCACCGCACCGACCGCGCGGCCGAGATCCTGCGCGAGCTCTGCGGTGATCAGCGAACCCGACCGCTCGGTCGCTTCGACGACGATCGTCAGCGACGCGAGTCCGGCGATCGTGCGGTTGCGCGCGGGGAAGCACCAGCGCAGCGGCTGAAATCCAGGCGGCATCTCCGAGACCACCGCATCGGTTTGCAGGAGCGCGCGATACAGCGTGCGCTTGCTCGCCGGATATGGCACGTCCGCCCCGCTCGCGAGCACGCTCAGCGTCGGGCCACCGACCTGCAGCGCGCCGGCATGCGCCGCGGAGTCGATGCCGAGCGCCATGCCACTGACGACCGTCACGCCCGCGGCCGCCAGCCCGCGGCCGAGGCCGCGGGCGATCTCGAGCCCCTCGTGCCCGGCTCTTCGGGCTCCCACGATCGCCACCGCGGGCGTGTCAGCGTGACGGAGGGCTTGCAGCCGGCCCGGATCGCCGGCGACATGCAGTACGGCGGGGGCGTCGGCGCCCTGTGCCAGCTGGGGTGGGTATCCGGCGTCGTGACGGCAGATCGGATGCAGCGCCGCCGCGTCGATCTGATCACGAGCGGCGTCCGCGTCGAAGGACGCATGGCGGCGCTCGATCTCGCCGCGACGCTCACCGGCCAAAGCCGACACCAAGCTCTCGTCGCTGAGCCCCAGCAGCTCGGAGATGTGCCGGTGGTTGCGGCGAGCGCGTTCGATGTGACCCGCCAGCGATGCCACGAGCGCGGTGCGTCGCAGGCAGCGGTCGCACGCGCTCATGCGGCGAGCGCTCCTTCGAGGATGTCGTGCTGGCGCAAGCCCAGCGCCTCGTTGATGTGGCTGGCGGCGACCCCGTCGCTGCCGGCGAGATCGGCAATCGTCCGCGCTACGCGCAGCACGCGCTGGTGGCCACGTGCGCTCAGGTCGCCCCGCTCATAGGAGCGTTGCAGGCACGACATGCCACAGGCATCGACATGGACCAGATCGCGGATGTGGCGTGGCGTCAGCGCAGCGTTCGTCAACAGCCCGGTTCCCCGAAGGCGCGCCGCTTGGCGCTCGCGGGCCTCGAACACCGCCGCGCGCACGTCCTGCGACGTCGTCAGCGCGGACGCCCCGAGCTCGTCGGCTCTCGGGCGCTGCATGTGGACCAGCAGATCCACGCGGTCCAGCAGCGGTCCGCTGAGCTTGCGGCGGTGACGCGACATGTCCCCCTCCGAGCACCGGCAGCGCGGGCTGCCGGCCATCCCGCAGGGACACGGGTTGGTAGAGGCGACGAGCTGAAACCTCGTTGGGAACGTGACGGTGCGCTGGCCGCGCACGATCGCGACGACGCCGTCCTCCAGCGGCTGGCGAAGCGCCTCCAGCGCCGACCGGCTGAACTCCGACAGCTCGTCGAGGAACAGCACGCCATGGTGGGCGAGGCTGGCCTCCCCGGGGCTCGGCAGCGTCCCGCCTCCCACGAGGCCCGAGGACGAGATCGTGTGATGGGGCGCGCGCAGCGGCCTGCGCCGCACGAGCGATCCGCCCTCGGGGAGCTGGCCGGCGACGCTATGGATTCCGGTGACGTCGATGGCCTCGGCCCGAGTGAGCGGGGGCAGGATCGACGGCAATCGGCGGGCCAGCATCGTCTTGCCCGTTCCCGGCGGCCCCGACAGCAGCAGGTTGTGCGCTCCGGCGGCGGCGATCGTCAGCGCGCGGATCGGCGACGCGTGGCCGCGGAGGTCGCTCAGATCCGGCTGCTCGTCTGGATCCCCCTGATCGGCGGCCGTGAGATCGACGGGTGGCAGGTCAGGCACGCGTCCTCCGCGCAGAATCGAGGCCACCTCGACCAGCGTCGACGCTCCGGCAACCACGAGGCCCTCCACGAGTGCCGCCTCGCGGGCGCATACGCGCGGCAGGATGAGTCCCTCGATTCCCGCCCGTCGGGCGCCATGCGCCACGGCGAGCACGCCGCGGCAATGGCGCAGCTCGCCGCTGAGCGAGAGCTCCCCGAAGACCGCCCAGCGATCGACGTTGCGGGCGGGGACCTGCTCAGAAGCGGCAAGCAGACCGCACGCGGTCGCGAGGTCAAAGCCCGGGCCCACCTTGCGCAGATGGGCCGGCGCGAGGTTCACCGTGATCCGACGCTGCGGAAACGCGAAGCCGGAGTTCAGCAGCGCAGCGTGCACGCGCTCGCGCGACTCGCGCACGGCAGCGTCGCCGCGCCCGACGATCGTGAACGCGGGCAACCCGCTGCGAAGGTCGACCTCGACTGTGACGCGGCGCGAGGCGAGGCCATCGATCGCGAAGGTGGTGGCACGTGCGAGCACGACCGACAAGCTAGGTCAGCGGCTGTGTCGCGTCAGCCTGCATTTGTGACAAATCAGGCGCGAAATCGTGCCGACAACCGCCCTGGCCAAGCCCCCGCAATGACGTATGCCCAGCTGCACGCAAACGTCGCATTCCGTTGCACTCTTGACACATGTCTGCGCCTAGCGTGCGGGCCATGTCCACAGACCTTCGACAACGGCTCGGCCGGCTGGGCGAGGATCTTGCGCTTGAGCACCTCGAGCGCCTCGGCTACCGGCTGCTCACGCGCAACCACCGCACGCGGTTTGGAGAACTCGATCTCATCGTGTGCGACAACACCACGATCGTCTTCGTCGAGGTCAAGGCCCGGCGCATCGAGGCGAGAGCCGGTACGGCGTTGGAGTCCGTCTCGCCGCGCAAGCAACGGCAGGTGCGCGGAATGGCCGCAGCCTGGCTGGTTGATAGCAGCGACCGACCGCGCGCCGCGGATCTGCGCTTCGACGTCGTGGGCGTCACGGTGGATCGGGTGGGTCGCCTGCTGCGACTGGACCATCTCGAAGGAGCGTTCTGACGTGCGCGAACGCCTACAACGTCAGCTGCTGGTACGCCGTCGACTGAAAGCTCAGCCGGTGAAGCGGCGAAACGCCCTGGCGGCGGATCGCCTCGCGGTGCTCGGGCGTCGAGTAGCCGACGTGTGCCGCGAACTCCCATCCGGGGTGCAGCGCGTCCGCGCGCTGCATGTAGCGATCGCGCGTGACCTTGGCGACGATCGAAGCGGCTGCGATCGCGGCAGAGGTGGCGTCGCCCTCGACGATCGCGCGCTGCTCGAAGCCGACGTCGCCGACGGCGAAGCCGTCAGACAGGCAGATGCAGCCTGGGCGGGCGACGCCGATCAGGGCGTCGCGCAATGCGGCGAGGTTGGTCTTGTGCAGACCGCGGTCATCGATGCCGCGAGCGCAGCGCGAAACGACGCAGACCTTCGTGGCCGTGCGCAGGACGATCGGGAACAGCTCCTCGCGACCCTCGATCGAGTGCTGCTTGGAGTCGTTGAGCCGGCCGAGCTCGCACAGCTGCCGCGCGGTCAGCCCCTCGGTGTCGAACAGGACGGCCGCCGCGACGAGCGGTCCGGCCAGGCAGCCACGACCAGCCTCGTCGGCGCCCGCGACCCAGCGCACGCCGAGGCGCCGGTCGAAGGCGAACAGCCTGCGACCGCTGGTGCGACGCCGGCTGGCGGCGGTCGTGCGCCGCCGGGTGGCCGCCAGCGAGGACGATCCGCTTGGGCCAGAGGATGCCGGCACGCCTTCAGGGTGTCCGGCCACGGCTGTCGTCGACGGCTTCACGCTCGCCGCCATGATGCAGCACGCGCCGGGCGGAACGCCGAACGCGGCGCCCGGGCTCACCTAGAGCAGGCCGATGCGCTTCGGCGGCCAGTACGTCGAGAAGGCGTTGCCGATGATCCATTCGCGCGGGACCGGTCCCCAGAAGCGACTGTCGTCGGAGGCCCCGCGATTGTCGCCCATCATGAAGTAGTGGCCAGGCGGGATCTTGATCGCCTTGGGGAAGTTGCATTCCTCCCCCTCCCCGCATGCCTGGATGAACGGCTCGCGCTGACGCTTTCCGTTGCGGACGGCGTGGCCGTCGACGATGGCGAGCGTGTCGCCGGGACCGGCGACGATCCGCTTGATGAAGTTCACGTCGGCCTTGGTGGGCGTCGGCGTCGGGCAGGGCTGGTCGTCAGCATGCGGTGCCCCGCATTCGTTGGCGTTCTCGGCGCCGCTGGGCGGGTGGAAGACCGTCACGTCGCCGATCTGCGGATCGCCGAAGCGGTTGCCGATGCGGTTGACGAGAACCCGCTGGCCGACGATCAGCGTCGGCACCATCGACTCCGAGGGAATCCGGTACGGCTTGACCAGGAACGCCTGGATGCCGAGCGCCAAGCCAAGCGCCACGGCGATGATCAGGACGATCTCAAACGGCGAGTTGCTCTTGTCCTCCGAGGACTTCCTGCCCGAGCGCCCGCCGCCGCCACCCGACCGCTCGGCGCGGATGCGATCCTCGCTCGGCCGAGAGCCGCCGGTCTCAGCGGGCGTGGGATGCGGGCGCTGAGCATCCGCGGTCGCACGGCGCGAGTTGTCCCGCTCGATCGGCCGAGGGTCGACGTTCACCGGCTCGTCAAGCTCAGATGGCCGATCGTGATCGCCATTGACCAGCGGATCCGGCGGCGGGTCCAGCGGCACTCCGCGTTGCGGTCGCCTCGGACCCTGGGAGGAATCTGCCTCGGTCACGCCTGCTGGCCGGTGGGGGCCTGCTCGGCCTCGCCTCCGTCAGCGGTCTCGGCAGCGCTGTGATCCTGGGCGGCCGCCGCCTCCGCGACGGCGTCGTCGGCGACGGCGCCCTCGGCGTCGACCGCCTCGGGCTCGGCAGCCGCCTCGGCCTCAAGCTGCTCGGCCGGGTCGTTGAGCAGCCCGCCGACGACGCGCTCCTCCGGGCCGGTGTAGCGGCGCTCGCGGACGCGGGCGCGCTTGCCGACGCGGTCGCGCAGGTAGTAGAGCTTGGCGCGCCGCACGTCGCCGCGAGCGGCGACCTCGATCTTCTCGATCTTCGGTGAGTGCACCGGGAACGTGCGCTCGACGCCGACGCCGAAGGACTGCTTGCGCACGGTGAAGGTCTCGCGGACCCCGTGGCCCTGGCGCTTGATGACGACGCCCTCGAAGACCTGGGTGCGCTTGCGCGTGCCCTCCGTCACCTGGAAGTGGACCCGCAGGCGGTCGCCCGCCTGAAAGGACGGGACGCGGCGCAGTTGCGCGCGCTCAAGACGTTCGATGACTGAGGACATAGAGAGGAGGAGGGCGCGATGCAGGGATGGGGTCGCGCCGACGGCAGATGGTAGCGGAGCTCCTACTCCGGGGAGCCCGTCCCCCGCACGCGCTCGCGCGAGCGCTCCTCGCGCCAGGCGCGGATCTGCTCGTGATGGCCTGACAGCAGCACGTCGGGCACCTTCCAGCCGCGGTACTCGGCGGGGCGCGTGTAGTGCGGGTACTCCGGGCGGCCGTGCAGCGCCGTGGAGAAGGACTCCTCGGTCGCCGACGCGGAGGCGCCCAGCGCGCCCGGGAGCTTTCTCAGCACCGCGTCGCAGATCACCATCGCCGCGAGCTCGCCGCCCGCGAGCACGTACTCCCCGATCGACACGGCCTCGCTGGCGAAATGCTCGACGATCCGCTCGTCGAAGCCCTCATAGCGCCCGCACAGCAGCGTCACGTCGGACTCGACCGACAGCTCGTCGACGAGCGCGTCGTCCAGCAGCCGCCCGGTCGGAGTCAGCGCGATGACGCGACGCTCGCGACGCAGGTCGACGGGATCGGCGCCATAGAACGCGCGCAGCGCCGCGTCCATGACGTCGACTCGCAGCAGCATGCCGGCCCCCCCGCCGAATGGCGTGTCGTCGACCTGGCCGCCGCTCAGCGGCGTGTGCTCGCGAAGGTCCAGCGTTCGCAGCTCGTGCCCCGCGGCCAGCGCGTTTGAGACATGGCGCTGCGTGCGAAACCAGTCAAACCAGTCGGGAAACAGCGTGACGACGTCGAGGCGCAGCAGACCACCTCCCTAGGAGGCGTTCCCGGACGCGTCGCCGTCTTCGACACCGAGGAACGCCGCGTCCACGACGATCCGCCGCGCCGCCACGTCGACTGACAGCACGGCGTCGCCGACCATCGGGATCAGCAGCTCCCCGACTTCGAGGACCTCGCAGGAGGGCAGCGCGCGAAGTCGCTCGACGACGCCGAGCGCTTGTCCGTCGGCGCTCACGACGTCGCAGCCCTGAAGGTCCTCGGCCCAGTACTCCCCGGGATCCAGCGCCGGCGCGGCGGATCGGGCGACGAGCAGGTCCTCGCCCCGCAGCGCCTCCACGGCCACCCGGCCGGCGATCCCCTCCAGGCGCAGGATCGGGCGATCGTCGGTGCCGGCGCGGCGAACGACCTCGCGCCAGGCATCGCCGATCCTCACCACCCCGCCGAGCACCAGCAGCGCCGGGCGCGGCCGCGTCACGTGAAAGGAGCCGTCGAGTCCGTGCGGGCGTCCGACGCGGCCGGCATTCAGCACGTCCGCCGGGCTCACGATCAATCCACGATGTCGACGAACACGCGGCGCTCTTCTCGCACCGCCGCCGCCTTGAGGACCGTGCGCAGGGCATTCGCGGTGCGCCCTCCGCGGCCGATCACCTTGCCGTAGTCGTCCTCGCCGACCGACAGCTCGAGCACGATGCTGCCGTCGTCCTCGTCGAAGGACTCCACGCGCACGGCGTCGGGATCGTCGACGAGGGCCCGAGCCAGATACTCCAGCAGCTCCTGCACGGCTGGGCTGGGTTAAGCGATGCCCTGGATGCGCAGCAGCTTGCGCACCTGGTCCGACGGCTGAGCACCGCGGTCGAGCCAGTGGCGGGCACGCTCTTCATCGACCTTGATGGTCGACGGTTGGGTCTGCGCGTTGTAGTGGCCGATCGTCTCGATCACGCGGCCGTCGCGCGGCGAGCGCTGATCGGCAACGACGACGCGCCAGATCGGGTCCTTCTTGCCACCCACACGGGTGAGTCTCAGTCGTACGGCCATATGACGTCCAGCCTACCGCCCCTGACGCATGAGCGCCTGGAGGTCGGGCATCTTGCCCTTGCCGAGTTGCTTCATCAGCTTCTGCATCTGGGCGAACTGCTTGACGAGCTGGTTGACCGCCTGGACCGTCGTGCCGGACCCGCGAGCGATCCGCAGCCGGCGCGATCCCTTGATGAGATCCGGGCGCCGGCGCTCAAGCGGCGTCATCGACAGGACGATCGCCTCGATGCGATCGAGCTCGCGCTCGTCGACCTTGACATTCTTCATCGTGGCGCCCTGAAAGCCTGGGATCATCCCCAGCAGCGACTGCAGCGGCCCCATCTTGCGCATCATCTTCAGCTGCGAGAGAAAGTCCTCGAACGTGAACTCGTTGCGGCGCAGCTTGCGCTCAAGCTCCTTGGCCTCGTCCTCGCCGATCTGCGCCTCGGCCTTCTCGATGAACGACAGCACGTCGCCCATGCCGAGGATTCGCTGCGCCATGCGGTCGGGGTGAAAACGCTCGAACTGGTCGAGCTTCTCGCCGGTGGAGGCGAACAGGATCGGCTTGCCGGTGACCGCCTTGACCGACAGTGCAGCGCCGCCGCGGGCGTCGCCGTCGAGCTTGGACATCAGCACGCCGTCGAAGGCGACCGCCGAAGCGAACTGCTCGGCGACGTTGACGGCGTCCTGGCCGGTCATCGCGTCGACGACGAGCAGGACGGTCGTCGGCTTGACGGCCTTGCGGATGGACACGAGCTCATTCATGAGCGTCTCGTCGATGTGCAGGCGCCCGGCCGTGTCGACGATCAGGACGTCCTTGCCCTCGCGCTTGGCCTGGTCCAGCGCCCACGTGGCGATGTCGACGGGGTCACGGTCGGTGCCCTGCTCGTAGACGGTCGCGCCGACCTGGCCGCCCACCTTGACGAGCTGGTCGACGGCCGCGGGGCGGTAGACGTCGCAGGCCGCGACGGCAACCGACGAGCCGTGCTCCTGCATGAGAAAGCGCGCGAGCTTGGCGGTGGCGGTGGTCTTGCCGGAGCCCTGAAGGCCCGCCATGAGGATCACCGTCGGCGGGCGGGAGGCGAAGGCGATGCCCGCGCTGGAACCGCCCATCAGCGCGGTGAGCTCCTCGTTGACGATCTTGACGACCTGCTGGCCGGGGTTGAGCTGGCCGAGCACGTCGGAGCCCAGACAGCGCTCCTTGACGGTCGTCGTGAACGACTTGACGACCTTGAAGTTGACATCGGCCTCCAGCAAGGCGAGGCGGATCTCGCGCATGGCGGCGTTGACGTCGGCCTCGGTCAGCGTCCCGCGGGAGCGAACGTCGGCGAGCGTGGCCTGCAGCTTCTCTGAGAGCGTGTCGAACACGGCTCGGTGAGTCTAGGCGGCGGCCGGCGTCGGCCGTGGCCAGGTGATCGCACTGCCGGACTCGTCACGCCACCGATGGCGTGCGAGCCCTGCGTGCGAACCTGCGCGTCTGCTAGCTGACGGCGAGCACCATGATGACGATGATGATCGCGAGCGCTGCGCCCCCATACACCAGCAGGCTCTGAGCACCTTCGTTGCTGTCTCCCATACGTCCCCCTAGATAGCCATCGTGACCTGTGGACAGGTTCTAGCGGGTGGGCGCGATCGGTGCAAGGCCAAACGCCGTCCGAGCGCCGAGCCGGCGGCCTACGCGCGGCGCAACAGCGTCATCCCGTCGCGAACGGTCAGCATGACGTTGATGACGCGCGGATCGCCCATCACATGATCGTTGAAGGCGCGCATCGCGACCGTGGAGTCTTCGTCATCGACGGACGCCGGCTGTGCCACTCGCCCGCTCCAGAACACGTTGTCGACGACGATCACGCCGCGCGCCGACAGCTTGGGCAGGACCGCCTCGTAGTAGTCGAGATAGCTCGCCTTGTCGGCGTCGATGAAGACGAGGTCAAACGGCCCGTCGAGCGTCGCGATCGTGTCGATCGCCCGCCCGCGCCGGACCTCGATGCGGCCGGATTGCCCAGCGGCGGCGATGTGGCGCTCGGCGACGTCGGCGTGCTCGTCAGACAGCTCGCAGGTGACGATCTGCCCGTCGGCGGGCAGCGCGGCGGCCATCGCCAGCGCGCTGTAGCCGGAGTACGTGCCGATCTCCAGCACGAGCCGGGGCGCGGCCAGGAAGACGAGGAGCTCCAGGAAGCGGCCCTCGACGTCGCCGGTCAGCATCTGCGGCGCGTCGAGCGTCTCGACGGTCTCGCGTTGCAGCGCGAGCAGATGCGCGGCCGGCGGCGTCGTGTGCGCGGCGCCATAGTCCTCGACCTCGTCTGAGACGAGGTAGGGGCTCACGGCACCGGCGGCGCGGGCGGCTGCTGCGGTCGCACCGTTCCGGCGATCGCGCCCCCGATGTTGCCCAGGGCCTGGCTGAACTCCGACGGGATGACGAAGATCTTGTTCGCGTCGCCCGCGGCGAGCTTGGGCAGCATCTGCAGGTACTGGTAGGACAGCAGACCCTGGTCGGGGTCGCCGGCGTGAATCGCCTTGAAGACCGTGTCGATCGCCTTCGCCTCGCCCTCCGCGCGCAGGATCGCCGCCTCGCGCTGACCTTCGGCCGTGAGCACGGCGGACGTCTTGGCACCCTCGGCGTTGAGGATCTGCGACTGCTTGGAGCCCTCGGCCGTGAGGATCGCCGCGCGGCGATCGCGCTCGGCGCGCATCTGCTTCTCCATGGCCTCCTGGATCGAGGCGGGAGGATCGATCGCCTTGACCTCGACGCGGTTGACGCGGATGCCCCAGCGCCCGGTCGCCTCGTCGAGCACCGTGCGCAGCCGGGTGTTGATCTCATCGCGGCTGGTCAGCGTCTGCTCCAGCGTCAGGCCGCCGATGACGTTTCGCAGCGTCGTGACGGTGAGCTGCTCGATCGCCTGCAGCGGGTTGGCGACCTCGTAGGAGACCGACTTGGCGTCGGTGATCGTGAAGTACAGGACGCTGTCGATCTGGATGCCGACGTTGTCGCCGGTGATCACGCCCGCGGGCTTGAACGTCACGACCTGCTCGCGCAGGTCGATCATCGAGCCGACATGGTCCACGAACGGCACGACGATCGCCAGGCCCGGCGACAGCGTGCGCTGATAGCGCCCGAGGCGCTCGACGACACCGGCCCGCGCCTGCGGGATGATGCGCACGGTCTTCGCGGCCACCAGCAGGGCGAAGACCGCGATGACGATGAGCAGGATCAGTCCGGCTTCCATTGCAACCTCCAGGTCAGATGTCGCTGACGAGCGCCGTCGCGCCGCGGATCTCGACGACGTGCACACGCCGGCCGGCTTCGAGGACGGCACCCTCTTCGTACGGACGAGCGGTCCAGATCTCGCCCTCCAGCTTGACGCTGCCGGCGTCCCCGTTTACCTGCTCGGTGACCACCGCCGTCCGGCCGATCAGGGCCGCGGTGCCCGTGCGGATCCCGGGCGGCGTGCGCATGTGCCGCCTGGCGATCGGGCGCACCAGCCCGAACGTCAGCCCGGAGCTGACGATGAAGACGATCAACGAGAGCGCCGTGCCGAGACCGATCAGCTCCGCCCCGGCACCGAGCAGCGCCCCGATCGCGAAGGGCGCCAGGAAGAAGCTCAGCGACATGACCTCGCCCGCGGCCAGGAGCAGCGCCAGCAGGATCCAGACCATCCATGCTTCCATCAGTCCAATATAGGCGTCGGCGCCGAGCGGGTCGAGCGCGCCGGCCGATCAGACCTCGGGCGGCCTGCAGGCCTTGCGGAAGTCGTTGCGAATCCGCGCGGCCGAGCGGTCGTCGCCCATGGCGCGGTTGATCGCGTCCTCCTGGCGAAGCAGACGACGAGCGATCCTCGGCGACCTCGTCTTCGCCAGGCGCTGGAAGGACCGGAAGTAGCCACGAAAGCGCTCGTGCTGCTGCAGCGTGGCCTTGGTGGTCCGCAGTTGGCGGTAGCACGGCTTGACGATCATCGCCGCCCTGGCGTCCCCGTTGGCCTCGCGACTGTGGCGGATCAGCGTGTTGACGGCGATCCGTGCGGGTCGCGCCAGCTTGCCGCAGCCGGCGATGGTCGAACAGCCGTTGAACGTCCTCAGGGCCTTCAGGAACTTCACGGTCGCGTTGCATACACGGCGCTGGGAGGCGAGCAGGGGATCGGCGCTGTCCATCGATCGACAGGCGGTCCGCGCCGCTGCGTATGCCGCGCTGGACGGATCTCGCGCGTCCAACGCCACCAGGCCGCTGATGGCGCCGTCCAGCGCCGCGTAGCGCTCGGGGGTCAGCGGGGCCTGGGCCTGCGCCGCCGACGGCAACGCGCCAGACACTGCGAGGACGGCGAGGATCACCCAGCGCGTTGGCATGCGGCACAGTATGCCTACGAAGCGTCGCCGAGCAGGGCGCGAGCGTAGTCGTCGGCGTCGAACGGGCGCAGGTCCTCGACCGCTTCTCCGACCCCGATCAGCTTGACGGGAATCCCCAGCTCGCCGGCGATCGCCAGCGCGATGCCGCCCTTGGCGGTGCCGTCGAGCTTGGTCAGGACGATCCCGTCGACCGGCACCGCCTCGGAGAAGAGCTTGGCCTGACGCAGGCCGTTCTGACCGGTCGTGGCGTCGACCGTCAGCAACGTCTCGTGCGGCGCGCCATCCAGCTGCTTGGCGATCACGCGCCGGACCTTGGACAGCTCGGCCATCAGGTCGTCCTGGGTATGCAGCCGTCCCGCGGTGTCGATGATCACGACGTCGGCGCCGCGCTGCAGGCCCTCCTTGACGGCCTCGAATGCGACCGAGCCGGGATCTGAGCCCTCGGGACCGCGCACGATCTCACAGCCCGCGCGCTGCGCCCAGCCGGCGAGCTGCTCGACGGCCGCCGCGCGAAAGGTGTCGGCGGCACCGAGCACGACGTGCAGCCCGAGCTCGCGCTGCAGGTGCCATGCGAGCTTGCCGATGGTCGTCGTCTTGCCGGTGCCGTTGACGCCGACGGCCATGATCACCGTGGGCGACGGGCGCACGTCGATGCGGTCATCGCCGGTGCGCGCGATCGTCGCCAGCATCTCCGAGAGGCGAGCGCTGAGCGCCTCGCCCCCGACGATCTCCCCGCCGGCGGCCTGCGCCTCCAGCTCCCCCACGACGCGCGCGGTGGTGGTGGCGCCGACGTCGGCCATGATCAGCGCCTCCTCAAGGCGCTCCCAGGTCTCCTCGTCGACATCGCCCTCCAGCAGCGTCGCCTGGATCTCGGCCCCGAGCGCCTCGCGCGTCTTGGAGAGGTTCTGGCGCAGCTTCTTGAAGAAGCCGCGCCGCCGGGCGGGCTCGTCCTGCGCGGCGGCGGCCGTCGCCGCGGCAGGGCGTTGCACATCGGTGATGAAGAGATCGATCCAGTCGCGGGCCATGAGCGATGCGCGACGATAGCGCCATGGCGCTCCGCTTCCGTCCCGGCCGCAGCGACGAGCCACCGGGCCGAGAGCTGCTGCGCGAGCTGATCGAGCTGCTCGACGCCCAGTACCCGGGTCGCGTGACGCGCCCCGGGTCGACCACGACCCCCGACGAGATGACCGCTCCCCACGGCACGTTCCTCGTCGGCTACGAGGGCGAGGAGCCCGTGGCGATCGGCGGCCTGCGGCGCCTAAGTCCCGACATCTGCGAAATCAAGCGGATGTACGTCGTCCCGGCCGCGCGCACGCGCGGCACCGGTCGCGCGCTGCTCGCCGCGCTGGAGGACGCCGCCCGCGACCTCGGCTACGAGCGCGTCCGCCTTGATGCGGGGCCCGAGCAACGCCACAGCCGCTCGCTGTTTGCGCGCACGGGCTACGTCGAGATCCCGAGCTACAACGACAACCACATCGCCGTCTACTTCGCCGAGAAGCGCCTGTAGCTCTCGGCGACCGCCCGTCAGGCGGCCCCGGCAGAGGACGCCGCCGCGCTCTCGGGCTCGATCTCGCGCGGCAGGCGCCGCGAGACGACCTTGGAGACGCCGTCGTCGCCCATCGACACGCCGTACAGCGTGTCGGCGGCCTCCATCGTGCGCTTCTGGTGGGTGACGACGATGAACTGCGCGCGGTCGCAGTAGCGGCGCAGCAGCGCCAGGAAGCGGGTGATGTTCGGATCGTCCAGCGCGGCCTCGACCTCGTCGAGGATGTAGAACGGGCACGGCTTGGCGAGGAAGACCGCGAACAGGAACGCGATCGCGGTCATCGACTTCTCTCCGCCCGACAGCAGCGACAGCCGCTTCATCGACTTGCCCGCCGGCGTGATCTCGATCTCGACGCCGAGCAGGTCCTCGGCGGGACCGGCGGCCTCGGCCTCGGCAGCGTCGTCGGCATCGCCGGAGCTCGTCTCGCCGCCGTCCGCAACGGCGCCCGCGACACCGGTGATCCCGTGATCCTCGGTGACGAGCCGCAGCCGTCCGCGCCCGCCGGGGAAGAGCTGGCCCGCGAGCTCCTCGAAGTTGCGCGCCGCGGCCTCGAAGGTCTCCTCGAACGTCGCGTCGATCTGACGATCGGTGTCGCGGATCAGCGTCCGCAGCTCGCGCAGCGCGGTCTCCAGGTCCTCGCGCTGGGACCCAAGCTCGGTGACGTGCTGCAGCGCCTGCTCGTACTCGTCCTTGGCGAGCGGGTTGACCGGGCCGAGCTGCTCGCGACGGCGAGCCAGGCGCTCGATGCGGGCGTGCAGCGTCGCGGCCTCCTCGTCAGCCAGCGCCTCGTGGGCGGGGTCTGCGGGAAGGCCGAGGCGCTCGGCGAGCAGGGCGAGCTCGTGATCGGCGTCGCAGGACTGATCGCGGACCTGCTGCGCGCGAACCTCCGCGGCGGTGACCTGCTCACCGCGTTCGCTCAGCGCCCGCTGGATCTGCGCCTCCTCGGTCGCGCAGGCGCGAAGCCGCGCGGCGAGCTGCTCACCGGCGGCGCGATCGGCCTCCAGGTCGGCCTCGAGCGTGGCGGCGTGTGCGGCGATCGTCTCGGCCGCCGCCTCCAGCGCGGTCGCGAGCCGCGTGGCCGCCGGCATCAGGGCGCCGTCGGCGGCGATCCGCGCCCGTAGGCCGGCGATCCGCCGGACGCGCTCGGTGCGCTCGCGCTCGGCGCGCTCGGCCACCCGCCGCTCGGCCGCGAGCTCGCCGTCGATCTGCGCGCGCCTCACGGCCGACGCGCCCTCCAGCGGAGCCTCGCGGCGCTTGGCGATCAGCCACACGGTGCGGCGGGCGTCCTCCTCGGCGGTGGCGAGCTCGCGCTGCGCGTCACGCCGGGCGTTGTCGGCCATCTCGCGGGCGGCGTCGGCGGCCAGCACCGCCTGCTCGGCCTGCTCGCATGCGATCTTGGAGGCCTGCTCGGCGACGACCGCCCCCTCGCTGGAGACGATCAGCTCCTCGCGGCGGTTTCGCTCCTGCAGCACGCGCTCCTCTCCACCCTCGGGAGCCTGGCGCAGCTCGCGGCGGCGGCCGTGCCAGACGCGGCCGTCGCGGGTCGCCGCGACCCCGCTGAAGCCCGGCGGCAGCGCGTGGAGGTCCTCGACGATCCAGGCATCCCACAGCAGCCGCCTCGCAACGGCGAGCTCATGGCGCTCGCCGTCGATGACGTCGCCGAGGCGCACCGCACCGGGCGCCGGCGGGTGCGGCGCAGGCGCGGGCCCCGGCGCCAGGTCGCCGGTGATGAGCACCCGCCCTCCCTCGGAGCCCGATGCGTCGAGCTGGGACGCGGCATCGCTGACCTGCTCGACGAGACCGGCGCGCAGCAGGCCGCCGAGCGCCGCGGCGACCGCGCGCTCGCAGCCCGGCCGCACCTCCAGTGCGTCGGCCAGGCAGCGCCCCACACGCCCGTTGGCGCTGCTGCCGGCGCGGGTGCGCAGGAACTGGTTGCAGGCCGCCAGCTCGGCTCCCACACGTGCGGACTCGCGCCGCGCGGACTCCAGGCCGCGATCGGCCTCACGGCGCGACGCGCGCGCCGCCTCGGCGAGGGTCTCGGCCTCGGCAAGCTCCGCGACGCGGCGCTCGGCGTTCCCACGCAGCTCGTCGACCCGACCCACGCCCTGCACGCGCGTCGCCTCGAGCGTCGCGAGCTCGCGCTGCAGCTCGGCCTCGTGATCGGCGGCCAGTCGCACAAGCTCGGCCTCCAGCGCGGCGATGCGCTCGCGTCCGGCGGCCAGCAGCTCGCGGTCCTGCTCGTCGTGCTCGCCGCCCGCCTGAAGCTGCGCGAGCTCGCCGGCTCGGCGCTCGGAGCGCTCGGTCAGATCGCGCGCCACCGAGCGCACGCGGTCCAAGCGCAGCTCGATGCGCTCCGCCGACGAGCGCGCCCGGTAGACGAGGCGCGCTAGCGCCTCGCGCTGCTCTCCTCTGGCAGCGAGCGCCTCGTCGACCTCGCCGCGCCGCGCGGCGACCTCGGCGAGTGCGCGTCGGGACTCCTCGCGGGCCGCCCGTGTCGCCGTGGCAGCACCCTCGGCGTCCACGAGGTCGGTTCGCCGCGCTCGCGCGATGTCGCGCACGAGCTGCCAGCGCGCCTCGACGGTCTGGCGCTCCAGGCGCTCGTGCAGCTCGGCTGCCTCGGCCTGGCGCTTGAGCGGGCGCAGGCGAGAGCGGGCTTCGCGCTCGACGTCCAGCGCGCGACCCAGGTTGTCCTCGGTGTGCGCCAGCTTGAGCTGTGCGCGGCGACGGCGCTTGCGATGCTTGCCCAGGCCGGCGGCCTCCTCGATCAGCAGCCGGCGCTCGCGCGGCTTGGAGGTGACGATCGTCTCCACGCGACCCTGCGAGACCACGGAGTGCATCTCCTTTCCCAGGCCGGTGTCGCTGAGCACCTCCAGCACGTCGACCAGCCGGCAGCGGGCGCCGTTGAGGCGGTACTCGCCCTCGCCGTTGCGGTCCAGGCGGCGCATGATCGAGATCTCGCCCATCGGCACGTCGACCGCACCGTCGGCGTTGTCGATGACGATCTCGACCTCGGCGGCCGAGCGCGCCTTCACGCCGCGACCGCCGCCGAAGATGACGTCGCGCATCGACTGGCCGCGCACCGCCAGCGGCGACTGCTCACCCATCGCCCACAGCACGGCGTCGGTCACGTTGGACTTGCCCGAGCCGTTGGGCCCGACGACGACCGAGACGCCGGGCGCGAAGTCGAGCTTCGTGCGGTCGGGGAAGGACTTGAAGCCCTTGAGCGTCAGCGAGCGAAGGTGCACGGGCTCACCCAGCCTGCCACAGCTCGTCCTCGCTCGGGGAGCCGGGAGCATCGGAAAGCAGGGCTTCGAGCGCAATTCGCGCGGCTTCCTGCTCGGCATGCTTCTTGGATCGCCCCGCGCCACGGCTCACGGGCGCGCCGCCGACGCTCGCGACGACCTCGAAGGTGCGGTCGTGCGGCGGCCCGGACTCGACGTCGACGGCGTACTCGACGGTCGCCGCACGCCGCGCGAGGCGCTCCTGCAGCGTGGACTTGAAGTCGACGGGATGCGTCAGGGCGGTGGCGATCTCCGGCTGGAAGGCCTCGACCACCGCCGCCGCGGTGCGTTCGTAGCCGGCATGCAGGTAGCACGCGCCGATCACGGCCTCGATGACCGATGCGAGCACCCGCTCGGTCACCACGAGCGACTCGACGCTCTGACCAATGCCCGGCGGCGCCGTCGCTCGCAGGAGATCGGGCACCCCAAGGCGCTCCGCGACGGCGCGGCAGGAGACCCCGGACACGCTCTGGGCACGGATCTTCGTCAGGCGCCCCGCGCCGAAGCGCTCGGCCTCCAGGCGGGGATAGAGGTGCGCGGTCACCGCCAGGCCGAGCACCGAGTCTCCGAGGAACGCCAGGCGCGAGTAGGAGTCGCTGCGGCGCTCGGTCCAGGACGCGTGCGTGAAGACCTGCCGGTGCAGGTGCTCCGGCAGCTCGGCGAGCAGGTCGGTGAGCAGCTTCAGGGCCCGGAGGGTTCGGATGTGACGCCGTGCGCGAGGACGAAGTCGACGGCGTGACCCACGGTGACGATCTTCGCGGCCTGCTCGTCGGGCACCTTCACGCCGTAGGAGTCCTCCAGCTCCTGCACGAGCGTGTAGAGATCCAGCGAGTCGGCCTCGAGGTCGACCCGGAAGCTCGTCGACTCGTCGATCCGGTCGGGATCGACCTCGAGCTCGTCGACGAGGTGTGCCTGGATCAGCGCGAAGACGCCCTCACGAGTCATGAGGCCGACACGGTAGTGGCGCTCCCGGACATCGCGGCGGCCGGCTTGCGCAACGCCCCGGCACGTTCCAGCGCACCATGCGTGCGGCCCACGACATCACCGGTGACGCCGCGCGCCGCGAGCAGGATCGCGTGCTCGAAGCCGCGCCTGGTGAAGCGCCCGTGGCCCACGACGCCGATCTTCCGCAGGCCGAGGAGGTAGGCGCCGCCGGCGGTCTCGGGCGAGATCTCGTCACGAAACGCGCGCAGCGCCGGGCGCATCAGCGCACCTCCCGCGCGCGCGCGCCTGCTGGACGTCGCCGTCGCGCGCAGCTCGGCGATCATCTTGCTGGACACGCCCTCCATGACCTTCAGCGCGACGTTGCCCGTGAAGCCGTCGGTGACGACGACGTCGGCCTTGCCCTCGGTCAGCTCGTGGCCCTCGATGTTGCCGACGAAGCGCAGCTCGTCCATCGCCGACAGGCGGGCGTGGACGTCGAGGACCAGCTGCGTGCCGCGCGTGGACTCCTCGCCGACCGACAGCAGCGCGACGCGCGGCTGCGCGACGCCGTGCACGACCGTGGCCAACGCGGCGCCCATGAACGCGAACTGCACGAGGTGCTCGGCGCGCACCTCGGTGTTCGCCCCGACGTCCAGCAGCGTGACCGGGGCGCCGGGAACGGGGACTTGCGCGGCGAGCGCGGGGCGCAGGATGCCGCGATCGCGCTTGATGTTGAACAGGCCCGCCGCGAGCGCCGCCCCGGTCGCGCCGGCGGACACGAGCGCGTCGGCATCGCCCGACGCGACGGCCTTGGCGGCGCGGACGATCGAGGAGTCGGGATGCGCCCGGGCCGCGGCGGCGGGGTTGGCCTCCTTGGCGATCGACAGGGGGGCGTCGATGACCTCGACGCCCGGGCCGACGTCACCGAACTGCGACGCGGGGCCGAAGAGCAGGACGCGAACGCCCAGACGTGCGGCGGCAGTCGCACCCGCTGCGACCTCCGCGGGCCCGAGGTCGGCACCGTTCGCATCGACCGCGACGACCGGGACGTGTATCGACGCCGTCTGCTTCGCACGCAGACGGGACACTGTCGGTCTATCGCGTGATGCCGGCATCCGCCGGCGGAGACTAGTGGTCGTGGTCGTCGTGCGCCTGCGGCGCGACGACCTCGCTGCCCTTGTAGCTGCCGCAGTTGGGGCACACGCGGTGTGGCCTGCGGGGCTCGTGGCAGGTCGGACAGGCGTTGAAGACCGGCGCCGCCATCTTGTGCTGTGCGCGACGCTTGGCGGTGCGGCTGTGGGACTGCTTTTGCTTGGGGACGGCCATGAGTTCGCGGAAGGGTAGCGCAGCGCGCCCTCTCAGACCGTGTCGCGCCTCGGCCAATCCGGGGGAAGGAGTGGCGCGTTCCCCCTCGAACACCTCGCCATGAGCGAGCTACAGCTCGACCCCGACCTCATCATGGCGCTCCAGGCGCTTGAGACCCATCGCGTCGAGTTCGTGCTCGTCGGCGACGTGGCATCAGCGATCTACAACCACGGCGGGCTCGTCGCCGGCCTGGAGATCGTGCCCGGCGACTACGGCCGCAACATCGAGCGGCTGATGGGCGCGCTGGACGCGATGCAGGCCGAGATCGGCGTCGCCGGCCGGCCCGACCCGCGCGGAATCGACTGGCGCAGCGCGCAGCTGCACGAGCTCGCTCCGTGCTCGTTCATGACGACCTACGCCGACATCGACGTGAACTTCAAGCCGACGGGAACGACCGGCTACCGCGATCTGTTCCAGGACTCCGCGCGCATCGAGCTGGCCCCCGGCGCGCGGCCGGACGTCGCCTCGCCGGAGGATCTCGATCGCATGTCCCACGGCGCCACTCCGCCGCCGCCGGCGCTCCCGCCGGCCGCGCTGCCTCCCGAGCCCGATCTGTGTGCCGACGAGGAGATCCGCGCCAGCCAGCCCGGCCGCACCTACTACTGAGCTCGAGCCGACCGCGCCGCAGGCAGCCCGAGCTCGCGCGCGTACTTCGAGCGATACTCGCGGCGCGCGTCGAGCACCCGGCCGACGTACTCGCGCGTCTCGGCGAAGGGAATCGAGCTCAGCCCGAAGGCCCGCTCGGATGTGCGCGCGTCCTGGATCCAGCGGTCGACGTTGCCCTCCCCGCCGTTGTAGGCGGCCAGGGCGAGGACGGTGTTCTGCTCGTAGCGGTGCAGCAGGTAGCGCAGGTAGTAGACGCCGTAGGAGATGTTGATCTGCGGCGTGGCGAGGTCGCCCTGCTCGAATGCGGTGCCACCAGACAGGCGGGCGATGTAGTCCGCGGTGTCGGGCGTGATCTGCATCAGCCCGCGCGCGCCCGCGTGGGAGGTCTGGTCGCGGAACTTCGACTCGGTGTAGATGATCGCCGCGACGAGCGACGGATCCAGGCCCTTGTCGGCCGACTGCTGGCGGATGATGTCCTCGTGGCGCAGCGGCAGCGCGAGCTCGCGGACGGCGTCGGGCAGGCGCGGCACGACGATCGCCGCCAGCGCCCCCGCGAGGAGCGCGAAGCCCAGCAGCGCCAGGACACGACGACGGCGCCGCCGGCGCTGGCGCCGGCGGGCGACGGGACGGGGGCTGCGTGTCGGCGCGGGCCGTGTGGCGGTGCGGGTGCTCACGATGCAGACAGTCTGCCGAGCACCGCTGACAGTTGGCGCTCAAGCTCCTCCACCGTACCGACGTTGTCGACGGTGAACGTCGCGCGCCGTGCCTTCTCGGCTTGTGAGAGCTGACGCGCGTCACGCTCGGCGAGCGCGGCGTGTCCACGTGCGGCGGCCCGCTCGGCGCGCACGGCCTCGGGAGCGATGACCGCGATCGTCGCGTCGTAGATCTCCTGCATCCCGGACTCGAACAGCAGCGGCGTCTCGACGACGGCCGCGACCGGCGGCGGCTCGTGCTCGCTCACCTCGGCGCGCCACGAGGCCACTCGCGCGCGCACGCGAGGCCACAGCTCGCCTTCGAGCCATGCCCACTCGCCGGGAGCGGCGAATGCCCGTGCCGCGACCTTCGAGCGGTCGATGACGCCGCGCGGTGCGACGGCGGCCCCCCAGCGCGCGACGATCGCGTCGCGAACCTCCTCGTGCTCGTACAGCTCGTGGACCACGTCGTCGGTGGACAGGGTCACGGCGCCGAGGCGCCCGAGCGCCTCCAGCGCCGTCGACTTGCCGGCGCCGAGCCCGCCCGTCAGTCCGACGAACGGGACGCCCGGCATTGCTCGGCGCTCGTGATCAGGCGGGGTCGTCCGCGGCCGGGTCGGCCTCGGACTCCGCGACCGCTTGCGCTTCGGGCTCCGCGGCGGATTCCGCTTTGGGCTCGGCAGCGGCCTCGGGCACTACCGCGGCTTCTGGCTCGGTAGTGGCCTCGGGATCGGCAGCGGCCTCGGGCTCCACCGCGGCCTCGGGCTCGGTTGCGGTCTCGGGCTCGGCAGCGGCCTCGGGCTCCGCCGCGGCCTCGGGCTCGGTAGCGGCCTCGGGCTCGGCAGCGGCTTCGGTGGCGTCGTCCTCGGCGGCCGGGGCGTCGTCGGTGACCGTGCCGCCGACGAAGGCCTCCTCGCTCATGCCCTCGGGCAGCTCGTCCAGGCCGCCCTCCGCCAGCTCCTCCGGCGGCAGGGTCTTCGGCGTGAGCACCTGACCCTCGACGCGCTTGACGCTCAGCGACAGGCGCCGGCGCTCGGAGTCGATCTCCAGGATCTTGACCTTGACGTCGTCGCCGGGCGAGACGATCTCGCGCGGGTTCTCGACGTGATGCGGCGCCAGCTCGGAGATGTGCACGAGGCCCTCGACGCCGTCGAGGATCTCGACGAACGCGCCGAACGTGACGACCTTCGTGACGGTGCCCTCGAGCTCGTCGCCGACGTTGTAGGTGTCGACGACCCGCTGCCACGGATCCTCCTGGGTCTGCTTGAGACCCAGCGAGATGCGCTGGCGCTCGCGGTCGATGTCGAGCACCTTGACCGCGACGGTGTCACCGATCGAGAGGATCTCCGACGGGTGGTTGACGTGCGACCACGACAGCTCGGAGATGTGGATCAGGCCGTCGATGCCGTTGAGGTCCACGAACGCGCCGAAGTCGACGATGTTCGAGATCTGGCCCTCGACGATGAGACCGGGCTGCAGGCGGTCGAGGATCTCCTGGCGCTGCTCCTTGCGCTCCTCCTCCAGGACGGCGCGGCGCGACAGGACGACGTTGTTGCGCGCGCGATTGAGCTCGATGACCTTGCACTCGATCTTGCCGTGCAGGTACTGGTCGAGGTCGGGCACGCGGCGGATGTCAACCAGCGAGGCGGGCAGGAAGCCGCGCACCCCGAGGTCGATGATGAGGCCACCCTTGACGACCTCGATGACCGTGCCCTCGACGGGCTCGCCGGACTCGGCCGCCGCCTCGATGCGCCGCCACGCCTTCTCGAAGCGGGCGCGCTTCTTGGACATGATCAGGCGGCCGTCCTGATCCTCCTTGGTGAGGACGAGCGCGTCGACCTCCTCGCCCATCTCGACCTCGTCGTGCGGGTCGACGGACTTGCGAATCGAAAGCTCGTTGGAGGGGATGACCCCCTCGCTCTTGTAGCCGATGTCGACAAGCACTTCGTCGTTGTCGATGCGGACGACGATGCCGGTGACGACCTCGCCCTCTTCGAAGGGGTTGAACGTCGCGTCGTAGTTGGGGACGATCTGCCCGTCGATCTCGAGCAGCAGGCCGTTGGAACCGTCGACGACCTTCGCCTCTGGTGCAGCTTCGGTGATGGTGGTCATGTGCCGAGGGAGGTTAGTGGGTCACCGGCCAACCTTGTTCCCCGAACGAGGCCCACCCATATCATCCGCTGCGGATGCCAGTTCGAGCGACCAAGCGCGGTGACGAGCGCACCCCGCTGCACGGCGAGTACGACGTCCTGATCTGCGGTGCCAGCTTTGCCGGATTGACCGTCGCTCGCGAGCTCGCCGGCAGTGGCGCGCGCGTCCTGATGATCGACCGCTACGAGATCGGCGAGAAGCAGACGAGCGCGTGCGCGGCGCCGACGCAGTGGCTCGAGCACCTGGACCTCATGGGCGCCGTCCAGCAAACGTTCACCGACCTGCTGATCCACGTTCCGGGCCGCTCGATGCGCTGGACGCTGCCGTGGACGTTCTCGACGTTTGACTACCGCCGCATCTGCGCGCTGCTGCGCTCGCAGTCGGAGGGCTCGTGCGACTTCGAGACCGCGAAGGTGTCCGGACGGACCGCCAACACCGTCCACACCGACCGCGGCGACCTGTCCGCGCCGCTGATCGTCGACGGCCTCGGCTGGCGGCGCATCCTCGGCGCCGGCGCCAACGTCCAGCCGCCCGACGCGCGCCTGTCGCGCGGCCTGGAGATCCACCCTCATTCCAACGGCGAGGACCTCGAGCTGTGGATCGACCCGAAGTACGTCAAGCGCGGCTACTCGTGGTCCTTTCCGGCCGACGGCGAGCTGCGCGTCGGCGTCGGCTCGTTTGACCCTCGCGATCACGTCAAGGAGCCGACCTTGCAGTTGGCCGCCGACGTCGGCGTGCCGGCGGAGCGCTGGCAGGGCAACTGGATCCCCCACGAGCTGCGACCCGCCGTCGAGGACGGCATCTTCTTCGTCGGCGACAGCGCCGGGCACTGCCTGCCGACGACCGCCGAGGGCATCCGCCCCGCCTTCTACTTCGGCCTGGCCGCCGGCCGCGAGCTGCGCGACGTGATCGATGGGCGCCAGACGCGCGAGCAGGCGCTGGAGCGTTACGGCGCGTTCTCCGCCGACCACCTGTGGTCCTACCGCTGGATGCTGCGCGTGCAGCATCTCGTGGGGCGCGTCACGCCGACGCGGCTGCTGCCGCTCGGCCTGAAGATGATGAACTCCAAGCGCTTCGTGGACTGGTCCTTCAGCCACTACCTCGACATCTGCCCGCCTGAGTACGCGCTGCGGCGCCCGCCCGTGCCGAGCGCTCAGGCGATGCCGGCGGCCGCCGCCTGAGCTCGGTGTCGGTGCGGGATCGGCTCGGCGCGCCGGGGTCGTGTCGTCGTGAGCACGCCGTAGCTGACACCCTTCGCCGGATGCGCGTTGGAACCTGGAACCTCGAGGGACGCTGGTCGGCTGGCCATGCCACGTTCATGCAGCGGTGCTCGTGCGACATCTGGCTGCTCAGCATCGTGCGCGACGACTTCGCCCTCCAGGCCGGCAAGACCGCTCGATCGGAGCCCAGGGGCGATGACGTGTCGTGGTCGGCGGTCTGGTCGGCCGCGGGCCTGGAGGCGATCGAGCCCACTCACCCGGCCGTGACATGCGCGCGTGTCGGCGAGCTGCTCGCGTGCAGCAGCGTGCTTCCCTGGCGCAACGCCGCGCCCTTCAGCGACGACGACGGCGACAGCGTCGCGAGCATCACCCGAGCGGCGATCGCCGGCGTCCGCGACGCGCTGGCCGGCGGACAGGATGTGATCTGGGGCGGCGGCTGGAATCACGGGCTGCACGAGCGCGAGAACGTCGGCACGCTCATGGGCCGCCGCGGGATCCTGGCGCTGATCGACGAGCTGGGGCTGCAGGCGCCGACCGCGCGACTGCCCAACAGCATCGCCGGCATGTTCAGCACCGACCACATCGCCGTGCCCGAGCGCTGGGAGGTCGAGGGCGCCTCGCGGGTGATCGCGCAGATCGGCGGCCGGCGCCTGACCGACAGCGACGTGTACGTCGTCGAGTGCGAGCAGGCGGTCTCCGCGGCGGTCTGAGGGCTCGGGCGCAGCGTGTGTCGGCCCGCCGTCGCGCGCTCACATGCTGGCGCAGTTCTACTCAGCGGTAGCGCTCTACTGCCGGCCTGTCCCCCCGCGCGCGGATGCTGGACGACGCTCAGCGACGCGCGCGGCGGTGACGGTCGGCGGGGGACGGCTCGTTACGCCGCCTCGATGCAGCCGGGAACCGCTACTGGCCGACTCCCGTCGGGCGCGGTCGTAGCCGTTGACGCATTCGACCACATCCGGACGGCGCCCGTCCAGGTGTCCGGCGGGCGACAGCCGCACGCTAACGGGGTTCGGTGACACGTAGGGAGGATGCAGTCAGTCGCTTCTCTCGTCGCATGGCGGCGAGCGCCGCGCGCGCCTCCGTGTAGCCGATCTCCGCACACACGGCAACCTCCGACTCGACCCAGAGTCGTTCGGATTCTGCTCCGAACGCCTCGTCGTCGATCAGCAGCTTGATCAGGATCGACGTGTCGAAGTAGGTGATCACCGCCGCTGGTCGGCCACGTCATCGACAGCGGATCCGCCCCCCGTCAGCCGTACCCGCCGGGCCGGCAGTCGTCGCGCCGACGTAGCCGGTGGGCGCACGATGCCGCAGTCCACGAGCGCGGTCATGCGATCGACATCCGCTCCGACCGGAACCAGCCTGGCGACCGGCCGGCCATGTTCGGTCACCGTGATCTCTTCGCCCGCCTTGACTCGGGCGAGGTGCCCGCTGAGCCCGTTCTTCAATACACGCACGCCCACGCGGGCCGCCATCGCGCCGGACCACAGCATCCTTCACGAGCGCGCGAGCGCCGTGACGACCGCTCCCACGCGAAAGCTGACGGAACACTGCGACTCCGCGGCCGCTGCTCAGTCGCATGGAAAGCGGAAGCGCGCCGCAGGCCCGCGATGCGGGGAGAGCGCGGCTGCGCGAGGGGCGTGCTCTCACGGCTGTCCGAGCGGCTGGGCGGGTGTGGCATGACTGACCTGCAGAAGGCGCCCAGCTCGATGCGATGCGAGTCGACTGGGCGCGTTTCCCATGGCATGCATGCAGAAGGCGCCCAACCCGGTGATCGCAGGCGACGGCGAACACCCACCGAGACGCTCCCTTGTCGACGGATCCGCAACCCTCGAGCGGGAGCAGGCCCAGCGAACGGGGGCCCGCGGACCAACGTTCGCTCGGCGCGAAATGCGGCAGTCCATCCCGCGGCTCACGCGTGCACACGTGACGGCTCGACACCGCTTGATCTTCGATCCGGCGGTTGTGCAAGTCAAGTCGTCTGATGTGGTGTAGCGCTCGTCGGTGTCGTAGTAGTAGTTGCTGTTGCTGTTCGAAACCCGAAGGGTTTTGAACAGCTTTTCGCGCGCGCCCGCGCGCGAGCCGGCGCCGGCTCAGGCGGCGATGGACTCTGCAGGCACCATCTCCTCGATGTCGTGGTCGCCGAGGACGAGCGCGAGCGACTCCTCGGAGAGATAGCGGCGGCTGACGAGCCATTCGTCGTTTTGCTCGATCAGCAGCGCGCCGGCGAGCCGGATCGCGCTCGCGTTGTTGGGGAAGATCCCGACGACGTCCGCGCGCCGTCCGATCTCGCGGTTCACGCGCTCAAGCGGGTTGGTGGAGCGCAGCTTGGACCAATGCGCGGCCGGGAAGCCATAGAAGGCCAGCAGGTCCTCCTCGGCGCCCTCGAGCAGCTCGGCGACCTTCGGCGCCGGGGCGCGCAGACGCTCGATCACGTCGCCGCAGCGCTCGGTCGCGGCCTTGTGGCTGTCGGCGTTGAAGATCTCGCGCAGCGCCGCGGAGACCATCCCGCGCTGCGCGGGGCGACAGTGGCGCAACATGTCCCTGACGAAGTGCACCGTGCAGCGCTGCCACGGGCAGCCGAGCACCCTGGCAATCGCGTTCTTCAGCCCGAGGTGCTCGTCAGACGCGCACAACCGCACCCCGGTCAGGCCGCGCTCGCGCAAGGAGCGCAAGAACGCGACCCAGAACGCCTCGGTCTCGATCTCGCCGATATCCAGGCCGATCACCTCACGCCGTCCGGACTCATGAACCGAGTAGGCGATCACCAACGCCTTCGGATACACATGCCCGCGGTCGCGAACCTTGACCACCTTGGCGTCCAGCCACAGGTACAGGTGCGCACCCTCCAATGGCCGCTGGCGAAACGCCTCGACCTGGTCGTCCAGCGCCCGGCACAGCGCGCTGACGCGATCCTTGCTCATGGCGTGGATGCCCAACTGCTCGACGAGCCGGTCAACCTTGCGTGTCGACACACCGTTGACGTAGGCCTCCATCACGACCGCGACGATCGCCTGCTCACAGCGCCGCCGCGGCTCAAGAAACGACGGAAAATAGGACCCCGACCGCTTCTTGGGGATCTGCAGCTCGATCTCGCCGACCCTCGTCTCCCACCCGCGCGGCCGATAGCCATTGCGATGCGTCACCCGATCCGCGGACACCTCGCCGCGCCCCGCACCGATCTGCGCGCTGATCTCGGCGTCCATCAGCTGCGCAGCGACCAACGCCACCGCCTCCCTGAGAAAGTCGCCATGCTCGTCAAGCAGCGTCCTGCGCACCAGTTCCTGCGTCGTCATGCTCTGCGTGTCGGTCATCGTGGTGCTCCTCTTCATCGATCGATTGGTTGTCGACCGACGAGTCTCAGAGCCCGCGATGACCGGCGCCTCACGCGACCCCGGAACCTCCGCGAACTTCCGTTACACCACTTCTACCGACATGACC
>JAJCYD010000022.1 GCA_029263125.1 Solirubrobacteraceae bacterium | reverse complement strand
GGATGATCACCCGACGCGCCTACGGCTTCCACTCGGCCGGCGCCCTGATCGCCCTCGCCATGCTCTCCCTCGCCGGGCTCTGCCCGCCGCTCCCGCAGTGAATCGGGCGTTCACCGACCCACGGAAACGTCAGGAGACCCGTATTTTCGGTTGCCGTCATTCGGAACCTCTTGCGTGGACGCAACAGCGTCGCGTGCGCATGCTTTGGTAAGAGCAGCCAGACGCTATCGTGGCGGATCCCCGCGCGCAACGTGCTCCTCCTGGCGACTGCCGGTTTTGCAATAACCGAGGCAGGATCAGAGCAAACCTTGTTTCCATCTGCTGCAGCGTTCAGCGTCGCCATACTTCTCGCAGCCATTACGTGGATTGGTTTCGAGTCTACAGCTCTGCCACACACCGCAGAAGGAGGCTGACTTTGTCCAGCACATGGTATGCCGCATTCACGCTACTCACCATACTCGTTCTCTTGAATTCGGTCGTCTTGGTCGCGACGATGCGTCAGGTTGGCGTGCTTCACCTTAGGGTGCGACCTGTAGGACACGGCCAGATCGAAGGTCCTGGCGTCGGACAGCACCTGCGTACGCTGCCGTTCAACGAAGTCCCAGGAGTGCCATGCCTGGTTGCGAAGGCTCCAATCCTCATACTCGCCTATGTAACTCCAGGCTGCGATGCGTGCGACCTACTTCTGCCCGTACTGCATGGCTTTGATCGATCCAAGCCTCATGACCTATTAGACATCGCGCTGGTGACCGACGCGACAATAGATGACGCGCAGTTCTATGCGGAAAAGCACGCAGTCAAGTTGCCGATGCTCCGACATGACGACCTCGCGGCGCACTTCGCCATTCCCGGCAGCCCCTATGTCCTCGCGCTACGTCGAAGCGAGAGCGGCAAGCTCGTTGTTCTAGCTGGGGGTGTCGTCAACACGATGGAGCAGCTCGAAGATCTGGTCGACTCTGCTCAGGACAACGTTCGAGCGCTGGCAGCCCAGGGACTTGGTCCCTCAGTTGACGCTCTTGACGGCACGCAGCGCAAAGCAGGACGAACCCCAATGCAAGAAAGCCCGAAGGAGGACAGCAATGGCCGAACTGTGGTCAATTGAGAATGGAGCGGAACACATCTCGCGCCGTCTAGCGAGCAGGTTCTCGCGCAGGTCGTTCCTCGGAGGCATCGGCAAAGGGAGCGTTGCGTTAGCTGCGGCGAGTGCTGGCATTGCCATCGATGCCGACGTGGCGGGGGCCGCGACGTACTGCGGCGGCAATACGAGCTCGATCACATGCGCGACGCTCACGGGTAGCAATAGCTGCCCCCCGAACACGTGCGGTTGCGGTTACTGGCTGGTGTGCGCTCAACAGGAGTGTACGTACGGGAAGATCTGGTCGGATTGTTGCGCACAGTACACGTGCAATTGTAGCTGCCCTTCAGGATTCCCATCATGCTGCTGGGCGGACCCCGTTCTTCGGTCCACCTGCTGTGAGAGCCGGGTGGATGTAGCGCCCGGCACGCTAGGTGAGGCCGCGGACGGAATCCTGCCGGGAGGCGAGCCCGAGGGCGAGCCGAGCGGCGGGATTCCGTCCGCGCGCGTGTCCGCGCGGCGGGGGGGGTCAGGTCGCGGGTGCGGGTGTCCAGGCGGCAGCGAACACGGCGGGCGGCCTGCGGCCAAGGGCGGAGTGCGGTCGCTGGGTGTTGTAGTCCTCGCGCCAGTCCTCGATGACGACCCGGGCTTCGGCGAGGCAGGAGAACAGCTCGACGTTCAGCAGCTCGTCGCGTACGCGAGAGTGGAAGGACTCCACGAACGGGTTCTGCCACGGCGCGCCAGGGTCGATGTAGCTGGTCAGCGTGCTGTGCGCGGTGCACCAGTCGATCAGCGCGTGGGCGGTCATCTCCGGCCCGTTGTCGCAGCGGATGTGCGTCGGCGCGCCACCGACCGCGACGAGTGCCTGCAGCACCGTGACGGTCTGATCGGCGGTGATGCTGCGGGCGGTGTGCATGACCAGCGCCTGCCGGGTGAACTCGTCGACGACGTTCAAGAGCTTGAGCACGTGGCCGTCGGCGGTCTGGTCAAACTGGAAGTCAAACGCCCACACGTGCCCGGGGTGCTCGGCACGAAGCAACTGCTTTGGGCCGCTGGAGTCGCCGAGCCGGCGGCGCTTGCGGGTGCGCTGCGCGACCCGCAGCCCCTCCTCGCGCCACAGGCGCTGCACGCGCTTGCGGTTGATCTCCCAGCCCAGGTCCTGCAGATGGGTGTGCGCCTGGCGATACCCCCACCGCGGCCGCCTGGCGGAGAACGCGCGCAACTCGCGACGCAACGCCTCATCGTCGCCGGCGGACGTCGGCTCGCGCCGCTGCGTCGAGCGATGCTGACCGCAGACCCGGCATGCCCAGCGCTCGGAAACGCCGAGGCGGCCGCGGAGCATCGCGACCGCCTGACGCCGACGGGCTGGGCTCACCAGTTTCCCCGCGCGACCTCCTTCAGCGCCTGGCACTGCAGCGCCTGATCGGCCACGATCGTCTTCAACCGCGCGTTCTCACGCTCAAGCTCCTTGAGGCGCTTGACGTCGTCGGCCTTCATCCCGCCGAACTGATTGCGCCAGCGGTGATACGTGTTCTCCGACACGCCGAGCTCCTTCGCGATCTCAGCAATCGACTTCTGCTCGGCGAGCATCCGGTCGGCATCACGCAACTTGCGGATGACCTGCTCGGGGGTATGCCTGGTGCGCTTCATCGTGATCGTCCTTGCTCGCCCATCTTGGGGGCTCCGAGGGTGATCGTAGGTGAGCCTAGTCTCGCGTTTGGCCGCTGAGCAGGTCTATTGCTGCTTGAGCGAGGCCGTCGTTGTCGCGTGCGAGCTCGCGAGAGCAGTTTGCGCGCAGCGCAACCCTTGAGAGCAACAATCAGCGCAGCGTGGCCAGGCGGTCAAGAGCGGCCCGGCAGGGTCCCGCGTCAGCGGGCCGCGTAGCGGCGCTCTTGAGGGCCTGGCCACGCGGAGCTACTGAGGTCGCGGGGCAGGCGACGCGCAGCCGTCCTGCTCGGCAGGCTGCTGGCTGTTCGAAGGTCAAACAGCCCGATGGAGGAGGACGACATGCGCGTCTGCGCGGCATTCTCGCGCTTGCTGCGCCTGGACGGTGTCTGGGTGCGGTCGGTGAGCTTTGCGCCCGACAGGGTGCTCGTGACGGTCGCGCTGCGCCGCCGGCGGCTGGTCTGCGCGCATTGCGCGTTCTCCACGCCCAGCCGCGAGAACGTCCAAGCTCATGAGTCGGTCTGGCGTCACCTGGACTTGGGCGTATGGCGCTTGGAGATCCGAGCGACGCTGCGCCGGGTGCGCTGCCCCGTCCACGGCGCGCATGTCGAGGGCGTCCCGTTCGCGCGCCACGGCGCCCGTTTCACCCGCGACTTCGAGGACTTGATCGCGTGGCTTGCAACCAAGAGCGACCGGACCGCGATCTGCCGCCTCGTCCGAATCGACTGGCAGACCGTCGGGCGGATCATCGCGCGCGTCGCCGGTGAGCAGCTCGACGAGCGGCGGCTGGACGACTTGTTTGAGATCGGCATCGACGAGATCGCGTGGCGCGGCGGCCATCGCTACCTCACCTTGGTCACCGACCACGACGCCGGCAAGATCGTGTGGGGCGCCGAGGGCCGCAGCGCAAAGGTCGCCGACCTGTTCTACGCCGAGCTCGGCGAGCGCGCCACGCAGTTGCGCGCGGTGTCGCTTGACATGGGCGCCGGGTACGCCAAGAGCACCCGCGAGCACGCCCCGCAAGCGACGATCTGCATCGATCCCTTTCACGTCGTGCAGTTGGCCACCAGGGCACTGGACGAGGTCCGTCGCGACTACTGGAACACGCTGCGGACCGCCGGCAAGCATGACGCGGCCAAGCGCTTCAAGGGCGCCCGATGGGTGCTGCTGAAAAACCCCTCCGACCACACCGACCAGCAAGCCCGAATGCTCAGGCGCCTACGCAACGCCGGCGGAGCGGTCTGGCGCGCCCTGACGCTCAAAGAGGCCGTCCGAGCGATCTTCGCCCCCGACCTCGACGTTGACGACGTCCGCGCCCTGATCGACCGCCTCGCCAGCCGCGCCAGCCGCAGCCGCCTCAAGCCGTTCATCCGCCTCGCCAAAACGATCCGAAAACACCGCGACGGGATCCTCGCGGCCGTGCGGCTGAAGATCAACAACGCCCGCGTGGAAGCGCTCAACAACAAGGCGCGCCTGATCACACGCCGCGCCTACGGCTTCCACTCAGCCCGCGCCGCCCTCGCGCTCATCCACCTCTCCTGCGGCCCGATCACGCTCGCGCTCCCCCATGAGAACGCCGCGTGACTTCACCTACGATCACCCTCGGAGAGCC
>JAJCYD010000021.1 GCA_029263125.1 Solirubrobacteraceae bacterium | reverse complement strand
ACGCAACTCCGAGCGCCTGCGGCGCGCGTTCGCACAGGTGTCCGTCGGCGCGGTCTCCGGCGCGGTCGGCACCTACGCCTCCACGAGCCCGGACTTCGAGCGACGCGTGCTGGCACGACTGGGGCTCGCGGGCGAGCCGGTCTCCACGCAGGTCGTCGCGCGCGACCGCCACGCCGAGCTGCTGCAGGCGATCGCGCTCGCCGGCGCCGGCCTGGAGCGCCTGGCGACCGAGATCCGCCACCTGCAGCGCACCGAGGTGCGCGAGATCGAGGAGCCGTTTCGCGCCGGCCAGAAGGGCTCCAGCGCGATGCCCCACAAGCGCAACCCGATCACGACCGAGCGCATCACCGGCCTGGCCCGCATCCTTCGGGGCAACGCGTCGGCCGCCGTCGAGAACGTGGCACTGTGGCACGAGCGCGACATCTCGCACTCCGGCGCCGAGCGCGTGATCCTGCCCGACTCGACGATCCTCCTCGATTACATGCAGTACCTCGCGATCCGCGTCGTGCGCGGGATGGTCGTGCACGCTGACCGCATGCGCGAGAACCTCGACGTGACCTGTGGCGCGCTGTTCAGCCAGCGCGTGCTGCTCGCCCTCGTCACTGGCGGGATGACCCGCGACGACGCCTACCGCGTCGTACAGCAGGTCGCCCAGCGCGCCTGGGACGAACGCATACCGCTGCGCGAGTTGCTCGCGGAGCGACCCGAGCTCGAGCTGGACCTCGACGCGGTCTTTGACCTGTCCGACGTCACTCGCTGGGCGGCGGACATCGTCGGTCGCCTTGATCCACCGCTTTCGAGCAGCCCGTCGTAGGCGACGGCACGGGTCAGCGAGCGTGCCACAGGCGCAGTAACGGCGGTACACGGAGCTGCGACCCACAGGGCCTACGCCGCATACTCTCCGATTGTGCGTCGACGCCCAAGCATCATTCTCCGCGGAGTCCTGAAGTTTCTCACGGTCGCCGTCGCGGCCGCTGCCGTAGGCGCCGGCATCGGCGTCGGGCTCGGCTCGCTGCGCGGCGACTCAAGCCCGGCTGGCACTCCCATGACCGGCAGCGATTCGAAGCAGACCGAGACCACATCGCAGACCACTCCGACGACCAAGACCCAGACAACCCCGGATCGCAAGGACCGGACTCCGAGCGTGCGGGTGGTCAAGGCGGTGCTCTTCCCGGCGGCAACCCAGAGGGGCCGCGCACTCCAGCGCGCGCGTGTGAGCGTTCGAGTCCGCGTGACGAATCGCGGCAGCGAGCCGCTGGACCCCGGCAAGCCCCGGCTGATCGTCGATGACGAGCGCGTCGGCGTCGACCCCAGGGCCGTGAAGATCGCCGGCGATGTGCTCAAGTCGATCCCGCCCGGGAAGAGCGAAACCGGCGAGCTGCGCTTCGAGACCTCCGGAGCCCTGACGCAGCGTCTCAAGGACAAACCGAGCGCGCGCCTGCGGATCGCCGGTCGCATCGCCAGCGTGGATATCGCGATCAGCTCGACACCCGCCGTCTCCGACTCAGAGCCCTGACGCCCGCAGCTACGGTCAGGGCGCATGCGGCCAGTCCGTGCGGCGTATGCCCGGACGCGCTCATCTGGCATGCCAGACGAGGCTCTTCTCTGCACCCACTCGGGCGCGCAGGTCCGTGTGACCGCGACCACGTACCCGTACCAAGAACGTGCCGTGCTCCCGCGCCCGAACCGTCCGCACGCGTCGCCACCCGCGCGAAGTGCGTCGCTCGATGCGCACCTTTCCCTTCACCGGCGAGCGACCCCAGACGCGCAGCGACCCGCGCCGGCCACGGGTCCGCTCGGCGACGAGCGGGAAGCGAAATGCCCGTGCTGCCGGTTTGGGTTTGCCGCCGATGAAGAAGGTGCCAGCCTGGCGGGTCCTATCCAATCTCGGCTGATCTCGGATTTGGTACCACATGATCGTGTCGACCTCTTGGCGCCAGAGCAAGTAGAGCGTCTCCTGCAGCCAGCGAGCATGGCGGGCGAGGGACACGCCGCGAGGGTTCGGGGGAGAGGAGTCATAGGAGATCTCAGTGACCCACAGACGGTGGCGCTTGCGTGGCAGTGCGCCACCGGTGCGCTCAGCCACACGCAGGATGCGCCGAAGCTTGTGGATGTCCGGAATGGAGACGTCGTCGACATTCAACGCGGGGCGGCTCGGACGGCCGACGGAGTAGGGATGGTGAGCGAGCACGTCAAAGCGAGCCGGGGCGCGACGGCAGCGTGAGCGGCGCGCGCGGCGCAGTTGCCCCTTGACCTTTCGCACGCACAGCATCACGCGGGTGAAAAGAGCGGGCCTGGTGCGGCGACCGGCCGCGAAGTCGGCATCGTCGCCGTACGGTGCCAGACCGGCGGTGACGACGGTTGCGGAACGTCGCACGGACTTCACGCCGCGGTAGAAGGCGTTGAGCATTCTGCGGTAGTGCGCGGGGGCGAAGAGACGCCCGCGACTGCGCTGAGGGGCCAAGAATATGTTGAGGTTCGGCTCGTTCCAGGCCTGAAACGCATCGACACGCGGCAGCGTGCGGCCGGGCCGGGCCGGATCGGGAAAGTCTCCAGAGTAACGTCGCGTAAGGGCGATGGCGTACTCCTTCAGGGCGTTCGGACTCGGCCGCCAGCTACCCTCTCGGGCGTTCCGCGGGCGGTGCGCGCCCTCAGCCCAACGCGGTGCGCGGCTCACAGCGGCGAGCACCTTCAGACCGCGCTCCTTGGCGTCGATTATCGCGGCATCGGCGCGGGCGAAGCCATACGCCGGATCGGCCGGGTTGCGCGCGTCGAACCCTCTCGGACGCTGTCGCGTGTCGGGGGCAGGCCAGCTGACGTTGATGCGCACGATGTCGGAGCCGTCGTTGACCGCTCGGTCCATCCAAAGACCCCGTAGCGGGGAGTCGGCGACGAACACGCTGTCGTAATACCCGAGCTTCAAGCCACGCGCGGCCTCGGCGACGCCAGGGGCAGCAACCGCCAGCAACGCGAAACACAGCAACAGTCCGGTAAGGCGCCGTGACATCACCCATCCCATACGCTCGGCCGCTCCACGCGCTGACACGAGGCCAACCTGAAGGATGCCTTGCACCAGCGCGCCGCGGACTCAACGCCGAGGCGTCCAGAACCCTCTCGTCGACTTCGACGATATGCTGAGGTGGTCACCGCCAGAGCGTGCCATCGCAATGCGATTGCGATGTAGCGTCGCCATGCCTTCGCGCAGCGAACATGCCGGCACGGCTTGAGCCGAGCCGGCCGACGATCAACTCCACCGGCGTTTGAAGGCATCGGGCACCGTCAACAGTTCGTCAACCGGCAACGGGCCGGACGGAGATCCTCAAGTTCCGCGCGACGATCAGCGCAGGGCGCTGGAGCATCAGCACGCAGCTATCGGTCGCCGGCATCGGACGGATCCTGCAGCGCTGCGGCACGGGCACTCCTACACCCTGTTCACCGCCTATATCCCGCGGCGCATCCGCGGCCAGATGCGCGCGTTTGAGGTAGGAATGGTGGCTGCAGTCAAAGTCTGGAGGCAGTCTGATGCCCCGCGCGGGACCAGGCTGCGGGTTCTCAGACGACGGGCCACCAAGTCGAACGGGTGCACCTACCCGCCGGTCTTCGCGCCCTTCAGAAGCAGTCCCACGGCGGCATCGTGCTCGCCTGAACCGATGAGCCACGGCCGCTCGCCGACCTCGGCGGCGAAGTCGATGAACGCGGGGTTGCACACGTCATCGGAGATCAGGGTTCCCCCAGCGGCGATGTCTGGCCAGGCGAGTCGATAGTCCTCGAGCTGGCCGGCGTAGCTGTGGTCGCTGTCGTGCACGAAGAGATCGATTGGCGCCACAGAAGGGGTCAGGACGGGCAGGACGGTGCGCGTCGGGCCTACTCTCAGCGACCACCGTGAACGCAGTTCCAACGGTACGACCTGGCCGATGAACGCGTCCGGATCAACCTGGAGCGGCGGGAGGTCGACGCTGTGCAAGGCGCCCTCCCCGTTCTCCTCCATCGCGGCGAGGATGACCGCCGTTGTGAAACCCATCGCTACGCCCGTTTCGACGACGGACCGCGGCCGCGCCAGCAGCACGACGACGCCCGTAAGCGTGAGCATGTCGTCCCCGCCGCTCCAGTTGTCCTCGTCTCGAACCGGCACCCGCACTCGAGCGCTCAGCTCCCGGAACCGCTCGGCAGAGATCCCGTAGGCAACTGTGACCGTGCGTTCGACGGTACCGAGGTAGCGGTGATGTTCGGCGAGAACGAACGGTCGCTTGAGGTCCGCGCGAGCGCGCACCTTGCCACGCAAGGTCTCCCGCAGCCAGACCGGGTTCTGGATCGCGCGTCGCGTCGCGTTGACCACCTTGCGTGTCGTGGCGGCCGCACGGTGCACCGTTCAGAGGATAGTTCGTGCCACAAGGACTGCGTCGCCATCGAGCTACGATGTCGCGCGTGAGCCCGCCGCCGTTGCTTCATCGCGCCAATCTCGGATGGCGCCGACGCCACGCCTTCGGCGCACTCGGCCTTCGGCCGGCGCTGGCGCAGCACTCTCAGGCTGAGGCAGGCCTGCTGCAACAGCACGCGACCGGTGCGGGAACGATCGTCGAGATCGGCGTCGCCGAAGGTGGATCCGCGTTCGAGCTTCGCCAGGTCATGGACCCTGACGGCACGCTCGTGCTGATCGATCCGTACGTGCCGGGAATGCTGCGGATCAACTTCTCGCGCCTGATCGCTCGACGGACCGTCGACCGCTGCGATCGCGGAAGGGTCGAGTGGATACGCGCGACGAGTCGCGTCGCTGCGACTGGCTGGCGCGGGGCGATCGACTTCCTCTTCATCGACGGAGATCATTCGGAGGAGGGAGTTCGCGAGGACTGGGAGCTGTGGTCGCCGCTCGTCAACGTGGGCGGCTGCGTTGCGCTGCACGATGCTCGATCCGCTGCCGGCGGCTGGCTCGGCGATCGCCAGTGGATCGACGAGACCGCCGGACCGGTGGTACTCGCCGAAGCGGTCCGATCGGATCCTGCGTGGAGTGTCGCCGGGGAAGCGGAGACGACGGTCGTCTTTCGCCGCGAATCCGCCTGAGCGCGCGCCCGCTGCGCAGTGCGACCGAGGACGGCGGTCAGCCCTCGCTGCCGCGCTCGTAACGGAAGCAGATGTTGTCCCACGTTCCGTCGGTCGCGCCAGCGGGCCCGAGACTGCCGTCCGCCCGGATCCCGTGGCCGACATAGCCGAGCGAGCGCATGTAGCTCATCACGGGCTCCCGCGACCTCGACCAGACCTCGCAGATCACGTGCTTCGGCGTCCCGTCGCGCAGCAGTCGCTCAGCCCCGCGCAGCACCATCTCCTCGGCGCCCTCGACGTCCACCTTGACGAGGTCGGGCACGGTCCCGCGCTCAGCGCAGAACTCGTCCAAGCGCAACAGCGGTACCGTGAGCCGCACAGCATTCTCGATGTGATCGAGCACCGTGGACAGGCCGCTGTTGCGCGCATCCGGGCTGAGGTGCAGGGCGATCGAGCCGCTGCGCTCGCCGCACGCCGCCGGAACGATCGTGATCTGGGCCTGGTTCAGCCTCACCGTCTGCTCGAGCAGGTCGCGCATGTGCGGGTTGGGCTCAAAAGCGATGACGTCCGACTCGGCCCCCCCAGCGTCCGCCGCGAGCAGCGCGAAGTACCCGACGTTCGCGCCGACATCGAGCACGGTCCAGCCCGGGGTCGCCACGCGGTGCAGGAGTCGCGTGACCTCCTCTTCGTAGACGCCGTACAGGTATGCACTGCGGTGGGCGTAGTCGCGGACGTCGACGAGCATCCGGCTGCCGCTGCGCAGGCGTGCGATGCGCGGCTGCGGTCCTGCGGCCTGCCCGAGGTGCCATCCGAGCGAGCGCGCCGCCCGCACCCCCGGCGCACGGTGCAACACACCGGCACAGAGATCAATCAGCGGGCCGTCCAGCCGCGCGCGGACCGTCAGCCGTGCGAGCCTGCCGATCACGCCTCCGGGGTGCGCGGCGCCGCTCAAGGCTTGACGACGAGGCGGCCCGTGTAGTCAAGCCGGTGCAGGAAGGGCGGCCGTGGACCGAAGTACTCGTCCACGGCCCTGCGCGATCCCGACCAGTGACCGTAATCGTCGATGATGAGGATGCCGCTACGACACAGGCGCGGGTAGAGCTGGTTGAGCTCGTGGATGGTCGATTCGTACCAGTCCGTGTCCAGGCGCAGGAGCGCGATCGCCGGAGGCGCGGCCTGCGGAAGCGTGTCCTCGACCTTGCCCACGACGAAGTGCAGGCGCTCCTCGGGATAGCCCGTCGACAGGAGGTTGCGTCGGACCTCCTCCAGCTCCGCTCGAGCCCAGTCGCTGCCGTCGGCGCGTTGCATCGAGTTCCATGTCGTGCGCGCGTCCGGTGCGGGTTCGCCTACGCCATCGCTGGCGATGTCGTGCTCGGTCGGCGCGCTCATCCCGGCGAACGTGTCGCAGAGGTAGAGGTCGCGATCCGTCACGCCACGCGCGAGCAGCGTGAGCGCCGTAGCCATCGTGCTGCCGCCCTTCCAGACGCCGCATTCGACGAAGGCGCCCGGGAGCTCATGACGAATGACGTGTTCCACGCCGCCGACGAGTCCGGCTAGCCGGTCGGGCGACGTCATCGTGTACGGGCGGACCTGCTCGGCGATCGCGATGAGGCCCGGGTCGAAGTCGGGAGGCAGAGCGGGGGTAGCTGCGGATGAGCTGGGGATTCGTCGCTTCAGGGGGGCCAGCAGTCGGCGCGCGACGGGCGCGCGTCGCAGCAGAGGGAGCATTGCGCAAGCCTACAAGCGTGCGACAGGACGACAGATGCGAGGTCGAGGGGTTGACGAGGCCTGCCCGTCGCACCAGTTTCGCGAACGTTGTCGCGGGGCTGACAAGCGTCAACGTCGTCCTGCTCGCGACCGGCCTGATCACCGGACCCATCATCGCCCGCGTCCTCGGGCCCGAAGGCCGCGGCGAGCTGGCGGCTGTCATGGCGGTGCTGACGATGGCGCCTGCGGTGCTCGATCTGGGTCTGTCGAATTGGATCGCTCGCGAGCGGGCGATCGGGCGCCCCCGCGCGGAGATCCTCGGGGCGGCGCTGCCGGTGTCGCTCGCTTGCTCGCTCGTCGGCGTAGCGGCTGCGATCCCCGTCTCGCACGTCCTCGGACAGGGACGCAGCGATGTCACGACGTTCTTGCAGGTGGGCCTCGTCCTCATGCCCGTCGTCGTCTGCCTGCAGACACTGCTCGGGCTCACCATCGGGGAGTCGCGGTGGAGGCTCTATGCTTGGACGCGGATCGCCGGTGCCGTTCTGCCTGCGGCCGCGATGGTGGCGCTCTGGCTGCTCGGCGAGCTGACCGTCGCGAGCGCCGCGATCAGCTACATCGCGGGCCCGATCGTGGCGAGCCTGGCACTGCTGACGATGCTCCGCGGCGTCCGCGGCATCCGACTCGATCGGCAGCGCTCGCGCGCCGCGGCAACGTTCGGCGTCAAGAGCTGGCTCAACACGGTTACGGCCGTGACGAACAACCGTGCCGACCAGATCCTGATGGCAGGTCTCGTCCCGTCGCGCGAGCTCGGTCACTACGCCGTGGCCGTGACCATTTCTGCGGTCACGTTCGGGGTCGGCGCCGCGGTCAGCAGCGCGATCTACCCTCGGGTCGCCGGCGGTGACGGCCTGCTTGCCGCCCGAGCGTGCCGGATAACGGTGCTGCTCGTCGCTACGGTCAGCGTCGCGCTCGCAATCCTGACGCCGTGGATGGTGCCGCTCGTGTTCGGAGACGACTTCCGCGCCGCCGTGCCGATGACGCTGATATTGCTCGCCTCCAGCATTCCCGCGAGCGCGACCATCGTGGTGACAGCTGCGCTGACGGCAGCCAACCAGCCATCTGCGCCGTTGCGCGCGGAGCTCGTCACCCTGGCGTTAGCGATGCCCGCGCTGATCGTGCTGCTGCCGCCCTACGGCGGCAACGGTGCGGCCGTCATCAGCCTCCTCACCTACACGCTGCGCGTCACGCTGCAACTGCGTGCTGCACAGCGGACGTTCGATTGCAGCGGGTGGAGCTTTGTCATGGTGAAACGCGAGGACCTTCGTTGGATCATGGCGCGATTCCAGCGTGGCGCAGCGCTGCCGTGACTCTGCGCGCGAGCACCGGCCAGTCGAAGTTCTGCTCGTACAGGATTCTTCCGGCGATGCCGGTGTTATGCAGCCGTACCGGATCGGCGGCGAGTTCGACGACCGCGCGTGCGTACGCCGCGGGCCGCCCGGCCGGCGTCAGCAGCAGCCCCTCGGGGTTGTGGATGAGAACGCTGTCCGTGCCTGGGCCATGCAGACCCGCGACGGGCAACCCGTGCGCCAGCGCGGCCATGAGGGTCGTACGGCGAGTCGAGATGCCATCGCGGAAGGGCAGCAGCATGATGTCGCTTGCGCGCAGCCGTAGCGACAGCTCCTCCGGCTCGAGCCGCCCCGGCGTATCGACCGTCACACCCGGCGGCACGTTCAGCGGCGGCGCCCCCGACCCAAGGCTAAGAACCCGGATGGTCCGGGCGTCACGGCTGCTTGCAAGTGCCACGATCGCCGCCTCGGCATGGTCGAGCGACCGGCTCGGATGGCCGCGGCCGAAGAGCGCGACGACAAACTCATCGGCGATGTCGAGGTGTGCGCGCGCCGTTCGCGCAGACAACGCGATCGGGGTGAGGTTCGATCCAACCGGAACGTGAACCGCGCCACTTCCGAGGTGCTGAACGAGCGTTTCGGTCACGCCGAGTACCACGTCCGCCTGATGTAGCAGCGCTGGGAGCTGGGCGCGGTGATAGGTCGCCATGAGCGCCGAGCGCCAATCGTGGACGTGCGTCCACGGCTCGTGCACGCAGACAGCGAGCGACGCACCGGTCCGGTAGCGCAGGAGGGCGGCATCGCGCACCAGCCCAGGCGCGATGCCCCAGCGCCCGTAGCTGAAGGGGTTGTACTGCAGCAGGATCCAAGGCGGGTCGCCACTGCGACATCGTGCGGACGAAAGCCCGCACGCTACGTACTCCGTTGGCGTCCCGTGCCCGACGAGCGCGTCGACGAGCCGGCGCGAGTACTCGTCGATCGCGTCGACGCCACCCGTGTTGCGATAGACGACGAGGCCGGTGCGGGCGGAGACACTCATGCAGAATCAGTGCAGGAAACGACGGTACGGCTCGAGCTCGGCCTGTGCTCCAGGGTCGCGGGTCGCGATGGCGGCGGCCGGATTGCCAGCCACGATGGTCCGCGGCGGCACCTCTGAGCGCACCACCGCGCCCGCCGCGACGATCGCGCCCTCGCCGACGACAGCGCCGGGCAGGACCACCGCGCGGTACGCCAGCCACGCACCGTCACCGATGACCACAGGGCGAACACGACCGTCAAAAGCCGGCGACTGCGGGTCGTGCTCGGCCGTTAGAACGGCCACCTCGGGCGAGATGTTGACCCGCCGCCCGATCGTCAGCCCGCCGCGGCCGTCGAGCAGCCCGCGGCTGTTGACGTTGGTTCCGTCGCCGATGCGCAAACCGCCTTTCGTCGTGATCTGCACGCCGCGCTCGATCGCACACCCAACGCCGACCTCAGCCCGTACGAGCCGGCGAAGGACCGTGATCCGCAGCCTGTGCCCGGGGACCCGCAGAAGAGCGTTGCAGAGCGCCAGGTATGCGGCGTAGGCACGGTCAGAGGCCACAGGCGGGCCGAGCATACCGCCACGTCCTGGGTAGCTAGGGTGACGGTCGCCAATGAGACGCCGCCCCCTCGTCGAGCTGAAACTTCGTCGTCAATCGGCACAGATCCGTCTGCGCGCGCTGCTTGCCGCTCACCTGTCGGCGCTGATGAAAGCCCCGCCTGCGCCGCCGCACGAGGGGCCGCTGTCCGTGGACGCGCGCGGGAACATCTCGGGATCCGGCGCTCCGCAGCTGACCATGGGCCCATACACGTTCGCGCCCGAGATTCCGCGCATCGTTCGCTATCCGAACGATCCAGATCATCCCGTGACGATCGGTGCCTATGGCTCGATCGGGAATGTCGAGTTCGTGGTCGGCGGTAACCATCGCGTCGACTGGGTCTCGACGTTCGCCTTCCGTCACGTGCTCGGCCTGCCCGGTGCGGCGAGCGACGGGTGCCCGTCGTCTGCGGGGCCGATCGTTGTGGGCAGTGATGTCTGGATCGGCAGGGACGTGACGATCCTGTCGGGCGTCAGCATCGGCCATGGCGCGGTGATCGGCGCCCGCTCGGTTGTCGCCAAGGATGTGCGTCCGTACGCGATCGTCGTGGGCAACCCGGCGCGCGAGGTGCGCCGGCGCTTCAGCGACGAGCGGGTGGAGGCGCTACTGGCCTCGGAGTGGTGGACGTGGCCGCCGGCGGAGGTGCTGTCAATCGTCGACTTGCTCAACGGGGCCGACATCGAGCGCTTTCTTGAATACGCGGCGTCGCGGGGAGGGCGCGCCTGACGTCGCCTCAACCGCTCTTGCGGCGTGGCTCAGCCACTCTTGCGCCAGTGCGCACCGGTCCAGTCGACGCGCACGATCGGGTCCGAGATCTCTCGCTTGCGCCGGAAGTCCGTGACGGCGTCCGTGCAGGTGGGCAGGGCATAGTCGTCGACGATGACGTAGCCGCCCGGGGAGAGGCGATTGTACAGCGCGTCGAGCGCCACCATCGTCGACTCGTACAGGTCGCCGTCCAGGCGCAAGATCGCTAGGCGCTCCACCGGCGCGTCGGGGAGCGTGTCGCGAAACCAGCCGGGCAGAAAGCGCACGCGATCGTCGAGGAAGCCGTGGCGGGCAAAGTTCGCGCGCACCTGCTCGAGGCTGATCGCGAGATTCGCGCTCTGCTGCCAGAGACGATCGCCCTTGTCGGCCGGATAACGCTCCGCGTCGGGCTTCGGCAGCCCGGCGAATGAATCCGCCAGCCACACGTTCCGGCTCGTGTCGCCGTGCACGTCGAGCAGCGCGCGCATGAAGATCGATGCGCCGCCTCGCCAGACTCCGGTCTCGATAAAGTCGCCGGGCACGTCGTCGGCGATGACGTCGGCGACGCACGTCTCCAACTGCTCCAGACGGGAGATGCCCACCATCGTGTCGCCGATCGCGGTCCAGCCGATGCCCTGCTCGCTGACCTTGCGATCGGTCCGCCGCAGCAGCTCAAGGCCGCGCTGCGCGAGAAGCCGCTGCAAGGGCGCATATGCCAGCCGATGCAGCCGCGACCGCGGGATCACCACATCGTAGGTCGCGCCAGCCGTCCCAGTCAGCGTGCGTTTGAGCAGATCGACGTACTGGCCGCTCAGGTCGGTCGCGATCGTCATGGGTGCGCTCGCATGACCGCGCGCCAGCCGGCGCGTCCGGGGATCGAGTACGTCGTGGTCACGTCTACCTGCGAAAATCCGGCGTCATAAACAAGCTGGACGAGGCAGTCGAGGCTGGGAGTCCACCAGATCAGGTTCTCAAACCCTCCCGAGTACCGCATCGACCTGTCGGTCAACTCCGGATCGAAGACGTCCGTGATGAGCGCTTCGCCCCCCGGCGAGGTCAACGCGTACAAGCGGCGAAGGACGTCGAGCGGGTTGCGAAGATGCAGCAGCACGTCGGCCATGTGGACGAAATCAAACGTGCCGAGATCGTCGGGATCCATTGTGTAGAGGTTGCGCCGTACGAGCTCCACCCGCGATCCGAGCGCCCGGTGCGCGATCTCGAACGCCGCCGCGGCAAACTCGTCGGGGGTGGTCGTGCCCAGCGAAGGCGTACCTGCGGGAAAGTCCCAGTCGGCGATCGAGGGGATGTCCAGCCCGACGACGTCCCCGCCGCGGCGCTCGAACTCGAATGCCCAGAAACCATTGCTGCAGGCGGCGTCGAGGCAGCGCTTGCCGGCGAGACTCTGCGGGATGCTGTAATGCGGCACGACCGGCCGGTGATCGAACGCGCCGGGCGTGACGACCTGGCCCGGCAGCTCGATCGTGTGATACCAGCGTGTTGCGGCGACCTGCTCGGCGAGTGGCATGGCCGCGAGTGTCGCGGCGTCGGGGATGGGGCGGCTGCGGTCGTCCTCGTAGAAGCTGCTCACGAACACGGTGGCGTTCGCTGGATCGCGCCGGCGCGCGAAGATCGGCGGCGGCGCGCGAAGCTCGACGCCCTGCGGCAGGGTCGCAGGCGATCGGCGTGCGAGCGCCCGGACGGCGGCCGGCAGCCGCTCCGGGATTCGGACCGCGACACCGAAGCCTCGATAGGTGATCGCTCGAACGGACATCAGCCGTGCGTTGCTGGCCGCGTACCTGCCTGTGTCCGTTCATGGTGGCGCATCCCAGCCAGCGTACTCATCAACGCGTTCGAGCAGACCAGGCGCCCGAGGCGCGAGCGTAGACCGCTTCCAACGCCGTGACATGGGCGCACGCGCTGAACCGCGTTTCGAGCGAACGGCGACCGGCGGCACCCATCGCTTTCGCTCGCGCGGGGTTGCCAAGGATCGCTGTCAGCGCCTCGCGCAGCGGCTGTGGACGCCCCGGCACCACGCCCAGCCCTGTCACCTCCGGCTCGAGCCAGTCGACGATGCCGCCGGTCATGCTCGCCACCACCGGTCTGCCGACCGCCATCGCCTCGAGCCCGACGAGCCCGAAGGGCTCAGGCCACACCGACGGAACCGCGACGACTGCCGCACTCCTGTACGCATCCGTCAGTGCGGCGCCGGCCATCCAGCCCGAGAACCGCACGCGCGCGCTCATGCCGAGCGTCGCAGCCAGTTCGCGGGCACCGGGCAGCGCAGGACCGTCACCTACGACGGTGAGCGTCGCATCCGCCGGATGCAACGCCCGCAGGAGCACATGCAGCCCCTTTTCCGGGGCGACGCGTCCGACGAAGAGGACCTGCCGGGCACCCTCGTCCTGCGCGGCATCGTCGGTGTCGAGCGACTCCATTGGAGTGAACAACGGCACCTGCTGCGCCTCGAAGCCGTTGCGTTCCAGGTGACGAACGACCGCCGTCGAGTATCCGACGACCCCGTCTGCCTGCCCGTACGCGGCCATCCGTCGCGACGCCTGACGGTACTTCCGTGGCGCCGACCGCGGGTCGCGCGCGTGCAGGCATCCGCGCAGCGCCATGTTCGCGATGCAGCCGAGACCGTGCGGCCTGTCGCACTCTGCTCCGGGTGCGAAGTAGTGCGTGTTGGGACTGCATCCAGGATAGGCGTGGGCGCTGAGGACTGTCGGGGCCACCCGGCGCACGCTGGCAACGACATCCGGATCGGCATAGTCGTGCAGGTGTACGACGTCGGGAGCACACGCACGAAGCGTCTTCTCGAAGGACTGCGCGTCGGCCACGTCGGCGTACATCACCGACGGGATGTCCTCGACGGCATACTCGGAGCGGGCACAGATGAGCGCGACCTCGTGTCCCCCTGCGCGCAGCGCATCGGCCGAGTCGAGCACGTGGGTGGCGACGCCGCCGTCGCGGGCCATCTGCGGTGCGAGGAGCGCGACTCGCAGGCTCACGGTCTGGCAACGGCGAGCGCGTCGCGCAGGACGTGATCGACGCGGTCGCGGCGATACTCGAGCACCCCGATGCCGAAGCCCTGCTGGCCGCGGTCCGCGATGTACGTTTCGTGCTCGAAAAACGGCGACAGCGTGTCCCATACCCGCGGGACGTCCCCGGCCCAGGGGACGCCGGGGCAGGGAGGCATCGTGAGTCGTGGTGCGTCAGCGGCCCCGCCCTCCTGCGGGTAGGCGTCGGGCACGATGTCGTGAAACGCGATGAGTCCACCGTCGCGCACCATGTCGCGGTACGCCAGGAAATCCCCGAGCGCGCCGTCGAAGGAGTGGTCTCCGTCGATCAGGAGCACGTCGAACTTCGCGCCGCCGAGGTTCTGCCGTACACGGGTTAGCGCCTGCGGGCTCAGCGACGGACCGTCAACGAACGCCATGCGCTGCTGCGGGCGGCCCAGGGCGCGCAGGATGGCTCGGTTCTTGACGAACAGATCAATGCCAATCACAAGCTCGACCGTCGGCGCGCTGTGGCTCAGGGCGAGGGTCGTTGCGCCGTTCGCGCAGCCGATCTCGCAGATCCGGTGGGGATGGAGGCCGCGGACGCGCTCGAGAAACGGCACGATCTCGGCTGGGAGCTGATGGCAGCCGCCGGGCACGTGACGTTCCGCGAAGGCGTACGCGGTGGCTGCGTCACGGAGCTCACGCCGCTCCTCGCGCGCTCGCTGCACCTCGCTTCGGCGCGAGAAGAACGACAGCGCCCGGCGCACGTCAGCGGCGCGCGGGCGCACGTACGACACGCCGGTCTGGTACGTCCGCTGGCGGGCACTCGGCATCCGGCCAAGGATAGGATCTCGAGGCCGCAGTATGGTCCGGGCATGGTTGAGGCGCCGCTCGTGAGCATCGTCATCCCGACCTACCGCCGACCGCAGTATCTTCGCCAAGCGATCGAGAGCGTCGTGGCACAGCATTTCCAGGACTGGCGGCTCGTCGTCCACGACGACGGCGGAACTTTCGAGAACCAAGAGGTCGTCGAAGGCTTCGGCGATGCGCGCATCATTCACCGCGTCAATCAACGGCGCCTGGGCATCGGCGCCAACAAGTTCGCCGGCTGGCAGGCCGCCGAAGGACGCTATGTCGCCAATCTGGACGACGACGACCTCTGGGAGCCACACTTCCTGAGCTCGCTAGTCCCCATCCTCGAGTCTGACCCGTCGCTCGTGGTCGCGTTTGGCTCGCACACGATTATCGACGCTCACGAGATCGTCGACCTCGGCGCGACGGCGACCAACGAGGCGCGGTACCGCGGTGGCCTCGCATCCGGCCGTCACGAGCCGCTGGATCGGCTCGTCCTCGTCGACCAGGCGATACCGCTCACGATGGGATCCGTGATCCGCCGAGAGGGCATCGACTGGCAGGACTTCCCGCCGGAGACAGATGTCGTGGCCGACTTCTGGCTGGGCTACCTCCTCGTGCGCAGTGGCGGTGCCGCGTACTACGAGCCCCAACGCCTGACGCGCTACCGCGTGCACGGAGGTTCAGCTACCGCGGCGGGCGGCCTCGCCTGGCATCGGTCATTCGCAGCCTGCTACCGGCGCCTGCTGCGCGATCCGCAACTGCGTTCGCTGGAGGGCGAGTTCCGCTCGCGCTTGGCTGCCTACGAGCGTCGCGCAGCGATCTGTCAGCTGAAAGCCGGCGACACGACGGCCGCTCGCCACTCGTGCCGACGCGCGCTTGCCGCCGCCGCGAGCCCGGCGACCCTGGCCGTTGCGTCCATGTCGCTGTCAGGCCCGGTGGGGCGTCGCGCCGCCGTGCTCCTCCGTTGAGCGGGCAGCCATGGCCGTGACCGCGTCGCGGGATTGGGGGCGCGCCGGCGCCTCGGCTTCCGCCCCCGGCGCTTCGGCCGGCGTGACCCGATCAGCAGGGACGCGGGTCACGAGCCAATAGCTCAGGACCCCAGCGACGAACCAGAAGTACGGCGCCGGCGGAACGGAGGCCGTGGTCGGGCCGGCGAAGCCGGCGGCGAGCAGCCCGAACAGCGGTGCACTGATAGCCGCAAGGTACAGGCGCGTCGACGTGACGTCCATCCGTCGTATCCGCGTGAGTGACAGCAGCATCAGCCGGAAGTTGATGAGCAAGAAGACGCCGACGCCGAGCAGCCCGACCTCGAGCACGAGGTAGTTCCATTGGGTCTCCGTATTGAAGGATTGGGGAGCCAACGTCCCCCGCTGCACCGCAGACGCGGCAGGACCGACGGAACCGACGCCGATTCCGAGTGGGTAGCTCGACGCATACTCGCCGAACGTCGTGACGCTCGCACCCCGCTCGCGCGAGAACGTCGACAGGGCTTTGTCCGGGGTGATCGTCTGAGCGCGTCGAGCGGTGCTCGTGTCCGAGCCGAGATAACTGAACGCGCCGTAGACGAGCGCGGTGCCTACGATGAGCGCGACGATCACGCGCGAACCGGTGCGCGAGGTGGCGGCGATCAAGCCAAAGGCCGCCAGAGAGACGACCACGGTGATGAGCCCGGCGCGCGTGCCCGAGGTTGCGATCGCCAGGGCGATTCCGATCGACAGGGGCACCATCATCAAACGAGCCGCCCCGCGGGCGGCGATTAACAGCGCCAGGAGCGCCGGCAACGCGAGCGCCGCCGCCACCGCACCTGCCCCGATGTCCGATCCGAGACCGAACGGGCGCACCGACGTGAGGCGGCCGTCGTAAGCAAGTCGCGGAGCGATTAGGCCGTTGCCGAAGATGCGGTCGCGATAGCCGGGTCCCCAGTTGGCGAATTGCTCGGGCGTCAAGGTCGACTGCACGTAGCTGACGACGCCGCCCGCGGCGGCGCAGAATACGAGGATGAACAGCAGCCCCTTAAGCTGGGACTCCTCGCGTATGAACGCGTAGCCCAGGAAGAACAACGGCACGAACTCCAAGTGCTGGCGGAGCCCAGCCAGGCCGCTGCTGAGCGGTCCGCCCTCGGGGTTGAACAGCCCGATCACAACGAGCGCGCCGAACGTCAGCACAAAGCCGCCGAGCGGAGGTATGCGGAGCGGCTTGTTGGCGCTGAGCGCGCGCAGCAGCGCGCCGGCCGCAATCGCGGCGACAAGCACGTCGCGCGCGAGCGTGATCGTGGGGCTTCCCGAGCGCAGCTTGAGATAGCCGTCGAACAGCCCCAAGTACAGCCCCAGGGCCGCTAGCGTACGGTCGACACGGCGATGGCTGAAGCACCAGACCGTCAGCGCGACGAACGCGAGCACCGCGAGCGCAACGCCGCCGCCGTCAATCGACATCGTCAGGCATGAGCATTGCCGTCCACGTTGCCATCCATGCTGTCATTGTTCGACCTCGTGCGGTACCTGCAGGTCCACGCATCGGGCGGCTGCCGCGACACACATAACCTGACGGTCGCGTCGTGAGCAGGCCCCGTGTTCTCGTCGTCACGCCGGACTTCCCGCCGGCGACGGGCGGTATCCAGCGCCTCATCGGCAGGCTCGTTTCGCATACGGACGGCTGGGAAACGCTCGTCGTGACCCTTGACCATCCAGACGCGGAAGGGGCACCGGTGCTTGCGCCGACGCACCGCGTCGCGAACATGCCGCGGTTTCGCCACACCGCTATAGCGAGGCTCAACGCCGCAGCGCTTCGGAAGGGCCTCACGTGGCGGCCTCAGGCGATCGTCTCGGGTCACATCGTCGCAAGCCCGGCGACGCTGCTGCTGGGCAGCCTGCTGCACGTCCCGACCGTGCAGTACGTCTACGCCAAGGAGCTCACCGCTCGTCCCAAGCTCGGCCGCTTCGCAGTGGCTCATGCCACGGCCGCCGTCATGCTGAGTCAACACACGGCGGACATCGCGCAGCGCACGGGAGCCGATCGCGTACGCATGCACGTAATACCGCCGGGGGTGGTCGTACCCGAGCCGTCACCCGAGCGTCGGCAGAAAGCGGACGTGCCAACGATCCTCACGGTCGCGCGACTCGCCGATCGCTACAAGGGTTTCGACGTGATGCTCCGAGCGATGCCGCTCGTGCGCGCACGAATCCCCGATGCTCGGTGGGTCGTGATCGGCGAGGGACCGCTGCGTGACGAACTCGAGCGCATGGCGCGTGCCCTGGGCCTCAACGGCAGCGTGCTGTTCTGCGGCCGCGTCTCCGACGCGGAACTCGACGAGTGGTTTGCTCGCTCCCACGTGTTCGCGATGCCCAGCCGCCTGCCGAGCGACGGTGGCGGCGAGGGATATGGGCTCGTATACTTGGAGGCTGGCGCGCGCGGCCTGCCATGCGTTGCGGGGAACCTGGGAGCGGTCGCCGAAGCTGTCATCGACGGTGAGACGGGTCTGCTGGTGGACGCCACTGATCATCTGAAGACTGCGGACGCACTGGTCGACCTGCTCGCCAAACCGGATCGCGCCGAAGCGCTAGGGGCCGCTGGGCTCGTGCGCGCGCGCACGCTCTCGTGGGACCGCATGGCAGCCGCCGTCGAAGCGCTCGTCGCAGATCTCATGGCGCGGCACGCTTGAAGGTCCTGTACGTAAACCACACCGCGACGGTCGGCGGCGCAGAGCACTCGCTCTTGACGTTGCTGGAGGGCCTGCCCGACGATGTCGTGCCGATCGTGGCGAGCCCTCCAGGTCCGCTGCACCGACGCGCGCACGCCCTAGGAGTGCGCTCGGAGGTACTGCCCGGAACCACGGGCTCGTTTCGCCTTCATCCGGTACGGACGCCGCGCGCCGCGCTCGACATCGCCCGCAGTGCCGCCGCGCTGAGCGTGATCGCGCATCGCCTTCGCGTAGACGTCATCCATGCCAACTCCGTCCGCGCCGGGCTGATCGCGGCCCCGGGCGGCGCCATCGGGAGGCCGCCCACGGTCGTGCACGTCCGTGACGACCTCCCGGCCGGCGCGGCGGGCGCGTTAGTCAAGAGCACCATCCGGTGCGGTGCTCGCCAGACCGTCTGCATCTCAGAGCACGTCGCGCGCGGCTTCGGACGGCGCGGGCGCGTGACCGTGATCCACAACGGGGTCGATCTTCGTCGGTTCGATCCCGCCGCGTTCGATCGCGCAGCGCTGCGTGCGACGCTCGGGCTCGCTCCCGACGACCGTGCGTTAGGGGTAGTCGCTCAGATCACGCCGTGGAAGGGTCAGGACGACGCGATCGCCGCGCTCGCGAGCGTGCGTCGCCAGCATCCGTGCACGCGACTGCTGCTCATCGGCGAGGCAAAGTTCGTCTCGCGTAACACGCGCTTCGACAACCTGACGTTCAAGGCACGACTCGCCGAGAAGGCCCGCGAGCTTGACGTCGGCGATGCGGTCACGTTCCTCGGCGAGCGCGATGATATCCCGGCGCTGATGCACGCGCTCGACATCGTGCTCGTCCCATCTTGGGAGGAGCCCTTCGGTCGGAGCGTCATCGAGGGGATGGCAATGGGACGTGCGGTCCTCGCCACGAGCGCGGGCGGCCCGCGGGAGATCATCGACGACGGCGTGACAGGGTTGCTCGCGCCACCCCGCGATGTCGCCGCGTGGACCAGCCGCATCGTCCGACTGCTCGACGATGACGATCTACGTTCAAGCATCGGACGAGCCGCACGGGCATCGCTCCCCGGGCATTTCGACGCAGGCACGCACGTGCGGCGCATCGTCGAGATGTACTGCGCGTTGCTCGCCGCGCCTCGCGGATCTCCAGTGACGCCGCGCTAGACGTCATTCGTGATCGCCGCGTGCAGGACTCGGGTCAACCGCTCACGAAACGCGGTCGCCGAGAAGCGGCGAGCTTGCGCGGCGATCTCGGCGGGCGTCGAGATGATCGCGTCACAACGAGCGAGCGCCTCGAGCAAACCCTCGACGGATGCCTCGGCGAAGAACGCGCCTGTTACCCCCTCGTCGATCGTCTCGAGTGCTCCCCCGCCTGCAAAGGCCACGACCGGCTTACCAGCCGCGTTGGCCTCGATCGGCGTGATCCCGAAATCTTCGGAGCCCGGCAGACAGAATGCGCGGCAACGCTGAAACAGCTGCGTGATCTCCTCATCCGGCAGCCGTCCGTGGAAATGCACCGTAGGCCCTGCCCGGCGGCGCAGATCATCCAGCGCAGGCCCGACACCTACCACGTCCAGCCCAATGCCAGCCCGGGTCGCCGCCTCGACGACAAGGTCGACACGCTTGTACGGCAACAGCCGCGACACCACGAGCAGCCGCTCACCGCGCGGCGTCGGTCGAAAGCGCTCGGTATCAACCGGCGGGTAGACGACAGGCGCATCGCGCCCATAGCGCTCCCGGATGCGCGCACGCACGAGCTCGCTGATCGCGATGTAGAGGTCGGGGTGGCTCGCCGCCCGGCGGTCCCATGGACGCAGGTAGCGGCTCGCCAGCGCCAGCGCCACCGCGGAGCCGATCGTCCGGTCGCCGACCCGCGTCTCATAGAGCCACCGGGCCGGCGTGTAGCAGTAGACTGCGTGAAAGGCTCGCGGCGTCGTGCGGACGGCATGCGCCCAGCCGCTCGAACTCGAGATCACGAGCCCGGCGTCGATGGGGCCCAGCGATCTGAACGCAGCCGGGTAAAGCGGCAGGAGGGCACGGAATCGCCGGTCGACAGGCAGCCGGTCCATGAAGCTCGTGCGCACATCGAGCGCACGGAACTCCGGGAACGTCGACCCAGGCCGGTACAGCGACGTATAGATCGGCGCGCCCGGGAACATCGCCGCCAGCTCAAGGACCACGCGCTCGGCGCCCCCGCGCTGGTTGAGGTAGTCGTGGACGAGTACGACATCCGTCGGCAGCGCTGATGGTCGTGGGTTCATTCGCCGACAGGAGGTCTTGAGGTCAACGGCGCGCTGCTATTCTCGACCGGCTCGTTCGGGCGGGCGGTGGCGGCTCCCAGTCGTCATGCCTGCGGCAGGGCAGCGTCGACGCACGTCTGCACGCTGGGCCTCGGCCGCAACCCGGACTGGACCAGGATGAGCGAAGACACTAACCAGGCAACCCTACGCGACTCGCTGCGCGTTCTGCGCAGTAGCCGCTGGGTAATCGTCGTCATGACGCTGCTGCTCGCCGGCATCGCGGCCGGGCTGTCGCTGTCCCAGGAGAAGACGTACGTCGCGACGGCAAGCGTGTCGTTCCTGGAGGAGAATCGCAGCAACGCAGAGGCCGGCCTGCCGGCCACGCCGTCACAGACGGCCGCGCAGCTGGCGGCCGAGGGCGCGACGACGATGCTCTCAAACGACGTGCTCAGGCGCGCGCGAACCCAGCTCGAGGCCGCCGGCCAACTCAACGACCACTACCCGCGCCTTGACGAGCTGCGCGGCATGCTTGCGACGAGCGTCGACGCCACGAGCGCGCTCGTCGCCGTGCAGGCGAGCGCCGGCGACCCGAAGTTCGCGGCGGCGCTGGCCAACGAGGTCGCCAACGGGGCCGTCACGATCCGCAAGAACGTCGAGCGCAAGCGCTTCGGCCGTCTCGCCGATCGCGTCGAGCGCCAGTACACGAAGCTGCGCGACGAGAGCGCGGCTTCCCGAGATCGCAACGAATCGGGGAGTCGCACGGACTTCGCGCTCGCGAGTCTGTTGGACCGGATCTCCACGCTGCGCACCCTGAGCCTGACGGCTGCTCCCGCGCGGCTCGCGGATTCCGCGACCGTCCCCCCCGCGCCCGCATCCCCAAAGCCCGCGCGCAGCACGCTCTTCGGGGGGCTGATGGGACTCTTGCTCGGCGTCGGCCTGGCGTTCGTGCGGAGCTCGCTGGATCGGCGGCTACGCGACGCCAACGAGATCCGGGAGGCCCTTGACCTGCCAGTGGTCGGCTGGGTCCGCGCGGAAGCGCTCGGCAATGCGGCGTGCGTCCCGAACGGTCGCGATCCGATGGCCGACCAGGACGTGGAGAGCTTCCGAATCCTGCGTACGAACCTCGAGTTCCTCGACGTCGACCACCCGATCAAGAAGATCCTCGTGACCAGCCCTCAGCCTGCTGAAGGCAAGTCGACGGTCGCCGCCTCGCTGGCGTCCGCGCATGCCGTGGCGGGCAAGCGAACGCTGCTCGTCGAGTGCGACCTGCGCAGGCCATGCCTGCCGGAGCGCATGTCGATCAACCGCAGCCCTGGGCTCAGTGACTACCTGGCCGGCGTGGCCGCGATGGCCGACATCGTGCAGACCGTCGAGCTCATCCAGCCGCAGGTCGGCGTCAACGGCGCCGGGAAGGCGGGCGCAGACCACGACGGGACGATCGCCGACGCCCGCGCGGCCACAGAGACCGAACTCAAGGCCGGCGAACTGGTCGTCATAGCCGCGGGCTCACGGACCAACCGCCCGGCAGAGCTCCTCGACTCGAAGCGTTTCCACGAGTTCCTTGACGAGGTCGACGACGCCTATGACATCGTCGTGATCGATACGCCGCCATTGCTGGCCGTGTCCGACCCGCTTGCGATCGTGCCGCTCGTCGACGCCATCGTGCTGTGCATCCGCGCCGACCAGACAACGCGCGACCAGGCGCGGGCGGTCAAGCAGGCGCTCGCGCAGCTCCCCGAGCGCACGACGGCGGTCGTGGTCACAGGCCTGGAGGTCGGCCGCGAGTCCGACTACGGCTACTACTCGCACGCCTATTACGGCGAAGACACGAAGGGCGCCAAGACCACCAAGAAGCGCGGCAAGGCTGCCAAGCGGTGACGCTCAGGCCCCCAGTGGGCCTAGGCCGGCCGCGCTCGCGGCCCCGAGCAGCAGCAGCGCGGATCCGGCGCCGGCATAGCCGGCGATGAGCAGGCGCAGCCGCTGCGGCCTGCGGTGAGCGACCCTGCCCGCGAGCAGCCGCCGACGCAGATCGCCGCGAAACGCTGCCGACGGCACCGGGCGTTCGCGATCCAGGCGTTCGGCCAGGCGGATCAACTCCTGCGGTGCGTCAGGCTCGAGATCGGCGCGCGTGTCACGGCCGGCGCTCACCGTGCCCCCAGCAGCGGGGAGCGGGGGTTCAGGCGCCGGGCCTTGCGGAAGAATCTCAGTGCCGAGGCCGCCTCGCCACGCCGTGCGTCGATCCGTGCGCGCACGAACCACGTGCGCCAGTTCGTCGGCTCGTCGGCGGTGGCGGCCCTCGCGGCGACCGCCGCTCGCGGAAGCGCGCCGCCCAGTTCGAGCACGAGCGCGCGCTGCAGATGCGGCGTCGCAGCATAGGGCTGCAGGCGCTCTGCCGTGCGACTGTCCCGCAGGGCCGCGTTGAGGCGCCCATCGGCCGCGGCATCGCGGCTTCGATCGGTGGCCAGGGCTCCCGACAACGGCACGGCGATCGCGCCGGTCGCTGCGACCGCGAGCACCGCGAGCGCGGCGCGCGGGAGGCGCATGCGCGAACGCTCCGCGGGCTCATCGGCGACGGCTGAGTCCCCGCGTCCAGCGAGGATCACCGCTGCGAGCACCATCACGGCACAAGCGATCGCGCCCATCTCCCACACCCACTCAAAGGCCGCCGCGGTCATGAACGCGGCGATGCCGCCGACCGCGGCCGCGATCGGCATCCGCAGGCCGGGCGGGCAGGTCAGCGACCGCACCGCCGCGGCGCCCAGCAGCAACGCGAGCAGGCCGACGAGCAGCACGAAGCCCACGATCCCGGTCTCCGCGAGCGTCTCGAAGTAGAGCGTGTGAGCGTCGCGGACAAAAGCCGGGGTCGTGCCGTTGCGCGACCACCAGAACTCGAAGGTGCCCGGGCCGATGCCTTGCCAAGGCGCCGTTTCGTTGGCGTCGAGCGCCGCCTGCCAGTACTGGTAGCGAGTGTTGCCGTTGGTCGCCTGCAGCCGGCTGAAGACGTTGTCCTGATCGCCCGCCGTGACGGTGCCGACCGGCGCCTTGAACTCCTGCACGCGATCGTCGACGTATCCGGGAGCGCCCGCCGCAACCGCGGCGACGCAGACGACCGCCGCCAGCGCCAGCGCCCCCAGCGCGGTCGTCCGTCGACCGGGCGCCAGCAGTGCCGGGCGTCGCACGTGCCGCGCCGACAGGCCCATCGCGACCTGCAGCAGCGCAACCCCGCCGCAGACGATCACGGCCAGCCAGATGAGCTCCGAGCCCTGCCCGATCGCCGTCGCCGTCGGCAGGCCATCCTGCAGCGCGTCTCGTTGCGATGCTGCGGAGAGCAGGATCGCCGAACCGAGTCCCGCAGCGCCCAGCGTTCCCAGGGCGCTCAACCGTCGCGGCACGAACGCCAAGAAGACCACCACCCCGACCACCAGCGCCAGCGTCCCGCCGCGCGAGATCGTCAGGTAGACGCACAGCGCCGACAGCGGCAGCATCGCGGCGGCCAGCCCCTGTCCCGCGAGCGTGCGGGCCGTCAGTGCGACGCCGAGCAGCAATGGCACCCCCATGGCGGCGAATGCCGCCAAGGCATTCCAGTAGTTCAGCGGATAGCTGAGCTTGCGAGCGGTGACCTCCCCGAGCACGCCGAAGGACTCGATGTGATCGTTCACGGGAAACCACTGCGGATGCAGCCGCGACAGCACGGCCAGAAGCGTCACGAAGCCGATCGCACACGCAAGCCCGTTGATCGTGTGGCGAGCGCCGGCGCGGCCCTGCAGCGCGAGCGCGAGGACGAGCACGCCGAGGTACATCGCCACACGCCCGAGCTCGATGGTGCTGCGCTCCGCGCTCTCCGACCAGCTGGTCGCCAGCCCGGTCCACAGCGCGAACGCGGCCAGCAGGCCGGTCGCCACCCACCCCGCGCCGCCGATGCGTCCGGGCAGGATGCCCGCGAGGGCTCCAAGCAGCACGATCCACCAGACCGCGATGCCGACCTGGCTGCGCACGATCGTGTCATAGCCCCCGTTGCTCAGCGCGAGATAGGCGACGAGCGCGAAGGCCAGCACCCATGCGGCGACGGCGGGCGGATCAAGGCGCGCGGTCAAACGACGCGGTTGCGCCTGCGCGGCCGCTGACCTCTGGGCCGTGAGCTCCATCGCCGAGACTCTACGTGGCAGCCGCTGGAAGGCTGACGTACTGTGGTGCGCCTGTCTCTCCGTCCGCACTGATGCCGGCCCGCGACTTCTCAGCCGTCTACGACGAACACGTCTGGCGCGTGTACGGCTTCTTCGCCTACCGCGTGCGCAACCGTGCCGACGCGGAGGACCTCACGCAGAAGACCTTCGAGCGGGCGCTGCGATCCTGGTCGCGCTACGACCCCGCCCGCGCCGCCGTCGCCACGTGGCTGCTCGTCATCGCACGCAACCTGCTCGTCGACCACTTTCGGGCCGACCGCAGCGCGCGCCAGCAGACGATCGACGATCTCGATGACGGACACGACGCGCTCGTCGGTCGCACCGATCAGCCCGACCTCGGGCTCGAACCCGATCTCGAACTCGCGCTCGCAAGCCTCGGTGAGCGCGAACGCGAGATCATCGCGCTGCGCTTCGGCGGCAACCTGACCGGGCCTGAGATCGCCGAGGCGACGGACCTCAGCCTCGCCAACGTGCAGCAGATCCTGTCGCGCTCCCTGCGACGCATGCGGAGCATGATCGAGGAGACCGAGGCGATCCGAGACCAGGCTCTCGACGGCGGCGTCGAACCGTGAGCGCAAAGGCCATCCAGAACGCCGAGGAACTTCACGACCGCTTCACGCGCGGTCCACCCCATGCGCGCATGGTTGAGTCCTCGTGTCGATCATCAACTCGGACCCCGTTCAACTCGGATCGCAGGCCCGAGTGTCGAATGGAATTGGCCCACAATCTCGGTGTGGGGAGCATTTTGTCTGCTAGCTTGAGTTGACTGCCTTGATGCTTGGGACCCAAGCATCAAACAGTTACCTCCCCAGTCGCATCTCCCATGCACCACCCCATCGCCCCTCAAGGGGTGCGTGGTCACCCCTCCCTGAGGCGGCTTCGTTTGTTTGGGCCTCTGGCTTCGGCGAGGGGTTCTGATGTCGAGTCCGCTGAATGTCAGTGGCGGCTGGCTACCGCGCTTCTGAATGCTCAGAGTTGTCGTCGCGAACGGCGGTTGCGTCTTGGGTTG
>JAJCYD010000020.1 GCA_029263125.1 Solirubrobacteraceae bacterium | reverse complement strand
TGTGGGTCAAGGCATCAGCGGACCCGCTCATCCTCTATGTCTCCGCTGCGGCGATCGTCGCCCTCGTCGCCGGAGAGCGCATGTTCATGCGATCACACACCGACGGCGACGGCCACATGAGGATGTGAACGACCGGGAGTCGGGTCGTCGGCCCGAGTCAGGCCAGACCGGTGACCGGCGCGGCCAGCCCGGCGCCCGAGCGCGGGACGGTCGCTGGCCAGGTTCGCGAGCCCACCTGGTGCGCGCGGAAGGACCCTCGGCGGGCATGCCGTCGACCTCCTCGGGGCCGGTCCAGCCCTTCGGCGTGCGCAGCACGATCATCGGCCGGCGATCTGCTCCAGCGAGATGTCGTCGGGCGGGAGGATCAGCTGCTACTCAGCGAGCTGATCGCCATTCGGCCGCTCGCCAACATCGCGCACGAGTGCCAGCAGAAGGCTGACTTCGTGGCTGAAGCGCTCATGGTCGCAAGCCTGAACGGCCTCCTCGAGATCGTCGTCGACGGCGTTGAGCTGATCCAGGCGGTCGTCGCGGCGATCAGCCGGGCAGGTCCTTGTCGGCGGTCGCGTCGGGCTCCAGCAGCGCGCGGCGGCGCTCGAACTCCTCGATTGACAGCTCGCCGGACGCGAGGCGCCGGCGCAGGAGCTCGAGCGGCGGCGCCGCGGCGTTACGAGACGACCCCGTGCCGCGGGCGAGGCTGACGACCACCACGATCACCGCACCCCAGAAGGCGGCCATGCCGAGCGTCATGACGATCCACCAGCCGACTCCGACGTCGCCGTGATGCCAGCCCGCGCCGTCCGCGATGACGTTCGCCAGACCGGGTGCCGCGGCCACGTGTGCGTCGTCGGCCACCGACGCCGTCGCCGGCGAGCCGACCGCGACGAAGATCGATACGGCGACCATGGCCAGCGCGGCTGCTCGAAATGCTGTGCGTGACACGTGCGTCCTCTCGTTGTGGAGGTCGGTACGGATGCTGCTCGATTGCACCGTAGGAGGGCTGCGGGGCCGGGCCAACCGTGCGAGTCCGCCGTCCTGGACCGTGCAAACCACGGACGCCGTGCGCGGGCGATCCCGCGGCGCGGGCCGGTTCCGCGTCCGCGCGCACCGGCGCGTCGCGCGTGCCGCTGTACAGCCCGCCTGGGAGCTGGCGCGCGTCTCGGGCGGGTCGCCGCCGACCGCACGGCACGGCTGTTCGCCGACGGGCCGGTGACGCGCCAGCGGTGTGAAAGCCGTGCGTCGAGGTGCTCAACCACAACGACGTCGGGTTGGCCGACGCTCCCCGATCTCCGCCGGGATCGAGGCCGGCGCGATCGTCCTGGGGACCCGCGACCGGGCGCCATCACGTCGCTGCTGCTGGGCAGCGTCACCCACGACGTCGTCCAGCACGCCGGCCGCCGACCTGCTCAGGTCAGACCCGGAACGAGGAGATCGTCGGGTAGCCGAGGGTCACCCAGTCGTGCATGCCTCCACGGTAGTAGAGCAGCCCTCGGGGCGGGTGACCGGCGGCGACCAGCGTGCGGATGGCATCGGGTGTGGCTGGGCATTGCGGGCCGTTGCAGAACAGGACGGTCGGACGTGTGGCCTGAAGCTCGCCGGCGCGGGCGAGGATGTCGTCGTGAGGGATGTTCAGCGCGCCCGGGATCGTGCGAGCGCGATGGAAGTGCTCCAGGCGGGTGTCGATGAGCGCCAGCCCCTGCTCGACGTGATCGATCAGCTCGAGCTCGCCGATCGTGGTGATGCCGGGGGCAAGCTCGATCGGCTGCACGGCACCCCACGTGGCATCGACCTCGAACAGCCCGTCGTCCGACAGCGGGCGCGGGATCATGCGGGGATCCGGGCGGCGGGGGAGCCGTTGCAGCTGCGTGGTGGGACGCATCAGCGCTCGACGGCGGCGGGGCGCTGAGCGGCCGCGAACGCCTGCCTGCGGTCGGACGTCAAGGCCAGCGGCGCGCCCTTGGCGAGGACGTCGCTGGCGCCGAGCTCGTCGCGGCCCGGCGGGTGGATCGGCAGCATCGTCCTGCCGCAGCCGCACGGGCTCACGAGCGCACCAACTGCCTGCTTCGGTCGGAAGAAGATCGACTCGTGCTGCTCGTGCGCACGCGGTGGTGCTCGTGGCCGCGCGGCCCCAGCACCTCGAGGATCGGGCCGCGGCGCGGCGCACGGCCCGGCAGCCTACGGACTTCGATCCGGTTACCGGCGTGGGCGCGGGCCTCGCTGCGGGGAGTCGGCGTCATGGCGTGATCCTTCCGTCGCAGTGGTCACGACCATTGAATCAGCACGACGACGACGGGCCATCCGCGCGGTCTGCCCACGTGCCCGCCGCAGGCAACCGGGCAGCACGGCGCGGGCGGTGTCGGCGAAGCCGGACGAGGTCAGCGACGCAGCCGGAACGGCGGGTAGCGGTCGGTGACGAGGAGCCATGCCTCGCCCGCGACCCGGTTGTGCCAGCCGATCACGGCTGGCGATCTCGGTCCTGGCCGGGTCGCTGCTGATCTCCGACGGCACGTGGTGGATCCCGATGATCGCCATCCTCGCCGTCTGGCGTGCCGGGTCGCCGGTACGCACGGCGCGCGCGTCCGTAGATTCCCGCACGCTTGGGCAGATTCTCCCGGATGGCGCGGGGGCCGCCGTGCCTCAGGATCGGCGCTGATGGCAGAGCGGGCGCGCCCCAGACGAGGAGGTCGACGTGGCTGAGGCCCGCGCACTCCTGCACGCGCGCCAGTTCTTCGGCGCGCGTGATCGCTCCGCCGACGGCTGGAACGAGCACTCCGACCACTCGCGCACGTGGGAGGCCGCCTACCGGCGCCGCTGGCAGCACGACCGGATCGTGCGCTCGACGCACGGCGTGAACTGCACCGGCTCGTGCTCGTGGCAGATCCACGTCAAGGACGGCCTCGTCACCTGGGAGACCCAGCAGACCGACTACCCGTCCAACGGCCCCGACGTGCCCGACTACGAGCCGCGCGGGTGCCCGCGCGGGGCGTCGTTCTCGTGGTACGTGTACTCGCCGGTGCGGCCGAAGTACCCCTACGTGCGCGGGGTGCTGCTGGCGATGTTCCGCGAGGAGCTGCGGCGCTGCGGCGATCCGGTGCAGGCGTGGGCGGCGATCGTCGAGGATCCCGACAAGGCGCGCGCGTACAAGTCCCAGCGCGGCAAGGGCGGCTTCGAGCGCTCCAGCTGGGACGAGGTCGCCCAGCTGATCGCCGCCGCGCACGTCCACACGATCCGCGCCTACGGGCCCGACCGCTGCGTCGGGTTCTCGCCGATCCCGGCGATGTCGATGGTGTCCTACTCGGCGGGCACGCGCTTTCTGTCGCTGATCGGCGGCGTCTGCCTGTCCTTCTATGACTGGTACGCCGACCTGCCGCCGGCGTCGCCGCAGGTCTGGGGCGACCAGACCGACGTGCCCGAGTCGGCGGACTGGTGGAACGCCTCCTACCTGATGCTGTGGGGATCGAACATCCCGCAGACGCGGACCCCCGACGCGCACTTCATGACCGAGGCGCGCTACCGCGGCCAGAAGGTCGTCGTCGTCTCGCCCGACTACGCCGGTCACACGAAGTTCGCCGACCACTGGCTGCCCGCCCGCGCGGGCTCCGACGGCGCGCTGGCGATGGCGATCGGCCACGTGATCCTCAAGGAGTTCTACGTCGACCGCCGGGTCGCGTACTTCGAGGACTACGGGCGCCGCTTCACCGACCTGCCGTTCCTCGTCGCGCTGCGCGAGCGCGACGACGCCAGCGTCGTGCCCGACACGTTCCTGCGTGCCGGCGATCTCGGCGACGACGGCGAGCACGCCGACTGGCGCACGGTCCTGATCGACGAGCGCACCGGCGAGCCGGTCGTGCCCAACGGCACGATCGGCGACCGCTGGGGCGCCGAGGGGGAGGGCCGCTGGAACCTCGACCTCGGCGACGTGCAGCCCGCGCTGTCGCTGCTCGGCCGCCACGAGGCCGCCGTCGAGCTGACGCTGCCGCGCTTTGACGGCGGCGAGACCGAGGGCGGCACGACGATGCTGCGCGGCGTCCCCGTCATGCGCGTCGGCGGCCGGCTCGTCACGACGGTGCTCGACCTGATGCTGGCCCACTACGGCGTGCGCCGCGACGGCCTGCCGGGCGAGTGGCCGTCCGGCTACGGCGACGCCAGCGCCCCGCACACGCCGGCCTGGCAGCAGGAGCACACCGGCGTCGACGCCGGGCGCGTCGTGCGGATCGCGCGCGAGTTCGCCGCCAACGCGGAAGTCACCAACGGCCGCTCGATGATCGTCATGGGCGCCGGCACGAACCACTGGTTTCACGCCGACGCCACCTACCGGGCGATGCTCTCGCTCGTGCTGCTGTGCGGCTGCCAGGGCGTCAACGGCGGCGGCTGGGCGCACTACGTCGGCCAGGAGAAGGTGCGGCCGATCTCCGGCTGGCAGACGATCGCCTTCGCGCTGGACTGGAGCCGCCCGCCGCGCCAGCAGCCCGCGACGCCGTTCTGGTACCTGATGTCCGACCAGTGGCGCTACGAGAGCTTCGACGCCGGCGAGTTCGCCTCGCCCGCCGGCAACGGCGCGCTGGACGGGCGGCACATGGCCGACTGCGTGGCGCTCGGCGCCCGGCTCGGCTGGCTGCCGATGCATCCGAGCTTCTCGCGCAACCCGCTCGACCTCGCCGACGAGGCGCGCGCCGCCGGCGCCGAGCCCGGCGAGCACGTCGCGCGCGAGCTGGCCGAGGGCCGGCTGCGCTTCGCCTGCGAGGACCCCGACGACCGCGCCAACCATGCGCGCGTGCTGACGCTCTGGCGGGCGAACCTGCTCGGCTCCTCCAGCAAGGGGCACGAGTACTTCCTGCGCCACGTCCTCGGGGTGCCCGACGCCGCCGTGCGCTCGGCCGAGACGCCGCCCGCCGGGCGGCCGGCCGACGTCCGCTGGCGCGACGAGGCGCCGGCCGGAAAGCTCGACCTCTTCACGACGATCGACTTCCGCATGAACGGGTCGTGCATCTACTCCGACGTCGTCCTGCCAGCGGCGACGTGGTATGAGAAGCACGACCTCTCCAGCACGGACCTGCACCCGTTCGTGCACCCCTTCAACGCCGCGATCGCGCCGCCCTGGGAGGCCAAGTCCGACTGGGACGCGTTCAACCTGATCGCCGAGCGCTTCAGCGAACTGGCCGCCGAGCACCTCGGCGTGCGCACCGACGTCGTCGCGGCGCCGCTGATGCACGACAGCCCCGACGAGCTGGCCCAGCCCGGCGGCCTCGTGCGCGACTGGCGCAAGGGCGAGTGCGACCCGCTGCCGGGCACGACGATGCCGCGGCTGGCGGTCGTGGAGCGCGACTATCCGGCGACGCACGCGCGGATGACGTCGCTGGGCCCGCTCGTCGAGCGGCTCGGCGTCGGCGCGAAGGGGATCACGATGAAGCCCCTGGAGGAGGTCGAGGGCCTGGCGCGGCGCAACGGCCGCGTCGGCTCTGGTCCGGCCAAGGGCCGCCCGGCGCTGGCCCGCGACGTCGACGTCTGCGAGGCGATCCTGGCGCTGTCGGGCACGACCAACGGGCGCCTGGCGGTCGAGAGCTTCCGCTCGCTGGAGGCGCGCAGCGGGCGGGCGCTGGCCCAGATCCCCGCCGAGCGCGCCGACGAGCGCATGACCTTCGCCGACATCGGGATCCAGCCGCGCAAGGTGATCGCGTCGGCCGAGTGGTCGGGCCTGGAGTCGCGCGAGCGCCGCTACTCGCCGTTCACCGCCAACGTCGAGCACCTGCTCCCCTGGCGCACGCTGACCGGGCGCCAGCAGCTCTACCTCGACCACGAGTGGATGCTGGCGCTCGGCGAGGGCCTGCCCGCCTTCCGGCCCCCGGTCGACGCCGGCCAGCTGGAGGGGCTCGGCGGCGAGCCGCGGCCCGCGGACGCGCTGGAGATCGTCGTGCGCTACCTGACCCCGCACTCCAAGTGGTCGATCCACTCCGAGTTCCAGGACAACCTGCACATGCTGACGCTGTTTCGCGGCGGTCCGGTGATGTGGCTGTCGGTCGACGACGCGCGGCGCGTGGACGTCGCCGACAACGACTGGCTGGAGGTCTACAACAAGCACGGCACGGTCGCCTGCCGCGCCGTCATCTCACACCGCGTGCCGCCCGGGATCGCGCTCTTCTACCACGCCCAGGATCGCCACGTGAACGTGCCCGTGTCGGAGGTCTCCGGCGCGCGCGGCGGCACCGACAACTCGCTGACGCGGATCTCGATCAAGCCGACGCACCTGATCGGCGGCTACGCGCAGCTGTCCTGGGGCTTCAACTACTACGGGCCCTGCGGCCCGCAGCGAGATCAGCTGGTCATCGTGCGCAAGCGCAAAGGGGAGGTCGAGTACTGATGCGGATCAGGGCGCAGATGGGGATGGTCATGAACCTCGACAAGTGCATCGGCTGCCACACCTGCTCGGTCACCTGCAAGAACGTCTGGACCAACCGCCGCGGCACCGAGTACGTCTGGTTCAACAACGTCGAGACCAAGCCCGGCCGCGGCTACCCGCGCGACTACGAGGACCAGGAGCGCTGGAAGGGCGGCTGGGAGCTCGACAAGCACGGCAGGCTGCGCCTGCGGGCCGGCGGCAAGCTGAAGAAGCTCGCGACGATCTTCCACAACCCCGACCTGCCGACGCTCGACGACTACTACGAGCCCTGGACCTATGACTACGAGCACCTGATCTCGGCGCCCAGCTCCGACGTGCAGCCGGTCGCGCAGCCGATCTCGCAGGTCACCGGCGATCCGCTGAAGCTCGAACGCGGGCCCAACTGGGACGACGACCTCGCCGGATCCGAGACCTCGGCGGCGCTGGACGTCGACCGCCGCGGCCTGGAGGAGCAGGTCAGGATCGAGTTCGAGCAGGCATTCATGATGTACCTGCCGCGCATCTGCGAGCACTGCATCAACCCGTCGTGCGTGGCCTCCTGCCCCTCGGGAGCGATGTACAAGCGCGAGGAGGACGGGATCGTGCTCGTCGACCAGGAGGCCTGCCGCTCCTGGCGCTACTGCGTCTCGGGCTGCCCCTACAAGAAGGTCTACTTCAACTGGCAGACCGGCAAGGCCGAGAAGTGCAACCTCTGCTACCCGCGCCTGGAGGCCGGCCTGCCGACCGTCTGCTCGGAGACCTGCGTCGGGCGCCTGCGCCACCTCGGCGTCGTGCTGATCGACAGCGATCGCGTCGAGCAGGCGGCCTCCGTGCCCGACGAGCACGACCTGCTGCAGGCGCAGTTGTCGCTGTTCCTGGACCCCGAGGATCCCGAGGTGCGCGCGCAGGCGCGCCGCGACGGCATCGCCGACGACTGGATCGAGGCGGCGCGGCGCTCGCCCGTCTACGCGCTGGCCAAGCGCTTCGGCGTGGCGCTGCCGCTGCACCCCGAGTACCGCACGCTGCCGATGGTCTGGTACGTGCCGCCGCTGTCGCCCGTCGAGAGCCTGATCGAGCACACGCTGGACCCCGACGCCGGCGCCGACGACGTCTTCGGCACGATCGAGCAGCTCAGGATCCCCGTCGAGTACCTCGCGAGCTTCCTGTCCGCCGGCGATCCTGAGCCGGTGCGCGCGTCGCTGCGCCGGCTGATGACGATGCGCGCGTACATGCGCGCCAAGAACCTGCACGGGGAGGCCGAGGCGCAGGTCGCGCATGACGTCGGCATGAGCGTCGAGGACCTCGAGGAGATGTACCAGCAGGTCGCGATCGCCGACTACCACGACCGCTACGTCCTGCCCAAGCGCCACGGCGAGCTGTCGGCGAGCGTGCTCGTCGACCAGGGCGCGTGCGGGATCGACTTCACCCAGCCGGGCGTTCAGGCGCCGGACCCGGCCGGCGCCGCGGAGGGCCCCGCCGAGGACTTCGACCTGCGCCGCTACCTGGTCGAGCCGATGCGCGGCGAGGAGGGCTCGCCCGATGGACGCTGAGCCGCGAGCCGACCTGAAGCTGCTCTCGCTGCTGGCGCAGTACCCCTCCGACGAGCTGCTGGCGGCGCGCGCCGAGCTCGCCGCGCAGGCATCGGGCAGGCGGCTGCGGCGCTTCGCGCGCTGGTGGCATGACTGCCCGCCGGCGCAGCTGCGCCGGGCCTACGTCGAGACCTTCGACTTCACCCGCCGCCACAGCCTCTACCTGACCTACCACGTGCACGGCGACCGCCGCCAGCGCGGCATCGCCCTGCTGCGCCTCAAGCAGCGCTACGCGGCCGCCGGCCTGGAGCTGCTGGACGGCGAGCTGCCCGACTACCTGCCGGTGATGCTCGAGTTCGCCGCGCTGGCCCCCGAGGACGTCGGGTTGGCGGCGCTCGCCGAGTCGCGCGACGCGATCGAGCTCGTCCGCACCTCCCTGCGCGACGCCGGCAGCCCGTACGCGGGGCTGCTGGACGCCGTCGCCGCCCTGCTGCCGGGCCTGACGACGGCGCAGGCCCGCCGGGTGGCGCGCCTGGCGGCCGAGGGGCCGCCCAGCGAGCAGGTCGGGCTGGAGCCGTTCGCGCCGCCCGAGGTGGTGCCGATGGGCCCGGGCTGATGGACCGCTGGGAGATTCTCCTCTGGGTCGTCCTGCCCTACGCCGCGGTCGCCGTGTTCGTGACCGGGCACTGGTTTCGCTACCGGCGCGACCAGTACGGCTGGGGTGCGCGCTCGACGCAGCTGCTGGAGTCGCGCGCGCTGCGCTACGGATCGAACCTCTTTCACCTCGGCGCGCTGGCGGCGATCGGCGGGCACGTGATGGGGATCCTCGTGCCGCGCTCGCTGACCGATGCGGTCGGTCTCGGCGAGCGCTCCTACCATGTGATCGCGGGCGTCGGCGGGCTGGTGGCGGGCGGCGCCGCGACCGCGGGCCTGCTCATCCTCGTCTGGCGGCGAGCCCACTACCCGCGCGTGCGCGTGACCACGACGCGCATGGATGTCGCGACGTTCGGCCTGCTGGCCGCCTCGATCCTGACCGGCATGTGGGCGACGATCGCCAACGTCATCGACGAGGCGCTCTACCGGGAGACGGTCGCGCCGTGGTTTCGCGGCCTGCTCACGCTCGATCCCGATCCGTCGCTGATGGCCGGCGTGCCGCTGGCGTTCGCGGTGCACGTGAGCATCGTCTGGCTGCTGTACGCGCTGTGGCCGTTCAGCCGGCTCGTGCACGTCTGGAGCATCCCGATCGACTACTTCCGCCGCAGCCCGATCTCCTATCGCGGCGCCGTCGGCGCGGCGCGGGCGCGGCGATGAGGGCGACCACTCCGCGCGGCAACCTGACGCTCGCCACGGCGGCGTTCCTGCTGTGCTTCTCGGCCTGGGGGATGCTCGCCCCACTGGCGCCGAAGCTCGAGCGCAGCCTGGAGCTGTCGAGCACGCAGACGTCGGTGATGATCGCGCTGCCCGTCCTGCTGGGCTCGCTGCTGCGCGTCCCGATGGGCGTCCTGACCGACCGCCTCGGCGGCCGCCGGGTCTTCACCGCGCTGCTGGTGTACTGCTCGCTGCCGCCGCTGCTGGTCGGGTTCGCCGACAGCTACGAGATGCTGCTGGTGTCCGGCCTGCTGCTCGGCGTGTCGGGCGCGGCGTTCGCGGTCGGCGTGCCGTTCGTCGCCGAGTGGTACCCGCCGCAGCGCCAGGGCCAGGCGCTCGGGCTGTACGGCATCGGCACCGCCGGCACGGCGATCTCGGCCTGGTCGATGCCGGCGCTGTTCGAGGGCTTCGGCCAGGAGGCCGCCGGCATCCTGTACTCGCTCGTCCTGCTCACCTTCGCCGCCTTCTGGGCGGTGAGCGCCCGCAACGCGCCCGCGCACGAACCCACGCGCACCCCCTATCGGAAGGTATTGCGCTCGGGCTGGACGCTGTGGCGGCTGGCGCTGTTCTACTTCGTCGCGTTCGGCGGCTTCGTCGCGATGTCGCTGTACCTGCCCAAGCTGCTCGTCGACTGGTTTGAGCTGTCCAAGACCGACGCCGGCGCGCGCGCCGCCGGCTTCGTGATCGTGGCGGCGCTGATCGCCCGCCCGCTCGGCGGGCGCCTATCGGACCGCTACGGCGCCGACCGCGTGTTGGCGATCTCGTTCTTCGGCGTCGGCGTCGACGCGATCGGGCTCTCCTGGCAGGCGGCCGACCCGCGCATCCTGCCGGTCACGATCTTGTGCCTGTCGATGGCCTTCTTCCTGGGGATGGGCGCGGGCGCCGTGTTCAAGCTCGTCCCGGAGCTGTTCCCCGACAGCAGGGGCGCGGTGACCGGCATCGTCGGCGCCGTCGGCGGCCTGGGCGGCTTCTTCCCGCCGCTGCTGCTGGGGATCGTCCATGACGCCACCGGGGAGTACGTGATGGGCTTCGTCTTCCTCGTCGCGTTCGCCTGGCTGTGCGCGGGTCAGGCGCTCGTGACGCACGCCACGGGCGCCGGCCAGGGTCGCGCGCGCGGCGCTCCGCCGGCGCCGGGCTGACCGCGCCGCCTCACTGTGAGGTCGCATCGGTGACGCCGCGCCGTGGCGGCTCGGTCGGCGGACCGACTCCGTAGTGCTCCGCAGCGATTGCGGGGCGAACTGCTGATGGCGCGGGTTCGCAGGTCATCGATCCTCCACCGATGCACGCGTTCATCGATCCGCTGCGCGTCGTCGTCGCCGGCGGCGGGGTCGCCGCCGCCGAGGCGGTTCTCGCGCTGCGCGCCCACGCCGGCGAGCGCGTCGAGATCGAGCTCGTGGCTCCGCAGCCGCGCTTCGCGTTGCGCCCCGGGTCGACGGTCGCGCTGTTTGGCGACGTGGCGGCGCAGAGCTTCGACCTCGCCGCGCTCGCAGCGCACGTCGGAGCCACGCTGTGGGAGGACCACCTCGAGGCCGTCGCGCCCGCCGCGCATCGGATCCGGCTGGCCTCAGGCGTGCGGCGCGGCTACGACGTGCTCGTACTCGCGCTTGGCGCCCGCGCCCGTGCGGCGCTGCCCGGGGCGCTGACGTTTCGCGACCAGCGCGACGCCGCGCAGCTGCGGCGCGCCGTCGAGGAGCTGCGGCGCGGTCAGCTGCGCAGGCTCGCCGTGAGCGTGCCGCCCGGCGTCGCATGGACGCTGCCGGCCTACGAGCTGGCGCTACTGGCGGCCGCCGAGGTCCAGCGGCTGGGTCTGGCGACCGCGGTCACGCTGGTCACGCCCGAAGGCAGTGCGCTGGACGTCTTCGGCGACCCGGTGAGCGCGCACGTGTCCGCGCTGCTGGCGCATAAGAGCGTGGACCTGCTGCTGGAAACCGCGCCGCGCCGCGTCGATCGCGGCGGCCTGCGGCTGGACGGTGGCTCGTCGCTGCCGGCCGACCGTGTGATCGCTGTCCCGGCGCTCGTGGGGCAGCCGATCGCCGGTCTGCCCGCCGGCTCCTGCGGGTTCGTGCAGACGCGGGCCGACGGTCTGGTGGACGGCGTGGCGGACGTGTACGCCGCGGGAGACATGACGTCCTTCCCGGTCAAGCAGGGCGGCCTGGCGGCTCAGCAGGCGGACGCCGTCGCCGTGGCCATCGCGCGTCGAGCCGGCGCGGACCCGCCGCTGGCGCCGAGCACGATCCAGCTGCGCACGCAGCTCTTCGGCGCTCCGACGCCGCTCTTCCTCGAGGCGACGCTCGACGCGCGCGGGCACCCGCTTGAGGGACGCTCGCAGCACAGCTCCTCCGCGCCGTGGTGGCCGTCGGGGACGCTCTTCGGACGTCACGTCACCCCCTGGATGGCCGAGCAGGCGATCGCCGCCGGCGGTGCGCCGTCGGTCGGCTGACGCGGCACGTCGGCGATCGGTGGTCACGGACGGATCCAAGCCGCGGCGACGGTCCAGCCCGAGGCGCCGCTGGGGCACGCCGCGACCGCCGCGCGCCACGCCGGGCCACGCTCAGGCGGGAACCCCCTCGTCGAAGCGCTCCAGTCCGTCATCGGGAATCGCTTCCCAGGAGGCGGCATACAGAACGAAGGCACGCCATGTCGGTCGCACGCCGGGATCGCCGTCGAACGCGGACATGCGCACGGTCACGGCGGTGTGATCGTCGGGATCGCGGCTGAACAGGTGTGCTCCGCACTCTCCGCAGAAGCGCTTCTCAAAGCCGCCGTCGGGATGGCGCCAGGTCTTGATGAGATGCTCGCCCCGCACGATGCGCAGCGTGCGTCCATCGATGCGCGCCTGCGCGGACGATGCGGTGCCGGAGCGCCGCTGGCAGCGAGTGCAATGACAGTACCCAGCGCGCGTTGCCGGTTCGGAGAGTTCGAAGCGCACGCCGCCGCACAGGCAGCGGCCGGTGACAGAAGGTTCCATGAGGCATGAGTCTGGCGCACCCATCGGCTCAGCCCGCTCAGTCGACGTCACGCGGGTCGAGCTTCACGCGATGACCCTTCGGGCGCGACCGCGGCAGGCAGAACCTCGTCGAAACGACGTTAATGTCCGTGACCGTGATCGACTTCCGCGCGTGTCCCATGGACGACGAGCCCGCCGCTTCGTTGGCGCAAGCGATGCGCGACGAGATCGCCGCGATGTACGACGGCCTGGATCTCGACGGGCCGCAGATGCCCAAGGCGGGACCGGCGGAGTGCGGCCCGCCGTATGGGGTCTTCCTGGTCGGCTTCGAGGACGGCACGCCGACCTGCTGCGGCGCCATCAAGCAGCTGCCAGGCGGAGCGTGTGAGATCAAGAAGATGTTCGTCGCCGAGGCAGCGCGCGGGCGAGGCGTGGCGCGGGCGCTGCTGGCCGAGCTCGAAGCGCGCGCCCGCGATCTCGGCTACACGATCGCGCGACTGGATACCGGTCCCAAGCAGGCGCACGCCCGGCGCATGTACGAGAACGCCGGCTACGAGGCGATCGAGAACTTCAACGCCAATCCCGTGGCGACGTTCTTCGGCGAGAAGCGCCTGACGCCCGCCCCGGGTTGACGCCCCGCCGCGCGGACTCCCGCTGGCGCTTCGCTACGATCGCCCGCCAGTCCAGGACAAGGAGCGCTCAGGCATGACGACGGGTGGCGAATTTCAAGTGCTGTGGCCGACGCCGATTGGGCTGCACCGCTATCCCGACGCCGGCACGCTCAACCCCCTGCTGGTCGACGTCTTCGCGCAGGGGCGCGTCGCGCAGGAGAAGCAGCGCGGGCAGAAGCCGGGGCCCTTCTTCGCCAGCGACGACGACCTGCTGCATCGCGTCAAGATCGAGGAGTGGCAGGACTTCGTGCGCTTCCTCGTCTCGAGCCTCGGCGACACCGTCAAGCAGGCCAACCACCAGGCGTGGGGCGGGCAGTCACAAGAACTGAAGGTCGGCATCGAGGGCATGTGGTTCCAGTGCAGCCGCGCCGGCTCCTTTCACGACGTGCACACCCATGGCAACTGCTCGTGGTCGGCCGTCTACATCGTGCAGATCGACGAGTCCGAGCAGCGGGTGACGCATCCGGTCTACGGGCAGGCCAACGGCGTGACGCGGCTGTATGGCCCGCCGTTCTCGGCCCTCGGCGGCGCGTTCGTTGACCTCGGCAACGCCTACCTGCAGCCTCCGAGCGTCGACATCGAGCCGCTGCCGGGCCAGTTGCTGCTGTTTCCGTCGTGGCTGGCCCATCAGGCGCTGCCCTATGACGGGGAGAAGGAACGCATCATCATCTCTTTCAACGCCAGCATCCACGGCACCAAGGGCGATCAGATGCACGGCTACAGCGCGACCTGATCGCCGCCGGACGGGCTACACGATGAACGTGTTCGGGCCGTCCGGCGGGGGATCGCGCACGCGCTCGGCGTCGTCGGCGCGCCCCGCGGCGGCGTAGGCGTTGGCGAGGTTCTCGCGGCTGGCGCGCGTCTCGTTGTGGTCGGGGCCGAGGATGCGCTGCAGATCCTCCAGCTGCGGCTCCAGGACGGCGATTGCCTCCTCGATGCGTCCGTCGGTCAGGCGCGCGTTGGCGAGGTTCGTGCGAGTGAGCAGCGTCTTGGGGTGCTCGGAGCCGAGGATCCGCTGGAGATCGGCGAGCAGCACTTCGAGCATCTCGATCGCCTCCGGGACGCGCTCGGCCGCCAGGTAGGCGTTGGCAAGGTTGCCGCGGAGGTTCAGCGCGTTGGCGTGATCGGAGCCAAGCTTGCGCTTGAGGTCTGAGAGCAGGGGCTCGTAGATCGCGATCGCGTCCTCCGTGCGACCCGCGTCCTGGTAGCTGGCGGCCAGATTGCCGCGGGTCGCCAGCGTGTCGAGATGGTCGGCGCCGAGGATCCGCTCGCGGTCGGCCAGCAGCGGCTCGAGGATCGCGATCGTGTCCTCGGTGCGCGCCGCGGCCTGGTAGGCGTTGGCGAGGTTGTTGCGGGTCCGCAGGGTGTTGGGGTGCTCGTCGCCGAGCGTCCGCCGGTGGTCCTCAAGCAGCGGCTCGAGGATCGCGATCGCCTCGTCGAGGCGCCCGGCATCGCCGTAGGCGTTGGCGAGGTTGCCGCGCGTGTTGAGGCTGTCGGGGTGCTCGGCGCCGAGGATCCGGTCGCGGTCGGACAGCAGCGGCTCGTAGATCGCGATCGCTTCGTCGGTGCGCGCGGCATCCTGGTAGGCGTTGGCGAGGTTGTTGCGGGTGCGCAGGGTGTTCGGGTGCTCGGAGCCGAGGATCCGCTCGAGGTCCTCCAACAGCGGCTCGTAGAGCTTGATCGCGTCCTTGGTGCGCCCGGCGGCCTGGTAGGCATTGGCGAGGTTGCCGCGACCGTTGAGCGTGTTGGGGTGTGTGGCCCCGAGGATTCGCTTGAGGTCGGCGTGCAGCGGTTCGAGGATCCCGATCGCGTCCTTCAGCCGGCCGGCGTCCTGGTAGGCGTTGGCGAGGTTGCCACGGCTTGCGAGCGTGTCGGGATGGTCTGCGCCGGCGAGTCGCTCGCGGTCGGCGACCAGCGGCTCGAGGATCGCGATGACGTCACTGGCGTGCCCGGCGGCGTGATGGGCGTTGGCGAGGTTGTCGGCGGTCAGCAGCGTGTTGGGGTGCTCGGAACCGAACGTCCGCTGGAGGTCGCCGAGCAGGGGCCCGAGCACCGTGATCGCGTCCGTGGCGCGCCCGGCGGTCATGTAGGCCTGGGCGAGGTTGTTGCGGGTGAGCAGCGCGTCGGGGTGCTCGGTTGGAAGCTTCTGGCGGTCGTCGGCCTGGCGGCGCTCGAGGACCGTGATCGCGTCGCGGCTGCGCCCGGCGTCGGGGTCTGGGGCGCCCTTGCGTCCAGGATCCGGCTTGGCCATTGGTTGGAGCTCCCGCGTTCGAAGGTCAGATCGACGACGATCACGCTAGCCGCCTCGGCCGAACCCTACGCGCCAGGAACGCCGCGGCTACCGTTGCGGGATGACGCCACCGCGCGATCGGCGCCGCTTCGTCGCGGGCCCGCGCGGATGGCCGGTCGCGACGTCGTCTGCCTCGCGCCGGTGGCAGCCGGCTGCGGCAGCGACGACCCGCCATCAAACGCCGTCACGTGCGACCTGGACTTCGGGCAGGCATCTCGCTCGGGTGCCCGTCAGGCTCATGCGTCTGCGCGTGTTCCCGAGCCGCGGACGACGATGACGGTCTTGCCGCTCGTTGCGCCCGCCTGCAGTGCCGCCATCGCCGCCGCGGTGTCCTCCAGCGAGAAGCGCTGACCGACCGCGGGCACGACATCGCCGGATTTGACGAACTCCGCGAGCCGCTCCATCACCGCGTGGTGCTCCTTGCTGATGAACGTCGTGAGCCGCTGCTTGACGGTCGGCGACCGCAGCACCGCGCGCAGCTGGCGCCCGACGCCGCCGGCCACGCGGCCGCCGCCCTCGCCGCCGACGATGACGAGCGTGCCTGTGGGTGTCAGCGCCCTGCGCAGCCGGCGCAGGGCGTTGCGCCCGCCGATGTCGACAATCAGGTCGTAGCGGCGATCGCCATCGAGGTAGTCCTCGCGCGTGTAGTCCACGATGTGGTCGGCACCGATCGAGCGGACGAGGTCGAGCTTGGCGGTACCGGCGACGCCTGTCACCTCGGCGCCGAGCGCCTTGGCGAGCTGGACGGCGTAGGTGCCCACGCCACCGGAGGCTCCGATGATCAGGACCGACTGCCCGGCCCGCAGCTTGCCCACGTCGGTCAGTGCCTGAAGCGCCGTGATCCCCGAGACCGCGAGAACGCCGGCCTGCTCGAACGTCGCGATGGACGGCTTGTGAGCTAGCTTGTGCTCGCTGGCGACCGCGTACTCGGCGAACGCGCCGGTCGCGATGCCGAAGACCTCGTCTCCGGGCGCGAAACGGGTGACGCCGGTGCCGACCGCCGCCACGCGGCCGGCGACGTCCAAGCCCGGGATCGCCTGCTTGGGCTTGGTCAAGCCGAAGCCGGCGAACCGCACGAGGTAGGGCATCCCCGTCATCAGGTGCCACGTACCACGATCGACCCCGGCGGCGTGCACCTCGACGAGGACCTCGTTCGCCCCGACGGCGGGGCGGTCGACGGTTCGCAACTGCAGCGTGTCGGCCGAGCCGTAGGACCGCTGGAGCACTGCCCGCATGCCCTTCCCGGCCATCGCCGTTCTCGCGCCGCGATCTGCGGCCTGCGCGGGCGCTGGATGGAGTGGTTGCCGGGTCGCGGTGGTCATCAGGTCCCTTTCGCTCGGCGGGGTGCCGGGTCCGGTAGCGTACTAAGTACGTCTCGGTGGACAGACCGTAGCCGTACAAAGTACGCTTGTCAATCCACGGCACGGAGGACATCCACCGATGGCTCCCAGGAGCAGGACCGCGCAGATCCAGAAGGGGGAGACCGCCGCCTCGTCGCGCCGGGCGCTCACGCGTGGGCGCGTGATCGATGCCGCGGTCGCCCTGACCGACGACATCGGGGTCGATGGGCTGACGATCCGCCGGCTGGCTACCGCTCTCGGCGTGAAGCCGATGGCGATCTACCACCACGTCGCCAACAAGGAGGCGATCCTCGACGGGATGGTCGATCTGGTCTTCAGCGAGATCGACCTGCCGCCGACCGACACCGACTGGAGGACGGCCATGCGCCGGCGATCGGCGTCGGCGCGCGCGGTCCTGGCCCGCCATCCGTGGGCGGCTGCGCTGATGGAGTCGCGAGCGACGCCGGGGCCTGCGACGTTGCGCCACCACGACGCGGTGCTGGGCTGCCTGCGCGGCGGCGGTCTGTCGATCCAGCTGACCGCGCACGCCTACGCACTGATCGACGCATACGTCTACGGGTTCGCGCTGCAGGAGGCGAGCCTCCCCGCGACCGGCGGCGACGACATGGCCGACCTCGCCCAATCGATTACCGACGCCATGCCGGCCGGCGAGTACTCCAACCTCGTCGAGTTCACCACCGAGCACGTGCTGCAGCCCGGCTATGACTTCGGTGAGGAGTTCGCGTTCGGGCTCGATCTCATCCTCGACGGGCTCGACGCGGCAGCTCGCGGCTGACCGTTGTCGTCGGTGTCCGGTCGCGGATCTGAGGGTAGAGGTTGGCCTGTTGGCCTGGATTTCTGGAGGTGCATGATGGCTGAGACGACGCCGAACACTCCCGACGACGACCGCGGGCGCACGCAAGACCACCGGTCTGTTCGGACCTACCGCAAGAGCACTGGGCACCGGGTGGGGGACAGGCTCTTTAGTCGCCATCCTGCTGGCTGGTAGGTGTTGCCGGGCTGTAAAGCACTTGCTGGCTCGCATCCCACATGCGACGATCGTGCGGCACGCAGCCGACCGCGATTCGTGTCGAGCGCCGCGGCAGGTCCGGTGAAGTCACGTCCGCCGCAGATGTCAAACGGAGGAGACGCATGATGCATCGTCCCAGCTTGTCGAGTGCGGCTCGGCTGTGGGCTGCGCACGCGCGAAATGGGCCGCCCTGAGCTGATGGATCGGACAGTTATCCGGAACGTGCCGGTTTATGTCTACGGAAACTCGGCCAGCAGCGTGCCGGGCGCCGATCGTGTTCCTGAGCGCGTGGAAAGCGTCGTGGGCGATAGCACCGTGGTGATCTTCACCGACGGCTCCAAGGGCGAGGCAGAGTCGGACCGCATGCTGGGTGTCATCCGGGCACTGCGACCGGCGGGCAACTCGAACGCACCCACCACCCGGGCCGTGCCATCAGCCACGATCGCCAGTACCGATCTGCACGCCCCGGTCCCTGCAGCGTCGAACGGGACGCTCGTCTGCAACTCGTAATGTGCTGATCCTTCTCGGCTTTGGCCTCGGTGCGCTCGCCGCCGGTTGGCTGATCGGTAGTAGCCGTTCAGGGGGTCGTCGGGCTCGTTTGAAGGATCTCCTTTGTTTGCAGGGAATCTTGCGGTGTGCGGCGCGATGAGATCGAGCTGGTCTGGGCGGCGGGTCGCGACGCGGTGCTGGCGTTGGTCGAGGCGCAGGCG
>JAJCYD010000019.1 GCA_029263125.1 Solirubrobacteraceae bacterium | reverse complement strand
ACCTTCAGGCTGGCCTTGCCGACCCCCACCCCACTCCGAGAACGACGTAGACGTCGACATGCGACGCGCCATGGTCACCGAGCACCGGCCGGGCGTCATCCAGCGCCATCCGACGTCCCACTCGGGAACGGCTACCGGGACGTCAGGCGGCGTGGGCGCCGGCGCGCAGCGCTTCGGCGGCAGCGACACTGACATCTGTGCCGCGGGCGGCCGCGCGCTGCTCGAGCTCGTGCATCGTGGCGGGATCAACCGCGACGTAGAGGCGTACCTCGGTGCTGTCCGCCGCGCCGTCGACGTGCAGCGTCTGGGCCGTGTCGAGGAGGTCGTCGAGCTCCTTGGAAGTGATCTCGTCGTCGTTCATGGCTACATCATGCTCGTCGAGCGATCGCGACGGTAGCGATTGATCTGCGCCGCGCTCGAAGCCCATGCAGTGCGGACATGCCATGAACCGGTGTCCAGTGGCTCTGGGTTCAGCACAACGGTGAGGATCCGGCCACCGTGTGTCGGGCCGATCATGAGCACCGAGCCAGCGACCCGCGGCCGTGAGTTGGCGACCACGATCCGATCGCCGTCGCTGACCTGACGCACCTCCTCAGGCGTGATGGCGTGCACGGCGAGCTTCGCGACAGTCGTCTCGGAGAACAGCAAGACCGCGATCAGCACCGCCGTACCCGCCACACGCCCATACGCCCAGAGGCCAACCTCAACGGGATCCCGTCTACACCCGCGACGCGCCTACCCGTCGCCGCCCGGCATCCCGCAGCCGAACGTCAAGCGGGAATCGTCATGGAGGCAGGAGTGCGACTCGGCAGACAACACTCGTTGACGCAGGCGGCGAGACAAGCTAGCTTGTCTAGGTGCGGATCGGTGGGCCAGCCCGAAAGCACGGCGTTAGCGATGCAGACGTCTGGCACGCGGTTCGTCATGCGATCCGTCGCGTCGCGATGGCCGAGGACCTGACCATGCTGATCGGGCCGGCAGCCACCGGCGTGGAGATCGGTGTTCTTGACATCGAGGGTGACGATCCTGTCGTGATCCACGCCATGGCACTCCGACCGACCTTCCATCGATTCCTTGAATGAACAGGTGACCACGATGCGACATACAGACGGAGAGATCGAGCAGGCGGCGGCGCGCTTTGCAGAGCTCGCCGACAGGCTCGACCCGGCGACTGCCGTCGTTGACCGGACCGAGGATCTCAGGCAGATCGCGGCCGCGTGCGACGCCGTACGGACAGACGAGGCCCGGCTACGAGCAGCAGTCCAGATCGCCCGCGCACAAGGCCGATCATGGAACCAGATCGCGGTCGCCCTCGGCGTCTCGCGGCAGGCAGCGCGCCAGCGATTCGCCGCCAAGACGCCCGCCTGACCGGGCAGCCGGCGGCGCCCCGACCCGGTGAGAACACGAAGCCGTACGGCCGCTGCGACGCCGCAGTGTCCCAGATCGGCACGTAGGCCTTCACGAGGCCCTCAAGTCGCGTGCCGTCAGGCCGACGGCCTCACACGGCTGCCGGTCGGTGACGTTCAGGTCGTCCTGCTCCAGGCGCCGGCGCTCGCGGTCGGCTGCCGCTCGGGACAGCGAACGTGGCGCGAAGCGCTCGACCTCCTCCTGCCAGGTCGCCGCGCCGACGCGCACCGCGACGCGGCGCGCTGGCGCCACGGCTCAGCCTTCGCCGTCGGAGGGCAGATCGCCGAAGAACTCGTCGAACTCCGCCTGCATCAGCGGGCGACCGCCGTGCTCGCGCTGGATGTGCGCGACAGTCCTCGTGATCGCCGGCTCCAGCGCACGCCGCCGCCCTGTTTGTCCGGCACGACGTCATAGCGACGACCGCCGATCTCGACGACATCACCAAGCTGGACATCGAGCTTCTTCACAGCGACTGCCGTGGCGCCATCGTAGCCGCCTCCGGCCACGGCGACGGGAACGCGCGGTCGCCGTGCGCGGTCACGCGGCGAGCCGCTGATGGCCGCATTAGCGTGTTGCGCCGGGATCGTCGGTAACTGGCGGAGGCGACGCCCCACAGGTTGAGGATGTAGCGGCCCCTTGCGCCTCGAGCTTGTGGCGCAGCCAGCAGGCGCGCGAGTCCAGCGTGCGCGCCGAGCCAATCGCGCGGTGGCCCCAGATCGTGACAAGTTCCTCCATCGACGCCCCCACGGAACGGAAACCGGGACGACTCCTGCTGCCGGCTGCGCGTCCTCAAGCCCGTGAAATTCCGGGACGCGGCCGGACATCCTTCCATCGAGGCAAGGCGGGACAAAGGGGTGATCCGCGCCGCTGGCCAACCGCGACGATGGACGCCGCATGGTGTCCGCCTCCGTCGCGACGATGGACGCCATGAAGGTCGTACTGCGCACGCGAACGCCCGATGCGTGGAGGTCGTTCTCTCGGCGCTTGTCTACGCGAAGATTCTTGAGGAGCACGCGGCGGTCGCCGACCTCGACCTCATCGATACACCGTTCGTGAACCGGACGAGCGCCGGCCCGAACCGCGCCATGGCCGCGAGCGGTTCTTCCGTCGTGAACGCGACCTCTGGGTCCTTGCCGTGGTGAACTTCGAGGGCGTTCCTGCCATCATCGTCACGGTCTTTTCCACCGAGCGTCCGCCCACCTGAGATGCCATCCGCCACGGTTCACGTTGCCGCCGACGATCTCCACCTCACCGGCTCCTATGAGGCGAACGGCGATGTCCTGTACCTCTCGGCCGCCAGCGACGAGAAGAGTGCGCCGGCACAACAGACGCCGGAGGGACACGCCGTGCGACTGGACCGCGACGGTCGCGTGACGCACGTGACCGCGATCAACGCACGATGGCTGCTCGATCAGCACGGCGAGCTCGTAGCGACCCAGCGAGACGGGCGGCGCCTGCGGATCGATCGTCACGACATCGCCGAACTGCTCGACTAGCTTCGCCCCATGTGCTGCGCGAGCGCCGGCCGCGCGAGCTCCGGCCGCAGGCAGGACTCCGGCGGGCGACCGCCCGGGCCGAGGCGTCTCGTCTGCGGACGTAGCCGGACATCGTTCCAGCGACGAACGTCAACCGGACGGCGCGCTGGTCGGTTGGGAAGCGTCGACAACAGCGGCTACAGGTGGCTGTCAGCAACCGCCCGTTAAGCGGGATTCGTGCACAGCGATCGATGTGTCGCTTCGACCGTGCTGCGTCGGAGGTTCTCGACGAAGATGTGGCGAGGATGTCGAGACCGGCCCGGCGGCTGCGTCCCAGGGGCATATGCGGCCACCGTGGCCGCACCACAGCAAGGAGACCCACCATGGCGAAGTACCTGCTTCTCAAGCACTACCGCGGCTCCCCCGAGGCCGTCAACGACGTGCCGATGGACCAGTGGACCCCGGAGGAGATCGAGGACCACGTGCAGTTCATGCGCGACTTCGCCACCCGGCTAAAGGGCACCGGAGAGTACGTCGACGGCCAGGCGCTCTCGCCCGAGGGCACGTTCGTCCGGTATGACGGAGAGGGCCGACCGCCGGTCACCGACGGGCCCTTCGCGGAGACCAAGGACCTGATCGCCGGCTGGATGGTGATCGACGTCGACACCTACGAGCGCGCGCTCGCGCTCGCCGGCGAGTTGTCGGCAGCCCCCGGAGCCGGCGGCAAGCCGATCCACGAGTGGCTCGAGGTACGCCCGTTCCTGAGCGCACCGCCGACGGTCACCGAGTGACCGGACCGGCCAGGGCACGGCAGGTGCTGGACGAACTGCTGCTGCGGGAGATGACTCCCGCGGTGATCGGCGTCCTCGTGCATCGCGGAGTTGACTTCACGACGGCCGAGGACGCCGTGCAGGAAGCACTGATTCAGGCCGCGCTGACCTGGCCGGAACGGCAGCCCGCCGACCCGAAAGGCTGGATGGTCACGGTTGCCTGGCGCAAGTTCCTCGACACCCACCGTTCCGAGGCCTCCCGTCGCGAGCGGGAACAGCGGGTCGCGGTCGAGCCGCCGCCCGGACCGACCGAGACCGCAGACGACACGTTGGCGCTCTTCTTCTTGTGCGCCCATCCGTCGCTGACCCCGGCGTCTGCCGTGGCCCTCACGCTGCGCGCCGTCGGTGGCTTGACCACCCGGCAGATCGCCCAGGCCTACCTCGTGCCGGAGGAGACAATGGCGCAGCGGATCAGCCGGGCCAAACGCACGGTGGGCGACGTGCGGTTCGAGGAGCCAGGCGACCCGGCGACGGTACGACGGGTGCTCTACCTGGTCTTCAACGAGGGGTACACCGGCGACGTCGACATGGCGGCCGAGGCGATCCGGCTCGCCCGGCAGTTGGCGTCGATGACCGATGACGAGGAGGCCTCCGGGCTGCTGGCGTTGATGCTGCTGCACCACGCTCGGCGACCGGCGCGGACCCGGCGCGACGGCAGCCTGGTCCCCTTGGCCGAGCAGGACCGCTCCCGCTGGAACACGTCGCTCATCGCCGAGGGCGTTGCAGTCCTGCAGACAGCGCTGGGTCGCGACCGACTCGGTGAGTTCCAAGCACAGGCAGCTATCGCCGCCCTGCACGCCGACGCACGACGCGCCGAGGAGACCGACTGGGTGCAGATCGTCAGCTGGTATGACGAGCTGCTACGGCTCACCGAAAGCCCGATCGTGCAGCTCAACCGTGCGATCGCGATCGGCGAGGCCGATGGCGCCGTTGCCGGCCTTGCGGCCCTGGCCACGGTGGACCCTGGCCTGCCCCGCCACACCGCCGCCTCGGCGTACCTCCACGAGAAGGCGGGCGACCTTCTGACCGCGGCGCGGCTGTATGCCGACGCCGCCTGGTCAGCCCCCAACCTCGCCGAACGTCACCACCTCACCCGGCAGGCAGCGCGGGTCAGTCAAGCGCTGCGCGGTTGAGCCTGTGGGTCAACCATTCCCACAAGCCGGCTACCGGGACGCCGTCGCGATCAGGCTGCCTTGCACCGCTGCGCTCACGCGCGTGCAAGCGAAGAGGAGAGGTCGCGGTGGGAATCGATCCCCAGTCGGTTCGCGATGTGCTGCTCGGCAGTGGTGATCTCGACGCCGACCTCACCGCCTGCCAGGCCGACACGCTCATCGCGCTGCACGCCGCCGGCAGAAAGATCCCGCGTGCCTGGGCGATGAAGGAGATGGTCCGCGCGATCTTCGCGCCCGGACTGAGCGGCGATCCGTCGACGAGCTGATCGACCGCCTCCTGGGCCGCCTGTCATGCAGCCGCCTCAAAACCGTTCGTACGGCTCGGACGCACGATCCGCAAACACCGCGAGGGCATCCTCGCCGCCAGCCGCACGAAGCTCAGCAACGTCCGCGCCGAAGCGCTCAACAACAAGGCCAAGCTGATCGTCCGCCGCGCCTGCGGGTTTCACTCCGCCCGAGCCGCGCTTGCCTGAACCATCTGACCTTCGGCCCGATCACGCTCACGCTCCCACACGAACACGCCGTTTAACTTCACCTACGATCACCCTGGGAGAGCCGCAAACATCGTCGATCGCCTCATCATCTGCCACCTTTTTTCGGTTGGGTGCGTGCCAGCCAACGTATCCACGCATACCGACAGCGCGTGTTGCTCCTTCGCGACTGACGGATAACACCCTGGCACACACAACGTCAGCTTTCAACACAAGTAACGAGGGCGACACAGGCGTCACCGATCATCGTCTGAAACGTCGGGCGTCGTCGAGACGGGCAAACACAGTTTCTGTCCGTCAAACGGGAAGGGTGCGGCGCGCAGCAACCGTCCGTCGGCGTCGACCCACACGATGGAGGTGGGATAGGGGTCGCGCGCCTCAGGTGTCTTGGCTTCCAGGACCACGGCGCCCTGAACCACCGGTGCGCGTTTGATGCTGTCGTCGTTGTAGCCAACCCGAAGCTCGGCGACTTCCGGTGGAACCAAGCCGCGAATCATCATCGTGTGCTGGCGGGGACCGATCGTCGAACAGTTGGCTTGCACCTGCAGTCCTTGACCGGCAGCGATCTCCGCGGTCGTGTTGCATGAGTCGACACCACGGTGGTGGAACATGCATGTCGTATCGCCTGATCGGGCGATCGAGAACACAAATCCGCCAGCTTCGAAGACCTTTCTAGCGTTCGCCGGATCCACGCCATGCGCTCGCGCGAAGATGTAGGGGTCGTCGCCACCTTTCTTTGCCAGGCTTCGGAACTGCTCGAACGATGAATCGCGTAGCACGGTGGCCGTCGCGACGCCGCCGAGCGCCAGCACGAGTCCGACGACAACGACGGGTGGGCCGATGAGGCGTCGATTGCGACGAGCGGACGGCCGAGCTAGGCGCTTGCCAGCTTTGATGAGCTGGCCTTCGAAGCGATCAAAGAAGTCGGTCATGTCTGGGCCTCCAGCAGTTTGCGCAGACGACGCAGCCCACGGCTTACGCGCTTGCGTATGACCATCTGCGACGTTTGCGCGTCTGCAGCGATCTCGGGATAGGTGCGGTCATCGACGATGTAGGCGTGGACCGCGTCACGCTGTTCTTCTGGCAGGCGCTCCAACAGGGTGAGCACCCGCCCCTCGCCGATCAGCGAATCGATGCGTTGTATGTCGCTGTCATCCAGGACGAGAGGCGCGAGATTGGCCTCGCGTCGGGCTCGGTCTTCAACCTGGTGCCGCCGGTTCGCATCCAGAAGTTTGTTGCGGGCGATCACGAACAGCCAGGCGACCGGCACGTCGGGCACGGTGAAGTCGCTGCGATGCAAGGCGACAAGCGCGGCGGTGAACGTCTCCGCTGTCAGGTCCGCGGCCAGATCAGCGCGCCGTACCCGGCGGACAAGGTACGCCACAACCGGATCCTGATACCGGCGGTAGAAGCACGCAAACGCGGCCGGCTGGCCAGCTCGAGCCGACCGAAGCAACTCGACATCCGAGAGTTTCTGCAATCGCCCCATGCTCGAAGCGTGGGATCGACAGGACCGCGGACGCGTTTGGCCGCCACGGCTACAAGGTGCCGATCAGCCTGCCCAACGGCACCTCCCGGCGGCCGGTCGATGCCGTCCGCGTGCTGGAGCTGATATCGACATGACCCAGCGCGTGGCCAGCTGGGATTGGTGTTCACCTCGGCGGGCCCAGCTGCGCGTGCGACGCGACGGGGTCGGACGCGCTGATCGGGCGATCCGGTTCACCGCCTGTCCGCGACGTCGAGCAGCGGGTCGCACCGGCTGGCCGGGTGGGTTCGTCATCGACGATCCTCACTGCGCCACGGTGACCGTCGACAGCCCAACTCCGAGGCGGAACTTCGGTCTGCCGCTTGGCCGCGCCTGCCGACCGCCAAGATAGGTGGGCCCCGCTTCAGTGGCCGACCCGACGAGGACGACGCACGGCGTTGGCGCTCGCGCCCCTGGTGCTCCGCTGATGCTTTCGCCTGCCTGAATGGAGCGGTTCGTCGGGGGCGCGGGCCGGTGCCCGCAAGCCGGTCCTACAGCGGACGTGAGAATGCCGGCCGGCGAGCTCACCGCGACGTCGGGGTGCATCTCGCTGGCGAGCGGGATTCGGGACGTCGGCTTGGATCGACTGCGCCGCCTGAAGCCTCGTGATTCCGGACGGAGCCGAACACCGCTGTCAACGAACGCTAGTCCTCGAGGGGCTTCAGGCTGTTCAGGACAGCGAGCGTCTCACGTCGGGTCTTCTCGGTCGCGGCCTTGCCGACGATGGCCGTGACGCTGAAGACGCGGCCGCGGTCGGAGAACGACGTCTCCCACAAGCCCGAGATGCCCACCTGGTTGCGGCAGTTCCAGGCCGGGAAGACGCCTGTTCGCGCGCGGCGCGGTTCGCCAGGCGGAGCCACCTGCTTGAGGAGGCGGAAGCGCGGCCGTGTGCGGGCGAGGTCCGCCGGCGCGCGAACGTCCTCTTCGACGACGACCATGGCATCGGTGGGGCCGACATCCACGCGCGGTTCTGCGACGTCGTCACTGCACGCATCCTCCGGGCGCGGGCGGATCGGAAAGGTGCCGACCGCGAGGAGGTTGCCCTCCACGGGCGAGATTCGGTCGGTCGCGCGGTCGCTCGCGGGGCGCCAATCTGCCGGTAGCTTCACCCGAAGTCGATCCTTGCGGTCGATGTGCGTTCGTGCGTCGGCGGGCATCCGCGGTTCGACGGACAGTGCCACGACGGGAGGCTCGCTCGCCGGCGCCGAGCGGTCGTCGGCTGACGCGGGCCGAGCGGGATCTGAGTCACCGCTTGACCCGCAGCCGACCAGCGCGACGACGAGCACGACCAACAGGCGAATGCGCATCATGAGGCTCCCGCCCGCCAGCACGCCGATTGCCAGCATGCCGTTTGTGAGGCGCACGCCGCGCGAGGGCGAAAGACCGGACCGCGCTCGCCTGATGTCACCTTCCGAGACGTCGAGCTTGAGATCGGGAACGCGGCTGCGCAGCCGACGCCGACGAACGAGACGACCAAGGGCAAGCAGAGCTTCATGCGGCGATGTTCATTCATCGGTAGTTGTACGTGCAGAGAGACGCGAGGGGTCCCCGAGCCTTGCGCTTTCGCCGGAACCAACAACACGCGTCGAGCGGGGCAAGTGGCAAGCCTCTGATATAGACGGTCCTTCAGCGAGACGATGGCCCGGTCAGATGGTGTTAAGGATGATGCTCGGATATCCGTGCGCCCGAATCGTCGGCCAAGCGGGGCCGCTTGAGATCTTCCGCGCTCAGGAACGGCTCGCGACGGTGGCGACCTTCGGCGGGCTCGTCCGAAGGAGGAAGTCATGTCCGCGTTGCTGGTTGGTTATGCCTGTGTCTGAACTCACGACCAGGACCTCACGGCGCAGCGAGATGCGTTGGCGACGCTCGGAGTGAGTGCCGAGCGAACCTACGTCGATCACGGCCTGCCGGCACGAACCGCGCGGGTGCCGGCCTTCGTGAAGCGCTCGCGGCGTGCCTCGGTGGCGACACGTTGGTCGTCACGAAGCTTGATCGTCTGGCGCGGCCGCTGCCGGACGCCCGCCTAATTCTCGAGGAACCTCACCAGGCGCGAGGTCAAGCTCAGCATCGGCGGGTCAGTGCATGACCCGACCGATCCCGTTGGACGACTGCTGTTCAACGTGCTGGCGATGGTCGCCGAATTTGAGTCCGACCTCATCCGGCTGCGAACGAAGGAGGGTATGCGCGTTGCCAAGGCCAAAGGACGCCTGCGGGGCAGGCAGCCCAAGCTCAACGAGCGCCAGGAAGCGCACCTCGTCGCGCTGCACCGCGCCGGCGAGCACAGCACGGCCGAACTGGGCGACCTGTTCGGCGTCGGACGCTCGACTGTCTACCGCGCGATCGAGCGAGACGCACGACGCACCGAGCAGGCCGCCGTTGCGGCCAGCGTCGCTCGCCGGTAGTCACGTCATCGATCGAGCAGTACCGTTCACAGGATGAGCGACGCGCTGACGCTGACCGCGGTCTTCACTCCCGATGACGACGGCTGGACCATGGCCCAGCTGGCCGAATGGCCGGCGGTCGTCACGTGCGGACGCACCGTGGAGGAGGCCCGCGCGATGCTCCTTGATGCCGCACGTGAGATGATCGCTTCCTACCGCGACGAGGGCCGCGAGCCGCCGATCGGCGGCGGACACGTCGAGCAGCTCACGATCGACGTCGCCGCGGCTTGAAACGCCGCGAACTCGAGCGCCATCTCACCGCTCACGGCTGCGACGTGCTGCGCGAGGGCGCCAACCACACCATCTGGCACAACCCGCCCTCCGACCTGCGCGCGCCCGTGCCCCGGCACCGCGAGATCCCGACCGGCACTGCTCGCGCGATCTGCCGACAACTCGCGATCCCTTCGCCATCGGGAGCGCGCTGAAGCCGGATGCCCATCGCCGGCCCCGCACGGGAACGTCGAGCGGACGGACGAGGTGCTTCGTCGGCGACTGTTGGAGTCGATCCTGGCTTGGATTTGTCTGGGATGACCGGACCACTGCGGGTGCCTCGAGAACTTCGTGCAGGCCCTCTTGCGCCCAACAGCCCAGCAGCCGCAGCAGCTCGCGGCCCGGCGACATCGTTGTAGTGGACGACACTGTCGAGGCCGACCCCGGCGACACCCTCCGCCGCGCGGCTAGAGGGCAGCCTGACACGGAACTGCCGTTTGGGCTAACGCAGCAGCGCCTCGGTCGAGGGCAACACCCATAGCCGGTTCGGCTGTGGGATGGTTCGAACCCTCCATCCGGTGCAGCTCAGCCGCTGCCGGGCCTGTTGCAAAACCGCTCGACGTGCAGCGTGGAGCCGCGGAGCACGCCGGTTTCAACCTCAGAGGGGTGCGCCGAGTCGTCGGTGTAGATGAGGTGCGCGACGTACAAGGTCCCGGGCATCGCTGCCGCCTCACGCTCTAGCGCGCGGTAGCGCTTGCCCTCCTCGGACCAACCGCGGTTCAGCGCTCGGTCCTGGCGGAAGATGTTGGGTCCGAACTCGCCTCCGGACAGGTGCGGTATGACGTGGCCACGGTCAACTGGCGCTTCGTACGCGTGCGGCGCCAGCGGGAACCCGCGTTGGTAGGAGCTGTCGCGCTGGGCAACCGTCGCGGGGGACAACGCCCACGCAGCGACCGTTCGATCCTCCTGCGGCAGGTCAGCGGAGCTCGCAAAGTCAAATAGGTACGTGGCGCCGGACTGCTCGAATTCGTGCAGCGCCGACGCTTCGTGCTCGGTGGCGTAGCGGTCCCCGAACGCCTTCAACAACGCGGCGCCGATTACCACGGCGTCCACGGGAAGATCCAGAGACGCCAGCACGGCCTGATAGTCCAAAGAGAGCCCCGCCACGCCCGTACCGTAGATCGACGGCCGATCGGGTAGTCGAGCGGTCCCGAGATCGAACGGCTTGTGGGACGGGTCAGCCGCTCGTACGCGGTGTGAAGGCCAGCCCCAGTCGTTCAGCCGCCGCGTGTAGTCGCCGATCGCGCGTCCAGAGCGCCGCGTCCTCGGTGAGCATGGTCGCGGCGAGCAGCTGCGCGTCCATGTAGCCGATGCCCAGCCCGTACAGCTCTCGAAGCTCGATCAGCGCCAGGAGCTCGGCAGGCGACGCGACCGTCGCCTGCGGGAGGTCACCCAGTAGTCGGAGGATCTCCACACGGCCTCGCAGGTGGCCGAGCGCGAGGTCTCCGGTGACCCACGGGTGCGCTAGGACGACGCTACTGTCGAGCAGCTCGGTCAACGTTCGATCGACATCACGGAAGTGGTCGATCCACACCGCGGTATCGACGAGGATCACTCGTCGCCAGAGCGCCGGCGCGGGATCGGCGTAAGCGCCGGCTCGGTTCCGCCGAGGCGAGCAAGGCGTCGGGCACTCTCGCGCTCGATCAACGCGCTGAGCCCCTCCCGCACGAGCGAGGTCTTCTCCTTCACGCCTGTCAGGCGCTGCGCCTCGGCGAGCAGTTCGTCATCGAGTACGAGCGTGGTTCTCATCTCCGCGCCTCTCATGTGCATGGATCAACTCATCACATGATGACGCAATGCGTGCCTAGCGCAAGTCCGCGGGCCGAACGGCTACGGGGACGCCGTCGCGATCAGGCTACCTTGCACCGCTGCGCTCGAGTGGGAGTCGTTCTCTGGTGTCTACTGGTTGCCGCGATAATCGCGCTCTTCTTCGGCAGTTCGCGGCGGGTTGCTGTCGCGGCGATCGTGGTCGTGTTGTTGCTGGTCGTGGTGCGCGCTGAGACGCCATTTGGGATCGGCAACGGAACGGTGCGGGACCTAGTCGGACTCGACGAATGCACCGCCACCGACAAGCTTGCGGCTCGCGAACTCCGCTGGCGCTTTGGGCGCGCCCCAATTGGTGGGCGGCCGGCAGCGTGCATTGATACAGGCGGCGGGGTCGGTTCCGTCGCAGACGAGATCGTCGGTCAGCGGCCGGCTTTCGGCACGCGGCTAACGCAGTAGGCGGTGGTGATGCTGGAAACGGCCTGTACGCGCGAGCGGCACTGCTCGCGGCTTGGCCGCTACAACCACGGCGTGGCTTCACGCTGAGATAATCCGGCGCGCATAGACGCAATCTCGATGAGCCGTCCTGCGTTTCATCTACCTTTGGGCGAGTGGCGCGTCAGGACGGCAACTCACAGGGACACCGGCGCTACGAGCCGGTGGGCTGGCTGCGGTGGGTTGCAGCGGCGCTCCTGGCGTGCGTCGCGGTTGCGTCGGCCTTCCCCGCCTACGGCGCGTTGTCAAACCTGTGGGCGGACTACCAGGACTCGCCGGCATGGGTCTACGTCCTGTTCGGCGGGTTCTTCGCCGCTCTGTCGGCTGCTTCACTCGTGTGCCTGGCGCTGCTGCTGCGCCGACGCTCCTGAAGGCTCAGAGGCCCAGCTCACGTCGCGCTGCCGGCGAGTAGAGGGACGGGTCATCCTCTCGGTCGGTGACGGCGCGGCGTGGAACGATGGGCCGACCCCTCTCTGCCAAGCTCGTGTGAGACGGTCAGCAGGAGGTTTCTAGCGGCCGTCGAGGACCACGTGCGACGACGGGTGCGCTGGGCAGGGCGGCTTCGGATAAGGACCTGGGCGGCGGCCCATGCCCTCTCTATGTCGGCAGCCGGCGCTCAGACCTGACGCTTTATCTCACCGGGAAGCGACGTTAGGGCACAGGCTGGCCCGCAAGCCGGTCGACCACCGGACGCGAGACGGTGTTGCAGTTGCTCATGCGCGGTGCGGGAGCGGCCGTCCCAGGAGACCCGACCGAATGGAAGTCCCGGATCGGGGCGTCATGCGGGGCGCTAGCGACCCGGCGATGCGCGGTGCTTCTCGACGCCTCGATCGTACGAGTCGGGCTGCGGAGAACGCGTCAAATTCGCAGAAACCTCGAGAAGCGGGAGCGACGGGACTCGAACCCGCGACCTCCGGCGTGACAGGCCGGCGCTCTAACCAACTGAGCTACGCCCCCATGGGTGGGGACGGGCAAGTATGCCAACACCGCGCCGTCGGCACCCGTCGCAGCCGCGTCGCGAACCGGCTCGTCGTAGATTGCGAGCGTGCCCGCTCGCCCCGCCGTCGACGTGGTCCTGCCGTTCAAGGGCACCGACGCCGATCTCGAACGGGTCGCCGAGCGGATCGCGGCGCTGGTCACCCAACCCGGCGACACGCTGACGATCGCGGACAATCGACCCGGCGCCGCCGACGCGAAGCGCGGGCCCGTGCGCATCATCGGCGCCGGGGAGCGCCAGACCTCTTATCACGCGCGCAACCGGGCGGCGTCAGGCGCGAGCGCGCCGTGGCTGCTGTTTCTCGACGCCGATGTGCACCCACCGACTGACCTGCTGGACCGCTACTTCCACTCGACACCCCCCAGCGAGGTCGGCATCCTCGCCGGCGCCGTCATCGACGAGCCTCCGGGTAGGACCGCCCACGTCACCGCGGCCGAGCGCTATGGGTTTCTGAAGTCCTCGATGAGCCAGGAGGTCACGCTCGCCCACGACGGCTGGGCATTCGCGCAGACCGCCAACGCCGCCGTGCGTCGCGCCGCCTTCGAGCGTGTCGGCGGCTTCGAGGACGGCGTGCGCTCTGGCGGCGACGCCGACCTGTGCTTTCGCATCCGCGCCGCCGGGTGGACGCTGGAGCGCCGCGAGCACGCCGCGGTCGTGCATCGCAACCGCGCCACGATCGCGCGCATGCTCGCCCAGCGTGCGCGCCACGGCGCAGGCTCGGCGTGGCTGGCCAGGCGTTGGCCCGGAGCGCTTCCCCGCAGGCGCTGGGCGGGCCTCGCCTGGTGGGCCACCCGTAGGGCCGCGCAGGGGCTCGTCGCCGCCGCACGAGGAGACCGCGACGCGGCGCTGCTCGGCCTGCTCGACGGCCCTGCCGTGTGGGCCTTCGAGCTCGGTCGCCTGATCCCCAACCGCCCGCGCCCGCGCCTGCGGCACGCTCAGCGGCGATAGGGGTCGCGCCGCGGCAGCAGCGCCCGCAGCCCGCCCCGGGACGCCGACCGCAGCGCCGCGGCATCCGCCGCCAGCGCTCGCTCGCGAACCTCGGGTGCCACCAGCCCCCCGTGCGCCTCATGCAGGCCGAGCTGGTTGCGCGCGAGCGCCGCCACGTCGGCCGTCAGGCCGCCGGGATGGCGGCGGTAGCGCACGACCGCCTTGGGCGCGCAGACGAAGGCCTCGCCGGCCGCCGCCAGGCGCAGCCACATGTCCCAGTCCTCGACGATCCGCACGTCAGAGGCGAACCCGCCGATGCGCTCAAGCGCCTCCCGGCGCAACATGACGCACGACGTCGGGATCGGGTTTGACTCATAGAGGCTCCCGACGAACTCCTCCCCGCGATGCAGGCCGGGCGCGGGCTGCACCCAGCGCTCGCCCGTCTGCCGCCCGTCAGCGCCGACGACGAGCGCGCGGCCGAAGCACACGCCTGCCTCCGGATACGCCGCAAACGCTGCGAGCTGGGCCTCGAGCTTGCCTGCCTCCCACGAGTCGTCGGCGTCGCACAGGGCGATGAAGCGGACCTCCGAGGGCAGCGCGCGGAAGCCGGTCTCGCGGGCGCCGGCCGCCTTGCCGCTGACCTCACGGCGCAGCAGCCTGCACCGAGACGCGTGCTCTGCCAGCAGGACGATCGGCTCGGGTGAGGCGTCATCGACGACGACGACGGCGTCCGGAGCTGGACGCTGCGCCAGGACGCAGTCCAGCGTCTCGGCGAGGTACGGCGCGAAGCCGTGCACGGGGATCACGACGCCGACCACGGCGGCAGCCTAGACGACCAACCCGCCGTGCCAGCGCTCTTGCACGCGAAGGGCGACCCGCGCCCGGCGGCGAACGATCTCAGCGGTGGAGGCGTCGACGCGTGATCGTCTGCGGCCGGCTGTGCTGGTCCGCAAGGTGCTGCTGCCCCCGATGCTCGCGGGGGCGGTGCTCGTCGGCGTGCTCGCGACCGTGGCGCTGACGGTCGCCAGCGGATCTCGCGCCAGCCAGGGCAAGTCGCTGTTCGCCGGCGACGACGGCGGCAAGCTCGTCACCGCGCTGTCGATCGAGCTCGAGGGCACGCCGGGCGCGCGTGACATCCGTGCCGCGCGGCTGCCGTTGCACGTGCGCCAGCGCATGCTGGAGCGCCACCCCTTCTATGACGACTACGTGGCCGCCCAGCAGCGCTACGACGTGTCGTGGGTGCTCGTCGCCGCGGTCCACTACCAGGAGACCGGCTTCGGAAAGCAGGCCAAGCGCAAGGGCGCGCGCGGCGACGTGCTGGCGATCGCCCGCCAGCTGCGACGGGAGAAGGCCGACGAAGGCCTCGGCGGAGCCGCGGTGCGAGCGGTGTCCAAGCGTTACGGCTCCGAGCCGCAGGGGGAGGTGTCGACGGCGATGGTCATCGAGCGAGCCCGCGCGTGGCGTGTGCTCGGCACGATCCCGCTGCCCGGTCGCGGCGAGCTGCAGACGCCCGCCGCGGGCGTCATCGGCGGCTGTGGCTACTTCGGCTGTCCGCGCCCGGGTCACCTGCACAACGGCGTCGACTTCCTCGCGCCGTCCGGCACGCCGATCCACGCCGTCGACGACGGCGAGGTCGTGCTGATCGAGACGCCCGGGGAATCCGGTGGCTACGGCAACTTCACCTGCGTGCAGCACCGGCCGCACCTCGCCAGCTGCTACGCGCATCAGAGCGCCTTCGCCGACGGGCTTCGCGTCGGGTCGCGCGTCAAGCGTGGCCAGGTGATCGGCCTCATGGGATCAACCGGCTCGAGCACCGCGCCGCACCTGCACTTCGAGGTCCGCCGCGGCCCCGCGGAATGCCAGCGGTGCGCGGTCGATCCGCTGCCGCTGCTGTCCGGAGAAGTGCCTCAGGAGACAGTGCCGAAGATGCTGAGCCTGCCGAGCGTCGCGCGGGCCGCGCGCCCGGCCCGGGCGCCCGCCGTGGCCCCGGCGCCCCCGCCGGTGCGAACGCCCGTGCCCACACCGGCACCCGCGGCGACGGCGCCGCCCGCTTCTCACGACGACGACGAAGGCGACGGTGACGCCGGCGCCGTTGGCGATCCCGTGACCCGCCGGGGCACGGGGGGCGCGACCGGCAGCCCCGGAAAGCGAGAAGCGGTGCCGGACTACGATCCGGCGCCCGGTCTCGGAGCGTCCAAGCAGCCCGTCCCGGGGGCGTCGGCTCAACCGGCGCCCGCGCCGGCCCCGCGGCCGGCAGCGCCGACTCCGGGGCCATCGACGAGCGGAGGGGGAGCGTCGGGTCCGACGTCGACTCCGGCCCAAGCTGCCCCGGCCGCCGCGCCGCCGGCGCCCCCGTCGCCAGCCCCATAGGGCTCGTCAGCGCTTGCGCACGATACGGAAGGAGCGCTTGGCCGCAACGACCTTCCCGCCGCTGCTGTCGAAGCCGACGATGCGCCACTTGTGGCGCCCGACCTTGCGGATGCGCTTGCTGAACCGCGTGCGCTTGGCGCTCAGCGATCGCTTCACCACGCGCCCATCCAGCGAGATGCGCCAGCGGGCCACGTTCTGTACGTTGCGCGCCTTCCAGCGGACCTTGGCCTTCGAACCCGAACGCGTCCTGGATCGTGTGCTCAGCTTCAGCGTCGCCCGGCTGCCCCGCAGTATCGCGCTGGCCCCGACGCTGCGCAGCGCGGCGCCGGCGTCGAGGCTTCCGCCGCTGCGCAGCGCTCGGGTGAGCACGCCCGAGCGCCGGGTCGTGGAGGTGATCGCGTCGCGCAGCGACCTCATCGGCAGATCCGGGCGGGCGCTGGACAGCAGGGCGAGCGACGCGGAGACGAACGGCGCGGCCGCCGATGTCCCCGTTCGCGACTCATATCGCGACCCCGACGTGGTCGAGATGATGCTCTCGCCCGGAGCTGACAGGTCGACGGACTGACGGCCGATGTTCGACAGGCGCGACAGGAGGCCCTCGTCGTCCTGGGCGGCGACACTCAGGATTCCCGCATCGGGCAGCGACGCCGGGTAGGAGGGCAGCAGGTCGATGTCGCGCGAGTTGTTGCCCGCCGAGGCGACGATGATCGCTCCGCGCGCGCCGGCGTACTGCACGGCGGCGCGGACGACCTGTGTCGCGTAGTCGGTGTTCACCGAGACGTTGAGGATCCGGGCGCCGTTGTCGACGGCATAGCGAATGCCAAGCGCCAGCGCGTCCGTCGTGCCGCGCATCGAGCCGTCGAGCACCTTGACGGGCATGATCTGTGCCAGGGGCGCAAGACCCGAGCCTCCGACGCCGTTGCCGCGGCTGGCGGCGACGATCCCGGCGACGTGGGTGCCGTGCCCGTTGTCGTCGTTGACGTCGGCGTTGAGGCTGAGCATGCTGGCTCCGTGGACGTCGTCGACGATGCCGTTGGCGTCGTCGTCGCGCCCGTTGCCGGGGATCTCGCGTGGGTTGGTCCAGATGTTCGACGCGAGGTCGGGGTGATCGAGTTGCACACCGGTGTCCAGCACGGCGACGAGCGATCCCGAGCCCAGCGACCGCGTCCACGCATCCGGGGCGTCGACCGCGCCCGCATCGGTCAGCGCCCACTGTTCAGACAGCAGCGGGTCCGATGCCGCGGTCGCCACCGCGGGAGCGGCGAGCAGGAGCGCGAGGCCGATCCAGAGGTTGTGAGCGAGCGCTCTTGACCATGTGTGCATGCCCTCGACGTCGACGGCCGGACGACCAGGCCGGAGCGGGAGTCGGGGACCTCCACGAATGTCCGATTGCGCGGCGGGCCCCGATGCGCGCGGCCGGATTCGAACCGGCGACCCCCGCCTTGTAAGGGCGATGCTCTAGCCGCTGAGCTACGCGCGCCGGCGCAGGCTACCCCGTCCGCACGGGGGGCGCGGCGGCTCGCGACCGAGCGGGCCGTAGAATGCCCCGCCTGGCAGGCCCCCATGGTGTAACGGTTAGCACGTGAGCCTTTCAAGCTCGAGGAGTGGGGTTCAACTCCCCCTGGGGGTATCCGGAGTCGGGCTTGCGGGCCGTTAGCTCAATTGGCAGAGCGAGAGGCTTTTAACCTCGAGGTTCTGGGTTCGAGTCCCAGACGGCCCATCGGTCAGCTCGCGCGGCGGCGGCTGATGCGGTCCAGCTCCGCCAGCAGCAGCTCGACGGCGTGCTGCAGCTGCTCGATCGACGCGTCGCCGACGCTCGTCACGCCGGTCTTGCGGTTCACCCACGTGTTGACGTCGCGGTGCGAGCTGCCCTGAAACCCCGCGAGCGTCTTGACGAGCCCGTGGCGCTTGTCGCGCAGGCGCGCGCGCTGCTTGAAGGCGGGGACCGGCGGCTCGGCGGCGGGCTCGGCCGCCACGGCGGGCGGACCGCGGAAGGCGACGGGCGGCTTGACGACCGGCGGGGGCGGGCCACCGCCGAACAGCGCGAGCTGCGGCGCGACGTCGGCGTTCAGCGGGACGAAGGCCTCGGGGATCTCCGGCTCGCTTCGCTCGCGCTGGCCGACCTCGTCGAGCAGGCCCTCCTCCTGCTCGTCGGCTGCCTTGAGCACGTGGCGAAGCTCCTGCTCGACCTCGGCGGCGTGCTCGCGCAGCAGCCGGTCTGCGGGCAGGAAGAGATAGCTCAGGTCCGCCGGGCGCCCGGCGAGCGTTCGCACGAAGCGCCCGACGATCTGGCGGAAGATCAGCGGCGTCTTGGCGGCGGTCGCGTAGACGCCGACGCGCAGCCGCGGGATGTCGACGCCCTCGGAGACCATGTTCACCGCGACGATCCAGCGCTCGCGCCCCGTGCCGAAGGCCCGCAGCTTGCGCGCGGCGAGCGCGTCGGTGTGCAGCACGACCACGGGCGAGGAGCCGGTGATCTCCTTCAGCGCCGCGGCGACGCGGCGCGCATGTGCGCCGTCGGCGGCGATGACGAGGCCGCCGGCGTCGGGATGGCCGCCGGCGCGCACCTCCTCAAGACGCTCGTGCGCGGCGCGCAGGATGCGCGGCAGTCCGTCGGCGAGCTCGGTGGAGATCGCGGTGCGGTAGCGGCGGCTGGCCTCGCGCCCGGTCAGCGCGTCCGCGAAGGAGGACTCGATGACGTCGTCGCCGGATTGCCACGACAGCGCGCCGTCGTAGGGGATGAAGGCGACCGGACGGCAGATCGCGTCGCGGACGGCGTCGGCGTAGCTGTAGCTGACATCCGGCAGCGCGACCCCGTCCTCGTAGCGCACGCCGGCGATCGCGCACTGGTCGGAGCGAAACGGCGTGCCCGACAGCAGCAGCCAGCGATCGGTGGCGGCGAACGCTCGGGTGAAGCCCTCGCCCCACGCGAGCTCGTCGCCGAGGTGGTGGCACTCGTCGGCGATCACGAGCGTGCGCTCGCCGCATTGGGAGGACCAGCGCTTGGCGGACTGCGCGACACGCGCGTACGTCGCCACGATCCCGTCGAAGTCGCGCGGCGGGGTCAGCTCTTCGGCGTCGGGCGCGAGCTGAACGCCCAGCCGGCCGGCCGCCTCGGCCCACTGGCGCGTCAGCGGCGTCGTGGGGCAGATGACGTGCACGCGCTTGATGACGCCGGCGCGCAGCAGCCCGTGCGCGTAGACGAGGCTCGGGATCGTCTTGCCCGCGCCGGGTGCCGCGGACAGCAGGAACGGCCCCTCGTGCCAGTCCGCCAGCCGCCGGAGCGCCTCCTCCTGCCACGCCCGCAGGGTCACCATGCAGGGCGCCCGGCTAATGACGGAAGTGCCTGCGGCTCGTGTAGACCATCGCGATGCCGGCGGCGTCGGCCGCGTCGCGCACCTCAGGGTCGTTGCGCGAGCCTCCCGGCTGGATGATCGCCGTGACGCCCGCGCCGATCGCGATCTCCGGCCCGTCGCTGAACGGAAAGAACGCGTCGGAGGCGAGCACCGCACCCTGCAGGGACTCCAGGCGCGACTTGTCGACGGCCAGGCGCACGGAGTCCACGCGGCTCATCTGGCCGGCGCCGATGCCGGCCGTGGCCAGGTCGCGAGCGAGCACGATCGCGTTGGATCGCACGTGCTTGCAGACCTGCCACGCGAACAGCAGGTCGCGCCACTCGTCGTCGGTCGGCGTGCGCTTGGTGGCGACCTCCATCTCGGTGCGGTCGCCCTGCTCGACGTCGTGGTCCTGCACGAGCAGCCCGCCCATGACCTGCTTGACGTCGAGCTCGGGCGGGCCGGATGCCTGCGTGCCGTCGTCCTGCATGATCCGGACCTGAGGCTTGCGCATGAGGATCTCCAGGGCGTCCTCGTCGTAGCCGGGGGCGAAGAGCACCTCGACGAACTGCTCGGAGAGCCGCTCGGCGGTCGCCCGGTCGACGCGGCGGTTGAAGGCGATCACGCCGCCGAACGCGCTCAGCGGGTCGGTCTCGAAGGCGCGCTCGTAGGCCTGCAGCGGGCCGTCACCGAGGGCGGCGCCGCAGGGGTTGTTGTGCTTGACGATCACGCACGCGGGGTCCTCGAAGTCCGCGACCATGCTGCGGACCGCGTCGAAGTCCAGCATGTTGTTGAACGACAGTTGCTTGCCGTGACGCTGGGTGACACCGCCCAGCAGATGCCTGCTCGAACCCACCTCGGCGTAGTAGGCGGCGCGCTGGTGGGGGTTCTCGCCGTAGCGCAGGTCGGCGACCTTCTCGTAGGCGCGCACGTGCAGCGGGGGAAAGTCCTCGGACTTCTCGGCGAACCAGCGCGCGATCGCCGTGTCGTAGCGCGCGGTGTAGGCGAACGCCTCAGCCGCCAGCGAGGCGCTCGTGGGCTGCGACAGCTCGCCGCCGGATGCGCGCAGCTCGTCGAGGATCGCGTCGTAGGACTCCGGGCTCGTCACGACCGCGGCGTGGTCGTGATTCTTGGCCGCCGCGCGGATCATCGTCGGGCCGCCGATGTCGATGTTCTCGACGATCTCGGCGTCGCTGGCGTCCGAGCGCGCGACCGTCGCCTCGAACGGATAGAGGTTCACGCACACGAGGTCGACCTCCTCGATGCCGTGCTCGCGCAGCGCGGCCACGTGCTCGGGGTTCGAGCGCACCGCCAGCAGGCCGGCGTAGAGGCGCGGATGCAGCGTCTTGACGCGGCCGTCCATGATCTCCGGGAAGCCGGTGAAGTCCTCGATCGAGCGCACGTCGAGCCCCGCGCCGGCCAGCGCCGCGGCGGTTCCGCCCGTCGACACGAGCTCGATGCCGAGATCGGCGAGGCCGCGAGCGAAGTCGACGATGCCGCGCTTGTCGGAGACCGACAGCAGCGCGCGGCGGACCGTCGTGGTGGACCGGATGTCGGCGGTGTCAGCGATGGGCGCGAGCATATCCGCCCGGCCCGATGACCCTGCCCGGCGCCCTCAGCCGAAGCGCTCGCAGTTGCGCGCGACGTCGCGCTTGTCCTTGATCACGCGATCGTTGCCCGGTCCGCAGTCGATCCTGTCGCGACCGCCGCCGACCGACGTGATGACGTCGTTGCCGCTGCCGCCGTCGATGAGGTCGTTGTCGAAGCCGCCGTTGATGCGGTCCTTGCCGGGGCCGCCGTAGATGAGGTCCTCGCCGCGCCCGCCTTCCAGGCGGTCCTTGCCCGGGCCTCCGTAGAGCACGTCGGAGCCGCCGCGCCCGTAGAGCCCGTCGTTGCCCGAGCCGCCGTGCAACACGTCGGAGCTGTTGGCGCCCTCGAGGCGATCGTTGCCCGCAAGGCCATAGAGCCCGCCGTCGGCGGCCAGCGACTTGCGCTTGCGAACGCTGAGCGAGTCGTTGCCGGAGGTCGCCAGGCCGAACTTCGGCGACGGCTGATTGGCGTTGGCATAGTTGACGAGCGCGATCGCCTCGGCGCCGGGGGCCCCGGCCCGCTCCAGGCCGGCGTTTGAGGCCTTGCCCTCCTCGTCGCGCGGATCGCGGAACTGCGGGTTGATGCGTTGCTCGCCGACGCCGAAGTCGCGTACCGTGAGCGGGATCAGCACCTCGCAGTTGGAAAAGCTCCACGGCTCGCGCACGCTGCGGTCCTGCACCTGATCGGGCGTTCCGCGCTCCAGCAGCGCGAGCGTCAGGTAGCCGACGTAGACGGTGTCGATGCCCGAGCCGCAGTCGATGTCGACGGGGTTGACGAAGCCCGTCCAGATCGTGTCGTTGCCGCCACCGCCGCGGATGACGTCCGCTCCCTCGCCGCCGATGATCGTGTCGTCCTCACCCTCGCCCTCGAGGACGTCGTTGCCCGATCCGCCCTCCAGCACGTCGGCGCCCGCGCCGCCGTTGAGACCGTCGGCGCCGTTGCCGCCGATGAGGATGTCGTCGCCGTCGCGCCCGTAGACCGCGCGGTCGCTGCCGCGGTTGGTGTTGATGTAGTCGTCGCCGGGCCCGCCGTCGACGCGCTTCTCGTTGCCAAAGCCCTTCTCGAGGATGAAGTCGTCGCCGTCGCCGCCGAGCAGCGTGTCGTCACCGTCGCCGCCATCGATGCGATCGTGGTCGGCCCCTCCGAGAATCTTGTCGTTGCCGGTGCCGCCGTCGAGCTGGTCGACGCCGCCGCCTCCGACGAGCCGGTCGTTGCCGGAGTCGCCTTGCAGGCGGTCGTTGCCCGCGTGCCCGTAGAGCTTGTCGTTGCCAAAGCCGCCGAGCAGCACGTCGTTGCCGCGGCGGCCGCGCAGCGTGTCGGAGCCGTGGCCGCCGCTGAGCAGGTCGCGCTTGTTGGAGCCGGTGATGCGGTCGCTGCGGCCGCTGCCGTCGCTGACGAGTGCGTGGGCGACGGGCACTGCGGCCAGCGCGGTGCTCAGCACGCCGCACAGCAGCGCGCGCAGCAGCGTTCGGTTGGCCCACCCCCGGTCCAAGTGGGCCATCATGGCGTCTCGGCGCTCCGCGCTCAAGTTGGACTGGACGAATGTCCGATGCGCGCCGACCGTAGGATCTCGTCTCGATGGCCAGACCCCGGACAGCCGCCGGCAGGGCACGCGAGACGCATGCACGGCTGGCCGGCGAGTATCCCGGCAGCGCCGCGGAGCTGTGCGAGCTGCATCATCGCGACCCCTACGAGCTGCTGGTCGCGACGATCTTGTCCGCGCAGAGCACCGACAAGATGATCAACGCCGTCACGCCGAAGCTCTTCGCACGCTATCCGGACGCCGAGTCGCTCGCGGGGGCCGACGAGGCGCAGCTCGGCGAGATGATCCGCTCGACGGGCTTCTTCAACGCCAAGTCGCGCAGCCTGCTGGGGATGGCGCGGACCGTCGTCGAGCGCTTCGACGGCGAGATCCCCGCTCGCATGGCCGATCTCGTGAGCCTGCCGGGCGTGGGACGCAAGACCGCGAACGTCGTGCTCAGCGTGGCGTTCGGCAAGCCGGGACTGCCGGTCGACACGCATGTGCTGCGCCTGTCGCGGCGCCTCGCGCTGACCGGCGAGGAGGACCCGGTGAAGGTCGAGCTCGAGCTCAGCCCGATGCTGCCGGCGGCCGAGCGCGGCCTGTTCTCCAGCCGGCTGATCCTGCACGGCCGGCGGGTCTGCGCGGCGCGCAAGCCGCGCTGTGAGGCGTGCGTGCTGGCGGACTTCTGCCCCTCCTCGACGCTGCCCGCGCCGCCTCGTCGTCGCCGGGCGGCCAAGCCGGCTAGGAGCTGATCAGGACCCGGCGCGCGTTGCCGGGGTCGCGCGAGACCGCGCCCCGCGCGATCAGGCGGACGGCCTCGGGCAGCAGCGCATGCTCGATCGGGCGCAGGCGCTCGTGGACCTCCTCGGGTCCCTCGCCGTCGACGACCTCGATCGCGCGCTGGAGGATCACCGGGCCGGTGTCCACGCCGCCGTCGTCCTCGACGAAGTGCACGGTCACGCCGATGAGCTTGACCCCGTAGTCCAGGGCCTGCTCGATCGCGCGGATGCCCGGGAAGGCCGGCAGCAGCGACGGGTGGACGTTGATCACCGCCCCCTCGAAGCGGCTGAGAAACGCGCTGGTCAGCAGCGCCATGTAGCCGGCGAGCACGATCAGCTGGGCGTCGCGACGCACCATCCAGTCGGCGATCGCTATGTCGCGCGCCGAGCGATTCGGATGCTCGGCGAGCGCGAAGACCTCGGTCTCGATCCCGGCGTCCTGCGCGCGGTCCAGCGCGGGCGCTGCGGCGCGGTCGGTGGCGACGCCGACGACGGTCGCCTCGGCGCCGTGGACGTGGTCGATCAGCGCCTGGAGGTTCGTGCCCGATCCGGAGGCGAGCACGCCGACGCGCAGTGGACCCGTGGGCATCGGCGCAGCCTATGGCACGCGCTGCAGGGTCGGACGGGCGCCGCCGCTGCTGCGCAGACGGCCGTCGGCGATCAGCGCGTCGATGCGCGCGAGGACGTCGCCGGCGGGAAGGTGTTCGAAGGTCCCGTACTGCGCGAGGCCGTCGTGGCCGTGCTCGACGAGCCATCTGGCGCGACCTCCGCGCAGGATCTCCACGGTCCGTGTGCGCCCCACCGGCGGTGACGTGTTGCCGACGACGGCGACGATCGCGGCATCGAGGTCGGCGGACGCGGGCGGGCGCCCCGACGTGTGCTCGGTGGGAGCGGCCGCCGCCAGGCAGGGGTCGCAGACGTCGCAGCACGGGACGCCCGGCTGCGGGGCGGGCTCGCGGGAGTCGCCGAAGTGACGAAGGATCGTCCGGCGCCGGCAGGACGATCCCTCGACGAACGCCCAGACGGCCCGGTACTGGTGCCAGCGGGCACGCTGGCCCTCGTTCGCTGACGCGCGGCAGGCGGCGCGAGCGGCTGCGTCGTAGGGCCGCTCGATCCGTCCGCGAACGCGATCGGGCGACGACGGGGCCGGTCGCAGCACCCCGGCTCGCGCGAGGTGGCCGATCACCGACCGGACCTGATCCTCGCCCTCGCCGCGACTGCCGAGCACGGCCGCGAGCTCGTCGGCGCCGACGTCGTAGCGGCCGTCGGAGGCTCGTGCCTGAAGGCGGTGGGCGACGGTCGTGATCGCCTGCTCGGACAGCTCGCCGCGCTGGATGAAGAACACGTGCAGGCCCTTGTCCTTGCTCTCGGCGAACAGCAGCGCGCGGGCGGGGCTTCCGTCTCGGCCCGCGCGCCCGGCCTCCTGGTAGTAGGCCTCGATCGAACCCGGGACGGTCTCGTGGCAGACGGTTCGCACGTCCGCCTTGTCAATCCCCATGCCAAACGCGTTGGTCGCCACGACGACGTCCAGATCGCCGTCCATGAAGCGTCGCTGCACGGTGCGGCGCGGCTCGCGTCCGAGGCCCGCGTGGTAGGCGCCGACGCGGCCCGCCAGCGATGTCGACAGCCGGCCGGCGAGCTTCTCGGCTCCCGCGCGCGTGCCGGCGTAGACGATCGCTGGCGTGGCGCCGGGCTCGGCCAGCGCGGCGGCGATCCGGCGGTGCTTGGCCTGGGCGGTCGCGCAGGCGATGACCGCGAAGGAGAGGTTCGGGCGATCAAAGCCCGTCGTGATCGCGACCGGATCGCGCAGCCCCAGGCGTGACTGGATGTCGCGCGCGACCTGCGGTGTCGCCGTTGCGGTGGAGGCGATGATCGCCTCGGCGCCCAGCCAGCGCGCCGCGTCGGCGAGGCGGAAGTAGTCCGGGCGGAAGTCGTGGCCCCACTGCGACACGCAGTGTGCCTCGTCGACGACGAACAGCCCGATCGGCGTGTCCTTCATCGTCGACAAGAACGGCGCCGAGGAGAAGCGCTCTGGGGCGACGTACAGCAGCCGCAGATCGCCGCGCGCCGCCCGTGCCAGCGCATCGCGGTTGTCGGCTGCGTCGCGCTGTGCGTTGATCAGCGCGACGCGTCCAGGCGCGATCGGCTCCAGCGCGTCGACCTGGTCGGCCATCAACGACACGAGCGGCGAGACGACGAGCGTCAGGTCCTCGCGCACGAGCGCGGGAAGCTGGTAGCACAGCGACTTGCCGGCGCCCGTCGGCATGACGACGAGCACGTCGCGCGCGGGCGGTCCGATCGCCGCGCGCACGGCCTCCTCCTGGCCGGGGCGGAAGGCATCGAAGCCGAAGTGCTCGCGCAGGGCAGAGGCGGGATCCATGGGCCGACCGACGGTAGCCGGGAGCGCCCCGCGTCACCGCCGCTTGCACGAACTCGTTGCGATGTCTGCGCAGATTCGTCGCACCCCCTCCACGCGCGACCGAGACGGGCACGTGCACGGCCTGCGGCGAAGGCGAAGCCGGAGCTACTTCAGCGTGGCGCCCCAGGAGATCGTGCCCTTGGTGTCCTCTTCGCAGCCCTCGGGGTCCTCGGTCATGTAGACATCGATGCGTCGGGCCGTCTGGCGTCCGTTACGGTCGACTGGGTCATACAGCCGGATCGAGTAGCGCTGGCGCGTGCTGACCCTCTCGGGGTCGATCAAGCACTTATCGGTCGAGGTGGTCTTGCCTTCGAAGACGCGGGAACGCCCGTTCGCCGGCCGCATCGTCAGGACCTTGAACCCGCCCGAGCCCAGTTCGCGCTTCATCTCGATCGAGCAGCTCGAGCCTTTGCACGTCGTCTCGAAGCGCCACTCCGACTGTGACGGGGACTGCTCGTCAACGATCAGGTTCTCGGTCACGTAGTCGGACTTCTTGAAGCGGACGGCGTAGGTGCCGTCTGCCCCGATGACGCCCTCTGGCAGCGGCTCAGACGGCTCGGACGGTGCGGTCTGTGTGTCGGGCCGCGTTTGTGTGGGTGGCGGAACAGGCACTGGCGGCTCGGCCGGGGCGGTCACGGTCTGCACGACGGTCTTGGCGGGATCACCATCGCCACCGCACGCGTTGAGTGTCATGGCCGCGACGACAAGGATCGCGGCGGCTACGGCTCTCGGCATACGGTCCCCGCTACCCGAGCCCGCCCCTCCCCAACCGGGAGAATCGATATGACCGGCGGGTTCTGAAGCGACGCGGCCAACCGTTGTCGATTGACAGGACCCCGGGCGTGGGTACGCTGCATGGCAGATGTCCGTCCGGCTGCTTTTCCGCTGCCAGTACTGCGATCGCCAACCCGATCCGCTGACGCAGGTCAGCCTTGAGAAGACCGTCGCCGAGGTCGTCTGGGGCGCATACCTCGACGCGCTGCCCGAGCGCTGGCTCGTCTGGCACGGCAAGGGGCTCTACGGCCCGACGCGCTACGCCTGCCCCGAGCACCGCGGCGACCTGACCGCCTTCCTGCGAGAGCACTACGGCACGGTCGGCTGGCACCCGTGGAAGCGCCCGCCCTACCCGACGACGCTCAAGAGCGCCGACACCGAACGAGCGGTCAGGGTCGGCGCCCGCTCGGCGATGCCGAAGTGGGGCTACGGCCCGCAGGTCAAGTAGCTCTCAGCCGGCGACGAACTCCTCGCTGAGCAGGTCCATCATCAGGCCGTCGCACCACCGCTCGCCGCGGCGCTCGTAGGAGCGCAGCACGCCGACCGGCTTGAAGCCGACCGCCTCGTACGTGCGAATCGCCGGCGCGTTGTCGACGGCGGGGTCGATCGTGAAGCGGTGATGGCCGCGGCCGATGAAATGCTCGATCGCGACCCGTAGCGCTTCGCGCCCATAGCCCTGGCCCTGCAAGTCGGTCGTCAGCGCGATGTCGAAGCCGACGCAGGGGTACTGCCACCAGTCCTCCTCCTCGAAGAGCAACCAGCCGGCGACGGCGCCGTCGACGACGATGACAAAGCTCGTGTCGATCTCGTCGAGTGCGGTGGCGCGATCGAACGGCCCCCACCACTGAGCGACCGACGGCTCGGCGAGGATCGCGCAGAGGGCTTCGGCGTCCTCCGCGCTTGCTCGCCGCAGGAGCAGGCGCGAGCCGTGCAGCGTGACGTCGTTGGGGTCGGCCTGCGTCACCGAATGGCGGCGCCGCCGACCAGCGGCAGCTCGAGCGCGAACTTGCCGTTGGCTTCGTCGGTGCCCTCCAGCGGATAGCGGCCGCTGAAGCACGCGTCGCAGTGGCGTTCGGACGAGCCGCGCACCGCTTCGTACACGCCGCCGAGGGAGAGGTAGGCCAGCGAATCGCAATGCAGCTCGGCTGCGATCTCCTGCACGGTGCGGCCGTGGGCGATCATCTCCTCGCGCGTGGACATGTCGATCCCGTAGTGGCACGGATGCTTGATCGGCGGCGCGGAAATGCGCAGGTGGACCTCGCGAGCGCCCGCGTCGCGCAACATCTGCACGATCTGGCGGGTCGTGTTGCCGCGCACGATCGAGTCATCGACGACGACGATCGACTTGCCACCGACGATCTCCGGCAACGGGTTGAACTTCAATCGCAGGCCGTGCTTGCGCAGCTCCTGACCCGGCTCGATGAACGTGCGGCCGACGTAGCGATTCTTGATCAGCCCGTCGTCCTGGGGCAGGCCGCTCGCGCGAGCGAAGCCACGCGCGGCGGGCGCGCCGGAGTCGGGCACCGGGATCACGAGATCAGCGCCGGGCGCCGGCGACTCGCGCGCAAGGATCTCGCCCATCCGCCCGCGCATCGCCTGCAGGACGTCGCCACCCATGCGCGAGTCCGGCCGGGCGAAGTAGATGTACTCGAAGACGCAGAAGGCCTCGCGGGCGCCGGTGACGATCTGGCGGGTGTGCAGACCGTCGGCGTTCATCCACACCATCTCGCCGGGCGTCACGTCGCGCACCCGGGTCGCGCCGATGATGTCCAGTGCGCACGACTCGCTGGCCACGCAATAGCGCTCGCCGATCCTGCCGAGCACCAGGGGGCGCAGCCCGGCTGGGTCGCGGAAGGCGACGAGCGTGTCCTTGGTCATCAGGACCGTCGAGAAGGCGCCCTGCAGTCGCGGCATGACCGCGGCGACGGCGTCCTCGATGCGCTCGGCCTCATGGGAGGCCAGCAGCGCCGCGATGATCTCCGAGTCCGATGTCGAGCGGAAGCTCACGCCGCGCTCGCGCAGCTCGGTGTGCAGCTCGACGGCGTTGATGAGGTTGCCGTTGTGGCCCAGCGCGAGCTCGCGGCGGTCGGAGCGATGGATCGGCTGCGCGTTGTCCCAGCCGTTTGACCCGGTCGTCGAGTAGCGCACATGTCCGACCACGAGCTCGCCGCCCAGGGCCCGCAGCTTCTGCTCGTCGAAGACCTGGTTGACGAGCCCCAGCTCGCGCAGGGTCATGATGTGCCCGCCGACGTCTGCGGCGGCGATCCCGGCGGACTCCTGTCCGCGGTGCTGTAGGGCGTACAGCGCGAAGTAGGCCAGTCGCGAGACGTCGTGTCCGGGGGCGTAGATTCCGAACACGCCGCACTCGTCGCGCGGCCCATCGCGACCTTCGAGCGTGGTCACTCCCGAAAGGATAGCCCGCGGTTCGGCGGCGAACCGCGGGATGGGTCGCGGCCGGCGTCGCGCTCGCGCAAGATCATCGCGACGCCGTTGAGCACCAGCGCCCGGGCCAGCGTCGTCGGCCTCATGCCGGCGGCGGCAGCGGCCTCCTTCAGCCGCGCGTGATCGTCGTGGCGCAGGCGGAAGTTGAGCTGCGGCGACGACCGGGCGGTTGCGTGGTCGGCGTCCGGCGTGGGCAGCGGAGCACCGGCGCGCCGCGCTTGACCCTGCGCCTCCAGGCGCTCGCGCCGCCGAGCGACATCCGCTGAGTCCATCTCGTAGGCGAGCTCGAGCCCTGCGCCTCGAAGCTCCTCGTCGGAGATCCTCCGGGCGACCTCGTAGCGCTCCTGGTAGTGCAGCGGCGCCAGCGTCTGCTCCCACAGCCGGCGCGGGATCTTCTCGAGCTCGATCCTCGACGCGATGATGTCGCCGTCATCGTCGTCTGCCGCGAGGAAGTTGAGGGGTTGCTCTTCTGGCATGAGTAGCCGGTGATAGCACGCGTGCTATCCGGTGCTACTCATCCTGAATGACCACCACTGACCGCACGGCCCCGCAGGCTGAATTGGCACAACATCACGCGCCGCACGGCACAAGCCGCGCGCGTTTGGGCACAGATCGCGTGCGAATGGCCCGGCGGGCGGGCGGGCGATTAGGGAAACAGCGGGGCGAGCGCGCTGTGTGCCCCACGCAGGTCGTCTAGCGAGACGACCACCCGGGCCCTGCCGCTCGTGACGTCAAGCACGTCCCCGCCGATCGTGCCGAAGACATCCAGATCGACGAGCTCGCCGACCGCGGCGAGCGCGTCCGGGGACCCGGAGACGACGAAGCCCGAGCCGGGTGATTCGCCGAACAGCGTCCGCTCCAGGTCATCGGTCGCGCCCAGGTCGAGCACGGCGCCGACGCCGCCGGCAAGGCAACACTCCGCCAGCGCCACGAGGAAGCCACCCTCGGCGACATCGTGGGCGCTAGCAAGCGCTCCCGCGCGCACGGCTTCGAAGATCGCGCGCTGCGCCGCTCGCAGCGCCGCGATGTCCAGTGGCGGCAGCGAGGACGGCAGCTCCTCGCCGCGCAGCTTCGCCAGCTCCGAGCCCGGCAGCGACGGTCGAAATGGCCCGGCGAAGCCGACGAGGTCGCCTGCGACGGCGAAGCCCGACCGGCCGGCACGCGCCGCGTCCGGCAGCTCGCCGACCATGCCGACGACCGGCGTCGGGTAGATCGGGCCGCCGCCGCTCTCGTTGTAGAGCGAGACGTTCCCGCCAACCACGGGCACCTCCAGCGCACGGCACGCGTCGGCCAGGCCGCGGATGGACTCCGTCAGCTGCCAGGCGATGTGCGGCTTCTCGGGATTGCCGAAGTTCAGGCAGTTGGTCAGGCCCAGCGGCTCAGCGCCACAGCAGGCGAGGTTCGCGGTGCACTCCAGGACCGCTTCGACCGTGCCGGTGTAGGGGTCGCAGGCCACGCGGCGGCCCGAGCCGTCGATCGAGACGGCGATCGCGCCGCCGCCCGGCATCGCGAGCACGGCCGCGTCGGCCTGTTCGGGCCGGCGCACCGTTCGTGACTGCACGATGCAGTCGTACTGCTCAAACAGCGGGCGCCGCGAAGCGATGTTCGGCGAGGCCAGCAGCGCCAGCAGGATCTCCCGCGGGTCGGTGACGTCCGCGCCCAGCACGCACGGCGGCGCCGGATACAGGGCCGATGTCGGCGGCGACGGCGTCAGGTCATACAACGGGCAGTCGTCGACGAGCGCCTCGACGGGCATCTCCCCGACCATCGCATCGCCGTCGAGCACGCGCAGCACCCGCTCCTCGGTCACCGAGCCGATGACCGTGCCGTGCACCTCCCACTTTTCGCAGACCGCGAGCACGGCGGCGACGGTCTCGGGGTCGGTGACGCACAGCATCCGCTCCTGGGACTCGGAGACCATGATCTCCCACGGCTCCATGCCCGCCTCGCGCAGGGGCACGCGCGACACGTCGATGTCCAGACCGACCTCGCCCTTGGAGGCCATCTCCGCCGACGACGACGATAGTCCGGCCGCGCCGAGATCCTGCAGCGCGACGAGCAGGCCGCGATCCAGCAGCTCCAGCGAGCACTCGAGCAGCTTCTTCTCGGCGAACGGATCGCCGACCTGCACGGTCGGGCGCTTGGCCGCATCCTCCTCGCCGAGCTCGGCTGAGGCGAGCACCGACGCGCCGCCGATCCCGTCGCGGCCGGTTGCGGCGCCGAACAGGATCAGCGCGTTGCCGACCCCGGAGGCCGCGCTGCGGATCAGGCCGTCGGCACGAGCGAGGCCCAGCGCCATCGCGTTGACGAGGCAGTTCTGCTCGTAGGGTCCCTCGAAGTAGACCTCGCCGCCGATGGTCGGCACGCCGATCGAGTTGCCGTAGTGGCCGATGCCGCCGACGGCGTGGTCGAGCAGGTAGCGCGTGCGCACCGACTCGGGGTCCCCGAAGCGCAGCGAGTCCAGGATCGCGATCGGCCGAGCGCCGATCGCGAAGATGTCTCGCAGGATGCCGCCGACGCCGGTCGCGGCGCCCTGGAAGGGCTCGACCGCGGAGGGATGGTTGTGTGACTCGACCTTGAAGGCGAGCACGTAGCCGTCGCCGACGGTCACCGCGCCCGCGTTCTCGCCCGGCCCCATGGCCAGTCGCGGCCCCTCGCTGGGCAGCTGGCGCAGGAGCTTCTTGGAGTGCTTGTACGCGCAGTGCTCGCTCCACATCAGCGAGAAGACCGCGAGCTCGACCTCGTTGGGCTCGCGATCGAGCTTCGCGCAGACGAGGGCGAACTCGGCCTCGGTGAGCCCGAGCGCGAGCGCGCGGTCAACCGTGCGCATGGGCCATCGAGAGGAAGAGCTTCAGGCCGTCGCGCGACCCGGTCAGCGGATCGACGGCGTGCTCGGGGTGGGGCATCAGCCCGAGCACGTTGCCGGCCTGGTTGGTCACGCCCGCGACGTCGTCCAGCGACCCGTTGGGGTTGTGCCCGGCGGCGTACTTCAGGACGATCTGTCCATGTGCGTGCAAGGACTCAAGCTCGGCTGGTGGCGCGTAGTAGCGGCCGGTCGTGTGCTTCACAGGGATCGACAGGCGTTCGCCCGGGAAGCAGTCGGCGGTGAACGGCATGCTCGAGCGCACGACCTCGACGTCGACCTGGCGGCAGAGGAAGCGCAGGCCCTCGTTGGGCAGCAGCGCTCCCGGCAGCAGGCCCGCCTCGCAGAGCACCTGAAAGCCGTTGCAGATCCCGAGCACGAGCCCGCCCTCTTCTGAGAAGGCGATCACCGACTCCATGACCGGCGAGAAGCGCGCGATCGCGCCGACGCGCAGGTAGTCGCCGTAGGAGAAGCCGCCCGGCACGACGACCGCATCGACGCCGTGCAGGTCGGCGTCGCCGTGCCATAGCAGCGTGGCGCTACAGCCCGGCACGCGCTCACAGGCCAGCACGGCGTCGGTCTCGTCGCACGAGCCCGGAAAGCGGATGACTCCGAAGCGCACGTCAGGCGGAGGCGTCTTCGAGGATCTCGTAGTCCTCGATCAGCGGATTCACCAGCAGCTTCTCGCACATCGCCTGAAGCTGCGATGGGTCCTCGACGTCAAGCTCGATCAAGCGGCCGACGTGGACGTTCGCCACGCCGGAGAAGCCGAGCGCCGGCAGCGCTCGCTCGACGGCCACCCCCTGAGGATCGAGAATCCCCGCCTTCGGGCGAACCAGCACGCGCGCGCGCGTCACGCCACGCTCGCGAGCCAGATGTCGAAGGACTCGCCGGTGATCTTCTCGTAGGCCTCGACGTAGCGCTCGCGCGTGCCGGCGACGACGTCGCCGGGGATCTCGGGGGCCGGCGGCTTCTTGTCCCAGCCGGTGTTCGACGCCCAATCGCGCACGTACTGCTTGTCGAAGCTCGGCTGCGGGCGGCCGACCTCGTAGGTGTCGGCTGGCCAGAAGCGCGAGGAGTCGGGTGTGAGCACCTCGTCGCCGACGCGCAGCACGCCGTCGGCGTCGTGGCCGAACTCGAACTTCGTGTCGGCGAGGATCACGCCACGCGAGGCCGCGTGGTCTGCCGCGCGCGCATAGAGCGCGATCGAGAGGTCGCGCAGCCGCTCCATCACCGCGCGGTCGCCGACGATCTCCGCGGCGCGGTCGAAGTCGATCGTCTCGTCGTGTCCGACGTCGGCCTTCGTCGACGGGGTGAAGATCGGCTCGGGCAGGCGCTCGGAGTCGCGCAGCCCCTCGGGCAACGAGATCCCGGCGACGGCGCCGGTCGCCTGGTAGTCCTTCCAACCCGATCCGGTGAGGTACCCGCGTACGACGCACTCGACCGGCAGCATGTCCAGCCGGCGCACGGCGAGTGCGCGGCCGCGCACCTCCGCGGGCACGCCAGCCTTGCTGGAAAGCAGGTGGTTTGCGACGATCTTTTCGGTCAGCGCAAACCAGAAGACCGACAGGCCGGTCAGCACCTTGCCCTTGTCTGGGATCGGCGTCGGATGCACGACGTCGTATGTTGAGATCCGGTCGGAGGCCACCATCAGCAGGCGGTCGTCGAGCTCATACAGGTCGCGAACCTTGCCGGAGGCGATGTGCGGGAGTGTGGCGACGGTCGACACCCGCCGCAGGCTACCAACGGACCCGGCTGCTTCATCAGCCCCGGCCGGCTTGCCCGCATCGAAGGGGTCTGCGGCTGTGTTGCGAATGGAAACCCACACGAATCAGGAGGAACCATGTCTCGCCGCACGATCATTATCGCCATCGGAATGCTGTCCCTGCTGGCGGCGCCATTGGCGTTCGCCGACACCCGCGACGAGATCCGCGAGGGGATCCGCAACCCCACCAGCGGCGATGCGACGAAGGAGACGCAGATCATCGCCAAGACGGGCAAGGACGCCTACGGGACCCGTCAATCCAACAAGGGAGCTGGGGGAGGGGCGATCTACGGCTGCCGATCGAGCCTGGACACCTCGGCGCCCGCGGACCCGAAGAAGAGCACCCCCTGCATCCGCGTCAACAACCTCTCAAGCGGCAAGGCGTTTGACTTCCAGGCCAAGACGAGCCCGGTCATCGGCATCTTGCAGGCCGGCAACAGCATTCGCACGCCTCAGCCCAAGACGGCCCCGTTCGTCACCAACGCCACTGCCGTCGCCGTCGGGCTGAACGCCGATCGGGTGGACAGTCTCAACGCCGACGAGATCGTCACGCAGGCCGCGACCAAGGCAGTGCAGGCTGTCGTGGCAGCCGGCGGCGCCGGCGTGCTCAACGGCGTCTGCCCGACGAACACCGTCCTCGCCGGAGGTGGCTGCCTGGAGACCGCGCCGCGCGGCGCGAAGAACTTCGGCGATGCCGCCACGGAGTGCGCCGGCTCGGGCCGCCGGCTGGTCCCGCCGGACGTGCTCGCGGGTGCCCGCGCGATGGCGGGCATCGACCTCGGCGGCGGCGAGATGAGCGCGGACACGACAGTCACCGAGGGGATCGTGGGCCTGCTCAACACTCCGGCCTACACCACGGTGAGCGATGGCGGCGGGTTCGGCAACAAGCCGCTGGGCACATCGACAAGCTTCCGCTGCATCACCGGCGGTAGCTGAGACGAGGGCCGACCCGGCGCCGCGCAGATTCTGCGGGGCGCCGGGCACTCCCGGTCAGGTCGACGATCAGGACGCGGAGCGACCGATCAGGACGCGGAGCGACGGCGCAGCACCGCGAGGGTGATGGCGCCGAGCAGGACGATGAGCAGGATCGCGGGCAGCAGCAGGCCCATCCCCCCATCGCGGCCGGCGGCGATGTCGAGCACCGATCCGATCGGCGCGCGGCCTGTCCCCGTGAGGTCCGCAGCGGGCTTCGTCCGCTTCGGCGCGGTGGCGTCGATCGCGTCGGCGAGGGCCTTGCCGTCAGCCCCCTGGCGCTCCAGTCGCGCCCGCTGTGCCGCCGTGAGGCCACCGTCGCCGGCTTGGCCCGGAGCCCGGTTGCCGGTGGCGCCGGGCACCGTCTCGAGATACTCGTCGATCGCCGAGTTGCCGGGCGGCGCATTCGTGGCGTCCGACCGAGCGGAGGCCGCGGACGGCATGGCGAGCAGCGCGATGACGACGAGCACTGTGAGCAGGCGGTGCATACAGCAATCTACGCAGCTGGGCGCCGTGCGCTGACAGTCTGCGTCCGACGGCCGCGGAGCCTGTCGCGCGCCGGCCTGGCGGTCACTGGCCTCGTTGGGTGAGGACGTAGGGGATGGTGCGTAGGAGGATTTTGATGTCGCCCCAGAGTGTCCAGTTGGTGACGTAGAGGTGGTCGAGTTTGAGCATGTCTTGGAGGGGGATGCGTGCGGAGCCTGCGATTTGCCAT
>JAJCYD010000018.1 GCA_029263125.1 Solirubrobacteraceae bacterium | reverse complement strand
AGGGTGGGGGGGCGTGTCGAGCCGTGGATGGGTGGAGGAGTACTCCACCATATCTGCTCGATGAGCATCCCCAAAGCATTGAACCGATTCGAGTTACGCTCATGGTTCAGGTGACAGATCTCTGGAAACTGACATGGCAAGGGAGCAATAGCCGCGTGGTGGCCTCCGGAAGACCCGCGGACGCTGGAGGAGTCGGGGGTCAAGATTACGGCGAATGCAATCATTATTTCGATCGCTTGACAAGCTCGATCGACTTCTCGGCGAACCGCTTACCCAATTCCTTGTATCCGGGTTTGTCGTAGTGAAGGGCATCGTTCTTGCCATTCAGGTCGTCCGTGTCCACCCATTCGCCGCAGGGGTCGGCTTGGGCGACCTTCATTTGCGCTTCGCGCACCATCGTCCAGTGGGGGTATCGCGCGTTGTCGTTGTCGAAATCGCTGAGCCGCCCGATGACGAAGTTCACATCCTTGCGTCCCAGGTCCTTCTTGAGCTGGTCGATGAGCCCCCTGAGGCTCGCGGCGTAAACGGCGCCGTGCTCTTCCCGGGCATCGCGTTCGCCCTGCATCCAGATGAAGGTGACGGTGGCGGGTTCCTTGTCGCCCATCTTCTCCTTGATGACTTTCATGAGCTTGTCGTAGAGGTCGCCATTGGTCTTGGGTGGATCGCCGCCTTCTGGTTTCTCGCCGGTTCCGGGGGCGGGGATCCATCTTTTGTACCAGCGGCGGATGGGCTGCCCGCCCTGCGCGGATTTCACCACGATGCACTCGCTGTCGGGAAAGGCCTCGGTCACAGACGGCGTGAACGACATCTCGGAATCGAGCCCCACCATGTTGGATTGGCCCGAGAGAATAAAGAGGTGGACGGGCTTCGTTGAGTCCTGCGCAGCGGCGATTGCGGCCGCGAAGCCGGTGAGGCCGGCGGCCATTACGATCAGGCAACGCATCATCATGAACGATCACTCCCTGGACGAAAACGCATCCCGCGCTTCAGCCAATGGCGGCATGATATCCGCTTCAAAGTGTCGCAGTATCAACCACGGTTACGGCACTCCAGCGGGCCACGAGTGGCCCCGCTAAACAGGGGGAGTCTCAGGACTCAAGTCCCTCATGCCTAGTGCCTTCTTCACTCACGCCGTCGCGCCGGCGAGGCTTCCGGCGGCGGCCTTCAGCGCCGCGGCCTTGTCCGTCTTCTCCCAGGGGAACGTGCCCGGACCGGCCTCGTCGGGCGTGCGGCCAAAGTGACCGTGATACCCGGTGTGGCGATAGATCGGACGCAGCAGATCGAGCGTGGAGATGATGCCGTGCGGCGTGAGGTCGAAATGGTCGCGGACGAGTTCGGCGATCTTGTCTTCGTCGATCTTCGCGGTGCCTTCACAGGTGATATGCACGCTGGTGGGCTCGGCCACGCCGATCGCGTAACTCAACTGCACTTCGCAGATGTCGGCGAGGTCGGCGGCGACCACGTTCTTGGCGATGTAGCGGGCCATGTACGTCGCACTGCGGTCGACCTTGGAGGGATCCTTGCCCGAGAAGGCCCCGCCGCCATGTCGACCTCGGCCGCCGTAAGTGTCGACGATGATCTTGCGGCCGGTCAGGCCACAGTCGCCGACCGGCCCGCCAATGACGAAGCGGCCCGTCGGGTTGACGAGGAAGTCGGCGCGCAGCGCGTTGGCGTCGAAGAGGTCGGTGGGGAGGATCGGCAGCACGACGTGCTCCCAGAGGTCGTCGCGGATCTGGTCCTGCGTGGCGCTGTCGTGATGCTGCGTGGAGATCAGCAGCTTCTCGACCGCCGCCGGCGCCCCGTCGACGTAGCGCACGGAGACCTGCGTCTTGCCGTCGGGCCGCAGGTATCCCAGCGTCCCGTCGTGGCGCACGAGGGCGAGTTGCTGCGCGAGCTTGTGTGCCAGCGAGATCGCCAGCGGCATGAGCTCCGGCGTCTCGTTGGTCGCGTAGCCGAACATCATCCCCTGGTCGCCGGCGCCGGCGACGTCGAGCTCGTTGTCACCGGCAGCGGTCTTCGTCTCATAGGACTGGTTGACGCCCTGGGCGATGTCCGGCGACTGCCGGTCGATCGCGTTGAGCACCGCGCAGGAGTCCGCGGAGAAGCCGATCTCGGCGTCGTTGTAGCCGATGCCGCGGAGCGTCTCGCGAGCGATGTCCTGGATGTCGATGTGCGTGTCGGTCGAGATCTCCCCGGACACCACGACGAGGCCGGTGTTCACGAGCGTCTCGCAGGCCACGCGACCGGTTGGGTCGTCTCGCATGACGGCATCGAGCACGCCGTCGGAGATCTGGTCGGCGACCTTGTCGGGGTGCCCCTCGGTCACCGACTCCGACGTGAACAGATACTCTTGGTTGGCGAAGCTCGTCATGACTGAATCTCCTGTTCGCGGGTGGGTCCGAGGCTCGTCATCTGCTGCAGGCCGGCGACCCGCTCGTGCAGCTCGCCGGCCCCGACGCGAGCCACGCGGTCGGTTCCGAATTCCTCGACGTTGAAGGACGCAAGCGCCGTGCCGTAGGCCATCGCCCGGCGCAGCGTCATCTCGTCGTCGAGCTGGTCGAGACGGTGCGACAGGTAGCCCACGAAGCCGCCGGCGAAGGTGTCGCCGGCGCCCGTCGGGTCGACGACGGTCTCAAGCGGGTACGCGGGCAGGGCGAAGAAGCCGCCGGCCGTCAGCAGCGCGGCCCCGTACTCGCCCTGCTTGGCGACGATCGACGACGGACCCCACGAGAGGGCTTCGCGGGCCGCCGCGACGAGGCTCGGCTTGCCCGTCAGCTGACGCAGCTCGGCGTCGTTGAGGATGAGGCAGTCGACGCGGCTGATGACGTCGACGAGGTCGTCGCGCGCGACGTCGATCCACAGGTTCATCGAGTCCAGCGCGACAAAGCGCGGTTGCTCGCATTGCTCGAGCACGTCGCGCTGCAGGCTGGGCTGGATGTTGGCGAGAAACAGCACGTCGGCCTGCCGTGAGGCGGCGCTGAGCTTCGGCTGGAAGGTCTCGAAGACGCCGAGCTGCGTGTCGAGCGTCTCGCGCGAGTTCAGGTCCCAGCCGTACTCGCCGGCCCAGAAGAAGCTCGTGCCGCCGGCGACCCGCTCGACGTCGTCGGTGTTCGTCTCGCGCGTGGACAGCAGCGCGAAGGCGGCCTCGTCGAAGTCGTCGCCGACGGGCCCGACGACGCGGACCTCGTCGAAGAAGGAGGCCGCGAGCGCGAAGTGCGTCGCGGCGCCGCCGACCATCCGCTCGCGCTTGCCGAACGGGGTGGCGACCGTGTCGAAGGCGATGGACCCGACTACCGTGATGGCCATCGACGCAGCATGGTCAGCGGCGCCGGCTCGCACACCTCCCGTGGGGGTGGTCTTCCCCTACCGAAGGGTGGGACTTGCCAACGGCGTTCCACCGTTGAGCGTCAGCCGCAGGTAGCGCGCGCTCGCATCCGCGCGGTTGGAAGCCTGCATCTTGCGCAGGATGTTCTTGACGTGGAACTTCACGGTGCCTTCGGAGACAAACAGCGCGCGCCCGATGTCACCGTTGGTCTTGCCGGCCGCCATCAGGTGCAGGACATCGATCTCGCGCGTGGTCAGGTGGCTGGTCAGGCCGTCCTGGGTGAGCAGCTCCGGGGCCGAGGCACGGCTGTCCTGGTGCTCGGCGGATGCCGCAGACAGTCCGATCGGTCCGTCGCTGAGCTCGCCGGTGCGGGCCTCTGCCCACGACGAGATGCGGCGGATCTCGCGGCGCTGATCACGCAGGCGCCGGCGCAGCACGGCCCGTTCGAAGACCAGCGCGAACCCGGCGGCGAAGTGTTCCAGCACGTCGGCGTCCAACTGCGCCAGCGGTCGCCGCGCCGGCAGGCGATCGCCGTGCAGGAAGCCGACGGCCGTCGCGTCCACGAAGATCGGCGCGGCGATGTACTCGCGCCACTGCAGTGTCCGAAGAAACGCATACCGCGCCGGCTGGGACTGATCGATGTCCGCCACCAGGCGTGACTGCTTGCGACGCAGCAGCTCACACTCCAGCAGCGGGTAGGACAACAGCAGCGGGGAGTCGCGCAGCTGCTCGACGGTTGTGTGGTCGTCGCGATCGTCGGTGTGCAGGTGCTCGACGACGAGCCTGCCGTTGTCGATCCTGCTGAGCACCACGCGGTCGAGATCCGAGGCGGCCGCGGCCGTCTCGGCACAGCGATCGATGATCTCGCTGGCCGGTCCGAGATGCGCCAGCGAATCGACCGCCGTGCGAACCCGTTCGTGAGCGGCGAGCCGTAGCGCGTCGTCGCTGGAGGTCACAGCGCCTCGAAGCTGAGAGGCGCGGTCGCCGCCGACGGCAGGCGGATCTCCAGCAGGTACGCCACAAGCAGGTCGCGACCGCCCGAACGCAGGTGGTTGGCGTCGCTCAGCCGCTCGACGCGCCCGATCTGCGTGCGGTGGTCAGCGAGCTCCGGCGGGAACTCGAACACGCTGTACTCGACGACACGAACGTCCAGGCCGGTGGCCGCGAGCAGCTCGGCGGTGCGCCGCTGCGACAGGATCGACAGCTGGACCACGTAGGCGACGCCCTCCGGCGCCAGAGCGTCAGCGAGCTTGGTGAGGACCGGGTCAAGCGGTGTCCGTCCCCAGTAGTCGATCGGCCGATGCCCGGTGACGTGCTGCTCGGGATCGACGGGCGTTTGGTCGACGCATGCCACGATCACCTCGTAGCGCTCCTCGGGCACCCACGGGAAGATGTCGATCCGCGCGGCGGTCATGCGCTCCCCGACGCCGTTGCGATGGGCGTTGGCCTCTGTGTTGCGAACCGCACACTCGTCGATGTCGATGGCGCGCACGTGCGACGCGCCGTTGAGCGCGAGCTGGACCCCGAGGATGCCGGTGCCACATCCGACGTCCAGACAGCGCTGACGCGCTCCGATCTCCTGGTCGTACAGGTAGCGCCATGCCATGAGGCTCGCGCTGGATGGCGCTGCGACGCCGTGATCGGCGATAAGGTCCGGGAAGGGCAGCGGATGCAACGCGCGTCCCCGGCGATCGGTCCACGTGGGGGCGGGCGCTGGTCCGCCCTCGAGGAGCTCGTCCGGCACAGGCGCCGGCACCGACGGCTCGGGCGCGATCCGGTCGCCGGGCACGGAACGTTCGAGCAGCTTGCGTGCCGCCGCGACATGGCCGGGTCCCACCCCGCAGCAGCCGCCGATGATCTGCGCTCCCTCCGCGCGCCAGCGCAGCGCCATCGCCGCGTACTCCGAGCTGCCGACGCCCGGCTCGAAGCGCCAGCCCTCGTCGGTGTAGTAGCCAAGGTTGGGGTACACGCCGAGCGGCAGGTCGGTGAAATCCCGCAGGTAGGACACCATCCCGTCGACGTGGTCGGGCGGAATGCAGTTGATCATCAGCGCGCCGATGCCCATCTCCTCGAATCTGGCCGCCTTCCGGCCGAAGGCATCGCCCTCGGGTCCGCCCCAGTGCTGCCCGTAGACGCTGCACAGGCCGTGCCGGCAGCGCCGGAACGACAGCCAGACCGGGATCCCCGTGTCCAGCAGCGATCGGACGGCGGCGAAGAGCGACGGCCGCACGAGGGTGAGGGTCTCCAGCAAGATGAGATCGGGCGGCTCGTGGGCGAAGAGCCGCGCGAGCAGCCGGATCGTGCTCTCGCCCTCGGCGGAGTCGACGTCGCCGTTGATCGAGAACGCGACCGCGCAGCTCTCCTCACGACCACCTTCGCTGACCGCCTGGCGGGCAAGCCGCAGACCGCGCCGTGCGAGATCCATCCAGTGCACGGGACGCGTCGAGTTCCATACCGGCGCCGCGCCGTGCAGCAGGGCGCTCGGAAGTCCCCACGTGTTCGTCGAGATGACGTCGCAGCCGGCTGCGACGTAGTCGCGGTGCACATCGAGCACCGCGGCCGCCTCCTCGATGAGCGCGTGCGTTCCCCACAGGCGCTCGTCGACGGCGTGCTCGGCGTCGCTGAGATGCGGCAGCTCGGTGCCGGTCGCGCCGTCGAGCACGACGCACGCGCGCGCATCGATCTTGTCGAGAATCCGGCCGTATTGGGATGAGTACGTGGTCTGCACTGCTGACACGACGATCACCATGAGACCGATCGGTCTCGTCAAGCGGAACCTACGCCACGACCGCGCCACCCGTCAAGCGGGTGGCGCACGCAATCTCAGCCCAGGCTCACCTCACTTCGTGGCCGTGATGTACGTCCAGCAGGCCTTGAACGAGTCGCGACCGCCGAAGATCGTGTCGATCGCGTGGCGCATGATCCGCAGCCGGTCACGCACCGCCTGCTCGGATGGCGCTTCGCCCTCGACGCGCTTGGTTCCCCCGACCCAGCCGAGCACAGCCTCGTGGTAGGCGGTCATGAGCTCGAACCACTCGTCGACTGCGGCCACGATCGTCGTCTGGCTGACGTCGGTGACCGTCAGCCCGTTGCGCGTGAGGGCGTCGGTGTAGTACGCGAGGGGACGGGGTTGCATGAACACGCGGTCGCGGTGGGCGTGATGCGCCGCCAGGCGATCGGTGTCATCGAGCACGTCTCGGTACTGCGCATACTCGGGGTCGCTGCGCACGAGGCTTTCGGCTAGGTCGTTGATGACCCAGACCGTCTCGTCCAGGATCCACTCGCCCGGCTTCGCGCTGGGGTTTCGCAGGTTGCCGGAGTTGATGAACACCTTCCCGCCAGGCTTCAGCGCTCGGATCCAGGCCGATGCCACCTCGTCGAGGTCGGGGTACAGGTGGATCGCGTTGACGGCGGCGATCGCATCGACGCCGCGCTCCAGCAACTCGGGCCCGAGGACCTCGTCGAGGGACTGCAGGCGCTTCTCCTCCTTGATGAAGCGCAGCAGCCGCGCGGCGAAGCGCGGGTCGTCCTGGTACTTCTCGTGTGCGACCCGTAGGAACTTCGCCGACGCGTCGACGACGATCGTGGCGACGGCACGGTCGAAGATCCGCAGCCGCAGGCGGTCGAGCAGGATGCCCGTGCCGCCCGAGTAGTCGACGAGGATGTCGCCGTCCTGCAGATGCGCCGCGAGCTGCGCGACGCTCGGGTTGAGGTTGTCATACCACCCGTGCTCGTCGACGTGGTCGTAGGCGAGGCCGGCCTCGCTGATCGGCGCACGCGTCCATTCCTCGTCGGGGATGCGGACGAAGCCCGCGGGCCACTGGAACGCCGCCCTGGCCCGGGGCACGTCGAGGCGGTCGCAGGTCGCGCGGTGCAGCTCGAAGAGCTCGTCGACCGCCGCGGCGCCGCCGCGTCCCCATCCACAGTCGGTGGCGACGCCGAAGCTGCGCACGTAGCGGGTCGCGCAGCTGATCCGCCAGCGAGCGCCCACCTTGCCGTCCTGGAGGTGCAGCACGCCGAGATACAGCTCCGTGATCGGATCGAGGCGCAGCTCCTGGAGCGGCGCGAAGTACTCGTCCTCGGCCTGGGCCGGGACGGGCATGTGAATCCAGTTCAGCGGCCGGTAGAGCGCGGTCGCGAGCGCGTTGGCCACCTCGACGAGCTTGCGGGTGTCGTCGGGAACGGTGAAATGACCGTGGTAGTCGTCGCCGTAGCAGAGATGGAAGCCCAGCTCGACATCGGAGGGCACTCCGCGGCTCACGCGCAAGAGGCGCTCGAGCACGCCGGAGCGCGTCCCCTCAAACCACGCCGGGTACAGGTCCTCGAGGATCGCGAACTCCAACCGCGTGTCCCACTGCAGCGCGAGCTGATCGTGGGGCACCGCCGCGAGGATCTCGTCGAGCTCGCGCAGCACCTGCGCCTCGTAGATCGGCTCGACCTGCGCCTGGTGCTCCGGATCGATGAAGGCACTCACCGGCGCCAACGGCGTCGGCAGCGAGACCTGGAAGCGCACATGCGCCGGAATCACGCCGTCGCGCTTGAGCTTGGCGAAGATCGCGAACGAGGAGATCGCCGCGTCGGCGAACCCGAGGTTGTCGAGCACGATGTCCTCGGCATGCTCGCCGTCACGCAGCCGCAGCTTCGGCAGCGTTCGGTAGGTGCCGTCGCCAGGGGGGCCCACCTCGAATTGCGGCAGGGCGCTGAACACCGGGTACTGCCACAGGATCCAGTCAGATCTCGGGCCGGGTTCGCCATCGGGCAGCCGGCGCAGCCGGTCGCCGAGCGCTTCGGCCGTGCGGCGAAAGACCTCGTCGACCCGGCCTAGCGGCACGCTGCCGACAAGATGGGCCCCAACGGGCTCGCGCTGCACGAGCGGGTCCGCGGCGGCCTCCGGCTCGGTCTCGGTTGCCGCCGTCGCGATCGTCGCCTGTTCGATCATCGTCGCTCATCACCTCTCGTTGTGGTCCGGCTGCCTCCCCGGTCCGCGACGGTGATCCGCAGCGACCGGCCCGGCGACGATATGTGTGAGTCCAAGTGCGGACAACGCGCCGGAAGGGATGAATCTCCTGCTCTATGGAGCAGTCATACGTGCCATCCCGCGACCGTGCTGGTAGAGACCGGGCATGCCCAGCACCACGAATCAGACAGCGTGACTTCCGCTCACATCATCGGATCGGCGGCGACCCGCTGCGGGCGCTTCTTGGATGCCACGGTCGCCGGAATGGCGATCGAGGCGCTCGACGGCGCGCTTGCCGATGCCGGACCCGACACCGGTCGCATCGAGGCGATCTTCTTCTCGAACGCGCTGTCTGGGCTGATGACCGGTCAGGAATGCGTGCGCGGACAGGTGGCGCTTCGTCACTCGCGCTACGGCGGAATCCCGACCGTGAACGTCGAGAACGCGTGCGCCAGCGGGTCAACGGCACTGCATCTCGCCACGCTGGCAGTTGACGCGGGCATGTACGAGACCGTCGCCGTCGTCGGCTCGGAGAAGATGTCGCATCCGGACAAGCGCCGGCCGATCCAGGCGCTTGCGGGCGCAGCCGACGTCGATCTGCTCGCCGACGCGCCCGAGGATCACAGCGTGTTCATGGACAGCTATGCCCAGCGCGCCCTCGCCCGGATCGAGCGCGACGGCTGGAGCCCGGCGGATTTCGCCCGTGTCGTCGTCAAGAACCGCCGGCACGCCGTTCACAACACCGGCGCGCAGTTTCGCATGGAGATGACCGTCGACGAGGTGCTGTCAAGCCGCATGATCACCGAGCCGCTCACGCTGCCCATGTGCTCGCCGATCGGTGACGGCGCCGCGGCGCTGATCGTGACCGGCGCGCCAAACGGAGCCACCCTGCCGATTCGCGTGCGCGCGAGCGCGCTGAGCGCGACGGGCGGACCGGCGCCGGGGTCGGTCGTGCAACGAGCGAGCGCGACCGCGCGCGAACAGAGCGGCCTGGCCGCGGAGGACGTCGACGTCATCGAAGTGCACGACGCCACCGCGTCCGCCGAGCTGGAAGCATACGAGCACCTGGGACTTGCGGAGCCGGGGGAGGGCAACCGGCTGATCGCCGAGGGCAGGACCGTGCTCGGTGGCGCGCTGCCGGTGAACACCGGTGGTGGCCTGCTGTCGCGCGGACATCCCGTCGGTGCGACCGGCGTCCTGCAGATCGTCGAGCTCGTCGCGCAGCTACGCGGGAGAGCCGGTGAGCGCCAGGTCGACCTCGACCCTCGGCTCGCCCTCGCGCAGAACGCCGGCGGATTCGTCGAGGGTGACAACGCCGTGGCAGTGATCACGGTGCTGGAGTGCGAGCGGTAGCAGGGCGTTGGGGCGGCAACACACGAAGCACAGCGACAGGAGGAGACAACGCATGTCAGATTACGATCCGAGGACTGACACGGGTATTCCCACCGAGCCCGTCGGTTCACTGCCACGGCCGGCCAAGCTTCAAGAGGCCTACGCCCAGTACGACGCCGGAGACATTTCCCAGGACGACCT
>JAJCYD010000017.1 GCA_029263125.1 Solirubrobacteraceae bacterium | reverse complement strand
GGTCATGTCGGTAGAAGTGGTGTAGCTGGCGCCAGGTAGGTCGATCCGACCACCGTGGTGTCCAAGCTCGTCGGCTCTTCCAGGAGTCGATGAACAGGAGCACCACGATGGCCGAGGATCGGATGATGACCCCTGCTGATGTTGTCGCGAAGGCGATGAGTGGCGAGCATGGAGACCTGTTGCGCGACGCGGTCGCGTTGGTCGTGCGTGAGTTGATGGAGGCCGAGGTGGCGCAGCTGACCGGTGCCGGGCGCGGCGAGCGCGCGGAGGGCCGCGTGACGAACCTCAACGGCTACCGGGAGCGGGCGTGGGAGACGAGGGTCGGTGAGATCGAGCTTCAGATCCCGCGGACGCGGTCGGGGCCGGCGTACTTCCCGAGCTTCCTTGAGCCGCGTCGGCGCTGTGAGCAGGCGATCGTCAGCGTGGTGATGGAGGCCTACGTCAACGGCGTGAGCACCCGCAAGGTCGATCGGCTCGTCGAGCAGCTCGGTATCCAGGGCATGAGCAAGGACCGCGTCAGCCGGATGTGCGCCGAGCTTGATGAGCATGTTGAGCAGTTCCGCTCGCGCGAGCTCACGGCGGCCTACCCGTATCTGTGGCTGGACGCCAAGCACGTCAAGGTTCGTGACCGTGGCCGCGTCGTCTCCAAGGCCCTCGTCGTCGCGTACGCCGTCGCTGACAGCGGCAATCGCGAGGTGATCGGCCTGGACATCGGCGAAGTCGAGTCCGAGGCGTTCTGGACACAGTTCCTACGTGACCTGCGGGCCCGCGGCCTGCGCGGCCTGCGGCTCGTCGTCTCTGACCATCACGAAGGTCTGAAGAACGCGATCGCCCGGGTGCTCGACGCGCCGTGGCAGCGCTGCACGGTGCACTTCGTGCGCAACATGCACGGCCACTGCCGTCCGTCCCAGCGCGGCCTGGTGTCCGCCGCGCTACGGGAGGTCTTCAACGCCGCCGACGCAGCTGAAGCGCGCCGCCGCGTCGGCGACGTCATCAAGCGCCTGACGCCGATCGCGCCGAAGGTCGCCGAACTGCTCGAGGGCGCCGAGGAAGACCTGCTGGCGTTCTTCGCGTTCCCGACCGCGCACTGGTCCAAGCTGCGCTCGACGAACCCGCTGGAGCGCGTCAACCGCGAGATCGGCCGCCGCTCCGACGTCGTCGGGATCTTCCCCAACGACGCGTCCGCGCTGCGCCTCACCGGCGCCCTGCTGATCGAACAAAACGACGAATGGCTCGTCTGCCGCCGCTACCTCTCCGAGGAGTCCATGCGCCTCATCCTCTGCGAGATCACGGACCGAGAGGACTCTCCCTCCCCGATCTCAGAGGAGGTGGACCGGCTCGCCGCCTGAGCCGCTAACGAGTCCCCGACGAGCACCTACACCACATCACGCGACTTGACTGCCGGTGGGCGGCCGATACCAACCGGAACGCACTGTCTACATACCTGGAGGCACCCGAGTGTCGATCGACCTGGAAGCCACCGAGCGCATGACCGAGATTCATCGGCGCGCCAATGCACTTGGACTACACGTCAGCGGCGCGAGAAACGAGCACGGAGGGAAGGGGGGTCTCACATCGGACGCGCGATACGTGCTGTGCGTGCCGGCGACCGCCGAGCCAGGCGCGCATATCGAGCTAACCATGGCCGAGCTCGAGGAGTGTGTCGTGCGCTGGGAGGAGGCCCCGCGCGAGCCTGCCTAGCCGCGCGATAAGGCTGATTCTGTCGCCCGGCTTGGCCTCCCGATGGATGTTCTGGCTGCCGGACGACTATCGGACAGCATGATCTTCACGGTGGCGTTGTCTCGTCGGCGTTGCGAGCGGAGAGCTCCGGCGGATCAGGTCCTGCACGCGCTTCTCGGTGCGATCTGACTGCTTGGGTCGTCGTCGTGACTGATGCTCCACGAGCGCGAATCGCGGGCTGGGCCGCGAGGACGGCATGGGGCCGCGCGGCCTACTGACACCTACGCGGCGCCGGCGTGACCGGTTGGCGGCCATCGACGCGTCAGGTAAGCGGTGCCTTGCTGGACGCGGATCGCCCCGGTGCTGAGAAGCGGGTGGGCGTACGACGCGTCTGCACGTTGCCGGCGGCGGATCGTGTGGTGGCACCGGTGCGTCGTGCGGCCATGGTGATGTAGCTGTAGAGGCGAGCGCATTCATCGCGACATCGAGGAGTCGGCGCTCTTCGGCCTCCTGGTTGCGTGGGCTGGGGATGACGCCCTCCTTGGCGCCGATGACGATCGACGCCTCGACGGTGAGGCCCGTGGTCATCGACCTGCTCATGAACCGGACGCCGCTGGCGCTCGCTGCTGTCAAACGCTCGAGATCCAACGCTTGGTGTTTGTCGCCACATGCCGTGTTCGTCGCCTCGCTGAACCGGCATCATCCAACCAGCCGCAGCGAGCTCGCCGCTCGCCGCATTGCCCTATGCGATCAATCTTGCCTCGATGATGGCGTGTTCATCGGGGCGCGGGTTGTAGAACGACGGTCGAATGACAGTGCGCGCGTCGTGGTGCCTAGGGAACCTCATCGTCCCGGGGAGGCCGTGCGTGCGCGGCGGAGCGCGGCTTAGCGACGCCGATCTGCGCGTAGTTACTTCGTGCCTCACGTAGCGACACCCGATTAGCGCCGCCGGCGTAGTCGATGTCCTTGGCTTGGAGGTTGTCGTCCTCCCACCGACAGACAGCGCAGATCTGAAAAGTGCCCGGCGGCTTGTTGTCAAGCGTGAGCATTCCGCAGCACGGGCACGCATAGCGCTTCTCGTGTTCAGCGGGCACCGAAAAAGCTCTGCTCTCCTTCACGGCTCACGAGCATTGAGCCAACCACTAGTTGAAGCCTCCGCCCGGCTTGAAGTAGGTCACGATCTTGCCACCCTTGACAACCACGATGGCCTGCTTATCAGCATCCCAGTAGTACGTGGCCGGGTTCCCCTGATCGTCCAGGCCCTCGCATCGGAGGACATCCGGGTTTGTCGGATCGTCAGTGTGGCGCTCGACGATGTCTGCTGCGTCGCGCCAGTATTCCCGCCGGATCGTCGTACAGGGGAGTTCCGTCCGGATTCTCGAACTCGTCACCGTGCTGTGGAATGCGCTGGAGCCCGACCTCGCGGGCGAGCGGTTCGTCGGACCTGCACTGCTCGGCGGATAGCCGGTGTCGTATCGACTGCCTCGAACGCGTCGAGTGCCGCGGCCAACCGATCCCATTCCTCGGCGTTGCGAGCCGAGTAGGGACCTCGAGGTCGCCTACTCATCTCCGAGCGCGCGCTGCGGCGCCCGTTCGCGATGTGAGTCAGGCGGCCCGGGAGACCGACTCGTGGACGTCGACGCGCCTCTCGTTCTCGTCGCCCGCTGGTTGCTTGGCGTGTAGCAGCAGTGCGGTGACGGCGAACGCCGTGCCAAGGACGATGATCGCCGCGACTGAGAGGGCGAGCGAGAGGCCGTCGGCGAAGGACGCCTGGGCGACCGCGACGAGATTTGCGCCGTCGGGCAGGCTCGGGGCCAGCTGCTGAGCGGCGGCGACCGATGACATCGCGGCCTCGGCGGCAGGTTCGGGCAGGCCTGCGGTCTGCCCGGCTACCCCCGAGGCGTACCGATCGGCGAGCAGGCTGCCGAGGACCGCGATGCCGAGCGCGCCGCCGAGCTCGCGGCTGAGGTCGTTCATTGCTGAGGCGACGCCCTGCTTGGCCCGGGGCAGGCCCTCGACGATCGCGGTTGTTGCGGGGGTCGTGGCGAGGCCCATGCCGCAGCCCGTCAGCAGGACGCCGGCGAACACGAGCCAGTAGCTGGAGCCGGGTTCAAGCAGCGACAGGACCCCCATGCCCGCGGCGAGCAGCCCGAGGCCGACCGGAGCGACGCGGGCGATCCCGGCCTTGGCCACCAACGTGGGCGCGGCGCGCGAGGTACCCATGACCGCCATCCCCATCGGGACGAGGCACAGCGCCGCGACGAGCGGCGACCAGCCCTGAACGACCTGCAGGTACTGCAGCGCGAGGAAGATCCACCCGAAGAAGGCGAAGAACTGCACGAACAGCGACAGCGCGCCTCCGGTGACCGGCGCCGAACGGAAGATGCGCGGGTCGAGCAGCGGCGCGGGGTGGCGCAGCTCCCAGACGACGAACAGTGCGAGGCCGAGCAGTCCGGCCGCGAACCCGCCGAGCACGAAGCCGTCGGTCCAACCGCGCTGTGGCCCCTCGATGATCGCGGCGACGAGCGCGCCGAGCGCAAGCGCGGAGACGGCGGCGCCCACCGGGTCCAGCCGTGCTCCCTTGGCATGACGCGACTCGGGAACCTGCTTGAGGACGCTGACGATGGCTGTCGACGCGAGCACCACGTTCAGCGCGAAGACCGTCTGCCACGACCCGACCTCGAGCAGCAGGCCGGCGGCGAGCAGGCCCAGGATTGCGCTCGCGCCGGCGATGCCCGCCCACAGCGCGACGGCGCGCTCGCGGTGCTCGCTGTCGAACGTGGTGGTGAGGATCGAGAGCGTCGCCGGCATGACCAGCGCCGCCCCGAGGCCGAGCACGCCGCGCAGCGCGATCAGCGCCGCGGGATCGGAGACGAACATCGCGGCGAGCGATCCGGCACCGAAGATGGTCAGGCCGATGAGCAGTGCGCGGCGGCGCCCGAAGCGGTCGCCCAGCGCTCCGAACGGCAACAGGAACGCTGCGAACGTGAGCGCGTAGGCATCGACGATCCATTGCAGCTCGGTCTGGTTGGCATGGGTGTCGCGCGCGATCTCGGGCAGCGCGACGTTGAGTGAGGCGATCGCCGACACCACGGTGGCGAGCGCCAGCAGGACCACGGGCAGCAGCGCGCGCGGCGCGGCCCCGGCCGACGCAGTCGCTGCGTTGGCGGTTGGCTTGGCGGGAGGATCCTTAGGGTAGATCGCGCCACCTCTCTCGTTCGTGGAATTCAACACCGTTGAGGCTAAACTGATCGTCCGATGAATTCAACACCGATGAATGACCCGCATCCCGCGGCGCGGCGACGTGGTCGGCGTCCCGCTCCCGCAGGGGCGCCGCCGGCCACGCAGGCCGCGCTGCTCAAGGCGGCGCGACGGGCGTTCCTGGCCGACGGCTACAACGGCGCGACCGTGCGAGCGATCGCCGCCGAGGCCGGCGTCGACGCGGCGCTGATCGCCTACTTCTTCGGTTCCAAGCGCGGGCTGTTCAGCGCCGCCATGGCGCTCGAGGTCGACCCCGCCACGACGCTGCGCGGCCTCCTGCCCGGTCCAGCCGACGAGCTGGGCGGACGTATCCTGCGGCGCCTGCTCGAGGTGTGGGACGACCCGGCGAGCGGCAGCCCGCTGCGGGTCCTGATCGCCGCTGCGGCCACCGAGACGCGCGCCGCGGTCATGCTGCGGGAGTACCTACAGGCCGAGCTGCTCGATCCTCTGGCCGCGCACCTGACGGGCCTCGGCGCGCGCGACGGGGAGGTCCGCTCCCGGCGCGCCGGCGTCGTCCTGCTCGGGCTCATCCAGGCGCGCTACGTTCTGGGACTCGAGCCGCTCGCCTCCGCCGACCCCGGGCACGTCGAGGATCTCCTCGCCGGCCTGCTGCAGCACGCCCTCGGCGACCCGGAGGACGGCTGAGCGATCCGACGCCAAGGCGCGCCGAACGCGGTCGCGCTCCCGATCGGCTGCAGCGAATCGGGATCACTGCGAGCGGCACGCGTGGGAGGTGCTCAGCGCCGGTCCGCGCTCGGCCGCTGGATCGCAGGATCGCGAACGGCCGTCGTCGACGACGCCCGCGTTGTGACCGATGTCGAGCGCACCGGCGTGGCAGCTGCCGCCCGTCATCCCGTCAACGCGCTGATGCGTGGCTGCAGTTGCGCTTCGGCATTCTTCAGAGCCTGAGCGACGGCGTCGTGCGAGTAGCCGATCGCTACCAGCGACGCGAGCACGCTCTCGACGTAACCGTCCGGCGGGACCTTGACCTGGCCGCCGATTGCCTGCTCGAGGGTGAACAACAACAGTCCCGGAATACTCAGGGCGCGGTCGACGCCGTGCAGCCCATCAAAGCGGCCAGCCTCCGACGCCAGCACGTGGCGGGAGCCTGCGATCGCGTGCGCGTCCGCGACGTCCATGCCCCCGCCGAGCCCGCAGGCCAGCCGCAGGGTCGCCTGTATGAAGTCAAAGCCACGCGCGAGCGGCAAGAGGTGCGAGGTGATGTACGCGCCCCCGGTACGCGCGTTGAGCTCCAGCAGTCGCATTGACCCGTCGGGGCGGATTTTGAGTTCGAGATGAAACGCTCCTGTGCCAAGCCCGATCGCCTCGACAGCACGGCGCGCGGCGTCCACCGCGCGTTCCTGCTGGTCCGCCGAGAGCGCCGACGGGTGCAGCTGCAGGATCTCGCGGTGGTACGTGGGCTCGATCCACTTGTCGGTGATGACCGCAGCGACGAGCGTGCCGTCGTCGACGAGCCCCTCGATGCTGTGCTCGGTGCCCTCGATGAACTCCTCGACGATGACCTGCCCCGGGTACCAGCGGAAGATCGGATCGATCTCGGGCTGTACGTAGCGCGCTGATTGCTCAAGCGCCGCCGCCAGCTCAGTCGGCGTCCGTGCCGTCAGGATCCCTTTGCTTGCGGAGGCCCCGGCGGGCTTGACGATGGCGGGAAGTAGCTGCTCGAGCTCCTCATGCACCGCTTCACGCGTCGCGTCCACGCGGGCATAGCGCACACTGAGGTCCAGCGCCGCGTCAGCCAGGCGGTCGCGGAAGAGGATCTTGTTGCGAGCGGCCGCGGCGGCCTCGACGCTGTGACCCGGTAGGCCGAGTGCTCGAGCAACGTGCGCGGTCCCTTCGACATCGCGGTCGCCCCAACAGACGACACCGCGCACATCGCGTCGCGTCGCGACCTCCTGGGCGGCGGCGACGAGCGCGTCGACGTCGAACGTGTCCACCTCGACGAGCTCGCTCCACGAGTTCTCAGCCGCGGGTGCGGGTCGATCGGCCATCAGCACGACCTCGAGGCCGAGCGCCTTGGCCGCTCGGTAGCACGGCTCCGCTTCGAGCGGTGTGGGCCTCGTGTTGACGAACAGGACCGTGATGCTCATGGTCTGACCTCCGTTGCGAGATGGCGTGGTTCCGTCGCGGCAGGGTCGGGGGCGGTCCCCGACAGACCGCTTGCGCCAAGCAGGCGGGCCGACTGGAACGCGTCGAGAACCGCCGGGTCGTCAAACACGCCGACGCGTGCGAGATGCCGAAGGGTGGCCCGAGCGTCGGCGCGCGTCTCGCGGTCGACCTGCTGCGGTGTATGGGCGTCGTGGAGCACCTGGCCGACGTCGTCGCTGCAGAGTCCGGCGTCGAAGAGCACGTCGGCCAGGGCTGCGAGGTCCGGGTCCAGGTAGGCGCGGATGTAGCCGGCGAGCTGGACGCCGATCAGGGTGCGCTGCCGCGGGGTGAGCTGCGGCCACGCGTGCTCGAGCAGCTTCGCGAAGTAGACATGATGCACGCCTTCATCGACGGCATGGTCGCTGACGACCTCGCGGACCGCGGCGACCATGCGTCCGTCGCTGGGGATGTCGGCGAGGATCGCCGAGATGAGGGTCTCGGAGACGATCGCGGCGAACACGCTTGAGAGTGCATGCAGGTTCGATGGCAGCGCGTGCTGCATTGCCATGAGGCTGCGCATGAACGCCTGCGACTGTGGTCGCACCGCGGGCACGCCCGTCGCTCGGACGATCTGGCGCCCTAGATCGTCGGAGAACTGGGCGTGCCAGGCCTCGTCGGTGTAGATCTTGAACGCGTCCTCGAGCATCCCGTCAGGTAGGCGTAGCCCGCTTCGCCCGCGGCTGACCGCCGAACAGATGGGGTTGACGACCTCGTGCTCGAGCTCGGCGGTGAAGTCCAGGTACACATGCAGGCGCTGCATGAGCACGCGGCTCGTCGCGGTCGCTCCACGACGTGCGACGAGCGCATGCGTGGCGATCGGCACGATCTCCGGCGGGAAGTACAGACCGGTAGGTTCCTCCCCGCAAGCGAGCACGCGGCGTGGCTTGGAGCGCACGCTGGCGCGCTGATCCCAGCGCGTGAGCCGGCTGCGATACACGATCTCGTCGAGGCTCGCGGACCGCCCGGTCCCGGCAGCCGACCCGGTCACGAGCGTCGGCGGGCGTGCAGACAGCGCATGAAGTACAGCTCCGTCGCCGTCCAGCGTCGCTGGTCACAGAAGTCGCGGCGGGCCCGGCCGACCAGAGGGATCAGCGTGCAGTGTCGCCCGCGGAAGCCGCGTAGCTCGCAGACCTCCAGCCCGGCCGCCTCGAGCTCGGTGACGAGTTCCTCGTGGGTGCCCGAGACGAGGAGGTCGCTCGTGTGCACCTCGACGACGAGTTCGATCGGGCCGGCAGCGAGCGTTTCGCGCATGCCTCGTACCGCGGCGACCTCGCCACCGTGGATGTCGATCTTCATGACCGTGGGCCGGACTCCGGTGCGCGCAACCCAATCGTCGAGGCGCTCGAGCGATATCTCGCGCTCGTCCTGGTCGGCGCCGCGCGTGAACAGGCCGAGCCGTTCACCGGCGGCCGCGGCCAGCCACGGGCCGGGCTCCGCGCGCCAGTACCCCGGCTTGGCCACGACGCTCTCTCCGCCGCGCGGTCGCGGCGCCATGTGGTTGAGCAGTCCTCGCCCGAACGTCCGGCGCTCAGAGCCGTTCTTCGCCTCCCCCGAGCCGGGGACACGCGTGCGCGCCGCGAAGCTTCCCGCTCCCGTGCGCTCGGCGAGCGCGATGCGCTCGACTCGGACCTGCTCGCAGCCGTTGAGGCGCAGGTTGTGCTCAAGCACGTCGGCGTACCGGTCACCGGGCTCAAAGGCCACGACCTCAGTCGCGCCGCTCTTGTCCGCCCACACCGCAAAGAAGCCGTACAGCGCCCCGACATCGAAGAACACGGACCCCGGTCTTGCGAGCTCGGGCGCCAGCACGGCGCAGACGCCCGGCTCGTAGCCACAACCGGGCAACGCATCGCGCAGCATGCTCGCGTCGGGATCCAGCAGCTCGAAGGAGACGCCTTCGGCGACGACGCGTGTGAACATCAGCCGGCCGCTGCCTCGATTACAGGCTTGACCGCCAGGATGCCCTCGAACGCGAGCTGACGATAGAGCACGTGCGGCTCACCGAAGCCGGCGCGGCGCAGCAGCGCCATGTTCTCCGCGCTGGTCAACGGCTCCAAGACGCCGCGCAGGCTACGCGTCTTGCCGAGGACCTCCTCGGCGCTGAAGCAGCGGGCGAGCTTGTACGCGTCGTAGACCTGATTGCACATGTCCTGCAGCGTCCCGTTGGGCAGGCGGGTCTTCTCGAAGAGCACCAGCGCGCCTCCGCGGCGCATCTCGCGCTGGATGCGTTCCAGCAGCGCACCGCGCTGCCACAGGGGGATGAACTGCAGCGTGTAATACATGACGATGAGGCACGCGTCGGTGTAGTCCACTCGTCGCGCATCCACGATCTCGATGTGCACGTTCGCCTGATCGCTGCAGCGATCGCGTGCGACCTTGACCATGTCGTCGACGACATCGACGCCGAGGAACTCCGCGTTCATGGCTTCGTGGCGGTGCGCGAGGCGGCTGGTCAGCGCCCCGGTGCTGCAGCCCACCTCGATGACGCGCCCATCGTCGGCGACAAAGAAGTCCGACAGCTCCTCGACGAGCGCGTGGCCGTCGTGGTAGCCCGGCACGCTCTTGGCGACGTGGTCGTCAAAATGAGCTGCGGTACCGCGACCAAAGCTCCAGCGACGGCTTGGCAGCTGGATGTCGTCGCCGACTGCCGCCTCGGGCAGCGAGTGCTCGTCGTCCTTGACCTGGGCGAAGGAGACGTTGTCAGCGTCCGGGGTTGCGTTACTCATGTGACCACCGCCTTCAGTTGATCGGCCAGTTCCCGCGCAGCGGTTGACGCCGCGGTCGCATCGGGACCGCGGGCCACGACGAGCGCCATGCGGTCGTAATGCGAGGTCAGGGCGCCTCCGACGCGCTCGCCGGGGTGCTTCAACACATCGACCTGCAGACAGCGCGGATCGCGCTGCACGTCCTGAACGCCTCGAATCTCCTGCAACGTCCCCGCGCGCTCTGGCACCGCGACCGCCGATGCCGCCCCCCGGCGAGCCGACGGCTGGACACCGTCTCCTGTCTCGCTCACGAGATCTGCGATGGCGAGGGCCAAGAGGTCGATGCCGTAGGCCTCATAGACCAGCAGGTGAATCCATTCGCCGCCGGGACGGGCGTGCATCTCGCCGAGCACAATCTCACCCGTCCTCGTTATCCAGAACTCGGCATGAAACGCCGAGTGCGTCAAGCCCACGGCTTTGAGTGCTGCTTTCAGCGACACGCATGCTCGCTCACGGGTGGCCGCGTCGATCTGCGCCGGTATCTGGTGGCCGAGCGTGACGAAGTACGGCTGCGGCGCAAGTCGCTTCTGCGTTACCGCGACGACATGGGGGTCGCCGCCAAGGAAGACGCCCTCGGCGCTGAACTCCTCGCCATCCACAAAGCCCTCGACGAGAAACGGCGGCGCGAACGGCGCGGCAGCGTCCAGTGCGGCGGCGGCGTCCTCGGGCCCGCGGACGACCGATACGCCGAGGCTACCGAGCGAGTTGCTTGGCTTGACAACCCATACACCGCGCGCCGATGCGAGAAAGCGCGTCGCCTCGTTGCGGTCCTCGAATGCACGACACTCAGGCTGCGGCAGACCAGCAGCGCTGAGGCACGCGCGGCTGCGCTCTTTGCGACGCACGATCCCGACGGCTTCAGGCGTGTTCCATGCCACACCGGCGCGACGCGCGGCAGCGGCTGCCGCTTCAACGCCAAGCTCGCGAAAACTTGTCACCGCTATCAGCGGAGGGCCGTCGGCGACAGCGCGTTGCGCAGCGAGTTCGGCGGCGAGTTCGGAGTCGCGGAAATCGAGTTCCCAGAGGGCCGCGGACCCGTCTCGGCGTAAGTGCACCAGCTCGTCGGGCGGCCCGGCAACCTCCAGCGCGACGTCATGACGTGAAGCGGCCGCAACCACGCGCTGTGACCAATCCGCCACGTGCGTGACCACGCCGCCCCCGCCGAGCACCAGAATTCGTCGTTGCGCTAGCGCCACCTGCCCCTGCCCCCTGCCCACGTCACGGCGAATTGCACGTCATCGGCTTGGCTATCGGCCGAACCTACTACGGCGCGCATCATAGCTGCAACTACTAACCCCGCAGAGCAACGACGTGTGACGATCTCGCCAGCGCACGCCCGTCATCTGCAGCATCCTGAATCGAAAGGTCACTCCCACGATAAGTGGCCACAAGCCGGCTGATGCGAGAGACCGCGTCTGCTCCTCAGGCGCCGCGCCTCGTTGAGCGCGCGCCCACGAAATGACCCCCTGAGCCTGTTGGCGCACATAAACGGCACGGGGTGATAGTGACCCGTAGCCGATCGGCCCCGTCGGCCACGCGTACGCGCCATCGAAGGCCGGGCAGTCTCGCCATGACCGCGGGCGCCTATCCTGAAGCTATGGGCGACTTCGAGCTCAGCGAACGGTGGTCCAACTGGAGAGATCTCGACGCGATCTTCGTCGCGGCGCGCGCGGCGATCGAGGCCGGACCGTTTGATCCGCCGCTCTGCGAGATCGTGTTCGACGAGGAGTTTGACCCCTTCAGCGTCGACACGTTCGAGGAGGCCAGCGCGCACCTGCGCCGCAATCGCGTCCGCTCGATGGACATCATCCTGTCGCACATCGACGAGGAGTCAGCGCGCCTGACGCTGCGCTACAGCTCGGCCGGGGAGCGACTGCAGCTCACCGGGCAGGGCAGCGACTGGGACCGGGCGAGGGCGGCATACGACGCCGCGCAGGCCGAGCTTGCCAGCCGCTTTGGCATCACGACGTTCAAGCTGCCCAAGCTGCCTCGCGACACCGTCGCCGAGACGCGTAAGCGCCTTGTGATCGACGAGCTCGAGGCGGCGCTACAGGACGTCGACTCGGGCATCGACGATCGCTGAGCGCGCCCGAGAGCCGATGCGCTGACCGCCCCGCGTGAGCCGGCCGCCGCCGCCCTCGCTGCTAGGCTCATCCGCACCGCACCATCAGCTCCTTTAACCCGGTCCCGTGAGGCCAGGAAGGACGAGATCACATGACCGACCCGAAGGTCGTCCTCGACAGCGAGGACATGCGCCGCACGCTGACGCGCCTGGCCCACGAGATCGTGGAGAACGGCGGCGATGCCGATCGTCTCGCGCTCGTCGGCATCCATCGCCGCGGCGCCGTGCTCGCCGCCCGCCTGCGTGAGCTGCTCGCCGACCTGCACGACATCGACGTGCCGCTGGGCGACCTGGACATCTCCTTCTACCGCGACGACGTGACCACGCGCACCGGAGCGCCGGTCGTGCACGCCACCCACCTGGACTTCGACGTCGACGCGCGCACGATCGTGATCGTCGACGACGTGCTGTTCACCGGGCGCACCGTGCGCGCGGCGATCGAGGCGCTGTTTGACTACGGGCGGCCCGCCCGCGTGCAGCTCGCCGTGCTCGCCGACCGCGGCCACCGCGAGCTGCCGCTGCGCCCCGACTACGTCGGCAAGAACCTGCCGACGGCCCGCGGCGAGCGCGTCTACGTGCGCGTCACCGAGCTCGACGGCGAGGACAGCGTGACGATCACCGAGCCGGCGGCGGCCGCGGCATGAGCACGGATCCACGATGAGACACCTGCTCTCGATCGCCGACCTCACCCGCGACGACATCGAACGCATCCTCGACCGCGCCGCGGCCTTCGAGGAGGTCTCCGACCGCGACATCAAGAAGGTCCCGGCACTGCGCGGGCGCACCGTGCTCAACCTCTTCTATGAGGCTTCGACGCGCACCCGCTCGTCCTTCGAGCTGGCCGCCAAGCGCCTGTCCGCGGACGTCGTGAACTTCGCCGCCAGCGGGTCGAGCGTGGAGAAGGGCGAGTCGCTGAAGGACACCGTCCTCACGCTCACCGCGCACTCGCCCGACGCGATCGTCATCCGCACGCCCAACGCGGGCGCGGCCGCGCTCGTCGCGGGCTGGACGACGGCGGCGATCATCAACGCCGGCGACGGCAAGCGCGAGCACCCGACCCAGGCGCTGCTGGACGTCCACACGCTGCGCCGCAAGCTCGGCTCGCTGGAGGGCCGCAACATCTGGATCGTGGGGGATGTCGCGCACTCGCGCGTCGCGCGCTCCAACGTGCTCGCCTTCCGGATGATGGGCGCACACGTCACCGTCTGCGGCCCGCCGACGCTGATCCCGCGCGGCATCGAGGCGCTGGGCTGCGAGGTGCGCTATGACCTCGACGACCTGCGCGAGGCCGACGTCGTCTACGCCCTGCGCATGCAGCACGAGCGCATGGACCAGCACTTCGTCCCGAGCCTGCGCGAGTACGCCGCCCAGTACCAGATCAACGGCCGCCGGCTGGGGCCGCGCCAGGTGCTCATGCATCCTGGTCCGGTCAACCGCGGCGTCGAGCTGTCGGGCGAGGTCGTCGACTCGCCCCAGGCGGTCATCACGATGCAGGTCAAGTCCGGCGTGGTCGTGCGGATGGCCGTCCTCTACGAGGTGCTCGCCGGCGGCGCGCCCAGCTTGCGCCAGAGGCCCGCGCGCCCAACCGCTCGCCAGCTCGCATGAGCGCGCGCGACTGCGGTGCCCGACTTGTCTGCGCGCCCACACGCTCGGCCGACCTGCTCGTCCGCGGCGCACACGCGCTGGATCCGCGAACCGGCATCGACGGCGAGCACGACGTGCTCGTGCGCGATGGGCAGATCGCCGAGATCGGGGCGCCCGGCTCGCTCGCGGCACCCGCGGGCTGCGAGGTCATCGACGGGTCGGGGCGCCACCTGTTCCCGGCGTTCGTCGATCCGCACGTGCATCTGCGCACGCCCGGCCAGGAGCACAAGGAGGACCTCGAGACCGGCACCCGCTCAGCCGCGGCCGGCGGCTACTGCGCGATCGTCGCGATGCCGAACACCGCGCCGGTCGTGGACTGTGCGCCGATCATCGGCGCGCTGCTTGATGCCGGCGCCCGCGAGGCGCGCATTCCGGTCGGCTTCAGCGCCTGCATCACGCGGGGGATGGACGGCGCGGAGCTCACCGAGATGGCCGAGTTGCGCGCGCTCGGCGCCGCCTGCTTCACCGACGACGGCCGCCCGGTCGTCAACGCCGGCGTCATGCGCCGTGCGCTGCAATACCAGCGCCTGTGCGGCGGCGTGCTCGCGCTGCACGAGGAGGATCCGTCGCTGTCGGGCGAGGGCGCGATGCACGAGGGCGCCGTCAGCGCACTGCTCGGGGTCGCCGGCATCCCGAGCATCTCGGAGTCCACGATGGTCGCGCGTGACTGCGCGCTGGCGCTGTATGAAGGCGGGCGGATCCACATCCAGCACCTGTCGGCGCGCGAGTCCGTCGAGGCGATCGCCGCCGCGAAGGCCTCGGGCGTCGCCGTCACCTGCGAGGCCAGCCCGCATCACCTCACGATGCTCGACGAGGACGTGCGCGAGCTGGACACGCGCCGCAAGATGAACCCGCCGCTGCGCGAGGCGGGCGACCGCGAGGCGCTGATCGACGGGCTGCGCAGCGGCGTCATCGACTGCATCGCGACAGACCACGCGCCGCACGCGCGCGACGAGAAGGAGGTGCCCTTCGAGCGGGCGCCGATGGGGACGACCGGTCTTGAGAGCGCGTTCTCGGCCGTCTACACCGACCTCGTGCTGCCGGGTACGCTGTCGCTGGGTCTCGTCGTCGAGAAGCTCACCGCGGGGATGGGTTGTATCGACCTGCTCGTCCCGCAGATCGCGGTCGGCGAGCCGGCGAACCTCGTGCTCGTCGACCTCGCCGCCGAGTGGGTGGTGGGGGAGGCCGGCTATGAGAGCCGCTCGGAGAACTGCTGCTTCGCGGGCCGCACGCTGAAAAGCCGTGTCCTGCTGACGGTCGCGGCGGGCGCGGTCGCCTACCGCCAGCGGTCGATCCTGCTGAGCGCCGCATGAGCGCACCTCACGTCGTCCGGACGTCCGAGCTTGCGAGGACGGTAGGACGAAACACGACTTCCGAGCTTGCGAGGGCCGCAGGTCCAAACGCCTATGTCCTCCTCGAGGACGGGACGCGCTTTGACGGCGTCGCGTGCGCAGCGCCGGAGGCCGCCACCGGCGAGGTCGTCTTCACGACCGGGATGTCCGGCTATCAGGAGTCCGTGACCGACCCGAGCTTCGCCAACCAGATCATCACGTTCACCTACCCGCACATCGGCAACTACGGCGTGTCTGAGCAGGCGATGGAGTCCGAGCGCATCTGGGCGCGCGCGGTGATCATGCGCGCGGCGATGAACACCGAAGACGCGCCCGACGCCGAGCGCGGCTGGCTGGACTGGCTGACCGACTGCGCCATCCCGGCGATCTCGGGCGTCGACACGCGCGCGCTCGTGCGCCACATCCGCGAGGCCGGCTCGATGCGCGGCGGCGTCTTTCCCGGCGCGATGAGCGAAACCGACGCGATGGACAGCGTGCGCGCCGAGACGCCGATGGACGGCCTGGACCTCGCGCGGGTCGTGAGCCCATCGCAGATGACCGTCCACGGCTCGGGCGACGGCCCGCGGATCGCGGCGATCGACACCGGCATCAAGCTGTCGATCGTGCGCAACCTCGTCGCGCGCGGCGCGGTCGTCGAGCTGCACCCGTGCGCGACCTCGGCGGAGGAGCTCCTCGCCAACGACCCCGACGCGATCTTCCTCGCCAACGGCCCCGGCGACCCCGCGGCGCTGGACTACGTCGTCGACACGCTGCGTGACCTCGTCGGGCGCAAGCCGACGTTCGGCATCTGCCTCGGCCACCAGCTGCTCTGTCGGGCGGTTGGCCTCGACACGTTCAAGCTGCCCTTCGGCCATCGTGGCGGCAACCACCCGGTAAAAGACCTGCAAACGGGCAAGATCGAGATCACCTCCCAGAACCACGGCTTCGCGGTGCTCGGCCCGGGCGGCGAGCGCACGGTCGCCGCCGACGAGCCGGTGCGCTGGGAGACGGACTTCGGCGCTGCCCAGCTCAGCCACATCAACCTCTATGACCGCACGGTCGAGGGCCTGACCCTGCTCGACGTCGCCGGCGCCACGGTCCAGTACCACCCCGAGGCCGGGCCGGGACCCAACGACAGCCTCTACCTCTTCGACCGCTTCCTCGAGCAGATCGCCGCGCATGCCTAGGCGCGACGACATCCAGCGGATCCTGATCCTCGGCTCGGGGCCGATCGTCATCGGCCAGGCGGCCGAGTTCGACTACTCCGGCGTGCAGGCCTGCAAGGTCCTGCGCGAGGAGGGCTATGAGGTCGTGCTCGTCAACTCCAACCCGGCGACGATCATGACCGACCCCGAGTTCGCCGACGCGACCTACGTCGAGCCGCTGCTGCCCGGGCCCGTCCGCCAGGTCATCGAGCGCGAGCGCCCCGACGCGCTGCTGCCAACGCTCGGCGGGCAGACGGCGCTGAACCTCGCCAAGACGCTGCACGAGGACGGCACGCTGGCGCAGTTCGGCGTCGAGCTCATCGGCGCGCGCTATGACGCGATCTGCCGCGCTGAGGACCGCGACGAGTTTCGCATCACGATGGCGCAGGCCGGCCTGAAGATGCCGCGCTCGGCGATCGCGACGACAGCGCAGGAGGCCGACGACGCGATGATCGACATCGGCCTGCCGATCATCGTGCGCCCCGCCTACACGCTCGGCGGGCGCGGCGGGGGCATCGCGCGCACGCCCGAGGAGTTCCGCGCGATCGTCCGCGGCGGCCTGGATGCCTCGCCGATCTCGCAGATCCTGCTTGACGAGTCGGTCATCGGCTGGGGCGAGTTCGAGCTTGAGGTCATGCGCGACCGCAACGACAACTGCGTGATCGTCTGCTCGATCGAGAACGTCGACCCGATGGGCGTGCACACGGGCGACAGCGTCACGGTCGCGCCGCAGCAGACGCTGCCCGACCGCCTCTACCAGCGCCTGCGCGACCAGGCCTTCGCGGTCATCCGCGCGGTCGGCGTGGAGACCGGCGGCTCCAACGTGCAGTTCGCGGTCAACGCGCAGACCGAGGAGATCATGGTCATCGAGATGAACCCGCGCGTCTCGCGGTCATCGGCGCTGGCCTCCAAGGCGACGGGCTTTCCGATCGCGAAGATCGCCGCCCGGCTGGCGGTCGGCTACGCGCTGGAGGAGATCGACAACGACATCACGTGCTGCACGCCGGCCTCCTTCGAGCCGACGATCGACTACGTCGTCGTCAAGTGGCCGCGCTTTGCCTTCGAGAAGTTCGCGGGCTCCGACCAGCGCCTGAGCACGCACATGAAGTCCGTCGGCGAGGCGATGGCGATCGGACGCACCTTCCAGCAGGCGTTCGCCAAGGCGATGCGCAGCCGCGAGCTCGATGCCGGCGCGCAGCTTGACGGAACGGCCGATGAGCTGCTGGCGCGCCTGGAGCGTCCCAGCAGCGAGCGCTACGACATCATGCTCGCCGCGTTCGCGGCGGGCGCCAAGCCCGAGCAGGTCCACGCCGTCACGCACGTCGACCTGTGGTTCCTGCGCGAGCTGCAGCAGCTCGCGCTGCACCCCGAGGCGCCGTTTGCAGGTACGCGCAGCTACCGCGCCGTGGACACGTGCGCGGCGGAGTTCGCTGCCGAGACGCCGTACTTCTACTCCGGGTGGGAGCGCGACGATCAGCCCCGCCACGAGGTCCGCCGCGGCGAGCGGCCGAGCGTCGTCATCCTGGGCGCCGGACCCAACCGCATCGGCCAGGGGATCGAGTTCGACTACTGCTGCGTGCATGCCGCGATGACCGTCCGCGCCTCCGGCCGCGACGCGGTGATGATCAACTGCAACCCCGAGACCGTCTCGACGGACTACGACACCTCCGACCGCCTGTACTTCGAGCCGCTGACGCTCGACGACGTGCTCGGCGTCGTCGAGATCGAACAGCCCGAGGGCGTGATCGTGCAGTTCGGCGGCCAGACACCGCTGAAGCTCGCCGCCGATCTCCAGGCGCGCGGGGTGCCGATCCTCGGCACGAGCGTCGACGCGATCGACCTCGCCGAGGACCGCGGGCGCTTCGGCGAGCTGCTGGAGCGCCTGGGCTTCAAGGCGCCGCCCTACGCGACCGCTCACGGCACCGACGACGCGCTCACCGCCTGCGAGCGCGTCGGCTTCCCGCTGCTCGTGCGCCCGAGCTACGTGCTCGGCGGCCGCGCGATGGAAATCGTCTACGACGCCGACGGCCTCGCCGACTACCTCAAGCGCACCGCCCCGCCGGCCGACGGCCGCCCGCGCGAGATCTTCCTCGACCGCTTCCTGGAGAACGCGATCGAGCTCGACGTCGATGCGCTGTGCGACGGCGAGGGCGTCTGGATCGGCGGGATCATGCAGCACGTCGAGGAGGCCGGCATCCATTCCGGCGACAGCGCCTGCGTGCTGCCCCCGCACTCGCTGGGGCCAGACATGCTCGAGGAGATCCGCGAGACGACGCGCGCAATCGCGCTGGCGCTCGGCACGCTGGGCCTGATCAACATCCAGTACGCCGTCCACAACGGCGAGCTGTACGTCATCGAGGCCAACCCGCGCGCGTCGCGGACGGTGCCCTTCGTCTCCAAGGCGATCGGCGTCGCGCTGGCGAAGATGGCATGCCGGATCATGCTCGGCGAGCGCTTGGAGGACCTCGACCTTCCGTCTGAGGCGATGCCGACCGGGCACGTCTGCGTCAAGGAGGCGGTGCTGCCCTTCGATCGCTTCGCCGGCTCGGACGCGCTGCTTGGCCCCGAGATGCGCTCCACGGGCGAGGTGATGGGGATCGCGCGCGACTTCCCGACCGCGTTCGCCAAGGCACAGGCCGCCGCCGGCTCCAAGCTCCCCGACGGCGGCACGGTCTTCATCACCGTCACCGACGGCGACAAGGCCGCCGCGTCGGGGATCGCGGCGCTGCTCGGCGACCTCGGCTTCCGCGTCGTGGCCACCGCCGGCACGGCGCAGGCGATCCGCGGGATGGGCGTCCGGGTGGATGCCGTGCTGGCGAAGATCGGCGCCGACGGCGACGCCCCGAACGTCACCGACTACATCGAGACCGGTGACGTCGCCCTGATCATCAACACGCCGACGGGCTCTGGAGCGCGCGCCGACGGCTGGCAGATCCGCCGCGCCGCCGTCGCTCGCGGCATCCCGTGCATCACGACGCTGTCGGGTGGTCATGCGGCGGCGCGCGCGATCGCCGCCGCACGTGCCGGGGTGCCCGAGGTGCTGTCGCTGCAGCAGATCCATCGCGAGCGCCCGACGAAGGTGCCGGAGCGGGGATGAGGGTCACGGCGCCGTTCGGCCGGCGCCGCGTTGCGGTGACCGGCGCCGACGACGTGGGCGCCTACCGCGTGCTGCACGCGGCTGACCCCGACGGTCCCGTGCCGGCGCCGGGGCAGTTCTACATGCTCGCCGCGGCGACCGGCTGGGGGGCGGGGGAGGACGAGCGCCCGTTTCTGCCGCGGGCGCTGTCGTTCCTCGGGGCGGCGAGCGGGGGCCTGAGCTTCATGTTCGAGGAGGTCGGACCGGGCACGAGGCGCCTGTGCGGGCTCGTCGCCGGCGACGAGCTGTGGCTGACCGGTCCGCTGGGCAACGGCTTCGCGGCCCCGCCCGACGGGCAGCGGGCGATCCTCGCGGGCGGCGGCGTCGGGATCCCGCCCCTGGCGGCATGGGCCGGAACGCTGGGAGCCGGCGACGTCGCGGTCGCGGCGGTGCTCGGGTTCCGCGACGCACACCACGCGGAGGGCGCGCGCCTGGTGCCGGCGAGTTGTCCGCAGGCAGTCGCGACCGACGACGGCTCCGTCGGCCACCACGGCCTCGTCACCGAGCTGCTGTCGGCCGAGCTGGATCGCGACGCCGCGGCGGTCGTCTACGCCTGCGGACCTCCGCGCATGCTCGAAGCCGTGCGTGCGCTGTGCGAGCAGCGCGGCGTCAGCGCGCAGCTCGCGCTCGAAGCCGGCATGGCGTGCGGCTTCGGCGCCTGCTTTGGCTGCGTCGTGCCCGTCCGCGAGGGCGGCTATGTCCGCGTCTGCGTCGACGGGCCGGTCCTCGACGCCTCCCGGGTGGACGCGATCCCCGCGCACTGATGGTCGACTTCTGCGCCATCACGCTGAAGCGCCCGATCGTCAACGGCTCGGGCACCTTCGATGCGATCGCGGCCCGGCGCGCGTTCGGCGTCGCGCTGCTGCGCGACTTCCCGTTCGGGGCCTTCGTGTCGAAGACCATCACGCTGAGCCCGCGCGAGGGGAACCCGCCGCCGCGGCTGTGGGAGGCGCAGGCGGGCATGATCAACTCGATCGGCTTGCCCAACCGCGGTCTGCACGGCTATCTCGAACACGACCTGCCACAGCTCGCCGAGCTCGGCGTGCCGCTGATCACGAACGTCATGGGCTCCACGGCCGCCGAGGTATCCCAGCTCGTCGAGGCGCTCGACGATCGCGACGAGGTCGCCGCGATCGAGCTCAACGTCTCCTGCCCGAACGTCGCCACGGGCCTGGACATCGGGGCGGACCCCGGCTCGCTCGCCGCGCTCGTGCGCGCGGTGCGCCCGCTGACGGGCAAGCCGCTGATCGTGAAGCTCACGCCCAACACGGCCGACGTGGCGGCGGTCGCGCTCGCCGCGCAGACCGAAGGCGCCGACGCCGTGTCGCTGATCAACACGCTGCGGGCAACGGCGCTGGATCGCAGCGGAGCTCCCTGGCTGGGCGGCGTGACCGGAGGCCTCTCGGGGCCCGCGATCCGGGCGATCGCGCTGGCGCAGGTTGCGGCGGTCGCTCGCCGGGTATCCCTCCCGATCGTCGGGATGGGCGGCGTGTCCTCGGGCGCGCATGCTGCAGATCTCATTGCTGCGGGTGCAACCCTGGTGGCCGTGGGGACCGAGAGCTTCCGCGATCCGGCGGCCGGTTGTCGGATCTGGGAGGAGCTGAAATCCCTGCAAATTGCGGGATCAGGCTCGACCACCGTGAACGCGGCTCAAGCTCAGGTCGAGGTAGATGTGAATTCCGGAGATTCGGCCTGATTGAGGTTGCAGCCTACAAGTGAAGATGTAGTATCGCGCCGTCGCATGCCGCCGCTCTCTGACACCGCCACCAAGCACTCGGCGGCCCCCGAACGTTCGCTCACCCAGCGCCTGGACGCCCTCGAGCGGGCCAACATCGTGCGCACCAAGCGCGCAGCGCTCAAGCGCGACCTCAAGGCCGGCCGCTGCTCGATCCAGTCGCTGCTGACCGACCCGCCGGACTACGTCGAGACGGCCAAGGTCTTCGACATGCTGCTCGCGGTGCCGAAGTACGGGCGCGTCAAGGTCAACAAGGTCCTGACGCAGTGCCGCATCTCGCCGAGCAAGACGATCGGCGGCCTGTCGCAGCGCCAGCGCGACGAGCTCGTCTCGCTGCTGCGCTGCTGAGCAGCTCCATCGTGCCCCGCGCGGTGGTCATCACCGGCCCCTCCGGTGTCGGCAAAGGCACGTTGATCCGCTCGCTGCGCGAGCGCATGCCCGACCTGCAGCTCTCGATCTCCGCGACGACGCGGATGCCGAGGGCGGGGGAGACCCAGGGCGTCGACTACCACTTCATGTCCGAGGAGGAGTTCGAGCGCCACGTCTGCGACGGCGACTTCGTCGAGTACGCCGACTACGCCGGCGCGCGCTACGGCACGCTGCGCTCCGAGCTTCAGACGCGGCGCGCGTCGGGCAAGCCGGTGCTGCTTGAGATCGAGGTCCAAGGTGCCAGGCAGGTGCGAAAGACGATGCCCGAGGCCGTCCAGGTCTTCATCGCCCCACCGTCGCGCGAGGCGCTGCGCGCACGCCTGGTCGGTCGTGGGCTCGACACGCCCGAGCAGGTCGAGGCGCGGCTGAGCACCGCCGAGCGCGAGCTCGACGCGCAGGGCGAGTTCGCCCGCGTCGTCGTCAACGACCGCCTCGAGGATGCGGTCGACGAGCTCGTCTGGGTCGTGGATGCGGCGACCGCTGCGGAGTGACCCGGCCCGCCCGGTACCCTGAGGGCATGATCTCTCCTCGCATCGACCGCCTCCTCGAGAACGTCGACTCCAACTACGCCTCCGTTCTCGTCGCGGCCAAACGCGCGCGCCAGATCAACTCCTACTACCACAACCTCGGCGAGGGGACCTTCGACGAGTTCCCGCCCCCGATGGTCGACACCGGCTCCAAGAACTACCTCACGATCGCGCTCGAGGAAGTCGCCGCCGGCAAGATCAAGTACCAGTACCGCTAGCCGGCGCGCCCGACCGCCATGGCCCGCATCCTGCTCGGTGTCAGCGGTGGGATCGCGGCGTACAAGGCGCTGGAGCTCGTGCGCCTGGCGACCGCGGCCGGCCACGCGGTACGCGCCATCCAGACGCCGGCCAGCACGCGCTTCGTGGGCACCGCGTCGTTCGCCGCGCTGACCGGCGCCCCAGTGCTGATCGAGGAGTTCGAGCGCGACCCCATGCGCGGGGCGTTCCCCGGGCAGAGCGCTCCCGACCATGACCCGCTGAGCCATCTGCAGCTCGTGGCCAACGCCGACGTGTTCGCGGTCGCACCGGCGTCGGCCAACACGATCGCCAAGCTCGCGACCGGACTCGCCGACAACCTCCTGACCAGCGCCGCCCTCGCCGCGACCTGCCCGCTGCTCGTCGCGCCCGCGATGAACGACGCCATGTGGCGCCATCCCGCGACGCAGGCGAACATCGCGACGCTGCGCGCCCGCGGCGCGACCGTGCTGCAGCCCGGCGTCGGACGGCTGGCATCGCGTGGCGAGGCCGGGCCCGGTCGCCTGCCCGAGCCCGCCGGCGTCCTCGAGGCGATCGAGACCCTGCTGGCAGGCGCACCGGCCGCTGCGGCCGGGCAGCCGCACCTCGTCGGTCTGCGCGTGCTCGTCACCGCGGGCGGCACGCGCGAGCCGATCGATGCCGTGCGCTTCGTCGGCAACCGCTCGTCGGGGCGCATGGGCTTCGCGCTCGCTCAGCGCGCAGCGCAGCTGGGCGGCGCCGTCACGGTCGTCGCCGCGAACATCGCCCTCCCGCGCGACGAGCGCGTGACCTACGTCGACGTCGAGACCGCCGCGCAGCTTCAGGAGGCGTGCGCGGCGTCCTTCGAGCGCTGCGACATCCTGCTGATGGCCGCCGCGATCGCCGACTTCCGGCCGGCGCGCAGCTTCTCGGGCAAGCTCAAGAAGGCCGCCGACGAGCGCATGCGCGTGGACCTCGAGCGCACGCCGGACATCCTCGCGGGCCTCGCCGGCAGGCGCCGCGCCGACCAGACGCTCGTCGGCTTCGCGGCCGAGCACGGCGAGGGAGCGATCGAGCGCGGGCGCGAGAAGCTCGCGCGCAAGCGTGTCGATGCCGTCGTCGTCAACGACATCGCTCGCGCGGACATCGGCTTCGAGTCCGCCGACAACGAGGTGACGATCCTCACCGCCACGGGCGAGACGCATGTCGCTCGTGCGTCGAAGGCCGACGTCGCGCGTGTGGTGCTGGACGCCGTGATCGCGATGCGTGCACGCGTTGGATCGCCGGACCCCGCCGCGTGACGGGGTTGCCAGAGGGCTGATCCGTAAGCTCGCAGGCATGGCCGCCGACGATCTCTACGAGCTCTTTCGCAACGGCATGCGCCTGCTCGAGCAGCACGACTTCCACGCGGCCGCCGTGCCACTGGCGCGTGTGCGCGACGCCGAGCCCGACAAGACCTCGATCCGCGAGGCGCTTGGCCGCGCGCTGTTCGACTCCCATCGCTACCGCGAGGCGGTCGCGGAGTTCGAGGCCGTCGTGGAGCGCGCGCCCACGAATGACTACGCGCTGTTCTGCCTGGGACGCTGCCTGCAGCAGCTCGGCCGCCACGACGAGGCGCGAAAGCCACTTGCGCTGGCGTGCTGCCTGCGCCCCGAGCGCGCCGACTACCGGCTGTACCGCGATCGCGCGCGGGCGCGCGCCGCATGACATACGACGCCGTCGAGGTCGCCCTGCAGCCGACCGCAGGGCCGGCCGACGGCTGAAGAAGCGGCGCAGGATCCGCACGCGCGTGGAGATCGGCGCGCGCGAAGCCGACGGCCGCGAGAGCCTCGCGCGGCGCATCGTCACCGCACGCCGCTGAGGCCCCCGCCGGCGCTCGCCGCCCGTCCACGAGCGCGTGCCGGGGTCGCGGACAAGCGACGGGGCTTGCGGCAGGCGGTGCTATCCTCGACCGACAGCTTTCGCACCGGGATTGCACCGGTGGCAGGACCGAAAGTGGGCGCTCGCCCACTTTTTTTGTTGTCTAATGCGGAGATTTCCAGTGAGCACCATGCAATCCGATATCGAGGCCCGGCTCGCCGCCAGCGAGCCCGACGTCGAGGTGCTTCTCGCTGAAGTGCTCGGCGGCCAGACTGTCCGGCTCTTCATCGACCATCCAGACGGCGTCACGCTTGAGCTGTGCGAGCGCGTGACCCACACCCTGGTGGACCTGCGCGAACGCTACGCGCTGGAGGTCTCCTCCCCGGGGACCGAGCGCCCGCTCTCAAAGCCGCAGCACTTCCGGCGCTTTCTGGGCCGCCGCGCCCGCGTTCGCATGCGCGAGGCCCGTGACGGGCACCGGTCCTTCACCGGCGAGCTCGTCGGCGCCTCCGAGGAGGAGGTGACGATCGCCGTCGACAGCGGCGTCGTCGCGATCCCGTACGCCGAGATCCAGCGTTCCCACCTGATCGAAGAGTGAGCATGCGCACACGGATTGACAGGAGGAGCCACTGATGTCCCGCGAGATCCTTGATGCGATGACGGTCCTTGGACGCGAGAAGGGCATCGCCCCGGAGAAGCTTCGGCTGGCGCTGGAGGACGCGCTGCTGTCGGCCTACAAGAAGCAGCCCGACAGCGCCAAGTATGCGCGCGTCGAGCTCGATCCCGAGACCGCGGACTTCCGCGTCATCGAGCTGATCATCCCCGAACGCCTGGAGGCGCACCTGATCGTCGAGACGATCGACGAGGGCACCGTCTATGACCCCGAGACCGGCGACATGATCGAGCCCTCGGACCCCGAGATCGATCCGGCGAAATTCGAGGAGTACAAGGACCAGATCTCCGAGCAGGACGTCACCCCCGGCGACTTCGGCCGGATCGCGGCGCAGACGGCCAAGCAGGTCATCCTGCAGCGCATCCGCGAGGCCGAGCGCGACATGATGTTCGAGGAGTACCGTGACCGCGTCGGCGAGCTGATCACCGGCATCGTCCAGCAGTCCGACAGCCGCTACACGCTCGTGCAGCTGCGCGAGCGCGTCGAGGCGCTGCTGCCGAAGTCCGAGCAGGTCGAGGGCGAGCGCTACGACCACTCCCAGCGCGTGAAGGCCGTCATCAAGGAGGTCTCCGCGTCGACGAAGGGCCCGTCGATCATCGTCAGCCGCCGCGACCCCGAGCTGATCAAGAAGCTCTTCGAGCTGGAGGTCCCCGAGATCGCCGACGGGCTTGTCGAAATCGCGAACGTCGCCCGCGAGCCGGGCTACCGCTCGAAGATCGCGGTCGTCTCGCACGCCGACGGCGTCGATCCGGTCGGCGCCTGCGTCGGCCCTCGCGGCTCGCGCGTGCGGATGGTCGTCTCGGAGCTGCGCGGCGAGAAGATCGACATCATCCCCTACAACGACGAGCCTGCCCGTTTCGTTGCCAAGGCGCTGTCACCCGCGCGTGTGCGCGAGGTGCTCGTCGACGACGACGGCAAGCAGGCGACGGTCATCGTCCCAGACGACCAGCTCTCGCTGGCGATCGGGCGCGAGGGCCAGAACGCGCGACTGGCCGCGCGCCTGACGGGCTGGCGCATCGACATCAAGTCCGAGACCGAGTTCGCCGCGGAGGAGCAGGAGTCCGGCTACGAGGAGGAGGAGACCCAGGGCCGCTGCGCGGCGGTCATGTCGACCGGCCGGCGCTGCCCGAACGCCGCGCTGCCCGGTTCGCGCTACTGCGGCCTGGACACCCACCAGGCGCTCGCCGACCAGCCCACCGACGAGATCGCGCCCTCTGCCGAGGAGCTCGCGTCGGCGTCCGACGAGGACGTCGAGCTGCCCTCAGACGGTGGCGCCGAGGCCAGCGCCTCGCCCGTGGAGGTTCCCGCGGAGGACGCGCTGGAGCCCGCCCGCGAGCCGGAGGCGTCCTGATAGCCGCCGTGCTGCGCCGCTGCGTCGGCTGCGGCGCGCGCGTCGAGAAGGCTCACCTGAGACGCGTGGTGCTCGTCGAGGGACGCGTCGAAGCCGACCCCGCACAGCGCCGGCCGGGCCGCGGCGCGTACGTCTGTGACGGCGCGTGCGCCCGGCGGGCGGTCGCTCGCTCCGGCTTTCAGCGCTCGTTTCGCAGCGCGGTGCGAATCGATGCCGACCTCGTAGACTCCGTCTGATGGCCAAGGTACGCGTTCACGAACTCGCCAAGACGCACAACATGTCCTCCAAGGACGTGCTCGACAAGCTGCGCGCGGCCGGGATCTCCGTGAAGGCACCGGCCTCGGCGGTCGACGTCGACCAGGCGTCCGCCGCGATCGAGGGCCGGCCACTGCCCACGAACGGCACGGTCTCTGAACCCGTCAAGCCGGCGGAGCCGGTGCCCCCGCCGGTGACGATCCGTCGCGGACCGCCGCCGCCGCCCGCGATCTCTGACCGTCCGGCGGCCCCGTCGCGTCCGCGCGACGACCGCACCCCGGCTGCGGGCGGTGCGAGTGGGCCCGGCGCTTCCAAGGACGCATCCGCCAAGCCCCCGGCGGGCGGCACGCCCGACCAGCCGGCCGCGGCCTCGGGCGACGCCGCAAAGCAGCGTCCGACGCGTTCCTCCCTGTCGGGCGAACGCGCACCAGGCGCGCCCGGCCCCGGAGGCCGGCGCCGTGTGGTCATCGACTCGCAGGCGTCGCGTCGCACGCCCGGCCAGCAGTCCCAGCCTCCCCGTCGCCAGCGACGCGGACGTCGCCGTCGTGGCACCTACGACGACACGATCCGGCCGCTCGACGAAGCCGCGGCCACGCACACCGATCTCGTCCGCATCAACTCCGGCTCGACGGTCAAGGACATCGCCGAGTCGATGGGCGTTCCGGTGCCCGAGATCATCAAGAAGCTGATGATGCTCGGCCAGATGGCAACGCTCACGCAGACGCTGCCCGACGACGCCGTGCACGTCCTCGCCGAGGAGTTCGGCAAGGAGGTCGAGATCGTCCACGCGGCCGACGACGTCGAGACCGAGCCGGTCCACGAGGACGCCGACGAGGATCTGACCGAGCGTCCACCGGTGATCACGATCATGGGTCACGTCGATCACGGCAAGACGTCGCTGCTGGACGCGATCCGCTCGACGGAGGTCGTCGCCGGCGAGGCCGGCGGGATCACGCAGCACATCGGCGCCTACCAGGTCCATCACAACGACAAGCTCGTGACGTTCCTGGACACCCCGGGCCACGAGGCCTTCACCGCGATGCGCGCCCGCGGCGCCCGCGTGACGGACATCGCCGTCATCGTCGTGGCCGCGGATGACGGCGTCAAGCCGCAGACGGCCGAGGCGATCGACCACGCCAAGGCCGCCGAGGTCCCGATCGTCGTCGCCGTCAACAAGATCGACAAGGAGGGCGCGGACCCGACGCGCGTGCGCACCGAGATGACCACGCGCGGGCTGCAACCGGTGGAGTGGGGCGGCGAGACGGAGTTCGTCGACGTGTCGGCCAAGACGAAGGTTGGCCTCGGCGAGCTGCTGGACACGCTGCAGGTCGTCGCCGAGGTCGAGGAGCTCAAGGCAAACGCGGGCGCGGCGGCGTCGGGCATCGTCGTGGAGTCCAAGCTCGATCCGGGTCGCGGCCCCGTCGTCACGATCCTGATCCAGCGCGGCACGCTGCGCGTCGGCGACGCGCTCGTGGCAGGCGCCAACTGGGGCCGCGTGCGAGCGATGCACGACTTCACGGGCAAGCGCCTCAAGGCAGCCCATCCCGGCGATCCGGTCGAGGCGCTGGGCTTCGACGGCGTACCCGAGGCCGGCGAGCTCGTCCGCGCCGTCGAGAACGACCGTCGCGCGCGCCAGCTCGCCCACGAGCGCGAGCAGCGCCTCAAGCAGGAGCAGCACGCGCGCCGCTCGGGCCGCAAGCGCTCGCTGGAGGACATCTTCAAGGACATCCAGACGGGCGAGCTCAAGGAGCTCAACCTGCTCGTCAAGGCCGATGTCGCCGGTTCGGCGGAGGCGCTGGAGGACGAGATCGCCAAGCTGCCCCAGGACGAGGTCGCGGTCAACATCATCCGCACCGGTGTCGGCGGCATCAACGAGTCCGACGTCATGCTCGCGGCCGCCTCCGAGGCGATCATCATCGGCTTCAACGTGCGGCCGGTGGGCGACGCGCGCTCGGTGGCCGAGCGCGAGGGCGTCGACATCCGCAACTACTCGGTGATCTACAAGGTGCTCGACGAGCTGCGCGCGGCGATGGAGGGCATGCTGGAGCCCGAGGAGGTCGAGGACTCGCTGGGCACCGTCGAGATCCGCCAGATCTTCCGCGCCTCGAAGATCGGCATCATCGCCGGCTCCTACGTCACCGACGGCAAGATCACGCGCGGCGCCAAGACGCGTCTGGTTCGTGACGGCACGATCGTCTACGACGGCGAGATCGCCTCGCTGCGGCGCATCTCCGAGGACGTCCGCGAGGTCGCCGCCGGCTTCGAGTGCGGCATCGTGCTGCGCAACTTTCAGGACGTCAAGGAAGGCGACGTGCTCGAGGTCTACGAGACGCGCAAGGTCGATCGCGCCCTCGCCTAGGTGACCTCGTGGCCGACGCCTACGTCGCGCTGCTGCTGGTCCATCTGCATTTTCCGCAGGCCGGTTCTTTGAAGGCCAAGCGCAAGGATCTGGCGTCGGTCAAGGCTCAGCTGCATGGGCGGATGGGCGTCGCGGTCGCCGAGGTCGACCATCAGGATCTGTGGCAGCGTTCGACCCTGGCGGCCGCGCTGACGGGCGGATCGGTCGCGGTGTTGGAGCGCGCCACCGACCGCGTCGAGCGGTTCCTCCTCGACCGCTTTCCCGATACGTGTCACATAGAGCGGACCCTTGCTTCTTTCGAGGAGCTATCAAGTTAGGATGGCCAGTGACCGCATGCGGCGCGTCGACGAGGCCGTCAGACAGGTGCTCTCCGACGCGGTCGCACAGGATCTGCAAGACCCCAGGATCGGATTCGTCACGATGACGAGCGTCAAGACCAGCCCAGACCTACGACAAGCCCGTGTGTACGTCAGCGTCCTCGGGGACGAGGCGCAGCGTGCCGCAACGCTGGCCGGACTGACGTCCGCTCACGGCGCGCTGCAGCGCCGCCTGGCGCGCGACCTGCGCCTGAAGCGCACACCCACGCTGGAGTTCCTCTACGACGACACGACCGACCGCGCGATGCGCCTGGAAGAGATCCTCGAGCGCGAGGCGGATGGCGCGTGACCAGCGCGGAGCTCAGCGCCACGGCCCGCGATGAGACGATCGCCGCCTTGCGCGACGGCCTGCGCTTCGTGCTCGTCACCCACGAGAACCCCGACGGTGACGCGCTCGGCTCGCTCGTCGCGATGCAGGCCGTGCTGCTGGCCATGGGCAAGGACAGCCTGATGTACATGGCGCGCGACGAGTTCCCGCTTCCCTACGAATACGCGTCCTTTCAGTTCGGCGAGGACCTGATCGCCGACATGCCGGGCGACGTCGCTGAGCGCACGTTCGTCTTCCTGGACTGCGGGAACGTCGATCGCAATCCCGTCGAGGTCAGCGGCGCGACGATCGTGAACATCGATCACCACCACGACAACACGCGCTTTGGCACGATCAACTACGTCGATCCCGGCTCGTCGAGCACCGCGGAGATCGTGTGGGACCTCATGCAGGGGCTCGGCGTCGCGCTGACCACGACGATCGCCGAGGCGCTGTACGTCGGTCTCGTGACCGACACGGGCCGCTTCATGTACGAGAACACCGGGTCGCGGTCGCACATCATGGCGGCCGACCTGATCGCGGCCGGCGTCGACGTCCACGAGATCTACCGTCGCCTCTACGAAGGCGTGCCCGAGCCCAAACTCGCGCTGCTCACGCGCGCACTGGCCGCAGTGCAGCGCTACGACGACGGCCGGCTGACGCTCGCGCGCCTGACGCGCGAGGACTTCGCCGCCACCGGAGCCGAGGAGTCCTTCACCGAGGGCATCATCGACCACCTGCGCTCGGTGCAGGGCACGAAGGTCGCGGCGCTGGCCCGCGAGCTCACCGGCGACGACCGTCACGGCAGCTCGAAGGTCTCGTTGCGTGCCACCGACGACGGCGTCGACGTGTCGGAGATCGCGCGTGTGCAGGGCGGAGGCGGCCATCGCCAGGCCGCGGGCTTTGCCACAGAGATGGATCGCGACGAGCTTGTCGCGTTCATGCGTGAGCAGGTCGCGGCGCAGCTGGACGCGCCTTCGTGACCGACGGCGTCCTGCTCATCGACAAGCCGGCAGGCAAGACCTCCCACGACGTCGTCGCCGCCGTTCGTCGCGATCATCGCGGCCGGCGCGTCGGCCATGCGGGCACGCTTGATCCGTTCGCGACCGGGTTGCTGCTCGTCCTCGTGGGTCGCGCGACGCGCATCCAGCGCTACCTCATGGCCCTGCCCAAGACCTACGAGACGATCGCCCGCCTGGGCGCGACATCGACGACCGGCGACCCGGAGGGCGAGATCGTCCAGACCGGGCGTCTCCCCGCCGACCCGCCGGACCTGCCGCTGGGCGAGTTGCTCCAGCGCCCTCCCGCCTTCAGTGCCGTCAAGGTCGACGGCCGGCGCTCCTACGAACGAGCACGAGCAGGGGAGGAGGTCACGCTTGACGAGCGGCCGGTCACCGTCCACCGCTTCGAGCAGCTGTGGCGCGAGGAGGATCGTGCGGCCTTCGCGATCGAGTGCTCCGCCGGCACGTACGTGCGCACGCTGATCGCCGATCTGGGCGACGCCTACTGCGAGCAGCTGCGGCGCACCGCGATCGGGCCGTTTGCGATCGGCGATGCCGACCCCGCGCGACTGCTGCCGCTCGCCGACGCCCTGGGGTTCATGCCCGCGGTGACGCTGCCCCATGACCAGGCACGCCAGGCCTCCCACGGTGTTGCCGTCGGCGCGGCGCCCGAGAACGACGAGGGCGTCGTGCTGCTCGTCGACGGCGACGGTCCGATCGCCGTCGCCGAGCCACGCAACGGCGCCTACAAGCCCGTCGTAGGCTTCCGCGCGTGAAGATCACGAGCCTCGCGGACCTGCAGCGACGCCCGCGCAGGGTCGCGGTCGGCACGTTCGACGGCGTGCACCTCGGCCATCGCGAGGTCATCGCCGGCGCCGACACGATGCTGACCTTCCAACCGCACCCGACGGCGGTCGTGCAGCCCGAGGCAGCGCCGCGCATGCTGACCGACCTGCCGCGCAAGGCGGACCTGGCGGCGTCGCTGGGCGTGCAAGAGCTCGTCGTGATCGCGTTTGACCGCGACTTCGCGGCGCGCAGCGCCCAGCAGTTCATCGACGATGTGCTCGTCGGCGCGCTCGGGGCGACGCACGTGTCGGTTGGTGAGAACTTCCGTTTCGGTCACAAGGCGCTCGGGGACGCCGACCTGCTGCGCGCCGACGCGCGCTTTGATACGCGCGTCGTGCAGCTGCAGGAGGTCGACGGCGAAGTCGTCTCCTCCAGTCACATCCGCGGCCTCGTGCTCGGCGGCGCCGTTGAGTACGCGGGCCACCTGCTGGGCGACCCGTTCACCATGTCCGGCGAGGTGGTCCATGGCGACCGGCGCGGGCGCGAGCTCGGCTACCCGACCGCCAACATCGTCCCGGACGCTGCCTACGTCACCCCCGGGCACGGCGTCTACGCGGCGCTGGCTCGAACGCTGGACGGCGGACCGGTGCAGACCGCGATCCCGGCCGCGGTCAGCATCGGCGTGCGGCCCACGTTCGTCACCGGGCGCGGCGAGCTGATCGAGGCCTATCTGCTGGATTTCGACGGCGACCTGTACGGCGCCACCCTGCAGCTGGCGTTTTGCAAGCGCCTGCGGGGAGAGAAGCGCTTCGAGACCGTCGATGCCCTGATCGACCAGATGGCCATCGACGTGCAGAGCGCCCGCGCGATCTGTGTGTGAGACAGCCGCTGTAGTCCGCCGATGCGCACGATGACGGTGCGCTGTTGACCGTTACCGTCAACCTTCATAGGCTCACTCGGTGACCGTCGAGCTGATCGAGCGCGCAGAACAGTCCCGGCGCGCGCTCTGCGGGGACGACCGGATCGGTTGACACGATGCGTCGACGATGAGAGACGGCGGATGACCACGCGCGCTGCGCGCCTTGGCGCCTGCGTCGTGGCACTGCTCGCGGGGCTGGGCGCGGTCACCGCGACGGCGGACGACAGCGCGTCGATCCGCATCGACAAGCGCGAGCTGGGCCTGATCCGCACGACCTTCGTCGGTGAGGCCGGTGGCGGTCCGGTCACCTTCTACGAGCGCCTGAACGGCACGCGACTCAAGCGCCTGGGCACCGTGCAGGTTCCGTCTGACAGGGTCGTGGCGCTCGACAACGCGACGACGTGGAGCTGCACCCGCCGCACGCGCCGCTTCCTGGCGATCGCGACGCGGCCCAACGGCTCGACCGTCACCGGGCGCGGAACCGTCCGCACGCCGGCCTGCACGCGCCGCTTCCGCGTCCGCGTGCCGAGGGTCGTCACGCCGGGAACGCAGGTGACGATCCGCGTCGTGGATCGCTGGGGCAACGGCAGGATCTCGCCGACGCTCTGCGTCACCTCACCGGCCAAGCGCAAGTCCTGTCGCCGGGTCGTGATTCCCAATGCCGTCACGATCGGCACGCGCAGCTTCCGCGCGACCAAGGAGGGCACCTGGAGAATCGAGCTGACGCTCGGCTCCGTGAAGATCTCCAAGACCGTCCGGGTGGACCCGCAGTACGTGTCGGCCGCGTCGGGGCCGAGCGTGCTCGCGACGGGCGACTCCCTGATGCTGGGAGTTGACCGCTTCCTCGGCGACGAGTTGGCGGGCAGAGCGCAGGTGATCGCCGACGCGCGCCCCGGGCGCGGCATCTCCAAGTGGACGGCGGACTGGACGCTGATCGCCGGCGGGCAGGTGCTCTCCCATCGCCCCGCGATCAGCGTCATGCTGATCGGCGGCGCCGACGGCTACGCGATGATGACGCCCGACGGCGTGGAGGTGCAATGCTGCGAGCTGCCGTGGGAGTTGGAGTACACGCGCCGCGCCCGCGTGATGATGGAGACCTACATCCAGGGCGGCTCGGCACGCGTGATCTGGGCGACGATGGCGCTTCCACGCGACGAGCAGCGACTGTACGTCGCCAAGGCCGTCAACCGGTCGGTCGTGCGCGCGGCGGCCAGCCTGGATGGCGTGAGCATCGTCCGGTTGGATCGCTTCTTCACGCCCGACGGCTACAGCAGGCTCGTCCGCTACCGCGGCCGCCTGGTCGTCGTGCGCGAGGACGACGGACTGCACCTGAACTTCCGCGGACAGGCGATCGCGGCCAAGCTCATCGCCGAGCTGATCCGCGGGTCGGGCTCGTGAGCGGCGCTGCCACGTGGCCTGGTGGGAGCCGTGGCGCCGTGACCTCGCTACAGTAGCCCGTCGCTATGGCATTGACACAGGAACGCACGCAAGAGCTGGTCACGCAGTTCGGATCCGACGATCACGACACGGGCAGCACGCGCGTGCAGGTCGCGTTGTTGACCGAGCGCATCAACCAGCTCACCGAGCATCTGCGCTCGAACTCGAAGGACCACCATTCGCGCCGCGGGCTGCTGATGCTCGTCGGCCGCCGCCGCCGGCTGCTCAACTACTTCCACAAGAACGACCTCGAGGGATACCGTTCGCTCATCAAGGAGCTGGGGCTTCGCCGGTGAGCATCATCGCGCCGGGGGAGGGGGCTCCCGAGTTCACGCTGAAGACCGATCAGGGCGAGCCGTTCACGCGCGAGGACCTCGCCGGCGGGACCACCGTCCTCGTCTTCTACCCGGCCGCCTTCAGCTCGGTCTGCACCGATCAGTTCCAGATCTACCAGGAGGTTCTGGAGGACTTCACCGGCCAGGGCGCGACGCTGTACGGCGTGTCCTGCGATCAGAGCGACAGTCAGACGGCGTTTGCCCAGTCGCTCGGCGTGACGATCGGGATGCTGTCGGACTTCGAGCCCAAGGGTCGCGCATCCAGAGCGTTCGGCGCCTACTTCGAGCCCACCGGCGTGTCGACGCGAGCGCTGGTGATCACCGGTCCCGATCAGGTCGTCACGTGGTCGTGGATCGGTGAGCACCCGGGCGTCCTGCCCGGCGCCAACCTGATCTTCGACGGGCTGTCCGCCGGCGCGGCGTAGGAGCCCCGTGCGCCGCGCAACACGCGTGCTGCTGGCGGGCATCGCCGCCATGCTCCTAGCGGCGGCTCCGGCGTCGGCGGCGCCGACGCTGACCGTCATCGGCAACTGCGAGTACGCCGGCGGGAAGTTCGCCGCCAGCCTGAGCGGCTTTGTTCCGGGCCAGAAGCTGCTCGTCGACGTGATGGCGACGGCCGATCCCGATGCCGGGACGCCGCTGGCCACCAGCGAGCTGACGGCGAACGCCGCCGGCGAGCTCAGCGCTCTGCTCGACGTGCCGCCGTCGCAGGACACCAAGCGGGTCGCGCGCGCGGTGCGCGTGCGCGGCGTGGGCCTGCAGGCGACGCTCGCCGACGCGCGGCTGTTCACCGCAGCTCGCGGGGTGTCCTTCGCGCCGAGCGCGTCGCGCGGCACCGCCGGCAAGGTCGAGCGCTGGAGCGTCACCGGACTGCCCGACGGCACGCGCCTGTGGGCACACTTCCGCCGTGCCGGCAAGACCGTCAGGACCGTCAAGGTCGGCCAGGCCGCGGATCCCTGCGGCCGGCTGAGGTTCGCGCTGCGCACCCTGCCCAAGGACCGCGAGCGCCGCGGCAGGTGGGATCTGTGGCTGACCTCCAAGCGCACCTACCGCCAGCCCAAGACCGGGGTGTACGTGCACCGACGCATGAGCGTGACCGGTCGCGGCTCCAAGGCCCGCGTAAGCTTTCGCCCACTGCAGTCGCGGCTGATCGCCAGCGATCCGCGCGCCATCGCTCCCGAGACGACGCTCGTTCGCGCCTACGCCACGCAGCTCGGCGTGATCCGCACGCTGTTTCTTGGGGACGCCGGCGGCGCGAAGGTGGACTTCTTCGAGCGCATCGACGATCGGCTGCGCAAGCTCGGCAGCGTCCGCGGCACGCCGGGCGAGGTGACCACGTTGGAGAACGCGACGATGTGGAGCTGTACGCGACGCACGCGCCGCTTCGTCGCGATCACGACATTGCCCGACGGTACGCCGGGCTCCGGATCGGACACGATCCAGACGCCGTCGTGTGCGACGCGCTTTCGCGTCAGCGCCCCGGCGAAGGTGTCGCCCGGCAAGACGTTCTCGGTGCGCGTCGTGGACCGCTGGGGCAACGGCGGGATCTCGCCGAAGCTGTGCGTGACGCCGCCGTCGAAGAGCCGGTCGTGCCGCACGCTGAAGTTCCGCAGCGCGGTGACGGTCGTCTCGCGCAGGTTCCGCGCGTCCAAGCGCGGCAGCTGGCGCTTGGAGCTGCGCATCGGATCCAGCCGCGTGCGCGCGAAGGTCGGAGTCGGTAAGGGCGCCGCCAAGGTCAGGGCGCTGCCGCGCGTGATCGTCACCGGCGACTCGATGATGCTCGGGGTCGACAGCTTCCTCACCGACGAGCTCGCGGGCGATGCCGACGTGCGTCCAGACGTGCGTCCCGGTGGTGGGCTGACGAGGCCCGGCAACGACTGGACGACGATCGCCGCCGAGCAGACCGCCAAGACGAAGCCGACCTACACGGCGATCATGATCGGCGCGGTCGATGGCTTCCCGATGACGACGCCGGGCGGCGCGAAGATCGACTGCTGCGAGGAGCCGTGGATCGCCGAGTACACCCGGAGGGTGCGAGCGATGATGGCCACCTATCTGCGCAAGGGCCGCGCGAAGGTCTTCTGGGCGACGCTGCCGCTGCCCAAGACCGCGGCACGCCAGACGATCAGCATGGCCGTGAACACCGCGATCGCGCGAGCGGCTGCCGGCGTGAAGGGCGTGAGCCTCGTGCGTTTCGATCTGCTGTTCACGCCCAAGGGCTACACGGACTCGATCCGCTACCGCGGGCGCAACGTCCTCGTGCGCGAGGTCGACGGCGTGCACCTCAACGTCGAGGGGACCGCGATCGCCGCCAAGGTGCTCGCCAAGCTCATTCGCGACGAGCTGTAGCTGTGGTGGCTGGCGGGTGATCCTCGCCGCAGAAGTCGAAGACCTCGGCGGGCGAGCCCGGCAGGCGCTGCTCTGCCAGCAAGGTGTGCACATTGACGCTCATGCGGGTGGTTACGCTCAGGAGCCGATGAAGGATCTACGCAGCGCGGCGCCTCCGACGCTGCGCGAGGACGACCACGTCCGTGGCGACCCGGGCGGCGAGCTCGTCGTCTTCTACGCCGACTTCACGTGTCCGCGCTGCGCCGTCGCCCACGATCGGCTGACCGCGGCCGGCGCGCACGTCGCCTTCCGTCACATGGCGCTGCGCGCCAAGGACGAGCGTGCCCTGCCGACGGCCTGCGCCGCCGAGGCCGCCGCCGCGCAGGGGGCATTCTGGGCGTTCGCCGACGCGCTGTACGCCGACCAGGGCCACCTCGACGATCCGCATCTGTGGGCACGGGCACGCGCGCTGGGCCTGGACATCGACGGCTTCGACCGCGATCGCCGGAGCCCGCCGGTGGCCGCTCGCGTGCAGCGCGACACGCGCGCCGCGCTCGCCGCCGGCGCGACGACGACGCCGATGCTGTTCGCCGGCGGAGCGGTTCATCCTGGCGTGCCCGACGGCGACTACCTGGCACGCCTGGGCTACGATGACCCGGTTCGGATACCGAAGACAAGCTAGAAGCAGGCCGGCCGACCGACGGGCCCGCCCGAGTAAAGGACAATTTCATATGAGTACTGCCGAGACCCGTGTCTCCGTGGAGATCGCTGGATCAGAGATCTCCTTCGAGACCGGCAAGATGGCCAAGCAGGCCTCCGGCGCCGTCGTCGTCCGCCAGGGCGACACCGTGGTTCTGAGTACAGCGACCGCGGGCAACCTCCGCGACGTCGACTTCCTCCCGCTGACGGTGGACGTCGAGGAGCGCATGTACGCCGCGGGCAAGATCCCCGGCTCCTTCTTCAAGCGCGAAGGACGGGGCAGCGAGAAGGGCACGCTCGTCGCTCGAATGATCGACCGCCCGCTGCGCCCGCTGTTTCCCAAGGGCTGGCGGCGCGAGACGCATCTGGTGACCGTGACGCTGAGCGTCGACCATGTGCATCCGTTTGACATCCTCGCGATGAACGGCGCATCCGCCGCGCTGATGATCTCCGACATCCCCTACCCGATGCCCGTCGGCGCGGTGCGGATCGGCAAGGTGGACGGCAACTTCGTCGTCAACCCCAACGAGGAAGACTCGCTGAACAACTCCGATCTGGACCTCATCGTCGCCGGCACCGAAGAGGCCATCCTGATGGTCGAGGCGGGCTGCAACGAGATCTCCGAGGCCGAGATCCTCGACGCGTTGGACATCGCTCATGGTGAGATCAAGAAGCTGTGCGCGCTGCAGCACGAGCTGCGTGAGAAGGCCGGCAAGGACAAGACCGAGATCGAGGTCCCGAAGGTCGACGAGGGGTTGCTCGCCGCCGTTTCGGAGAGCCACGGCGCCGCCCTGGACGAGGCGACGCAGATCTTCGACAAGCTCGATCGCCAGAACGAGTGCTCGCGCGTCATGGACGAGGCCGTCGCGGCGCACTCCGGCGATCCCGAGGACGCCGAGTTCGGCGAGCGCAAGGCCGCAGCGCAGATGGCCGTCGACAAGCTCGAGAAGGGGATCATCCGCCAGCGCATCGCCGTCCACAAGAAGCGCCCGGACGGCCGCGCCGAGGACGAGATCCGGCCGATCTCCATCGACGCGGGGCTGTTGCCGCGCGCACACGGCTCGGCGCTGTTCACGCGTGGCCAGACCCAAGCGCTGTCGGTCGCGTCGCTGGGCACGCTGAAGGAGGAGATGCGCCTCGACACGCTCAGTCTCGAGACGCACAAGTTCTACTTCCACCACTACAACTTCCCGCCGTTCTGCGTCGGGGAGGCCGGGTTCATGCGCGGTCCCAAGCGCCGCGACATCGGTCACGGGGCGCTCGCCGAGCGCGCGCTGGTGGCGGTCGTGCCGACGACCGAGGAGTTCCCCTACACGATTCGCGTCGTGTCGGACATCCTGGAGTCCAACGGCTCGTCGTCGATGGCGTCGGTCTGTGGCTCCTCGCTGTCGCTGATGGACGCGGGCGTGCCGCTGAAGCGGCCGGTCGCGGGCATCGCGATGGGGCTCATCAAGGAGGGCGACGACTACGTCGTGCTGACCGACATCGCCGGCGTCGAGGATCACCTCGGCGACATGGACTTCAAGGTCGCCGGCACGTCGGAGGGCATCACCGCCCTGCAGATGGACATCAAGATCACGGGCGTCACGTTCGACATCCTGCGCGACGCGCTGACCCAAGCGCTGAAGGCCCGCACGTTCATCCTCGGCGAGATGGCCAAGGTCATCGCCGCGCCGCGCGCGGAGCTCAGCGAACACGCGCCGCGGATCATGACCGTGCAGATCGACACCGACAAGATCGGCCTGCTGATCGGCAAGGGTGGCGAGACGATCCGCGGCCTGGCCGAGGAGTTCGAGTCCCAGATCGACGTCAACGACGAGGGCCAGGTGCTGATCTACTCGGCAAACGGCACGCTCGGCGAGGCATTGGCCGCGCGGATCGCGTCGATGACCAAGGAGGTCGAGGTCGGCGACGAGTTCCCCACCGCGAAGGTCGTCAAGACGACGACGTTCGGCGCGTTCGTGGAGCTCGCCAAGGGCACCGACGGCCTGCTGCACATCTCCAACGTGTCGCCCGGCCAGCGCGTCGACACCGTCGAGGACGTGCTCAACAAGGGCGACGAGATCCACGTTCGCGTGTTCGAGGTCGACCGCGAGCGCGGCCGCATCGGGCTACGCCTGGCCATCGACCCAGACGTCGCGGGCAAGACCAAGGACGAGCTCGTCACGGCCGGTGCCGGCGCTCGCGGCGGCGGCGGCGATCGTGGCGGACGGCCTCCGCGCGGCGGCGGCGACCGCAACGGCGGCGACCGCGGCCGGCGTGGCTCCGGTCGCCCGCGCCACGGCGAGGGCTAGCCCGCTGAGCGATCATCGGCTGACAGTCCTGGACTCCGGTGTCCGGGTCGTGACGGAGGCCATGCCCACCGTCCGATCCGTGACACTCGGGTTCTGGATCGCAACCGGCTCGGCGGCGGAGACCGTCGCCGAGGCCGGCCTGTCGCACCTCGTCGAGCACATGCTCTTCCGGGGTACGCACCGGTTCGCGTCGCTTCAGATCGACCAGATCTTCGACACGATGGGCGCCGAGCTCAACGCGGGCACCGGCAAGGAGTCCACGTCGGTGTACGCCCGCGTCATCGACGAGCACCTCCCGCAGGCCTTCGACGTCGTCTCCGACATGGTCTGGCAGCCGCGCTTTGACGCCGAGGATCTCGCCAACGAGCGTGAGATCGTGCTCGAGGAGATCGCGATGTACGAGGACGACCCGCAGGACCAGGTCTTCGACGTCCTCGGCGAGGCCGTCTTCGGCGATCATCCGCTGGGCAGGCCGGTCATCGGTCGGGCGGAGGTCGTCGCGGGCACGCCCGCGGAGGGCCTGGCCGCCTTTCACGCCTCGCACTATCTCCCCGGCGACATCGTCATCGCCGCCGCGGGGTCGCTGGAGCACGAGGCGGTCGTCGAGCTGGCGCGCGCCATGGAGGTGCCCGAGCGCTCATCGGCGAGCGCCCCCGAGATCGTGGCACCGCTGCTGGAGCCTCGGATCCGCTTCCTGGCCAAGGACACCGAGCAGTATCACCTGACGCTCGGAGCTCCCGGCCTGTCGCGCCACGACGACCGGCGCTTCGCCGCGCGCGTGCTGGACAACATCCTCGGCGGCACGTCGTCGTCGCGGCTGTTTCAAGAGGTTCGCGAGCGCCGTGGCCTGGCCTACAACGTCTTCTCGTTTCAGTCGCTGTTCGCGACCACCGGGCAGATCGGCATCTACCTGGGCACCCGGCCCGACAACGTCGCGCCGGCCCTGCAGGTCGTCGCCGACGAGCTCGCACTGCTGCGTCGCGACGGGTTCACCGCCGAAGAGCTGCAGCGCTCCAAGGAGAACGTCAAGGGACGGATGGTGCTGTCGCTGGAATCCACGGCGGCGCGCATGAACCGGCTCGGTGCCGCGCTGCTCAACGACATGCCGCTGCTGAGCATCGACGAGGCGGTCGATCGCATCGACAAGGTCACGCTCGAGGACCTCTTCGATCTCGTCGCGGAGCTGCTGGCGCCCGAGCGGCTCAGCGCCGCGGCCGTCGGCGTCGACGAGGACGTCGTTCGCGGAGCGCTCGCGCCCGTGCTGGCCACGAGCACGATGGCGCTCGCGTGAGCATCGCCGTCGCGGTGGCCGGTGCCGCCGGACGGATGGGCCAGGCGGTCTGCGCGGCCGTCGAGGCCGCCGAGGACATGCGGCTGACCGGTCGAGCCGATCCAGCCCTCGGAACCGCGCTCGCCGACGTCCTCGGCGATGCCGACGTCGTCGTCGACTTCACGCGGCCCGACACGGCGCTCGGCAATGCCCTGGAGTGCGTCGCCGCGGGCGTGCACGTCGTCATCGGGACGTCGGGCTTTGACATGAAGCCCCTGTACGCACACGAAGCGCGCACGCGGGCCAACGTGTTCTTCGCGCCGAACTTCGCGATCGGCGCCGTGCTGATGATGCGCTTCGCCGCCGAGGCCTCCAAGCACATGTCCAAGGCGGAGATCGTCGAGCTGCATCACGACCGCAAGCTGGACAGGCCATCGGGCACCGCGGCACGCACCGCCGAGCTGATGGAGGGCGACGTGCCGATCCACTCCGTGCGCCTGCCGGGCCTCGTGGCCCACCAGGAGGTCATCCTCGGCGACCTCGGCCAGACGCTGACGATCCGCCACGACTCGATGCAACGCGAGTCGTTCATGCCGGGCGTGCTGCTGGCCATTCGGCGGGTGGGGGAGCTTGAGCAGTCGCCCATGACCGGGCTCGAGCACCTCCTCTTCGACGAGTGAGCGAGGGCATCACGGTCGCGGTCACCGATCACGCCGCCGAGCGCTTCCGCCAGCGCGTTGGCTCACGGGTCGGTGGCTTGGACGTCAAGCCCGAGATCGCCGGCCGCGTCAGCGAGGCGTGGGCCGCCGGGCGCTTCAGCGATCGCCCGCCGCCCGGTGCCGACGGGGATGCGGCTCGGGGATCGGTCTATGTCCGCGATCTCGTCGATCGCGGCGTCATCTTCGCCTGCCGGCACGATCGCGCGGCGCGCGAGTTGCTCGTCGTCACGCTGTGGGAGGACCAGCGGTTCGGCAGCGCGCGGGTCGATCGCCGGTTCACCGACGCGCTGAAGGACGACGATCGGGCGCTCGTCGATTCCGGTCGCCGCTGGCGCGAGCGGCGCGACGGCCTCCATTGAGCGCCCAAGCCTGGCCAACCCGCCGCGCCCCCACCATTCCCCGGCGCCGGTCAGCAGCCCCGAGGTAGCGCGAAACGGTCGATTGGATGGACGCGTGGACGCTCGCGAGGTTGTGCGGTGGCGATCATGACCGAACTCATCGCTGTGCACTTGAGTCGCGGAACACGCGCAGCCAGGAAGGCGGCACGCGGTAGGGGAGAATGGGGCGCGAGCTACCGAGGGCAGCGGCGCCCGAGCGACAGCCCAACGCGTCTCGCTGACGGCTCGTTGTCCACGTAGATGTCCAGCGGGACGCACGACGGGGTGCTGGTCAAGACAAAGCCCGACCAGAACGTGACCGCTACGTCGTCCGCAGAGCTCCCGGACGGGCCGTTCGGGCTGTAGCGCCCAGACGGCTTGCCGGGCCGGCAGGCCACGAAGGTCACACGCTGGTAGGTGTCCTTCAGCATCGCGGCGCGCACCGTCGTCCCTCGATGCGGCCCGTAACCGAGCCCGGCGACCCGTCGTCCGCGTCGGGCGAGCCGCACGGTCACGGTGTGCCCGGCCTTGACGAGCAGCGGGAACTTGTTTCCGCCGAACTTCCGCACCGTGCTCGCGTCGGTGTAGGTGCCGCCGATCAGGACCAGCGGCCCTACGACGAGGTTTCGGTCGTCGGTGAAGGCACCGGGGAACCGCGCCTCCGAGCGCGTGGAGCAGTCCTCCCGCGCCCTTGCCGAATGGGTCGCCGCCGCCGTGGCTGCCCGCTCGTCGCCAGCAGCGGGTGCTCCAGACGGGGACGGCGCAGGCGACCCGACCGACACGACAAGCACCACCGCAACGGTCGTCGTCACGGCTACCGCACCCGCTATCGCCGTGACCTTTGCAGTCCTCATGCACCAACGCTACGCCGCGCACGTTCTGAAGGTTCCCGATGAGAGGCTCGGTCACCGGTTGGATTCCTCGTCGGATTCCCTCGACAACAGGGTCGTCGGGAGCGGATCGGGGATGGCAGGGCCCGACGGGCGAAGATGCTGCGCGGCACCTATGAAAATCTGGGCGCCGGTGTGCATGAAGCGCTAGGGTCTGACGTGAGGCACTGGCCACGTGGATGGGAACATGTGGGCGGGGCCGGTCATCCCCTCCGGGATGCGCGCGGTGTCCATAGCGGGCTTGTGTGAGCGTCGGAGTCGTCCTCTACGTGGGAGGATCTTCGATGCAAGAGATCCATTGTCCGAGCTGCCGGTTGCGTCTGTGGGCCTATCAGGTGGTTCGCCGCGACGTCCCCGCACCCGACCGCTGCCGAGCATGTAGCGGCCCGGTCGATGACGCCCACATGGTCGCGGCGCGCCTCACCGCGCGGATCACGCGCGATCACGGCGTCGGGCGCGCCGAGCGAGAGAGCGGCGGGCTGTTGGAGCGGCGGCCGGTCGCCGCGCGGGGGCCACGGTGAGCGACCCCGGCGAACGCGGGACAGATCCCGCGGCAGCGGCCGCGATCTCTGAGCAGATCGCGCTGATCCACACCGAGTCCTACGACACGCCCGTCAAGCACGCGGTCACGCACATCCTGGATGATCTCGTCGTCGCGGTCCTCGATATCGATCTGTCGCTGATCGAGAAGCGGATGATCGAGTTCGGCAAGGGCGAGCTCGTGCACGAGTTGCGTCACGCCGTGCAGATGGCCGAGGCCGCGAGCTTCACGGCCGTCGTGGAACGCGCGACCGGTCGGCGCGTCGTCGCGTTCGCCAGCCACACCCACATCGACCCGCCGTTCGTCGCCGAGCTCTTTCGCCTCGGCCCGTCCACCGCGCACCCCGCCGAACCGCAATAGAGCACCCGCCGTAGCGCTCGGCGCGGGCAGGCCGGGCGCCGGGCAACGGTGGCGGCCGGCGGCGGACTGCCTGTGCATGCTTGGCGATCTGACGGTGCTTCGGGCGCGAGAGGCGACGGACCCACACCACGCTGGCTCAGTGCGGATGCCTACGCGCCGGCCGGGTGCTGGCCGTCGTGATCTGAGCGGTGCATGAGGAAGATCTCGACGGCGACATCGGGGTCATGCAGGTTGTCGCTGAGAAACGCCTCCACAGAGCGGCCGGTCAGGGCTTCGACGGCGGCGATCATGTCGTCGCGCATCGTGTTCTGAAAGGCGCGGCGCATCGCCAGCACCTCGACGTCCTGGCCGCGACTGGCGAGCGTACGTTCTGCCTTGGTCAAGCTGTCGCGCAACGTCACGACGATCGTGTCCGGCCCGATCGTCGTGCGGGCGTGCGTTGGGCCGCGACCCGTGTAGTCGTGCAGCAGACCGACGACGGCGTTGGAGATCGCCGCCGACATCGACCCGACCGTCCTGTCGGGCTGGATGGGTGTGTCGGGTACGTCGGGCATGATGCCCGCTCTCTCGCCCCCCTCACAACCATGACGTGGCTCACAGGCGAGGAAGACACTAAAGACCCGCGCGCCGACGGCGCTACGACACGAGTGTAGGCACTCCGCCAAAAGCGGCCAGCCCGGCCGCTGCCGGCGACGAGGCGCGATCGCGCCCGCCGGCGCGACCGTCCCACGCGCCCGACGGCCGCCGCGCCCACGCCTCCCATCGACAGGGGGGATTGACTGTGCAGTGAAAGCTCCATAGGGTCGGGGGGCTCTTGGAGGTCCGCACGCAGCGGGCTTGCGGGGTGGCCTTGGCGGTGAGACGCAGTACCCCGCAGCCCGGGGCACGACGGTCCATCGCCCACACACACGACATCATCGGCGTGCGCGCAATCGGCACTGAGATGCAATGGACAGCTGCACACCAGCCGCCATGAGCCGCGGGCGCAGCGCCTCGCTCGTGGCCGGCATGATCGTGGCGCTCCCACGCTCTGCGGGGATCAGCATCACCGCGTGCGCCGCCGTGCGCGCCTTCGCCTGCCAACTCGGCCAACGGCGCACCGACGATGCGTGCCTGCTTGTCAGTGAACTGGTCACCAACGCCTACCGCCACGGCCACGGCGAGATCCGGCTGACGATCTCGTTGCACGACCACGTCGCTCGCTTCGCCGTCCACGACGACGGCAACGCCACGCTGCGCCCATCGGCGCACCCCGGCGAACACGGCGGTTTCGGCCTGATGATCGTCGACCGCGTCGCCGACCGTTGGGGTACCAGCAGCGCCCCCACCAACGTCTGGTGTGAACTGCACGCCCCCCAGGACGCGCATCACCCCGATCGCCGACTCGCACATGCGCGACGACGAACCGCGCCGCTCTGAACACCACGTCGGCGACCGCATCCTCGACGGCACGATCTGACCACGACGCTTGGAAGCTGCGCCAGCTGCCCGTCGATACGACGATCAAGCACCTCGTGCGCCGCGCGAAGCCGCGCTGGCGCGTTCGAACACGACTACGCGCCAGGCGACGGCTCCGCGGACGCGCCAATCTCGACGCGTCGCAGTGCGAGCACCTCCAGGCCGCACGCGCCGATCAGGGACTCCACCGATGCGGCTTCCTCGGGTGAGGCGATCTCGTCGAGCGCGGCTCGCACATCGTCGGCGTAGTCGCGGCTGACCGCGGCGCAGCGATGCCGCACGCCGTGGCGTAGCCGCGCCCGCCCCGCAGCACAGCCGCGGTATGTCCACACGCGCCCGCGGGGGACATCGATCGCGTCGGAGACATCGACGCGGTCATAGTTGCGCTCCCGCTCATCCAGCTCGCGCAGGCGCTGCTCGTCGACGGGCATGCAGCGTCCCGTGATTCCGCCGTCAGGGGCGGGCTCGATATCGAGAAACGCCACGAAGATCGCGGGGCGGCTGCCGTCGGCACGCAGCCGATAGGTCTTGTAGCCGGGCAGGTCGATTCGATTGTCCATCGCCACTCCCCAGGTCCGGCGGTAGCCGCGCAGCGTCGCGACGTGGCAGCCCTCGCCAGCGACGGCGAGCGACCCGTAGCCGAAGACGAACTGGGGTGCCGCGTTCACAGCGGCGTGATCGGGGGCCGTGGAGCGCCCGTAGAATGAGCAGACATGGCTTCCACGCGACAGATCATGGTCGGCAACGTCCCGATCGGCGGCGGCGCACCCGTCGCGGTGCAGACGATGACCAAGACCGAGACCGCCAACCTGGCGGCCACGATGGAGCAGATCCTCAAGGTCGCCGACGCCGGCGCCGACATCGTGCGCGTGGCCGTCCCGCGCGACGACGACATCGAGGCGCTGAAGACGATCGTCGCGCGGTCGCCGATCCCGATCATCGCCGACATCCACTTCAACCATACGCTCGCGCTGAAGGCGATCGATGCCGGTGCGCACTGCATCCGCCTGAACCCCGGCAACATCGGAGGACCCGACAAGGTCGCCGAGGTCGTCGCGCGCGCCAAGGCGGCCGGCACGCCGATGCGCATCGGCGTGAACTCGGGCTCGCTGCCCAAGCACCTGCACGCGCTGGAGCGCGAGAGCCCCGTCGAGGCGCTGACCGCCGCGGCGACCGAGTTCGTCGAGCTCATGCACCGCCTGGACTTCACGGACTTCAAGGTCTCGATCAAGTCCACCAACGTGCCCAACACGATCGCCTCCAACCGGCTGCTGAGCGCGAAGATTGATCATCCCCTGCACCTCGGGATCACCGAGGCGGGGACGAAGTGGTCGGGCAGCCTGAAGTCCGCCGTCGGCCTCGGCACGCTGCTGGCCGACGGGATCGGCGACACGATCCGCATCAGCCTGTCGACCTTCCACGCCGAGGAGGAGGTCAAGGTCGCCTGGGAGATCCTCAAGGCGCTGCAGCTGCGCGAGCGCGGCCCGGTGCTGATCGCCTGCCCGACGTGCGGACGCCTGCAGTTCGACATGGACACCGTCGTCACCGAGATCGAGCGCCGGCTGGAGGCCTATGAGGATCCAATCGAGGTCGCCGTGCTCGGCTGCGCGGTCAACGGCATCGGCGAGGCGTCGCACGCGGACTTCGGGATCACGGGCGCCAAGAACGAGGGGCTGATCTTCAGTCGCGGCAAGGCGCTGCGCAAGGTCCCCACGGCACAGCTCGTCGACGTGCTCTTCGAGGAGATCGACAAGTACGCCTCCACCAAGAAGATCGCCGTCGACGAGCACGCGGCGGCCGAGGGCGCGGCGTGGCTTGCGGCAAACGAGGACGCGACGGCGATGACCCCCGAGCGCCTCGCCGCACTGGAGAAGGCCGAGGCCGAGGCTCACGACGGCGGCGACGACGTCCTCGCCGCGCTCGACGAGGATGTCTCGCCCGTCGCCGGACGGCGCTTCACCCGCGCATAACAGAGCCCGAGCGCTCACAGCGATCGCAGGAACGTGAGCAGGTCGGCGCGCTCGGCGCGCGGCAGCGCACCGAACGCCCGCGTCGCGCCCGCGGCTTCGCCGCCGTGCCAGAGGATCGCCTCTTCGAGGTCGCGCGCCCGGCCGTCATGCAGGAAGCGCGTGTGGCGGTTGACGCGCTGCACGAGGCCGATGCCCCACAGCGGCGCCGTGCGCCACTCCGATCCCGTGGCCAGTCCGTCGGGTCGCCCATCGGCAAGACCGGGGCCCATGTCGTGCAGCAGCAGGTCGGTGTAGGGCCGGATCGTCTGGTCGGCGAGCGCCGGGATGTCGCTGCCGGCGGTCCGCAGCTCGGGCAGGTGGCATGCCGTGCAGCCGAGGCGCGCGATCGTGCGCTCGCCGGCGCGCGTGGCGTGATCGCCGACCTTGCGGCGGGCCGGGACGGCGAGCGTCCGGGTGTAGGTCGTCACGCGCTCGAGCGTCCGGGCGTCGACCTCGGGGCTGCCGCCGTCGGGCGCGTCACGGCAGGCATCCTGGCCTTCGGGGCAGTTCTGCTTGGTGAAGATCGGCGTCGTGATCCCGATGTCGCCGTTGAAGGCGCCGGCGTTCTGCTGCTCGACGGTCGGGACGTTGGCCTTCCAGCCAAAGCGCCCGAGCGCCGTGCGCGTGGTACGCGCGTCGAGCACGCGGTTGGCGCGGCCGGAGATGCCATCGCCATCGCGGTCCTGCGGATCGGCATGGGCGAGGATCGCCTGCTCGGGCACGGCCTCCAACAGGCCGACGCCGAAGACCGCGGGCGCCACCCGCGGACTGATCTGCACGTCGTCGGGCAGCGGTCCGAAGCGGCGGTCGACGATCTCATAGCTCGGGCGCAGCAGCTCGTAGGGCGTGCGGTCGTCGTAGCGGCCGCGCACGCGGCGATGGGTGATTCTGATCGCGCCCTCGGCCGGGACGCCGTTGATCGAGCGATCCTGCAGCTGGCCTCCGTAGTGGGGGACATCGCGTGGCTTGCCGTCGGGTCCCGGGACGCTGAGGCGCAGCAGCAGCCCGAGCTGGGGCACACGCCGTCGTGTCGGGGGCTGTGCGCGCCCGTCCTTGAAGTGACACGACGAGCAGGATTGGGCATTGAGCGTCGGGCCGAGGCCGTCGCGGCCCGTGGTCGATGCCGGCGCGCTCACCCAGTTGCGGTTGAAGAAGCTGTTGCCGACCGCGAACTCCCGCCGCCGCCTGTTGGTGAGCTTGGGCAGCGAGCGCGCGAACGCGTCGGCGGTCGTGTCGAAGATCGTCGCGCTCGAACCGCCGGAGAGCGCGAGATCCTCGCTGGACGCCGCCGTCTGGCGACCTGACAGGGAGGTGACCGTGACCGCGCACGCGATCAGCGCACTCAGCGCCAGGGCCCAGCGGCGCACGGGACTCAGACCTCGAAGCCGACCTTGACCCCGAGCGCCTCGGCCACGTCGGCGAGCGTGTCGCCCTGCGCCTCCAGGGCGCTGATGACCGCTGCGATGGCCTCGCGCTCGGGCGATCGGTCATCGGCGGCGATCATCGTCTCGAACGTGGCGGGGAATGCCTGCGCCTTGGCGAGCGTCGCGTCGATCTCGCTGCGCATCCGCTCTGCCAGCTCGGGGTCGGCGTCCGCGACCAGGCTGTCCAGGCTTGGCCCCCGGACGCCCGGGAAGTCGGCGAGCAGCACCATCCGGATGCCCTTGATGTCGTTGACGACGTCGGCGTTGGTGTTGTCGCTGAAGCAGGAGTGCTCGTCCTCCTGATCCTTGCTCTCCAACGCGACCGCCATCCGCTCGCCGGCCAGCTCGCCGCTGTTCAGGGCGCCGATGCCGCGCATGATGCGCCGCAGCGCGCGGTCGGGGTCGGAGAGGAACGCGGTCCGGAAGTCGCCGCTCTCGGGGTCCCATCGATCGCGGACGCTGTTGAGGTCGGCGACCAGCCGGGTGGTGGCGAGTCGAAGGTAGGCGGCCCGTCGCGTGGCGTTGGCTTCGCTCGTGTAGTCCGTGACGGGCCGGTTGCCGGGGCCCGTCTTGGACCGGTCCTGGCCCCAGAGCAGGAACTCGATCGCATGCCAGCCGGTGGAGATGTTCGTCTCGCCACCCTGCTCGTTGGCTTCCACGAGGACGGCCGCGGTGATCTTCGGATACCCCTCGCGATCGTTGACGATCCCCGCCTCGGCGTTGCCCTCGACGTAGTCGATGTACGCCTCGTCCATCGGCCACGCGTTGATCAGGCCCTCGGGCCCGTTGTCGGGATCGTCGATCGGCCCGCCGTAGAAGCGAAACGGCTCGGTGACGATGTAGTCGTCGCGCGCGGCCAGCCAGGATTCGCGGGCGGCCTCGAGGGTCGAGGAGCTCGGGTCGTCCAGGAACGCGCCGATCCGCTTGCGCATCGTCTCGGTGCTCGCACGCGACGCGTCGTAGGCGGCGACGACGAGATCTGCGTACGTCGCCGCGACGGCTGCGACGTCGTCGCGTGCCGGTGTCGTTGCACCGTTGTCATCCGATCCACAACCGGCCACCAGCAGTCCAGATGCCGCAAGCGCGGCGACCAACCTGTTCATGCGGTTCCCCCTGCGCGTTGGTCGGCATCGGCCCCATGTAGGGATCCCTAATTAGGGCAGCCTAACCGATGTCGAAGGCGCGCGCATTCCGCCGGACGGCGCGTCCGCGTGCCCGAGGACACGCGGACGCGCCGGCGCCGGTGGTGAGAGCCGGGCGCTGTCAGTCGCCGGTCGTGCCCCGGCTCGCGGCTGCCACCGTGCCGTCGGGCAGCACGATCGCCGAGCGCCACTCATATGGCGGGGGACCGGGAGCGACGACCGTCGCCTGGAAGTAGCCCATCGGGTTGATCGGGATCGGTTCGCCGACCGCCCGCCACGGACTCGTGGCGTCCTTGGGGCGCCACTGGATCGTCGCATTGGCGGCGACGTCATTGGCCAGCAGCCGCAGCTGACCCCAGATGCCGAACACCGCACCGCCCGTCGCCGGGTCGGTCTGCTTGCTGTCGAACGCCAGGAACGGCAGCGCGTACGCGCTGGCAGCCGGCTTCTCGGTGCCGCTGAGATGGAACAGGCCCGACTGGTAGGTGAACCAGTAGGCCTTGGTGTTCTTCGTGTGTTTGCGTAGCGGCGGCACGTCGCGTAGCAAAAACTGCGCCTGGGACAGGATGCGCGGGTTCTGGAAGGCCTGGTACTCGCCGATCGTGTTGAACTTCGCCTGATCGAGGAGCGACACGCCCGAGAACGGGTCCGGAGGCTTGGTCTCGTAGCCGAACTCCGTCATGAAGAGCTTGAGGTCGGTGGGGATCCCGCCCCGTGTCTTGGCCGACACGCGATCGAGCAGGGTCCCGAGCTCGTTGATGTTCGCCATCGTCAGCGAGTCGGAGTGCTTGTCGCGAACCCTCGGCGGCAGATTCTTGGTGTACGGGTGATGCGCGTAGCCGTTGGCCTTCAGCGATCCGCGCCGCTCGAAGTCGTTGCAGTCGCGGATCTTCGCGGACTTGCCCTTGTAGGTCCTGCCGTTTGAGCCCAAGCACCCGAGCTCGCGCAGGAATCGCGCCGGGCGCATCGGAGACTTCTCGGTCTTCCTGCTGGAGCCCAGTGGCGCGGTCTCGCCCATCAGGATGATGTCGCGGTTGGTGTTGTGACCGCTCGCGCGCAGGCCCTTGTAGCCGAACTGATGGAGCTTGCGGTAGCGCGCCGGGGATGCCGCCACCATGCGGCCGTTGATGCGCTCCCACTGCGGCGACAGCCAGCCGGCCTGGTTGGGCTCGTTCCACAGCGACCAGAAGCTGACCCTCGGGATCGTGTCCTTCTCGCCGTTCTCGTCCTTGTAGGTGCCGTCATAGCGCCGGCCGACCGCCTGCGAGAACTCCTTGAAGGCGCCGAGCTTGGGCTTCCACGTCTTGCGAAGGCTGCGGAACTTCTTCGGCGCCTTCTCGTGCGCCCACGATGGGCCGGGGCCGGTGAGGTTGAAGTAGACGCGGATGCCGTTGTTGGCGGCGGAGCGCACGAGATTGTCGTAGCGGTCCCAGTTGCGCTCCGGATAGGTGCCCGGGTCCTTGCCCTTGAACTGCCTGGCCTGCCTGCGAGCTGCCGACTTGAACTTGCCCTTGAGCTTCAGCCGCTTGATGTCGGCGGCGGACAGGCGCGCGTTTTCCGCCACGACGCTCCACAGCACCGTCACGCGCACGGTGTCGACGCCGAGCTTCTTCATCTGCGCCAGCGCCCGCGCGGCGACATCGTCGCCACGGTAGAGCAGCAGATCGTCGTCCATCATGATCGACGTCTGCTGCGGGCTCGCGTGCGCGGCCGGCGCCAGCACAGCGCCGACGGCGAGTGCGAGGATGAGCGTACGAATCGTGCGCGACATGGAGCTCCTGGCAGACGGGGATATGAACGCGGGCTCGCGGGACGGGCAGGGTTGCCGCCCGCGAGAATGCAAACACCGCGGGAGACGCGGAGTTCCGCGCCATGTATCGGTCCGACCTACGCGGCGCTGTAGCGCTCTGCGACCTTCGTCCAGTCCACCGTGTTCCACCAGGCCTTCAGGTAGGCCGGACGGGCGTTCTGGTACTTCAGGTAGTAGGCGTGCTCCCAGACGTCGTTGCCCAGCAGCGGCGTCTTGCCGGCCGTCAGCGGGTTGTCCTGGTTGGGCGTGCTGGTGATCGCCAGCGAGCCGCCGTCGACGACCAGCCATGCCCAGCCCGATCCGAACTGGCCGACGCCGGCGGCCTCGAACTTCTCCTTGAACTCGTCAAAGGAGCCGAACGCGCTGTCGATGGCGGCGCCGAGATCGCCGTCGGGGCTGCCACCGCCGTCGGGGCTCATCGACTCCCAGAAGAGCGAGTGGTTCAAATGGCCACCGCCGTTGTTGCGCACCGGCCCGCGCTTGTCCTCGGGGATCGCGTCGAGGTTCGCGACGATCTCGGCGATCGGCTTGTCGGCGAACTCCGTGCCATCGAGTGCCGCGTTGACCTTGTCCACGTAGGCTTGGTGATGCTTGTCGTGGTGGATGGTCATCGTCTGCGCATCGATGTGCGGCTCCAGCGCGTCGTAGGCGTAGGGCAGGGCTGGTACGTCGTATGCCATCGGGCTGTCTCCTTGGGTTGCGCGGTCTGTCTGCGGACTCTACCCGTAGGCTTGGTGGCCACTCATGACGCGCCTCACCCATCTGCTGCTGCCCACCGAGCGCGAGCCGCCGGCCGACGCCGAGGCGCTGTCGCACAAGCTCATGGTTCGCGCCGGACTGGTCCGCCAGGTGGGCGCGGGGCTGTGGACGTGGCTCCCCGCGGGCTGGAGGGTGCACCGCCGGATCGAGCAGATCATCCGCGAGGAGATCGACGCGATCGGCGGTCAGGAGATGCTGATGCCGGTGCTCCAGCCGGCCGACGCGTGGCGGCGCACCGGCCGCTACGAGGTCGACGAGCTGTTCAAGCTCTCAGACCGCAAGCATGCCGACATGGTCCTGGCGATGACCCACGAGGAATGCGTCACCACGCACGTTGCGCAGCTCGTGCGCTCCTACCGCGACCTGCCGCTGATCCTGTACCACTTCCAGGTCAAGGAGCGCGACGAGCCGCGCCCGCGCGCGGGAATCATGCGCACGCGGGAGTTCGTGATGAAGGACTCCTACAGCTTTGATCGCGACCGCGACGGGCTCGATGTGAGCTACGAGCGCCACGTCATCGCGTACGGGAAGATCTTCGAGCGCAGCGGCCTGGAGTGGTACAGCGTCGAGGCGGACGTCGGGATGATGGGCGGCTTCGGCGCGCACGAATACATGGCGCCTTGCGGGGCGGGTGAGAACGACGTCGCGCTGGCTCCCGGCTACGCGGCGAACGTCGAGGTCGCCAGCGCACAAGCCCAGCCGGTCGACGTCGCCGAGCCGCTCGTGTCGCCAGAGCGCGTGCATACCCCCGGCGCGACGACGATCGACCAGGTCTCGCGGCTGCTCGGGGTTCCCGCGGGCGGCTTGCTGAAAGCCTTCCCGGTCGTGACCGACGGCCGTGGGCTGGTGCTCGTGCTCGTGCGCGGCGACCACCACGTCAACGAGATCAAGCTCGCGCTCGCGCTCGGCGAGGCGTTTCGCCACGCCGACGACGAGGATCTGCGCAGTATCGGACCCGCGGGATTCGTGGGGCCGGTCGGCGCTGACGTCAGCGTGCTGCTCGACGACGGCGTCGCCGACGGCGGCTACGTCGTCGGGGCCAACGAGCCCGACCATCACCTGCGCGGCGTGCAGCCCGGACGCGACTTCGCCTTCCAGCGCGCTGATGTCCGCACGGTGCAGGCCGGTGACACTGTCGGCGGGCACCCGATCACGATCGAGCCCGCGATCGAGGTGGGCAACATCTTCAAGCTCGGGACCCGCTACTCCGAGGCGCTCGGCGCGACGTATCTCGATGAGAGCGGGACCGAGCAGCTCGTCTGGATGGCGTCCTACGGCCTCGGCCCGGCCCGGATCGCGGCCGCAGCGGTCGAGCAGTTCGCCGACGAGCACGGGATCGCGTGGCCCAAGGCCCTTGCTCCCTGGGACGTCGAGGTCGTGGCGCTTGGCAAGGCGGGCAGCGACGAGCTCGCGGCCTCCGAGCGTCTCTACGACGAGCTGCGCGACGCAGGCTACGACGTGCTGCTCGATGACCGCGACGCCGGTCCGGGTGCGAAGTTCGCCGACGCCGAGCTGCTCGGATGCCCGCTGCGACTGACCGTCGGCAAGCGCTCGCTGGCTGCGGGCGCGGCCGAGGCCCAGATCCGGCGAGGCCGCCAGGACGTCGACGGCGGCGTGTCCCTCGACGGCGCCGCGGACGCGGTGAGGCAGCTGTGGCCGAGCGTTCGGTGAACGAGGCCCCGCTCGGAGCGGCCGGGGATCGCGCGACGCGGGCGCGGCTGACCTTCCGCCGCCTCACCGGCCTCGATCGCTCCGGGCCGCCCCCGCCACAGACGCTCAAGGACCAGCCGTGGAACGTCAAGACGATCCCCAACGCGATCGGCTTCGTGCGGCTGGCGTTGATCCCGATGTTCGTCGTCCTTGCCCTGGGCTCGGAATCCGGGACCGACGCGCTGCCCGCCGTGATCTTCGCGGTGATCTCCTGGAGTGACTACCTCGACGGGCTCGCCGCTCGCCTCACCGGCCAGTACAGCCGCTTCGGCGCGCTGCTCGATCCGTTCGTGGACCGGCTGCTCGTCGTGGCCGGGCTGCTGGTGTGCTGGAACTTTGAGCTGCTGCCGCGGTGGGCGATCGCGCTGCTTGTCGCGCGGGAGCTGTTTTTGCTGATCGCCGGCAACGTCGCGCTGCGCAAGGGCTATGAGCTGAGGATCAACTGGCCCGGCCGGGCTGCCGTCTGGCCGACGATGTCGGCGATCTTCTTCGGGCTCGCCGGGCTGCTGACGCTCGCGGCCGTGCTGCTCTACATCGGGCTCGTGCTGTCCTACTACGCCGTGATGCTGTACGTCCGCGACGGCCGCGCTCAGCTGCGCGCGTCGCGGGCCGCCGAGGGCTGAGCGTCCCCGACCGCGTCGACGATCGCGGGTCCCACGGGGAAGCCGGACGGCTGCGCGTGATGGGCGAGCTCGCGCTCGGCCGCGAGCTGGGCGGTGATCGCGCTCCAGCGCCCGAGACGGTTGCGCAGCGTCGCGGCGGACGGAAGGTCGTCGCGACCGGCGGCGTGGCGCTCGTAGGCCACGACGGTCGGGATCCGCTGCAGCTCGTCCGCTGCACGCCGCACCGCCGCCCAGCACGCCGTCGTCGTCCAGCGCCGCCGACGCCTGGCGCCGGTCGCGGGCCGGGGCTTGAGGCCCGAGGCCGTCACTGCCCGCGTCCAGCCGCCCATGCGATTGAGGACGGTCGGCAGGCTGGGAAGCTCCAGGCCGCGCGCGAGCATCGCGTACTCCTTGGCGGCGGGAACTCGGCCGAGGCCGGCGGCCACCGCTCGCAGGGCGACGAGGATGTCGCGCTCGGAGTACTGCTGGGATCCGCGAGCTCCGGACATGCTGGCCTTGCGGGCCGCGCGGTCGACGTCGGTCGCGAAACGCGCGATCGTGCTCCTGCAGGCCGCCGCCTGCAACCCGAGCTCGCTTGCAGCGCTGCCGGTCTGCGCACCGGAGCGCCACAGCGCCAGCAGCTCGTCGACGCGCACCTCGGCCAACTGCTCGCTGCGCCGGCGGCGCGCGTCGGCGACGATCTCGGGATCGGGCGCGCCGTGAGCGCGCAGGATCTGGCGCACGCGCTCGCGGGAGACGCCGTAGCGGCCGGCGATCTCGTCCAGGCTCCAACCCCGCTCGCGCAGCACCCTGATCTGCAGAATCCGCTCAGGGGTGCCCGCGGCGGCGACCACGTCCATGTCGACGTCGATGTCGGCTGTCGTGTCGAAGATCGGGCTGCTGGCGGTCTGACTGGTCATATTAGGGGCACCTAAGAGTAGGTCACCGCGTCGGCGAATGGAAGGGCAAGCCTATGGTCGGGGGCAGACGGTCCGCGACTCGACTGACCGGCGCGGGCGACTTCTGAGCCTCAAGCTGAACTTGAAGGCCAGGTCGCTGGTATGCTCGCCGATGCCCGGGCCGCAGGCCCTTCTTCTCAAGGAGAGCATCAGCGATGGACACGTTCCCCGACCTCGGCTCGCTGGCAGACCAGGAGCTGAAGGATCTCATTCAACAGCTCACCGAGGAGGAGGTCGAGGTCTCCTACCGTCGCCGCATCCTCCACGGCAAGATCGACATCCTTCGGGCAGAGCTCGTCAACCGGCTGCGCAAGAAGAACGAGGACGGCGAGGATCTGATCTCGGGCGCGGACGTGCAGCGCCTGACTGACATCCTGGCGGGGCGCACCGCCCAGGAGTGATGGCGCTTCATTGCCCCGAGTGCGGGTTCGTCAACCCTGAGGGCGCCAACTACTGCCAGAAGTGCGGCGCGTTCGTCGGGCCGGCGGAGTCGCCGAAGGACCCCGTCACCGCGACCTACCGCATCGACGAGACCGGTGATCTGATCCCGGTCGAGCTCGAGGATGTCGTCGCGCAGGGCGCGGCGCTCGTCATCCGCGCTGGCGGCGGCCGCGTGGGGGAGAGCTTCGCGCTGGCCGAGGACGCCGAACGGCTCACAATCGGCAGGCGGCCCGACAGCGCCGTCTTCCTCGACGACGTCACGGTCTCGCGCGATCACGCGCTGATCGTGCATCGCGGCGGTGACTGGCATCTCGACGACCTCGGCTCGCTGAACGGGACCTACGTCAACCGCCATCGCATCGACACCCACCGCCTGCAGGACGGCGATGAGCTGCAGGTCGGCAAGTACAAGCTCACGTTCCTCTCGCGCTGATCGGATCGCGACATGGCGTCCACCGACCAGACCCTGACGCCCGACCTCGAACTCGACGGCGAGCGTCCGCAGAAGTCGATGACGATCGGCGCCGTCTGCAAGTCGCTGGCGCAGGAGTTTCCCGACATCTCGATCTCGAAGATCCGCTATCTCGAGGATCAGAAGCTGCTCAATCCGCGGCGCACGCCCGGCGGCTATCGCCTCTACACGCCCTCCGATGTCGTGCGGCTGCGAACGATCCTGCGCCTTCAACGCGACGAGTTCCTGCCGCTTCGCGTCATTCGCCAAGAGCTGGCCTCAGGCCGGGCGGGCGACCCCGACGCGACCGTGACGTCGGGGGCCAGCACGTCGGGCGCCGGCAAGCGCAAGCGCCGCGCCAGCGTCTCGGTGCGGGACGGCGGGGCGATGTACGCCCTCGAGGACGTCCTCGAGGACACGCGAGCGAGCCTCGAGCTCGTCCGCGAACTGGAGGACTACGGCGTCATCAAGGGCGAGTTGCGTGCCGGCGCGCCGCACTACGACGAGACCGAGCGCGAGATCATCCGCGCCGTCACCGAGCTCGCGCGCTACGGCGTCGGTGGACGCAACCTGCGCGTCTTTCGCTCGTCGGCCGATCGCGAGGCCGCGCTGCTGCAGCAGATCCTCGCCCCGGCGCTGCGCTCGCGCAATCCCGAGCGCCGCAAGGAGGCGCTCGAGGCGCTGGAGAACCTCGCGGCCGTCGCGTCGCACCTCAAGCACCTGCTGCTGATCCGCGACCTGCGCCGGATCGCGAACTGAGGAGACACGGCATGACGCCACAGCAGGCTCCGCTGAACGGCCACATCCGCAGCATCCAGGACTTCCCCAAGGCGGGCATCGTCTTCCGCGACATCACACCGCTGCTGGCAAGTCCCCACGGTCTCGACGCGGCGACCACCGCGCTGGCCGCGGCCGCACGCGACCGCACGCCGGACATCGTGATCGGTCCCGAGGCGCGGGGCTTTCTCTTCGGGCCGGCGATCGCACGCGAGATCGGAGCGGGCTTCGTGCCCGCGCGCAAGCCCGGCAACCTGCCGTTCGACACGATCAGCGCCGACTACTCGCTGGAGTACGGCGCGGATTCGCTGGAGCTGCACGCCGACGCGATCTCACCGGGATCGCGCGTGCTCGTCCACGATGATCTGCTCGCGACGGGGGGCACCGCTCGCGCCCTCTGCCGGCTCGTCGAGCAGCTCGGCGGCGAGGTCGTGGGCTGCGTCTTCTTGATCGAGCTGGCGTTTCTCGGCGGTCGCGAGGTGCTTGAGCCCCACGACGTGCACGCGCTGATCCGCTACGACGCCGAGTAGGCCGCCGGGGCTCAGCCGGGCTGGGTCTGCGTCTGCGTCGGGGACGCGCCCTGCGAGGTCGTCGCCACGGCCAGCCTGCCGCGCAGCACGATGTCTCCGGGGGTCGACGGCTGCTCGCTGGTCTCGCGCGTGACGAGCACTTCGTCGAAGTTCGGGGTGTCTGGAGTCAGGTCCGCGACGACATCCAGCTCGCCCTTGTCGCTGACGGTCGCCTCCGGGAATCCGAGGAACAGCTTCTCGGACTCCGAGGTGTACAGCCAGATTGCGTAGGCCGAGCCTTCGGCCGGCGCTTGGAGGTTCTTCGCGGCCACCAGGAGCTTGAAGTTGTTCGTTGCCGGATAGCGGATGACGCCGGTCTCGGCCGTCGCTTCGCCGCCGTCGGGATCGGTCAGATTGCCCTGGGCAATCGTCTGCGGGGAGTTGGCCGGCGTCGTGTCCGTCGTGCGGGTCACGGTGGAGGTCGTCGACTTGTCGCCGTCGTCCCCGAAGACCCCGAGCGCCAGCGTCAGGACGACCACGACGGTCAGGCACAGCACGCCGAGCAGGACCTTGGTGCTGGTCTCCATACCGCCGCCCTCAGCTCCCGGTCGCGTCCGGGAGGACGCTGCCCCGGCGGGCGCGGTGGAGCTCGGCGGGGAGGGCGTTGCGGCCGGCGCCGGGTCCTCCTGCGGGTCGGGCGGGACGATCGGGACATCGTCACCCGCGATCGGCTGCAACTCGCCGGCGACCTCGCGTGCCCACGTCCGGCCCTCCTGGGAGTCACGGAGATATTCCAGCGTCGCGGCACGGACCGCATCGGATTGCTGGCTGAGCAGGTAGTCGGCGAGCTCCTTGCGGCGCGCCTCGCCGATCTGGGGCTGCTCGGGCCCCAGCGCCGTGATCGCACCGTGGGCGCGTTCGCGGGCCGCGCCCTCCTCCAGCTTGAGCATCGTCTCGATCTCGTCGTAGGACTTGGCCCGCCTGAGCAGCAGCTGAAGGATGGCCCGCTGGGAATCGCTGAGGCTCGCCATCGGCGCCAACCCTAGCGACCTCGGGCGTGACGCGGGACGCCCGCGCTCGCGCTGCTGCCACCGGTAGGGTCGGCCGTCGTGGACCCCGACGACATCCTCTCGCGGCCGGTCGGCTTCGACGCGCTGCTGGGCCTGCGACTGGTCGAGTGCTCCGAGGAACTCGTCCGCGCGCAGCTTGCCGTGCGCGATGAGCTGCGCCAGCCATTCGGTCTCGTGCACGGCGGGGTGTTCGCCTCGATCGCCGAGACGCTCGCATCGGTCGGCACGGCCGTCGTCGTCGGACCGCAGGGAATGGCGGCGCTGGGACAGTCCAACCAGACGTCCTTCGTGCGGCCGATCGCCGACGGGACGATCCACGCCCGGGCGATCCGCCGCCACCGCGGTGCGACGACGTGGATCTGGGACGTCGAGATCAGCGATGACGACGGCCGCCGGTGCGCGCTGTCGCGGATGACGATCGCCGTGCGCCCTCAGCCCCGATAGCGATTGGTGATCGGCACGCGCCGGTCGCGGCCCAACGCCCGGGTGGTGATCTTGATGCCCGGCGGCTGTTGGCGGCGCTTGTACTCGGCCCGGTCGACGAGGCCGATCACGCGGTCGACGTCGGTGGGGTGCAGGCCGCGAGCGACGAGCTGCTCGCGGCCGAGATCGTGCTCGACGTAGCCCTCCAGGATCGCGTCAAGCACCTCGTAGGGCGGCAGCGAGTCGTCGTCGCGCTGATCGGGGCGAAGCTCAGCCGACGGCGGGCGCGTGAACAGCTCGGGAGGCACGAGCTCGCCTCCCGCTCGCTCGTCGCGAGCCCGCGCCAGGCGGTAGACGAGCTGCTTTGGCACGTCCTTGATGACGGCGAAGCCGCCGGCGCTGTCGCCGTAGAGCGTCGAGTAGCCCACCGACATCTCCGACTTGTTGCCGGTCGTCAGGACGAGCCAGCCGAACTTGTTGGACAGCGCCATCAGCAGGTTGCCGCGGATGCGCGCCTGGAGGTTCTCCTCGGTGAGGTCGGGCTCGCGACCGGCGAACGAGTCGGCGAGGGCGGTGGCGAAGCCCTCCATCATCGGCGCGATCGGCAGCTCGAGCAGCTGCACGCCGAGGTTCGCCGCCAGCGTGTGGGCATCTGTGCGCGTGCCCGTCGACGAGAAGGGCGAGGGCATCGTCACGCACGTCACCGCGTCGGCGCCGACGGCGTCCGTCGCGATCAGCGCGACGAGCGTCGAGTCGATGCCGCCGCTGAGGCCGAGCACGACGTGCTCGAAGCCGTTCTTTCGGACGTAGTCGCGCGTCCCCAGGACGAGCGCCGCGTAGACCTCCTCGACGTCGCCGAGAACTGGCGCGATGACGGGCGCGCGCGGACCGGTGATGCCCGTGCCGTCACGCACGCCGAAGGTTCCGAGCTCGTCGATCGTCGCGCGTGCGGTTCGGGCGGGAGCCCGCCGGCGGCTGTCGCGCAGGCGGGCGGTGCCCGCGGCGACCGTGTCGACATCGGCGAACAGCAGCGCCTCCTGAAACTGCGGCGCGCGCGCGAGCACGACGCCCTCGTGGTCGACGACGACGGAGTGGCCGTCGAAGACGAGCTCGTCCTGACCGCCGACCAGGCCGCAGAACGCCACCGTCGCCAACTCGTCGCGCGCGCGCTGGGCGATCATCCGCTCGCGCTCGGCGCCCTTGCCGGCGTGGTAGGGGGACGCGGAGATGTTGACGATCAGCCGCGCTCCGGCCAGCGCCTCGTCTGACAGCGGGGGCCCCGGCTGCCAGATGTCCTCGCAGATCGTCAGGCCGATCGTCACCCCGTCGATCTCGATCGTCGCCCCGCGAGCGCCCGGCTGGAAGTAGCGCAGCTCGTCGAAGACGCCGTAGTTGGGCAGGTGCAGCTTGCGATAGCTGGCCGCCAGCTCGCCCTCGGCGAGGATCGCGGCGGCGTTGTGGACGTCCTCGGCGCGCTCGGGGTAGCCGACGACGGCGACGATGCCGCGGGTCGCCGCCGCCAGGCGCAGCAGCGCGGCGTGCGCGTCGGCGAGGAAGTGCTCCTTGAGCAGCAGATCCTCCGGCGGGTAGCCGGTCAGCGCGAGCTCGGGGAAGCAGACGAGCTGCGCGCCGCCGTCCCGCGCGGCCGCGATCTGCTCGGCGATGCAGGCCTCGTTGCCGGCGATGTCGCCGACGACCGCGTTGGTCTGGGCCAGGGCGATGCGCAGCGTGCCGATCACGCCCGCCGTCCCGCTACCCGGCGGCACGGCCGAGCCAGTGCTCGACGAACGCGCGCAGGGCCGGATCCTCGGCCCCGCCGGCGTCGAGCTGATGGCTCGCGCTGACGGCTCGCACGGGAACCCGCAGTCCCTCCTGGCGCATCACGATGACCGCCTGCCCGGCGGACACGAGCGCCGGCGTCTGCGCGCCACCGGTCTGCTCCGCCAGGTCGTTGAGGCTCCGTGTCAGTCGCTCGTCGCTGAACAACAGGACGACGTTGCCGGCCTTGACCTCGGGTGAGGCGCCCTCGGCCCGCTCGGTGCCGGGGCCGTCGGAGGCCTCGATGGTCGAGTCGTCGCGAGCGCTGAAGAACGCCAATGCCAGGATGACGAGCAGCGTGCCGAGAACGAGCACGCCCAGCACGCCGATCAGTCGGCGAGCCGTCACACCGCGCTCGGATCGGGGGTGCGCGCCGCCTTGCTGCGCCCGCTGGCCGCTCGCTGCGAGATCGATGCGCCGGCTCCAAGCGCGTCGATCGCGGCGCGCAACTCGCGCGCGAGCACGTCGAGGTCACCGAGCGCGTCGTAGTCGGCGAGCAATCCGAAGCCCAGGCGCCCGTCGTAGCTGACGACCGCGATCCCCAGGGCCTGGCGCTCGGCGATCGGGACGACCGGATACAGCGCGCGCAGCCGGCGGCCGAGCAGGTACAGGGTCACCTGCGGACCGGGCACGTTGGTCACGACGAGGTTGTAGCCCTGCTGGCGCTGGGCGAGCCGCGCGGCCTGGCTCATGATCGTTGGCGAGGCGAGTCCCTGCAGCTCGGTCAGGCGCCGCGCCCCGACGGCGTCACTGGTCTCGTCGAGCTCGGCGATGCTGTCGCGGATCGCGCGCAGCTGGGCGACGGGGTCCTCGAGGCCGACGGGCAGCGGCGCGGCCAGCGCGCGGACCTCGTTGCCCAGCGCCGCGTCGTCGGAGTCGGCGGGCACGGCGATCGGCACCAGGGCGCGCAGCACGAGATCGCGGGTGTCGACGGCGCGATGGCGCAGGTAGCGCCCGAGCGCTCCGGCGACGACGGCGAGGATCGCGTCGTTGACCGTACCGCCCAGCGAGTCCTTGATCGCCTGCAGCTGTGACAGCTCGGCGTCGACCCATGTGTAGCGGCGGTGCGGTCCGACCTTGACGTTCAACGGCGTCGGCGGCGCGGACGCCCGCGCGGCGAAGGAGAGGACGCCGGCGTCTGCGAGACGGTCGCGTGCCGTGTCGGCAATGCGGCGCGGGACGTCCAGCGCGGCGCGCGCGCTGTGGGCGAGTGCCTGCGGGTGCGTGGCGCGCTCGATGAGCGCGTCGGAGAGCAGCTGCGCCGGGGTGGGCAGCGGACGCGCGACCCACGGATGCTCGGGCGGCGCGGGCGGCGGCGCGTCGGGCTCGGTGTCGAAAAGGACCTGGGTGATGTCGACGGCGTCGATGCCGTCGACGAGCGCGTGATGGCTCTTGAAGATCAGGGCGAAGCCGCCGTCGCCGAGACGGTCCACGAGCCACATCTCCCACAGGGGCTTGGTGCGGTCCAGCGACTGCGCGAAGATCCGGCCCGCGAGCACCTTCAGCTCCTCGTCGTCGCCGGGCGCCGGCAGCCCCGCGTGGCGCAGGTGGTAGCGCAGGTTGAAGTGCGGGTCGTCGACCCATACCGCCCGGCCCTGGTTCAGGGGCACCTCGGCGAGGCGCTGGCGAAAGCGCGGCACGAGATGCAGGCGGGCCTCGACGTGCTCGCGCACGGCGTCCCACGACGGGGCCGGGCCCTCGAAGACCGCGACCGATGCGACGTGCAGCCGCGCGCCGGCCTTCTCGCGCTCGAGGAACGACGCGTCGACCGGGGAGATCCGATGCCCGTGGCCCATTGCGGTCGAGTGTACGGAGACCTCCGCGCGACACGTCATCGTGTGCGGTCCGTGCCGCCGATCGCCCACCTCGACATCGACGCGTTCTATGCGAGCGTCGAGCTGCTCCGGCGGCCCGAGCTGCGCGGGCTGCCGGTGATCGTGTCGGGCAGTGGGCCACGCGCGGTCGTGACGACCGCCTCCTATGAGGCGCGCCGCTTCGGCGTCGGCTCGGCGATGCCGACGGCGCGGGCGCGGCGGCTGTGCCCCGACGCGATCCTGGTCTCGCCGGACTTCCCGGCCTATCGGGAGGCGTCGGTCGCGGTCATGGATCGCGTACGCCGGCAGGTCGAGTGCGTCGAGGTCGTGGGCCTCGACGAGGCCTACCTGGACCTCGCCGGGCTCGTCGCGCCGCGCGCGGCGATGCGCCGTCTGGTGGAGGAGATCCGCGCCGAGACCGGCCTTGACTGCTCGGTCGGCATCGGCCCGAACCGGCTCGTGGCGAAGGTCGCCTCGGACGCCGACAAGCCGCGCGGCTTCGTCTGCCTGACGCGCGAGCAGGCGTGCGAGCGCTTCGGCTCAGACCAGCCCGGGCTCGTGCCCGGCATCGGTCCGAAGACCGTGGCGCGGCTCGAGCGCATGGGGATCACGACGCTGGCAGCGCTCGCCGGCGCCTCTGAGGACGCACTCGTCGCGCAGTTCGGTTCGCGGCACGGGCCGGACCTGCGATCACGCGCGCGATTTGAGGGATCGGCCATGCTGACGCCGGCGCGGATCGCGGTCTCGGAGTCGCGCGAGACGACGTTTGACACCGACATCGCTGATCCCGCGCGCCTGGAGGCCGCGATGACCGATCTGGCCGCACAGCTCTGCGAGCGGCTCGCCACGCAGGAGCGTCGCGGGCGGACGATCGCGATCAAGGTCCGCCTGAGCGACTTCACGACGGTGACGCGGGCGCGCACGATCGATGCCTTCACAAACGACGCCGCCGTGGTCTGCGCGGTCGCGGTGGCGCTGCTGCGCGAGTACGCGCCGCCGCGTCCCGTTCGACTCCTGGGCGTTCGCGTCGCCGCCTTGCATACGGGCGAGGTCGCCGAGACGACCGACCAGCTGGCCCTGCCGCTGTAGGCCCGCTGCGTGGGTCGGTCGCGGGGCAACTGAAGCCCGAACCTGCATACACTGATTCTTCGATGGCCTTCTATGGCACATGCCGAGAACGTGCAATCTCACGCCCGTTGCCGGCGGCCCACGGATGAGCTCCGTGGACCAGGTCGGGCCGGTGTCCGCGGAGCCCTACGCGCGCATCGAGAGCATGCTCGCCTCGCAGCGCTGCGTCGTCCTGGATGGTGCCATGGGGACCGAGCTCGACGCGGCGCTGCCGATGTCGGGCAGCCATGACGACGAGCGCATCTGGGGCACGCGCGCGCTCTATAACGCCCCCGAGGCGGTCATGGACCTTCACCGCCGCTACCTGGACGCGGCATGCCACGTGCTGACGACGAACACCTGGGGGCTGTTCGGCGATCCCGGCCTCGTCGACCAGGCGCTCATGGGGTCCGCCAGGCCGCTGCACTGGATGGACGCCGCCCGCCGCGGGATCCAGCTCGGGCGCGAGGCGATCGCGCAGCACGAGCGCGACGACGTCGCGCTGGCCTTCAGCCTGGGTCCCGACGCCTTCGATCCCGGTCGCGTGGAGACGCTGGACCTGCTGGGGCGCGCGTTTGAGTACGACCGTCCGGATCTGCTGCTCGTCGAGACGCTGTCGCTCATCCGCGACGACGTGACGTTCGCCGCCGTCGAGAGCCTGCTGCGCACTGGCCTGCCGGTGTGGCTGAGCTTCCGCCGCTGCCGGCTCGGGGTCTGCGGCGTCCACGGCCAGCACTGGGGCGGCCCGGAGGGCGACGCCTTCGGCCGTGCCGCGCACCGCTTCGAGCAGATGGGCGTCGGCGCGCTGCTGATCAACTGCCTGCCGCCCGACCACGTCCCCGGGATGGTCTCGTGGATGCGCGATTTCACCGACCTGCCGCTCGGCGTCTATCCGAATCTCGGCTACTACACGCAGGCGGGCTGGAAGTCCGACCAGGACATCGGACCGGCGGAGTTCGCGGCCACCGCGCTGGGCTGGCGCGAGGAGGGCGCGCAGATCATCGGCGGCTGCTGCGGCGTGACGCCCGCGCACATCGCCGCCGCGCAGCTCGTGCTGGCCGATGCCAAGCCCGATCCCGTTCGACGGCCGCAGCTGCCGCGCGCATCGACGCGGCCGCTGAAGCTCGAGGTCCCCGTCCCCCCGCAGCCATGGCGCAACGACGGCGGGCGCCTGCTGTACCCGCTCGAGGTTCCCGAGATCATCTGCGAGCCCGACGTCTTCGTGCCCACGCAGGGCAGCTTCCTCGTCTGGAAGCACCTCTTCTCCGGGCGCGTCGGCGCGGGCAAACGCTGCCTGGACATCGGCTGCGGCGCGGGGATCCTCGCCGTCCAGCTCGCGCTCAACGACGCCACCCATGTCCACGCGATCGACCTTGACCGCGCGGCGGTCGCCAACACGCTGGCCAACGCGTTTCGCAACGGTGTCGCCGATCGTGTCAGCGGCAGCGACGTCGACCTCTTCTTGTGGGTGCCCGAGGAGCGCTACGACGTCATCGTGGCGAGCCTGTACCAGATGCCCGTCGACCCCTACGAGCAGACGGTGACCCACCGTCCGCTGGACTACTGGGGGCGCAACCTCGTCGACCACCTCATCTCGCTGCTGCCGGCGACGCTCGCCGCGGGCGGCGTCGCCTACATCATGCAGCTGTCGATCCTCAGCCAGCGCTGGACCGACCAGCTGCTGCGCGAGCGCGGCCTGCGCGCACGGGTCGTCGACTTCAGCTTCTTTGCCTTCGGCGACGTCTTCAAGGCCGCCCAGTCGCAGATCGAGCGCGTCGAGGACCAATCCGACGCCTATCACCTCACCTTCTCCGACGAGGACGTGATGGTGGCCTACATCCTGGAGATCACGCACGCGGCGGACGGGCCGTAGTGGGCCACTACTGGATGGCCCACTAGCGCGTGTCCTTCGTCCTGCAGTGCCCCAACTGCGGCCCGCGCGAGGTCACGGATTTCGCCTTCGGCGGCGAGCTGACCGCGCGGCCGCGCTCGCGCCCGTCTGAGCGCGAGCTGCACACCTACGTCTACATGCGCCGCAACGCCGCGGGTGCCCAGCTGGAGTGGTGGCATCACCGCTCGGGCTGTCGCGCCTGGTTCATCGCCCAGCGCGACACGACCTCCAACCTCGTCAGCTGGACCGCGCTGCCCGAGGACGTCGCCGACCGCGGCGAGGGCGCTGCGTGACGCGGCTGGAGCCCCAGCCCGGCGAGCGGATCGACCGCCGCTCGCCGCTGCGCTTCAGCTTCGACGGCGAGCGCGTCGAGGGGTTCGAGGGCGACACGATCGCCTCGGCGCTGTTCGCCGGCGGGCGGCGCGTGTTCTCGCGCAGCTTCAAGTACCACCGCCCGCGCGGCCTGCTGTGCTGCAGCGGCGCCTGCGCGAACTGCCTGGTCGCGGTCGACGGGCGCCCCGGCGTGCGCGCGTGCACCGAGCCGCTGCGCAGCGGGATGGCCGTCGAGCACCTCAACGCCTGGCCCTCGCTGGAGCGCGACGTCATGCGCGCGGTCGACAAGGTCGGCGGGCCGTTCACGCCGCCGGGCTTCTACTACAAGACGATGATCCGTCCGCGCCGCCTGTGGCCGCTGTTCGAGTGGGGCCTGCGGCGCATCGCCGGCCTGGGCAAGCTCACCAGGCGCGACGAGCGCGAATGGCGCACCTCCTACCGGCGCCGGCACGCCGACGTCCTCGTGATCGGCGGCGGCCTCGCCGGCCTGTCGGCCGCGGTCGCGGCCGCCGAGCTGGGCGCGGACGTCGTGCTCGTCGACGACGGCGCCGAGGCCGGCGGCAGGCTGCTGCACGAGGGCTCCCACGAGCGTGCCCGGTCGCTGGCGAGCGCCGCGCGGGGTCACGGGGTCGAGATCCTGACGGGCGCCTCGGCGCTGGGCTACTACGACGGCCTCGTCCCGGTTCGCCGGGGCGGCGTGCTGCATCAGATCCGCGCACGGGCGCACGTCGCCGCGACCGGGACGATCGATCAGCCGCTGGTGTTCGCCGGCAACGACCTGCCCGGCGTCATGACGTCCGACGGCGCCCTCCGGCTCACCGCGCTCTACGGCGTGCGCCCCGGTTCGCGTGCGGTCGTCGCGACGACCGGCGACCGCGGGCTGCGGGCCGCGCTCGCGCTGCACGCGGCCGGCGTGCCGATCGCGCTCGTCGTTGACGAGCGCAGCGAGCCCGTCACGGCGCTGGCCGATTCACTGGCTGAGCACGGCATCGAGGTGATGACGGGCGCGATGGTCGTCGGCGCCTGCGGCGACGACGCCGTGCAACGGGTGACGGTTGCGCGCGTCGCCGATCGCGGCGGTGAGCGGGTAGTGCACTGCGACCTGCTCGTCGTCTCCGGCGGCTCGGCTCCCGCGACGTCGCTGCTGGCGCAGGCCGGAACGGCGATGGCCTTCGAGCCTCACAGCGGCCAGTTCCTGCCCGGCGAGACCCCGGCGCACGTGCAGGCCGCCGGCGAGCTCGCGGGCATCGACGGCGACGAGGCGATCGAGCTGTCCGGTGCGCTCGCGGGCGCCCGCGCGGCGATCGCCGCCGGCGCGGGCGAGGACGAAGCGCTGCACTCCCGCATCGCCGGCGAGCAGACCGAGCTTGACCGCATGCTCGCGCGGCCGGCGACGCCGGCGGTGACTCCCACGTTCTGTGGCGCAGCCGCGGACGGCAAGGCCTTCGTCTGCCTGTGCGAGGACGTGACCGACAAGGACATCGCCTACAGCGTCGCCGAGGGCTATGACTCGATCGAGCTGTCCAAGCGCTACACGACGGTCACGATGGGGCCCTGTCAGGGGCGCATGTGTCAGCTCGCTGCGATCCGCGCCGTCGCACGCCAGACCGGCGTCGACGCGCCGGCCGTCGGCCAGACGACCGCCCGCCCGCCGTGGACGCCGGTGGCGATGGGCGTGCTCGCCGGCCGGCCGTTTGAACCCGCCAAGCGTTCGTCGATCCATGCGCGCCATCGCGCGCTTGGCGCCAACGTCATGTGGGCCGGCGACTGGCGGCGGCCCTATGACTACGGCGATCCGGCACTGGAGGTGCGCGCGGTTCACGACGCCGCCGGGATCATCGACCTCTCATCGCTGGGCAAGCTGCTCGTGCGCGGGCCGCAGGCCGGCCAGCTGCTGGACCGCCTGTATCCCAACCGCCTGTCGAACCTCAAGGTCGGGCGGCTTCGCTACGGCGTGCTGAACTCCGACGCCGGCCGAATCATGGACGACGGCACGGTCTTCGGCCTCGACGAGGACAGCTTCTACGTCACGACGACCTCCAGCGGCGCTGGCGCCGTCGAGGAGTGGTTCTCGTGGTGGATGGCCGACTGGGACCTGGACGCGCACATCACCGACCTCACCCAGACGCTGGCGGCCGTCAACGTCGCCGGCCCGCGCGCTCGCGCGATCCTGCAGCGCCTGACCGACATGGACTGCTCGCCCGACGCCTTCGGCTACCTCGACGGGCGCCAGGCGCACGTCGCCGGGATCCCCGCGCTCGTCCTGCGAATCGGCTTCGTCGGAGAGCTCGGCTATGAGATCCACGCTCCCGCCGCCCACGGGCAGGCGCTGTGGGACGCGATCGCGCAGGCGGGGGCGCAGGACGCCATCCGGCCGTTCGGGCTGGAGGCCCAGCGCGTTCTGCGCCTGCAGAAGGGGCATGTCATCGTCGGGCAGGACACCGACGGGGAATCCAATGCCTACTCGGCGTCGATGGGGTGGATCGTCAAGCTCGACAAGGAGGAGGACTTCGTCGGGCGCTGGGCGCTCGAGCTCGCCGCCGAGCGCGCGCACGCCGAGACGCTCGTCGGCTTCCGCATGTCCAACGGGGCGGTGCCGCACGAGGGCGCCGCCGTCGTCGTCGATGGCGCGCCGGTCGGTCGCGTCACGAGCGCCCGCCACAGCGAGCGCCTCGGGCACGCGATCGGGCTGGCGTGGGTGCCGACCGCGCTGCGCGACGCCGGATCGCAGATCGCGATCGTCGACGAGGGCCGCCACTACAGCGCCGAGGTCGTGCGCGGCGCGTTCTACGATCCCGACAACGAGCGCCAGCGTGGCTAGCCCAGCGTTCCTCAGCCCCCATCTGGCGCGGTCGCACGCGGGACAGATGCCGCTGGCGCGAAGCCCGGTCGAGCACGAGCTCGTGAGGGCCGGAGCGAGCTTTGAGGTGCGCGACGGGTGGAACGTCGCGACACGGTTTGGCGCCGTCGCCGACGAGGTCCAGGCGGCGCGCTGCGGCGTGGCGATCTCCGATCGCTCATGGCTTGCGACGATCGAGGTGCAGGCCGCCGCCCAGCACATCGCCACCCTGGCGGGCGGTCCGCTGCAGCTCGGCCGGGCGCGCCGCGACGGCGACGGGTGCTGGTGGTGTCCGCTGACCGCGCGGCGGCTGCTGGTCGTCGCGCCGCCGTCGCGGGTCGCGGCGCTGCACGACCGCCTCGAAGAGGCCGCGGGCGCGCTGGACTTCGCCTCGGTCGTCGACGTCAGCGCCGGAATGGCAGCGGTCCTCGTCGTCGGTCCGCGCGCGCGGGACCTGCTCGCGACGCTGACCGCGCTGGATCTGCGCGCCCGCGAGGCGCCGGTCGGCGCGCTGCTGCCGGGCTCGGTCGCGCGCGTGCCGGCGGTCGTCCTGCACGAGCGCGACAGCGGCTTCCTGGTGCTGTTCGGAGCCGCCCAGGCGGAGTACGTCTGGACCGTCATGGCCGACGCGGGCGAGCCGCTGTCAGCCGTGTTCGCCGGCAGCGACGCGATCGAGGCGCTCGATGCGTGACCTGCTGCGACGCCACCGGATGTGGCGCCCGCGCGGTGAGCTGCGGTCCTCCTACGACGTCGTCATCGTCGGCGGCGGCGCCCACGGTCTGGCCACGGCCTACGAGCTCTCCAAGCGGGGCATCACGAACGTCGCGGTGCTCGAGCGCAACTACATCGGCTCGGGAGCGGCCGGTCGCAACACGACGATCCTGCGCTCCAACTACCGCACGCCGGAGGGTGCGCGCTTCTACGACGCCAGCGTCAAGCTCTACGAGCAGCTCGCCTCCGAGCTGGACTTCAACCTGCTCTTCTCCCAGAACGGGCATCTGACGCTCGCGCACACCGACCGCTCGGTGTTCGTCATGCGCGAGCGCGCCGAGGTCAACCGGCTGCTGGGCATCGACAGCCGCTTCATCGGTCCCGACGAGGTGCAGGCGCTGGCGCCCGAGATGCAGGTGCGCGGCGACGCGACCTATCCGATCATGGGCGCGCTGTATCACCCGCCCGGCGGCATCATCCGCCACGACGCCGTCGTCTGGGGCTACGCGCGCGCCGCCGACCGCGGCGGCGCTGAGATCCACCCCTACACCGAGGTGACCGGCATCGAGACCTCCGGCGGCCGGGTGAGCGCGGTGCAGACCAACCGCGGTCGCGTCGCGGCCGGCACCGTCGTCAACGCGACGGCAGGCTGGAGCACGCTCGTCGCCGACATGGTCGGGGTGCGGCTGCCGATCACGACGCACATCCTGCAGGCGTTCGTGACCGAGCCGCTGAAGCCGCTGCTGGACGTCGTGATCGTCTCCTCGCAGATGCACGTCTACATCTCCCAGACCGACCGCGGCGAGATCCTCGTCGGCGCCGAGATCGAGCCGTGGACGACCTATCGCATGAACGGCACGCTGAACTTCCTGCAGGAAGCCACCCGCCACACGCTCGAGCTCTTCCCGCAGCTCGAGCACGCCAACGTCCTGCGCAGCTGGGCGGGCCTGTGCGATGTCAGCCCCGACTACAGCCCGATCCTCGGCCTCACCGACGTCGACGGATTCGTCGTCAGCGCCGGCTGGGGGACCTACGGCTTCAAGGCCACGCCGATCGTCGGCACGACGCTGGCCGAGCTGATCGCGACCGGCCGCACGCCGCAGCTGATCGAGCCCTTCGCGCTGGAGCGCTTCTACACCGACTCGCTCGTGTCCGAGGCGGCGGCCGCCGCCGTCAGCCACTGACGCGGGCGAGGCCGGGTACGCTGGGCCATGGCAACCCTCGTACTCGGGACGCCGCCCCCCGAGCTGCAAGCCTTTCGCGAACGCCGTCACCGCGCGGGCGTGGATCGCCGCGACGAGGTCTGGCAGGGCGTTCACCACATGGTTCCGGGCCCGAGCTTCGAGCATGCACGCGTAGCGCAGCAGCTCGCGGTGCTGATGGACGGTCCGGCACGCGCAGCCGGCCTGCTCGCCGTCATGGACTTCAACCTGGGGGAAACCGAGGAGGACTTTCGCGTGCCCGACGGCGGGCATGTGGCACCCGACCGCCGCGCCCGAAGAGGACTGACCGGGCCTGCGGCGACCGCGTCGCAGGAAACAGCCCATTCCCTGCGGAGTCTGGCCAAAGCGCGCATCCGCCAAGCCAGCCGTCACTGGCCCGAGCTTGACCGCCACGCATGGAAAGCGGGAGCGGCCGAGCTATCACGTTGCTGCCACCCCTGGCAGGCGGCGAAGGTGGTTCGATCATCGCGAGTGTCAACGAGGCTGGTGGGCGCCGCCTACAGACCTGAAGCGCAAGCCGAAAGCCTGCTCTGAAGTGGTGGGGCAGCGCATCTGAACCTTGCCGTTGGGGGCCGCGCCAGTGATGATCGAACACGTCATGCGGCCAGCGGAGATCAACGTGCATGCCCTGAGGTCCAGTGACTGAGCCCGATCCGCAGCGTGTCAGCCCGGCCTTCACGACAGGCGGCGGAGGATTCTCCTTCGAGGATCGGGCGGGCGCGTGGGTCTTGGCGGCCATGCTGGCGGGGCAGGCGCCGGTGGGAGCGGGGCTGGGTGTCCCGCGCGCTGTGGAGTTCCAGCAGAAGGTGCCTCCCAGTCCACTGGATGACCTGGTCATTCGCGGCGACGGGCCCAGCTGGTGGTCTTCCATTAAGGCCTTCGACCTGCTGGCGACGGCCTTGGTCGACTTCGTGGTAGCGGCCTGGGAGCACGCGCTCTCGCCGCAATTCGACTTCGGTCGCGACTACCTGGGCTTCATCTGCGGCCAGACGTCCGGCGACGACTGGACCAGCCTGCTTGAGCTCATCGAAACGGTCAGAAACGACACGCCGGAGCGGATGGCTGAACGGATCGCAATCCCCGGCAACTTCAACGCCACCGACAGGCAGCTGTGGGAGGCCTTCAGGTGCCCGCAGGCGCTCGCCACCCAGCACGGCCCGAATGGCAACGCCTCGCCTGCGACACTGATCTCAAGGCTGGTACCGCTGCATCTCGACTTTCGCTCAGCGGACTCAAGCGCTGAGGCGCAAGCTCGCAGCTGGTGTGAGGCCGCCCTGTCCACCGGGCATGCCGCACGCGCGGACGACCTCTACAACGCTGTGCTGCAGCTGGTGGCTCGGACTCGGCCCTCGGGCGGGTCCATCACCTGGGCGCGGGCGCAGCGGGAGTTGGGTGCTGAGTTCGCCTTGGCCCGCCGCGCTGATGCAGCGCCGGATTGGGCGGTGCTGGAGCAACACACCACCGAGCGTGTGAACGCTGTGCGCGATGTACTCGTCGACGGCCTCCATCTTCCCCGCACCAGCGCTCACGCGCAGCTCGCCGGGGTCGCGGCAGCGACGTTCATCTTTCTGACCGGACCGTCCGGTTGTGGCAAGAGCGCGCTCGCCAAGGCATGGCTGCGGTCCGCCCCAAGCCAGCTCTGGCTCAGCCCCCGCGACCTGGGCGACGGACTGCTTGGCTTCGGCAACCGCCTGGGGCTGCGGTTCGCCCTGGCGGATGTGCTGGAGCTGGGCCATGCCCCAATCAGGGTGGTCGTCGACGGGCTGGACCGCAGTTACGACCCGGCTGCTCACGCCGCGGGCGCCGCGCTAGCGTCTGCCGCCGCCGAAAGCGGCGGCGCGCTGCAGGTCCTGGTCACCAGTCAGTCTTTCGCGGTGGGACGGGTATCTCAGCTGATGGCTCAGAGCAACGCACCCACGCCCAGCACCGTGGTCATGGACGACCTCGATGACGACGACATCCGATTGGTCTTGGAACAGCGCCAAGAGCTGCACCAGTTGGTCTTTCAGGGTTCGCTGCGCGAGGTCCTGAGGCGCCCCAAGCTGCTGCAGGTGGTGCTCGAAGCCATGGGCGGCGCTGAGCAGGCGGCAGTGGCGGACCTCCGCGATGAGGCCGGAGTGGCAGAGCTGTGGTGGAACCAACTTGCGCTTGGAACCACGGCCGGACGCGCCGCGCGCGGCGAGTTTCTTCGGGGTTTGGCCGCCTGGACGGCTGAGCATCTAGTCGAGGCTCTGCCCGCCGGGCAACTCGACACGGCCGGGCTCTCCGCCTACGCCACCGTCATCGACGACCTGCGCGGCGAGGAGGCGTTGGCGCCGGAGGAGGACGCCTACGGCTTTGCTCACGACCTGTTCGGGGATTGGTCGCGCTTCAAGAGCCTCGGTATCTGGCCTGGCGCCCGGGCCACCATCAGCGAGCAGGAGACGCGGCCCCTGTGGCATCGGGCCATCCGGCTCTTTGCCTTACGCATCCTGCGCGAAGAGGGCGTCGAGCACTGGCTCGAGCAGCACAACGACTTGCGCGAGTCGGGACATGAGATCGCGGCCGACCTCTACCTCGACGCCCCGCTTTTCGCCGCCGACGCAGCCGATCGCGTTGAAGCCCTTTGGCAAATCCTGCTAGAGGGCGATCAAGCCCTGCTGCCCCGCATGCTCAACCGCTTCATGCTCAGCGGGAGCGTGCCCGACCCGCGCGCCGCCCTCCTGACCCAGGGCGGCGACCACCATCTTCAGGTCGCCATGGCCGCCCTCTGGCGACTGCCGACCTGGGTGCTGTGGCCTCCCGTGCTGCGAGCCCTCGCTTCACGCAGCGATGAGGTGGCGGCCGCGGCCCCGCTGGCTACCGCAGCCATGGCCGAGCTATGGCTGAAGGTTGCTCCCACTGCCTATCCAGGACGAGAGGAGGCCGCCCGACTGGGCTTCGCCGCGGGCCAGTTCGCCGCCGACGCCCACGCCAACCACATTCGCCTGGACGACGATCAGCGCGACAAGCTGTGGAATGCGTTCCTGGCGGCCGGCGCTGAACTGCCGGACGAGGTGGCGAGCTTCGTCACGGCGGCCTTGAACGCAGACCCCGCGGCGGACGGTTGGGGGCGGATGGACAGCGACGCGCTGCGCGAGGCGCTGATGGCGCCTACTCCGCTGGTGCCCATGATGCTGCGCCATCCGCAGGCGGCGGCGGAGCTGGTGATGGTCGGCCTGCTTCGAGAGCCGGGCGAACAGCGCTATCTGGGGCTGGAGCCGGGCTTCGGGATCGGCACCCGCATCACCCGCCAGGCGCCGCTGCCTGAGAACGGTCCGCTGCTGGCGCTGTTTACGCACGCCCCAGAGGTGGCGGTACCGACTCTGCTCAAGATCGCCGATCACGCCACCGCTGCTTGGGCCGACACGGACATGGCCGACGTCGACGACCTCGATCTCGGCGCTGCTTTCGAGATCCTGCTCGACGGGGAGTGGCACACGCTGCAGGGCAACAGCAATGTGATGCACTGGCACCGCGGCGACGCGCGGGTGCCGCGAGCGCTGGCCAGTGCGCTGATGGGCCTTGAGCAGTACCTCTACCGACGCCTCGACGGACAGCTCGAGACCGGTCCGCCCCTGGAGGACATGCTGGCGGAGTTGATGCAGTCGCGGTCGGTGGCCGCCTTCGGCGTCCTGGTCGAGATCGCCTGTTACCGGCCGGAACTGCTGCGAGGTGTTCTCGCACCGCTGGCTAGCAGTGCGGCCCTGATCCTGGCCGACCGCCTCTATAAGGCCCGTGGTCATGGCTACCTGCGCATGAGCTTCAGCGACACCGAACGCCGCAGGCTCGACATGTGGCACGGGATGGAGCACCGCACCAAGCCGCTTGACCAGGACATCATGCCGCTGGCCGTAGCGGAGGGCGTCTTGGTGGAGGAGCTGGCGGCGGGACGGGCGCGCTGGGCTGATGAGCCGCACGACCGCTGGCGATTCCTCACTGCCCAGATGGATCCTGGCAACTACGAACGGGTCGACCTGGAGTCCGGCGGCTACGGCTGGGTGTTGCGGATGCCGGATGAGCTTCAGCAGGAAATCGACGCCGACCAGCCGGACCTTGACCGGCGTCAGTGGTGGCTGACAGCTCCGTACCTGCTGTCACGCTGGGTCGAGGAAGGGACGCAGGTCACGGCCGAGGAGGCCCGAGGGCTGTGGGATCAGGTGCAGGTGGGGTTGGCAGAGACGCCGCCCGTGGATGTCCTCGAGGACGGTGTCGTACGACGAGCAGACGTTGAGTGCGGCGTCGCCGCGGCCCTTCTGGTTTGCGCGCGCGACTGGGTGATGAGCCAGCCGGAGGTACTGACCTTCTGCCGCGAAGTCCTCCTGCGTCCCTTCACCGACCTCCCGCCGACACACGTGTTCGACTCCCCGCTGGATCCCGTTGAGCAGAGCTGGGATGGCTTTGCCGCGATCGGACTCCCCGTCCTCTGGGACGCATCACCCGAGGACCTGGACATCCGCCACTGCATTGCCCGGCTCGCCACCCACATGCACAGGGCCACCGTGCGGCGCGTGTTCGCCGCCGTGCAGGGATATCTCAGCCTGAAGGAGGACGGACGGCGGCTGGAAGTGCTCTCCCTGCATTGGGCTCGCTTCGTGAGCTGGCTTCACGAGCGCAGGCATCGAGAGCAGGCCCAGGAACACCCGTGGCAAACGGACGCCCTCCGCGTCGAGGACCTGCCCGATCTGCGACCGGAGATCGAGAAGGTGTTCGCGGCCTTCGCCGATGGCTCGCTTGACCCGGTAGCCCCCAGCCTGCAGACGTTCATCGCCGAGACGCCCGCAGGCATGATCCCCGCAGAGACCGACCCGCTCTATCGCATCGCTCACGCACTCGACGTCTCCTACCTGGTTGCCGCACGCGCGCACCTCTTCTCGCTCCCGACCGACGTGGATGAGGGAGAGCGCCAGCGGCGGCTCGACATCGCGTCGCAGTTCGCGTCCGTCTTTGCTGGGGCGCTAGTCCCCGATGAGAGGGGAGAGGTGGACGGCAGCCCCAGCGAAGAGGAGTACGACCTCTACCGCCGCCTCGGCGCCATGAGCGTCCAAGCCACGCTGAAGGAAGCGCGCGCCATCTGGCAGCCGATCCTGCGCGCGGGCACCCCCGCCCATACCTGGGTGTCCGCCTTCCTTAGCGAGCTGTGGTCGGCCGCCTTGACCTTGGAGGCTCCGCCTGCTCACTTCGCTCGCATGATCAAGGAAATGCTGGCTTTCGCCGCTGAGCAAGAAAGCTGGACCGGCTGGCATACCGACGAACTGCAGCTTGATCTCCTCTGCCTGAGCCGCTGGGGATACCCACGCATGGAAGAGCGCCACCGCCCATTGCTGATGGAATTGCAGCCGGAGTGGGCAGAGCTGGTCGAGCCTCACATGCGCAGCTCCTACTCCGCGCGCAGCATCATTCCCTCCCTGGCAAAGGCAGTCGCCTCCGAACTCATTTCCACCACCCTGGGCTGGCTGGTGGACCGAGAGCGGCGCGGGATCACCCCCGACGACGACGTCGATCAGGTCACGGTGGAGCTACTGGCAGAGCTGATCGGGCGAGACGCGACAATCGTTGTGCGCCAGCCGGAGGCCGCCGAAGTCCTCAACTCACTGGTGGCCAGGCAGAACCCGATAGCTCTGCAGCTGAGCGCTCAGCTGGGCCGGAACTCCTGAGTCAGCCGGACTGGCGTTCGCGTAGCAAGCGTCGGAAACGATCCGGATCGCCGTGGAGTTGCCTAACGCGAGCCGGGACGGCGAGCCGCATCGAAATCCGTCCAACGGTGCTTCCGGTACAGCCATGCCCGCGTCGTCAGCCAGCAGGTAAGCAATGCGACTCCCCCTTTGGACGACACGGGGCGGCCAGGCCCGCCGATCTGCGGTCGGCCGCAGGGAAGGGCCCATTCCCCGCGGACAAGAATCGCGGCATGTCGGTCAGGCGGGATGGTTCAGGCGCTTATGAGCGATTTGGTAGACGCTGGCGGTCACGCCCGTGGGGTGCCGTGTGCCGTAGGCGAAGGCGCGTAGCGCGAACGGTCGCTGCGGGTGCGCGACGACGAGTAGCACCAGCCCCCACTTGTTCTGCTCCCACGGCACGTATGTCTTCAGGCAGTGCGGTAGCTGGGTGGCGTCGTCGGCCTCGGCCGCGCACTTCTTCAGGCGCGTCGTGGGCAAGCCGCCGTCGTGCCGGATCTGCTTTCGCAGGGTCTCGAGCGCGATGCGGGCGCCGGCTGGGAGGCGGTCGAGGTCGTACACGATCGCTGCCTCGTCGAAGAGAATCGGTACCACGGCGGGTGCGGGCATGGCCTACCCCTCGTCGTCGGTGGGCAGCTCGTGGACCCAATCCGGCAACTCGTCGCTGGTGAGCTGTCGCTCGCCGTGGCGGGCGAGGATGCTGGCGACACTGAGGTCCGGGCGGATCACGACAGCGCCATCGGGGCGCTGTTCCTCGACGACGTAGCGGCCCTCAAGGCCGCCATGCACGTCGATGACGATCGGCTGCTCCATCACCACGAAGTGTGACACGCGCGGACGCGTCCGGCCAGACGCCGCGCGCTACGTGACCCGCCCCGCAGGGTCAGGGTCATCGGGTCGGCCTCAGCAACAGCGTCGGTGCGTTCTCCGATCGACTTCGCAGGGAGCAGCCCATTTCCCTGCGAGGCTGTACCGGCTCGCTCATGCCGCGGCTACTGGGCAGGGCCGGCCGATCCCGCTGACGCCCCCGAGAACCCCTGTAGCGGGCACGGGGTCTGCTCAGGCGCGCGAGTAGCCCAGCGCCTCGGAGACGAGCGCCGCGGCCTGCAGCGTCGCGGGCACGATCTCCTCATCCAGGCGCGCGCGGTCGGCGCGGTGCTGGGGGGCCGTCGTGGTGATCGCCGCGACGACCTCGCTGCGATGGTCGCGCACCGGCGCCGAGACCACGCTCAGCCCGCTCAGCGGATCGGTCAGCCGCGCGAGGTAGCCGCGCTCGCGCACCGCGTCCAGCGCGCGCTCGTCGAGGCCGCGACCCTGATCGCGCAACAGCTCGGATGCCGACTCGTGCATCAGCTCATGGATGACCTCCGGCGGCTGGTAGGCGAGCAGCACCGCGCCGGTGACGCCCTCGTTGAGCGATTGGCGACGCCCGACCCAGTCGACGTTGTGACGGACATGCGGGCTCGAGGCCTGGTCGATGTAGACGACGCTCGTCTCGTCTAAGACCCCGAGGTACACGGTCTCGTCGAGCTGGTCGCGCAGATCGCTCAAGACCTTGCGACCGGCGGCGCGCGCCGGGAAGCGGTCGAGCACGTGGCCGGCCAGCGACACCACCGCGATCCCGAGGCGAAAGCGCCCGCTCGTGGGCTCCTGCTCTACGAGGCCGGCGCGCTGCAGCGCCCCCAGCAGCCGCCAGGCGGTGCTGCGGTGCACGGCCAGCATCAGCGCGATGTCGGCGACCGACAGCGTCTCGGTCTGCTCGTCGAAGAGCCACAGGATCGACAGGGCTCGGTCGACCGCCTGGCTTCCACGGCGCGCGTCGGGTCCCGTCCCCCCGCCTGCGTCGGCGGCCCCTCCGGGAGGCGGCAGGCTCACGACACCACCCATGCGGGTGGCACTACCTGGGCCAAACGTCGCACAATGTGCACGAGTGTAGCACCATCTGATCGGATGGCTACTATTGTGGAACGACGACAGCGTCGGACCGTGTCACGAACCATGGAGGGATCCCGTGTTCAATCCAGCGTCGCCACAACCAGATGGGCTGCTTCAGCGGCTCGAGCACGGACCGGTCATCTGTGCGGAGGGCTACCTCTTCGAGTTCGAACGGCGCGGCTACGTGCAGGCTGGGGCCTTCGTCCCCGAGGTCGTCCTCGAACACCCAGACCTCGTCGCCGGGCTGCACCAGGACTTCGTCCGCGCCGGTTCGGACGTCGTGCAGGCGTTCACCTACTACGCGCATCGCGAGAAGCTGCGCCTGCTCGGCAAGGAGCACCTGCTGGAGCAGATGAACCGCAACGCGCTTGCGATCGCTCGCGACGTCGCTCGCAAGACGCACACCCTCCTCGCGGGCGACATCTGCAACACCAACGTCTTCACCGGCCCCGAGTCGGTCGACACCGTGCGCGCGATGTTCGAGGAGCAGGTGGCATGGGCCGTGCAGGAGGGCGCGGACTTCATCGTCGGCGAGACCTTCGCCTTCGCCGCCGAGGCGATCGTCGCCACCGAGGTCATCCGCGCCGCCGGCCTGCCTGCTGTGATCACGCTCGCGGTGCACCGCCATCCCGTCACGCGCGACGGCTACACGCCCGCCGAGGCGTGCAAGGCGCTCGAGCAGGCCGGAGCCGATGTCGTCGGACTCAACTGCATCCGCGGCCCCAAGACGATGCTGCCGCTGATCGGCGAGATTCGCCGCTCCGTGGACTGTCACGTCGCCGCGCTGCCCGTTCCCTACCGCACGCACGACCACGAGCCGAGCTTTCAGTCGCTGACCGATCCGACGCTGCCCGACGGCCGCGCCTTCCCGACGGCGCTTGACCCGTTCACCTGCAACCGCTACGAGATCGCCGACTTCACGCGCGACGCGCTACAGCTCGGCGTGCGCTACTTCGGGTTGTGCTGCGGCGCAGGTCCGCATCACATCCGGGCGATGGCCGAGGCACTTGACCGCATCCCGGAGGCCAGCCGCTTCAGCCCCGACATGTCCAAGCACGCATACTTCGGGACCGACGCCCTGCTCAAGGACGAGAACCGTGCCTACGCCCGCGAGCTCTAGCGACGAACGCCTGCCGGGCCACGTCCGCCACCTCATCGTCGGGGCGGGCGTGCATGGGCTGTCAACCGCCTACCACCTCGCGCGTGACCTCAAGGCTCACGGCGAGGGCGACGGCTCCGACGTGCTCGTCGTCGACAAGACCGGCGTGGGCGCGGGCGCCTCGGGCATCGCCTGCGGCGTCGTGCGCAACAACTACTTCCAGCCGGCGATGGCCGAGCTGATGGCCGCATGCGTCGACATCTGGGAGCGCCACAGCGAGGACCTGCACTACCACGGCTGCGGCTACGTGGCACTCGGTCCACCGTCGCAGGAGAGCGACCTCGTCGCGGTCCACGAACGCCACCAGCGCATCGGCTACGCGTCGGAGCTCATCCTCGGTGAGGACGAGGTGGCGGCCCACATGCGCGGGCTGTTCGCCGACTGGCGCGCGCCAGGGCTCACCGTCTGCCTGCACGAGCTTCAGGGAGGCTTCGCGCAGAACATCAGCGCCGTGCGCGGACTGGCGGCGATGGCGCGGCGCGAGGGCGTGAACGTCGCTGCAGGCGTCGAGGTCACGGGCTTTGACACCGACGCGGCGGGCACCGTGAAGCGCGTGCTCACCGATCGGGGCGACATCGACGTCGAGCAGGTCGTGATCGCCGTCGGTCCTTGGATCAAGAGCCTGTGGCAGATGCTCGATCTCCCGCAGCGCCTGGACGTCCGCCAGCCGGACGGCAGTGTCGCCCGCGACCGGGACATGTGGACGTACTGGTACCTGCAGGAGGGCGAGGTCGGCGTCGACCCACGTAGCTTCGTCACCGAGCGGGGCGACCTGCCCCCGGTGCTGCATGTGGACTCCGACCAGCCGCTGCGCGACGACGACGGCCGTCTCGTGACCGACGAGCCGTGGGGCGTGTACTTCAAGCGCGACACCGATGGCGTGCAGGGCGGCGCGTCTCCGATTCCCAAGGGCAGCGAGTACGTCATCGACCCGTACCCGTCGGCGAGCGTCGACGCCGGGTTCGCGGACATGTGGTCAGCGGCGCTGTCGCATTGCATGGGCCGCTTCGAGGGCACGCGCGCGCAGTTTCTTGACGTCCGCTCGGGTGGCGTCGGCGCCTTCACCGCCGACAACTTCCCGGTCTTCGACTACCTGCGCGACAACGTCTTCGTCGCCGCCGACTCAAACCATGGCTACAAGATGATCGCCGTGGGGCGCGAGATCGCGTGCGTGCTGCGCGGCGAGCATTCCAGCCTGCTGCACCCGTTTCGCTACGAGCGCTTCGCCACCGGCGACCTGCACCCCGTCTCCCACAGCCCGTATCCGTGGAGCTGACGCCGCTCGGGCCTGATCGCGCACTAGCGATGCGCCGCCTCGGCGAGCGCCGCCAGGCTGAGCCGCAGATCGGCGTAGCGGCCAAGGGCGGCGGGCGCGCTGATCTCCTGCGGTTCGCCGACCTCCGAGATGTTGATCGTCGCTTGGAGCGTCGCGCCGGTCGCGCCGAACAGCAGGTCGCGATCGCGCGGGGCGACGACGCCCCTGCCCCGCAGGTAGGCCTTGCGCAGCACGTGATCGTCCTTGCCGATCCAGACCGCGCCCTCGGCGAGCGTGACCGAGCGCACGAGCGCCGCCCGCAGCTTCGGGCCAAGCTTCGTCGGCAGGCCGAGCGCCTGCGTGACACCGATCCGCGTCAGGAATTGCGTGAGCCGAGCCAGGTCGAGCACGGCGGCGTTCGGATCGACCTCGCCGGTGATCTTCTGGACGCGTTCGCCCGCCACCGTCGCATCGCCGACGAGCTGAGCGTTGCGCTGCCAGTTCTGCGGGTTGACATAGAACATCGCGGCCGTCTTGGTCAGCCCGTTCTTCGCGGCACTCGCCGGCGCGACGAGGGCTCGCGAGATCGCGGCGGGCAACTTGTAGCCCGAGTTGCCGAGCTTGATGTAGCCCGTGGCGTCGGCGACGACGAGTGAGCCTCCGATCAGCCGATCCCCACGGGCCAGGCTGACGTCGAGGTCGAGATCCGGGACGGACGCTCCGTCGGGCAGGTCGAAGACGCCGTTGGCGGTGATCTGCGTCGGCCCGCCGAATCTCGGCGAGCCAGTGATGTTGAGGTCGATCGTCGCGTTGATCCGCCCCGAGCGTGCACGCGGGTTGACGTCGTGCACCACGTCGATGAGTCGCTGCGCCGCTGCGCGGCGCTCGCCGACGCTCGAGCTGGCTCCGGCGTCGGTGCTCGCACCACAGCCGGTGAGCGAGGCGGCGCCGAGCACCGCGAGCGCTGCGAGTGCCACGAAGCGGATCTGCGGAATCATGCGTCGCCTCCCGTTTTCAACCGGCGACGATGTTGCGCCGGTCCATGGCACATCATGCCGTGTCGTGATCGGCGCCGCAACCGATGGGCTGCACGGCAGATCGCCGAACACGTCATCCCGCCGCTGCTGCGCGCACGGGGCGGCGGCGAGCTGAGGAGTGTCGCGCCGTCAGGTGGCGCCGGGGCGGTAGGCGTCGGCTCGGTGCGCCACTCGGACGATCACGACGGCTGACGCGTCCTCGTCGATCCACAGCAACACCCGGTAATCGCCGCGCCTCGCGTTGCGCAGACCTTCGAGCTCCCCTGTGAGCGGTGTGCTCAGCCGCGCCGGATTGCTGACCAGGACCGTGGTCATGAACTCGACCATCGCGACCGCCGCTCGCTCAGGCACGCGTCCCAGCTGCCGACGCGCTGACGTGCAGGCGGTAGACCTCGGTCACGCAGAGCGGGAGATCGGAACGAAGCTCGTGCGCGCCGGTGACGTGACCGCCCTCGACGTCGCTGCGAGCCGACTCGACGTCCTCGCGGACCCCAGCCGAACTATTAGCCTGACTCCATCGGGCTCGAGAGACGCTCGCACGAGCGGACACGTCCCGCGCTGCCCGGGCCGCAAGGGGTCAGTAGAGCGCAGCCGCCAACTTGCGGCGCGTCTCGCGAGCGATCGGGTGATCGACGCCCAGCTCGTCGAGGATCGCGACGATCACGCGGCGCAGGCGCTCGGTGTCGCCGTTCTTGGATGCGGCCAACGCCAGCAGCGCTTCCAGTCCGTCCTGCAGATCGCCGTCGTCGAGCGTCGCGAAGGCGTCGAGCACCTCAGGCGAGGGGTCGCGCTCGAGCTCGATGCGGGCGGCGAGGCCATCGGCGCGGAAGTTGCCGGGTGCGTCGGCGACGAGCTTCAGGGCGCCGTCGGCGTCACCGGCGCGGTACAGAAGCTGGGCGAGCGCGAATGCGGCGTCGACGTTCTTCGGATCCAGATCGACGGCCTTGCGCAGCGACGCCTCGTCGCCCGCCTGCAGCAGCAGCTGGGTTTCCGAGGGCACGAGGCCGTCGAAGAACTTCTCGACCTGCGCCGGCGGCAGCCCGCCGGTGAACTCGTCGACGATCTCGCCGTCGACGAAGGCCTTGACGGCCGGGATGCCCTGGATGCCGAAGCTCTGGGAGATGTTCGGGTTCTCGTCGGTGTCGATCTTTGCCAGGACGACCTTCCCCTCGCGCGAGCCGGCCGCCTGCTCCAGCAGCGGGCCGAGTTGGCGGCAGGGCGCGCACCAGGGCGCCCAGAAGTCGACGACGACCGGCAGCTCGTGGGATCGGCTGACGACCTCGGCCTCGAAATCGGCTTCGTTCACATCGATGACGGTCATGGCGAGAGAGGGTAGCCCGGCGAACTTGCGAACCTTGCAGGATGGGCGAGCGCTCGATGGCCGGCGCGCAAGATGTCCTTCTCGGCGTCAGCGACGACGGCGAGGGGATCCCCGTCGTGCTGGCGCATGGGCTCAGCAGCACGCGCCGCTACGTCGTGATGGGGTCGCGCTCGCTGCAGCGCGGCGGCCATCGGGTGATCGGCTACGACACCCGCGGACACGGCACGTCGGCGCCCGCCGACGACTATGGCTACGACGCGCTGTACGCCGATCTCGTGGCGATCCTCGACGCCCTCGAGATACGGCGTGCGGTGTTCGCCGGCGTCTCGATGGGCGCGCACACGATCCTGCGCCTGGCGCTCGAGCAGCCCGAGCGCGTCGCCGGGCTCGTCGTCATCACACCGGCTTACGACCCGGTCGCGCACGACGACCAGTCGCGACTGCGCCGCTACGACGCGCTCGCCGCCGGCCTGCGCGCGGGTGGGGTGGAAGGCTTCGTCGACGCCTACGACGTCGCGCGGTTGCCAGCGGCCTGGCGTGAGAACGTCGAGACCTTCCTGCGCCAGTGCATGGCGCGCCACGAGCATCCGGACGCGGTCGCCGATGCGCTGCGAGCGGTCCCGAGATCGCGGCCGTTCGCCGACCTGCACGCACTCGAGCAGATCGAGTGTCCCGCGCTCCTCGTCGCCAGCCGCGACGCCGCCGATCCCGGCCACCCGCTCGCACTCGCGGAGTCCTACGCCGAGCTGCTGCCACGCGGTCGCCTGATCGTCGAGGACGACGGCTCCTCGCCGCTGGCATGGCAGGGCGGGCGGCTGTCGAAGGTCATCGCGAGCCTCGCAGCGGAGGCATGGTGACGCCGAGCGCCGGCTACAGCGGTACCCCGCTCGTGCGCAAGCTCGGCTTCAAGCCCGGCATACGCGCGCACTACGTCGCGGCGCCCGAGGGGTTCGCCGCGCTGGTCGGTGAGCTGCCCGAGGGTGTGCGCGTCCTTGCCCGCGCCGCGCCCGGCCTGGATCTCGTCGTCCTGTTCGTGATCTCACGCGCGCAGCTGCAGCGGCGGCTCGGCGGGCTTCATGCCAAGCTGCACCAGGACGGGATGCTGTGGGTAGCCTGGCCCAAGCGTGCGTCCAAGGTGTCCACCGACATGACCGAGGACGCCGTGCGTGAGATCGCGCTGCCTCGGGGCCTCGTGGACGTCAAGGTCTGTGCGATCGACGAGACGTGGTCGGGCCTGAAGCTCGTCATCCGGCGCGAGCTGCGCGCGTGAGCGACCCGCGCGCGATCGGGGAAGCGGCCATCGGCAAGCCGCCCCTCTCCGCCGCCGACGCCGACGCCGACGCCGACGCGACCGGCGGCGAGGCGCACGCCGCGACCGAGCGCGACGCGCCGCGAGCGCGATCACGCCCGCATCACACGATCGCGCGCGTGCTGTGGACCGGCCCGCGCCGGGTCTATGAGTTCTATTGGGGGGAGGGAATCGCCGACGACGTGCCGTCGCTGGCCTACTACCTCGTGCTGTCGCTGGCGCCCTTCGCGCTGGGGCTCGCGGCGCTGGAGGCGCTGCTGCTCAAGGACGTCGTGTCGGCGCTCGCGGTCGCAGACCAGCTCAACCGCTTCCTGCCCGAGGCGCTGCACGCGGACATCCGCCGGTTGGTGCTCAGCACGCGTGACAACTCGCCGCTGCTGCTGGCGCTCGCGCTGTTCGCGATGCTGTGGACGACCTCCGGCGGCATCGGCGTGATCGAGCGCTGCCTGTCACGGATCCTCGACGTCCCGCGCCATCACATCGTCATGGGGCGCATCCGCAACCTCGGGCTCGGCGCGCTGGTCGCCGTGGCGGTGATCCTGGCGTCGCTGAGCATCTCGATCGTCAGCAATGTCTCCTACAAGCTGCGTCCCGGACTCGGCTTTCCCGGTCCGATGATCCTCGTCTTCAACGCGCTGGGCTCGATGCTCGTCTTCGCGACGATCTATCGCTACGCGCCGCTGGTGAAGATGCACTGGCGCTCGGCGTTGCTTGGCGCCATCCCGGGCGGCCTGGCGATCCAGGCGGTTCCCGCCCTCGTCGGCCTGTATGTCTCGGCGGCAGCCGAGTTCGCGGCCGCTCAGCTGTTCCTGCTGCTGGCGATCGTCCTGCTGGGCCTGTTCAGCGTCGCGCTGCTGCTGCTGGTTGGCGCGGGCATCGCGGGTCGCGCGGAGCGGCGCGCGTGGGGGAGAGCCGTGGAGCCGTAGTCGACCTTAACGACGAACTCCCCGGCAGCGTTCCAGCTTCCGGGGTTGAACGTCATCCACCAACGGGGTGGCGCGCCGGCCGGCTCCCGCCGCGGCCGTCAGCCGTTGAGCTGCTTCTTGAGCGCCGACGCGGCTGAGAACTTGGCGGCGTTGCTGGCGGCGATCTGGATCGTCTCGCCGGTAGCGGGGTTGCGGCCCTCGCGAGCTGATCGCTCGCTGACGCTGAACTTGCCGAAGCCTGCAACGGCGACCTCGCCGCCTCCAGCCAGCTCAGCGGCGATCGCGTCGAAGGTAGCGTCGACGGCACTCTTTGCGTCGGCGCCGCTGATGCCGGCGTCCGATGCCACCTTCTGTGCGAGTTCCTGCTTGGTCATGTGAGAACTCCCGAGTCGGGTACAGGTGCGCCTACGGTAGCGGGCGCCCCGGCGTTGCGGGGGTTGTGCGCGAAGAAGTCGATCCCGCAACGTGCGGCCCGAAGATCACGCGGCAATCGGTTCCGGGGTCGATCCGGGCAGACTGAACCGCACGCGTGCACCGCTATCGGATTCCTCACCGGCATCCGCCACGACCCAGATCCGGCCACCATGGGCTTCGACGATCGCCCGTGAGATCGCCAGTCCCAGGCCGGCGCTGCCGTCGGTGCGCGAGGCGCGATCGGACCCCTGCCGGAAGGCTTCGAAGACGTGCTCGCGATCGTCGGGCGAGATGCCCTCGCCCGTATCGGCGACCTCGATCTCGACGCACTCGCCCGCGATCGCGGCGCGCACGGTGACGCTGCCGTCCGCCGGCGTGTGGCGGATGGCGTTCTGGATCAGGTTGAACAGCACGCGCTGGATGCGCTCGGCGTTGGCGTGGGCAAGCGTGAGCGACGCGGCGATCTCCGCGCGGACGGAGATGCCGCCGGCCTGCGCGGCCGGTGCCATCGCCGCGACGGTCTCCTCGACGAGCTCGTCGATGTCGACCTGGCGCATCGTCCAGGTGACCTCGCCGGCCTCGATGCGCGTCAGCTCGAAGAGGTCGTCGATCAGCGCGCCCAGGGCGCGCACGTGCACGCCGAGCCGGTGCACATACTCGCGGCGCGTCTCGGGATCGCCGACCTCGTCGTCGACGGCCTCGGCGAGCAGCCGCAGGGCGGTCACCGGCGTGCGCAGGTCGTGTGAGACGGCTGCGATCAGCGAGCGCCGCGCCGCATCCGACTCCTCTCGCTGCGCCTCGGCGGCGGCCAGGCGCGTCACCATCGCCTCGACCTCGGCGCCGACCTGGGCGAGCTCGTCGGCGCCGCCGAGGTCCAGCCGCAGGTCGCGCTCGCCGGCACCCACCGCCATCAACCCCTCGCGCAGCGCATCGACGTCGTCCATCACGCGGTTTGAGAGCGCGCGACCGCCCCACAGGCCAAGCAGCGCGCTGTACGCGCCGACCGACGCGGTCAGCAGGGCGTCATGCGGCGAGACGAACATGAGCTGCACGAACAGCGCGAGCGCCAGGATCATCGGGCCGAATGCCAGCGCCGCCATCGCGAACGCCTGGCGGCGCAGGCCACCCAGCCGCTCGCGGCGCGCCAGCAGGGCGCACGTCGCGCCGACCGTGATGACGCCCAACGGCGCCAGCAACGCCAGCGTCACGACCGCGCCCGGCAGGTCGTAGATGACGAGCACGACGCCCGCGACGAGCAGCGCGCACCCCAGCGCCAGCGCCATGCCGCGGACCAGCGGCGAGCGCGTCATGCGCGGAAGCGGTAGCCGACGCCCCAGACGGTCTCCACGAAGCGCGGCTGCGCGGGCTCGCGTTCGATCTTCGCGCGCAGGCGGCGGATGTGGACGGTGACCGTCGAGGTGTCGGAGTAGAAGGAGAAGCGCCAGACCTGCTCCATGAGTTGGTCGCGCGTGAAGACCTGGCCGGGATGGCGGGCGAGGAACGCCAGCAGGTCGAATTCGCGCTGGGTCAGGACGACCTCCTCACCCTCGACGATGACGCGCCTGCCCGCCGGGTCGATCTGCAGCTCGCCGAAGCGCAGCACCGGCTCGGGCCCGTCCTCGTCGGGCTCGGTGCGGCGCAGGACCGCCTCGACGCGCGCCACGAGCTCGGCGGGGGAGAAGGGCTTGACGACGTAGTCGTCGGCTCCGAGGCGCAGGCCGTCGATGCGATCGGACTGCTCGCCCTTGGCGGTCAGGAGGATGACCGCGACCCGCGGACCGCCGTTCTCGCGCAGCAGCCGCATGACCTCCAGGCCATCGATGCCCGGCAGCATGAGGTCGAGCACCACGAGATCGGGGTGCCACGTCGACGCGTGGGCCAGCGCGGCATGGCCGTCGGCGGCGACGCGCGTCTCGTAGCCGGCCCGCTCGATGTAGCGCGAGACGATCTCGGCGATCGTCGGCTCGTCGTCGACGACGAGGATCCGCCCGCGACTGTGATCGTTCATCGGCTGATCATCGTCCACCGCGAGCATCGGGGCCAGTGCGAGATGTGCCATGTCAGCACCGTAGAGGTGAGAACTTGCAGAAATGCTACGGCGCGCCGTCAGGTGGGATGGACGTTGACCGCATGATCGCCGGTCGCCCACAGGTGCTGGACCGCGTACGCCCGCCATCGTCGCCATGCGTTCGCGGCCCCGCGCAGGGCCGCTGGCGTCGACTGCAGGCCGCTCCGTCGTGCCGCCGCCGTGACGCCCAGGTCGCCGGCCGCGATGCTCTTGGTGCTGTCGGTGTGGGGCTCGCCGTCGCCCGCGGACACGCTGAATGAGTGACGCCTTGAAATAGGTTCTGTCATGTCACAGTTGTGCGATGACGCCGTCTCCAAGCAGCAGCGACGTCGCGCTGGCACCCGGCGGCGCCGGTGACCCAACGCCGCGACCCCCTCCGACGCCGCTGGCGCGCGTGCGCTCGCGTGGCCCGATCCGTGGTCGGATCGCGTTGCTGGGGCCCGCGTTCGTCGCCGCCGTCGCCTACATCGACCCGGGCAACTTCGCCACGAACTTCTCGGCGGGAGCGACGTTCGGCTACCTGCTCGTCTGGGTCGTCGTCCTCGCCAACCTGATGGCGATCCTCGTCCAGTACCTGTCAGCGAAGGCGGGCCTCGCGTCGGGCCGCAACCTCGCCGAGCTGTGCCGCGAGAGCTTCCCGCGGTCCGCGAACCTCGGGCTGTGGCTACAGGCGGAGATCGTCGCGATCTCGACCGATCTCGCCGAGTTCGTCGGAGCCGCGATCGGGTTGAACCTGCTGTTCGGGATCGAGCTCTTCCCCGCCGGCCTGATCACCGCCGTCATCGCGTTCGCGATCCTCGCGCTGCAGCAGCGCGGACACCGCCGCTTCGAGCTCGCGATCATCGCGCTGCTCGGGCTCGTGGCGTTCGGGTTTGTGTATGACCTGATCGCCGTCGGAGGTCAGTCGGCGACCGGGATCGCGGGCGGGCTGGTCCCCGGTCTCGCCGGCTCGGAGTCGCTGCTGCTGGCGATCGGCATCATCGGGGCGACGGTCATGCCCCATGTGGTCTACCTGCACTCGGCATTGACCCAGCGCCGCATCGAGGCCCGCGACGACGCCGAACGCCGGGTGCTGCTGCGCTACATCCGCGTGGACTGCGGGCTCGGGCTGGGCATGGCCGGCGCCATCAACCTCGCGATGCTGTTCGTCGCCGCCGCGATCTTCAACCGCACGGCCAGCACCGGCGTGGACTCCATCGAGGCCGCCCACGCGGGCATCGCGACGCTCGTCGGCGGCGGCGCCGCGCTGGCGTTCGCCGTAGCGCTGCTCGCCTCGGGCCTGTCGTCGTCGAGCGTCGGCACATACGCCGGGCAGATCGTCATGCAGGGGTTCATCCGCCGCAGGATCCCGCTGTTCGTGCGCCGCGCGGTCACGATGTCCCCCGCCCTCGTCGTCCTTGCGCTCGGGCTGCCCACGACCCAGACGCTTGTGATCTCGCAGGTCGTGCTCTCCTTCGGGATCCCGTTCGCGCTGATCCCGCTGATCCTTGTCACGCGGCGCCGCGACCTCATGGGCAGCCTCGTCAACCGCCGGCGCACCACCGTGGCCGCGAGTGCGGTCGCGACGCTGATCATCGTCCTCAACGCGTTCCTGATCGCCGACGCGCTGTACGGGTAGCGGCCGCAGCGCGACGGGCGGCGGCTCATGCCGGCCGCCGTCGCGTCAGCGTCGAGTGGGCTCAGCGCACGAACGCGTCGCCGCTGCGCGAGGCTCGGCGTCCGAGATCGCGCGCCAGGGGTTTAGTCATGCCATAATCCATCTCGTGGCGCCATTGACTCGACGCAAGCTGCTCGGCACCGTCCCCGTCCTCGGCCTTGGGGCGACCGCCCTGCATGCCACGATCCCGCATTCCCACGCCACGGCCGCCGCAGCCGAGCACGGCGGGAACGCGGGCGTTGCCGCGACCGCGCACGGCGGCTCGCATGCAGGGTTCCGTGGCGCGACCGTCGACCACGAGGCCAACGGCTTCAATCCGCACGAGATCCTGCGCGACTTCGACTACGGCAAGACGAGCACGCTGCCCGACGGGCGCACGCTGCGCGAATGGACGCTCGCGGCCGCCGAGCAGGAGATCGAGCTGGCTCCCGGCGTGACCTACGAGGGGTGGTCCTACAACGGGCGGATCCCCGGCCCGACCCTGCGCTGCACGGAGGGCGACCGGCTGCGCATCACGTTCGTCAACGGCTCGCGCATCCACCCGCACACGATCCACTTCCACGGGATCCATCCGGCCTCGATGGACGGGATGCCGGGGGTGGGTCGCGGCGCGATCGAACCGGGCGGGCGCTTCGTCTACGAGTTCGACGCGCTGCCGGCGGGGCTGCATCTCTACCACTGCCATGTTCGCCCGCTCGCCGAGCACATCGCCAAGGGGATGTACGGGACCTTCATCGTCGACCCCAAGTGGCCGCGGGAGAAGGCCGACGAGATGGTGATGGTCATGAACGGCTTCGACACGAACTTCGACGGCGCCAACGAGTTCTACGCCGCCAACACGATCGGTTTCGCGTACGCCGAGCGCCCGATCCGCATCGCGCGCGACGAGCTCGTCCGGATCTATCTCGTCAACATCCTCGAGTACGACCCGATCAACTCGTTCCACCTGCACGGCAACCTCTTCGAGTACTTCCCCACCGGAACGTCGAAGACCCCCAGCGAGCTGACCGACACGGTCATGCTCTGCCAGGGCCAGCGCGGGATCGTCGAGATGCGCATGCCCCATACAGGCAAGTACATGTTCCACGCCCACCAGTCGGAGTTCACCGAGCTCGGCTGGATGGGCTTCTTCGAGGTCGTCGAGTAGTGGAAGCCGGCGGCGCGACCGCAGACGATCTCGATCCCGGCGGCGAGAGCACGGTCACGCGCGGCATTCCCGGCTGGGTGCTGGGTGTCGTCCCGCTGCTGCTGATCGCGATCGCGATCGGCGCGTTCACCGCGCTCGGCGCGCCCGGACTGGGCGAGCGCACGGGCCCTCCGGCCGAAGTGCTGTCGATCGAGCGCACGAAGCTCGTTCCGGGCACGATCGAGCTGACGGTGCGAAACGACGGGCCCGACGCCGTCTCGATCGCGCAGGTGATCGTCAACGACGCCTACTCGCCCTTCAGCGGCGCCGAGAAGCCGATCGGGCGGCTGGATACGGCGACGGTCGCGATCGCGGAGCCGTGGATCGAGGGACAGGCCTACGAGGTGGCGCTCGTGACCTCCACGGGCGGCACGATCGATCACGCGATCGACATCGCCGTACCGACGCCCGTGGCCGACGCCGGCTTCTTCGGCCTGATGGCGCTGCTGGGGATCTACGTCGGCGTCATCCCGATCGCGCTGGGCATGTTGTGGCTGCCATGGATTCGCCGCATTCCGCCCGCGTGGCTGCGCTTCGTCATGGCGCTCACCGTCGGGCTGCTGGGGTTCCTGGCGATCGATGCGACGCTCGAGGGCCTCGAGCAGAGCGGCGAGGGCTCACAGGCCTTCGGCGGCGCGGCGCTCGTGTTCATCGGAGCGGCCGTGGCGTTCCTCGCGCTGACCGGCATCAGCGCCTGGCTGCGCGACCGCCGCCGGGCCGGCGCCGAGGCGGGAGCCAGCGCGGGGTCGCTGGCCACGCTGATCGCGATCGGCATCGGCTTGCACAACCTGGGGGAGGGGCTGGCGATCGGGACCGCCTACACGACCGGCGCGCTGGCGCTCGGCGCCTTCCTCGTCGTCGGCTTCGCGCTGCACAACACGACCGAAGGCCTGGCGATCGTCGCCCCGATCGCGCGCAGCAAGCCGACGCTCGGGCGCCTGGCCGGGCTTGGGCTGCTCGCGGGCGGGCCGGCGGTGCTCGGCACGTGGATCGGCGCCTCGGCCTTCAACACGTCGATCGCGGCGTTCCTGTTCGGCGCGGGTGCCGGAGCGATCGCCCAGGTCATGGTGCAGCTCGCCCCGACGCTGCGCGACGACAACGGCCGGACGTTGCATCCGCGCGCCGTCGGCGGCCTCCTGGTAGGACTTGCGCTGATGTTCGCCACCGGACTACTGGTCAGCGTGTGATGGCGGCACTGGGCGCGGGTCGCAGCAGTGCGATCGAGGACTACGCGAAGGCGATCTACTCGCTGCAGCAGCGCGCCAAGGGCGAGCCGGTCAGCACGAACGCGCTCGCCGAGCGCTGCGGCGTCACGCCGGCTTCGGCTTCGGCGATGGTCAAGAAGCTCGCCGAGCGCGACCTCGCACTGCACGAGCCCTACCACGGCGTGCGCCTGACGGCGGCGGGCGAGCGCCTGGCGCTGGAGATGATGCGCCACCACCGCCTGCTCGAGCTCTATCTCGCCGAGCACCTCGACGTGCCGTGGGATCGCGTGCACGAGGAGGCCGAGGCTCTGGAGCACGTCCTGTCAGAGGACCTCGAGGCCCGCATCGCCGCCAAGCTCGGCGACCCGACCCACGATCCGCACGGCGATCCGATCCCGAGCCATGACCTCGTCATCGACGAGGGCGACACCGAGGCCCTGAGCAACGTCGCGATCGGCCGAGGCGGCTGCTTCGTGCGCGTCTCGGACTCCGACTCGCAGATGCTGCGCTTCCTCGCCGAGCAGGGCATCGCGCTCGGCGACCGCTGCGTCGTCTCGGCGCGACAGCCGTTCGACGGCCCGATCACCGTGCGCGTCGGCGACACCGATCACGTGCTCGGCCGCACCCTCGCGCGCGCAATGCGCATCGAGCTCGACGAGAGCTGAAGAGCCGGCCGCGGCGCGACATCGCGCCATCGTGGCGTTTGGGTGTCGCATGCCGACAGGCAGTCGCCATGACCGTCCGGCGGCGGGGCCCCCGGCGCCGTATCGCTGCGCGCGCGTGTGTGGCCGCATGCACACTTGACCGGCCACGATCCCGCGCGTTACGTTGGCCGGCGTGAGCACTGCGCCATCCGCCGGGCCGATCACTGCCACCGGGACCCCGTCGGAGCGCAATATCGACGGTCAGGCGATCGCGATCACCGTGTTCAGCACCGTCAAGTGGTGGGGACGCGCGTTCCTGCCGGTCCTGTTCAACGTCACCAAGCGCACGCCCAAGCTGACCACGACGATCGTTCAGCTGTCGTTCATCCACTTCGCGCGCTGGTCGCTGGTCACGAAGATCCCCTACAACGGCGCGCCACAACCCAAGCAGCGGCTGCGCTATCCGCACATGTACTTCGAGAGCAACTTCAACGGCGGCTGGGAGGAGTACATCGACGCGTTCTCGCACATCCTGACCAGCGGGATGGCGGCGTTCTGGGGCAGCTCCTACGGCTTCCCCAAGGCGCTGCCGGTCGGGCCGTTCAAGGCGTACATCAAGGAGAACGAAATCGCCAACAGCCACTACTACTCGGCCTATCCCGAGGCGACGATCACGATGGTCAAGGCGGCGCTCGATCTCGACGACAAGCTCGCGCCGCTGCGGCGCAGCGCCAAGGGCATGCAACCGGACGCCTTCGCCAGGGCCTACGAGAAGATGCTCACCGACGCGCAGCGCTCGCTATGAACTCGTCCAACGTCTCTGGACAGGCCTACGGCTTCCTCGCGATCACGCCGATCAAGCCCGGCGAACAGGACGCCCTGCGCGCCACCATCGAGGGCCTCGGAGCGACGCGGCCGTTGCGCCGCGTCAAGCGCACCCACATGGCCCGCCTGGTCATCGTCGAGGACTTCAACCACAAGCCGCACTACAAGCAGCGCAGGGAGGAGCACCTCGCGATCCCGATGCTGTGCTTCTCCAGCAACTTCGACGGCGAGCTGGACAGCTATCTCGACGATCTCGGCGCGCAGCTCGCCGGCGAGATCCCCGAGATCTGGGGTCGCTGCATCGGCGGTCCGCAAGACGCCAAGGGGCTGAAGGCCTACCTCAAGCACAACCAGATCGACTGTGGGTTCTTCTACGCGGCCTACGGTCAGGCCACCGTCGCCAAGGTGAAGGCCTCGCTGGACCAGCGCGAGCGCCTGATGGCCTTCGCCACCCGCGCGCAGGGCATGGAGCCCGAGGAGCTTCAAGAGGCGTTCGTCAAGGAGTTCCCGAGCTGATGGCAGACGCCCGCGTCCACATCGATCTGCGCGATCTGCAAGGCGACATCCTGCGCGCCTACGGCAACGACTACGACCACACCTCCTACGCCTTCGTGAAGATCACCTGCCCGCCCGAGCAGGCCCGCGCCTGGTTCTCCGGCCTGCTGGATCACGTCACGACGGCCGAGCCGTGGAAGGACGGCAAGCCGGTGACGACGCTCAACGTCGCCGTAACGGCCGCGGGGCTGAAGGCGCTGGGGGTCTCCGACGAGGTCGTCGCCTCCTTCTCGGCGGAGTTTCGCGAGGGCATGTCCTCGCGCGCGGAGCGTCTCGGTGACACGGGCGTCAGCGATCCCGGCGCGTGGGAGCGAGGGCTCGGCGACGGCTCGGCCCACGTGCTGTTGACGATCAACGCCCAGGAGGCCGAGGATCATCGCCGGGCGCTCGGGCTCATGCGCGCCGCGATGGACGACGCGGGGGGCCTGGAGATCGTCTTCCAGCAGGACACGGCACTGCTGACGGGCGCGCGCGAGCACTTCGGCTATGCGGACGGCTTCGCCCAGCCTGCGGTCCAGGGCGCCAGCGACGACAAGGCGCCCGGGGGAGGGGTGCCCGAGGAGGACGGCCGCTGGCGAGCGCTCGCGCCCGGCGAGTTCGTGCTCGGCTATCCCGACGAGGACACGCGCGACGACCCCAAGCGCACGCTGCCCAACGCGCCGGCCGATCCGCTGGGCAAGAGCGGCACGTACATGGTGTGGCGCAAGCTCTACCAGGACGTCGCGCTGTGGCGGCGCGTGATGGCCGACGCGGCGGAGCTCTACCAAGCCGGAGACGAGCACAAGCTCGCGGCGAAGGTCGTCGGCCGCTGGACGGACGGCACGCCGCTGGTCACCCACCCCGACAAGCCTGATCCGGACTTCGACGCCACCGCACGCGGCGCCAACGATTTTCGCTACTCGTCAGACAGCGACGGCATGCGCTGCCCGCTGGGCTCGCACATCCGCCGCTCCAACCCGCGCGACGCGCTGGGCTTTCAGGGCGCGCTGACCTTCCGCCACCGCATGATCCGCCGCGGCATGCCCTACGGCGACCCGCTCCCAGACGGCAAGCCCGACGACCGCGCCGACCGCGGCCTGGTCTTCGTCAGCTTCCAGGCCAGCATCTCGCGCCAGTTCGAGGCAGTGCAGATGCAATGGCTCAACGACGGCAACATCTTCGGCCTCGGCCACGACAAGGACTTCCTGCTCGGCGACCCGGAGGGCACGGGCAAGATGACGATCCAGGGCCGGCCGCCCTTCTTCCTGGCTCCGATGGAGGCGGTCGTCAAGACGCGCGGCGGCGAGTACCTGTTTGTTCCGGGCGTCAGCGCGCTTGCGGCGATCGCCGATGGAACCACGGGATAGCCGCGGTGGGCCTCGACGACGAGATCCGCGAGCGCTTCAAGGACCGCGCCGACAAGCTCGCCGAGGATGTTTCCAACCTCTTCGGCCAGGTCGCCGACAAGACGGCGCCGCGGCTGTTCGCGTTCATGCGCGACCACAAGCCGATCATCTCGACGAAGGCGCTGACGGTCGTCGCGCTGGCCGAGGACGTCAAGGAGGTCCTCGGCGATCCGCAGCGCTTCACGGCTGGTCTGTACGGGCCGAAGATGCAGGCCGTCACGGGCCCGTTCATCCTCGGCGTCGACGACACGCCGCTGTATCACCATGACCACGCCGCGATGGACCGCGCCGTGCGTCGCGAGGACATGCAGCCGCTCGGCGACGCGATGCTCGGCTACGCGCGCGAGCTTGTCTCCGAGGCCGGCGAGTCGATCGACGTCGTCTCCGAGCTTGCCGACCCCGCGCTGATTCGATCGATCGACGCGTACTTCGGCACACCGGGGCCCGACGCGCAGACGCAGGCGCGCTGGGCGCGCGACATCTTCTGGGAGCTGTTCATCAACGTCAACAACCTCGCAGAGACGCGCGAGCGCGCGCTGCAGGACGCGGCGCTGTGGCGCACGCATCTCGATGGCCTCATCGACGTGCGCAAGGCCGCGATCGGGGCTGGGGAGGACGTCCCCGACGACGTGCTAACGCGGCTGCTGCGCTTGCAGGACGACGGCGAGCCGAAGTTCTTCGACATCGCGATCCGCCACAACATCCTGGGCAACATCGTCGGCTGGATTCCCACGGTCTCAAACTCGCTGGCACGGGCGGTCAACGTCCTGCTCGAGCGCGAGGACGAGCTTCGCGGCGCCCAGGCCGCCGCGCGCGACGGCGATCGCGCGCTCGTCGGGCAGTACGTCTGGGAGGCGCTGCGCTTCAGCCCGCAGAACTTCGCGCTGCTGCGCCTGTGTCCGCAGGACGCCGTGATCGCCGCGGGCACCGACCGCGAGACGACCGTCAAGGCCGGCTCGACGATCTTCGCCGGCACGCTGTCGGCGATGCACGACGAGCGCGCGATCGCCGATCCCGAGGACTTCCGCATCGACCGGCCGTGGAGTGACTACATGCTCTTCGGTCATGGCCTACACACGTGCTATGGCCAGCAGATCGTGCGCCACCAGCTCCCGGCGCTGATGACCGCGCTGCTGGAGGGCCGCCCGATCACGCGTGCTCGCGGCGACGACGGCGACCTGAAGTTCGAGGGTCCGTTCCCGTCGGGGCTGACCGTGCGCTTCGACGGCTGAGGGCCCGAGCAGGAATACCTGCGGTCTCTGGCCACCGGATCGTGCACCTATTCCTGCTCGGACCCTGGGCCGCGCCGGACTGGTGGCTGCGTACGCGGCCCGTGGCGACCGCCGGGCGCGCAGATCGTTGGCTAAGCTAACGATCTGTTGGCCGCGCCGACCGTTGTCCGCCCCGCCCCGTGACCCGACGCCAAGCACACGCCACCGCCGGCTCCGACGTGCCCGTCAAGCCGCGCCAGCACTACGGCGTCACGCTGGGCGTCCTGGTGACCGGCGCGCTGGCCTACGCGCTGTCGCAGACGCTCGTCGCGCCGGCGCTGCCGGAGATCCAGCGCGAGCTGGGCACGTCGACGACGGCCGTCACATTCGTGCTCACGGCCTATCTGCTGAGCGCCTCGGTCGCGACGCCGATCGTGGGCCGGCTCGGCGACATCTTCGGCAAGGAGCGCATGCTCGTCGCCACGCTCGTCGTGTTCGGGCTGGGTTCGCTCGTGGCCGCCCTGTCGCACTCGATCGAGCTGCTGATCGCCGGACGCGTCATCCAGGGCATCGGCGGCGCCGTCTTCCCGCTGTCCTTCGGCATCATCCGCGACGAGTTTCCGCCTGAGCGCGTCGCGACCGGCATCGGCCTGATCAGCGCCACCTTCGGCATCGGTGGCGGCGCAGGGCTCGTGCTCAGCGGCCTGATCGTCGACAACCTCTCCTACGAGTGGATCTTCTGGCTGGGCCTGATCGTCGTGGTGATCGCGACGATCGCCACCCACCTGTTCGTTCCCGAGTCGCCGGTCAAGAGTCCCGCCAAGATCGACTGGGCGGGCGCGGCGCTGCTGTCGGGCGGGCTCGTGGCGCTGCTGGTCGCCGTCAGCGAGGGCCACAACTGGGGCTGGGGCTCGGGGCGGATCCTCGGGCTGTTCGCCGCGGCCGCGGCGCTGCTGGTGTGGTGGGTGGCATTCGAACGGCGGGTGCCCCAGCCGCTGGTCGACATGACGATGATGCGCAGGCGGGCGGTCTTCACGACGAACCTCACGGGCCTGCTCGTCGGCTTCGGGATGTTCGGATCGTTCATCCTGATCCCGCAGTTCGTGCAGACGCCGTCCAGCGCGGGCTACGGCTTCGACGCCAACGTGACGCAGGCCGGGCTGTTCCTGCTGCCCTCCGCCGCGATCATGCTCGTCGCCGGCCCGTTCGCGGGCTGGCTGGGCGGCCGCTTCGGCTCCAAGCTGCCGCTCGTGATCGGCACGTTCGCCGGCGCGCTGAGCTTCGCGTTCCTGGCGGTCTCGCATGACTCGCGATTGAGCATCTACATCGGCGTGACGCTGCTGGGTCTGGGCATCGGGTTCTCATTCGCGGCGATGGCCAACCTCATCGTCGAGGCCGTCGAGCAGGACCAGACCGGCGTCGCGACCGGCATGAACACGATCATGCGCACGATCGGTGGCGCGATCGGCGGCCAGATCGCCGCAAGCATCGTCGCGGGACGCATCGCGGCCGGCGGTCTACCCGAGGAGTCCGGCTTCACGCTCGCCTTCGCGATGTCGGCGGTGGGCATGGTCGCCGCGTTGGGGCTCGCCCTCGCGGTCCCTGGTCGGCTGCGACGGTCGATCGCCACCGAGCCCGCGGCGGAGCCCGGCTGACCGGCTACAGCGTTTGGATGAGATCCGCGAGCTTGCCCATCAGCGCCACGGCCTGGACGCGCTCATCGGCATCGAGCGACCGATGGAGCTCGAGCAGTCGCTCGTGAACCACGGCACGCTTGCGCTCGAGCTCGCGCCGTCCCTCGTCGGTCAGCGCCACCCGTACGCAGCGGCGATCCTTGCCGCGAACCCGCACGATCATCTCGCGCCGCTCGAGCGCGCTCAGCGCGCGCGTGGCGGTTGGCTGCGTGACGCCGGCGAGCTCGGCGACCCGGGCGTTGCCGTCCTGTCCGGCGGCGTCGACGGCTTCGAGCAGCTGGTACTGCGCGAGCGAGAGCGCGGCCAGGGATGGATCGCGCGCGGCCCTGGCCCGCGCGATGCGCAGGGATCGGACGAATGCGATGAACGCGTCCTCGAACGCGGCGACATCGCTTGTCGTCTGCGAGGTCGGTGAGTCCGAGGGCGCCGACATACCCTGCTGAGCCTAGACGTCGCGCCAGCTCGCGACCGGCAGGCCATAGCCTGCCGCCGTGGACGACGGCCGCCCCTGGCGCCTGCCGAGCCTGCCGGTCGTCGGGTGGATCCTCTAGGACTTCGCGAACACGATCTTCTCGTTCGTCGTCGTCACGCGCTACTACAACGACTGGATCATCGAGGAGCGCGGGCAGCCTGACATCTACGTCGGGCTGATGGTCGCGGCGGTGTCGGTGTCGCTGATCGTGACGCTGCCGCTGCTGGGCGCGCTGGCCGACCGCATGGGCCGCCACAAGCCGATCCTCATCGCCTTCACGCTGCTGAGCGTGCTCGTCACCGCGCTGCTGGGCGTCGTCGACTCGATCCTCCTGGCGCTGCTGCTCGCGGGCGTCGCGACGTTCGCGTTCAACAGCGCCGACGCCCAGTACCACCCGCTGCTGAGCACGGTAGCGCCCGAGGAGCGGCGCGGGCGGGTCTCGGGGATCGGCGTGGCGGTCGGCTATCTCGGCACCCTGACTGTGCTGTTCGCGATCGGCTCGTTCGTCGAGGACGGACAGGCTGAGCGGGCCTTCCTGCCCGCGGCGGCCCTGTTCCTCGTCTTCGCGCTGCCCGGCTTCCTGCTCGTGCGCGAGCGCCGGCGACCGCCGCGCGACCCCGACGTCCCGCCACAGCGCCCGTTCGCCCAGCTCGCGGCGACCGTGCGCCGGGCGCCTGCTGCTCGGGCGACCTGCTGCTCGCGCGCTTCTTCCATGTCGACGCGATCGCGACCGTGCTGACCTACCTGACGGTCTCCGCCCGGCGCAGCGGCGACTTTGACGGCGCGTCGATCGACATGCTGCTGGCGGTCTCGGCGGTGACGGCGATCGGCGGGGCGTTCGGAGGCGGGCTGCTCGCCGAGCGCATCGGACCCAGGCGGGTCATCACCGGCACGCTGGTAATCGCGATCACGTCGCTGCTGGCGGCGGCGGTCAGCGGCTCGGGTGAGCTGCTGTGGGTCGTCGGTCCGCTGATCGGCATCGTGCTGGGCTCGCTGTCAGCCGTCGACCCCGTCTTCCTGCTGCGCCTCGTCCCCGCCGAGCGCCGGGGCGAGGACTTCGGCCTCTACGCGCTGGTCGGCAAGCTGTCGACGGGCTTTGGCCCGCTCGTGCTGTGGGGCGGCACGATTCTCGTCATGCACGACCTCGCCGGCCTGTCGACGTTCGATGCCAGCCGCGTGGTCGTCCTCGTGCTCGCGGGCTCCGCCTTGGTTGGCCTGCTCATCCTGCGCCCGCTGAAGGACGAGATCGTCAGCGAGCCGGTGGCGTAGCGGCAGTCTGGGCGGTTTCCGCATGACCCGCGTGCAGAACCCGCCCAGCCGCGGTGCCGGCTACAGCTTGGCCGTAGCCGGGGCGGGTTGCGTATGGCCTGCGTGCAGAACCCGCCCAGGCGCGGTGCCGGCTACAGCTTGGCCGTGGCCGTGGCCGTGGCCGTGGCCGTGGCCGTGGCTGGGGCGGGTTGCGCATGGCCTGCGTGCAGAACCCGCCCAGCTGCGGTGTCGGCTACAGCGTGGCCGTGGCCGAGGCGGGTTGCGTATGGCCTGCGTGCATGACCCGCCCAGCCGCGAGGGCTAGCTCATCTAGAGCTTGGCCGCCAGCACGTCGACCGGCTCGATCGTCGGCTGCTCGATCAGCGTGCCGACGCTTCCCAGCAGCGCTTCGGCGATCGGGCCGCTGAGGTGCGCGTCGCGGCCGTCGCCGTCGGGGAAGACGTCGAAGACGGCGAACGTCGACGGGCCGATGCGCACGGCGAACCATGCCGTCGTCGCGGGCTCCTGCCGAGCGAGCTCGACGGCGCCGGCGAGGAAGTCGGCGACCTCCTGCTCCTTGCCGGCGAGCGCTTCGATGCGGACCAGCAGGCCAACGGTGACATCTGACAGTGGGAGCTCCTTGGGTGGTTGAGCGCGAGTCGCGTGACGCGGGAAGCGCGCTTTCTGGTCCTATGAGCTCCTCGTCGTCGCGGATCGGCACACCCGCCGAACGCGCCAGCACCTTGTCAGCCGCTACGGGCCCACAACGCGCTGTCGCCTGCCGGTCGCTGCACGGCACGTCCGTCCGCGACCGTCTCCAGCAGGGCCCGTTCGGCCCTCCCGACGCGCGGCTCGGCGAGATGCTCGGCCATGATCGCGGCGACCTCCACGGTCGCCAGCGGATGCTCGAAGGCCTCGAGCACCTCGACGGGATCCTCGGCCGGCGCGCGGCGCGCCAACGTGGGATCGAGGTTTGCGATCACGACGTCGTAGGCCTCGACCGGCTGAAAGCCGCCTGCCTCCAGGCACCGTCCGTCCGTCGTCGTGAACACGAGCGACGGCGCCGTGTAGCGCACCGCTCCGTCGCTGTTGGCCGAGCGGCCCTGAAACTCCGTCGGCGTCCCGGCAGCGGTGCGCGCTCGAGCACGATCGGCTTCGTAGGCCGCCCACACCGCCGGTGTGTCGATCGCCGCGAGGATCGCGTCGACGTCGAGCCCGGCGACATCGAGCAGCGCCGTGCGCAGCGTCGGCGGGGCGTCGAGCACGGCGCCGGTGGTGAACTGCGCGAACTGCAACGCGCGAAAGACCGCCAGCTCGTGCTCAGGCGACGCCAGGCGGGTCGCGACGATCGTCCGGCAGGCGGGCGACGTGGCCGCGATGCTCGCCTTCGGCGTTGCCAGCAGCGGCATCCCGAAACGGCGAAACGTCGTGTAGCCGATGGCGGACTTCAGCGGCGTGTAGCCGCGCGCCTCATACAGCGCCGGGTCCTCGGCGAGACCGATCGTCACGAGCGTCCAGCGCAGTTGCGCTCCGTAGCGCCACCGCAACGTGCTCAGCGCCGGCGACGCCGAGTACGCCCACGGACAGCCCGGATCGGTGAAGTGCGTGACCTCGAGCATCCCGGTCATCCTCGCAGGCGATCGCCTCGGGGACGTGACGGTCGACTTCCGGCGGCGTGGTGTGCGGCACGCGCCGCTACCGCACGTGCTCGGCGAAGCTACAAGCGGCGGCCTGTCGCTGCGGTGGCGCCGGCGCTCAGCGCCCGCAGCACTTCTTGTACTTCGCGCCCGAGCCGCAGGGGCACGGGTCATTGCGCCCGGGCTCGTCCGTCGCGACCGCGCCGCCGAGCGCGTCGGAGACCGCCGTGCGCAGGGCATCCAGTTCGCCGGCGTCCAAGGTGACCTCGACGTCCTCACCGCCCTCGGCGGTGGCGAGGAAGCGCAGCGCGGCGCCACCGCCGGTGCGGCTGGCGGCCTCGAATCCTCCGGCCGTGGAGCGCCAGGAGAACGGAGAGGAGGAGATCGCGGCGCGAAACGCTCGCGCTCCCTCGGCGCGCAGGCCGTGGTTGTGCTGGTCGGCGGCGCCGTCGTCGGCGACGTTCGCGTACTCGATCACGAGCGATGACGGCGAGCCGAACGCGATCACCGACAGATCGGCCGTGACGACCAGGCGCCGCGGGGAGCCGAGCCCGCTCCAGGCCGTCCGCGCGCGCTTGCGTGCCGGGTCGCCGGCGGGTAGCTCCGCGGTCAACGTATGGGCGCGCTCAGCCGCGCCCATGGCGGCAGGGGACTGGCGCGTGGCGGCCGCCATCGCGAGCGTCGCGTAGATCTCGCCGGCCTGTGCGCTGTCGCCCTCGCCGCGGGTCATCAGGCTGCCCAGCGCCTGCATGCCAGCGGTGACTGCCACCTCGACGGCCTGCACGTTGAGCGCGACGTGCGCGAGGCGCGCGAAGGCCGCCGTCGTGCGCGGATCGGCCGGGCCGACCGACGCCGAGAACGCCTTGATCGCGTCGGTCAGGACGCCGAGCTGCTCGGCGTCGGGCGCACCGGACTGGCGCAGCGCCTCGGCGTAGGCGGCCAGTGCAAGGCCGGTTGCCTCGTGTTCCTCGCCGAGCTTCGCGGTGGCGCGCTCGGACAGCTCGCGCAGCAGGTCGACGCCGGTCTGCGCCTCACCAGCCGCAAGGTGCTCGGTGACAAGCTCGCTCGCCGCGGCGATCGCGTCGGGATGCAGTTCGCCGTGATCGCGCTGGATCGCGGCATGGCGCTCGTGTGCGAGCCGCACGCCGTCGTGCGGCTGCAGCTCGGTGCTCATGGACGGCGCTCAGCCGGCGTGCGTACCGCAGCCGCCGCCACCGCAGCAGCCCATCTCGGCCATCGCGGTTGCGCCGCTGCGCACGAAGCTGCGCTGGCCGGCCGGCGAGTTGGGCACGAGGAACGTTGACAGCAGGCGCTTGGCCTCCGAGCCACAGCTCGGACACGGGGGCGCGGGCGCATCGAAGCGCGAGAGGTCATCGAAGCGGTCATCGCACGAGAGGCATGCGTAGTCATAGATGGGCACGGGCTGATCGTGGCGGCGCGGGGGCTCGCTGTCAAGCGCGCGCGAACGAGGCCAGCAGCTCGTCGAAGAACGCCTGGACCGCGTCGGGAGGCTGAATCCCGGTGAACTCGGCGACCACCTCACGGTGGCGGAAGGCCTTGACAGCCGGCACGGTGCGCACCTCATAGCGCTTCCACAGCGCGGGGCAGAGGTCGATGTCGACCTTCGCGAGCACGACCTCGCCCGTGCGAGCGATCGTCGCGGCTTCCAGCAGCGGCGTCAGCGCCATGCACGGCCCGCACCACGGCGCCCAGAAGTCGACGACGACCGGCATCACCGTCGAGCGGTCGAGCACCAGCGGGTCGAAGGATCGCTCGCTGACGTCGAGGACGGGCATCGCGCGACAGGCTACGACGGTTGCCGCGATGCCAACGACGCCCCGGACGCTCGACGCCGCAACGCCGACCCGTCAGACTTCGGCGTGGCGTGATCGTCTGGCACGGAACAACCATCGAGCACAAGGAGAGCATCGAGGCCAACGGCCTGCTCGCCAACTCCTACGTCGCGGCCTCTCGCGACCTCGCGGTCGAGTATGCGACGACTCGCAGCCACTCGCGCGGGTCCGATGGCGTCGTGATCTACGAGCTCGACGTGCCCGATGCGGCGGTCGTCGAGATGCAGAGCTGGTGGTGGGCGCAGGGACAGCTGTGCCTGCCGTTCGGCTGCCCACCCGACGGCATCCTCTCGATCGAGGACATCGACCTGCGACCGGAGGACGAGGTCGAGGCGTAGCCCGTCAGTCGTCAGTCGGGCCGTCGCCGTCGCTGGATCCGATCGCCTGGCCCGTCCGCGTCAGCGTCACGAACAGCAGCCCGCCGACCATGTTGCCGGCTGCGGCCACCGCGAAGTTCTGCGCGACGTCCAGGCCGCCCACGTCTGCGCCGTAGCGCATGCCGTAGATCAGCTCGAGCGTCACGACGATCACGTGGTTGAACGCGCCGATCGTCAACAGGAAGCCGCCGATCCAGGCGCAGACGATGCGCCCACCGATCGATCCGACGCCCTCCACGATCCAGGTCATGACCGTGATCAGGGCGCCCGCGACGACCGCGCTGCAGAATGCCGTCAGGACTCCGTTGTCGTCGACCTTCTCGGCGATCGTGACCATCGCCTCGCCCGAGCCCTCCGGCAACACGCCCTGGACGCTGACGATCAGCACGAGCGTGATGCCGCCGACGAGGTTGAACAGCGGCGAGATCAGCCACAGCCGAGCCAGGAGCAGCTTGGAGATCTTTCCGCTTCGCAGCGCCGTAACCGGCACGAGAAAGTTCTCCGTGAACAGCTCCGAGCGGCCGACGACGATGAAGATGAAGGCGATCCCGAAGCCCAGCGCGCCGGCGAAGTGCGCGGCCTCCTCGCCGAAGCGTGGCGTCAGGGCGGCGGTGATCGTCGCCAGCGCGATGATGCCAAAGACGACGTCGAAGCCGGCAACCAGCGACGTCGACGTGAGCTCCAGCGGCGAGCGTTCCAGCCGGCGCGTGCCCTCCTCGCGCGTGCGCTGGAAGATCTCGTGCGGCTCGGGAGGCTTGTCGCCGTCGGAGACCTCCCTGTCCTCGCCGGCGCTCATCACGCGGCCGCGCCGCGGTCGCCGGCAAGGATCTCGTCGTAGATCTCGCGCAGCGCGCCGGCCACCGCATCCGGGCTGGACGGGTAGGGCACGACACGGGCGTCCAGCAGCACGCGAACGAACTGCGCGGTGAGCTCGTCGGCGTCGGGATCGGCGAGCCACACGTCGAGGTGATCGGCGTTGGCGCGGCTGCCGCTGACCGCGCCGGCGACCTGCTTGCCCAGATGCTCGCCGAGCTCTGCGCTGGGCTCGCCGAGGGGGACGGGCGCCGTGATGAGATCGTCGATCGACATTCGGCCCGTGGCGATGTTCTCGCGAAACTGAAACCAGGTCGCGAAGACCTCGTGCAGCAGCACCTCGACGAAGCCGCCGTCGCGGCGCACGCCGTGCACGGTTGCGAAGTAGTGGTGCGCGATCTCCTCGCTGAGCACCCATCCCAGCAGCGGCTCGCCGTGCTTGGCCAGGCCGAGGTTGACCCACAGGCTGCCGTCCGCGGCGAGGCTGGCGCCGGCGCCTTCCTGCTTGTGCGGGTCGCGCTTGATCGAGACCGACAGGGCCTCTGCGTAGCCGAGACCCTCCATCGCGCGCAGGCACGCCAGCTCGACAAGCGTCTGCAGCGGGCCCGATCCGCCCCGGATGCGCAGCTTGGGCTTGCGCGCTTGCTCGCTCACGCCCGCGACGCTAGCTGTTCTGCCTGACGTTGTCCGCTTCCCAGCGGCCTGGCGCGCTGGCACTGCATCATCGAAGAGCGGCGCTCAGCACCGGCCGATTCGCCATCATCAGCGGTACGCAATGCGCTCCCTGATCGCCACGATCGCTGCCGCGGCAGTCATGGTCATCCCCGCGCAGGCACAGGCGATCCGCAGCTATGAGTACGTGGGATGCGCGAACGTCGGCGAGACGAGCATCGTGCAGGTGGCAGGAGCCAGCTGCGCCGACGCCGAGGCGGCGGCCGCCCAGGTCGTGGCGGCACCGATCTCGGGCTCGAAGGCCGCGCTGCAGGCGGCGGGCTGGACGCCGCTGCGGGCGCAGAGCACCGAGGGCGACGGCGAGCACGATCTGCTCGCCGTCCGCAAGCGCGCGGCGCTGCGCATCCGCCGCCCGGGCGGCGCCCCGAACCTCGATGGCTGGGAGGCCGGCCGCGAGCTGATCTTCGCTCGGCCCACGCTCGTCGGTGGCCGGCCGGTGCCCAAGGGCGCGGTGGTCTGCAGCTCCTCGTGGCTCGTGCGGATCAAGAGCGGCAGGCTCGGCGGGCTGAGCGCCGCACATTGCGGTGGGCTGCGCTCCGACAAGACCGTGCAACGCCGAAACGTGGCGCTGCGACGCGCTCCGCAGCCCGGCATCGCGCTCGGCCGCGTCAAGCGCATCCTCAGTCGCAGCAAGCCGCTGGACGCGCTGCTGACCCCGGTGCCCTCGGGGTCCAACCGCTCACGCGTCGCGGTCGTCGACCGTGGCGTGTCGCGTCCGCCGTGGATCGTGGCGGGGCTGGCGCAGCCGACGGCCGGCCGCGCGGTCTGCTTTACCGGCCGCACGAGTGGCATCGATCAGTGCGGACACATCCGCGGCCGCCAGGCTCGTGGCGCCGAACGAGAGCTCAGCCGCGACATCGGGACCCGGGTGCGCTGCACGTCGATCACCGCCCGCCAGGGCGACAGCGGCGGCCCGGTGTTCACGGCGCCGCGCTCGGACGGGACCGTTCGCGCCGTCGGGATCACCACGCTGATCGTCGGACCGTTCCGCCTCATGTGCTTCACACCGCTGGGCCCGGTCCTCGATGGACTGAACGCCAAGCTCGTGTCCGTTCCGCGCTGAGGATCTCAGAGACCCGGGAGCACCCGGGCGAGGTGGGGTTATCCCGACCCCGAAGACGCCGGGTTCCCGCATTCACACGCACCGGCGCACGCGGCAGTCTGGGCGCATCCTGAGTATCACCGCCCCCGAAGGAGCCGATCATGCAACGCAACCTGGCCGCTCGAGCGGGTGCTTGGAGTGCCAAGCACCGCAAGCAGGCGATCCTCGGCTGGATCGTGTTCGTCATCCTGGCGACCGTCGCCGGAGGCGCCGTCGGGCAGCGCCAGCTGAAGGACTCCGAGTCGGGCAACGGCCAGTCGCGCGTCGCCGACGAGGCGATCGACGCAGCCGGCTTTCCCGACGAGGCGACCGAGCAGGTCCTCGTCCAGGGCAAGGGCTCGTTGAGCTCGAAGGATCCGCGCTTCGAGGCGGCGGTCCGCGACGTCACGCGTCGCCTCAACGCGACCCAGCACGTCACCGACGTGCAATCGCCGCTGCGGACCGGCAACGAGGGCCAGATCGCCGGCGACGGGCGTTCGGCGGTCGTGCAGTTCAAGGTGCCCGGAGACCAGGACGCCGTCGATGATCGGGTCACGTCGTCGCTGGCCGCGGTCGCCGCGGCGCAGCGTGCCCACCCCGAGGTGCGCATCGAGCAGTTCGGCGGCGCGAGCGCCGACAAGGCGATCTCGAAGTCCTTCGAGGACGACTTCCAGCGCGCGGAGGTCCTCTCGGTCCCGATCACGCTGCTCATCCTGCTGGTCGCGTTCGGCGCGCTCGTCGCGGCCGGACTGCCGCTGTTGCTCGGCCTGACCGCGGTCATGGGAACGTTGGGCCTGCTCGGCCCGATCAGCCAGCTTGTCGCGGTCGAGGAGTCGATCTCGTCGGTCGTGCTGCTCGTCGGACTGGCCGTCGGCGTGGACTACTGCATGTTCTACCTGCGACGTGAGATGGAGGAACGCGACGCCGGCCGCTCCGCGACCGCGGCGCTGTCTGCCGCCGCCGCGACGTCCGGGCGCGCTGTGCTGATCTCCGGGTTCACGGTGATGGTCGCGATGGCCGGGATGTTTCTCGCCGGCAACGCGGTCTTCGAGTCCTTCGCGGTTGGCACGATCCTGGTCGTCGCCGTGGCGATCGTCGGATCGCTGACGGTCCTGCCGGCGATGCTGTCCTTCCTCGGCCAGAAGGGCTGGACGGAGAAGGGCCGCGTTCCGTACGTCGCGAAGCTGCGCCATCGCACGAAGGGCGAGTCGCGCGTGTGGGGCGCGATCATCGACCGCGTCCTGCGCCGCCCCGTGCTGTCGGTCGTGCTGTCCGCCGGGCTGATGATCGCGCTGGCGATCCCGGCACTGGGCATGCACACCGTCAACCCCGGTGTCGCGGGGCTGTCGCGAAGCATCCCGATCATGCAGACCTACGATCGGCTGGAGGCCGCGTTCCCGGGAGGCTCTGAGCCCGCCGTCGTGGCGATCGAAGCCGACGACGTGCAGGCTCCGGCAGTGCAGTCCGCGATCGCCTCGCTCAAGGCCGAGGCGGGTCAGACCGAGGGTCTCGGCCAGCCGATCACCGTCACCGACAACCCCGCCGGCACGCTCGCGCTCGTCGAGATCCCGCTGGCGGGCAACGGCACCGACAGGGTGTCGGAGGCCGCGCTCGCGCGCCTGCGCGACGACGTCGTTCCGTCGACGGTCGGCAGGACCGCGGGCATGGCGGTGAACGTCACCGGGATGACCGCCGGCTCCAAGGACTTCAACGACACGATGAAGTCCCACCTGCCGCTCGTGTTCGGCTTTGTCCTCGGCCTGACGTTCCTGCTGCTGCTCGTGACGTTCCGCTCGCTGGTCATCCCGATCAAGGCGATCGTGCTGAACCTGCTGTCGGTCGGGGCGTCGTACGGCATCCTGAAGCTCGTCTTCCAGGACGGGCACGGCGAGAGCCTGCTCGGCTTCCAGTCGATCGGGGGCATCACCTCGTGGCTGCCGCTGTTTCTGTTCGTGATCCTGTTCGGCCTGTCGATGGACTACCACGTGTTCATCCTCAGCCGCGTTCGCGAGGCGGTCGGCGGCGGCATGAGCACCGACAGGGCCGTCGGCTACGCCATCAAGCAGACCGCCGGCGTCGTGACGAGCGCAGCGATCGTCATGGTCGCGGTGTTCTCGATCTTCGCGACGCTGAGCTCGCTGGAGTTCAAGCAGATGGGCGTCGGCCTGGCGGCCGCGATCCTGATCGACGCGACGCTCGTGCGCGCCGTGCTGCTGCCCGCGACGATGAAGCTGCTGGGCGACTGGAACTGGTACCTGCCCAGCGCGCTGAGCTGGCTTCCGAGTGTTCGTCACGATGGCGCGCCGGAGCCCACGAACGCCTGACATCATGCCCCGCATGAGCCGACCGATCGTGCTCGTGCGGGGCAGTGGCGACGTGGGATCGGCGATCGCGGTCGTCCTGCACCGAGCTGGGTACGGGGTTGCGATCCACGATGTCGCGGCCCCGGCCGCGCCCCGGCGCGGGATGGCATTCGTCGACGCGATCTTCGACGGGACGTGCTCGCTGGATGGCGTGACGGCACGGCGCGTCGACGATGTTGCCGACCTGGTCGCGGCGGCGGCCGATCGCGACGCGATCCCCGTCAGCACGGCGTCGCTGAGCGACGTGCTCGACGCCGTCGCACCTGCCGTGCTCGTCGACGCGCGCATGCGCAAGCGTGCGACCCCGGAGGTCCAGCGCGATCTCGCCCCGCTGACGATCGGCCTGGGTCCGAACATCGTCGCGGGAGCGACCACCGACCTGGCGATCGAGACGCAGTGGGGCGACGAGCTCGGAGCGGTGCTGACCTCGGGCTCGACGCGCGCGCTGGGCGGCGAGCCGCGAACGTTCGACGGCCACTCCCGCGACCGCTTCGTCTACGCGCCGGTCACCGGCGTCTTTGCAACGAGCGCGTCGATCGCCCAGCGTGTGGAGGCCGGCGAGGTCGTCGCGACGATCGGCGACGAGCAGCTCGCGGCGCCGCTGGACGGGATCCTGCGAGGCCTCGTCCACGACGGCGTGGTGGTCGAGGCGCGCGCAAAGGTCATCGAGGTCGATCCGCGCGCCGACCTTTCGAAGGTCTACGGCCTCGGCCCACGGCCGACGCGCATCGCCGAAGGCGTGCTCGAGGCAGTCGAGGGTCGTGGCGTCTGAGCGTCGGCGGTCAGGCGATGTCGTCGACATGCGCGATGTTCGCGCGGTCGCCGTCGTCGTCGCTGGGACGGGCATGAAACCACGCGTCGAGGATCTCCGCGAGCTGCGCCTCGGAGGTGGATCGCAGGCTCAGCGCGAGGACGTTGGCGTCGTTCCAGCGCCGTGCGCCGGCGGCCGTCTGCGCGTCGGCGCACAGCGCCGCGCGCACGCCGCCGACCTTGTTGGCGGCGATCGACGCGCCGGTTCCCGTCCAGCAGCAGACGACCGCCTGATCGGCGCGGCCGTCTGCCACATCGCGCGCGGCGGCCTCTGAGCACCATGCCCAGTCGTCGCGCTCGTCGTCGCCGAGCGCCCCGTGCAGGCCGACGGGCTCATGTCCGCGCGCGCGCAGCTGCTCGACGACGGCATCCGCGACGCCGGTCATCTCGTCGGCGGCGACCGAGATCCGCATCCCTCCACCCTACGCGTGCGTGCTCAGCAGGTCGCCCGCAGGTGGAAGCCGCGATCGACGGGGGTTCCCGTCACGCCCGCGAACGTCCGGACGTCGACGGTGGTCGTCTTCTTGTCGGATGCGACGGCCGGTGTGACCGTGATCTGGCCGGGCAGCGTGCCGGTGACGGTCGCGTTGAGCGCGCACTGCCCGAGATCGCCGGTGAAGACGACGTCGTAGTTGCCAAGCGCGCTGCGGCTGGCCCCCTTCGCCTCGACCCCGCGCGAGTGCTCAAGGGCGCCGTCGGACTTGACGAGCGCGATCGGGTTCAGCGCCTGTGCCGCGGCTGCCGCGTCCTTGGAGATGTCCTCGGCGTTCTTGCCGTCGACGCGATCGGCGTTCAACCCCGTGGCCACGCCCGTCGCGTTCGTCGTGAACGGCTTGCTCGCGTCACCGGCCGTGACGCTGTTGATCGTCCCGCCGATCATGCCGCCGGTCTGGAACTCGAAGGCCAGGCCCGTGCTGAGGTTGTTGGAGCGGATGCATGGTTCGTTCTTGGCGGCTGTGCCGCCGGGCGCCGATCGGCAGCCGTAGATCGCACCGCCGCCGTTGTTGGACTTGTTGGACTGGCGCGTGCCGTACGTCGCGCTGTTGGCGATGATCTGGGTCTCGCGGTTGTAGGACTGGCTTGTGCTCGGCGTTGGGTTTCGTGTGCCGCCGTCCAGCGGCTGGCCCTCTCCGGCGCCGAGTGCGATCGGCGCGGACAGGACGATGAGCAGCGCGGAGCCGAGTAGTGCGAACTTGGCATGAGTGCGCATGTGTGCCTCCTCATGAGTAGGGGTCTACGTCTCGCAACCCGGCGGCACGGCGTCTGTTGCGGGGCGATCGTCAGCCTGCAGGCGGGCGCGACGTCTACTCGCTGGCGCTGACCGCGACCGCCGGCGGCAGGTGGTCGGCGACCGCGAACCAGCTCGCGCCGGCGTCGCCCGAGCCGAAGACGTCGCCCGAGGTCGCGGCGAAGTACAGCTCGAGCTCGGAGCCCTCCGAGCATGAGTCGAACGCCAGCCGCAGGACGGTCAGGTAGGCGTGCTCGGACGGCAGCCCGTCGCCGCGCGGCGTCCAGCTGGACCCGGCGTCGCGCGTTTCGTAGACGCACACGCGGCCGCCGGCGGTGACGCGGTCGGTGTCGGCGGTCATCGGGATGACGTACGCGCAGTCGGCGTCGGCCGGATCGACGGCGAGCGGAAAGCCGAAGTCCGACGGCAGCCCCGGCGCGACGTCCTGCCAGGACTGGCCGGCGTCGTCGGAGCGATAGACGCCGCCGTGGAACTGCATGTACAACCGCTCGGGTCGGGCGGCCGCGCGCTCGACGTGGTGGATACAGAGGTCGGTCGTCTCCTCCTGGGACTCGTCGGGCACGTAGCCTGCGACCAGGCCCTTGTTGCCGCGACGCCACGTCGCGCCGCGGTCGTCGGTCAGCCAGACGCCGGCCGCGGAGATCCCGACGGCGAGGCGATCGGGGTCGCCGGGCCACGGCACGATCGAGTGCACGCACAGCCCGCCCCCGCCGGGCGTCCACGACTCGCGTGAGGGGTGGTCCCACAGGCCGCGATTGATCTGCCAGCTCGTGCCGCCGTCGGTGCTCTCGAACAGCACGCCCGGGTCGCCTCCGGCGTACAGCGCTCCGGTCGCCTCGCCGGCCTTGATGAGCCACACGCGCTGCAATGCCGCCTCGCCGCCGGGGGGCAGCGAGACGCCCTCGGCCTGCTGCCACTCGCCGGACGGGTGGCCATCGGTGAACCAGATCTTCGGTCCGTGGAAGGCGGATGTCACCGACGCCAGCAGCCGCCCGCTGCGCGTGTCGCGCATCGCGAACTCGACGGGCTCGCCGGCAAAGGCGCGTGCGGCCACCTCGAACGAGTCGCCCGGCTCGCCGTCGAGCACGAACAGTCCCTTGCGGGTCGAAACGAGCAGCTCGGTCATCGCGGTCTGAACCTCCTCGAGGTGGGCTTCATCACCACCTCAGACCCGGCTGCTCGCGCAATGTCATCGGTCAGCCGTCGTCGCGGTGCTGATACGACCTGCCCGGCTCAGCTACACGCGGCAGGTACGTGCCGATCGTCGAAGAGGATTTCAGCAGCCACCGCCTGATGCAGCGCGATCTCGTGCGGACCTAGCGGGGCCTCGTCGCGCGGAGGGCGCCGGTTGCTGGTCCAGCGGTCTCGACACGCACAGTCTCGCGATTACGAAACTGTAGCAACATGATACATTCGTGTCACAGTGGAGCTTGACGAGCAACTGCTCGACGGTGCCCGGGTGGTGCTGGGCCGCTACGGCCTTGAAGGCGCGACCATGGAGCGGATCGCTGTGCAGGCCGGGACATCGCGGATGACGCTGCACCGCCGCGGGATCTCCAAGGCTGAGATCCTGCGCCACCTCGCGGAGCGGTTGGCGGCCGAGTACCGCGAGGCGATGTGGCCGGCGCTCGTGGCCGACGTCAACGCCCGCGACCGGCTCGTCCTGGCGCTGCGCGGCGAGTGCGAGGTCGTCGAGCACAACCTTGCCGTGCTCGACGCGCTCAGTGCCGCGGACCGGGCCGGCGTGTTCCATGAGCGCGCCGCCGTCGGGCTGACGCGGCCGGTGTTCGTGGAGGCGCTGCGGCGGATTCTGCGCGACGGCGTGCACGAGGGGTCGCTGGTTGCCGATGACGTCCACGAGAGCGCCACGGTGCTGTTCAATCTGGTCGGACACACCTACCGGCACCTGCGCACGGGCCACGGTTGGGAACCCGATCGCGCGCGAGATGCCGTGATCGGGATGGCGGTCGACGGCATCGCGGCCCGGTGACGCCCGACGGCGTCACGACTGGTAGGCGCGCGAGCCTGCTGGTGCTCGCCGCGGGCCACGCCAGCGCCGACCTGTGTCAGGGGGCGGTGCCGGCGATGATCCCGTTCCTGATCTCCCAGCGCGGCATGTCGTTGTCGGCGACCACGACCCTGCTGGTCACGATGACGATCGCCTCCTCGCTGTTGCAGCCGCTGTTCGGGTGGCTGGCCGACCGCTGTGCGAGCGGCTGGCTGATGCCGGTCGCTCTCGGGTGCGCCGGCGCGGGCATCGCCGTCACGGCCGCCCTCGACGGTTACATCGTGATGCTGCTGGCTGTCGCGCTCAGCGGGATCGGCGTGGCCGCGTTTCACCCGGAGGCCGCCCGCCGCCTGGAGCGCGTCGAGCCAGGGGAACGCGCGACCGCGATGAGCATCTTCGCGGTCGGCGGAAACGCCGGCTTCGCCCTAGCTCCGGTGCTGCTGACGCCGGCGATCCTGATTGCCGGGATGCCGGGCGCCGCGGTCGTGCTGGTTCCCGCGCTCGCATGCGCCGGCCTGCTCGCGCGCCCGGGCGTGCTCGGCGGCCTGAGGGCCAGCCCATCGGCCCGAAGCGAACGGGTCGCGGCACCCGGCGCGGATCAGTGGGGGCCGTTCGCGTGCCTGGTCGCGATCGCCGCGTTGCGCTCCGGCGTCTACTTCGGCCTACAGGCGTTGATCGCCACCTACTTCATCACCCACTTGGGCGCGAGTGACGGGCTCGGCAACACCGCGCTCACCGTCATGCTCGTCGCCGGTGCGCTTGGCACACTCGCCGGCGGGCGCCTCGCCGACAGCTACGACCGCCGCGTCGTCCTCGCGGCGTTCATGCTCGTCATCCCGCCGCTGATGGCCCTGTTCGTGGCGGTCGGAGACACCGTTGGCGCCATGGCGCTGATCGCGCTCGTCGGCTTCGCGACGATCGGCAACTTCAGTCTCACCGTCGTTATGGGCCAGGAGTACCTGCCCACTCGGCCGGCGCTCGCCTCGGGCATCACGCTCGGCCTGGCGATCGGCATCGGCGGGCTGATCGCCGCTGCCCTCGGACCGCTCGCCGAGCACATCGGGATCCCCGCCGTCCTGTGGATCCTCGCCGCTCTGCCGCTGCCCGCCGCCGCGCTTGCCGCCGCGCTTCCCAAACCGGTCGCACCGTCCCACGCGCGCACCGGCGATGTCGCGAATGCCGGCGCCGACCTGCTGGCGTTCTCGGCATCACCGGGCTCTTCAGCCGCGCGCTGACCGGCCGTGGGCCGCGAGCTGCCTCGGCGAGCGGCGCGCAAGGGCCCGCGTGGAACGGTGGGCTCTATCACCAACTCAGACCCGGCTGCTCACGCGATCTCATCGGTCAGCCGTCGACGTCGTACACCTCGTCGGCCGGCAGCGCCATCACGCGCTGCACCATCTCGAGCTTCAGGGCCGCGAAGCGCTCCTCCTGTTCGGCGCTCCTGGGGTCCGTGCGCGCGAGCTCGATGAACTCGTCGGGCACGATCCCGTCACGGACGGTCAGCGTGGCGGTCTGCTCACGGTAGGTCAGCTCGAAGACAAAGCGCGCCATCGTGCGCCCGCGCTCGGGCCGCGCGAGCGACGGATCGACGACGTAGCGCCCGTCGGTCACGCCACGCGTGACGAGCTCGACGGCGTCGCGGGCGCCGGGGCCGCCGAACGCCGTCCGGATGGCGATCTCCCGCCGCTCGGGCGGGCCGTCGGCCCCGATCAGGCCCAGGCCGCGTTCGAGCACCTTGAAGCCCTGGGCGACACCGCCAGGCGAGCCCGGGCCGTGGTACTTGAGCAGGTCCTCGAACGTGAAGGCGAGCAGCCGGCCGCGGTCGAGTACGTCCAGTGTGCTGGTCATGGCAGCCATCCTCGCACCCAGTAGCGTTCGCGTGGTGCCGAGGGTGCCCGTGGCGGGAAGTGAGCTGTACGTGCAGCGCCGCGGCGATGGCGAGCCGCTGCTGCTCATCCAGGGCATGGGCGCGACCAGCAGGCAGTGGGGCGAGCCCTTCCTCGACGCGTTGGCGCGCGATCTCCAACCGATCGTCTACGACCACCGCGGGACCGGGCAGAGCGGGCCGTGCGCCGACGTCACGACCGCGAGCCTGGCCATCGATGCGCTGGCGGTGCTCGACGCGCTCCAGATCGATCGCGCGCACGTCTTCGGCTTCTCGATGGGTGGGATGGTCGCCCAGGAGCTCGCGCTCGCGCACCCCGATCGCATCGCGACGCTGACGCTCGCGGCGACGACAGCCGGCGGGCCGCAATCGCGCGAGACGAGCGGGGCGATCGTGCAGGCCCTCACGGCCGCCGTGCTGTCCGGCGACCGCGAGCGGGTGCTACGCACGGCCTACGACCTGCTGTTCGGCGCGGCGTTCGTGAGCGACCGCGCGAACTACGACGCCTTCGCCGCGTCCGTGCGCGGCGCGACGCCGTCGATCTTCGTGCTGCGCGAACAGCTCGCTGCGGTCGTGGCGCATGACACGTACGGGCGACTGCGCGGGCTCGCGCTGCCGACGCTGGTCCTTCACGGCACCGAGGACCAGATCCTCGACGCGGTCAACGGCGACCTGATCGCCTCGCTGGTGCCCGCGGCGCGCCTGGAGCTGCTTGACGGCGCCGGCCACCTGCTGTTCTGGGAGCAGCCCGAGCGCGTCGCGCAGCTCGTCGGCGCGCATGTGGCCGGGCGATAGCGCGGCTCGGGCTGCTCGCAGTTCACACACCGCAACGATGCAGAGCCGTAGTCTGCGCGCATGCCGGGACTGGAGAACCCTGACGAGATCGACCTCATCGCCCAGGACGAGGACGGTCGCGCACTGCTGTCGATCGTTCAGACGGGGCCGTGGCCGACCGGGCGCTTCGTCATCAAGGGCCTGGAGCTGAAGGTCACCAACTACCTGCGCTTCGCCCTGGAGGGCCAGATGGTGGAGAAGTACGCCGTGCTCAAGGACCGGCCCGTCGTCATCGAGCTGACCTACGACGAGCCGCCCCCGAAGGCGATCTCTGACGCCTGGAGCCGCGCGGCGAAACGGGCGATGCGCCGCGGGGCGCGCCTGTCGACGCGCAAGCTCGGTGACGAGTCCTTCTGGAGCGCCTGACGTTCGATGCGATGAAGCGAGCCGATCATCGCCGGCGCTCGACCTGACGACGGGTTCGAACGTCGCCCACGCGAGCCGAGGCTCGAGGCCCTCACCCGCCCGTCCTTGCGCAGCGCATGAGTAGCGTCGAATAGCACTGGTGCTATCACCCGCTACTCATGCCGTGAACGACCTGTCGCGAGGCCGGAAGGGCGGTCCGGTCGGCTCGGCTACGCGAGCGTCGCGGCGAGTGCGCCGTCGATCTCGGGCTGGCTGAACGTGAATCCCAGCTCCTCGGCACGGCCGGGCACCATCCGCACGCCGGTCAGCGCGTACTTCGCCACCTCGCCGACCATCAGCTTGGGGACCAAGCCCGGAACCGGCACGATCGCCGGACGGCGCAGCGCTCTGCCGAGTGCGCGGGAGAACGTCTTGTTGGTCACCGGGTTGGGCGCGCTGGCGTTGATCGGGCCGCTGACGTGCGCGGCGTCGATCGCGCTGAGGTACATGCCGATCAGGTCGTCGGTCACGAGCCACGGCATGTACTGGCGGCCTCCGCCCAGCGGGCCGCCGAACCCGAGCTTGAACGGCAGCATCATGCTGTCCAGCACACCGTAGTTCGCATCAAGCGTCAGGCCGGTGCGGACCGTGACCACGGACATGCCGAGGTCCGAGGCGGCGTCGGCCGCTCGCTCCCAGCGCACGCAGACGTCGGCGAGCCAGTCGCGACCGGGAGGGCTCGTCTCGTCGACGATCTCGTCGCCGTGCGCGCCGTAGAACGCCGACGCCGACGCGCTCACCAGCCGCCGCGGGCGCTCGGGCTCGCCGCAATCCGCCAGCCCGGCGACGAGCTGGCGCGTGCCGGTGTCGCGGCTGTCGCGGATCCGCGCCTTGACCTCGTCATTCCAGCGTTGGGCGACCGGCTCGCCGGCAAGGTGCACGACGACGTCGCGGCCGGCCAGTGCCGGCACCGGCGCCGCACCGGACATCCCGTCCCACGCCACAGCCTCGACGCCGAGCCGGTCGCTCGCGCGACCGGCGTCGCGCGACAGCACCGTGACCTCGTCGCCGCGCGCCTTCAGCTCGCCGACCAGGCGCGAACCGACGAACCCCGTCGCGCCCGTCAGGGTCACCCGCATGCGAACGACCTACTCCTTCCTGGAGGACCGCGCCTGCCTGACGCGGTCGACCGCCGTCAGCACGACCTTGCGCAGGCGCACGGCGTCGGGCGTCACCTCGACGCACTCGTCCTCGCGGATGAACTCCAGCGCCTGGTCCAGCGACATCCGCGCGGGGGGGACGAGGTTGACCATCTCGTCGGCGTTGGCCGAGCGGATGTTCGTCTGCTTCTTCTCGCGGATCGCGTTGACGTCGAGGTCATCGGCGCGCGCGTTGGCACCGCAGATCATGCCCTCGTAGACCTCCTCGCCGGGACCGACGAAGAGCTGCCCGCGTTCCTGCATGCGCATCAGCGCGAACGATGCCGTCTTGCCGCGCCGGTCGGCGATCAGCGACCCCGACGCGCGCGTCTTGATCTCGCCCTGCCAGTTGGCGTACTTCTCAAAGACCGAGTGCATGATCCCCGAGCCGCGCGTCTCGGTCAGGAACTCCGTCCGGAAGCCGATCAGCCCACGAGCGGGGACGAGGTACTCGAGGCGCACCCAGCCGGTCCCGTGGTTGACCATCTGCTCCATCGCGCCCTTGCGCAGGGCCATCAGCTGCGTGACCGTGCCGAGATAGTCCTCGGGCACGTCGATCGCCATCCGCTCGATCGGCTCCTGCAGCTTGCCGTCGACCGTCCGCGTGACGACCTTCGGCTTGCCGACGGTCAGCTCGAAGCCCTCGCGGCGCATCGCCTCGACGAGCACGCCGAGCTGCAGCTCCCCGCGGCCCTGCACCTCCCAGGTATCTGGCCGTTCGGTGTCCAGCACGCGGATCGACACGTTGCCGACGAGCTCGGCCTGCAGGCGGTCAGACACCTGGCGGGCGGTGAGCTTCTTGCCGACCTGACCGGCCAGGGGAGAGGTGTTGATGCCGATCGTCATGGCCAGGGCGGGCTCGTCGACGACCACCGGCGGCAGCGGCTTGGGATCCTCGGGGTCGGCGAGCGTGTCGCCGATCGTGATCTCGGGGATGCCGGCGATGGCGATGATCTCGCCGGGCCCGGCCTCCTCGGTGCCGATGCGCTCCATGCCCTCGGTGAGGTACAGCTCGGTGATCTTCGCCGAGGCGACGTCGTCCTCACCGTGGCGATACCACGCGACGGTCTCGCCCTTGCGGATCGTGCCGTTGTGCACGCGACAGAGCGCCAGGCGCCCGACGTAGGGGGAGGCGTCGAGGTTCGTCACGAGCGCCTGCAGCCCGTGGCCCTCGACGTAGGTCGGGGCGGGCACCGCTGTCACGAGCAGATCCAGCAGCGGACGCAGGTCGGTGCCCTCGACGCCCTGCTCCAGCGAGGCCTGACCGGCGCGCGCGTTCGTGTAGACGATCGGAAACTCGATCTGCTCGTCGTCGGCATCGAGGTCGATGAACAGCTGGTAGACCTCGTCGACGACCTCGGCGATCCGCGCGTCGGGCCGGTCGACCTTGTTGATGACGAGGATCACCGGCAGGCGTGCCTCCAGCGCCTTGCGCAGCACGAAGCGCGTCTGCGGCAGCGGACCCTCGGAGGAGTCGACGAGCAGCACGACGCCGTCGACCATCGTCAACCCGCGCTCGACCTCGCCGCCGAAGTCCGCGTGGCCGGGGGTGTCGACGAGGTTGAGCTTGACCTCCTCGCCGCCGGCCGGCGTGTAGCGCACCGCCGCGTTCTTGGCGAGGATCGTGATCCCGCGCTCGCGCTCCTGATCCATCGAGTCCATGACGCGATCGGTCAGCGCCTCGTGGGCGGCGAAGATCCCCGACTGGCGCAGCATCGCGTCCACCAGCGTCGTCTTGCCGTGGTCGACGTGGGCGATGATGGCCACGTTGCGGATGTCAGAACGTACGGGTCGCATGGCGCCTCGCTCGTCTTCTGTGGTTGGCGCGCTGGGCGCCGCGGGAGGCGTTGTCATGCACACAGTCTGACGCGGACCGGCCGGAGCCCCCGATCGTGTGCTGAACATGGGGAGCGGCTACTCCTTCTCCGGTGGCTTGTCGTAGCGGGTCGTGAATGGCTGCTTGACGACCTTGCCGTCGGCGTAGCGCACCTCGCGCGTGACGACGAGCGAGAAGTCCTTGTCGGGCAGCGGCATGCGGTCGCCCGCCTTCGCCTCGACGCGCCGGCCGCCGTTGTTGCCATACAGGCTGACGGCGACGGAGTTGTTGTCGGTCGACGTGCGGATGAGGATCGGCGCGTCGGTGTCGTTGGTGAACCTCAGGTCGATGTCGGGGAAGTTCAGCGTCGCTTCGCGCCCCGCCGGATAGCGATCGATGAAGAAGCTGTGGGGCTGGTGGGAGTCGAGCTTGAGCCCGGCGAAGTACGCGGCGTTGTACAACGTCGTCGAGAACTGCGAGACGCCGCCGCCGACGGACGGCTTGATCTTGCCGTCAGCGATGAACGGCGCCTCGACGTACCCATCGGCCTTCGTGCGCTTGCCGACGGTCTGATTGAGCGAGAAGCGCGCGCCGGGTGCGACGATCGTGCGGTCGACGTCGCGGGCGATGCGCTTGATGTTCCTCACGCGCGGCTGGCCGGGGACGTAGTACGTCGTGAACGTTCCGATCAGCGATTTCAGCCGCTTGGCATCCGCGGCGGAGAGGTCGGGGTCGACGCGCTTCACCGGCAGCTTCACGCGATGGCTTCCTGCGCGAATGGCCTTCTCGATCGCGTCGGCCAGCGCGTCGCGTTGCACCTTCCGGCCCGGCCGTGGGGCACGCGTCACACGGACATCCGCCGAGCGCGGCTTCCACGCGACCTCGCCCTTGGCGTCAAGCGTCGTCGCGGCGCGCGCCGGCGCCGACAGTCGTGCGTCGCGTGAGGGGCGGTCGCGCCTGGGGGCGACCTCGTCGACGAGCTTCGCAAGGCGCTTGTCGCCCGCGCCGAGTCGCACGACCTTGCCCTCCTCGCGAGACTCCAGCGCAATGACGCCCGCAAGCTGACCGGGTGAGACGTCCAGGGGGTCGCCGGCGCCGGTCAGTGTCAGGGGCTCGCGCAGAAACTCCCGGGCGTTGCGCGCGACCCGCTCGACGTCCTGGAGCTTGGCGACGGCCACGTCCTTCAGCGGCACCTCGACGGTGCCGCGCGGTCGCCGGGCCAGGGAGCGCTCCAGGCGCTCGGCGAACTGACCGCGATCGACCTCGCGGCCCGAGCGCGGCTCCTTGACCGATACCGACAGCATCTCGGAATCGATCACGAGCTCGCCGGGAAAGGACCGGCGGCCCAGCTCGTCGGTGAGCGAGTCGACCGCCTGCTTGAGCTGGGTCTTGTCGATGGTCTGCTCGAGCGCGACGTCACGCTGGACGAACAGCCCCGCGACCGTCGTCAGGAGACTGAGCGGACCACCGCGACCGGAATCCAGCGCGGCCCGCGCCGTCGCCGCGGGATCGGCGAAGTACCCGGCCTTCACGGGTTCGAGCTTCAGGCGCCGGTCCTCGGCGACGAGCGTGATCGGCTCGCGGGCCGCATCGGCGGCGATCGACTTCAGCCGCTCGCGCGCCTCGTCCAGCGACGCACCGCCAAGCGCGACACCTTCGACGTGCACACCGGGAAGCACCTCGCCGGCATGCGTGGCACGAACGCCGCCTGCCAGGAGCAGGAGGATCACCACGATCGCCGCTGCGGCCAAGCCAAGGCGACGCGGTCGGGTCCCACGAGTCCGAGTCGATCTGCGCACCGCCCTATGTTCGCGGTCTGCGGCGCGGCGCCTGCCACCGACGTCGCGCCGCGGCCAGGGATGAGGCGCAGGGCAGCGCGCGCCGCCTCGGGCGCGGCGCCAGCCCGTCACGGCGCTTCTCAGCTCGCTTAGCCCACGCGGACCGACGCGATCGCCGGTAGCCGGCTCGCGACGGTGAACCACGTCGCGCCGGCGTCGCGCGAGCCGAACATCTCACCGGACGTCGCGCCGAAGTACAGCTGCAGCTCGTCGCCGTCGCCGGCGCCGGCGAAGGACTGGCGCAGGACCTGCAGGTAGGCGTCGGACTGGGGGAGACCCTCACCGCGCGCGATCCAGTTGGCACCCGCATCGCGCGTCTCCCATACGAGCACGCGACCGCCCGGCGTGACGCGATCGGCGGTTGCGACCGGGATCAGGTACGCGCTGTCGGGGTCCGCCGGATCCAGCACGACGGGAAAGCCGAAATCCGACGGCAGCCCGGCGGCGATGTCCTGCCAGGACTCGCCGGCGTCGTCGGAGCGGTAGACGCCCCCGTGGAACTGCAGGAACAGCCGCTCGGGGCGTCCCTGCGCGCGTTCGAGGTGGTGCACGCAGAGGTCGATCGCGCTCGCGCGCGCCTCCTGGGGCAGGTAGTCGGCGACGATGCCCGCGTTGCCGTGGCGCCACGTGGCGCCGCCATCGTCGGTCAGCCACACGCCGGCGGCAGAGATCGCCAGCGCGAGGCGGCCGGGATCGCCGGGCCACGGGGCGATGGAATGCACCGACAGCCCGCCGGAGTCCGGGCGCCAGCGCGGACGCGTGGGATGCTCGAAGAGCGCGTGGTTGAGCTGCCAGGTCGCGCCGCAGTCGCGGCTCTCGAACAGCACGCCGGGATCGCCTCCGGCCCACAATCTCGACCCATCGTCGCTTGCGACGATCACCCAGATGCGCTTGAGCGCCTGGTCGCCGCCCTTGGGAAGCGCGACCCCGGTCGCCGGCTGCCAGTCGTCGTCGAGGTCGTCGGTGAACCAGATCCGCGGACCCCAGAACGGCGACGTCACCGCGGCGAACACCCGCCCGGAGTGCGGCTCGCGCATGGCGTAGTCGACCGGCTCGCCCTCGAAGGCCCGCCGGGTGATCGCGAAGTTGGCCCCGGGTTCGCCCTCCAGCACGAAGAGGCCCTTGCGGGTCCCTACCAGCAGCTCGGTCATCGGCCGGTCAGCCGCCGGAGATGGCGGGGAGGATCTCGATCCGGTCGCCGTCGGAGACGGCGGTGTCCGGCTGCGCGATCTCGCCGTTGACGAACACGTTGATGTGTCGGCGCAGCACGCCGCGCTCGTCGAGAATCCAACCCTCCAGAGCGCCGTGCGTGCTCTCCAGGGTGGCCAGCAGCTCGTTCACGGTGGCGCCCTGAACCTCGTGCTGCGAGCCGGAGCCGGCGAGCTTCTCCAACTGTCCGCGCAACCGTACGATCGCCATGTCCACAAGCATACGACTGACGAGCGCGCCGCCGCGCCCGGACGTGCTTGGCAGGTCAGCCCAGGTCGCGCAGGATCTCGTCGGGATCCGCGCGGCATCTGTTCGATCGCGCTCAGTCGCGACCGCTGTTCATCATGTGCTGGGCCGTCGACTCCAGGTAGCTCCACAGCTGGTCGCGATAGGGCTCGTCGAGCTGCGCCTCGTCGACGGCGACGCGCATCGCGCGCAGCCAGGCGTCCCGTGCGGCCGGGCCGATGGTGAACGGAGCGTGGCGCATGCGCAGCCTGGGGTGCCCGCGCGTGTCACCGTAGGTCGTCGGACCGCCCCAGTACTGCATGAGAAACAGCGCCAGGCGGTCCTCGGCCGGTCCGAGATCCTCCTCGGGGTACAGCGGCCGCAGGATCTCCTCGTCGGCCGCGACCTGCTCGTAGAAGCGCTTGACGATCGCGCGGAACGTGGGCTCGCCGCCGACGGCGTCGTAGAAGGTCTGGGGGCGGTCGGGCATCGAGCCGCCGATCGTAGCCGGGCCCGTGGGCGAGGATCGGAGTAGACCCGACCAGTTGCGGGCAGTTCATGCCCGATGAACTCGATGTCGAAGCGACGCGCGCGATGTCTGGACCGCCGTCCATACGTTGCTCGCGCACCTCGGGGCACGCTCACCACGATGCCTCAACGTCGCTCCAGGACACCTGCTGTGATGGCGGTCAGCGCGCGCTTTGGCCGCGATCTGGAGCAGTGCCTGCGGCAGGTCGAGCGGATCATCGCCCAGGCGCGCGAGCGCGGCGCCTCGCTCGTCGTCCTGCCTGAAGCGACACTCGGCGGCTACCTCTACGAACCCCACGTCCTGGGCGCGCCCGCACCGTGTGCCCCACCGCCGGCACTGGACCTCGGCGGGCCGGAGATCGCACGCATCGTCCGTGCCGCCGCCGAGGTCGTGGTTTGTGTCGGCTACACTGAGCGGGCAGCCGGCAAGCCGTACTCCAGTGCGGTCTGCGTCAATGGCGACGGGATCCTTGGCCATCACCGCAAGGTCCATGTGCCATCCGCGGAGCGCGACGCGTATCGCCCCGGCTCGGGGTTCGATGCCTTTGACACGCCGATCGGCCGCATCGGAATGCTCGTCTGCTACGACAAGACCTTCCCCGAAGCCGCGCGCCAGCTGGCGCTCGGCGGCGCCGGGCTGATCGCGTCGCTGTCGGCGTGGGCGGCGTGCCGTGTCGATCCTGCCACGTGGATGCGCCGCGACACCCAGGTGCGCCACTTCAACCTGCTCGATCAGACCCGCGCACTCGAGAACCAGGTCGTGTGGGTCTCCTCCAACCAGGTCGGGCGCTTCGGCCGGCTGCGCTTCCCGGGCCAGTCGAAGATCGTCGATCCGCGCGGGCGCGTGCTCGCGACGACCGGCACCCGCGCGGGCTCGGCCTTCGCGCGCGTCGACGCACCGGGCGTCGTGGCCGCCGCCCGCAACCGATTGTCCTACCTAGACGACCGCCAGCCCTTGGCATACGCCGAGCGGCCGGCAGAAATCGCGAGCGTGTAGATCTATGTGTGGTATTGCAGCCGTGTACGACGCCCATCCCAACGGTGACGCGGAGCGCATGCTCGGCCGCCTCATCCACCGCGGTCCGGACGACGCGGGGCAGGTCACCGTGGCTCGTTCATGGCTCGGACACCGGCGTCTGTCGATCGTCGACGTCGACGGCGGCCATCAGCCCTTTGCCAACGCCGACGGCGACGTGTGGCTCGTCGGCAACGGCGAGGTCTACAACCACGACGAGGTCCGGGCGACGCTCGCACCGGCACCGTTCGCCACCCGCTCGGACAACGAGGTCGCGCTGCATCTGCTCGACGAGCGCGGCCCGGAGGCGCTGGACGAGCTCGAGGGCATGTTCGCCTTCCTCGTCGCGGGCGAGGACGGGCGCTTCATGGCTGCTCGCGACCCGGTCGGCATCAAGCCGCTGTACTGGGCCCAGCGCGACGGCTCCGTCCATTTCGCCTCGGAGATCGCGGCCTTCGCACCTGACTGGATGCCACACGTCCAAGCCTTCCCGCCCGGCTGTCATTGGACGCCCGAGGGTGGCCTGCAGCGCTTCTCAAGCGCCGTTCCGAAGGAGGGCGAGGGCGCGCCATCGGCTCGCGCCGTGTGGAGCGACTCACCTGAGGCGCCGGAGGAGGCGCTGGCCGAGACCCGGCGGATCCTCACGGGCGCGGTGCAGCGCCAGATGATGGGCGACGTGCCCGTCGGCGTCTTCCTGTCGGGCGGGCTTGACTCTGCGCTCGTCGCCGCGATCGCGGCGCGGCACCTGGCCGAGCGCGGTGAGCGGCTGAAGACCTTCTCCGTCGGCACCGCGACCAGCGAGGACCTGCTTGCCGCACGGGTCGTCTCCCAGCACCTCGACACCGAGCATCACGAGCGCATCTACGACTCGCGCGAGGCGATCCGGGCGCTGCCCGCGGTCGTCCGGTCGATCGAGCACTTCGATCCGTCGCTCGTGCGCAGCGCCGTGCCCAACTACCTGCTCGCCGAGATGACCGCGCAGCACGTCAAGGTCGTGCTGACGGGGGAGGGGGCCGACGAGCTGTTCGCCGGCTATGAGTACCTGCGCGGCTTCGAGGACCCGGTCGAGCTGCAGGGCGAGCTGATGCGGACCGTCCACGGCCTGCACAACCTCAACCTCCAGCGCTGCGATCGCGTCACGATGGCCCACGGGCTCGAAGCGCGCGTGCCGTTTCTTGACCGCCAGGTGATCGCCTTCGCCTTCGGCCTGCCGATGGCGTGGAAGATCCCGGCTCCCGGCGAGCTCGAGAAGCGCATGCTGCGCAAGGCCTTCACCGGCTGGCTGCCCGACGAGATCCTGTGGCGCGTCAAGGCCGAGTTCGGCGACGGCAGCGGCGCGAAGGACGTGCTGCGAGCCACGATCGAGGACACGGTCAGCCACAAGGACTTCACCAGCGATCGCGGCGCCGTCGACCCACCACTGCGCACGCTTGAGGAGTTCGCCTACCACCGCATCTTCGCCGAGCACCTGCCCGGAGTGCGCCCGGAGTTCACGCTCGGGCGCTTCGCCACGGCGTAGCGCGGGCGATCAGTCCTTGTAGCCCGCGAGCAGATCGCGGACGCTCGGATGGATGCGGCCGAGGCACGCACGGCGGCCAAGCGGATGGCGGCCAAGCTCGAACGGGCCGAGGCGACGATCGGAACGCTTCGCGGCGAGCGCCGCGAGCTCAAACTGGCCGGTGCACGTCGTGTGCCGTGGCCCCGTGAGGCCGCCGCCTGCGTTCGAGTGTGGGGCGGGCGGAGCGCCGCGTCGGAATGACGTACACGCCGCGCGCGAGGTCCCGCTCTGCCGCGATCGTGGCGATTGACCCCGACGCATACCGCCGCTTGAGCGCCAGGACCTCCTGGTCACTGCTCCCGGACGCCTGCCTAGAATCGTTCGCCGGATGGCCGACCGCCTTCAAGCCGTGCGCGAGCAGTACGGCGAGCCGTTGCCCGCGGGATTGCAAGCGCTGCCCGACGAGGCGCTGACAGACCTGGCGGTGGCGCTCGCCGACGCGCGCGCCGAACAGGAGCGCGCGCTGGACGGCGCGATCGATCGCACGCTGCGCTTCCTGCCGTGGCCGCTTGCCGGCCTGGTTCGCCGGGTGCTGATCGGATGAGCCTCGCGGGGCACGCGGAGGTCATGAAGCTCGCGCGCCTGCTGGGCACGTCGGGCGAGCGCCTGGACTACCTCGAGGAGATGGATCCCGCGGAGATCCGCAAGCTGCGCGAGCGCGCGACGGCGGTGCTCTACGAGGGCGATCACCGCTTCGCACGGGTCGCGCTCGCAAGCAGGATTCCGCCGCCGGGCATGACCGCCTGGATCGCACAGCATCTGTTCGGCGCGCTCCTGTGCGCCCGCGTGACCGGCCTGCTGGAGCCCGCGCGCGCCGTCGCGCTGGCGCAGCGCATGCCGCCGACGTTCCTCGCCGACCTGGCGATGCAGCTCGATCCGCGGCGCGCCAGAGCGATCATCCTGCTCCTTCCGGCGGCCCTCGTGGCCAGGGTCGCCGCGGTGCTCACGCGCCGCGACGAGCACATCGTCATGGGCCGCTTCGTCGGCCACATGACCGATGCCGCGCTGCGCGCATCCTTCGACGTCCTCGACGACGCGTCGCTGTTGCGAATCTCCTACTTCGTCGAGGAGAAGGACCAGCTCGGCCATGTCGTCGACCTGCTCTCAAACGATCGCGTGCGCGGCGCGATCCGGGCGGCCACGGAGGCTGACCTCTGGCCTCAGGCGCTGGACTTGCTGACGCGCTTGCCCGCCGAGCAGGCCGCGTGGCTCGCGGACATGGCTGCCGGGGAGGACGACGCGGTGATCGAGGGCCTGGCGGCGTGTGCCCAGCGCGACCGTCTGTGGAACGTCGTCCTGCCCGTCTCTCGCAACATGAGCGAGGACGGCCGCCGGCGGTTCGCGACCCTGCCGGCGCTGCACGAGCCCGAGCTGCTCGCCTCGATGGTCGATGCGGCCGTCGAGGGCGATCTGCTCGATGATCTCCTGCCACTGATGAAGCTGCTGCCCGACGAGGCCCGGGCGTTTGTCAACGGACGGCTGGCCGGCCATGTCGAAGCCAGGCTCGGCGTCGAGAACGCGGGGTCCTAGACGTCGTTCGAGTCGTGACGCCGCGCGAGTGCGTCGCTGAAGCGCCGCCCGTCGCCCGCGTTGGCCTCGATCACCGAACGCGCGCGCAGGCAGCTGCGCTGGCGCCACGGCGCGACATCCTCGTCGAGCCGGATCGGATCGCCGTCGCGGTCCAGCCAGATGAGGTCCAGGGCGAAGCGCATCGTCACCGTGTGGACCGAGCGGCACGGCTCGAGCAGCAGGGCATGGGCACGGGGGAGGGCATCGAGCTTCGCCAGCCCGAGCATCCGCGAGCGCCGGCTCGACGCGACGATCAGCGTCAGGTCGCCGGGAAGCCGGCGCCGTTGCAGCGCCTCGAAGCGCTCGTCGAGCCTGACGCGAGTTATGGCGATCGCCCCGTCAGTTGCGCGTGACGTGTGTGGTGATGGTGCGGGCGCCGGCACCGCACGCCGCCGGCACAACGATGAACGCCCTGCATGCGGTCGCTATGCGTATCAAGCGGTCAGCTCCCCTGTAATCGGGTCGGGGCTGCACCGTACACACGGCGGGGCATGGCAATCTCCGCCAGCCGGCGGCAGTGGTCGCACGGTGACGTTGCAGATCTCGGGTGGACCGCTGAACGCCGGCGGGTGCGGGGCGCCTCGGCGCCGACTCGGTGACGGCGACCTTTCACGTGCCACGCTTCGTGCGAGGAGGAGTAGCCTGAAGATGTCAATTGGATCGGTGCGGGGATCTCCGAGACCCGTCATTGAGCCGTCTTGGAGGCCCGTTGTGGCCCACACACCGTCAGGCGACGGTCCCGAGAAGCACGAAAACGGGCGCGTCAGCCGACAGGATGAGAACAGCACGCCCGCTACCGGGGGCGGCCTCGTCGATGGTGAGCAGACCCTCGCCGATAGCGAGCAGACGCTTGCCGATTCAGACCAGTCGCTGGCCGACGCCGACCACGCCGGCGGCGAGCGCGATCAGACGCTCGCCGATACCGATCAGGACGCGTCTGATCGCGATCAGGCCGCGAGCGATCGTGACCTTGGGCACGGCGTCGACCCTGAAGCGCATGAGGTCAGCCGCGATATCCGTCAGCGCACGACCCGTGAGCGCGAACTGACCGCCGGCGCGCGGCTGCAGAGCGCCAACGAGCGAGACGCGACAGCACACATCCGTGACGTGGCCGCCAGAGCACGCGACCACGCGGCCTCCGCGCGCGATCTGGCGATGGCCCAGCAAGACGCCATGTACGACCACGACGGCCAGCGCGCTGTCAGCGGCGCGGAGATCATCATGCGCGCCGCCGAGCAGCGAAAGCGCGCCGCGCTGCATCGCAGGCAGGCCGCCGAGCATCGCGCCCAAGCGGCCGCCGACCGCAAGGCTGCGGCAGACGATCGAGAGCAGGGAGCCCACGACCGGATAGGAGCGCTCGCCGATCGCGAGTCACTTGCACAAGCGCTCGCGGTCACCGAGAACGACCCGCTCACGGGCGCCCGCGCCCGCGTCGCCGGGCTGGCCGACCTCCGCCACGAGCTTGACCGCTGCCAGCGCATCAACGCACCGCTCGTCGTCGTGTACGTCGATGCCGTCGGCCTCAAAGCCATCAACGACAGCAACGGCCACGAAGCCGGAGACAAGATGCTCAAACGCGTCGTCATGCTGATCGGCGAACACCTACGCACCTACGACCTGATCATCCGTGTCGCCGGCGACGAGTTTCTGTGTGCGATGTCCAACATGACGCTCAGCGACGCAAGCGAACGTTTTGGCGACGTCGCCGCCGCACTCGCCTCAAGCAGCCAAGCGGGCGCGATCCGCACAGGCTTCGCCGAACTGCAACGCGACGACACCGTCGGCGAGCTGATCGCTCGAGCGGACGGCCAGCTCCTCGACAGCCGTCGAGGCTGACCGCGCAGCGAGCCCGTTCTCACGCCCTCACCCCTCCGATAGGCACCAATGGCCAGCGCGCGAACACGACAGACCGACACCAACCGACGTCCCGATGATGAGAACGACACAGCGAGACTGCGGGCTGCCGAGCAGCGTGACGCGATCGCCGACGCTCGCGACGTCGCGGCATTGGCGCGCGATCAGGCTGCCGCCGCACGTGATGTCGCGATCACGCAGACCGCAGCCCTGGACGAGCAACCCGATGGGGCGGTTGCGCTGCCCGGCGCGGACATCCCCACGCGCGCCGCCGAGCCACGCCAGCGAGCGGCGCATCGGCGAGCGGATGCCGCCGAGCACCGGGTGAGCGCAGCCGAAGACCGCCTGATGGCAGAACGCGACCGCGAACAGGCCGCACGCGAGCGACGGCGCTCGCTCGTGGACCGGGAGATGCTCGTCTCGCAGCTACAGCGCGAACGCGACCTGCGACACAAGGCACTCGGACTAAAGCACCGCGCCGAGCAGCTGGCGCGCACACTGCAGCGCAGCCTGTCACCTCCGCGCCTGCCCACAATCGCCGGGCTCGACGTCGGCGTGCGCTACGAGGCTTCCGCGCCCGAGGATGTCGGCGGCGACTTCTACGACCTGTTCCCGCTCGCCCCCCGCCGAGCAGGCTTCTTCCTGGGTGATGTCTGCGGCAAAGGCCCCGATGCAGCCGCCATCACCTCACTGGCTCGCTACACGATGCGCACCGCAGCGATGCTGCACGAAACCCCAGATGCGATCCTCGCAGACCTCAACGCCGCGCTCCTGATGCACACCGACGGGCAGATGCAGACCTGCACCGCGGTCTACGGACAGATCGACACCTCCTCCCAGGTCGCCGCCGTGACGCTGGCGGTCGCCGGACACCCGCCACCACTGATCGTGCGCGCCAACGCCACCATCCAGGCAGCACCAGCGCACGGAACGATGCTCGGTGTCGTCGAGAACCCGATCTTCGTCACCTGTCAACTCGAGCTCGCAATCGGCGACGCGATCGTCGTATGCAGCGACGGGATCCACGACATCACCCTGGACGGCATCCGTGTCGACGAACACCGCGTCGCGCAACTGCTGTCCGGGCCCTCGCAGGCCAGCGCTCAAGACCTCGTCGACCGACTGATGCTCGCGCTCGCCGACGTCGACCGCCCGCTGCGCGATGACGTCGCGATCATGGCATTACGCCACACATCCTGAACCACACGACCCTCACTTCAGCTTGGACTGCTAGACGGACCCCGGCTTGCGCGACGCAAGACGGCCGGACATGCTGCGGGTCTGACGAAGCAGATCGCAGTCAAGCTCCCAGATCACCTTGTGGTGCGATCAGCCAAGGCCGCACACGCCCGGAGGCACGCGGGAACGTGACCGACGCGCTTCGGCTCATGCTCAGGCCCGAGCCTGACGAGAACACCGATCCCGATCGCGAGCCGCTCCTTCTGCCGATCGCGTCTTGACGCGCCGCGCGCTGGAGCGCCATCTACGGGAAGGCCTCGTCGAGCGCGTTGATGCTCTCGCCCTTTGTGTAGAACGTCAGTCGAATGACACCCATCACCTTGTGGCGTCTGCGATGCAGTCTGCTAGCGTTCTGCGACATGAAGACGCTCTACCTGCGCAACGTGCCAGACGACGTCGGCGAGCGGCTGGCCTCGCTCGCGGCCCGCGACGGGCTGTCGGTGTCATCGTTCGCCGTGAGGGAACTGACGGAGGCTGCGCGGCGCGCCGACAATCCCGGGTTGCTGGGCGACCTTCCAGATCTTGAGATGTCGGCCGCGGATGTGATCGCCGGTCTCGACGCCGGACGTTCGGTTCGGTGATCGTCCTCGACGCGTCGGCGGCGGTCCTCGCGCTGCTGAACGACGGAGACGCACGCCGATCGCTGGCGAACGAGGCAGTCGCGATCCCGCACCTCGCGGATTCGGAGGTCACCCAAGCTCTGCGCGCACAAGTGCTCCGCGGCCAGATCGGCGCTGACGACGCCGGGGCGGCGCTCGCGCGATGGATGCGACTCGGGCTGCGCCGCTACGGCGTGGTTGGTCTCATCGCCAGGCTGTGGGAGCTGCGCGACAACCTGACCGCATATGACGCCACCTATGTTGCGTTGGCTGAGGTCCTAGCGTGCGAGCTCGTCACCGCTGACGCTCGTCTTGCCCAAGCACCCGGGCCCACATGCGCGATCACGGTCGTCCGTCGCTGATTGGATAAACGCCCGCGGCATCGCTCTGTCATGCGACACCGACGATCACGATCTCTCCCGAGGGCGTCACGCTCACGCCCGCCAAGCCGAGCTGACCAACTACTGACATCTCGGTCTCAACAGCTGTAGAACGACAGTCGAATGACAGTGGCCGTTATGTGAAGAGGTTCCTCGCTGCGAAGATCGGTGTTCGTTTGACGCCTCGGTGCGCCATTTGAAACCGGACGCTCGTTCGCGCTCGCGGCTGTGAGCGCCCACCGTATCCGCGATGATCAGCGCATGGGAGCCTTCGCACGCGACCGCATCGCGCGCAAGCAGTGGTGGGATGACCGCCTGTGGCTCCAAATGCTGTTCATCGCGGCGCTCTGCATCGGCGCCGGCGTTTACGTGGGTCTGGGGCTAGTTCAAACGCTCGTCCTCACGGCGGTGTTCATCCCGATTGTGTACCTCGTCACGCGAGTCATGCTCGGCCGGCAGTACCGGCCTTAGGTCATACCGTCGCAGCGTTCCTTAGGCGGGTGCGCGTTCCGGTAGTCGTTCGGCTGTGGGACGAGCCGCTGGCCTCGACGAGGCCGGGTCAGGGTGGCTCTTCGCGTCCCGCTCAGCGACCGGCATGCGGACCTTGAGCCGACGTCACCGCCACCGCTCCTGCTAGGCGAAGGAGCAGCCTAGTCATCGTCGCCGGAGGCGCCGTGACGGCGCGCACGGATGCGTTTCTCTCGGCGTCGGTGATCACGCACACCGACGCCGATGAGGACGGGCAGGACTGCTGCCATGCCTATCGCGATGGCAATGTTGGTCGTGTCGTCCGAGGCCCCGAGAACGGCAAGCGCAACAGGTAGCAGCAGCAGGGTGGCAAGTGCCGACACCGCCAACCGCCGCTGCCGCCGGGGGGTGTTTGTGGAGGCATGACGCCATCCGCGCCAAAGTTCTCGGGGCCGTGGCCGGCCATGCGGGCGTCGTGAAAATGGGGGAGGATCCGGCCGTCGCCTGGACTGACGCCGCGTCTTTGCTTGGTGCCCTTGAGGCCCGTTCAAAGTTTGGCGCGGGGCCCTTGCCGGAATGCCGGACTGTGCCCTGAGCACGTTTACCAGACTCGTCTGTAGTTGCTGGGCCCTCCCGGGTGGCGCTGTCATGTTGATCGCGGTGCGGGAGGCTTGTGATGGATCAGGTGCTGGAGCGCCCGGCGGCGCTGGATGTGCACAAGGAGCAGGTCACTGTCAAGGATGGCGAGAATTCCCCAGTTGCGACGATGGGAATTCCCCACCTTGTGGGCGGCCGGTGAGGGCGGGTCGGAGGGCTGCGATGGCGTCTCGGTGGCGGCGCATGCGGTAGCTGTCGCCGGTGATCGAGAGGACGGTGGCGTGGTGTAGGAGGCGGTCGAGGATGGCGGCGGCGACGGTGGTGTCTTCGAAGATCTGTCCCCAGTCGGCGATGCCGCGGTTGGTGGTTAGGACGATCGAGCCGTGTTCGTAGCGGCGGCTGATGACCTGAAAGAGCAGTGAGGCGTCTTGGCCGGGCATCGGGAGATAGCCAAGCTCATCGATCAGCAGCAGCTGCGGGCCGTTCCAGAAGCGCATCGTGGTCTGCCAGCGTCCCTCGATCGCGGCGCGGCTGGTGCGGGCGACGAGGTCGGCAGCGGTGGTGTAGAAGACGCGGTAGCCGGCCTCGACGGCTTGGTGGCCGAGCGCGACGGCGAGATGTGTTTTGCCGACGCCGGGCGGCCCGATCAGCAGAACGTTCGCGCGTTCTTCGATGAACCGCAGCGTCGCGAGCTCGTCGATCATGCGTGCGTCCAGGGATGGTTGGGCGTCGCGGTCGAACTGCGCGAGGGTTTTGCGGGCGGGCAGCTTGGAGAAGCGCAGGCGGCCCTGCAGGCGGCGTTGCTCGGTCGCGTCGACCTCGGTCTTGAGCAGGCCGGCGAGGAACTCGGTGTAGCCGGGCCGGTCGCGCTCGGCCGTCTCGAGCGCCGGCGCGAGCGCGTCGGCGACCGCGGTGAGCTTGAGGTAGTGCAGGTGGCTGCGCAGCTGCTGATAGAGCGTGTCGGTGCTCACCGTGCCACCGACCTGGTGTGGGCTTGGTCGGCGAGCTTGAGCAGCCGGCTCGCGAGCGTCCTGGCTTCGCTGGCGCGTAGCGGGCAGATGACGTCGGGGCAGTGATGATCGGTGCCGTCGGGCATCGTGATCGGGCCCGCGTCGGTCAGCGTCAGCGTGACGAGCTGGATCAGGCGCCCGCCGACGCTGAGCTCGCACTCACCGGGCACGATGTCGGCGCGGGCTTCGTAGCGATGCATGGTCATCGCCCGGCCGCCTCGGCGAGCGCCGCGTAGTCGGCCAGTGAGATCACTTGCGCGCCCCCGGGATCCAGGCCACGTAGCCTCGCCAGCTCGGCGAGCGCGCAGTCGCCGGGCGGCAGGTTGGGCTTGCGCCGGCAAGCGTCCTTGGTCGTAAACGCGGCCAGCACCGCCGTCTGCAACATCGCGGCATGCTCAGTTGAGCGGACCGTCTGCGAGGCGCCCGCCGCGACGCGGCGGTGCTCGGCGACGATCTCGCCGTGCATGCTGACGATCCGCAACATGGCCTCTGAGATGCGCCAGGTCACCGTGACCGTGCGGCTCGCGTGCACGGGCGGAACGCTGTAGTGGTTGCCCTCAAACGCCACCAGCGCCGCCCGTGAGACCTTGCGCTCAACGACGATCTGCGCCGGGTAGGCCGCCGCCGGCAGCGCCCGCAGCAACTCGGCCGCGGCGATCTGTGAGACGGTCCCCGCGGGCCGCGTGCGCTGATCGGCGACACGGACGCTCCAGGCGTCCAAGCTGCGCTGCGCGTCGCCCAGTGTCGCGACCGCAGCGGTCCGCCACCACGACCTCGTCAGGTACTGGATCGCCTTCTCGACGACGCCCTTGCGCTGCGCGCGTCGCGCCGGGCAGACCGCGATCTGCGTGCCGTAGTGCTTGGCCAGCGCCGCAGCGTCCGGTGTGATCCGCCCCGTCTGTGGCGATACGACCGTCGCCATCCGGTCGGTGCGCCACACCCGCGCGGTGCCACCCAGCGCGACGAGCACCTGGTGCATCGCGGCGGCCAAGTGCCCGAACGTCATCTGCTCACAGAACACGCCTCTGAAGCGCCCGGAGTGCGACAGCGCGCCGACGAGTACGTACGCCGGCTCGCCCCACGGCACATCCTCAGCAGCGAGCTCCAGCCAGTCCCACTGAATCTCCTCGCCCGCCGGATGGTCGATCTCGGTCGTGACGGCGTCGCCGCGGCGATGCGCGCACGTCAGGCACACCGGGCGCAGCTCCAAGCGCCGCAGCTCGCCGACCAGCGTCGTGTACGCACGCCCGAACCCGGCGTCGACGAGCTCGCGATGCAGCACCGTCGCCTCCAGATGCGGGTCGTCTTCAAAACGCGCCTCGATGTACGCGCGGTAGGGCTCAAGGCAACTCGGCGCCGGCGCCCGCACCGCCCGCGGCCCTGCCAAGTACTTGCTGACCGTCTTGCGATCACGGCCCGTATGCCGACTGATCGCAGACACAGACCAGCCTCGCGCAGCAAGCGCGTAGATCTCCACGTCGTCCTCCTCTGTGAGCATCCCCCGGGGGTCCCTTCTCATCGGTCTGGCTTCAGGAACCAGGACCGTGAGGGGGACCCCCGACAGAACCGCGCACGCGGACGGGGAACGACTCCGGCTCGCCCCTCCGGGGCTCGCCTGCGTCGATCCCCGTCCGCGTCTCTACGCGCTACCGGGGTGGGGAATTCCTGTCATCCGAAGTGGGGAGAAAACCACCATCGCGCGCATCACGGCGTGCGTGCGTACGCCCGGGCCGGACGGCAAGCGCTCTCAGGAGGTCCGTGAGTTCAAGGCGACGGTGCGCGGGCTGCTGGCAATGGCGGACTGGCTGAAGTCGCTGGGCGTGACGACGGTCGCGATGGAAGCGACAGGCGTGTACTGGAAGCCCGTGTGGGCGGTCCTGGAGGGCGACTTCGAGTTGCTGCTGTGCAACGCCGCGCACGTCAAGAACGTTCCCGGTCGCAAGACCGATGTCGCTGACGCAGTCTGGTTGTGCCAGCTGCTGGAGTTCGGGCTGCTGCGCGGCAGCTTCGTGCCGCCGGCCGCGGTCCGTGAGCTGCGCGAGCTGACGCGGCGGCGCCGGACGCTGGTGCGTCAGCGCGCGTCGGAGGCCAACCGCCTGCACAAGACGCTGGAGGACACCGGGATCAAGCTGGACTGCGTGGCCAGCGACATCCTCGGCGTGTCGGGGCGGCTGATGCTCGACACGCTGATCGGCGGTGAGCGCGACGCCAAGGTTCTCGCCGGCCTGGCCAAGGGCCGGCTGCGGGTCAAGCTCAGCGAGCTTGAGGAGGCGATGGAAGGCGTTCGCTTCACGGCCCAGCACGCGCTGCTGATCGGCGGGATCCTGCGGCACATCGACTTCCTCGACGCGGAGATCACGGCGCTGGGCGACGCGATCGAGGCGCACTTCGCGGCCGACCGCGACTGTGAGGCCAGCGAGCGCCCTTTTGAGCTGGCCGTCCAGATCGCCTGCTCACTGGATGGCATCCAGGCTCGGACCGCGCAGATGCTGATCGGCGAGGTCGGGACCGACATGACCCGCTTCCCCACCGACAAGCATTTCGCCAGCTGGGCGGCGCAATGCCCCGGCAACCACCAGTCGGCGGGCAAGCGGCGCTCCGGGCGCACGCGTAAGGGCCCGAAGTGGCTTGACGGTGCGCTGCACGACGCCGCGATGGGCGCGATCCGCGTCAAGGACGGCCACTTCGCTCGCAAGTACCGGCGCATCCGGGCGCGCTCGGGGCACAAGGTCGCGATCGGTGCTGTCAAGCACGCGATCGTGATCGCGCTCTACCACATGCTCACCAACGGCGAGATGTACCGACTCCCGACTCCCAACCCCGAAGCGCAACGCAGGCAACGAGAACGGACCGCCAAGCGCCTGGTCGCTCAACTCGAGCGCCTCGGGCACACCGTCACGCTGCAAGGCGCCGCCGCTGCGTAGGGCCAACCTATTTTCCTACCAGGGCGTAGATCCAGATGCTAACAAGACTCGCCGCGACGATCGCGAGCAGAAGCGTTAGGGCCACCTCCATGGGCGAAGACAATCACGGCGCGATGGATGAGGCTCACTTGGCGGAAGCCGCTGCAGATCCGGTAGCGGCTCGAGCCCGAGCGGCGCCCCGGTTGGCGTTCGTGGGCGGGACGAGCTGGCGGCGTCGAGCACGGGCGCGTGGTGCGCCCTCACGCGTTCCGCCGAGGGACCGGCGGATTCTGGCGGTCAGCGCAACAGTAGCGGCCCGAGTTCCTCGATGGGCTTGGCGAACGCGAGGCGCTTGCGCGGTCGGTCGTTGAGCTCGGCGGCGACGGCGTCGAGGTGCTCGACGGTGTGAACGGACAGGTCGG
>JAJCYD010000016.1 GCA_029263125.1 Solirubrobacteraceae bacterium | reverse complement strand
GATAGCCAAAGCCGAAAAGTCCATGAAGACCAGGAACCAGGTTTTCGGGCTCTTTACGAGTGTCATGACATCGCAGATTCCAGGTATGGGGCTGATCAACCAGGGCATGAAGGCACTCAACGGCAAGCGCGCGGAGAAGGGTTTGCCAAGCGTGAGTGAGGCAGATGTCCTGTCCGAGGCTCAGAAGGTCGAGGGCCGGCTTGGCAGACGGTCGCTCAATGCAAAGAAGGCTGAGCTTTCGAAATCCATCTTCGGCGGGTTCACTGATAGCGCGATGAACGCTGGGGCAGTGGACGCATTCGGCAATCCTGCAAACAGACTCCGAGTAGGCGGCAAATGATATTTGATGAAGATGTCATCATTAACGGCAATCTAACCGTCAACATTCCGCCCAATGGGGAGGTGAGAATCAATCTCGCGGATGCCGTGGGCAATCCCTTTGGTGAATTGATCATGAGGGGCAATGAACTCACCGTGAATGCCCTTACGGATGATCCCTCCGCGCTTCGTCTAGGTGGCCCCAAGGGCGGCAAGGTCAGTGGAAACTATCTAAGGTCCGACGGCATCCACGAGGAAGTCTGTCTGATCAACCTGGGGATTGATGAGGAGGCCTACACCAGTCTAGGGGGGCAATTCAGTGTCTGGGCACGCTGGCGCAACGCAAACGGTGATGGAGCCATGACGCCAGTGCTCTATGCTACTGCTGCCTACTCAGGAGATCGCCGGCCGGTCTTCAGAACGAAAGACCCAACGAATGATCTTGGACCGCTGGACAACGATTCCGTTCCACCGGATTCCGGGCCACAGATCGGCCCACCGCAGCCGGATGAGCTTCCCTTGCCTGGTCTGACTGTTCTCTCGATGACGAACCTCGATGTGTGGCCGGCAGGAACTGATCCGGTTGAGATTCTGACTTCACCAACCGATGGCCCCGCCTTGACGGCGATCGACCCCAATGCGGAAGTTGAGCTTATCGTCTCCATGGACCTCACTGGGAAAACATCTCTGGGTGTGAAGACGCACCGCAGAACCACGAACGGCATCGCTCCGCTGGTTCACATCGAGGTGAGCGAGGACGGGCTGATCTGGAATTCCGTTGTCATTGGCGCATCCCAGCCAGCTTGGGTTTCTCTGGTCGGGTCAATCTCTGGGCTTGGTGTGGTCCAGGTGAGAGTGCGAAGTGAAATCCAATCGCCTGATGGCATGAGTTTCAACATAGGCTCGATAGCTTGACATCTTCCAGTAACACTTTATGTTTGGTTAATCCAAATGGAGTGTAGGTCGTGACATTCTCTGCGGCGAAGCGTGTGGTTGAACTAATCCTCAACGGTCATACGGACCATGACAGCTTGTGGCGATCAGTAGTTGAGGCTCGCGATGAGGCCCGCACGGAGAAACGGCCAAAGGTTAACGGTTCGTCAATAATTCTTGACCATGATCAATCGGACCTATTCCTATAATGGCTTCCCCATGCGACACATATTCCTCATTATCGTGCTGGCCTATCAGCTCGCCCTCACCCTTGCCCAGAACCCGCCCCTCTAGGAGACACCATGGCGACAGAACTTGAACGGGTGTTCGTTGATAGCAACGGACAGCCAGTCCCTGACGGCCAGGTCAAAGACATCGCCGGCAATCCGGTCGACCCGGCTGTTTGCGCCCTTGCTCGTCGCCTCATCGTGGTCAAAACTCGACAGGAAAGACTGATTGAGGCGACCAACAAGCTCATTCCTTTGATGAGTGATTTCGCCGAATGTGCGCCCTTCAAGGGGGCTGGACTCTTCCATATGGACATTGGTTGCTACCTTGCCGACATTACTGACGCAGCGGCGAGCGTGGGCAATGCGCACCGGCTTCTTTGTGCTGTCCACAAGGCCCTCAAGAAGCTCTGCGAGGACAATCAAATTCCCATCCCACAAGGCGGCGGCGGCCGGTGAATCTCTTCTGGTCACAAATAGCGGCCTGGCAAATCGACCTGGGGTGGCTAGGCCCCATGGGCTGGCAGGGCGCGGCTTATGTCGTTCCGCTCCTCCTGGCCTGTCTGGTGTGCGTCTACAAGGGCCGCCACTCCCCGGGCTGGGATGCCCTGGCCATGGTCATGGTGGCCAACTGGTTCGGCACCAGACTGATCGATGTAGGGGATCACGGCGGCGGTGTAATCGGGCTGTGGCTGATCTCCGACGCGGGCTCCTACCAGGAAGCGGTTACCAGGATCGCCGTTGGCTTGATCATTCTGGACACCATCATAGCCACCCTATTGTTGAAGTTCTCGTGGATCTTAACACTTTCGCGATTGATTGCGTTCTTCTTTGCCTGTATGTTGCCCTTCTATTTCCTGGCAGCGATGGGGAAAATAGAAGGTGGAACCGCTCTCGACTGGGTGCTTGGGATTAGCCTGCTTCAACTTGCAAGCATATTCTGGACTGCTTCCGGTAGAGGTAAATGGGTGGTCGATTGCTGCGGTGGTAATAGGCGTTATCGCCGATTTTTATATCTTCTTGAAGCTAAAGCGCCTTGGATTCTTCCGCTGGCTGTGGGCTCGGGTGAAAGAGATTCCATGGTTGATCATCCGCACCGCGATAAGATTGCTGGGCGCCCGTGACAAAGGCGGACGATGATCGGCATGATCTTGATAAGAGACTCACTCTCCTAGAGGTGACTGTGAAGTCCATTTCGAAAGAATGGGCAGAGAAGAAGTCCGACGAGAAAGCAAATAAGAAAGCCAACAAAAGACACTGGATTACAGCCGCGTTTACTGTTCTGGTGGCGGTAGTCTTATCCTTCGCAAAGGAGGTTTGGGCGATCGTTCGAAACGCCCTCCACGCCACCCCATGATCATAACCAAGAGCATGCTAGCATTGATGACCGCTGCCGTGGTGGCTTTATCCCTCAAGGATATCCTGGCGCCATTGGTCGCCCAGGCCATCTTGCCGCTACTGCAATAAGAGACACTACGGGAGGGTCTAAAACTTCATGAGGTGGATATGGATACTTCTGCTCGTCGCCGGCTGTCAGTCCTGGGAATCCTACTGTCAGGCGCCGTATTGTCAGGCTGCGCCAACGACATCAAAGCCCGAGGCGCCGAAGTCTACGACCGCGCCCTAGAGGAATCCGAATTCGTGATCTGCCGAGCGGCCTCTGTGGGCTCTGTGATGCGCAGGTACGGTGGCTCGGTAGAGCTTGCCCAGGCATGGAAGACCATCTGTGTGAGCAATCCTGATGCCGTGGACGAGCTATTGAGGGCGCCTGAGAGGGAGGGCTAGTCCTTCAGCCTTTCATCAATGGAAGGGGCGGCTGCGAGCGTGGCCTCTCTGCAAGCAATAGCGAAGGCTCGGATCGGGGTAACTGACCCGCAAATGCGTTCGGCCCTGCTGTAGGCCAAATCGCCGGCAAAGGTGGCATCTCTGATCTCATTCTCGGTCGCCTCCGGCCCCACCATCTTCCAGCCTTGGGCCTCCATGGCGAGGAGGTAGTCCACAAACATCATCTTCCTGGGCCGACCGTCTCTCTTCACGGGCCTGGCAAAGACTTCCTTGGCTGCCTTCTCGTGTGCCTCTTTGAAGCTATCCATCACCCGCCTCCTGTGCGGAGGGCTGCTTCTGTAGCGGCGATCAAGCTTGGCAAAGTAGGCGGGTAAGCGCGTTCCTCTGCGGTCATCCATTTCAGATATGGCAATGTGTTTCCAAGCGCTTCCCTCAGCCCCTCCACCTCTTGGGCGGACTGGAGGGCGGAGACGATGCGTTGAGCCATGTCTGGACTGCGCGCTGTGCAAACCTCTAGGTCCCCATTCCCGTAACCAGGGACGACAACATTCTTGCCAATTGCTTTGTACAGCCCCCCGCTGTCCTGGGCAGGCTCGCTCTTGAAGAGACACCCGCACGCGAACCTCTGCTCTCCGCATTCCGCCTCTCGCAAGGGCTCACCGTGCGTCGGGCATAGCGGGTCATTGCTGGCGGCGGGATCATCATCCGGTGGTAGTTTGGCCCCTTCCTGGGCAAAGGGGCAGTCAGCCCTGTGGTCGATAGAGGATGCTGTTGGCCCAGACGCTTTGCAGCCATTGCACAGCCAGTGACCCTCGACCGAATGCCATGTTTCTGGCTCCTGCGCATCCCCGGCGCCCTCACGGGTGGGCTGAGCAGAGGGCATCTCCAATTGTTCAACCAAAATAGAGGCCTGCTCAAGATATTTGCTTTGGCCATGGCGCCAAACGATTGAGGGGACTTGATCGATCGGGCAGTCAAATCCGCAAAGTATCCTTGCAATCCGATCTTTATCGGTCAGCCTCCCGGCTCTGGCCTCGGCTGCTTCGGCGCGCTTGAGCAGGTTCTCCAAAACCCTGACCCAGCCGAAAGTCCCAACGGAATCCATCATTAGCTTCAGGCTCATACTCTTCTGGTCTGTCATGGCTCTCTCCTCAATGAATCTATGATCGCCCCCACCAAGTCAGGTTCGCCACCGAAGGCAATGATGAGAAGTGCAATTGCTATCCACAGTCCGCTGAATCCATCTGAAACGCTAACGTGGTTTTCACACGATTTCTCACTCATTACAAAATCTCCTCTATCCTCTGCCGAAGGGCGTCA
>JAJCYD010000015.1 GCA_029263125.1 Solirubrobacteraceae bacterium | reverse complement strand
TCCGCGACGGTCGCGTGGACGTCGGCGGCTTCCCGCACCGCCCCGTGGCGATCGCCCAGCGGGTCCACGGCGCCCGCGAACTGCACCCGCGGCGATGACTGCAGCAGCCGCGCGTGATGGCGGCCCATCATTCCGAGGCCGACGATCGCCCCGCGTAGAGGCTGGGCCTGGTCGGGCGAGATCACGAGCCAACCCTAGTGCGCTGGTGCGGCGCCGCGAGGTCGGGTGGAGATCTCCACACAATCGGCACGAATCGGTGGTGTTCTCGCACACCTTCTCCGCAAGGATCCCGGCATTGCCGAAGACCAGGTCGACCGTGGCGCGGACCGATGTGCAAGTGCTTCAATCCGACGCGTGATCGGGGGGTAAGATCGCTGCGATGGTCACACGCGTGGATAGCGGCCTTCCGATCCGCGGTCTCACGGTCGACGACGTCTACGCCATGCTCGACGCCGGGATCCTCTCCGAGGACGACCATGTCGAGCTGCTCGACGGGGTGCTCGTCGAGATGAGCCCGCAGAGCCCCGACCACGCCGAGTCGCTCAGCAGGCTGAACATGCTGCTGGCGCCGATCGCGGCCGCCGCGGGGCTCGTGGTCCGCCCGCAAATGCCCGCTGAACGTGACCAGCCCGATCAGCCAGCCCGAGCCCGACCTCGCCGTCGTCCCAGCCGCCGGCTGGGGCTCTCACCCCGTCGGTGCGCTGCTCGTCGTCGAGGTCAGCGTGAGCTCGCGCGCGGTCGACCTCGGACGCAAGGCGGCGATCTACGCGTGCGCTGACATCCCCGAGTACTGGGTCCTTGATCTCGACGGCCGCCGCCTCGTCGTCCACCGCGACCCCGTCGCCGACGGTTACGACACCATCCACGCGCTGACCGACGCCGACAGCATCACCGCCCTACGACTGGCGCTGACCGTCGCGGTCGTCGACCTGTTGCCGCCGGCACGCTGAGCGAACGACACCCTGCCCGCCGTTTGCGCCCGAGGTTCGCAGGCGCATGATCCTCTGGCCCGACGGCCGCTACCTGAGCGAGCAGCAGGTCCGGGCGCTCGGCCCGGCGACGGGCGACGACTGGGGTCGCCTGGACCTCGCGGATGCCGCGCAGGTCTACGCCGGCGCCGGCTGGCTGCCCGACCGGCTCGCGCATGTCTATGGACCCGAGCGCGCCGCTGCGTGGTTGCCGGGTCTGACTTCGGGCCCGCCGCATAGCTGTAGTTGACGATCAGCTGCTGGCAGCTCAGCTCGCCGGCGTCGACCAGGCGCCTGAGTGTTGGCGCGAGAATCCGCGCAGAATTGTCACGATCGCGTCTTGTTCGGTTGCAACGGGCGCTGCGAGGCTGCGTCGATGAACACCGGCGTGGCTTTCGAGGACGGCGAGTGAGTGGGCACTCCATGCGCTCGCCGACCGAACCGGTCGGGAGTACGATCGGCGCCATGGCCGTGCACGTCGACGCGTCGCTCCCGCTGCATCCGCTCACCGTCGACGACCTCGCGGCGATGGTCGACGCCGGCATCCTCGACGAGAACGACCGCGTCGAGCTGCTCGACGGCGTGCTCGTCGAGATGAGCCCGCAGAGTCCGGCGCATGCCGCAGCAGTCGGTCAACTGACCATGCTCCTCGCGCCGATCGCGGCGGCGCAGGGACTCGTCGTCAGCCCGCAATGCCCCCTGGACGTCGTCAGCCCGATCAGCCAACCCGAGCCCGATCTCGCTGTGGCAACAGCCGGCAGCTCGGATGCCTACCCCGCGCAGGCGCAGCTCGTCATCGAAGTCAGCCTGACCTCCCGCGCCGTCGACCTCGGACGCAAAGCGGCGATCTACGCCGCCGCCGCCATCCCCGAATACTGGGTACTGGACCTCGACAGCCGCCGCCTCGTCGTCCACCGCGACCCCGCAGCAGACCGCTACGAGACGATCGCCGCTCTGACCGACGCCGATAGCGTCACCGCCGCCCAGCTACCGCTGGCAGTCGCGGTCGCCGAGCTGCTGCCGCCGCGCCGCTGACCTGACGGTCGCGGGTTGGATCTTCGCCGGGGTCCGGCCAGCCTCTGCGCGCCGCTCGGAGATGAACGGCATGCGAGCGGGGCGCTCGATGTGCTCGCCGAGGATCGCGGCTCGTGAACCCCCGGGGACCGGCGACTCTTGTGCGCGCCGTTGAAGGATCGGCGCTCGGGTTCGTGACCTTCGATGTGCGCCAGCGCAGGCGTCGCGAACGCTCGGCGACCCCGACATGCTCGCGGACATCTGCGAGGCCGACGCCGCCTACGCTCGCGGCGATGTCCTACGCGGCGTCGACGCGGTCCGCCGCCTTGGCCGGTGAGCCAGCCGGTCACAGCACGTCGTTGACCCTGTTAGCAAAGGCGGTCGTCGGGCTTGGCGAGCAGGCGGCGCATCGGGGTCCGGCGCCGTCGCGAAAGCCGAGCTCAGGATCGGGGATGCCGTAGTCCACGCCGCCGGCCGAGAACGCGTGCAGGCGGCCGTCGTGCCAGCCAATCGCCGCCTGGATCAGGTCGCGCAGGCGGTCGAGTTTGATCTCCGCGGCACCAGCAGGCGTCGCCAGACGGGCGGATCGCTGCTGCCCAGCAGGCTGATCTTCAGCTGCAGGACCGCGTCGCCCGGCAGCGCGTCGCCGTGTACATGTCACTGTCGCCTTCAACGCGCGTGCCCACCAGCAGGTTGCGCCCGTCGGCGTCAGCGGCGGCAGGCACACCGATCGACAGCGCGCTGTGACCGTCGCGCAGCACGACCGCGGCACCATCGGGCCCGCTGGCTGGTCCCTCGGCACCGGGCACCGTCGCACGCAGCACGTCGCCGTCGCGAAGATCAAGCTTCAGGCGGTAGCTCTGCGGACTGGCCACCGAGCGGATCGTGAACGCGACCTGCACCCCGGCCGGCATCGCCTTGAGCACCGCATCAGAATCCACGCCGACGTATAAGCACTGGTGTCATCTCGGTTCTCCCTCGATTGCTGTGTCAGTAGTCAGTAGAGGACCATCTCCGCGCATCCGGCGCGTTTGAGCGCGTCCAGAGCGGGAAGCGAGACGATCTGGAGATACGAGCTTCCCTTTACCCGAGCACGAATCATCACCGGATGGCGCACGTAGGTCCGGCCGTACTGCGGCATACCGTTCCGCTTCGGCGTCAGGAGCCGCATTCGCACTCGCACACGGCCTCCATCCGGAATCGCATCGAGCCTGCTGATGATCGACTCGTCGGGCACATCCGTAGCGATCCTGCCGAAGAAGCAATTATCGCGATCACGCCCCTCAACTGGGTCGAAGATGAAGATGGAGTAGTTGGCATCGAACCTAAATCCGTTGATCGTGATGTTGCCTAAAGGACTGGCTGCTCCTTTCGGAAGTGGCGCGGGACCGTCTGGATCGTCGGGATCCTTCGGCCATTTCGGCGCCGAACGGTTGAGGCGGAACGCGAGCACGTAGCGCATCAATGGATCCTGTGTAGCTCCCACGACACGCAGAACGATCGGGCCTCCGGCCAACCGCGTCGGAACCCTGCGAGGCGGGTCCGCCAGAGGCCGCAAGCGCGGCCGCGGCGGACTGTTGATCGAACCCGTACTTTGCGTTTCGGTCGTCACTCCAGCCAGCGTGGCCTGCCCCTTGGAGCTGTGTTCTGTCTCGCCCGATCCCAGTCCGCAGGCAACCATAAGCAGCCCGGCCCCTAGAATGCAGGCCGTCGGCAAGAGCAAGCCACCTCGTTTGTTCATTCGCGACCAGCGACCTTGTATCCGCTCTGTTTGTGAGAGCAAACTGGCGCCCAGGCCTTCGTTCTGGGGAACTTTGCGCGGGTACCGGTCCCGTCATCGCACAAGCGGTTGGGACCAAATGCTCGCGGCAGCCATTGTCGTGAGATGAAGACCCATCCGTTGTTGCCTACCTGTGGGAAGTCGTCCTTGCTCACCCGTACGGAGAAGGCCTGCGTGGGCGTCCAGGTGCTGGCCTGCGCGGACGTGGCCGCACCCAGCGCGCTGGCTGCGACGACGGACACGGTGGCGATCGAACGGTGGTGGCGATTGAGTCTCATGCTCGACCAACTGTGTGACCCAGCCAAACGTTACGCCCGTGCGGGTAGCGTTCGCGCGCATGCCCGAGTTCGGACCAGGCGAGGTCTTCGTCAACCACCGCATCGAAGGGCTCGCGGGCCGCGGCGGGATGGGCGTGGTCTACCGGGCGACCGACCTCGACCTCGACCGCGTCGTGGCGCTGAAGGTCATCGCCCCGGCGCTGGCCGAAGAGCCGGACTTCCGCGCGCGCTTCGTCGCCGAGTCCAAGGCGGCGGCTTCGATCGAGCACCCGCACGTCATCCCCGTCTACTACGCGGGCGACGAGGACGGCGTGCTGTTCATCGTCATGCGCTACGTCGACGGCCCCGATCTTCGCGCCCTGGTGCGCGCCGAGGGTCGCCTGGACTCAGATCGCGCCGCGCACGTCGTCAGCCAGGTCGGCGGCGCGCTGGACGCCGCGCACGCGCACGGGCTCGTGCACCGCGACGTCAAGCCCGCCAACGTCCTGCTGGGCGCCGAGGATCACGCCTACCTGACGGACTTCGGCCTGACCAAGCGCGAGGCCTCGACCGGCGGGCTCAGCCGCGCCGGCGGCTGGGTCGGGACGCTCGGCTTCGTCGCCCCCGAGCAGATCCGCGGTGAGCGCGTCGACGCGCGCACCGACGTCTATGCGCTCGGATGCGTGCTCGTCCACGCGCTGACCGGCGACGCGCCGTACATGCGCGACTCCGACGAGGCGACGCTGTGGGCGCATCTGCATGCCCCGCCCCCGACCGACCGCGTGCCCGCGGCGTTTGCGGGCGTGGTGCAGCGCGCGCTGGCGAAGGATCCGGTGGACCGCTTCCCGTCGGCGGGCGACCTCGGCCGCGCCGCGCTGGCCGCCGCCGGGCGCAGCAACGCGACGGGGCCCGAGCGCGTCGTGGCGCGCGGCGCCGCCGCTCCCGAGGGCATGGCGCCGACGCTGCCCACCGCGTACCTCAGCCCACCAAGGCCCGACGCCGAGACCCGCGCCTCCCCCACCGAACAGGGGGAGACCGCGATCCCCAAGGGGCGCGGAGCGTCGTTGGCCCGGCGCCCCGCCGTGCTGGCATCGGCCGCGCTGCTGGCGATCGCGGCCGTGCTCGCGGTGGCGCTGACGCGCGGGGGCGAGGACACCGCGCAGACCCCCACCACCACGACGTCAACGACCTCCACGCCGGCGCCGGCGCGCGCCGAGGATCCGCGCGGCATCGCGACGCGACCCAACAGCATCACCGTCAGCAAGAACCGCGTCTGGGTGCTCAGCGGCAGCGACGGCAAGATCGTCGTCCTCGACGCCAAGACGGGCGCCACGGTGCGCCAGGTCACGATCCGCACCGGCGGCACCGCGGTCGCGGCGGGCTTTGAATCGATCTGGGCGCTGAAGGGCAACACCCGCTCGCTGCTGCGCATCAAGCCGAGCACGGGGCGGCGGATCGCCGCCGCGACGACAATCGGCGCGCAGGGCCAGCCGATCGTCGTGGCGACCGGCCAGGGCGCGGTGTGGGTCGGGGTCCGGCGCAGGGGTCGTCGCGACGGCTCGGGCGAATCGCTCGTGAGGATCGACCCGAGCACCGGCGCCCAGCGGTCGACGCCCATCCCCGGCGGCGTGCAGGACATCGCCGTCGGCGAGGGCGCGGTGTGGGTGACCAATACGTTCTCGCGCAACGTCGTGCGCATCGACGCGAAGAACATCTCAAACCACAAGCAGATCCCCGTCGGCGAGGGCCCGAACGGGGTCGCCGTCGGCGAGGGCGCGGTGTGGGTGGCCGTCGCGGGCGAGAAGGCGATCAAGCGCATCAACCCGCGAAGCTTTCAGCGCCGGACGGTCAACCTGCCCGTCGCGCCCACGCGGGTGACCGTCGGCGGCGGCTCGGTGTGGGTCACCGCGCAGGCAGCGAACACGCTGTTTCGCATCGATCCCGACAAGCGGCGCGTGCGCGAGCGGATCAGGACCGGGGTCGAGCCGTTCGCGCTCGACGTCACCGGCGGCGACACCGTCTGGCTGACGCTGCTCGACGAGAGCGGCGGCGGCGTGCAGCGGGTGACGTTCTCGCGGAAGAGCGCTAGAGGTCGCGGCGGCTGACGGCGCCGTCCTGTAGCGCACGCATCGCCAGGTAGGAGCGCTTCTGGTTCTGGGGCAGGTGCTCGAGACCAAAGAAGCCAAACAGCGTGCGCAGGTGGGCCTTGACGGCATCCACCGACAGAAACAGCTCGTCGGCGATCTGCTGGTTGGTCGCGGGGGTCGCGAGCTCGGTGTCCTTGTAGGGCCGGCACAGCGCCACGAGCACCGAGCGCTGCGTCGGGCTCAGCGAGGGCAGCTCCGCCCGGCTTCCGGCGGCCGCCGTCGGGTTGGTCTCCGACGCCTCGGGGACGCGGTAGGCGATCGGCGTGCGGCCGACGCGCAGCACGTCGCCGTCGCGCAGGCGATGGCGGCCGGAGATGCGCTGGCCGTTGACGAACGAGCCGTTGCGAGACAGGCCGTCGTCGGCGGCCGTCCACTCGTCGCCGAGGCGCTCGAGCTCGACGTGCAGGCGCGAGACCTCGGTGTCCCAGACCAGCGCGATGTCGTTGCCCGCGCTGCGGCCGATCGCAACACGGCGAAGCTGGGGCTCCAGGGCGTGCACGCGCTGGGAGCCATCTCCGTCACGCAGCACGAGGAACGGGGTGCCCGCGCGCTCGGCCTCGATGCGCTCGCGCAGTTCGGCGGGCGTCGCGGCGTGCGCCTGCAGCGGCGATACATCGGCCTTGCTCATGGCATCGAGCTTGCCACATCGCGATGACAACCCACCCTGGGTGGTGACCGCTCACACCTGAGTGGGGAAGGTGTGACCCCGGGCGTCAGGGCAAGCGGGTGCCTCCAGACGATTGTGCATGTAGACCACCCAAGGAGCCCCCGCCATGATCGCCCCGCCCCTCACGAGCCTCACCGACGACGAGCTTGTCGCGCACCTGCGCAGCGGCGTCGACGCCGCCTTCTGCGAGATGGACCGCCGCTACCGCCCGGCGTTGACCGGGTTCGCGCGGCGCATGCTGCTCGGCTCCGGGCACGATGCCGACGATGTCGTGCAGGACGCGCTGATCCGCGCTCACCGCGCGCTGCGCGCGACCGACCGTGCGATGGCGCTTCGTCCATGGCTGTACATGATCGTCCGCAATCGCGCTCTCGACCAGCTGCGCTCGCCCCAGCGCTCGGAGTCCTACGACGACGCGATGGCGATGCACGCGGTTCCCGACGCCGACCCCGCGCACCGCGTGCAGGAGCGCGACGAGATGCGCCGGATCGTCGAGGAGATCGGCCGCCTGCCCGAGCGCCAGCGGATCGCCCTGGTCATGCGCGAGTTCGACGGGCGCAGCCATGTCGAGACCGCCCGCGCCCTGCATACGACCGTGCCGGCGACGAAGTCGCTGATCGTGCGCGCCCGCGACAACCTCCACACTGCCGTACACGCGGCCTAGCGTTCGCCACTGTCCTGCCCTGTGGTGACAGGACGACCAAAACCCAGGACAGCGTCTCGGCGAGCCGCCACGCCGCGCCGGCCGGTAGCCTGCGCGCAACATGGACGTCTCCAGCATCGATGGCGCGCTTGACCGCCTTCAAGAGGGGCTCGGCGAGGCCCGCGCCGCCGCACAGCTGTTGCGTGACGGCGACTACAGCGCGATCGCGGACCTCAACGAGGTCGTCGATGCGCTCGCGATGGAGATCGCCGAGCTGAAGTCCAAGACGGGCGCGACCTTCTAGCACACGCCTCCTCGTCGCAGCCACGCAGCGTGCGTTCGCCGAGATGCACGCGCACCTGCGACGGGACGAGCCAGAAGTCAAGCGCGCGTTCTTCAGCTCGTACGTGCGGTGCGCGCCGCTGACCGACGGCGAGCATGGCGCTTACGCCGCGCAGATTGGGATCAGCCCGCGCGCGAGCGCAACCCATTACCGTTGACGCGTACGGGCACCGCGGTCTGACCGGCCCGGTGACTCGCCAGCCACGAAAGGGACCCGATGCATAGCGCCACGCGCGCGCCGGATGCAGGCCCGCAGGTCGACGACGAATCGTCCAGCGGCGCGCAAGCCTCAGGCGCCGTCGCTCCGGCCGCGTCGGACATCGAGATCTGCGCCAACGAGCGCGCCGACCGCATCGCCACCGGGATCGTGACCATCGTGCCCGTCCTGGCGCTGGGCATCGTCGTCTGGCAGGCCTGGGCGGAGTTCCTGCACTGGCACGACTTCCTCGTCTTCGCGGTGATGTACGTCACGACCGGCCTCGGGATCACCGTCGGCTTTCACCGCTACTTCACCCATCGTGCGTTCGCCACGAGCACGCCGCTGCGCGCGACGCTCGCGGTGATGGGCACGATGGCGATCGAGGGGCCGATCACCGCGTGGGTCGCCGACCATCGCAAGCACCATGCCTTCTCCGATCAGGAGGGCGACCCGCACAGCCCGCACGTCGATCACGGCCACGGCCTGCGCGGCGCGCTGCGCGGTCTCGCCCACGCGCACGTGGGCTGGCTGTTCCTGCACACGCAGCGTGCGAACAAGCGCCGTTACGCACCCGACCTCGTCGGCGACGCGACGATCGCCTTCATCGACCGCACGACGCTGTGGTGGATCGGACTGGGGCTGGCGCTGCCGTTCGGACTGGGCTTCGCGCTCGGCGGGACGCTTCAGGCCGCGTTCACCGGCCTGCTGTGGGGCGGGGCCGTGCGGATCGTGCTGCTGCACCACGTCACCTACTCGATCAACTCGCTGTGTCACTTCTTCGGCCGGCGGCGCTTCGCCACCGGCGATCAGTCGCGCAATCTCGCGTGGCTGGCGCCGCTGTCCTTCGGCGAGGCATGGCATAACAACCACCATGCGTTTCCGACGTCCGCGGCGCACGGCCTGCGCTGGTATGAGCGCGCCCTGGATCCCAGCGCGATCACGATCGCTGGTCTGCGCAGGCTGGGGCTCGTGTGGGACGTCGTGACGATCAGCGCGCAGCGCCAGGCGACAAAGGTCCTGACGACGCCGCGCTGAGCACCGGCGACGGCCCGTGGGGCTCCCCCGCCGGCGGAACGATCCCGGTGCTGGACAGCTTCCGCGCGATCGCCGCGCTGGGCATCCTCGGCTATCACTGCTGGCTGCTGTCCGGCGAGCCCGGGCTGCGCGACAGCCCCGCCCGCGACCTGCTGTCAAGCGGTTTTCTCGCGGTCTCGCTGTTCTTCGTGCTCAGCGGGTTCGTGCTGTTCCTGCCCGTGGCGCGGCGCGCCGGGTCATTCGGGCCGGTGCGTGCGTACGCCCGCCGGCGCATCGCCCGCGTGCTGCCCGCGTACTACGTCGTGCTGCTCGTCTGCGTGCTCGCGTACCCGCTGATGGTGACCGCCGCGATCGGCGACCGGGTCAGCACCGGATCGGTCGTCGCGCACCTGCTGCTCGTCCAGCAGGAGGCGCGGCTGCTGCCCGGCTACTCGGGGTCGCTGGGCTTCGGCGTGGACCCCGTCGTGTGGACGCTGTCGCTGGAGGCGCTGTTCTACCTCATGCTGCCGGTCGTCGCGGGCGCCTTCTGGCGCTGGCCCTGGCGGGCCACGGCGCTCGCGGTCGGTGTCGGCGTCTCCGGGCGACTGCTGCTGGACGGCTCGGCGGGCGGCGACCAGGGCATCATGCTGTCGTCGTTTCCCCTGCATCTTGGCGATTTTGCGGCGGGCATGGGGGCCGCGATGCTGTACGTGCACTGGCGCGAGCGCCAGGCCGAAGGGCAGCGCTGGAGCCCGCCGGCCTGGATGACGGTCGGCGTCGCACTCGCCGGCGGCGCGCTGGCGGTGATCGCCCTGATCGCCGCGGGCGGTACCGACGCGGGCGCCGTGCGAGCGGACGTCCGCGACGACGCGCTGCTGATGGCGTTGCTGCCGTTCGCCTTCGCGGCGGCGATCTGCGGGATGGCGCTCGCCCCCGCCGCGATGCGCCGGCCGCTGGAGCTCGCGCCGCTGCGCTGGGTGGGCACCGTCAGCTACGGCGTGTTCCTCGTGCACTATCCCGTGCTGCTGCTGGGGCGCACGTCGCTGAACATCCTGCACGACGGCTCCAACGAGGCGTTCCTGCTGCTGACGGCCTTCGCGCTGCCGGTCTCGCTGCTGCTCGGCTGGCTGTCGTGGCTCGCCGTCGAGCGGCCCGCGCGAGCCTGGGCTCACTCCGGGCTCAGGCGCGGCAGCGCACGTACGCACTGAAGTACCGCCCGACCTTCGCGCGGTTGTAGCCCGTCGTGGGGACCTGGATGATCGGCGAGTCCTCGGTCTGATCAAACGGCCCGTAGGCGGGATGCTTGAGAAAGCGCGTGCCGCCGTGCAGGAACAGCGCCACCCCGCCGCGGCGCTGGCGTGCGGTCTGCTTCGGGTTGGTGCGCGCGACGACCCCGTCGGCGCCGGCGTCGGCGAGCCAGCGCACATCGGCGACGAGCTTGTGGTTGGGCACCGAGATCGGTCCGCAGGCCCGGCCGGCACGTACCTGCGGGGAATCGAGCACGGCCGTGAGGTCCTGGCGGACGCTGTCGCGCAGGTTCAGCTCGCGGTTGACGTAGCGCGGGTTGAACGTCAGCGCCGTGAACGCCACGCCGCCGAGCACGACGACCAGCGCACCCGCCGCCCACGGCTTGATCGCGCGGTGCCCGCGCGGCAGCCGGCTCCAGCCCGCGATGGCGAACGCGGCGAACAGCATCAGCGCGATCGCGGCGACGAGCACGTAGCGGCTGATGACCGAGAAGCCGCGCAGCGAGACCAGCAGGAAGACGCCGACGCCCCAGGCGAGCATCACGGCGGGAACCAGGGCGCGGTCGCGCGCCATGCGCCACGCCAGCACCATGCCTCCGATCGCCGCGATCAGCACCGGCGGCTTGGTCAGCTCGGAGAGGTAGTTGAAGGTCACGCTCGGCAGCTCCAGCAGCGACTGGCGCCGCCCGAGCTCGCGCGCGGACTCCGTCGTGTAGTTCAGCGAGTACAGCGGGTCGCCGGTGACCAGGAGGTCGCTCAGCGCCCAGACGACGGGGGCGATCGACATGATCGCGCCGACTCGCACCCACTCGCGCAGGGGCCTGCCCCAGGCGAGCCAGATCCCGTACAGGCCCGCGAGCACCCATGCCTCGGGGCGCAGCAGCCCGGCGAGCGTCAGCAGCACCCAGACGACCCCGCCGCGCTTAGCCGGGATCCGGCGATGATCGTGGATGAATCCCTGCTGCCGGCGCGGTCCAGGGTCGATCGGCGGCGCACCCGCAGGGTGGACCCCTTCGATAGCCGCCGATCGGCGCTGGGCGGTGATCGGCGGCGGGGATTCGCCGCGAGGATCGGCGGATCCCGGCTCAGGACGTTCGGCCTCCAGCGCGCACGCCCACAGGATCAGCGCGAGGTAGGGGATGTCGATGTAGCCGCGGGCAGCGAGGAACGGGAAGTCCAGCCGGCTGAGCAGCAGCAGCGCGCCGACGAGGCCGACGATCCAGCCGAAGCTCGCCTTGCCTAGGCGGTACATGCCCGCGACCATCGCCACGAACGAGGCGACGCACAGCGCCAGCAGGAGGCGATCGCCTGACAGGCCCAGCGCCGCCAGCGGCACGCTGATCGCGACCCACAGCGGATGCTGGGTGGGCGCGCGGTAGGCGTCGAATGACGGCAGCGTGCCGTGCAGCAGCTCGCGTCCCCACAGCAGCGAGTACAGCGAGTCGTAGTTGGAGTAGGTCGGGTAGACGAAGAACCCGACGAACGCCGCAACCGTCAGCGCGATCAGGGCCAGCGCCTCCCAGCGCGGCAGTCGGCGGGGAGGGGCCGTCATGCTGGGGCGCAAGGTAACAGCCCGTCGGCCCGACCCGCCACGGCGTTCACCGGACCGACAACGACGTCACCGGAGACGACGAAGGCGACCGCCTGAGGCGGTCGCCTTCGATCCTGCGAAAACCGTGGGGCGGGCCCGAAGGCCCGCGCCAGCGATCAGATGGCCTGGACGTTGACCGCCTTGGGGCCCTTGTCGCCGGCCTCGGCGTCATACGTGACCTTGGCTCCCTCGGCCAGGCTGCGGTAGCCCTCGCCAAGAATGCCCGTGTGATGGACGAAGAGATCCTTCTGTCCGTCGTCGGGGCTGATGAAACCAAACCCCTTGTCGTCGCTGAACCACTTTACGGTTCCGGTGGCCATGCTGGCCCTCCTCGGATGGGCGTGCTTCACACTCCGAGGATGCTTTGAGGCAACGACACGGGGCGCTGGCACTTCTTTGCTGCCGAACCCCAATGGTCCGGCCGTTCGCGCGAAACAGTACCGGCTTGCGCCCAGAAGGGGTTCTCGCGTTGAGATCGGGCCTCAACCCGAGATCGATCCTGGCACGTTGCCCGTTCGCACGCGCCGCCTCACGACCGCGGTTGGCGCAACGCCCCGGCCGCCGCTTCGTCACGGCGGCAAGACCGACCGCCGGCGCCTCGTCGACCCGCCGGGTCCGGCGGCTTGCGTGCGTGCGATGCCGTCAGCTCAGCCGGGCCGGGAACTGCTCGAGCACCCAGGCCTCGCCCAGAAATGTCCGCCGGTATGAGCGCCCGCCGACGGTCACGTAGTCGCCCGTGCGCGGGTTCAGCGGCAGGTCGCGCTCGATCGGATACCAGGCGTTGTGCTGCTCGATCAGCGTGTTCGCCTCGTCGAAGTTCCACGCGCGAGCGAGCGCGGCCCAGCGCTCGGCGAAGGCGAGCCGGTCGCCGGCACACTCCTCTCCAAGCGCCCGGTGGGCGCGTGCCAGGCGCCGCCGGTGGTCGGCGATCTCGCCGTCGATGTCCACGACGCGCTCCATCCAGCGCGGCCGCACTCCGCCCTTGAGATAGGACTCAACCGAGCGCTGGCTCTGTCGCGCGCGTTCGGACAGCGGCCTGCCCCGGCCGGCATTGACGTCGTGATCGCGCTCGACGATGCGTTCGACGGGCGTCTGCCGCCGGTCAGTTTCGCGCACAGCCGATCGGGTCGCGTGAAGACGTCACCCGACGGAAGGCTAGCTGGGCGAGTGTAGTTGCATACGCAACCAACTACACTGGCCGACGTGACGCCCCAGACCCGCCGCATCGGCCGCCTCTTCGTCCCCTACAAGCGACGGCTGGGCGCTGTGCTCTCGCTGATCGCGCTGTCGGCGGTGCTCGGGATCGTCTCGCCGTTCCTGCTACGCGAGATCGTCGACCGCGCGATCCCGAACAACGACATGACGCTGCTCGCATGGCTCGTCGGCGGGATGGTCTTCATCGCGATCGCCACGGGCGCGCTCGACGTCGCGCAGACGCTGCTCTCGAACCGCGTCGGCCAGCGCGTCATGCACGACCTGCGCGCCGCGGTCTACCGCCACCTGCAGCGCCTGTCGCTCGCGTTCTTCACGCGGACGCGCACCGGCGAGGTGCAGTCGCGGATCGCCAACGACATCGGCGGCGTGCAGAACGTCGTGACGTCGACGGCGACCTCGATCGTCTCCAACGTCACGACGGTCGTGGCCACCGTGGTCGGGATGCTGCTGCTCGACTGGCGCCTGGCGATCTTCAGCCTCGGGCTGCTGCCGTTCTTCGTCTGGCTGACGCGCCGCGTCGGCAACGAGCGCCGTCGGATCACGTCCAAGCGACAGGGGCGGATGGCCGACATGAGCGCGCTCGTCGAGGAGTCGCTCTCGGTGTCGGGAATGCTGCTTGGCAAGACGATGGGCCGCTCGGACGAGCTCGCCGAGCGCTTCAGCGACGAGTCCGAGGAGCTCGCCGACCTGGAGGTCCGCTCGCGGATGGCGGGACGCTGGCGGATGGCCTCGGTGCAGATGAGCTTCTCGGTCATGCCCGCGCTGGTCTACCTCTTCGGCGGACTGCTCATCGCGTCGGGGTCAAACACGATCACGATCGGCACGCTCGTCGCGTTCACGACGCTGCAGACGCGGCTGCTGTTTCCGATCCGCTCCCTGCTGAACGTCGGCATCGACATCCAGGCCTCGCGCGCGCTGTTCGAGCGGATCTTCGAGTACCTCGACCTGCCCGTCGACATCGCCGAGCGCAACGGCGCGGTCGTCCTGGACGACGCCGGCCGAGCGGACCTGCGCGGCGAGGTGCGTCTCGAAGCGGTCTCCTTCGCCTACGAGCAGGACGGCCCGCCGACCTTACGCGGCGTGGACCTCGTCGTCGCGCCGGGCACGACGACGGCGATCGTCGGCGAGACGGGCTCGGGCAAGACGACGCTCGGCTACCTCGTCGCGCGCCTCTATGACGTGACCGGCGGCCGCGTGAGCATCGACGGCATCGACGTGCGCGACGCCTCCTTCGCCTCGCTCGCGCGAACCGTCGGCCTCGTCTCCCAGGAGACCTACCTCTTCCACGCGACGATCGCCGACAACCTGCGCTTCGCCAAGCCCGGCGCGCCGGACTCAGAGCTCGTCGCGGCTGCCCGCGCGGCGCGGATCCACGAGCTGATCGCGTCGCTGCCCGACGGCTATGACACGGTCGTCGGCGAGCGCGGGTACCGCTTCTCGGGCGGCGAGAAGCAGCGCATCGCGATCGCCCGCACGATCCTGCGCAACCCGCCGGTGCTCGTGCTCGACGAGGCCACGTCGGCCCTGGACTCCCAGACCGAACGCGCCGTGCAGGACGCGCTGGACGAGCTCGCCGAGGGCCGCACGACGATCGCCATCGCCCACCGCCTGTCGACCGTCCGCGACGCCGACGAGATCGTCGTGCTCGACAAGGGCCACATCGCCGAACGCGGCACGCACGAGGAGCTTCTGTCGATCGGCGGACGCTACGCGCGACTGGTCGCCGGGGGTGGCCTCACCCCCGCGCTGACCGCGCCCGGCTGAGCATTGGCGTCCCGCTGAGCCTGGCCACGACTGGATCTCGGGTTGGAAGAGCCGCGCCCGACCTCTCGGTAATCCGGGCACATGGCGACCGAGCTAGTCACCTGGGTCCGAGAGGACCACATCTTCCGAGACTGGGTGCAGCATTTATCGCCGCGTTGGCGCCCAGCGCGATGCTCGCTTCATCGGCGCTAGCCGCAGACGTCAGCGACCCAGCCGTCGTCACGGCCGCCCAGCAAGCGGCGAAGACAACGCCTGCCGGGCTCACCGAGCGGTTCAAGTATGGGCTCTACGATGCTGCTAACGGCGATGTCTATGTCGACGGCAACCCAGACGCTGTTTGGCGATTGCAGGGCGACAAGCTCGTGCCCGCACCCACTGACAAGATCGGCAGCTTTGGAGCGCGCGAGGCATGCGGCTACGGCGTGTACTTCCACTGCGAAAGCACGCTGCAACGATCGGGCTGCACGCCCGACGACGTTCTGGCTGAACTACAACCCCACGACCGACGACTTCAGCGACCCCAACGGGCACACGCTCAATCCCCCCGAGCAGGTCAGCGTGCGCAACGAACCGTATCGCCGCTACGGACCCCGCAGCGTCCGAGCTGAACACGACGGCCGTTACGGCTTCTACAGCAAGAACTGCGTCAGCGGCTAGACGAAGGTTGGGCGGCGGCGAAACCCGCTGCCGCCCGGATGCGCTATCACGACTCCAGACAAAGGAGACCATCATGCTCAAGACAACCAGCGCCGCGATTGCAGCGGCCATGATGGGACTGCTAGGAGCCGGCACGGCCTCCGCAGCACAGACCAGCGACCTCAGGTTCGTCGGTACCCCGTCCGTGCGCTACAACGGAAGCACCGTCGCGGTTGTAACACGCCTCAACCAGAAACTGGCGAACCCCTCTCGCGCAGGGTTCATTGCCTCACCTGCACTACGCCGAGGCGAGCGGATCGGGCGGTCATTCGGTGGTAACCCGCCAGGCAGCATCGGACGTTCAAGCCGCCATTGCTACGTCGCGGAGGCCGCGCGGCCAGAGCCACGATCAGCGCTTCGCAATGGAGCTCACCGGGAACTTGGCATCAGCGCAGGCAACAAGAACATCGTCGACACGACGCGGATCACGCTCAAGCACGAGCGCAAGGAGGATTGGGAACGCGCCATGGCGCGCCGCCTCGGCTGCTACTCCTCAAGCAGTCAGAGCCCAACAGGCGACGACATCGTCGACCCGAACGCGGTCGGGTCGACGCCGATCAGCTACTCCTCTACGAGGACCCCAACAAGTCCTTCATCGGCAGCCTGCAAAAGGGCGAGTCCTTCAAGGTGCGTAAGCTCAGCAGGTCTGGCAAGTACGCCTACGGCTTCGCCTACGGTTGGGCGGACCCCGTTCTTCGGTCCACCTGCTGTGAGAGCCGGGTGGATGTAGCGCCCGGCACGCTAGGTGAGGCCGCGGACGGAATCCTGCCGGGAGGCGAGCCCGAGGGCGAGCCGAGCGGCGGGATTCCGTCCGCGCG
>JAJCYD010000014.1 GCA_029263125.1 Solirubrobacteraceae bacterium | reverse complement strand
GCACGGCCATCCGCTCGACGTCGGTCGCCGCGGGGATGACGGCGTCGAGCACGTCGTCATGTGTGGCCGACAGCTCGGCCATGATCTCGCCGTGCAGCGGCCGGTGGCCGTCGGCCATCGAGAAGAACGCCAGGACCTGAGGCGGCCTGTCGACCTCCGCCGCCAGGAATGCCTGCAGCTGCTCGAAGGTCCGCAACGACAGCGGCGTCGGGATCAGCGGCACGAGCAGCACGTCGGCGGCGCCGAAGACGCTCTCCGAGGCCAGCGAGATCGCCGGCGGGCAGTCCAGGAAGGCGTAGTCGTAGTCGTCTTGCAATGGCTCGAGCACGCGCCGCATGCCCGTCGTCGGGCGCTTGGTGTCATCGAGCGCGAGGTCCATGTTGCGGTAGGAGAAGTCACCCGGCAGCAGATCAAGGCGCTCGTGGTCGGTGCCCTTCAGCAACTCGGACGGATCGCTGCGGCCCCGCACGAGCTTGCGCGCTCCGCCCTTGACCTTCGGCTTGATGCGCAGCAGGTACGTCGCCGCTGCCTGCGGGTCCAGGTCCCACAACAGCACGCGCGCGCCACTCTCGGCGGCCAGCCACGCGAGGTTCACCGAGGCCGACGTCTTGCCGACGCCGCCCTTGATGTTGTACAGCGCGATGACCGTGGTCATCCGAAGGTCTGGTCGACGAGCGTGCGCTGGGTCTTGGCGGCGAACCCGGCGAAGCGCTCGGCGACACGCTGGCGGGCCGCGGCCTGCTCCTCGTCCAGGCGCGCGACGAGCACGCCCATCGCCATCAATGCCGCGGGACCACCCTCCAGCGCGGCGATCTCGTCGCCGAACGAGCGCAGCAGGTCGGCCTGGACCTCACGATCCTGGAAGGTGCCGAGCACGTCCTGCAGGCCTTTGAGCGCCGACACCATCGGCTTGACGACGTCCTCGGGGTACACCGACGAGAAGAACTCCAGCAGGTAGCGCAGCTCCTTGCCCTTCTTGCGCAGGTCGTGCAGGGCCTCGGCGGGACTGGCGTCGTCGATCGCGGCGCCCATCTTCACCATCCGCCGGTAGACCGTCGAGATCCGCGCGCCGGCGAGCTGGGCGACGGGGCGCGCGGCATCCAGACCGGCGCCATCGCCGGAATCCGTGAGCTCGGCGATGAACGACGACCACTCGTCGAGCACCGCGCGGGTGCCCGCGGAGCGCAGCGCGCGCTCCATGCTCCGGCGCTCGACGACGAGATGGTCTGACAGCAGCCGCCGCAGCGGCTCGGCGTCCCCGGCCGCGCCGGCCGGCAGCCCGGCGGCGAGCGCGTCGAACTCCAGCAGCTGCACGTCGAGATCGCGCGTCGGACCCGTGATGCGTTGCAGCTCCTTGAAATGCCCGCGAAAGACGGTCAGCGGCTCCTGCGCGAAGACGCCCTGAAGCTCGCGCTGCAGTGCCCGGGTGCGGCGCACCGCGACACGGAGGTCGTGCAGGAACTCGCTGTCGGTGGCGGCGAGGGTGCCCGGCAGGTTGAGCTCGATGACGTCGAGCAGGCGGCGCAGGATCGCGGCGGCGGCCACATCGGCTCGCTCGCCGGCGTCGAGCTCGATGCGCAGCTTCGACGAGCTGCCGCCGACGATCCCGCCGGTGGCCTCGACGGCGTCGTCGGCGACCGCCCGCGGCGCCTCGCGCAGACCGAGCGACGTGTCCAGCAGCGCGCGCAGCGTGTCGAACTCGCGGTCATAGCCGCGCACGCCGTCGAGATGCAGGCGCGGCGCCAGCGCGACGCGCCCGTCAGCCACGACGGCGACCGGCTCCTCCACGCGCAGGCGCACGACGATCTTGCCGAGATCGTCGAGGACGTTGAGCGGCAGTTGGCGACTGCGCACGCGCGCGATCGGCGTCACGGCCCGCATCTCGATCACCGCGATCAGCGCGCTACGCAACGGCCCCGCGGGCAGATCCTCGGCAAGCAGCCGCGCGCCTGCGCGCTTGTGGGTCTCCCCCACCCGCTCGACAGCGGTCGCCGCGTCGCTCAGCGCGAGCCGGCCGGCGGCCTCGACGAGCACGAGGCCCGCGCGGTGCAGGCGCCCGTCGAAGGTGTCCCAGAACACGCGCTCGATCGTGTGCGCCCTGTGGGAGACGATCGGGATCTCGGCGGCCAGCGTGTCGGCGACGGCCGAAGCCGCGAGGCCGTCGGGCAGTAGCAGGTGCAGCGCCCGGTTCTCCACGCCCACAGTCTGCCAGCGATCGGCGCGCGGCCATCCTGCCGGTGCGCTTGCTCGTCACCGCGGCCGGGTATCGCAGAGGGCATGGTCGATGCGGGCGGACGACCGCGTCGATCGAAGACCGAACGCGAGACGCCTTGTCGTCACATCAGTGGTCGGCAGCGGAACGTGGCTCATCTTCTGATCGAGGAGGTTGAACACGATGCTCGCGGATCCCTCATCATCGACCGCACCCCACGTCGGACTCCCGACACCCGCGTCCGCGCGCACGCGCGAGGATCATCGGCTGTTCACGCGCATGGCGGAGGGCGACCGTGCAGCGCGCGACGAGCTGGTCGGGCGCTTCATCCCGCTGGCGCGCTCGCTCGCACGCCGCTTCGAGCACAGCGGCGAGCCGCTGGAGGACCTCGTGCAGGTGGCATCCCTGGCGCTCGTCAAGGCCATCGACCGATTCGACCCGGCCCGCGGCAACGCATTCACGAGCTTTGCCGTGCCGACCATCGTCGGTGAGCTCAAGCGCCATTTCCGCGACCGGACCTGGTCGGTGCGCCCACCGCGGGACCTGCAGGAGCTGATCCAGCGCATCGACCGGATCTCAAGCCGCCTGGCGCAGGAGATCGATCGCATGCCCACCGTCGCCGAGCTCTCCGATGCGACCGGCGTCGGCGAGGAGCGCATCCTGGAGGCGCTTGAGGCCCGCAACGGACGAGGGGGAGTGTCGCTGCAGGCGCCGCTGTCGCGCGGCGAGGACGGCGCATCGATCGAGGAGACTCTCGGCGCCGACGACGATGCTTACGCGCTCGCGGAGATGCGCAGCCTCCTGGACGCGCTGTGCGTCGGGCTCCCCGATCGCTCGCGTGACGTGCTGCGGATGCGCTTCGCGCAGGACATGACGCAGTCGGAGATCGGCGCGCGCCTCGGCGTCAGCCAGATGCAGGTCTCCAGGATCCTGCGCCAGTCCATCGCGCGCATGCGCGAGGTGGCAGAGCACCAGCAGCGGCTCACTGCCGCCGCCTGAACGCCGTGCAGACTCGGCGAGGGTGAGCTGGAGCCCTCGAGGGCAGGTGGGGCGACCTCCGAACACGTGCCGGGGTCAGGTCACGCGGCGCCGCGAGCCTCACGCGGCGCCGCGACCGGATCCAGTGCCCGCCGGTAGCCGTCGGCGAGGCGAAGCAGCGAGCGCTCCCAGGTGCGCTGGCGCACCGACTCGGCGGCGGTCCGCGCGAGGCGCTCACGCTGCAACGGCGCGGCCGCGAGCTCGCACACCGCATCGGCCAGGGCGCCCGCGTCTGCCGGGCACAGGCGACCTGTCGATCCGTCGGTGACGATGCTCGTCGGCCCGCCTTCGCCGACGGCCACGACGGGCAGCCCGCTCGCTTGCGCCTCGAGCAGGACCTGTCCGAACGTGTCCGTGCGGCTGGCGAAGAGGAAGATGTCGGCGCTGGCGTAGGCGCGCGCGAGCTCGTCGCCCTGCAGCCAGCCGAGAAAGGTCGCGTGCTCGCCGAGGCGCGCTCGCAGGACATCCTCCTCGGGCCCCCCGCCGGCCAGCGCCAGGTGCAGGCGCGGGTCGCGCTCGCGCGCGGCCAAGAAAGCGTCGGCGAGCAGGTCGGCGCCCTTCTCATGGGTCAGCCGGCCCGCGTAGAGGACGGTGAGCTCCCCGGGAAGCAGGCCCTCCACGCGCAGCTCTCCTGAGAAGCGGCCGAGGTCGACGCCGCGATCCCAGCGCCCGATCCGCTCCTCGGCGATGCCCATGTCGCGCAGCACCTGATCGGAGGCGGGACTCGGCGACAGGACGCGCCGGCACTGACCGTAGAACGCGCCGATCGCGATCCGCGCGGCCAGCTCCAGGCCCGGGTCCTGTGAGCGCAGACCGGCGTAGGCGGCCAGCGCGGTGTGGTAGCTACCCAGCACCGGCACGCCCATCAGCCGGGCGATGACCCCGGCGGCCGCGCCCGACGGGCCCGGCGAGCACAGGTGGACGAGGTCGTAGCGGCCCTCGGCGAGCGTCTCGACGATCGCCGGAAGGCTCGGCACCCCAACCCGCAGTCCGGCGTAGAACGGAATGTCCACCTCGGCGACCGCGCTCAGGCGGCGGTCGACGTGCGCGTCGGTACCGACGACCTCCACGTCAAAGCCCGGCACGCCGCGCTCACGCAGCTCGTCGAGCGTGTGCGTGACGCCGTGCATGCCGCCGACGGCGTCGGCGACGAGCGCGACGCGCAGCGGCTCGCCGTCTCGGTGGGCGAGCTTGGCCTTCTCGCGACCGAGGAATGCGCAGGCCGGCGCATAGGGGATCGCCGCGAGGCAGGCATCGAACAGCGTCGCCGCTGCGCCGGCGACGTCCGTGCCCCCGGGCAGCGCCGTCGTGATCTGCTCGACCGCGCGCCCGAGCTTGCGCTCGTGGCAGCGCCGGGCGCGGCGGAAGAGGTCGGCGTGGCTGAAGTCCTCGTGCTGCAGGTGGGCGAGCAGCTGACGCTCGTCGAGGTCGAGCTCGACGGAGGCGATCCAGGCTCGCAGCAGGTCGCGCGCGTCGTCGGGGCCCAGGCCCGTGCCCGTTGATCCGCTGCGAGCCTCGCCCTCCTTCATCAGCCGCTGGACCATCGAGAAGACGGCCTCGGGGTTCGGCCCCCCGGTGCGCTCCTCGCCGCCGCCGTGGCCGAGCGCGCGGGTCGCGAGGCCCATCGCGGCGTGCGTCCACTTGGCGGCGCTGCCCTGCTCGCCGCGCGCGGTCGCGTTGCCCAGCACGACGTGGTCGAGGAACCGCCGCCAGTCCGGCGCGTGCGGCGTCTGCGTGAACGTGCGCCCGATGTCGACGCCGGCGTGATCATCCGAGCCGCCGACGCCGGTGCCGCCGTGGGTCTCGATGTAGACGACCGCGGGCGCGTTGAGCTCCGGCGCGCGGGAGCCGTTGCGCGTCTCCCAGATTCCGAACAGCTGCGCGAGCCGGCGGCGGTGGCGCGGCAGCAGCGGCGCCTCGACGGCGTAGAAGGGATGCGCCAGCGCGCAGGCGATCAGGCGCTCGCGCAGCTCGTTGGCGACGGTCTCGACGTCACCGGAGAGATCCTGCAGGCGCTCGTGGTCCTCCTGGGTGATGCCCCAGCAGAGGATGTGGACGGCTTGGCGCTCGCCGCGAAACCACGCGGTCAGCTCCTCGGAGACGAAGACGTCGTCGTGGGAGGCCTGGAGCTCGAGCGCCCCGTCGATCGTGTCGTGATCGGTGATCGTCACGAAGTCCATGCCGCGCTGCTTGGCGAGCTCGTAGACCTCCGCGGGCGGCGTGGCGCATTCCGGCAGGCCCAGCGCGCGCTGAACGCCGATCTTGGAGACCGCGGAGGCGGTGGAGTGACAGTGCAGGTCGACCCGGCTGGTCGTTTCGGGGGTCATCGGTGCTCCCTCTGATTGGCAGATCGCCGTCACTTTGCGCTGCAACATGGCGGGTTTCGTGAACGAGTTGGGTCTGGGATGTGATGTTCGTGTGAAGGCGTTGAACCTGCTCGCCGCGAACGCGGCACAACACCGCGGATGCTGGTCTAGGATCGGTGGATGCGCTCGCGACAGACGGGCATCGCGCGAGCGCTGCCCAGCGTGGCCGCGATCGCCACCGCGTTGGCGCTCATCGTCGCGTCGCCGGCGGCGGCCGCACTGCCAGCGGGTTCCGTGGACCCGCAGTTCGCGGGCGGCGGCGTGGGCGCGCTGCCAGCCGCATCGATCAGCATCGGAGGGATCTCGACCGCCACGTCCGACGGTCTCGGCGGCATCGTGGCGGCAGGACCGGCTGTGGTCGGCGATGACTACGTGCTGTCCGTCGTGCACCGCGACGCACGCGGCCTGCCCGCGATCGGGTTCGGTCGCGGCGGCGAGGCGCGCGTGCGGCTGCCGATTCAGGTTGTCGGGGCGGGCAGCATCCGCCGCCAGTCCGACGGGCGGATCGTCGTCCTGGTCAGCGACCTGCGGCGCACCTTCCTCGTCGCGCTCACCGCATCCGGTGTTCTCGACGACACGTTCGCGTCGGGCGGCGTGGTCGCGATGGACGCCACGGCGCTGTCGCAACCGTCGGCGCTCGCGCTCGATCCCGACGGACGGATCGTGCTTGCGGGCGGCGTCCACGACGATGGCAGGGAAGGCAGCGGCGTGTTGCGCCTGACCGCCGCGGGTGCGCCCGACGGCGCGTTCGCGGACGGGGGCCTGGCTCCCGTCCCCATGCCCCCGCGGGGCCTCGTGCGCGGCGTCGCCGTCGGCCCGCTGGGAGCGGTCGTGGTGTCGGCATCGCTGCGCTCGGAGGCCTTCGAGGTCAACGGCACGTCCGTCGTGCGACTGACGCCCGGCGGCAACCTGGATCCGGCGTTCGGCGATGGCGGTGTCGCCACCTTCGACGTGGACCGCAGCGGCTCGATCGATCACCATCTCCTGCTGCGACCCGCCGGGGGGATCCTGCTCGCCGACGGAGCGCGCGTACTCGCGCTGACGGAGGCCGGCGACCTCGACGGTGGGTTCGCCGGCGACGGGATCCTCGATCCGAGCTCGAGTGCCATCCTCGGCCTCGCGCTCGACGGGTTCGGGCGCCTGTACGACGCGCGCGACATCGCGTCCGCCGACGGCGCCGAGATCTCGCGTTTTGGTCTTGACGGCGCGCGCGACGAAAGCTTCGGCCCGGTCTCGATGCCGGAGGTCTCCGACGGCCGCATCACCCTGACCGGCGAGGCCTCCGGCGTGCTGGCCTCCGGCGCGGCCCGTTCTACCGAGACCCGCCCGCTGCGCGGGCTGCTGGGCATCCTCTCCCGCCTGCGCAGCGACGGCAGCCGCGACCCGGTCACCGGACCTGAGGGTGCACTCGTGCCCATGGGCACGACGACGAGCGGCGTCGGCACCGCCGTCGTGCAGGGCAGTGCCGGCACGGCCGTGCTGACCGGCGTTGCCGAGGAGGACCAGCGTCAGCGGCTGCTTGTCGCACGAGTGCGGGCCGACGGAACGCCCGACCCGACCTTCGGCGCCGACGGCCGGGTGCTGGTCGACGCGGGAGCGCGCTGGCTGCGCGGGGTCGACGTGGCGATGGACGGAGACCGGCCCGTCGTCGCCGTCTCCGCGTCGTACCCCGCCGGCCTGCTCGTCGCGCGGTTCACCGCGGCAGGTGCGCCCGACCTGAGCTTCGGGCCTGGGGGCCTGCGCGAGCTCGACATGCCGGGAACGGTCGGCCCGAGGCCGCAGGCGATCGCCGTCGATGGCGAAGGGCGGACACTCGTGGGCGGTTCGGCGGTCGTCGGAGGCCAGTCGCGCCCGTTCATCGCTCGCCTGCTGGCCTCGGGGGTGCTCGACACGTCGTTCTCGGACGACGGCGTCGTCGTACTCGGGCTGGGATCCTCGAGCTTCAACGTCAGCGGAGGCGTATCGGAACTCGCGATCATGCCGGACGCAAGCATCGTGGCCGCCGGCTCTCGTACCGAGCTGGGAACACACCGGGTGTTCGCGGCGCGCATCGGCGAGGACGGTATCCCCGACTCCGCCTTCGCCGATGCGGACGTTCTCATCGTCGAAGGGATGTCCCGCCTGGGCGGCCTGCACGTGCGTGCAGACGGGCGCGTGCTGCTTGCCGGCCACTTCGACGCCGGCCCCGGCCCCGTCAGCATGCGACTGGTGCGTCTGACGACCTCCGGCGAACCCGACGGCTCCTTCGGGCCGGGCGGCCTCGTCATTCCCGACATCGGTCCCGAGCAGCCGCTCGGTCTGGAACTCGACGGCCAGGGACGCCTCGTCCTGCCCACCGTGCAGCAGGGCCGACCGGACCTCTGGCCCAGCGCGATCGTGCGATTGCTGGCGGACGGCGCGCCCGATGTGAGCTTCGGCGCCGACGGGCGCGCTCCCCTGCCGCCGGACCTGACCCTGATCGGCGGCGGCGGAGCCATCGTCCGGCCAGGCGGTGCGATCACCGTCGCCGGCTCTCACGCGACGCGCCCCGGGGGCTTCGTACTCTTGCGCGCGGCCGCGGTGGTCGGACTGCTCGGGGCGCCGCTGGCCGATTCACCGCCACCGCCACCGCCACCACCACCACCACCACCACCACCACCACCACCACCACCACCACCGCTATCATCACCACCACCTCCCCCCTTCCGTCCGGCGCAACCGCCGGCACCTCCGGCGACCTCGGTGCTTGGCGCGCCGCCGTTCGCGGCCAAGCTGGAGATCGCCCGTGCGCGCGTGTCGCGATCGGAGCGCCGGCTGAGCGTGCTCGCGCCGATCACCGGTCGCGCCTCCGGCGACCTGCGCGCTCGCTTCCGGGCCGCCGGTCGCACCATCGTCTTCGAGGCCGCTGTCGACGCCGGTCACCGGCGCGTGCGCATCAACCGTCGCATTCCCGAGGCTCAGGCGCGACTGGGCACCGGGATCCTCACGCTCACCTACGGCGGCGATGGTGACACCCAGCCCCAGGAGGTGCGCCTACGCGCCGCCTCGCGGCCCGCGCGGCTGGACGCCGAACGACCGCGGATTCACGACGGGCGGCTGACGGCGCGCGGCGAGATCGCCCCGAGCGCGCGAGGAGTCGTGCGCCTGCAGCTGCTCTATGAGCCGCCGGGCCGCCAGACCCAGACGCTCAAGTTCACCGCCCGCATCCGCGACGGTCGCTACCGCTTTGACAAACGGCTCTCGACCGGCGTCCTGGCCGCGATCGGTCAGCGTCGCGGGGTGGTGCACTCCTACACGCTGTTTACGGGCCACTACGCCAACCGCATACGCGGCGAGATGAGCTCCTATCAGGTCCTCGCACGGCCATGATCCCAGAGGTCCGAGCCGCTGCCGTTGTGACCGTTGTGTGAATCGCTGGCGCGACTGCCCGTCTCACCGCGAATCTTTCCTCCATGCCGGTCACGACCGCGACGGTCGCCGATGCCCTCGTGCTGCAACGCGGGCAGCTGCGCGTGGAGATCGCCCACCATCCGGTCGCCGTCCACGTCCGGCGCGCAGGACGGAGGCTGATCCGCGGCCTGGACGCGTGGGCCGTCGACGGCGAGGTCTGCGACCAGTTCATCCAGTTCACCGAGGTGGTGATCGCCAAGGAGGCGCTGGGACTGCCCGAGCGGATCGTCTCCGCCACCGTCGCCGAGCGCCTCGCCGACGGCACGCGGATCGGCTGGCGCCGCGGTCGCTGGTGGTGTGATCGCGGCGCGACGTGGCGTTCGGCGAGCGGTGAGTCGTGCGTCGGCGCGCACCGCGATGGGGCCCGCAAAGTGACGCCCAGCGTTGTGGGCGGCGCGCTACCGCCGCGATGGGTCGTGGCCGGCCCTAGACTCGCCGCGATGCGCAGCGACCTTGCCGCACAGCCCGGCCTCCGCGGCGGCGTCGCCGTGACGCTTGCGCTCATCGCCCTGATGGTCGGCGCCGTCGCCCCGCGCGACGCCCGGGCCGGGACGGCGGATGCGCAGACGCACGTCGACGACATCGAGGGCGCCTCGCCCTTGGACCTCGTGACCGTGCGCTTCGAGCAGGGTTCGAGCACGGACCTCGTGCTCGCCATGCGCACGAGCGAGCCCTGGAAGGCCGCCGACGTCAACCCGGCCGATGGCAACCAGATGTGCGTGTGGCTGCGCCGCGACGGCGAGGCTGCGCCGCGAGGGCGCATCTGCGCGATCACCGATCCCAGCGCCGCGTCCGACGTCAGCCTGCGCTTCACGACCCTCAACCAAGCGGGCTATCGCACGGGCATCAGGCCGATCCGCGCGACGGTGCGCCGCGACGATCTGACGACGATCTACGCCCGCTTCTCGCCGGCGGTCCTCAAGCTCGACGCCGATCGCTACCACTGGTATGCGCGCACACTGCACGGCACGGAGGACCGCGTTCCCAACAGCGGCGAGTTCGACATGCAGGTGCTTCCGGCCCGCGGACCTGCGACGCGGCGTCGCTGCTTCGGCGCGCCATCGCGCGACGTGATCGAGCGCTGCGAGAACCCGCGGCTGAAGCGTGCGCTGACCCCGCACCCCAACGACGCCGTCCTATCGCCGAACTCCCCATGTTCGCGGCTGCCGGTCCAGGGCGTCCTGACCCCGTGCGGCTTCGGCATCTCCGCGCCGGCCGCCAGGGAGACGATCGCGCTGGTCGGCGACAGCCACGCGGCCCATTGGCGCTCTGCGCTGGAGGTCGCCTCGCAGGAGCGGCGCTGGCACGGCGTGTCGATCACGCAGTCGGGCTGCCCGCTGTCCTTCGCGACGACGATCCTCACACCCGCCGGCCGGCTCGCGAAGTGCCAGCGCTTCACCGAGCAGGTGCCCGACTGGCTGGTCGATCACCCCGAGGTCCGGACGGTCTTCGTCTCTGGTCACGCCGGTCGGGTTCGGGTCAGCGATGGCGCAAGCCAGTTTCAGACCCAGGTCCGCGGCTACATGGACGCGTTCAGAGCCCTACCGCCAAGCGTGACCCGGATCGTCGTCATCCGCGACACCCCGATCATGGGATTTCGCATGCTGGACTGCGTCCGGCGGGCGCGCGCCGCCCGCCGCGACCTGCGCCGAGCCTGCACCCAGCGGCGTTCCGCCGTGCTCAAGCCCGATCTGGCGGCGATAGCCGCAAGGCGCCTGCACTCGCCTCGGGTGAGGGTGGTCGACCTGTCGCGCTTTCTGTGCTCCACCAGCCGCTGCTTTCCCGTCGTCGGCGGTGCGCTCGTCTACAAGGACGGCCAGCACCTCACCGAGATCTTCTCCTCCACGCTCGGGCCCTACCTCCTGCGCGCACTCGACGCGCGCCGCTGAGGTGCAGCGACGCACCGTCCGAACTCACGACGTCGAGGACTGCAAGGCGAACACCATCCGCAGCACGGTGCCGCCGCTGTCGCCGGGGCCGATGTCCAGCGTGTCGCTCGCCTGCGCGATGAACGGCAGCCCGACGCCGAGCCCGGGGCTGTCCAGCCGCGGCATCATCCCGCGTCCGTCGTCGGAGACCGTGATCTCGACGCGGTCTCGGTACATCAACGCGATCAGCCGCACCTCGCCGATGCGCTCGGTCCCGATGTAGGCATGCATGACGACGTTCGTCACCGCTTCGGAGACCGCGAGCTTGACATCCGTGAGCAGGCGCTCGCCGGCACCGGACGCGTCCACAAGCTCGGCGACCTCGGCACGCAACGTCGTGACACTCCCCGCCACGGCCGGCAGGGCGCGCCGGATCGACACCAGCACACCCCGTTGCTCATCTGATTCAGTGATTGATCGAACCTGCATCACACCCTCAGCGGACCCGTCCGATGGCCCTACCCGCGCGCCAGGGTATCCCAGGCATCGGCGGCGGAACGTCACCGCCGCGCGGTTGGCGTCCTACGGAGCGGCGGCCTCCCAGCGGGCAAAGGCCTCCTCGACAGCCTGCTTGGCGTCCGCGTGGCGCTGGGTGGAGCGCGCGCTGCGTTCGGGCGTGGCCCACGCATCGGGCAGCGCGAGCTCCACTTCGAGGTCCTCGAACGCCGCCTCGGCCTGCTCGATGTCGCGCTCGAGCTGGCGGATGCGCCGGCGGGCGTTCTTCGACAGGCCCGCGTCGCCGCTGCCGTTGGTCGCGCCGTTGGGAGCGGCCAGCGCCTGCGCGGTCGCCGCCGCGAGCTTCTCGCTCGCGCACTGTGGCGTCACGGCCTTCGACGCCTTCCCGGCCGACGTCGCGGGCCTCTTGTCCGCCTTCGACGTCGCCCGCGCCGGCGGCGCCGGCGATCGCGCGGCCTTGCCCGCGCCCTTCGCCGCCCGCGCGGCCAGGCGGCGCTCCTCGCGCACGCGCACGTACTCCTGCCACCCGCCCTCATAGGAGCGCAGCGACGCCTCGTCGACGGCCACCGTTCGCGTGCCGACGGCCTCCAGCAGCGCGCGGTCGTGAGAGACCAGCAGCAGCGTGCCTTCGAAGGACAGCAGCGCGTCCTCGAGGGCCTCGCGGCTCTCGATGTCGAGGTGGTTGGTGGGCTCGTCGAGGATCAGCACGTTCGCGCCTGACGCCACGAGAATCGCGAGCGACAGACGCCGGCGCTCGCCGCCGCTGAGGCCCTCCAGCGGCTTCTCGGCGTCCTCCCCGCTGAAGAGGAAGCGCCCGAGCAGCGCGCGCGCCTTGTTCGGCGTCAGCCCCGTATGCACGGCGCACGCCTCGATGACCTTGTTGGCGCGCGCCCCCGGTCCCTTGCCCAGCTCGTCGGCGTGCTGGGAGAGATGTCCGATCTTGACGTTGTGGCCGGTGCTGAGCTTGCCCGCCGTCAGCGGTCGCACGCCCGCGAGGGTGTCGATCAGCGTCGTCTTGCCGGCGCCGTTGGGTCCGACGAGCGTGACGTGCTCACCACGCTCCAGCCACAGCTCGGCGTCGTCGAGCAGCACGCGACCGTTGCCGATCTCCACGCGGGCGCCCGTCATCTCGAAGACGACGCGCCCGGAACGCTCCGGGGCCTTGAAGTCGAACTTCAGGCCGGCGCGGTCACGCGGGTCACGGTCGATGCGCTCGATCTTGTCCAGGCGCTTGACGCGCGACTGCGCCTGCTTGGCCTTCGTCGCCTTCGCGCGGAAGCGCTCGACGAAGGCCTCCAACCGCGCGATCTCGGCCTGCTGCTTGTCGATCGAGCGCCCGAGCGCGATCTCCCGCGCGGCTTGCTCGGTGCGCCACTGCGTCCATGTGCCCGGGAAGTAGCGCGAGCGCCCCGCCTCGAGCTCGAGCACGCCGGTGCCGACGGCCTCGAGAAACCAGCGGTCGTGGGCAACGAGGACGATCGCCGCATCGAGCGAGACGAGCGTCTTCTCCAGCCACTCCAGCGACTCGATGTCGAGGTGATTGGTCGGCTCGTCGAGCAGCAGGAGATCGGGGTCGCCGGCCAAGGCGCGGGCGAGCGATGCGCGCGTCAGCTCACCGCCGGAGAACGTCTTCAGTTCCCGGTCGAGGTCGGCGTCGTCGTCGAAGCCCAGGCCGCGCACCATCGCGGTCGCCCGGTCGCGCCACATCCACCCGCCGGCGTGCTCCAGGCGCGCCTCGGCGCTGGAGTAGTGATCGAAGGCGGCCTCGTCGCCGTCGGCCATCTGCTGTGCCAGCCGCGTGAGGTCGGCCTCCAGCGCAACGAGCTCCGCGCACCCGGAGAGCACGTAGTCGCGCAACGTCAACGACCGGTCGCGCGGCGGACGCTGGTCGTGCAGCGAGACCTTGCAGCCCTTCTGGAAGCTCAGCTCGCCCCCGTCGACCGAGGTCTCCCCCGCGAGCATCCGCAGCAGCGTCGTCTTGCCCGCGCCGTTGCGCCCGGCGATCGTCAGCCGGTCGCGGCGCTCGAGCTTGAACGAGACGCCGCGCAGCAGCGGGTTGCCGACCATGTCCTTGCTGAGGTCGGAGGCGATGAGGACGGCCATCTGCGGCTCATGGTAGGAGCCTCGTCCGGCGCGTCTCAGCCCACGAGCTCAGGGTGCACCCGTTCGCCCGGCGTTGTGCAGACAGACCAACGGCACGCGCGCCATCAGGCGCTCAGCGGTGGCGCCGGCGAGCTGCGCGCCGATGTAGGCGACGGCGTCGCGCGGCGGGAAGTGGCGCGTCGGCGTGAAGGCGATCGTCACCGCGGGGTTGATGTGGGCGCCCGACGGGTGCCCGGTCGCGTAGATCATGACCATGATGATCAGCCCGAAGACCGCCCCGCAGCCGGCGAAGACCAGCGCGAATGCCGCGAGGCCCTCGGCGGTGCAGCGGCGCAGGAGATTGGGGCGCGGCATCGGGTGCTCCACGCTATCGATTGACAAACGTTGGTTCAATCGATAGTTGTATATGGATGCCCTCCGACCTGGAGCTCACTCCGAAGACCAAGCGGGCCGCCGGCGAGCGATGTTGCGAACCGGTGGTCTATCCCGACGTCGATCGCGCGCATGCGCTGCGCATAGCCGACGTCGCCAAGGCGATCGGCGACCCGATCCGCCTGCAGCTCATCGACGTGCTGCGCAACCACGCCGGCGAGGTCTGCGTCTGCGAGCTCGTGCCGCTGTTCGACGTCTCGCAACCCACGCTGTCGCACCATCTCGGCAAGCTGCGCGATGCGGGGATCGTCGACTCCGAGCGCCGCGGCCTGTGGGCCTACTACTACGTCCGTACCGACGCACTCAAGGAGCTGTCGCAATGGCTGAGCTGAACCTGACGGACACCGACATCCGCGAGCTCGTCCGCGAGCGCTACGCCGCGGCGGCCACCGCCATCACCGACGCTCCGTCGGGCTGTGGCGCCGACGCCGCCGGCTCGTCCTGCTGCGCCCCGGTCGTCAGCCTGCAGGATGCCGACGGCAACGAGGTCTTCGGCGGCTCGCTCTACGGCGAGGCCGACGGCGCCGACGGCGCCCCCGTCGCGGACTCGCTGGGCTGCGGCGTCCCGACGGCCGTCGCCGACCTCCACGACGGCGAGACGGTGCTCGACCTCGGCTCCGGCGCCGGTGCCGACGTCCTGATCAGCGCCCGCCGCGTCGCCCCCACCGGCCGCGCGATCGGCCTGGACATGACCGACGAGATGCTCGAGCTCGCGCGCTCCAACGCCGCGGCCGCCGGCATCGACAACGCGGAGTTCGTCAAGGGCTACCTCGAGCAGCTGCCGCTGTCCGACGCGAGCGTCGACGTCGTGATCTCCAACTGCGTCATCAACCTCTCCCACGACAAGCCCGCGGTGCTGCGCGAGGTCGCTCGCGTGCTGCGTCCCGGCGGGCGCTTCGCGATCTCCGACGTCGTCGCCGATGAGGACATGGACGAGGCGACCCGCGCCGATGCCGCGGAGTGGACTGGCTGCATCGCCGGCGCGCTGACGCGCGAGGAGTTCGAGCACTCGCTCCGCGACGCGGGCCTCGTGGACATCGAGATCCGCGAGACCCATCGCGTCCATGAGCACGCGGCCGCCGCCATCGTGCGCGCTCGCAAGCCGGACGCCTGTTGTGAGCCGGAGTGCTGCGGCTAGCGCGTGTCTGGTCGCGGCCCCTGCGGTAGGCCTACGCCCTTGCGCTGAAAGACCTCCAGCAGCTCGTTCTCGTGCGCGACGCGGCCCTGCGCGCCGTCGAGCTCGCGGAAGGCAGCCTTGAGGATCATCACGCCGTCCTGATCATGCGCGGCGACATGGGCGGCCAGCTTGAGCGCGGCCGCCTCCGCGAAGGTCGAGGGAACGGTGTCGTGGACGAGCCCGATCTCCGCCGCCTCCTGGGCGCCGATCGTGCGGCCGGTGAAGATCAGCTCCTTCGCGCGGGCGACGCCGACCAGCGGCGTCAGCCGCGCCGGGCCCACGGGCACGCCGAGCCGCGCGCCCGCCCACGCGAGCTTGAGGTTGTCGCCCGCGATGCGCAGGTCACAGCCGGCGACGAGCTCGGCGCCGCCGCCGACGCAGTTGCCCACGCAGACGGCGATCGTCGGCAGCGGGAACGCCTCGAGCGCCGCCAGAAAGCGCGAGAAGGTCTTCATCCGCGCGACGCCGCCGGCGTGATCGAGCTCCTCCATCACGTCGACCCCCGAGCACAGCGCGCGCTCTGAGGTCGTCGAAAACACCAGCACCCGCAGGTCCTCGTCGATCGCCAGGGCCTCCAGCGCATCCACGAGCTCGGACAGCAGCTCGGAGTTCAGCGCGTTGCGCGCCTGCGGACGGTCGAGGCGCAGGATCGCGATCCCGTCGGCGGTGGGGACGGTCTGAAGCGTGGGCATGGCGCAATGCAACAACACAACGCCCCACACCGCCAAGCCGGGCCGCTCGAGCCGCGCCCAGCCGCGTCAGAGCCCGCCCGTCTGGCGCGTCCTGGCGGCGATCCACGCTCCGTCGACGTCGGCGAACCCGATCGCCTCCGGGAAGGTCGTGGCGCCGACGTCGTCGCTGCCGGCCGGCTGGACGACGGGGAGTCGCGCGCACCCGCCTCTTCGCAGCTGTAGAGCGCCGGATAGCACTGGTGATAGCACCCGCTACCCATGCTGTGCGGGGACATGCCGCCAGACCGCCACGGTCGTCGTGGCGGTTCGGTCGCGCGCGATGCAGACCCCTGCTGCGAGCGACGCGATCCATCGCCGCGCAATCGCCTAGACTTCGCGCCGTGCTCAAGCGCCTGCCAACAACGGCGGTCCTCGCGCTCACGACGCTGCTCGTCGTGACGGCACCGGCACTCGCGCACGATGGCGGCGAGGGCTGGTGGGGCGAGACGAACGACAAGGTCGTCACGAACTTCGGGTTCCTGCTGATCGGCGCCTTCCCGCTGTTCATCTTCTTCATGTCGATGCTCCAGTGGCAGCTCGAGAAGCGCAAGGACCGGCGCAAGGCAGCGGCGAAGGCCGCAGCCGACTCGCCCGGCGGCTGGTAGCTCCCCCCAAACCGGAGGGCCCGATGACCTACTTCCTGACGGGCGCGACCGGGTTCATCGGCCGTCATCTCGTGCTCCGGCTGCTCGAGCGCGATGGCGACGTTCACGTGCTCGTCCGCGACGGATCGCAGGATCGCCTGCAACGCCTCGCCGAACGCTGGGGAGCAGGCGATCGGATCAAGCCCGTCATCGGCGATCTCGGGCAGCCGCGGCTCGGGCTCTCCGACGAGCGGATCGCCGAGCTTGGAGGAACCGTCGACCACGTCTTCCACCTCGCCGCGATGTACGACATGACCGCCGACGACGCCAGCAACGAGCGCCTCAACGTCGACGGCACGCGCAACGTCGTCGACCTGGCCAATGCGCTGCGGGCAGGATGCCTGCACCACGTGTCCTCCGTCGCGGTCGCCGGCAGTCGCAAGGGACTGTTCCGCGAGGACCACTTCGACGAGGGCCAGGAGCTGCCCTCCGCCTATCACCGCACGAAGTTCGAGGCCGAGAAGCTCGTGCGCCAGGAGACGAGCGTGCCATGGCGCGTCTATCGACCCGCGATCGTCGTCGGGCACTCGCAGACCGGCGAGATGGACAAGATCGACGGGCCCTACTACTTCTTCAAGGCGATCCAGAAGACGCGCCACGCGCTGCCCGAGTGGATGCCGCTGATCGGCCCCGAGCTCGGCTACACGAACATCGTGCCCGTCGACTTCGTCGCCGCGGCGCTGGACCACATCGCCCACCAGCCCGACCTGGATGGCCAGGCCTTCCACCTCACCAACCCCACCGCGATGCGTGTGGGCGAGTCGTTGAACGCCTTCGCCAAGGCCGCGCATGCGCCGCAACTGGCGCTGCGTATCGACAAGCGCCTGACCGACGCGCTGCCCAAGGGCACGCTCTCGATGCTCATGAAGCTGCCCCAGGCGCGCGACATGCGGCGCACGCTGCTGGCGGATCTCGGCATCCCCGAGGAGGTCGTCGAGCATATGGCGCTGGCGCCCCAGTTCGACACCCGCGACACCGAGCGCGCGCTGGCCGGCACGGGCATCGAGGTGCCACAGCTGCATACCTACGCCGACAAGCTGTGGGACTACTGGGAGCGCACGCTCGATCCCGACCTCTACAAGGACCGCTCGTTCGCGCACCTGATCAACGGGCGCACGGTCGTCATCACGGGTGCGTCCAGCGGGATCGGCCGCGCGACCGCCCTGAAGGTCGCCGCCGCCGGTGGCGTGCCGCTGCTCGTCGCGCGCGGCGTGGAGAAGCTCGAGACGCTGCGCGAGGAGATCGAGGCCGCCGGCGGCACCGCGCACGTCTACAGCGCCGATCTCTCGGACATGGACGCGATCGAGGAGGTCGTGGCGCGCGTGCTGGCCGACCATCCCGCGATCGACTTCCTCGTCAACAACGCCGGGCGATCGATCCGCCGCTCGGTCAAGCTGTCGGAGGACCGCTTTCACGACTTCGAGCGCACGATGCAGCTGAACTACTTCGGCGCGATCAAGATGATCATGTGCCTGCTGCCGCACATGCGTGAGCGCAAGTTCGGCCACATCGTCAACGTCAGCTCGATCGGCGTGCAGACCAGCCCGCCGCGCTTCAGCGCCTACGTCGCATCGAAATCCGCGCTGGACGCGTGGACGCGCGTGGCCTCATCGGAGGTCATCGGCGATGGGGTGAGCTTCACGACGATCCACATGCCGCTGGTGCGAACGCCGATGATCGCCCCGACCAAGCTCTACGACCACTTCCCGACGATCAGCCCCGACGAGGCCGCCGACCTCATCTGCGAGGGGATGCGAGCCCGCCCGAAGTCGCTCAACACGAAGCTGGGAACGGCCGGCGAGGTGCTCTACGCGGTCGCGCCGAAGGCCGTCGACCAGATCCTGCACATGGCCTACAAGATCTTCCCCGACTCAGCGGCCTCCAAGGGGGAGAAGGACCCGCAGGCTGCCGAGAAGGCCAGCGTCGAGCAGATCGCGATGGCGAACATCATGAAGGGCGTGCACTGGTAGGCGCCCCGATCAGGTCTTCTTCTTGGAGACCAGCGCGCCCTTGGGATTGACGAGCTCGACGACGTCACCCGCGTCGTCCCAGAACTGCTTGGAGCGACAGGCGTAGTAGCGCGCGCCGCGGCGCACCGCCTTCTTGGTGCCCTTGCGACATCCGGTGACGATCCGCAGCGATCGCTTGGACTTGATCGTCGTCGTCTGCAGGCGGATCGCATGGTCGTCGGCATCGCGCAGGACAAAGCGGCGCAGGTTCACCGACTTGCGCCCGAAGTTCTTCACGGTGACGGACTCCGAACGCGCGCCGCCCTTGGACTGCACCTTGACGATGCGCACCACGGCCGCTCGGGCGTCGGCCGCGTAGGTGTCGACGACGAGGGGGCCCGGCGATGCCGGGCCCCTCGCGATCCCTGCAGCCCAGCCGCAGCTAGGCCTTGATGAACGGCTTGACCTTCGTGAGGATCTCGTCCATGGTCGCCTTCTCGTCGAAGGGCAGCGGTGCGGGCGGCTTGCCCCGCGCCAGGCGGATGAGGGCCGCGTGGCGTGCCTCGACCTGGACGATGCTGCCGGCCGCTCTGAGGACGTCGCCCGACTTGATCAGCGGGCCTGCGCCGTTGTAGGCGCTGACCCCGGCGTCCTCCAGCGTGTTCGCGAGCTTCAGGAACGTCGCGCGGTTGGCCAGCGCGCCGCCGAAGTCCAGCGACGGCTTCTTGGCCGGAGTGCCGCCGAGATCCTTCGCGGTCGCGGCGAGCGCCTTGACGTGCTCGTTCTCGTTGTCGCGGATCTCCACGGCGAGCTCCTTCTCCTCCTTGGAGAGGTCCTTCACCTGTGCGACGCCACGCGTGTAGTACTCGGCCTCGAGGTATTCGAGGGTGAGCGCGAAGTTGACGATGTCGACGTCCGTGACATCCTCCTGCGCCAGCGCCTTGGTGATGAACGGTGCTGCCGACATGGCGCCGTATGTGGCGCCTGCGGCGAGGGTGGCACGGATGAGGAATGCCTCACGTGTCACGCCCTGGATCTTGATGGTGGTCAGCTCAGGAGCCACCAGTCGCGATGAAGCCATGTTGGGGTCTCGCTTTCTCGTTGGTGGTGACTAGGCCAGGAACGGCTTGACGGCGGCCAGCACTGCGGCCTCGTCCATGCCCTTGGCGAAGGCGCCGTCGGGCAGTGAACCCTCAAGTCCGCCCTTGCCGCCGAATCCGCGGCCGACGAGCGAGTTCAGTGCTGCCGCGTGGCGTGCCTCCACGGAGTGGATGGCCAGCGCGGTGGCGAGCACATCCTTGCTCTTGATCTTCCCCGCGGCGCCGAGGTACGCGGCTGCGCCGAGGTTCTCGACCGTCGCCGCGGTCTCCAGGACGGCCATCAGGCCCTTGTCGAGCGTCGGCTGGAACTTCGTCTTGGGCGCCGTGACGGCCTTGCCGCCCATGCCCTCGATCGCGGCCTTCAGCGAATCGACGTGCGTCTGCTCGGTCTCGCCGAACTGCTTGGCAAGCGACACCTGCGCGGGGTCCTTGACGATGCCGCTGTCGATGACCTGCTTGTAGAAGTCGGCCTCGAGGTACTCGAGTGTCAGCGCGTAGTTGAGGATGGCCAGGTCGCCCTTGCCACCGTCATCCTCGGCCGGTTCGGCGGGGGTGGAGGTCGAAGCCGCGTCGTTGTCATCGTCGCCGCACGCGGCGAGAAAGACCCCGAACGCGCTGACTGCGCCGGCTCCGCCCATCATCTTGAAGAAACGTTTGCGCGAGGACGGGTCGTCCGCGAGCTCACGCATTGCCGAGTCGGTCACGAGTAGTGCCCTCCCAGATTCGTGGGTGAATACGTGCTGCAGGGCATAGCGTGCCCCGGCTTCCGCCAGATCACGCTGTGGCGCGTTGCCGCTCGCCGACGCGTCCGCCTGGCGCGCCCTCAATCGTCGGTTGGGCCGGTCTCGCTGGCCCGCGTGGCGTGAAGCGCCATCAGCTCGCGCTGCACCGACCGTGGGGGATTGCCCGGCGAGCGCTTGCGCCAGGATCCGTCGGCGTCGAGATCCCAGGCGCCGATGTCGGTCGCCAGCGAGCGCTCGACCGTGTCCAGCAGGTCCGCTCGCAGGCCGTCGTCCTGCACCGGCGTGATCAGCTCGACGCGGGTGTCGAGGTTGCGCGGCATGAGGTCGGCTGAGCCGATCAGCACGTGGGTGCGCTCTGCGCGCTCGAACGCGTAGATGCGAGAGTGCTCGAGGAATCGCCCCAGCACGCTGACGACGCCGATGTGCTCCGAGACGCCCTCGACCCCGGGACGCAGGCAGCAGATCCCGCGTACGTTGAGATCGATGCGCACTCCCGCGCGCGAGGCGCGATACAGCGCACGGATGATGCGCCGGTCCACGAGCGAGTTCATCTTCAGGGCGATGCGCGCATGCTCTCCGCGCTCGTGAGCGGCGACCGTCTCGGTGATCTGCTCCAGCAGCGACTCGCGCATGCCGTTGGGCGCGATCAGCAGCTTGCGGTAGCCGAGCGGACGCGCGATCCCGGTGAGGAAGTTGAACATGTCCGCGACATCGGCGCCGATGTCCTCGTCGCAGGTGAACAGCCCGAAGTCCGTGTAGAGGCGTGCGGTCTTGGGGTGGTAGTTGCCGGTCCCGATGTGCACGTAGTGGCGCACGCCGTCGCCCTCGCGGCGGACGACGAGGATGCACTTGGCATGCGTCTTGAGGCCCGGGTGGCCGTAGACGACGTGCACCCCGGCCTGCTCCAGCGACCGCGCCCACGCGATGTTGGCGCGCTCGTCGAAGCGCGCCTTGAGCTCCACCATGCAGACGGCCTGCTTGCCACGTTCGGTGGCGCGGATCAGCGCCGGCACCAACGGCGAGTCGTCGGACGTGCGGTACACGGTCTGCTTGATCGCCAGCACGTCGGGATCGGCGACCGCCTGCTCGACGAAGCGCTCGACCGACGTCGCGAATGAGTCGTATGGATGGTGCACGAGGATATCGCCGCGCCGCATCTCGGCGAGGACGTTCACGTGCTCGGATTCCTTGCCGTGAAGGCGCGGCTGCGTGACCGGCGTCCACACCGGATCGCGCAGGTCACCGAAGCCGCGCAGCCCGTAGATCTGCCACAACGCCCCGGTGTCGAGGAGCCCGTCGACCTCGTAGACCTGGCGCTCCTCGAGGTCCAGCGCCGCGACCAGCTGCTCGCGAACGCCGGGGTCCATGCCAACCCCGATCTCCAAGCGGACGGCCTCGCCGAAGCGCCGGCGGCGCAACTCGGCCTCCACGGCCTGCAGCAGGTCGTCGGCCTCGTCGGAGACCTCGAAGTCGGCGTCGCGCGTGACGCGGAAGATCCCGTGACCCATGACCTCCATGCCCGGGAACAGGCTCTCGAGGTTCTCGGCGATGACCTCCTCGAGCGCGACGAAGGCATGCTCGTCGGCGTCGAGCACGACGAAGCGGGGCAGCATCTCGGTCGGCACCTTCACGCGGGCGAAGCTGCGCGTGTCGTTGACGGGATCGCGGACCTGCACCGCCAGCGACACCGACAGGCTCGAGATGTACGGGAACGGGCGCCCGGGACCGACGGCCAGCGGGGTCAGCGCCGGGAAGATCTGGCGCTCGAAGCGCTGCGCCAGCGCCTGCCGCTCCGCCGCTGAGATGTCGCACATGCCGACGATCCGGATGCCGTGCTCGGCGAGCTCGCCGAACAGCTCCCCCAGGACGAGCTGCTCGAGGCGCTGTTGCTGATCGAGCACGCCCTCGCGGATCGCATCGATCGTCTGCGACGGCGTCAGGCCGTCCGGTCCCGGATCGGCCAGTCCCGCGTCGATCTGGTCGTGGACGCCCGCCACGCGGATCTGAAAGAACTCGTCGAGGTTCGAGCTCCAGATCGCTGCGAGCTTGACGCGCTCGAGCAGCGGTTGCTCGGGATCGGAGGCCAGCTGCAGCACGCGGTCGTTGAAGTCCAGCCACGACAGCTCGCGACCGATGTACAGCGACTTGTCGTGCAGGTCGAGATCCTCGGGCGGGGGCGCCTCGGGCTCGAGATCGATCGCGTTGATCGACTCCTGCGTTGGGATGTCCGCGTCGGGGATCGTCATCGGCGATCCGCCATCACACTACGCCACGGCGTCGGTGGTGTGATCGCCGTGTGACGCCTCGATGTCCGCCAGCTGCTCGAGCACGATCCCCTCGCGCAGACCCCCGCCCGCCAGCCGCAGCGGGGCCTGCAGCGACCGTGCCGCCGCATCGAGCAGCAGCAGGCCCGCCGGCAGCAGCCGCGCACGCTCGGCGTGCAGCCCCAGCGCGAGCGCGACCTGCGCCGCGGGCCGGGAGACCAGCGTCGTCAAGCCACGTGACAACGCGTCGCGGTGCAGATCGCGGCCCAACAGCCGCTGCAACGACGTCGCGCTGCCGCCGACGGCATAGGCCGTGGCCGTCTGCGGCGCATCAACGCCCGAGAACGCGTCTGCGAGGACGCCGCGCAGGGCAGCGAGCTCGATCGCCGACGGCGGATCGCCGCGCAGATGGCGGTCGGTGACGACGGCGGATCCCAGCGGCAGCGAGACCGACCACGTCACGCCGCCCGCGGCGCTGCCCACGACGAGCTCGGTCGATCCGCCGCCCACGTCGATGACCCCGATCTCACCGGACGGTGGGGCCGCGAGCATGCCGACCGCCCCGTTGAAGGCCAACCGCGCCTCCTGCTCGCCGCTGAGGATCTCCAGCGGCGCCGCGCAGCGCTCGGCGATCGCGGCCCGCATCGCGGGCGCGTCCGGCGCGCCCCGGATCGCGGACGTCGCGACGATCCGCAGCCGGCTGACATCGAGCTCGCGCGCCACGGCGACCTGCCGAGCGACGATCGCGGCGACCTCGGCAATCTTGTCGGCTCCGATCCTGCCGGTCGCCTCGCGTGCCGAACCCAGCCGCGTGAACTCGCGCTCGGAGCGCAGCTCGCGCGGACGCGGAACATCCCCCTCGACGACGAGCAGCCGCGTGGTGTTCGAGCCGATGTCGATGCAGGCGCAGCGAGCCACAGGGTGCAGCGGTCGATCTTGACATGATTGCGCCGATGGATTCGGCTGCTCCCGCAATTCTCGTTCGCGACCTGCACAAGTCCTATGGGGACGTGGAGGCTGTGCGCGGCATCGACTTCGAGGTCGCGCGAGGCGAGGTCTTCGGCCTTCTGGGCCCCAACGGCGCGGGCAAGACGACGACGGTCGAGGTGCTCGAGGGCTACCGCGATCGCAGCAGCGGCATCGTCTCGGTGCTGGGCCATGACCCCGCCGGTCGTCCGCGGGCACTGCGCGACCGCGTCGGCATCGTGCTGCAGTCAAGCGGCGTCTACCGCCATGTCACCGTCCACGAGATCGTCACGCACTGGGCCGGCTTCTATCCCACCCCGCGCAACGTCGACGAGGTCATCGACCTCGCCGGCCTGCACGAGTCGGTGGACGTGCGCTCGCGCAAGCTGTCCGGCGGGCAGGCCCGGCGCCTGGACTTCGCGCTCGCGCTGATCGGCGACCCGGAGCTGATCTTTCTCGACGAGCCCACGACCGGCTTCGATCCGGCCGCGCGCCGGGCCGCGTGGGAGACGATCCGCGCGCTGGCCGATCTCGGCAAGACCGTGCTGCTGACGACCCACTACCTCGACGAGGCCCAAGCGCTATGCGACCGCGTCGCGATCGTCAAGGACGGTCGCGTGCTGGCCGTCGGCGCCCCAGCGGCGCTGGGCGTCGGGGCCTCGTCGCGCTATCGCGTGAGCTGGCGCGACGAGGCCGGCGAGGCGCAGACGCGCGAGACCGACGACCCGACGGCGCTGCTGCATCAGCTCACGAGCGCGGCGCTCGCGCGCGGCGTCGGTCTCGACGACCTGAGCGTCACGCGCCCGTCGCTCGAGGACGTCTACCTCGAGCTGACCGCCGAGGCCGCTGCCGCCGAGCACGAGAGCGCGACATGACCGACGCGCTCGCCCTGACCTGGCGTCAGTACCGCCTCGAGCGCAAGATGTTCTGGCGCAATCCGAGCGCCGCGTTCTTCAACTTCGTCCTGCCGCTGCTGTTTCTCGCGGCCTTCGGAACGATCTTCGCCGGCAGCCAGACCGATCTGGACATCATCGTTCCGGGCATCGCCGGCATGAGCGTCATGACCACGACGTTCGTCGCGCTGGCGATGAACATGGTGTTCCTGCGCGAGCAGGGCGTGCTCAAGCGCCTGCGCGGCACGCCGCTGCCGAGCGGCGCCTACCTCGGCGGCCTCGCCGCCCACGCGATCACGAACACGGCGATCCAGCTGTCGATCGTCGTCGCCGCCGGCGCGCTGCTGTTCGGCGTGGGCCTGCCGGAGAACTGGCTGATGCTCGCCGTGTTCGTCGCCGCCGGGGTCGTCTGCCTCGGCTCGCTCGGCGTCGCGCTGTCGCACGCGATCCCGAACTTCGACTCCGCGCCGGCCTACGTCAACGCGATCTTCCTGCCGGTGATCCTCGTCAGCGGCGTCTTCTACGACGCTGAGAACGCGCCGGCCTTCATGCGTGACATCGCCGAGGTGCTGCCGCTGACGCACCTCATCGACGGCCTGTCGGCGGCGATGGTCACCGGTGCGCCGTTCGCCGACGAGGTGTCTGACCTCGCGGTCGTGGCGATCTGGGCCGTCCTGGGAACGATCCTCGCGATCCGCGGCTTCAGCTGGGAGGCGCGCAGGGGCTGAGCCAGCGCGACGGCTCGGGTTCGCGCCGGCCGCGCGATCGGCTCAGCGCGCTGTCGAGACGAACAGCGGCGGCGGCACGCCGCTGACGCTCGCCGGAACGTCGCGTAGCGGCCCGGACTCCCAGGCCGCGCGCAGCAGGCTGAAGACGACGACGTCGAGCCGCTGCTCGCCGTGACGATGAAACGCGCGCAGCACCCCCTCGCGCTCAAAGCCGATCGACTCCAGCGCCCGCTGCGAGCGGACGTGCTCGACGCCCGTGTAGCTGCCGATCCGCTCCAGGCCAAGCAGCAGGAAGCCGAGGTGGCACATGAGCGCCTTCGCCTCGCGGTTGGCGCCCGTTCCCCACCAGTCATGGCCCAGCCAGCTGCCGATCGTCGCGCGCCGGTCGCGCCGGGCGATCTCCGAGAAGCCGGTGATGCCGATCGGCCCGGACTGGCGATGCTCGACGACGAGGTCCAGCTGCACGCCGCGCGCGCGCTCTGCCGGCAGGCGCTGAAGGTAGGCCGTCGCCTCGTCCTCGTGCTGGTACGGACCCCACGAGAACCAGCGCGTGACGCGCGCGTCCGACGCCTGTGCAAACAGCGCGCCGGCATCGTCGAGGCGAGGGATCCTGACCCGCAACGTCGGGCCGGTCAGCGCGAGATCCTCGGCCTGGACGCGCGCGTGGCTCACGCGCGGAACACTACGGGGATGCTCGCCATCCTCTATGACATCCACGGCAACCTCGCGGCGCTCGAAGCGGTTGCCGCCGACGCGCAGGAGCGCGGCGCCGACCGCTGGTTCATCGGCGGTGACGTCGCGCTGTTCGGTCCCGCGCCGCGCGAAACGGTCATGCGCCTGTTCGAGCTCAAGCCCGCCGTCTGGATCCGCGGCAACGGCGAGCGCTGGACTGCCCATCCCGGCAAGGCGCCCGACGGCGTCGGCGGCGCCGTCGCGGCCGCGCGCGACGAGCTCGGCGAGGGCCTTGTGAACTCGCTCATGGCGCTGCCGGAGAGCGCGATGCTCGACGACCGCACGCGCGCCTGGCACGGGTCGCCGATCTCCGACGTGCGCTCGTTTGCGCCAGAGCCGGCAGACGACGAGGCTGAGCTGCTCGTCAACGTCCCCGAGCTGCGGCTGGTCTTCGGGCACACGCACATCCCGTTCAGCCGCAAGTCAGCCGGTCACGGCGGGATCGAGCTCGTCAACCCCGGCAGCGTCGGGATGCCGTTCGACGGCGATCACCGCGCCGCCTACGCGCTCATGCACGATGACGGACAGATCGAGCACCGCCGCGTCGGCTATGACCACGTGCGCGTGCCAGTCGCGCTGCGCACCCGCTTCGGCGATGCGGCGTGGGTCGAGATGCCCGAGCGGCGCTTTGAGACGGCGCAGCCCTGACCGAGCGCGACCTTGCGATCGGGCTGGCGCGTGAGCTCCTGCATGGCTGCGGGGCCCTGCGCGTGAGCATCGCGCTCGACGCCGACCCCCCCGCGGTCGTCGAGTGCGCCCGCTTCGGGGCGGTCGTCGTACACGTCGAGGACGCCGAGGAGGTGCTCGCGCACGACGCGGGGGCCGACATCGACCTGCCGAAGATGCCGCTGATGCGCCGGCTGCCGCCGTTGGAGATCGACATCGGCACGGGCGACGTCACGGGCGTGCTCGGCGGCCTGGAGATGCTCGGCCGCGCGGTGCGCGAGCTCGCGGCGCTGCTGCCGGGGTCAAGCGTCGTCGCCGCGGAGTTCGAGACCGCAGATCCCGACCACCCGCTTGGCCTTGCCGGCCGTGCGGGCGAGCCGGTCGTCGTGCTGCTTGGCGATCAGGAGTTCGACCTGGACTGCTGACGCGGGCGTCTGCTAGGGGATGCTGGGCAGCTTCTTGACCGCGTCCTCGAGTGCCTTGCGGGCATCCGCGGGAGCCTGATCGAGCAGATCGTCCGCGGCGCCGCGCAGATCCTTCTCACCCTGGGCGAGCGCCGAGCGGGCCTGCTTGAGCGCGTCCTGCTGCTGATTCTCGGCGAACTCGCCCAGCGACTTGGCGGCGCTCGCGGTGCGCTCGTTGGCCTTCACCAGCGCATCGCGCGCAGCTGCGTCGGCGCCCAGCTCGGTCCTGGCCGCCTCGGCCAGCTCTCGCGCGCGATCCTCCTGACCGGCGAGCCGCTTTCGCGCCTGCTCACGGGTGTCGCCGCTGCCGCTGACCAGTGAGCGCGCGCTGGCGGTGACCTCCTCCTGGAGCTCACGCGTTTCTCGCGCGAGCTCGCGAGCACGGGCGGGCACGTCAGCCGCCGGGGCCGTCTCGGTCGGGACGACAGTCGTCGTGGCGGCCGCGTCGGTCGCCGTCGCCGAGGCGCTGTCGGAGTCGTCGTCGCCGCAAGCGGCGATCGTGAGTGCTGCGAGCGGTGCTACGAGGACGGCGGTGAGGAATCGGCGCATGCCTGCAGTGCTACCCGGCCCGACGCTTGGCAACCGCCGAGGTGCCACCATCGACGGATGTCGTCGGCGCCCACAGCAGATCCGAAGCATGTCCGGACCGCGGTTGTCGCGCTCGTCGTCGGCGTCGTCCTGGCGGACTCCTCGGTGGTCACGCTCGGCCTGCCCGACGTGCTGCGCGAGTTCGACTCAAGCGTGGCGCAGGTCGCCTGGGTCCTGATCTCGTTCAACCTCGTGCTGGCGCTGGCAGCGCTACCCGCGGCCGCGCTCGTGCGCCGACGCGGCACGGCGATCGCCTGGCCCGTGGGCATCGCCGTCTTCGCGCTCGCCTCGCTCGCATGCGCTGTCGCCCCGAGCCTCGAGGCGCTCGTCGTCGCCCGGTGCGCTCAGGCGGTGGGCGGCGCCGCGGTCATCGCCGCGGCGCTCGGCATGCTGGTCGCAGAGCGCGGCCGCGAACGAGGGACCCGGCTGTGGGGCGTGGCCGGGATCGCCGGCGCCGCGGTCGGACCGGCGATCGGCGGCGCACTCACGCAGCTACTCTCGTGGGAGGCGATCTTCTTCGTGCAGGTCCCGCTCGCCGCGGCGCTCGTGGTGACCGCGGCCCGGCCCGTCGCGGCCACGTCGGCAACCGCCGGCGAACGCAGCGCCCCGCCGTTCGCCGTGATCGCGGCGCTCACGCTCCTCTCGGCGGCACTCACGGCGGCGCTGTTCCTGCTCGTCATCCTGCTGACCGAGGGCTGGTTGCGCTCGCCGCTGCAGGCGGCGGGGATCGTCTCGGTGATGGCGCTGGCGGCACTGGCGGTGACGCCGCTGTCGCGACTGCTCGGCGGCAGCCTGCGCCGAGCCGCGGCCGGCGCCGTGACGCTCGCCGGCGGTCTTGTCGCGCTCGGGCTCCTTCCCGGCGCAAGCGCGGGCTGGACCATCGCGCCGCAGATCCTCATCGGGATCGGGCTGGGGCTCGCGCTCTATGCACTGACGGCGCGCGCGCTGGAGGGCAACGACGCGCTGTCGGGCCGGGGGGCATGGGTGATCGCCGCCCGCCACGCAGGTGTCGTGATCGGGCTGGCGCTGCTGATCCCGATCTTCACGGCCGATCTGCGCGAGCAGCAGGCGGCGGCGCAGCAGGCCGGCAGCGCACGGCTGCTCGACGCACCCCTCGCACCGAGCCTCAAACTCGACCTCGCGAAGGCCATCACGACGCGCATCGAGCGCTCCGGCGGCCGGCTGCCGGATCTGCGCCCAGCATTCGACGAGGTCAAGCCGCCACCGCAGAGCGCACGCGCCTACGCCCAGCTGCAGACCGACCTGACCGACGAGGTCCGCCGCGCGGCGACGCAGGCCTTCAGCCGCTCGTTCCTGCTGGCTGCCCTGCTGGCCCTGCTCGCACTCGTGCCGATCGCGGTCGCCGGGAGATCGATCGCCTGGGGGCTGCCGCTGCTCGTCGCGGCGGTCGCCTCCGCGGGGCTCGTCGGCTTGAACGTCGCGCTCGGCGGCGGCGATTACAAGCCGCTTGAGGTCCGCGATCCCTGCGACCCGCGCCCGTGGCGAGAGGCCAAGGGGACCGGCGCGCTGACCGAGCAGATCAGCCTGTCCGCACTGGATGGGGCGGCCTGCGGCCTGCGGGTCACGCGCGAGGAGCTCGCCCTCGCGGTGGCGAGCGCCGACTCGCGCGCGCGCTTCCTGCGCGAGTACCGCGTCAGCGACGCCGAACTGGCCGACGCGCTGCGACAGGGCGCTCGCCGCGCGGTCGACGATGCGCAGCGCGCAAACGCCCTGTCCGAGGCGCAGGCGTCGATCGCGAGAGGCGTCATCGGCGTGCTGCCGATCGACGCGCTGATCGAGATCGCGGGCGGCGGGAGGAACGCGCTGGACTCCCTCCGCGGAGCGGGCGGCGCCCTTGATGCCTTGCGCGGCGTGTTCGGCGGGTAGTCTCGCTCACTCCATCTTGCGCGACTGACCACCAACACTGAGGAGCCGTCGTGCTCAGATCTGCTCTCGTCGGCCTGGTGATGGGCTTGCTGGCCCGTCTTGCGGTGCTGGTCCGAAGGAGCAGCGGGCCGGTGCGCACAGCGTTGATCGGCCTCATCGGGGCCGCCGCGGGAGGCGTGCTCACCCGACTCGTGAGCGGCCGGGCGCACGGGCGACGGATACCGCCACCCGTGCCCGCAGGTCGCGAGCAGGCGGTCGTCCAGCCTCCCCGGACTCCGGTCGTCCCCGAGGCCCAAGCCGGCGCTGCCGCGACGCGGGTCGCGGCCGGGATCGTACGCTGGCGATTTGCCGTCGTCGTCGGCTGGATCGCCATCGCCGCCGCCGTGACGTTCGGATTGCCGTCGATTCGCGAGGCACAGGTCGGCGCGCTGGGCGACCTCGTGCCAGCGGGAGCCGAGGCGATCACGACCGAGGAGCGCTCGGCAGAGCTCTTCAGCTTCCCGCTGCTCAGCCGGACCGTCGTCGTCGCGCGCGACGCCAAAGGCCTGTCGCTGCCCGGGCAGGGGCTCGCCGTGCGCAGCATCGTCGAGCTGAACCGCGGCGAGCTGCCGCAGCTGCGCTCGACGCGCGGGTACGTCTTCTCCAACGCGTTGGGCGTCGCGCCACTCGTGCGCGAGCGCTCCACCACCCTGCTGGCGCCGCTGCTGTTCGGACCGGACATCGGCCAGAACGGCCGCATCGGCGCCGCACGGCGGTTCGCCGACCGCCATGTGCGACCGGACGTCCCGCGCGCGTTCGTGGGCGTGACGGGTGCGATCGCCGCGCGCGCCCAGCAGGCCGACGTCATCGCCGAGCACCTGCCGCTCGTGGAGATCGCGACGCTGCTGCTGGTGCTGGTCGCCGTGGGCCTGTACTTCCGTTCGGTCCTGGCGCCGCTCGTCAACCTCGTCACCGTCGCGCTGGCCTACCTCATCTCGATCCGGCTGGTCGCCACCCTGGGCGAGATCGTCGGCGTCTCGGTTCCCAGCGAGGTCCAACCGATCGTCGTCGCGTTGCTGTTCGGCGTCGTCACCGACTACTCGTTGTTCTTCCTGTCGCGCTTTCGGCGCAAGCTCGCCGACGGGTACGAGCCGCGCGACGCCGCGCGACGCACGACCGCCGAGCTCACGCCGATCATCCTCACCTGCGGCCTGGCGGTCGCCGCCGCCTGCGGCGTGCTGGTCGTGGCCGATCTCGGCTTCCTGCAGGCGTTCGGACCGGGGATGGCGATGGCGGTCCTCGTCGCGCTCGCGGTCTCGATGACGTTCATCCCGGCGACGCTCGCGGTGCTCGGCGCCACGCTCTTCTGGCCCCACGCGCCACGCCCGACACGGCGAGCGAAACGGGACGCCAAGCGCGAAGGTGTGGCGCGGCGTGTCGTCGGCGTTGCCGTCCGCGCGCCACGACGGACGATCGCGTCCTGCCTGATCGTGCTGATCGCGATGGGCGGCGCCATCGGCTGGATGAAGCTCGGAAACCCACTGATCCGCGGCCTGCCGGCCGACAGCAACGCGCGCGTCGCCTATGCGCAGGCCAGCCGGGGGTTCGTTCCCGGGATCCTGTCGCCGACGGTGCTGATCGTCGAGCAGCCGGGGGTCGCCGGCCGTCGGGCCGAGCTCGCGCAATTGCAGCGCCTGCTGAAGGCGCAGCCGGGCGTCGCCGAGGTGATCGGTCCGGCATCCAATCCGACAAACGTCGCGGGCGGAGCCGTGCTCGCCACGAACATGAACGCCGCGCGCTACGTGATCGTGCTCGAAGCCGATCCGCTCGGCGCCGAGGCCGTCGATCGCGTTCGCCGCCTGCGCGACGTCAGCGCGACGCTGGCCGGGCTGGCCGGGCTTGCAGACGCGGACTCAAGCTTCGCCGGAGACACCGCGCTCTCCCAGGAGACGATCGACGGCGCGGTCGACGATCTCTCGCGTGTCATTCCGGCGGTCCTGCTGGCCGTGCTGCTCGTCCTCGTCATCTTCCTGCGCGGGCTCGTGGCCCCCCTGTACCTCGTGGCTGCTGCCGCCCTCGGGCCGCTTGCCGCGCTCGGCCTGGCGACGATCTTCTTCCAGGGCATCCTGGACCATGGCGAGATCACCTACTACGTGCCGATCGCGGCCGGCGTGCTGCTCGTGGCGCTGGGCTCGGACTACAACATCTTCCTCGTCGGACGCGTGTGGGACGAGGCCCAGCGACAACCGCTGGACGACGCGATCGTCACTGCCGGCGCCGGCGCCGCCCGGGCGATCTCGGCTGCCGGCATCGTGCTCGCGCTGTCCTTCGGCGCGATGGCCCTCGTCCCGATCGCCGCGTTCCGCGAGCTGGCGTTCGTGATGGCCGCCGGCCTGCTGATCGACGCCTTCCTCGTGCGTACGATCCTCGTCCCGGCGATCATCGCGCTGGTGAGCTATCGCAGCGGCTGGCCCGGCAAGCGGCTGCGCCGCTGGCGGCCCCCCGCATCGGCCGGCGTCGCGGGCGGTCAGGCGCGTCGCGTCGGGTGATCGTGGGTGCGCTGAGGAACGTCCACCGGTCACAGCGCCTCAGGTTCCGGCACTGAGGAAGTATGGACGGACACATGCGCGAGCCGCGGCTCGGACCGTCGACATTCGCTGAGCTCTACGCCCGCCATCAGCAGGGATTGCTCGCGTTCTTCATGCGACGAACCTTCGACGCCGAGGTCTCCGTCGACCTCGTCGGCGAGACGTTCGCGCAGGCATTCACCGGGCGCCGGCGCTTTCGCGGCGCGACGGCCGAGTCCGAGGCGGCGCTGCTGTACACCGTCGCGCGGCGCCTCTTGTCGCGCTACGTTCGCAAGGGTCGCACGGAGCGCGCCGCGCTGCAACGCCTTGGCGTGCCGCGACCCGATCTCGACGACGAGAGCCTCGCGCGGATCGAAGAGCTCGCGGGCGTCGCGACGATGCGCGGGCTGATCGCCGAGCAGCTGCGCGAGCTGTCGGACGATCATCGCGCAGCGCTGGAGCTGCGCGTCGTCGGCGAGCTCGGATACCCCGAGGTCGCGGAGCGCCTGGGCGTCTCCGAACAGACCGCGCGCGCCAGGGTGTCGCGGGCGCTGCGTGCGCTGGACCGGCGGCTCAGCGACGCGAAGGCCCGACCGGCATGAGCTCGATCCCCGCGCTGCAGCGCATGGGCGCCGATCTCGAGGCCGCACTGAGCCGCCGCCCACGACCCGCCTGGTGGCGCGCGCACCCGCTGCTGGCCGTTCTCGCCGCGACCGCCGTGGTCGCTGTCCCGGCGGCCGGCAGCCAGGTCGAGTGGGCTGGTCTCGTCAACGGCGAGACCGCCCTTCCCACGCAGGCGAGCCCAGGCGTGCGCACCGTGCTGTCCAGCGGCGATCGGTACCGCTCGAACGCCTGGCAGCTCGTGGTCTACAAGGCGCGCATCGGCAACGCCGCCAGCGACGGGCCCGTCGGGCTGTGCGCCTACGTGACGCTTTCGATCCAGTCCAGCGGCAGCGGTCGATGCACCCGCGACACGGCCATGACGTCGCTGCTGGTCGTGTCGGGGGGCGATACGACCGGTGTCGTCGCGGGTCTCGTGGACGGTCGTGCGACGCGCGTCGAGCTGACGCTCGGCGACGGACGCCGGCTCGCAGTCGCGCCGCAGATGCCTGCACCCGCGCTCCTGCGCGATCGCGGCCTGCCGGCCGGTCTGCGCTTCTTTGCGGCCGACTTCGCTGAGCCCAACGCGCGCGGTGCGCCATCCCTGGCCGGGACGCTCGTGCGCGACGGCACGGGCGCCGAGCTTGCGCGCAGCGGCCGTCCGGAGGCCGTCCCCTCGAGCGCGCCGTTGTTGCGATCGCCCGTATCCATCGAGCCGAAGGAGGGGCCATGAGGCTCACGACGTCCCGGGCCATCGCACTCGGTGCCGGCGCGATGCTCCTCGCGACCGCGGCGATCGCGGTCGCGGTCACGGGTGGGGATCCCAAGCAGCCGACGCGCTCGAGTTCGCCGCTGGTGTCGATCGGTCAGCCGATCTCGCCGTACCGCGCCGGAAACCCTGCGGAGGGCTGGATCGAGATGCGTGCCCCTCATCCCACCAGCGGCGAGCCGTACGCCGTCCTCTACCACGAGTTCTCCAAGCGCCGCCGCGGTCGCTCGCAGCGCCACACCTGCGCCGAGGTCGGCCCCGAACGGCGCGCGCGAGCGTACCCCGTGCGCGACGGCGGCAGCTGCGTCGTGCGCGAGGCCGGCGGCCCCGCTTCCCCGCTGGGGTTCTCGTGGGGCAGTTCTGATGGCGGTGTCGTGCAGGTTCACGGGCAGGCGTCGCCGGAGGTCCGCCGCGTCGTCGTCAACGGCCCGGGCGGCACATACGAGGTTCCGCTGTCACGACATCGAGCGTTCCTGCTGCTCTACAGCTCGAAGGCGCGCGGCACGGCGACGCTGGCGGCGCACCTGCGCGACGGCAGCACGCGCTTCTGGCAGATCCGCGTTGCGCCCGAGTTCTCGATGGCCGGTCGCGGATCGGCGACGGCGCACGATTCCGGTGGTCGCGGGGACTGGAGCGTGTCGGCGAACCTGCGGCGCACCGGTCCGCGCGAGGGACAGACGTGCGCGCAGTTCAACGCGGGTCGACCCACGCTCGAAGCCGCAGCACCGATGTGCGGCAACCTCGCGAAGGATGCGATCTTCGCGGATGCCACGCACTACGGGCCACGGCCCGCACGGGGCGCGTTCAGCCCCGGTCCGCGCTCACCGAAGCGGCTGATCGTGTGGGGCGCGGTCGCCCCGTCGGTGCGAGCCGTGCGAATCGCCGGGCCCGGCGGCACGCGCTCGCTCGAGCTGTCAGAGGTCGGGCGGGCGTTCATCGCCGTCTATCCGGCGAGCGTGAAACCGGCTGCGATCACGCTCGCGGTCACCCTCGGGGACGGAACCGTGCAGCGTCACCGCGCCCCGCGCAGGCTGAACGCCGTCACGCTCGCCGCGCAGCCGGAGCTCGAGGACCGCCGCATCGGCCTGCGCACGAGCCGTTCGGATCCATCGAAGATCGTGCTCATGGCGACCCTGGACCGGCCCGCTTCGCGCTTCGAGGTCACCCTCCAAGGACGCGAGGTGCGCATGCGCCGCACCGGCGGACCCGACGATCGTCCGCGCTACACGGGAATCTATGACCGCGACCGCGGGGTGCGCCGCAGCTTCGAAACGGGCAAGGTATACGGAAGCTCGGCCGTGCTGTGCGGCGGGGATGCCTGCGTGCTCACTCGTGTGCGCTCGCGGCTTCGTTAGCGGTAGTCCGAGCAGAACCCCGTCCTGCCGGGCTTCGCGGGCACAACGTCGGTGACCACAGGTCCTATCCGCGATGCGCTACTCCCTCGAGTTCGGGCGAGTCAGGATGCCCTGGTCATGCCCGCCGCCGGGTGAGACCTTGGGCGCGATGGCCCTCGTCCCGATCGCCGCGTTCCGCGAGCCCCTCCGGTCACGACGCTTCGGGTTCGGGCACGTCGGCGATGGCGACCCCGCGTTGCCGCGACATCGCTGCGATGGGCGCCCGGCCGCTCGCGGCAGGGGACGCGAGGACCGGGTCGTGGCCGAAGCCCAGGTCCGGCGTGTACCACGCGTACTTTCCGCAGAAGCGCAGCGCTGCGGGCAACATGACGAGCCGCGCGGGGCAGCCCGTCACACGGCGCCGGCCTCCGTGTCGCATTGCATGTGGCCGCAGCCACACTGGTGATCGGCGTCGCCGTGGCTCTCGGCGGCGTGCTGCGCGCAGTAATCCGAGCAGAACCCGTCCTCACGGGCCTTGCAGGTACACCCTTCGTGACCGCAGATCGTGTCAGTCATCGGCTACTCCCTTCGGGGCTTGCGAGACGATCCCAAGATCATTCCCCCTCCGCGGGCATGGGCAACCTCCCCGGACTCCGTGTCGCGAGCCCGACCGGCTACACCGCGTCGTAGGTCTGGCGCAGGCCATCTGCGATCGGCGTGCTCGCACGCCAGCCGAGCATCTCGCGAGCCCGTGTGGCATCCAGGCAGGAGCGATCGATCTCGCCGGTGCGAGCGGGCTCGAAGCGCGCCTCGGGGGCGTCGGGGCCATGATGCGCGCGCAGCACCTCGAGCAGCTCGAGCACGGATGTCTGGATCTCGGTCCCGATGTTCACGACGCCGCCAGCATCGCCGTCCCCCGCGCGCAGCAGCGCGTCGACGAGGTCCGCGACATAGATGTAGTCGCGCGTCTGCGTGCCGTCGCCGTAGACGGTGGGCCGTTCGCCTGCCGCGAGCCGTCCGCAGAAGATCGCTATCACGCCCGCCTCCCCGTGGGGGTCCTGGCGCGGGCCGTAGACGTTGCCGAAGCGCAGGGCGATCGTCGACAGCCCATACAGGCGCTTGTACAGGCCAAGGTACCGCTCGGCGCAGAACTTGCTCTGTCCGTAGGCGGCCATCGGCAGCGGCGCGACGGTCTCCGGCGTGGGCAACACGTCCGTCTCGCCATAGATCGCGCCACCGGTCGAGGAGAAGACGATCCGCTCGGCGCCCGCCAGGCGGCCCGCTTCGAGCACGTTGATGGTGCCCTCGACGTTCGTGCGGGCGTCGCGGCCGGGGTCGGCGAGCGAGATGCGCACGTCGACCTGGGCGGCGAGGTGGAAGATCGTCTGTGGCCGCGCCGTGGCGACGATGCTCGTGATCACGGGCCCGTCGCGCACGTCGGCGCGCACGAGCTCGGCGCCACCCGCGAGCGCGCCCGCGAGGTTCTGCTCGCGGCCGCTTGACAGGTTGTCGACGACGGTGACCGTGTCCCCGCGCGCCAGCAGCGCATCGACGAGCGTGGATCCGATGAACCCGGCTCCGCCGGTGACGAGTGCGCGCATCGCGCCAAGCCTATGCGCCGGGCACGCCTACGCCATCGGAAGCTCGACGGGATCCACCCCGACGAGCTCCTTGGAATCTGAGCTGCGGATCACGAACACCGCGGCGAGGATCCCGAGGACGGCGAACCCGGCCCCCGCGAGGAACGCCTGCTGAAAGCCCTCCGTGAGGGCGCTCGGCAGCTCCGCGGGATTGCCGCCCGCGCTCTGGATGAGATCCTGGGTCTGGGAGTTGGCGATCGTCGCCAGCACCGCCAGGCCGAGCGCGCCGCCGATCTGCTGGGAGGTGTTGATGAGCCCCGACGCAAGCCCCGAGTCGTCCGCGCTGATCCCGCTGACGGCAGCGATCGTCACCGGCACGAAGGCGAAGCCGAGGCCGGCCGCCGAGATGATCATCGGGGCGAGGATGTCCGACAGGTACACGCCATCCACCGGCAGCTGCGTGAACCACAGCAGGCCAACCGTGATCAGGCCGAGACCGGCGATCAGCACGGGCTTGAAGCCGAGCTTGGTCACGAGCACCGAGGCGCCGCCGGCCGAGGCGATGATCACGAGCGCGAGCGGCAGGTAGGACAGCCCGGTCTTGAGCGCGTCGTAGCGGAGCACCTCCTGCATGTAGCGCGAGAGGAAGAAGAACATCGAGAACAGCGAGGCGCCGATCAGCAGGCCGATGACGTTGGCGCCCGTCAGCGTTCGCTTGCGGAAGATCGAGAACGGCACGAGCGGGGCGACGGACCGCCGCTCGATCACGATGAACACGACGATCAGGGCGATCGACAGCGCCAGCAGGGAGACGGTCTGGGTCGATCCCCAGCCCACGCGAACGGTCTCCACGAGAACGAAGACCAGCAGCGACAGGCCGGCGGTCACCGTCAGCGCGCCGAACGCGTCGAAGTGGCGCGTCTCGGACTCGCGCCGGCTCTCGACGAGCAGCCGCGGGGCGAGGATGACCGCGATGAGCGCGATCGGCACGTTGACCCACAGCACCCACTCCCACCCGGCGTACTCGGTCAGCACGCCGCCGAGCAGCACGCCCGCCGCGCCGCCCGAGCCCGATACCGCCCCCCAGACGCCGAGCGCCGTGTTTCGCTCAGAGCCCTCGCTGAACATGTTCGTGACCATCGACAGCGCCGACGGTGCCAGCAGCGCGGCGCCCAGGCCCTGCAGCGCACGGAAGGCGATCAGCTGGGACTCGCTCTGCGAGAAGCCGCCGAGCAGCGACGAGACGCCGAAGAGCATCAGCCCCCACATGAACAGCCGGCGCCGGCCGAGCAGGTCGGCCATCCGCCCGCCGAGCAGCAGGAAGCCGCCGAAGGTCAGCGCGTAGGCGTTGGGGATCCAGGCGAGGTTCTCCGTCGCGAACTTCAGGTCGCGGCCGATCGACGGGATCGCGACGTTGACGATCGCGGCGTCGAGAACGATCACGAACTGCGTCGTCGCCAGGAGCGCAAGCGCGATCCACTTGCGACGTTCGGCGAGCTGCTCATCGGTCATCGGTGGTATCCCCTGAATGCGCTGTCTAAGATGAAGTCTGGTTCCGCTTTTTCGCGTGCCAGCATACGGAAGGATCATTCCGCTTGTCAACCACCGTCACCAAACCGCTACGCGCGGATGCTCGGCGCAATCGCCAGAAGGTGCTCGCCGCCGCGTCGGCGGCCTTCGCCGAGGCGGGCTTGGACGCGCAGATCGAGGACATCGCGCGGCGGGCACGCGTCGGGGTCGGGACGGTGTACCGGCACTTCCCGACGAAGGAGGCCCTCGTGGCCGCCCTCGCCCACCAGCACTTCGAGCAGCTCGCCGACCTGCTGGAGGCAAGCGCGGACGACGGCGAGCCCTGGGAGGCGCTGACCTCGGGCATCTGGCGCTGCGCCGAGATGACCGCCGGCGACGTCGCGCTGTGCGAGATCATCGGCGGGCACCCCAGCGCCGTCGCGGCCGCCGCGGTGGGACAGCAGCGCCTGCAGACCGCGACCGCGCGGCTCATCGAAGCGGCACGGACGAACGGAGCGATCCGCGACGACGCCTCACCCGACGACGTGCGCAACATCATGTGCGGCTTTGGCCACATCGCCGCGGCGCAGCGCGCCGGAGGCGCGTTGGACTGGCGGCGCTACCTGACGATCGCGCTGGACGGGCTTCGCGCCCGGTGACATGGTCCGAGCGCCTGCTCAGCGGCGCCTTCATCACCACCGGGATCCTGCACTTCCTGCGCCCGGGCTACTTCGAGCAGATCGTGCCCGAGGCCTTGCCCGCGCATCGCGAGCTCGTGCTGATCAGCGGCGCGGCGGAGATCGCCGGCGGCGTCGGCGTGGCGTTCGCCGGCACCCGGCAGCTCGCGGGTCTGTGGCTCGTGGCCCTGCTGCTGGCCGTCTTCCCGGCGAACATCAATATGGCGGTGAACCCCGACCGCTTCGATTCGATCCCGCCGGTCCTCCTGTGGGCGCGCCTGCCGCTTCAGGGGTTGCTGATCTGGTGGGCCTACCGGGCGACGCGAAGCCCTCGATCATCGGAGCCAACTTTCACTGCTCCTTGAGGCTTGGCTTACCGGAGGTTGATGTACCGAGTCGACAATGCTTCGCAGATTCCCGCTAGGTCGGCTGGGTACCCCTCCCCCATTCAGCTGGCTCCGCCTGCACTCTGGACTTCTACTCATGCCGGAGTGCTGAGCAGGGAACCGACGGCTCGAGCTCCCGAAAGCACCGAGACCGTAGACCGCGTGGGTAGGGGCGGTGGAACCGATGCCACCGCCCCGAGCCCCGCACGTGTTCGATGTTCGGGGTGGCCCCCAAGGCGAGCTGGACGAGGGCCGCAGCTACCGCCTCGTCCCGACGGCCAGGAGGTACTCCTTCTCGAAGCGCGCCGGCGACGAGGTTCCGTGGCTCCATTTGTCGCAGAACGCGTCGAACGCCGCATCGAATTCCGTCTCGAGGCCGTTACGTATTGCGTTCGCCCGCGCCGCCCGGGTTGGCCCGTAGTAGGACTTGAAATGCTCGCCGTAGTCGCGCGGACGTTCGAAGGCGGTGATCTCCAGCACGTCGCGGGTGATGGTGTGAAAGTCGACGCGATCACCGAACAGCTCGTGCAGGTGCGCCTCGCTACCCCACAGTGGCGGCGAGGAGGCGCCCGGAGGCGGCGCGGGCACGAACGGCTTCATCGTCGCGAACAGGGCGCCGAGCATGCCCTCCGGCGTCCAGCTCAGGAGGCCGACGGTTGCTTCCGGCCCGCTGACGCGCACGATCTCGTCCGCCGCGGCCTGGTGGTGCGGCGCGAACATCACGCCGATCGACGACATGACCACGTCGAAGGACTCGTCCTGGAACGGCAGGCTCTCGGCGTCGGCCTCGACCCAGTCCAGCTTGAGTCCTTGGGCTTCGGGCCGGGCCGCGCCCGCCTCCAGCAGCGCCGGCGTCAGGTCGCTGGCGGTCACCAGCGCACCGCGCTGTGCCGCCGGGATCGCGGCGTTGCCCGTGCCCGATGCGACGTCGAGGACGCGTGCGCCCGCCTCGATCCCGCATGCGTCCACGAGTCGCGGGCCGAGTGGCAACAGGAACGTCTCGACCATCAACGGGTAGTCGCCCGACGTCCACATCGTGCGGAGGCGGGTCTTGAGCTCGATATCGGCGGTGTCAACGCTCATCGTCGTTCCCTTTCGTAGGTGTGCTCGACACAGCATCCGCTGGCGCGCAGCCGTTGACATCGGGAGACCTCCCTATCGGCGACCTATTTCGCGGGCGCCTGGCGCTCGGCCCGCGCCGCGTGCGTGGCGGCCTCGGCGCGGTTGCGCACGCCGAGCTTCGCGAGGATCGAGCTGACGTGATGGCCGGCCGTCTTCTCGGCGATGAACAGCGCCTGAGCGATCTGAGCGTTGGACATCCCTTCAGCGATCAGTCCCAGGACCTCGCCTTCGCGGGCGCTGAGCTCACCCGATCCGCGTGAACGCACCGCCGTGTGGGTGCCCAGCGAGCGCAGGAGGGCGGCCGCCATGTCCGTCGCGCGCGCCGCGCCGAGCTCGCGAAACGCGGCCAACGCAGCGCGCGCCTCGTCGCGAGCCATCTCGGGCCGCGTCCCAGCGGCCGCTCGCGCGAGCTCCAAGCGCGCCTCGCCCGCATCCAGCGGCATGCCGAGCACGCCGAACGCGGTCAGTGCGCGGCGCGCCGCCTCGGCGGCGCGGTCGGCGTCAGCGGTGGCGAGCGCGATCCGCGCCGCGGCGAGGTCAGCCCGTGCCACTCCGACCAGGACCCCCGATTCGGCGGCGAGGTCGGCGAGCCGACGGCCGGCGTCCTCGGCCTGCTCGATCTGCTTGCACGCCAGGCGTGCATCGACGAGCGGCGCGAGCAGCTGCATCGTGCGCACGACGTCATCGGCGGCGCCCAGCAGACCGCGCTCCAGCAGCGCGACCGCCACCTGGGGCTGGCCCTGCGCGATCCGCAACCGCGCGAGCGCTCGCAGCGAGCCCGAATGCTCCGAGCGGCCCGCGAGCAACTGCTCGGCCTCCGGCATCCGACCCTGCAGCACACGCAGCTCGGCCAGCATGGCCAGCGCCGGCGCGCCCATCGCCGGGACGAAGCGGCCGTGGATCTCCAGCGCGTCCTGCAGGGCACGCTCGGCATCCCCCCAGCGACCCGTCGCCACCAACACCCCAGCATGGATCGTGCGACACGCGCCCAGCAGCGGCGTCGTGCCGTGCGCCTGCGCGAACTCGTCGACAAGCCCGCACCACTCCGTCGCACGTTCCCAGTCGCCGGCAGCGGTCGTCGCCATGATCAGATTGCAGTACGCCTCGGCGAGCGTGTGCACGTTGCGCACGCGCCCGGCGGTCGCGGCCGCGAGCGCCTCCTCCAGCAGCTGCATGCCGTGCTGCTTGCGCCCGGCGTCGACCTCGGCCCGTCCGAGCAGGCTCAGCGCGAAGACCTCAAGATCGGCGTCGCCGTGGTCGCGAGCGATGGCCATCGCCCGCGTCGCGTGCGCGACGCACTCCTCCACGCCAGCGGCGTGGCGCGCACGCTCGACGGCGACCCAGCCCTGCCCCGAACAGGGGCCGCTCCCCTCGACGGCGCGCTCGGCGCGCGCCAGCCAGCCGCGCGCGGCCGAGGCGCGGCCGGAGGTGAGGTGCTGGTGGGACACCCACACCGCGATCCGCGCGGCGTCGTCGCAGCGCCGCTCGCGCGCGTAGCCCTCGAACGCCCGCTCGCGCGCGGCGATTCCGTCGGTCACGGCGCCCAAGAACCACAATGCCAAGCCCAGGCCTTCCAGCGCATCCGGGGTCTCGACCTCGGCGAGAGACGCACCGAATGCCACGCGCGCGGCCTCCCACTGCGCGTTGTCCAGAGCGCGCCAGCCCTCCGCGAGAAGGTCGGCCTCAGACTCGCCGTCCATCTCACGAGTATCACGCTTCATGCCGGCTCGCGCGCGATCGCGAGACCCTCAGCCGATGCGCCAGGTGTTCGCCGAGCTGACCTGGCGCCGACTGTCCTGCGCCAGCGCTGCTTCTCGCGCAAACCGAACGTCCATCGCCCGCGCCCCGAGGTCGTCGAACCCCGTGCGTGACCCCGCGGGAGGGACTGCCGCATCTCGCGCGCTAGGGGCACCTCTTGGCGGCGCACCGCCACACGTCCCTCGACCACCGACGTACGATCCGCTGATGGCGTCCCTCCGATCGAGGATCGCTGCTGAGGCGCCTGCGGGACAAGGTCGAGGAACTGGCGGATCTGACTCGAGCAATCGGCCGGGTGTAACGCCACCGCACCGACGGGCGGAGACACAGGGAGGAAGGTCTCCGCCCGCCGTGCGGCGCGCACGACGCGGCGGTGGCGGCCGGGGGAAGCGGCCACCGCCCGCGTGTTGGTGGGAGCTTGTCTACGTCGTGGGCAGCGGCTCCACTCGCGCCGGCTCCAGCGCGACGTCGAGCGCCTCGCCGATCGTCATGACCGGATGGAACGACATCGCCTCGCGCACGTCATCGGGCACGTCGTCCAGGTCGGCGCGGTTTCGCTCGGGCAGGATGACGTCGGTCAGGCCGGCGGCGTGGGCGGCGAGCACCTTCTGCTTCAGCCCGCCGATCGGCAGCACCCGACCCTGCAGCGTCACCTCACCGGTCATGCCGACCGTGTGGCGCACCGGCCGCCCGGTCAGCAGCGACGTCAGCGCCGTCGTCATCGCCACGCCGGCGCTCGGCCCGTCCTTCGGGATCGCGCCCGCGGGCACGTGCACGTGGAACTCGCGCTCGTCGAAGGCGTCCTCGTCGATGCCGAGATCGGCCGCGTGGGCGCGCACGTAGGTGAGCGCGATCCGCGCGGACTCCTTCATGACGTCGCCGAGCTGGCCGGTCAGGGTCAGGCCGTGCTTGCCCTTCATCGAGTTGGCCTCGACGAACAGCACGTCGCCGCCGACGCCGGTCACCGCGAGGCCCGTGGACACGCCCGGCACCGCCGTGCGCGCCGCCGCCTCCTGGAAGACCTTCTGACGGCCGAGCGCGTCGCGCACGACCTCCACGTCGACGGTCACCGGCGCCTGCACGGCATCGGACGCGATCTTCGTCGCGACCTTGCGCAGCAGCGTCCCCAGCTCACGTTCGAGCTGTCGCACGCCCGCCTCGTGGGTGTACTCGGCGACGACGAGCTTCAGCGTCTCGTCGTCGGCTGAGACCTCGTCCTCGCGCAGGCCGTTGCGCTCGCGCTGGCGCGGCCACAGGTAATCACGGGCGATCGCCGTCTTCTCGGCCACGGTGTAGCCGTCGAAGCGGATGACCTCCATGCGATCAAGCAGCGGCCCCGGGATCGTCTCGGCGACGTTCGCCGTGGCGATGAACAGCACCTGGCTGAGATCGATCTCGACGTCGAGGTAGTGGTCGCGGAAGGCGTGGTTCTGCGCGGGGTCCAGGACCTCCAGCAGCGCCGCCGACGGATCGCCGCGCCAGTCCGCGCCGACCTTGTCGACCTCGTCGAGCATGATCACCGGGTTCATCGTCTCGGCGTCGCGCAGGGCACGGACGAGCCGTCCCGGCAGGGCGCCGATGTACGTGCGGCGGTGGCCACGGATCTCCGCCTCGTCGCGCACGCCGCCAAGCGACATGCGCACGAACTCGCGTCCAGTCGCCCGGGCGATCGACTCGCCGATCGACGTCTTGCCGGTGCCAGGAGGCCCGATCAGCGTGAGGATGGCCCCAGCCTTGCGGTCCATCTCGACGCCGCGTTCCTGGCGCAGCTTGCGGACCGCGATGTACTCGGTGATGCGGTCCTTGACGTCCTCCAGGCCGGCGTGGTCGGCGTCGAGCACCTCACGGGCGTGGATCGGGTCGAGGACCTCTTCGGACGTCGTGCTCCACGGCACCGCGATCAGCCAGTCCAGGTACGTGCGGATCATCGAGGACTCGCCGCTCTGGTCGCCCGCGCGCTCGAGGCGGTCGAGCTCGCGCTCGGCCTGCTCGCGGACCTCGTCGGGCATGCCGGCGTCGGCGATCTTCGTGCGGTACTCCTCGGTGACCGAGCCCTGGTCCTCGCCAAGCTCCTTGCGAATCGAGTCCATCTGCTGGCGCAGGAAGTACTCGCGCTGCTGCTTCTGGGCGCCGGACTCGACGTCGTCGCGGATGCGACGGCGCACCTGCAGCTCGGTCAGCCGCTCGCGCTGATAGCCCAGCGCCATCTCCAGGCGCTCGGTGACGTCGAGCGTCTCGAGGACGCGGATCTTCTGTTCGATGGTGAGGTCCGGGCTGTAGCCGGCGGTGTCGGCCAGCGGACCGGGATCGACAACCGAACGCAGGAATGCCCCGACGCGCTCGTCGGCGCCACGCTCCTCGAGGATCTCCTCGACGACCGCGCGGTACTCGCGTTCGAGCTCGCGGGTGCGCTTGTCGACGGGCTTGTCGTCGGGGTGCTCTTCGACATCAGCGCGAAGCCCGGCCGGTCCGGCATCGGCGGAGCCGACGATCGCGCCGCGATGCAGGCTCTCCAGCGAGACGCCGACGGCGCCGCCGGGAAGGCGGATCGTGCCGGTCACCTTGGCAATCGTGCCGACCTTCGCGTACTCGCCCTCATGACGCGGAACGAGCAGCACACGCTCCTCGCTGGAGACGTCCAGCGGGAGATTGAGGTCCATCGTTGGGAAGACGACGGTGTCGTCTAGGGGGACGAGCAACAGCTTGGGCATGCGGGTTCCTTTCGTTGCACGCACAACCATAGCCAACCCAACTTACGAAATGTGCGTCGCTAATCTCGCTGGCGCGTGAGCGCTCGAAACGACGAGCGGACCAGCCGATCGACATCAAGCGGGACGCGCGGCGGCCAACCACCGACCCGGTACGCTTCGATGATGGCAACGCTGGTGCTCGGGACCCCTCCGCCGGAGCTCGCGGCTCTGCTGGAACGTCGCCGCGTCGCTGGCATCGAGCGCCTCGACGAGGTCTGGCAGGGTGTCCGCCACATGATTCCCGCCCCGAGCTTGGAGCACGCGCGGATCGCGACGCAGCTGACGTTCCTGCTGGGCGCGCCGGCGCGTGACAGTGGGCTGCTGCTGGCGATGCACGAGTTCAACCTCGGCGAGTCCGAACATGACTTCCGGGTGCCGGACGGCGGCCTGCACCGGCCGGGAGCGGCCGGAGTGTGGCTCCCGACGGCAGCGATCGTCGTGGAGATCCTGTCGCCCGGCGACGAGACCTGGCAGAAGCTCCCGTTCTATGGCGCCCACGGTGTCGACGAGGTGCTCATCGTCGACCCGGAATCACGAACGGTCACCTGGCTTGCGCTGGGCGACGGCGAGTACGAGCCTGTGGTGCGAAGTGGGCTGATCGCACTCGGACCCGCCGAAGTCGCCGCTACGCTCGAATGGCCGTGACGCTCAGGCAGCAACCGCTCTGCCCTCGTACATCGCGGCGAGGACCTTCGGCGCACCGTCCCCGTAGTAGGTCTGAAGCTGCGTGATGGTCATGCCGCCGAGGCGCAGCAGCGCGGGGATGTCGAGGTCCAGGGTGCAGCCCCCGGCCAGACGCCGCTGAAGCGGGTTCATCCGCGCCTGCCGGCGGCGGACCTTCTCGTCGGGCGCCACTCCGTGCTCGACGAAGTGCAGCTGTCCCTCGGGGCGCAGCACCCGGCGGACCTCACGGACCGCCGCGACCGGGTCCGGGATCGTGCACAGGCTCCAGGTGCACAGCGCCGCGTCCACGGAGGCATCGGGCAGTGCCAGCCGTTGCGCGTCTGACCCCACGACCTCGACCGGAACGGCTGTGGCGGCGATCCGCGAGTCCGCTCGACGCATGCTCGACTGCGACGGCTCCACCACAAGCAGGCGGGTCACGACCGACGGAAGCTGGGTCAGGTTGTGTCCCGTGCCGAAGCCAACCTCGACGACCTCGCCCGCGAGGCCACGCGTCACCCGTGCCCTGATCGCACGGGTCTGCTCGGTGTCCATCGCGTGGTCCAGGAGCCTGGGCAGGACGTGCTCGCAGTACCAGCCCATCAGCAGCAGCCTCCTCTGAACGCCGTAAGGGAAGATCCGGTCCCCAGGCTAACAACGCAATCAGGAACCTCGGGCGTGCACGGCCGCGGCTTCCCCGCGGGCCAATCTCAGCGGCAACAGCAGCGCGGCGGCGAACGCCAGCACGACGGCGAGCGTGAGGCCGCCCGCCGCCCATGCACCGAACATCGCGATGCCGACGACTTCGGCGCCGAGTCCGGCGACCGAGGAGATCGTCGCGCGCGACGGGCCCGTGATCGCCGCTTGCAGGCGCACGTCGGCGATGACGAGGGCAACGCGCCACAGGCCGTAGAACACGGCCACCCCGACGAGTCCCTCGGGGCGCGCGAGCATCGCTGCCGCGCCGAGCGCCGCCGCGGCCATCGTGAGCAAGAGCGTCAAGCCGAGCGGGCCGAGGCGGCGGGCCCGCCCACCGCAGAGCGCGCCGGCCGCCCCCGCGAGCGGGATCGCCAGCAGGGCGAGCGGGATGACGCTCGTCGCGACGCCCCAATCGGCGGCGAGCAGGCCGAAGTACTCCTCCAGCGCCTCAGATCCGTAGAGCGCCGCGACGAGCAGGACCGCCGCCCGGACGCGCGGCGTGACCGCGATCTCGCGCAGGCCGCAGTGCAGCGTCGCGAGATAGCCGGCGCCGGCGTCGTGCTGCGGCGTCGCGGCGCGATGATCGGGCAGCGTGGCCGCCAGGCCCGCAGCCGCGAGGCACACCGCGACCGAGACCCCGCCCGCCAGCGTGTAGTAGCCGCCGACGGCGAACAGCGCGCTGGCCGCGCCCGCGACGGGAACCTGGACGGCGAGGCCCGCTGCCTCGCAGCGACCGATCACGGCCGCGAAGCGATCCTCCTCCCCCGCGGCCCGCAGCCCGTCGTAGACGAGCGCCTGGAAGGCGCCCGATGCGAAGGAGCCCCCAATACCCCACAGCACGAAGCCGGCCGCGAACCCGGCGAAGCCCGGCAGCAGGATCCATAGCGCGTAGCCGGCGGCCTGCAGCACGCCCGCGGATGCGACCGCCCAGCGCCGGGAGAAACGATCGGCGAGCACCCCCGATGGGATCTCGGCGATGACGGCGACGGTGCCCCACAGCGCGAACAGAGCGGAGATCTGGGCGTCGGAGAGCCCGCTGTCGGCGAACAGCAGCGCATACAGCGGATACAGCGGGATGCCGTCCGCGAGCGCGGACCAGATGACGGCTCGCCGGGCGAGTCGCCGGGCGGCCCGAGAGCGCGATTCAGATCAACGAGGAGGGCGGAACATGCTCGCGCACAGTACCGCCCATCCCCGGATTGATCCAGCGACGGCACGCCTACCGACTTCAGCCCATCGGTTCGGTGTCCCGAACGAACTCATCGTCTGCGTCGGCGGACTTCAGCAACGGGCGCGGTAGCCCGCAGCGGCGAGGGCTGCCGCTACGCCGGTGAGCGCCAAGATCGATCTGGTGCGTCGCCGCGGCCATCTCGTCGCTCCCCGCCGAGGAGATCGATCGTGACGTTCAGGCCGAGATCCTGCCACTCGCGCGGTGCGCTCGCGGTCGCATTCCTTTGATGGCCGCCCGCGAGGGAGCAGAGTGCTTCGCGTGGCGCGCAGCGTGGTTTTCAGGGGCTGGAGACGGAACTCGCCGACGAGCTCGCCCGGCGCGGGACAACACGTAGGGGAAGGTCGCGTGGCAGAGGACCAGCGATTGCGTGCGGTGCCGCCCGACTACGACGAAGATCCAGAGCGGTTTCGTCTTGCGCGCCGTACGCTGGGCCGGTACGGCGTCAGCGGCGACATCCACGACCTCGTCGCGCGCCATGTGGTCAAACAGGACGCTCTGCCGGTCCTCGATGTCGGCAAGGGCGTCGCCCCGGATCTCGCGCTGCGGGCGGCTGAAGCGATGGCCGTCCCGCTCACCGTGACCAAGCGCGGGGCGCTCGCGTTCGCTCGCAGAGCTGACTGACGCGGCCCGCGGCCCCCATCGCGAAGGTCCGCAGTCCGCGCCGCCGCGATCTACTCGGAGCCTTGACCGGGTGTGACCAGCCCGCATTCATAGGCGAGCACCACGGCCTGCACGCGGTCGCGCAGGCCGAGCTTGCCCAGCACATGGGTGACGTGGGTCTTGATCGTCGTGGCGCCGAGCACGAGCGTGTCGGCGATCTCGGCATTGGTCAGGCCTCGCGCCAGGAGCTTGAGGACCTCCAACTCGCGCGGGGTCAGCTCGTCGAGCGCCGGCCCCGAGGCGCGCTGCTGGGTCGAGCCGATTCGTGCGAACTCCTCGATCAGGCGGCGCGTGACCGACGGGGCCAGCAGCGCCTCGCCGCCGGCCACCGCCCGGATCCCGTCGGCGAGCTGTGCCGGCGGGGTGTCCTTCAGCAGGAAGCCGCTGGCACCCGCCTGCAGCGCGTCGTAGACGTACTCGTCGAGGTCGTAGGTCGTCAGCACAAGCACGCGCGCCGTGAATCGGGCGGTGATCCGCCGGGTGGCCGCGATGCCATCCAGCTCGGGCATGCGGATGTCCATCAGCACGACGTCGGGCTCCAGGCGCCCCGCGCCGTAAACTGCCTCGTCGCCGTTGGATGCCTCCCCCACGACCTCGATGTCGGGATGGTTCTCCAGGACGAGCCGAAAACCGGCGCGGATCAACGACTGGTCGTCGGCGATCAGGACGCGGATGGTCATGGGCGACCGATCGGCAGTCGCGCATGGACCCGAAAGCCACCGCCCGGGCGTCCGCCGACGTCGAGCGTGCCGCCGTACAGGGCGACGCGCTCGCGCATGCCGACGATGCCATGGCCGCCGACGTCGATCGGCTGACCGTCGGGCCCGCGGCCGTCGTCGCCGATCTCGATCTCGACCGCGCGTCGCTCGTAGCGCACGGTGACGTCCGCCCGCGCGTTCCCGGCGTGCTTGGAGGTGTTCGTCAGCGCTTCCTGGACGATCCGGTAGGCGGCGAGATCGATCCCCGCGGGCAGCGCGACCGGCGCGCCCTCCACGTGCACCTTCACGTGCACGCCGGCATCGCGTGCGCGCTCGGCGAGCGCCGCGACGCGGGCGAGGCTCGGCTGTGGAGCGGCGTCGGGGCGCAGCGGGTGCAGCAGGCGGCCGAGCTCGGCCAGCGCCTCGCGCGCGGTCTGCTCGATCAGCACCGCGCATTGCGCGGCGCGCTCGCGATCGCGCTCCACGAGCGGCTCGGCGCCCGCGGCCTGGATCGCGATCACGCTGATGCTGTGTGCGACGGCGTCGTGCAGCTCGCGCGCCATGCGCATGCGCTCGGCGGTCGTCGCGGCACGCGCCTCCTGCTCGCGGGCATGCTCGTCGCGCCGCGCCTTCTCCGTCGCCTCGCTCGTCAGCCGCCGCTGTCCGCGAACGATCCGGCCGACGATCCACGGCAGGCCGACGCCGCCGAGCAGCGCCGGCACGACCCCTGACGGATAGAAGACGAGCGCGTGCGCCGCGGCCCCGGTCGCCCCGAGCAGCAGCCCCGCGATCGCCGGGCGGCGGTCGGCGTAGGCACCCAGCGCATAGGACGCGCAGACCACCGCGGCGATGTCGAAGCCTGGGAAGGACGCCAAGCCCAGCAGCGTGCTCTGAACCGCGACCGCCGCGAGCACGGCGGCGATGACGAACACCGGCAGTCGCCGCCTCCACAGCAGCGGCGCGAGGACGAGCCCGGCAGTCAGCGCCGCGAGCAGGCGCAGGTCGCCGGGCACCTGCAGTGCCAGCTCGATCTCGGCGCCCAGCAGCAGGACCGCGACCAGCGCCTGGTCGACGCTGCGCGGCGCCCCACCCCGCAGCGGCGATGCCCACCGCCGGCCGTGCCCGCGAGCGCGAGGCGCCGAGCCCGCATCCGCCGGCGGCGCGTGATCGGCCCGCGTGACAGCCGCCACGGCGGCGGAGACCCGCACGCTCGCGCCGGCGGGCGGGGTGAGCGGTGGCGCCTCGCCCTCGCGGCGCAGAATCCCGAGAACGCGCCGCACGTCGCCCAGCGCGTCGCGCGCGGCGTCCGCGATGCTCGCAAAGGACGCGCGAGCGCTCAGGCGCTCGCCGGCCGCCAGCCTGCCCGGCAGCTCCCGCGCCTCCTCGATGATCATCCCGAGCCCGCCGGCGACCGCCTCCTGTAGGTCGGATGCGATGCGCACGCGCTCGTCCTCGGCGGCCTGACGGGCGTTGCGCCGGCGCTCGCGGTCGAGCTCCTCGATCTTCAGATCAAGCTCGTCCTGTAGCGCGACCTGGCCGCGCACCCAGCGTCCGACGATCAATGGAAGCGGCACGTAGATCCCCGTCAGCACGGCGTCGGCGAGGCGCTGCACCGCCGGATCGAACACGTTGCGCGTCGTCACGATCACGAGGATCATTCCGGCGGCCGCGGCCAGGGCGTTCGCGGACGCGATGTGGCGACCGGCGGTGTACAGCGCGATCACGAGCGCGACGACCGGCGCCGCCATGTGGCCGAACAGCGCCCCGCCGAGCGCCGCTTGGGCGAGCAACGCGACCGTGATCGCGGCCACGGGCAGCAGCGGCCTGCGACGCCGCGACACGAGGCTGACCGTCGCGACCGGCAGGATCAGCGCGGTGACCAGGCGACTGCCGTCGGCGTCGGCGAGCAGCACCTCGATCTCGCCGGCGATCGTCAGCGTCGCCGCCAGCCCGACGTCGAGCCAGCGTGAGTGCATGACACGCGCGGTGAGGTCGCTCACGCAGGCACCGTAGCGCCCGCCCCCGGGGCTGGCGTCATGCGCCGGGAGGATGGCGGCCTCCTCCCCGAGGGGGAGATCAGACGCGCCGGTCCATCTCGCAGACGAGCAGCAGATCACCGCTCCGGGCGACGACGCCGCCGGCTGCGGCGGCGAAGGTGCCGACCATGAGCAAACACGTCGAGAACACCCTCACCGGATACCCGGTCCTCGCGGAGATTCCGATCGCAGCGTCGGCACGCGACGCCGTCAAGGTCTACGGCGACACAGACAACGCCGTTCGCGCACTGGACGGCGTCAGCATCGACTTCCCCAGCGGCCGCTTCACGGCGATCATGGGCCCCTCGGGGTCGGGCAAGTCCACGCTGATGCACTGCGTCGCCGGGCTGGACCGCCTGACCGCGGGCGACGTCAGCGTCGGCGGCCAGAACCTCTCGCTGCTGTCAGACCGCGAGCTGACGCTGCTGCGTCGGGAGTCGATCGGCTTCGTCTTTCAAGCCATCAACCTGCTGCCGACGCTGTCGGCACGCGAGAACATCGCGCTCCCGTTGACGCTGGCCGGCGAGCGGCCCGACGGCGCCTGGATGGACGAGATCGTCGCCACGCTCGGCATCGCCGATCGGCTGACGCACCGGCCCGACGAGCTGTCCGGCGGCCAGCAGCAGCGCGTCGCGGTCGCACGGGCGCTCGTCGCACGGCCGCAGCTGATCTTCGCCGACGAGCCGACCGGCAACCTCGACAGCCGCGCGAGCGTGGAGATCCTGGCCTTCCTGCGCCGGGCGGTCGCCGAGCTGGAGCAGACGATCGTGATGGTGACCCACGACCCGGTCGCCGCGTCCAACGCCGATGTCGTCGTCTTCCTCGCCGACGGCCGCATCGTCGACGAGCTGTCAGACCCGACCGCCGACCGTATCCTGGATCGCCTCAAGGCGCTCGGCGACCACGAGGAGGTGGCCCGATGACCCGCCTGTCATTGCGCAGCACCTGGGCGCGCAAGCGGCGCCTGCTGGGCACGTTCCTCGCCGTCTTCATCGGCGTGTCCTTTCTGTCGGGAGCGCTCGTGCTCGGCCAGACGCTGCAGCGCAACTTCGACGGGCTGTTCGCCGACGCCAATGCCGGCACCGACGCCGTCGTGCGCAGCGCCACGAAGATCACACGTGACGGTTCCTTTCAGCGCGGCCCGATCGACGCCGCGACGGTCGATCGGATCCGCGACGTCGAGGGCGTCGCCTCCGTCGCCCCGTACGTCGAGGGCTACGGTCAGTTGCTGGGCGCCGGCGGCGAGGCGATCGGCGGCAACGGGCCGCCGCGCTTGGCGGCGTCGTGGATCGACGATCCCGACCTCAACGCCTACCGCCTCGTCGAGGGTCGCGCACCGGTGGCCGGCGGCGAGGTCGTCGTCAACCGCGGCGCCGCGACGTCCGGCGACCTGAGACTCGGCGATACGACGACGCTTCAGACTCCGGCGCCGACGCGCGTTCGGATCGTCGGCATCGCGACGTTCGCCTCCGCCGACGGCCTGGGCCAGACCACCTACGCGGCGCTCAGCCTCGCCGCGGCCCAGCGTCTCGTGCTCGGCAGCGCCGAAGCGATCACGAGCGTCCGCGTCAAGGCCGAGCCCGGCACCACCCAGCGCGAGCTGGTCGCGGCGCTGCACGAGGTGCTGCCCGCGGGGACCCAGGCCATCAGCGGCGCCGACCTGACCGCGGAGAACACGCAGGACATCAGCGACGAGTTCCTCGGAATGCTGCGGATGTTCCTGCTCGTCTTCTCGGCGATCGCGCTGCTGGTGGGCGCGTGCAGCATCTACAACACGCTGTCGATCCTGACCGCCCAGCGCACCAGGGAGTCGGCGCTGATGCGAGCACTCGGCGCCTCGCGAGGCCAGATCCTGCGATCGGCGCTGATCGAATCGCTGCTGGTCGGCGCCGTCGCGTCGATCGCCGGGCTCGCCGGCGGGATCGGGATCTCGACGCTGCTCAAGGCGCTGTTCAGCGCGTTCGGCGGAGCGCTGCCCGACGGTGGGCTCGTGTTCTCGGCGAGCACCGTGATCACGGCGCTCACCGTCGGGGTCCTGATCACCGCGCTGGCGGGCATCGGCCCGGCACGCAGGGCGGCGCGTGTCGCGCCGATGGCCGCGCTGGGCGACAGCGCCGCCGAGGTGGACGGGATCTCGCCGGCGCGGATCGTCGGCGGGGCGAGCGCCGCCGCGATCGGCGTGCTCTGTGTGATCCTGGGAGCGCTTGGGGGTGGCGGTGGCGCGGTCACGAGCGTCGGAGCCGTCCTGACGCTCGCCGGCGTGATCGCTTGCGGACCGTTGACCGCCCGCCCGACGGCGCGGCTGCTGGGCATGCCGCTGGCACGCATCGGCGGGATCGCCGGCGCGCTGGCGCGCGACAACGCGATGCGCAATCCTCGCCGCACCGCCGCGACCTCCGCCGCGCTGATGGTCGGCGTCGCGGTCGTCAGCCTCTTCACCGTCTTCGCCGGCTCGCTGAAGTCCTCGATCCAGGACAGCACCGCGCGGGGGTTCGGCGGCGATCTGGCGATCACCACGCCCGGCTTCGGCGGGGGCGCGCTGAACCCGCGGCTGGCGACCCGCGTGGGCCGGCTCCCGGAGATCGCAGGCGCGGTCGGCCTCGGACAGGGCGACGCACGCGTCGCCGGTTCCAGCGAGCAGCTGACGATCGCCGACCCGCCAGCGCTTGCCCGCATCGCCGACCTCGACGTCCGGGACGGCGAGATCGGCGGCCTCGGCGACGACGAGCTCGCCGTGTCCGGCTCATTCGCCGAGGCGCATGGCTGGCGCAGAGGCTCGCGAGTGCCGCTGACCTTCGCCGACGAGACCCGCGAGACCCTCACCATCGCGGTGGTCTACGACAACGACGAGATCACCGGTGACGTGCTGATCAGCCGCGACGCGTGGGCGCCGCACGGCGCCCAGGACCTCGACACGGTGGTCTTCATGACCGTTGCCGAGGGCGTGAGCGAGCAGGCCGCGGTCGCCGCCGTGCGCCGCGAAGCCCGCGCGGACGCGAGCCCCGACGTCCAGACGCGCGCGCAGTACATCGAGGCCTCGGCGGGCGGCATCGACGCGCTGCTTGGCATCGTCTACGTGCTGCTGGCGCTGGCGATCGTCATCGCCCTCATGGGCATCGCCAACACCCTGTCGCTGTCGATCCACGAACGCACTCGCGAGCTCGGGCTGCTGCGCGCCGTCGGTGCGAGCCGCCGGCAGCTTCGCAGGATGATCCGCGGCGAGTCGCTGATCATCGCCGTGCTGGGCACGATCGTGGGCCTCGCCCTCGGCGTCTTCCTCGGCTGGGGCCTCGTGCGATCCAGTGCCGACGATGCCTCCTTGAGCGCCTTCTCGCCGCCCGTGGGGCAGTTGCTCGTCGTGCTCGTCGCGGGCGCCGCAGCCGGGGTGCTCGCGAGCCTGCGGCCGGCTCGCGGCGCCGCCCGTCAGGACGTCCTCGACGCGATCCGAACCCGATGACCCGCCGCCGGCTTGCCCCCCGAACACGCCGAGCCGTGCTCACCGTGCACATCATGTCCTCGGTGGCGCTGCTCGGCGCGTCGGCCTCGGTGCTGCTGCTCGCGATCACCGGCTCGACGACCGATGACGAGCAGCTGGCGCGATCGGCGTACCGCTTCGCGTCGACCTCGGGACTGGCGTTCGGCATCCCGCTGAGCTTCACCGCGCTGTTCAGCGGGCTGACGCTCGCGCTCGGAGGCAGGTGGGGTCTGCTTCGCTACCCCTGGATCACCGCGAAGCTCGGCCTGCTCGTCGCGACGATCCTCTCGGGGGCACTGCTGATCGGCCCCAACGCCGACCGGTTGATGGACGGCGCCGGCGACGGTGCGGCGGTGCTCATCCTCGGCGCGGGAGGCAACGTCGTCGCGCTCGTGGCAGCCACGATCCTTTCGGTCTACCGTCCGGGCAAGCGACGCCGCGGACGACGGGAGCGATGATGGCGATCAACGACGAAGACACGACCAGATCGAGGACGCTGTCGGGCAGTGTCGCACTCGTCGCGGGGGCGACGCGCGGCGCGGGCCGAGGCACGGCGGTCGCACTCGGCGAGGCGGGGGCGACGGTGTACTGCACCGGCCGCACCACGAGGCAGCGGCGCTCGGAGTACGACCGTCCGGAGACCATCGAGGAGACGGCCGAGCTCGTCGATGCCGCCGGCGGCGAGGGGATCGCCGTGCGGGTCGATCACCTCGAGCCCGCGCAGGTCGAGGCGCTCGTTGCACGCATCGACGCCGACCACGGTCGCCTGGACGTGCTCGTCAACGACATCTGGGGCGGCGAGAAGCTCTTCTCCTGGGACAAGCCGGTGTGGGAGCACGACCTGCAGCAGGGGTTGCGGATCCTGCGCCTGGCGATCGACACGCACCTGATCACCAGCCACTTCGCGTTGAAGCTGCTGATCCGCCGTCCGGGCGGGCTGGTCGTGGAGATGACCGACGGCACGCGCGAGTACAACGCCGAGCACTACCGCCTCTCGGCGTACTACGACCTTGCCAAGACGGCGGCGCTGCGGCTGGCGTTCGCGCAGAGCGAGGAGCTCGCCGCGCACGGCTGCGCCGCGGTCGCGCTGACGCCGGGCTGGATGCGCTCGGAGATGATGCTTGATGCCTACCAGGTGACCGAGGACACCTGGCACGAGGCGACCGCCGGCAGCCCGCACTTCGTCGCGATCTCCGAATCCCCGCGGTTTGTCGGCCGCGCCGTCGCGGCCCTCGCCGCGGACCCGGATCTGCAACGGCGAACCGGCGGCTCCTTCTCATCCGGCGGCCTCGCGCGTGAGTATGGCTTCACGGACATCGACGGCTCGCAGCCAGACTGCTGGCGCTACATGGTCGAGGTCCAGGACGCCGGCCAGCCGCCCGACCCGACGGGCTACCGCTGAGCCGGCGCTGACCTAGTCCGAGGCTTTGGCGTTCCAGGCCCCGGTGGGGAGATCGTGGCCCTGGTCCAGGGCGCTGTCGGCCCTCGATACGTGTGCCATGTGCTTGGCCAGGGCTTCGGAATAGAGCACCTCGCGCTTCTTGCCAAGGCGCTTGGCAAGCTTGTCGGCGCGCTCGAAGAGCTCTTCGGGGAGCTGCACCGAGAGCTTGGGTGAGTCCAGCGGCATCCCGCTGCGGCTTCGCAACGAGCCGACGGTCGCATCCTTGGTCGCGTCGATGTAGCGGCTGATCGCCTCGACGTAGAGTTCGTCGATCGACTTGCCGGCCTGCTCGGCCACGTCGGCGACACGCTGCAGGAGGACGTCGGGAATGCTGACCTTCACTCGCGGCATGGCGCTCGAGTTTACGCGCCGGATCGGCCCGGGGCGTCAGGCCGGTGGACCGCCGTCCACCGTCGACGTGTGAGCAGATCGGCGTAGCCGTGCGCCACGAGATCCTCGTCGGCGATCCCGAGGGTCTCGCGCAGCTCCTCGACGCGGTCGCGCTCGACCTCCAGGCCGCCCGGCGACGCCGCGACCGCCTCGAGCTCGACGAAGTCGCCGAGCCCCTCGACGCGGTCCAGGTGAATGCGCACATTGCGCCACAGCAGCAGCCGCCGCGCCTTCTCGACGACGACCCGCACACCGAGCGAGTCCGTCAGCGCGGCGATCAATGCGACGTGATCGGCGACCGACACGATCCGGTACAGGCTGACCTTCGGCCCGGCGAGCTCGGCGCGCGCGTAAGCGATCAGCTCGGCGGGCTCCGGCGGCGCCTCCCGGAGCTTCAGGCGACCCTGGACGGCATGGAAGTACGTGTCGCGCTGGTGCAGCCAGCCCTGATCCTCCGCCCCCAGCTGCAGCGCGGCGGCGAGCGTCGCAGACGCGTCCCGATCGTGAGCCTTTATCTCGAGGTTGCGCCGCTTGCCCGGCATCTTCGAAGCGGCTGCTACGGACTAGTAGCCGAGTCGAGCGAGACGCTCGCGCTCGGCGCGGCGCTTGGCCTCGCGCTGCTCCTTGCGGATGCGCTCGCGTTCGCGGCGCTCCTGGTCCTCGTCGTGCCCGGTGATGATGCGAATGCCCTTGCGAAGCGTGCCGTCCTGCGCGTGTGACGCAAGCTCCTGCCGGCTCGGGCGGTCATCGCGCCGTGGCCGTCCGCCTCGGTCGCCCGGGCGCTGGCCGCCGGGGCGGCGGCCGCCTTCGCCCGGCCGCCCGCCGCGCTCCTGCTCGGCTGGGCGGGGAAGCTGTCCCTTGACCTCGCGCACCGGCGTCGCTGCAAGGCGTACCCAGGCATTGAAGACCGGGTCGCCGGGCTTGAGGCCTTCAGCCGACTGCGCGCAGACGGCGGCCCACTTCAGTGGCTGGCCCTTCTCGTCCTGCTTGGGCTTCAGCGCCTCCTTGATGACGTCCGGTCCGCCGACGCGCTCGATGGCGGCGTTCACGCGCGCGGGCGTGGATGGCGAAGGATCGGCCGGCTCGGCTGCGAGCGCCGCCGGAGCGGGCGCGGCCTCAGCCTGCGGTGCGTCGGCTTGCGGCGTCTGGACCTCAGGAGCCGCGGCCGAGGGTGTCTGGGTGAGCTCGGTCTGCGCGGCCTCGGCGGAGGCCTCGGCCGGCTGATCGATGGTGCCGGCCTCGTCGTCCGCAGCTGCGGACTCCGTGGAAGCGGGCTCGGCCTTGGGCGCGCTGGCCCCGCGGCGAAGATCGGTCAGGGCGGAGAAGAACGCTCGGCGGTGACGCTCGGCCGCCGACGGACGGCGACGGCGCTTGCGTGCGGGAGCGGCGGCCTTGACGGTCGGCAGCGGCTTGACCGGCTCGGCGATACCGAGGATCTTCGGTCCGACCGCCGGCTGCTCGACGTCTGGAGCGATCGTGGGTGGCGCGGTGGCGGCGGGCGCGGACTCACTGGCGGCGGGCGCCGGCTCGCTGTCGGCGGGAGCCGACTCGCTGTCGGCGGGCGCCGGCTCGCTGGCTGCGGGCTCAGCGGTGGCGGCAGGCTCCGACGCGGCCGTCGCTGCGGGCTCGGGCTCGGGCTCGGGCTCGGCTGCGGCAACTGGCTCGGCGGCGCCGGCGGGCTCCGCTGGGGCGACCGGCTCGGGGTCCGGCGCGGGCGCCTTTGCGACCTCGCTCACGGGCTCCGGCTCGGGAGCGGACGACGACGATCCGTTGCTTCCCCCATGAGGGTCGGGGGCGTCAGCCGAAGCGGCCCGCGCGGCATCGGCGCTCGAGGACTCCGGGGCACCCTCTTCCGGAGTCTGAGTCGCCTGGCCGCGGTCTTCGGCCGTCGTCTCGGCAAGCGAATCACCAGTCACTGACCAGCAGGTTATCGAGGCGCGGCGGAAATCACGTCGCCGGTGCGTAACGGCGGCGCCCAGAACCCCCACGAAGGCGCGAAAACCACCATCGACGACCGATGCGCAGCCGTCAGCCGACGGGCACGTCGGGCGTCGACGCGAGCGCCGTGGCAGCCACCAGCAGATGCACGGGGCCCATGCGCTCCTGCAGCGTCACACCGGGGTCCATGTCCCTCCGGCAGTCCAGCAATGTGCGAATCGCATCGCACAGCGGCGCCTGCGGTGCGCCATCGCCGACATCGCACGCCAGGCGGGCCAGATCGACGTGCTCCTCCGAATCGGACCCCGCGATCGCGGCCGCGATCGCGCTGATGAGGTAGTGGCTCACGCGTGCCAGCAGCGGGTCGACGCGCAGCGCGCCCGGCCCGGGCGCGGGGCCTACGTCGAGGACATCCTCGCCGGCGACGATGCGTTGCAGCTGAGCGCCGGCGACGCTTGAGATCTGCGCTGGCGACAGGCCAGCCTGAAGGGCGCAGCGAACGGTCAGCACGATCCCGTGCTTCGGCGCGCCGAAGGGGATGTCGGTCGCGTGCAGGATCTGCCCCGGCGCGACGTGCGAGAACAGCACGAGGAGGTCGGACACGCTCCACCACGCCGTGTCGAAGAACACGTTCTCCAGCGCGCCCACGCGCCGCCACAGCCACGCCAGATCGCACACGCCCGCGTGCGCGAGGATGAAGCGCGCTCGCGGGAACTGCTCGGCGAGCTCGAGCACGTGCTCCCCGAGCGCCGGGATGCCCCGCCCGGCGTGAACGAGGACGGCAAGCCGCCGCTCGTGGGCTTCGGCGACGATCGCGCGCACGCCCGGCTCGTTCATGCCGAACAGCTCCGCGCGCGGGTGCAGCTTGATGCCCCGCGCGCCCGCGTCGAGACAGCGACGGACCTCGGCCGCCGGGTCATCCGAGCGCGGATCGATCCGGCAGAAGGCGACGAGCCGGCCGCCCGACGCAGCCGCCCGCTCGATGACATGGTCGTTGGCGGGCGGGTAGCCGCCGGGTTCGTGCATCGGAAACGTCACGGCTCGCGCTCCGATCGTCTCGAGGCCCGCCAGCAGCTCGTCGGCCGTGCACGTGAAGGAGTCGGGGTCGTTGAGGCCGATGTGCGTGTGCGCGTCGAACACGGCCTGCGGACCGATCAGGGAGATCGTGTGCTCGTAGCACGGCGTGAGCAGATCGTCGGCGTGCACCTGCGTGGATCCTAGGCCCGGCGCTCACGCCACGAGGTCGACGTTGTCGGCGAGCACGGTCCTCAGGCGCCCGCCGCGCCGGCGGGCCACCGGTCTGCGCGCAGACGACGATCGCGGCCTGCCGCGCGACGCCGGAGCCGGCGCCGCTCGCCGGCTGCTCTCACACGTGCATGCCTGTCTCGTGGCCGAGCAGCCCGAACGCCGCGAGGCCGCTGACATCCGGCAAGACCGCGCCCGCGCGACCGTGAGCCCGCCGGATGAGCAGTCGGTCCTTGACAGGCGGACATCGCGCGCGCATACACTCCGCTCATGAGAAACGGGAGCGTGGGGACGTGCAGCTGCGGCTACATGGCCGTCGCGAAGTGCCAGGTGTGCAATGTGCTGTTGTGCGACGAGCACGCGACGAAGCTACCCGAGCCGCCGGCAGGCGTCTCTGAGAACGCGATGATCAAGTTCGCGGGCGCCGTTCGGCTGATGGGTGGACAGGCGTGTGAGTCCTGTCGGGCCGAGCGCGGCCGGCGCGCGATCTCCGAGGCGCTGACCGCCCCGCGCCAGGACCTTCCCACGCATTGGCTGGATCGCGCGATCGCGCTCAGCAACGACCAGACGCGCAGCGAGGAGGAGCGCAACTTCGACGGCCAGCTCCCACCGTCGCTCACCGCGAAGGAGATCGCGGCGGAGTTCCTGCGCCGGATCGGCGGCAAGGAGCCCCGCGAGAGCGTGGCCGTCACCGACTCGACGTGGCTGCACAAGCCCGAGTTCGCCTACGGCTGGAAGGTCGAGTGCCGCAGGACCGAGTACTCACACCGCTGGCCCGGTGGGACGACCGAGCGCTACCCGCTGCCGCTGCTGATCTCCGTCTCCGGCGAGCTGCTTGGACCGGTGCTCGAAGACGGCGAGAACCAGAGCGCCACCTGGTACATCGTGCCCGAGTCCGAAGTCGATCTTCAGCGCCTGGTGTCCGGGATCGCGGGTCTGCTGATCCTCAGCCCGTTCGAGGCCACTCCCCCCGCCTCTCCCGGCCTGTAGCGAGCCGCTATCCGCCCGGTGCGCACGCCGGTCGGACCCTCGACACGACCAGCGCGCGCTGCTTTTCAGAGCGCTCAATCCCCCGAGCACGAGCAGTCTCGCGAGAACGCCTCGATCGTCGAGAAGGAGTCGCGTGCATCGCCCGCGTGTCACGGTCGTCGGATCTGTGCACAACTGACGTCTCGTTCAATGCCAGCCGCCGATACGGCAGTTCTGCATCCAGGTGATGCATAACCGCCGGATCGAGGATCAAGCGATGTCGATCCGTCACTTATGCACGCGTGACCTGCGAGATGGACTGCCGCGATTCGCGCGTTGCGACCGCCGGTTCGCTGGGTCAGGTATCGGCAGGAAGCAGACGAAACGGCTTGTCGTTGACAGCGAGCAGCTCATCCGGGAGATCAATCGTCGTGCGTCGCAGGCCATACGTACGACAATGCCGCTACGGACCGCCGAACTCGGGCGCCGCGACGCCCGTCGCACCGTGGAACTCGGGTGCCGGCTTGGGCCGCGACGACGCGGCCACGGGCGCCTTCCGCGGTGAGGACGTAGACGCCGAGGACGCGGCCGATGCGAACTGAGCTCGGACAGGGGGTGTGGAGGTGCTGCGGCTGCGAAACTCCGGCGCCGGCTCGGAGCTGCGCGACGCCTGCTTGGGGGCAAACACGTTGCGGCTGGGCGCCGTGGCGGTCGTCGTGGGAGCACCTCGCGTGGTCGTCGCGGCGGCGGGCGTCGTGCGCGCCGGCTGCGGACCGGCGGTGGCGGTGTTCGTGGCGGCCGAACGTGCCGGCTGTGCTGTGGCAGGTCGCTCGATCGCCCGCTCGACCGATGCGTAGCCCCCGCCGGCCACCGCCGCGGCCGATGCGGCGACCGCGGCCACCTTGCCCGCGGCCGATGCCTCGACGAGCGCCTGGGTCTTGGTGAACGAGTGCACCGCGCGCTCGTGCAGACCACCGGCGACACTTTCATACAGGCGCAGCAGCAGATGCGGCAGCTGCTCGGATGACGCGGCGTCCTGCGCGAGCAGCCCAGCGGGCAGCAGCGCCGCGAGCGGCGTGGAGCTGTCGCGCAGCGCCTTGAGCGTCGCCCGGCACGCGGGGCAGTTGCGCAGGTGCGGGCGCAGGTCGTGCAGCTGCTCGGAGGTGGCCTCACCGTCGACGATCGCCGACAGCAGCGGCTGCCAGCGATCGCATTCGGCACCAGACTCGATGCCCTTGTAGCGCTGGATGAAGCCCCGCCGCCCCTCTGTCAGGCAGCGATTGACCTTCGTGTAGCTCCAGCCCGTGATCGCCCCGATCTCGCTGTAGCTGTGCCCCTCAGCTCGCAGCCACAGCGCGCGCAGCTCCTGCGGCTTCAGGCGCTTGAGCGCCTCCGCCGAACGGCTCATCACGTCAAAGCTCAGCAGCCGCTCCTCCGGCGACTGCAGCCCGCGCGCCACATGGCCGTCCAGGTCGACGTCCGACGAGGACACGGACTTCTGGCGCCCACGGCGAATCGCCTGCGCCTCACGCTTGACGACGACGTGCAACCAGCCCGGCGCGCGAGCATCGTCCAGCCGGTGGGCATGCCCCATGAAGATCTCGACCGCCCGCTGATAGGCGTCCTGGGCATCGTCGGCACACAGCGAATGCCGCCGCGCCGTCCGCAGCAGCGAGTCCGCATGCGCACCGATCGTACGCAGGATCAGGTCCTCCGCCGCGTCACTGCGCTGCTCGCCGCCCCTGCGATCGTCCACCGTGTCGCCCGCCCCCCGGTTCGCGGCCCGCCGGCCGTTTCACCCTGTAGGGCACCCTATGCGCAACCTCGCCCCCCATTACCAGCCCGAATCCCGCAAAGAGCGAACGATTCCGCGGGGGACGCGATCAGCGCAGCGTCGCTCCAGCGCTACTCGGCCCCGCGGTCACGCCGCCGGACGCCCCCCGACGCTGAGCACGCTCCAGCCGAAAGGACCGTGCTCCGCGATGGGGGCGAAAGGAGCGCACCTCCGGCGGTGGGGGGTGGTGGCGAAAGCTCAGGTCGGGGATCATCCACCGTGCGGTCAAGCGCACGACGATCGCCTCGGCGATCACAGCCTCGTCGATCGGATAGGTCGAGTCCGAGACGAGCCGCTTGATGCTGGCTAGACGCGGTTCCATTGAGTTCGTGACATCGGCAGACTCGCCGAGCAGGTTGAGCGCCGCGGCCCCGCGCTCGACACGCGTCCGACGGGCTCAGACGCTCAGAACGCCCTCGATCGCCGCGACGTCGTCCTCCGCCGCCGCGGCGCGCGAGCCCATCGTCGTGCGGCCGAGCTCCGGCGCCGCCCAGTTGAACAGGGCGAGATCCAGCGCGTCGACCGGCACGTCGGCGGCATCGGCGAGATCGCGCGCCCGTCGTTCCAGCAGCATCCTGTCGCCGATGCCGAAGACCCGCTTGGCCGCGACCGTCGTGGCGTCGTCGGCGAACTGCAGCGAGGACGGTCGCACGTCGACGACGCCCAACCGACCGAGCACCGCGAGCAGCTCGTAGCGCCCGGGTCGCCCGAAGCGTCCGACCGCGAGACGTTCGAAGAGCCGATCAAAGCGCCGCTGCGGCGTCCAGGCGTCCTCGCCGGCGAACGCGGCCTGCTGGCCGCCGGCGCGCTGCGCCCATGCGCGATAGGCGAGCACCGTGCGGACGCCGTCGGACTGGTCGTGCGATGTGCGGATCCCCATCGCGACGTCGAGGTCGGGCAGCTCTCCCGAGGCCCACGGCACGCGTGCGGCGGCGATCGCCGCGAAGGGGTCATCGCCGGCGCTCGGCGACACGTAGGTCGTCACAAACGCCAGCCACAGCGCCTCCTCGGGATCGGGCTCGGAGGCGATCTGCGCGTAGATCCCGGGCGGATCGGCGGCCAGCTCGGCAAGCCGCGCCGTCGCGAACGCGAGCTCGGCGGCAAGGCGACGCGCGTCCTGCGAGGCCTTCAGGCCGGCGACCAGCTCGTTGCGGTATCCGTCGTCGGCGGACTGCGTCAGCTTGCGCACGCGCATCGCGCCGCGAGAACCGCGTGAGGACGGCGAGGAGGACCGTGGCGCGCGCGGCGAGCCCGCAGGACGGCGGGCGGTTGGCGAGGGAGCGGGCTGCCGGCAGATCGGGCAGTTCTCGACGAAGCGATTGTGGCGGCAGAAGCTCGGAGACACGACGGCGCAGTCTAGGAGGACATCGGATCAGTCGGGACGCCCCAGGCGCTCGATCCCGCCGAGCATGAGACCGGCCGCCAGGCGCGTCGCGCCCTCGACGTCGGGCGGGTCGCGCTTGACCATCGCCACGCCCACCTCGAGCGCCGCGCCGACCATCGCCGCCGCCATGTACTCCGCGTCGATCGCGGGCACGATGCCGGCATCGATCGCGGCGCGCAGGTCGGCTTCGAGCTCCTCGACGCCCGCGCCGAAGATCGGCTCGTCGAACATCGCGCGGATCGTGCCGCTGTTGCGGCGCATGAGCTCGAAGGCCTGCGGATCGGACGCGAGGAAGCCGAAGTACTCACGGTAGCCCGCCGCGACGAACTCCTGCAGCGACGTCGCCTGTCGGCGCGCCGCCTGCACCCGTGCGCGAACCTCGACCGCGCTCTCCTGCAGCACCGCGCGAAACAGCGACTCCTTGTCGGGGAAGTAGTTGTAGAACGTGCCACTGGCCAGGTCGGTGCGGCGCACGACGTCGCGCACGCTCGCGCCCCCGTAGCCCCTCTCGGCGAAGACGGCGCGCGCCGCTGTGATGATGGCCGCGCGGTTGGCGGCCTTCGCGGCGGCGCGCCGCCCGGTGCCGGGATCGGCCGCGATGCTCATGCGGCGACCGTCGCATCGCTCGCACGAGCCGTGACGGGCAGCACGAACCCGGCGTCGCGAGCGCGCTGGGCGCCACGCCGGCGCTCGCGTTGGAGCCCGTGGCGGTAGCGGTCGAAATCGACCTGGATCGTGTGGCGAGGCGAGGCGACGTAGCGCTTGCGCGTCGCCACGCCGTCGCGACGGATGGCGGCGCGCATCTGCTCGGGCGTGGGAAGCACGTACTCCCCGCGCAGGTAGTCGGCCAGCAGCCGGCCCTGCGCCTCGGCGAGCGGCATCGTCGCCCCCAGCGGTTGCAGCAGCGCGATGAACGCGAGGTTGGGATGTCGTGGATCGAAGATGCGCTCAAACAGCTCGACGCGATTGTCGGGCGCGCTGAAGAAGCGCTCGTCGAAGAAGGGGAAGCTGATGCGGTAGCCGGTGCAGTAGATGACGACGTCGGCATGCGTGCGCGTGCCGTCGGCGAACTGCACCCAGTCGGGACCGAGGCGCGCGATGTTCGCTCGCGGCGAGATCGCGCCGTGGGCGATGCGGTCGAGAATGCGCCCGGAGATCGTCGGATGCGTCGCGCTCAGCGCATGGTCGGGCTTGGGCAGGCCGAAGCGCTCGGGCGCGCCGGTGTGCAGGCGCAGGACGCGTTCGAAGACGAAGGACGCCAGCCAGACCGGCGTGCGGTGGCTCGTGACGATCTGGTCGGTCGGTCGGCCGAAGAGGTACTTGGGGATGATCCAGGCGCCGCGGCGGGCGGCGAGATGTGTCGTGCGAGCGACCTGACTGGACTCGACGGCGATGTCCATCGCGCTGTTGCCCATCCCCAGCACGACCACGTCCCTGCCCTCCAGGAACGAGTTGTCGCGATAGTCGTGAGCGTGGATCTGCGTGCCCGCGAAGGTGTCCGAGCCGGGGAAGGCCGGCTCCGGCCAGCGCGGGTCCCAGTGATGGCCGTTGGCGACGAGCAGCATGTCGTAGGCGCGCGTGACGTCGTGCTGGTCGGTCAGCTCCCAGAGGGCGTTGTCGCGCAGCTCGGCGCGCCTGACCACCGTCTCGAAGCGGATCCGGTCGCGGAAGCCGAAGTGATCGACGTAGGCATCGAAGTACGCCGCGATCTGCGTGTGGTGGGGGAAGTCCGGCAGCTCACGTCCCATCGGGAAATCCGAGTACTGCATGCGGTCGCGGGAGGTGTTGATGTGCAGGTCGCGGTAGGCGGCCGACATGCCGTTTGCGTTGTCAAAGACCCAGTTGCCGCCGACGCGGTCGGATGCCTCGAAGCAGTCGACTTCGATGCCGCGCTCATGCAGCGCCTTGGCGGCCGCGATCCCCGACGAGCCGGCTCCGATGATCGCGACTGTGGGCAGGGCGGGCATGGGTGAACGTGGCGATCGGCGCCAAACGTGACGCACCCGTCACGGTACGCCAAAGCCAACGCTCGTGCTCCCCTGCGCGGCCAGCAGCACGCGCTCCATCTGCTCGCCGACCCCGCTGTCGCGACCGGCGGCCAGACGGCTGCGCGCGGCCTCGAAGCCCAACCACGCCGGATCGCGATGCGCCTCTGCCGCCAGGCCCTTGCGCTCGACCGAAAGGCGAAAGGCGGCGACCAGGTCGTCACGGCCCTTGGCGCTGGCGTAGCGATAGTGAGCGAACGGCTGGGGCTCGACGCGGCCGCGGACTCCGGCTTCCTCAACGCCTCGCGAGCGGTGGTGAGCGCCAGCGTCTCCCCCCGGTCGCGATGGCCCTTGGGAAAGGCCCATCGTTCGCGATCGCTGGTGCGCACCAGCAGGAACTCCGCGCCACCCGCTAGCCCTTCGCGCATCGCGACAGCGGCAGCCAGCTGCGTCCGCGAAGACGATTCCCCCAGCTTCATCTAGATCGCGCGCCGCTGTGTCATGCGCGGGCGGTCACGTCCTCGTCTCAGGGCTGCGGGGGAGCTGGATCGGTTCGGCGTGCGCGCTCCGCCGGAGCGTTGTAGACGTCGAGCTCTGCCGTCACGGACGCGTCTCGGTGCAGCTTGCGATCACAGACTCCCTTGAGGTGCCAGCGAACCTTGTTGTGCGCGGCGCGCAATGTGGGTGCGCCATCCGCCGGCGGAGCGATCTCGAACGGGAGCGCCAACGGGCTGCCGGGCTTAAGCTCGGTTGCGCCGGCCACGGAGATCTCCTCCTCGCTGAGCGTCTTCTCGATGTTGTCGTGGTGCTCGATCAGGCACTCCAGCTCGACGCGGATCGCTCGCACGTCGAAGGACGTCTTCGGATCGAGGTGCAGCACACCGGAAAGCGTCTCTCCGACGCAAACGACGTGGGCAGGTATCGCAAGAGACATCTCACAGTCGCCCTCGCTGACCTGCTCAGCCTGCACCCAGGCGGCATTGGCCCCGGCGGGGGCCAGCACCGATATCGGCACCGCCTCGTCGCGGTCAAGCGCACGGCGGCGGTCCAGCACCGCCTTCACGTGCCACCGCACGTACCCCAGCAGGCTGGGAGGGGCGCTGGGCGGCAGCGTGACGGTGGCCTCGAACCTCCTGGAGCCGATCCCGATGCCCGACTGCTCGACGGGCAGCTCCCTGGTGTCGACGGTGACCGTATCGCTGGTCTCGCGTTCGTGGGAGCCGCGTCCATTCGCCCTTCGGTGTAGGTGCCGGTACGTGTTGACGTAGCCAAGCTCGACGCGAACGGCCTGGAGCTTCTCGTCACTGGGACCGCCGCCGATATCGACGCTTACGTCGATCGAGTCACCGGGCAGAAACTCGTGAGCGCTCAGCGTCACCAAGATCGAGTTGTCGCCCGTGTCGCAGACCACTTCAGCGATCCAGCGGAGGCATGCCAGGGTCCGTCAGCCCGCCGCCCCGTGAGCGGCGGATGACGTACACGATCCCGGCCGAGAAGATGAGGCACAGCAGGAAGCCGGCAGGCCGGCCGACGAGCAGTTCCGCCGCGATCCCGGCGAGAAACGAGCCGCCGATGCCAACGGCGATCGTCTGCGGGATCGACATCGGATCTCTGCCCGGCAGCGCGAGCCGCGCTAAGGCACCGACGATGAGGCCAACGATCAGCAGCGCGATGAGATAGCCGAGGAAGCCCATGTTTCGAACTGTACCCCCGGCACCGGCGGCCTACGCCGCGACGGCACGTCGCCGCGAGGGACACCGGCGAAATCCTGTCGCGATGGGACGCTCTGCACCGGCTCCGGAGGTCAGTGGGGGGGCCTGCCATGAGGCGCGGCCCGGATGCCGACGCTCACCGGGCCGCGCTGGGCGGGTTTGGCATGCCCGACGTGCGCAAACCGCCCACGGTCACCTGGCGCGACCGCAGGTTGACGCGATCCGCATGACAGGCAGGCAGAACCCGCCCACCCCGGCGATCAGGGCGCCCGCGACGCGCACTTCCCAACCACGTTCGGGGCGGTTGCAGGACAGCCGATGGTATCGCGACCGTCCGGAAGCTGACGGCCGACGAAGCACTCGCTCGCGCCGTCGAGTGGGAGCACGGGGCTACCGAACGCGGACTCCTGAGTCTCAGGAAACCCGCAGGCCGATCGGCTACGCCGGAACGCCGGGACCGACGTGCTGTGGCGGGCCGGCTGGTCCCGCGTCGGCATCGCCGTCAGCCGGCATGTCGGCATTCAGCTCGCCGAGGTAGCGATCGACCATCCGCGCGCACTGGCGGCCCTCGTTGATCGCCCACACGATCAGCGACTGACCGCGGCGCGCGTCGCCGGCGGCGAAGACGCCGTCGACGGAGGTCGTGTAGGGGCGCACCGCCTTGGCGTTGCCGCGCGGGTCCTTCTCGACGCCCAGCGCGTCGAGCAGGTCCTGCTCGGGATGCAGGAAGCCCATCGCCAGCAGCACGAGGTCCGCTCGAATCTCGCCCTCGGTGCCCTCGACCGGCTTGAACGGCGGCTTCGCGTCAGCCTGCGCATAGTGCAACGTGTGCACGTGGCCGTCGGCGTCGCCGTCGAAGTGCGTCGTGACGACCGAGAAGTCCTGCTCGCCGACGTCGGCCTCCTTGGCCTCCTCCATCGCGTAGCTGAGGCGGAACTTCTGCGGCCACAGCGGCCACGGCGTGCGGTCGTCGGGACGATGGACCGGCGGTTCGGGCAGTAGCTCCAGCTGCGTGATCGACGCGGCGCCCTGGCGCAGCGAGTTGCCGACGCAGTCCGCGCCCGTGTCGCCGCCGCCGATGACGACGACGTGCTTGCCCTCCGCCGTGAGGCCCGCCACCGGCGGCGGCGGCACGCCGGTCGGCGTCCCGGTCTGCGTCGCGACCCAGCGGTTGCGGTCTGCCAGGTACTCCATCGCGAAGTGCACGCCCTCCAGCTCGCGCCCCGGCACCGGCAGGTCGCGCGGCGTGCGCGACCCGGTCGCCAGCACGACGGCGTCGAAGTCCTCGCGCAGCTGCTCGGCGGAGATGTCCACCCCGACGTCCACGCCGCAGCGCACGATGACGCCCTCGGTGGAGAGCTGATCCACGCGCCGCTGGACGATGCGCTTCTCGATCTTGAAGTCCGGCACGCCGAAGCGACACAGCCCGCCGGCGGACTCGTCGCGCTCGTACAGCGTCACGGCGTGGCCGGCGCGGCGCAGCTGCTGGGCGGCCGCCATCCCGGCCGGGCCCGAGCCGACGACCGCGACGCGGCGGCCGGTCTCGTGTGAGGGCGGCTGTGGCTTGACCCAGCCCTGCTCCCACGCGCGGTCGATGATCGAGTTCTCGATCTGCTTGATCGTGACCGAGTCGCCCTCGTTGATCTCCAGCACGCACGCCGCCTCGCACGGCGCCGGGCACAGGCGGCCGGTGAACTCCGGGAAGTTGTTGGTGGCGTGCAGCTGGATGATCGCGTCGTGCCAGCGGTTGCGGTAGACGAGGTCGTTCCAGTCGGGGATGAGGTTGCCCAGCGGGCAGCCGTTATGGCAGAAGGGCACGCCGCACTCCATGCAGCGGGCACCCTGCGCCGACAGCTCGTCGTCGGGCCGGCGGATCGTGAACTCCTCGAAATCCTTCGCGCGCTCGGAGGGATCGCGGTAGGGAACGCCGACGCGCTCGATCTTCAGAAATGCTCCGAGCTCGCCCACGACTCAGACGACCTTCTTGGCGGTCGCGGTGGCGCCGTTGGGCGACGCGCCGTTGGACGCCGCGGCCTCGGCCGCCGCGCGCTCGGCGAGCACGCGCTTGTAGTCCACCGGGAAGATCTTCACGAACCGCGATCGCAGCGAATCCCAGTCGTCCAGCACCCGCTGGCCGACCGGCGAGCCGGTCCGCTGCACGTGCTCGGTGACCAGCGCGCGAACCTCGATCTCGTCGCCCTCGTCGAGCTCCTCGAGCTGGTCGGCCATCTCGGGGTTCACGCGCCCGCCGAACGCGCCCTCCTCATCCAGGACGAAGGCCAGGCCGCCGCTCATGCCGGCGGCGAAGTTGCGCCCCGTGACGCCGAGCACGACGACGCGCCCGCCCGTCATGTATTCACAGCCATGGTCGCCGACGCCCTCGATGACCGCGCTGGCGCCCGAGTTGCGCACCGCGAAGCGCTCGCCGGCCAGGCCGCGGAAGAACGCCTTGCCGCTCGTCGCGCCATACAGGACGGTGTTACCGATCAGGACGTTCTCCTCGGCGACGTACGTCGCATCGTCGGGCGGCATGACCGCGACGGTCCCGCCCGACAGGCCCTTGCAGGTGTAGTCGTTGGCGTCGCCGTGGAGGGCGAACGTCACGCCCTGGGCAAGCCAGCCGCCGAAGGACTGGCCGGCCGAGCCGCGGAACTTCACGTCGATCGAGCCGGCGGGCAGGCCGTCGGCGCCGTGGCGCTCGGCGATCGTGCTCGACAGGATCCCGCCGACGCAGCGGTTGACGTTGCGAATCTCGCGCTCGATGCTGACCGCCTCGCCGTCCTCGATCGCCGCTCGCGAAGCCGCCACCAGGTCCCAGTCCAGCGCATCGTCGAGCACGGGATCGGGCGGGCGGATGCGATGGCGCGGCGCGCCCTCGGGCACCTTGACCTGCTTGAGGATGTTCGACAGGTCCACGCCGCGCGCCTTCCAGTGCTCGATTGCGTCGTCGGCCTCCAGCAGGTCACTGCGGCCGATCAGCTCGTCCATGCTGCGGATGCCCAGCGAGGCCATGATCTCGCGGACCTCCTCGGCGACGAAGAAGAAGAAGTTGACGACGTGCTCGGGCGTGCCCTTGAAGCGCTTGCGCAGCTCGGGGTCCTGCGTGGCGATGCCGACCGGGCAGGTGTTGAGGTGGCAGGCGCGCATCATGATGCAGCCCGCCGCGATCAGCGGCGCGGTCGAGAAGCCCATCTCGTCGGCGCCGAGCATCGCCGCGATCACGGCATCGCGGCCGGTCTTCAGCTGGCCGTCGGTCTGCACGACGATGCGCGAGCGCAGGTCGTTGAGCAGCAGCGTCTGCTGGGTCTCGGCGAGGCCGATCTCCCACGGCACGCCGGCCGACTGGATCGAGCTCAGCGGCGAGGCGCCGGTGCCACCGTCGTGGCCGGCGATCAGGACGTGGTCGGCGTTGGCCTTCGCAACGCCCGCGGCGACCGTGCCGACCCCGACCTCCGAGACGAGCTTGACCGACACCTGGCCCTTGGGGTTCGCGCAGCGCAGGTCGTAGATGAGCTGCTTGAGATCCTCGATCGAGTAGATGTCGTGGTGCGGTGGCGGGGAGATGAGCCCGACGCCGGGCGTCGTGTGGCGCACGCCGCCGATGTACGCGTCGACCTTGTGGCCGGGAAGCTGGCCGCCCTCGCCGGGCTTCGCGCCCTGGGCCATCTTGATCTGCAGCTGGTCGGAGTTGACGAGGTAGTGGATCGTGACGCCGAAGCGCCCCGACGCGACCTGCTTGATCGCCGAGCGGCGCAGGTCGCCGTTGGCGTCGGGGGTGAAGCGGACCGGGTCCTCCCCGCCCTCGCCGGTGTTGGACTTGCCGCCGAGGCGGTTCATCGCGATCGCGAGCGTCTCGTGGGACTCGCGCGAGATCGAGCCCAGCGACATCGCGCCGGTCGCGAAGCGCTTGACGATCTCCTTGGCCTCCTCGACCTCGGAGATGTCGATCGGCTCGATGCCGTCGGTCTTGAAGGTCATCAGCCCGCGCAGCGTCGCGCGTCGCGAGGCGTCGTCGTTGATCAGCGCCGCGTACTCCTTGTACTTCTCCGCGCCGTTGCCATTGGCGCGCACCGAGTGCTGCAGCAGCGCGATCGACTCTGGGTTCCACTGGTGGTACTCGCCCTCGCGCCGCCAGGCGTAGACGCCGCCGACGGGCAGCAGCGCCTCGTGGTCGGCCGGGTAGGCGGAGGCGTGGCGATCGAGGGTCTCGCGCGCGAGCACGTCGATGCCGATGCCGCCGATGCGCGAGGCGGTACCGGTGAAGTGGCGGTCGATGAGCGCCTTCTCCAGGCCGACGGCCTCGAAGATCTGCGCGCCGCAGTAGGACTGGATCGTCGAGATCCCCATCTTGGAGATCGTCTTCAAGAGGCCCTTGCCGATCGCCTTGACGATGTTGCGCTCGGCGATGTCGACGTTGTCGACGCCCGGGATGCGGCCGCCCGCGACGAGGTCACCGACGGTGTCGAGCAGCAGGTAGGGGTTGATCGCGCCGCAGCCGTAGCCGATCAGCGTGGCCATGTGGTGGACCTCGCGCGGCTCGCCGGACTCCAGCACGAGGCCGGTCTGCAGGCGCGTTCCCTCGCGCACGAGGTGCTCGTGGACGGCGGCGACGGCCAGCAGCGACGGGATCGGCGCGCGCTTGCGGCCGACCTGGCGGTCGGAGAGGATCAGCACGCTGACGCCGTCGGCGACCGCGTCGTGGGCGTCGTCGCAGAGCTTGGCCAGCGTGGCGCGCATCGCGCCGGGGCCGTCGGCGATCGGCCACGTGATGTCCAGCGTGTGCGCGCGGAAGATCTCGTCGTGGACGATGCGCAGCGTCTCGAGCTCGTGGTTTCGCAGGATCGGCTGGTCGAGGATGAGCTTGTGGGCGTGCTCGGGCGTCTCGGTGAGCAGGTTGCGCTCACCGCCGATGCCGGTCGCCAGCGACATGACGATCGACTCGCGGATCGGATCGATCGGCGGGTTGGTGACCTGCGCGAAGAGCTGCTTGAAGTAGTTGAACAGCGGCGGCCGGCGGTCGGACAGGACGGCGAGCGCGTTGTCGTTGCCCATCGAGCCGATCGGCTCGGCGCCGGTCTTGGCCATCGGCGCGATCAGGACGCGCAGATCCTCCTGGGAGTAGCCGAATGCCAGCTGGCGCAGCGTGGTCGGCTGCAGCCCGGTCATCGTGACGTGCGCCTCGGCGAGGTCGTCGAAGTGGACGGTGTTCTGCTCGAACCAGTCGCCGTAGGGGCGCTGCGTGGCGACCTCGCGCTTGACCTCCTCGTCCTCGACGATGCGATGGCGCTCGAGGTCGACGAGGAAGAGCTTGCCCGGCTGCAGGCGGCCGAGGCGCTTGATCTCCTCGGTCTTGATCGGCAGCAGGCCGGCCTCGGAGCCGAGCACGACGAGCCCGTCGTGCGTCTCGACCCAGCGGCCGGGGCGCAGGCCGTTGCGATCGAGCGTCGCGCCGACGACCGAGCCGTCCGTGAAGGCCACGGCGGCCGGGCCGTCCCACGGCTCCATGACGCACGAGTGAAACGCGTAGAACCCCTTGAGGTGGTCGGGGATGTCGTCGCGGTCGCGGTAGGCCTCGGGGATCATCATCATCACCGCGTGGGGCAGCGTGCGGCCGGCGAGCATCAGCAGCTCGAGGACGTTGTCGAAGGTCGCCGTGTCGGAGTTGCCCGGCGGGATTATCGGCATGATCTTCTGCATGTCCAGGCCGAAGAGCTTGGACTGCAGCTGGGACTCGCGCGCGCGCATCCAGTTGACGTTGCCCATCAGCGTGTTGATCTCGCCGTTGTGGGCGATCACGCGATAGGGGTGCGCCAGCGGCCAGCTCGGGAAGGTGTTCGTCGAGAAGCGCGAGTGCACGAGCGCCAGCGCGCTGCGCATGCGCTCGTCGGTGAGGTCGGGGAAGAAGCCGCGAACCTGGTCGGGGACGAGCATCCCCTTGTAGACGATCGTGCGCGAGGAGAAGGAGGCGATGTAGAGGTCGGGCCCCGCCGCCAGCTCGCAGATGCGGCGGATGACGTAGAGCTTGCGCTCGAAGGCGTCCTGGTCGGAGGCAAAGCCCGGGCCGGCCTCGACGATCAGCTGGCGCATGACCGGCCGCGTCGCATCGGCATGCTCGCCGACGTGATCGAGGTCGACCGGGATGTCGCGCCAGCCGAGCACGACCTGGCCCTCGATCCGCGCGTTGAGCTCCAGCAGCGCCTCGAGCTTCGCGCGGCGCTCGGGATCCTGCGGCAAGAAGCAGACCGCGACGCCGTAGCGGCCGGGGTCTGGCAGCTCGAAGTCCATGTGTGCGCGGAAGAACGCGTGCGGCATCTGCAGCAGCATTCCGGCGCCATCCCCCGTGCGCGCGTCGGCGCCGGTCGCCCCGCGGTGCTCGAGGTTCTCGACGGCCTGAAGCCCCTTCTCGACGACCTCGTGGACCGGGACGTTGTCCAGGCGGGCGACGAGCGCCACGCCGCACGCATCGTGCTCGTAGCGAGGGTCATAGAGGCCGTCGGCCTGTGGCGGCATGGTGCGGATGCTCATAGGAGTGCCTCCAAGAGGGCGCGCGCGTGGCACTGAGGCGGAAGTGGAAAGGTTAGCAGTGGATAAGCGCCCAAACGGTGCCGCAGACGCCGCCCGCCGAGGGCCGTACCGAAGCGGAGGACCAGACGACGCCGGGCGCTCCACGCGTGCCGCGAGCAGGGCCCGAACGTCCGTCGACACCCGAACGTGACGTGACTAGAAGTCGACCGCGGCGGGCACCATCGCCACATGACGGTCCGCACAGGCCCGTCGGGTCCGCTTCTCGAAGAGGTGAACGTCACGCCCGATCTGCAACTCAAGCTGCCCGCGTTCGCCGAGAACGTCGCGGTCGTCCGTCATGCCCTGGGCGGCCTGGCCGACGTGTGGAACATCGACGAGCAGACGCTTGCGGACATCAAGCTCGCCATCAGCGAAGCCTGTACGAACGTCGTCATCCACGCCTACGACGACGGCGAGCAGGGCACGCTTGAGGTCGACGCGAGCATCGACGACGACCTCCTGACGGTCGTCATCCGCGACAGCGGCAACGGGATCGGCCCGCGCCCGGACTCGCCGGGCTTGGGTCTCGGGCTGCCGTTGATCGCGACGCTCGCCGAATCGCTGGAGCTCGGCACCGACGAGATCGAGCACACCGAGGTCCGCATGACCTTCCGCCTCAACGAGCCGAGCGACCTCGCGTGAGCTTCGACCCGCGCTTCAACGAGGCATCCGTCGGCCTGGCCGACGGTCCGCTCGCCGGTCCCGTCCTCGGGCGCGTGGTCGGCATCCTCGCGGCGCGGGCCGACTGCCCTATCGATCGCCTCGACGACGCTATGCTCGTGGCCGACGCGATCGCGTCGACGGCGGGTGGGTTCGCGGAGGATGCGCGGGTGAACGTCCGCGTCGTCGCTGAGCCCGGCTCCGTGGAGCTGCAGGTCGGCCCGCTGCGAGCCGACGGCGCACGGGCTCTGATCGCATCGGCGGCGCTGCCAGGGATCGGCAACGTTCTCGAGCAGGTGGCCGACGAGCTTGAGCCACAACCCGCGGCCGGCGGCGAAGACGAGTATCTGCGTATCCGGCTCGGCTTCGGCGCGCAGCGGTAACCTTCCGAGAAGTCGAGGTTCCATATGGCCCCAGAGTTCGCAGTCACCGAACACCCCATCGATGCCACGACGCACGTCCTCCATGTGCGTGGTGAGGTCGACCTCTTCACGGCTCCCGAGCTCAAGCAGATGCTCGCGGAGTGCATCGAATCTGGGCGGATCCGCGTCGTCGTCGACCTCAGCGATACGACGTTCCTGGACTCCACCGCGCTCGGCGTGCTGATCGGCGCCGTCAAGCGGCTGCGCTCGCGCGACGGCGCGATGGCGATCGTCAACGTCGACGAGAACATCGCCAAGACCTTCGAGATCACGGGCCTGGATCAGATCTTCACGATCGTCTCCTCCCGCGACGAGGGCATCGAAGCGGTCGCCCCCACCAACGCTGGCTGAGCGCGCCCGCCTCAGCGCACGAGGTCAGCGCAGCAGCTCCAGCACCGCCTCCTCCGCCGGCCCCTGGATCGCCGTGATGTCGGCGTCGTCGGCGATGTCGCCGAGCGCGTGGCGGATCGTCTCGCCGTCGCGGTAGCGGTCGAAGACGCGCGGGTCGATGTAGGAGGCGCGCGCCACGGCGGGGGTGTTGCCGAGGTAGTGGGCCACCTCGCGCACCGCACGCAGGATCGCCCGCTTGCGTGCCGTCCTCGAGGTGACCGTCGGATCGATGACCGCCAGCGCGACGGCGGCCAGGACGGTCGCTCCCCACGTGCGGAAGTCCTTGGCGCTTACGTCCAGGCCCGACGCCTCCTTGAGGTACTCGTTGATGTCGGGCGAGCGGATGTCCACCCAGCGGCGGTCGCGCTTGAACGCCAATAGCTCCGGGCCACCCGAGCGGCGGGCCTTCAGGCGGGTGACCACCGCCGCGACCTCGGGGTCCACGACGCCGTGCACGCGCCGCTTTGCGGACTTCGCCGGGTAGTCGAAGTCGATCCGTTCGCCGTCGACACGAACGTGCTCCTTGCGCATCGTGGCCAGGCCGTAGCTTGCATTGGTGACGGCGTAGTCCTCTGATCCGATGCGAAAGAACCCGCGCTCCAGCAGGCGCGTCGCGCAGGCCAGGACGTGCTCGCGCGACAGGTCGCCGCGGGCGAGGTCCGCGTCGACGACCGATCGCAGCGTCGGCAGCGCCGCTGCGAAGGCGACCATGTCGTCGAACTTCTCCTGGTCGCGCCGCGAGCGCCAGCGCGGGTGATAGAGGTACTGCTTGCGCCCGCGCTCGTCCAGACCCGTCGCCTGGATGTGGCCGCCGGGGTAGGGGCAGATCCAGACGTCCTCCCAGGCGGGCGGGATCACGAGCTCGGCGATCCGCTGCAGGACGCCGGCGTCGGCGATCGGCCGGCCCTCCTCGTCGATGTAGCGACATCCGCGTCCGTGACGCACCCGGCGGATGCCGGGCACCGCCGGGTCCGAGCGGCGCAGACGCACGACGCCCACCGGCGCGGCGGACGGCTCGGGCGCTGCGGGCTGGACGGCCATGGCCCCGTCGTCTACCCGCCGCGGGCCCTGCGGCTAACAGGTCAGTTCTTGGAGGCGGCGGACTTCTTGGCGGCCGGCGTCTTCGACGCGGCCTTCTTGGCGGAGGACTTCTTGGCCGGCGCGTCGTCGCCTGAGCCGTTGGAGGCGGCGCCCCTGGGCGCCTTCTTCGCCGACGACCCGCCGTTGTCGTCGCGTGCGCGCACCGCGTCGAGGCTCGCCTTCAGGGCGGACATGAGGTCGGGCACGGGCGCCTCGTCCTCGTCGGCGGCGGGCTGCACGGCGATCTGCTCGCCCGCGGCCTTGCGCTCGATGAGCGCCAGGACGTCATCGCGGTAGGTGTCGCGGTACTTGTCGGGCTCGAAGTCCGCCGCCAGGGACTCGACGAGCTGCCGGGCGATCGCCAGCTCGCGCTTGGTCACCTCGACGTCGTCGCCCTCTGGGATCTCGTCGATCGTGGCGGGGTCGATGACCTCGTCGGGAAACACCATCGTTGCCATCCCCAACACGTGCTCGCCGATCGGGCGTACCGCGACGAGCTGCTGCTTGGAGCGGATGACGACGGTCGCGATCGCCACGCGGCCGGTCTCGCGCATCGCATCCAGCAGCAGCCGGTAGGGCTTGGCGCCGCCCGGGCCGGGCGCGAGGTAGTAGGGATGGTCGAAGTAGATCGGGTCGATCTCGTCCAGCGCGACGAAGTCCTCGATCTCGATCGACTTCGTCTTCTTCGGATCCAGGGCCTCGAGCTCGCCGGGCTCGATCAGGACGTAGCGGTCGGGGGTCAGCTCATAGCCCTTGACGATGTCCTCGTATGCGACCTCGTCGCCGGTCGTCGGGTCGACGCGCTTCTGCTGGATGCGCACCCCCGTCTTGCCGTTGAGCTGGTGGAAGCGCACGGTCTTGCGCGAGACCGCGGAGTAGAGCTTCACCGGGACGGTCACCAATCCGAAGGAGATCGCGCCGGTCCACATCGATCTGGCCATGAGTACAAGTATGCCCAGGCGGCGCCGTTCCCTGCACGCGAATGCCGGGTTGCAGGCGGCCGGCGGCGAGCTACTCGGTCTGCGGCGCGGGCGGCGGCTCGATCGGCACGTCGCGGTCGGGGTCAGGCCCGGGCACGGTCGGCGGCTCGGGCGCGATCGGCGGGCCGGGCTCGGGCGTGGGGATCGATGGCTGACCGGGCACGACGGGCCCCGGCGTCTCGCCGGGGTTGGGCACCTTCTGCAGGGGGTGCGGCGCTGGCGTCAGGGTGGCCATACTGCTCCTTCGTCGGGTGGCGGGACGGGTTACCCGTGTCGCAGACGGCATACACCGACTTCGAGCGATCATGGTGAACTCATCACGCGAGCCGGCAACGACTGAGCTGTTGAGCTGTGAGGGTCTCGCGGTGCGCCGCGGGCGTCGCCACGTTCTCAGCCACGTCTGTCTGACGATGCGCGCCGGCGAGACGGCCTACCTGTTCGGTGATAACGGTTGCGGCAAGACCAGCCTCCTGCGCGTCCTCGCCGGGATCGCCCATCCCGCGGCGGGCAGCGTCAGCCGTGTCGCGCCATGCGCGTATGTGCCCGAGAAGGTCGTCCTGGCCTCGTCGCTGCGCCCCGCGGAGTGGCTGAACGCGATGCGCGGCGGCGCGCCCTGCGCGTGGTCATCGGCGGTGATTGCGAGCGGTCTGGACATCGGCGTGCTCGGCATGCGCAGCTCGGCGTTGAGCAAGGGGATGCTTCAGCGCATCGCGCTCGTGGAGGCACTGCACAGCGAGTGTCCGTTGCTGCTGCTCGACGAGCCATTCGCCGGGCTCGACGCGGCCGGACGCGACTGGCTGGCGCGCCGCGTCGCAGAACGTGTCGGCGCAGGCGCAGCGGTGATCTTCACCGACCATTCGGACGCCGCCGGCTCACGGCTCGCGGCGGCGCGCCGCTTGACGTTGACCGGCGGAGGCTGCATCGCGTCAGGCCCGGTGCGGGCTGCGGCGCTCGTCCGGATCACGGCGACGAACTCGACGGGCGAGCGCGTGACGCACGAGGTGGACGAGGCGGCCGGAGACGCTGTGCTCAGTCAGCTGCTGGCGGCGGGCTGGCACATCGAGGACGTCGGCCGATGATCGACGGCGTTCGCTACCTGATCCTCACCGCCGCACGGACGCGAGCTCCTCTGGTGGCGCTCGCGGCGGTGCTCTTCGCGGTCGTGGGAACCTTTAGCGGGTCGTACAACGAGGTCGGCGGCAGCTGGGCGCTGACGACGCTGTTCGCAGGAGGGCTCGCGGCGTGGCTCGTCGTCGCGGTCCTGGCGTCCGAGCCAGCCTCTCAGGCCGAGATCGCGACGGCCGCGCACGGCGGCCTGGTCGGGCGCGCCCGCGTCACGGCAGCGCTCGTCGTGCTCGTCGCGCTCGGCCTGGCGATCGTCTTCGTGGCCTATCCGCTCGTCCTGGGGCTCCTGGTCAGCGATCCGGTGTTCAAGCCGCCGGCCCGGACCACTGACGTCCTGGCCGCGTTCATCGCGCACGTCACGAGCGCGTGCGTCGGTGGCGCGTTGGGCGTGCTGTGCTCGCCACCGCGCATCGTTCGTGCGGCCAGCGGCGCCGCGGCGGTTCTCGCTGGTCTGCTCCTGCTCATCGCGGTGGCGCGGCCGTTCGGCGACCTCGGCGGCCCGATGGCCACCGCCGATGCGCTGAACCGCGCACCAGACGGTGAGATCACCGCGGCGGAGCTGAGCGCGTATGCGTCCTGCGTGATGCTGTTTGCGCTCCTACTGCTGGCAAGCGCACGCGTCGACCGCCGGCGCGCCTGAGGGCGCGACATCGGCCGACCGCGACGGTCGCCTCACGTCGCGAACGGGGTCTCGTCCAGGCGCTCACGCAGCTCGCCGATCGAATCGAAGACGGCGATCGCTCCGGCCTCGCGCAGCTCGTCGACGCCGAAGCCGCCGGTGCGCACGGCGATCGTGCGCACCTTCGCCGCCTGCGCGGCCTCGCAGTCCCAGGTCGAGTCGCCGATCATCACCGCCGGGCCGCCACCGGCGAGCTTCAGTGCCGCCTTGACGAGATCGGGTGCCGGCTTGGTGGCGCTGACGCTCCCCAAGTCCGTCCAGCCGTCCACGAGCGCGCGGGCGTCGACGAGGTCGAGGTAGCGCTGGGTGTCCTCGGGCTTGGCCGACGACACCGCGATGACCCTGCCGCCGCGGCTCTTGAGATCCTCGATCAGGCCGCGTGCGCCCTCCAACGGCTGGACCTCGGTGATCAGCTGGGCGTACAGGGCGTGCTCCTGCATCCGCACCTCGTCGCCGTGCTGGCGCTCGAAGCGCTCGCCGGCGAGGAAGCTCACGAGCTGATCGCCGCCCATCCCGATCGCGCGATGGCAGCGCCACAGCGGGATCGTGATGGCGTGCAGGCGAAACGCCCGGTACCACGCGAGGGCGTGCTGGTAGTTGGAGTCGACGAGCGTGCCGTCGATGTCCAGCAGCGCGGTCGGTGGCGTCATTCGTCGCGCGGCCCTATGAGGAGCTCGGGTCGCCGTCCGCGGCCGCGCGCAGGCGCGTCAGCGCCTGGCGGATCACGCGCGACACCTGCATCTGGCTGACGCCGATCACGCTGCCGATCTCGGCCTGCGTCATGTCCTCCTCAAAGCGCATGCGCAGCACGTGACGCTCGCGCTCGGTCACCGTGCTCAGCAGCCGGGCGAGCGTGGCGCGGTCCTCCGCACGATCGAATCCGTCCTCCTCGATCCCGACGGAGTCCGCCAGCGTGACGGTCTCCTCGTCGGCGCTGCCGCGCGGGGCGTCGAAGGACATCGCGCGGTACGCGCCGCCGGCCTGCAGCGCCTCGAGGACGTGCTCGTCGTCGGAGCCCACGGCCTCGGCGATCTCGGTCACCGACGGCTGGCGGCGCAGTGACTCCGACAGCTCGCCGACGGCCCGATCGACGCGCAGGGAGAGCTCCTGGAGGTCACGCGGCACCCGCACCGACCACGTCCGGTCGCGAAAGTGGCGCTTGATCTCACCGAGGATCGTGGGCACCGCGTAGGAGGAGAAGGCGATCTCGCGCGCCGGATCGAAGCGGTCGATCGCCTTGATGAGGCCCATCGACGCCACCTGAAGCAGGTCGTCGAACGGCTCTCCGGCGCGCTGATAGCGGCGCGCGAGCTGGCGCGCCAGAGGCAGGAAGCGCTGGACGAGCTCCTCGCGCGCCTGCGAGTCTCCCTCGCGATAGCGCACGAACAGCGCGCGATCGTCGCGCGAGCGCTCGGCTCCACGACCGGCGTCGTCGGTCGCCGTCATCACGGACACGGCATGTCCGGCGAAGCAGTGCGGCGAGCGTGGCGATCGACGGGATGCGGCCCTCTAAGGTGAGCGTCCACGGCAAACCTCCGAACCTGCTGAATGCGAATGGCGCGCCGGAGGGCTGGGGCGCTGGCGTCGCGTGGCGGGAGACTTGACCGCGCTTGCGGCATCATACCCAACCCACGTGACGCACTGGTCCGGAAGGGGCTGCACAGACAGGCATGGCCGACGGGACGACAGCCAAAGGTCTCCGCATCCTCGCGGCGGACGAAGACGCGGCGACGCTCGCGGAGACCGATGAGCTGCTGCAGCAGCTCGGCCACACCGTGATGGGAAGCGCGACGAGTGCGGCCGAGGCCGGCGAGCTGATCGCGCGCGAGGATCCCGACCTCTCGATCGTCGTGGTCGACCACGACGACGACCACGCACTCGACCTCATCGAGGAGATGAGCTCATTCGCCCGCGGTCCGATCATCGCGCTCGTCGGCGGCCACGACCACGGCTTCGTGTCCAACGCGGCCGAGCGAGGGATCTACGCCTTCGCCCGCCTGACCTTCGTCGACGAGGTCGAGGGAGCGATCGAAGTTGCCATGCGCCGCCATGCCGAGACGGCGCGGTTGAGCGAGCAGGTCGAGCAGCTCGAGAGCGCGCTCGAGCGCCGCGGGGCGATCGAACGCGCCAAGGGGATCCTCATGGAACGCCACAGCGTCGACGAGCGCCGGGCCTTCGAGCTCCTGCGCAGCCAGGCTCGCAACTCCAACCGTCGCGTCATCGAGATCGCGCGAGCGGTCAGCGACGGTCACGCGCTGCTTCCCGGCACAGGAGACACCGGTTGAGGGTTTTACTGCGGGCCCCGCGGGCATATCCGCATCGATGATCGGCACGGTCAAGCGCGCATTCAAGAAGTTTCAGGCCGACCAGATGACCGATCACGCGGCGGCGATGACGTACTTCGTGATGATGTCGCTGTTCCCCGCGCTGCTGGTCGGCGTCTCGCTGCTCGGCCTGCTGGGCGACGCCTCGCTGATCACCGACGCGGTGCGCTACGCCCGCGAGAGCGGCGCGCCGGCCGAGGTCACCGACGCGATCCGCGCCTCGCTGTCGTCGACGATCGAAGGCGCCGGCAGCGCGGTCAGCTTCGCGCTGGCACTCGGCATTCTCGTCGCGCTCTTCGGCGCGTCGGGCGCATTCGGCGGCGCGGGCAGGGCGCTGAACGTCGTCTACGGCGCAAGCGAATCGCGCAGCTTCGTCAAGCGCAAGCTCAGCGACATCGCGTGGACGATCGTCGTGATCGCGCTCGCGCTCGTGGCGCTGCTGTCGATCTTCCTGGGCGGCCAGCTCGCCAACGACGTCTTCGGCACGATCGGCCTCGGCGACACGGCGGCGGCGATCTGGCGGCCGGCTCGCTGGCTGGTGGCGATCGGAGCGGTGATGGGGATGTACGCGATCGCCTACACGTTCGCTCCGGACACGCAGACGCGACGGCTGCGCTGGATCACGCCCGGGGCGATCACCGGAGTGCTGATCTGGATGCTGGCATCGGCGGGGTTCTTCTTGTACGTCGCGAACTTCGGCAAGTACGGAGCCACCTACGGGGCGTTCGCGGGCGCCGTCATCCTGCTGCTGTGGCTGTACCTGTCGAGCATCGCGTTCCTGTTCGGCGCCGAGCTCAACGCCCAGACCGAACGCGAGCGCAAGCCCGTCGGTGCCGATCCCCCGGCGCCGACTCCGCTGCAGCCGCCGGAGTGGCCGGCTGCCCCCGGCGATCCGCAGGCACAGCGCAGGCCGGGCGACTACGGGCGCGACGCGCTCGCGCCGTAGCGGCGCTCACGCAGGGTCAGCTCCTCCGGGTGCGAGCACAGCGCGCGGCGCCCCGGACAGCGCTCGCACAACTCGCGGTGCGGATGCGCGGTCACCGGATAGTGGCCGGCGAGCATCGGCCCGGCGAGCGCGAGCAGCTCGGACTCCAAGCGGTCCGCGTCGCCCGCGTCGAAGCTCGCCGACACCGGCTCGTCGGGGCGTTCGAGGAAGGCGTGCGCCACCTCCACGGCGGCTGCGCCGGCACGCAGCGCCGCCAACGCGTAGACCCGGCGCTGCACGTCGTAGCGCTCCTCGACGAGGGACTGCAGGTCGGCGCCGGGCGCCAGCGCGTCGCTCTTGTAGTCGATGACCAGGTGCCTGTCGCCGCGCTCGGTGGCGAGCACGTCGACGACGCCGGTCAGCAAGCGGTCGCCGAGCACGACGCTGAAGTCGTGCTCGCGATGCACGGCGCGCGCACGCCGCAGCCGCGCGGCCAGCGGCGACCGCGCGAACGCGTCCGCGAGGCGAGCGACGTCGGCGGACTCGGCGGCCGTCAGGTCGGCCCCCTGTGCGGCGGCGACGCCGGCGACACGGGGCCCCGCGGGGCCGGGCTGCTCAAGCAGCGCGTGAACGAGCGTGCCGCGTAGCCGCGGATCGAGCGTCGGCTCGCCGTCCTCGCGATGCGCGGACGCGCCGGCGATCGCCGCGTCCTCGCGCAGGCCCAGCACGCGCGTGAGGTAGAAGCGGTAGCCGCAGGCCTCCCATGCCGCCAGCGACGAGTAGGACAGCGAGCCGACGACGGGCGGCTGGCCGGCGGTCTCGGGCGCCGGCTGGCGCGCGGGCTGCGCGCCGGCCGTGGGGAGGCTGGCCCCGGCCGGGGCCAGCGAGCGGGCGCGCAGCACCCGTCCGATGGTCGCCGGCGCGTTGAGCACGCAGCGCACGCCGGCCGTGTGCAGACCGTCGTCGCAGCGCACGTCGCGGATCGGCTCGGCCTCGGTCGGCAGGCGCGTGAGGTCGCCGCCCAGCAGCGCCGGGCCCAGCCACGACAGCGGCGGCGCTCCGGGACCCTCCTTCGGCCACGTGGCGGGGTCCGCGCCGCCGCTGAGGATCAGCCGCTCGCAGGCGCGGGTCACCCCGACGTACAGCACGCGCTCCTCCTCACGCGCCGAGCGTTCCCGCGCGCGCGCTCGCAGCGACTCGTAGGCCAGCGCCGTCTGGCTGGAGCCGTCGAGGCCGACGAGGCGCAACCCGACCTCGTCGCCGGATACGAGCAGGTCATCCTCGTCCAGCGGGCGCCGGCGGCCGAGGTCAGCGACGCAGACGATGCCGAACTCCAGCCCCTTCGCCGCATGGATCGACATCAGGCGCACCGCCTTGGCGTCGCCGAGCTCCACGGGAGCATCGGTCTCGCGGGCCTCGGCCTCCAGCTCGGCCGCGGCGAGGTCGGCAAGGCCACGCACGTCGCGGCCGTGCTCGTGCTCGAATGCCGCCGCGAGGCGCTGCAGCTTGTGGACGTTGGCCAGGCGGCGCGCCCCGCCCGACAGCGACAGGACGTGCAGGTCATAGCCGGTCGCGTCGACGACGCGGCGCAGCAGCTCGTCGAGGCCCACGCGCGGCGCCAGCTCGCGCTCGCGCGCGAAGCCGGCAGCGAACGCGCGCAGCGGCTCGCGATCCCCCTCGCGCAAGCGCTTCAACAGCCCCTCGTCGCCACGCTCGATGGCACGCCAGGCGTTGCCGCGGCCTGATTGCGCGATCTGCGCGAGCGCGTCGGAGGAGAGGCCGACCAGCGGCGAGGCGAGCACGCCGTACAGCGCCGTCTCGTCGCGCGGGTTGGCGAGCACGGCCAGCCACGAGCACAGGTCCCTGACGACCTGGCGGCCCCAGTAGCCCCGACCCCCGATCGAGAGCGTCAGCAGACCCTGGTCCTCCAGCGCGCGCTCGAAGGTCGGCAGGTCGCTCAGCGCGCGCAGCAGCACGACGATCTCCTCGGGCCTGGCGTCGCCCGCGTCGACGAGATCGCGAACGCGCTGCGCCAGCAGCCGCGCCTCGGCGTGGCGCCAGGCCTTGCCGCGGGGCAGCTCCCCCAGGTCCGGGGGCTGCTCGCCGTCGGCGCCCTCCTCCCAGCCGGCGGTGTCGGTCAGCAGCAGCTCGACGAGCGGAGCATCCGGCGCGGGCGCTGGTGCTCGCCCCTCCGCCAACACGACGAAGTCCGGCCCCAGCCGGGGTGCGAACGCCGCGTTGATCGTCTCGAGGATCGGCCCACGGCTGCGGAAGTTCGTCGCCAGGGTGGCCACTCGATCGCTGGACCGCAGCGTCTCGCGCCGGGTCCGAAAGACGCCCACGTCGGCATGGCGAAAGCCATAGATCGACTGCTGCTCGTCGCCCACGACGAACAAGTCGTCGCGGTCGATGGCCTGAAAGAGGGCCAGCTGGCGCGGGCTTGAGTCCTGGAACTCGTCCACCATCACGCGCTCGAAGCGCTCGGCGTAGGAGCGGCGCAGCGCGGGCTCGGCGGCCAGCAGGTCGCGCGCGAAGAGCTCGAGATCGTCGAAGTCCAGCGCCGCGCGGTCGCGCTTGGCGGCGGCGAAGGCGTCGGCGTATCCGCCGAGCAGGAGGTCGAGCACCTCGATCGCCGCGGCCGCGGCGCGATCGCGGACGGCGTCCGCGTAAGCGCGCAGCACCGACAGGTAGCGCGCGCACGCGTCGGTCTTCAGCGCGTTGGCGCCGGCGCCGAAGGTCAGCGAGCCCAGCAGCGCGGCGGTCGGCGCGCCCGGCTGCTCGCGCAGGAGGTCCGCGCAGCGCCGTGCCTTGTCCAGCGCTCGGCCGACGAGCTTGCCCTCCCCCGCCCGGCTGAGCTCGGCGGCCGCGCTCGCCGCAGCGTCCTGCAGCGCGTGACGCAGCGCCGCCGGGTCGCCCGCGACCGGGGGCCGCGGCAGCACCGGTCGCGTCTGGCCGTCGCTGCGCAGCGCCTCGTAGGCGCGCGTGATCATCGTTCGCAGGCGGTCGGTGTCGTAGGCGGCGACGAGGTCCAGCGCGGCGGCGCCGTGCTCGCCGTCCAGCAGCGCGGCGAGCGCGGTCTCCCAAGCCTGGTCGCGCAGCGTCCGGGTGCTCGCGTCGTCCAGCACAGTGAAGGCGGGATCCAGACCCGCGGCGATCGGGTGCTGGCGCAGGACCCGCGCGCAGAAGCCGTGGATCGTCGACACCCACGCGGTCTCGGTCTCGCGCGCCTCGTCGCGGCGGTTGAGCTCGACGAAGCGCGAACGCACCCGCGCGCGCAGCTCGCCCGCGGCCCGCTCGGTGAACGTGATCGCGAGGATCTGTTGCGGGCGCACGCCGTCGTCGAGCACCGAGCGCACGAAGCGCTCGACGAGCACCGAGGTCTTGCCGCTGCCGGCGTTGGCCTCCAGCAGCAGCGAGCCCTGGCGAGCGCGGATCGCGGCGGACTGCTCGTCGGTGAACGGCCGGCCGCCCGGCCCGATCAGCGCGCTCATGCCGCCGAGCATCGGCAGATCGTGGGGTAGTCGCAGCCCGTGCCGTTGTAGCCGCAGGTCTGCGGGCGCGGTTGCAGCGCGCCCGCGCGCAGCTCGCCGACGGCGGTCAGGACGTCCTCGATAACGCCGTCAAGCAGCTCCTCAATCTCGTCGGGATCGCGGCGGTCGTTGGCGACGAGGACGAGGCCGGGGTCGGCGTCGCGCAGCACCGCCCCCCGCGGGCGCGGGTCCCGGCCGCCGATCGGCTGGTACAGGCCGCCCACCGGCCGCAGCCCCAGCACGTCGCGTGCGAAGCGCAGGTACAGCGCCATCTGGTACTTGCGGTCGCGGCGCCAGCCCCCGGCGTCCGGCGGGTTGCGGCCCTTGTAGTCATAGACGATCGCCTCGCCGTCCGGTCCGGTGTCGATGCGGTCGATGCGCCCACCGATCCGCACGTCGCCGTCGAGCCGCAGCGGCGGGTGGCCGTTGTCGCGGCCGCCGAAGACGACCTCGAACATGGAGGGCTCCAGCATGCTGCCGTCAACGGCGGCATGCTCCAGATAGCGCAGCAGGTCGCTGCGCAGCCGGTGTGCGAGCGCGCGCTGGCGGCTGGGGTCGCGCGACATCTGCAGCCGCGGCTCGCGGCGCAGCCGCTCCAGCGCCCCCGTCGCGAGCTCGCGTGCGGCGGGCAGCACGTCGGGCGCGACGCGCGCGCTGCCGGTCTGCTCGCGCAGGCCGCGCAGCGTGGCCTCGAGCACGGCGTGGGCGAGCTGGCCGCGCAGCATGAGCTCGGGGTCCGGCGTGAGACCCTCGGGATCCAGGCGGCGCTCGACGAACCACTTCACCGGGCAGCCGGCCCACACCTCGATCGCCGAGGCCGACCAGGTCGGGCGCTCGCGCAGCGCCGTCACGAGGCTCGGGTCCCGCAGCGCGGCGATCGGGGCCTCGCGGTGACGCGGCCCGGCGGCGGCCTGCTCGCGCAGGAGCTCGCGCGCCGTCGGCGCGGAGCCCTGCGGCCAGCCCACCTGACCCAGCGTGCGCGTACGCCGGCGCTCGCGCAGCTGCGGGCCGAAGAGGTCGCAGACGTCGGAGAGAAAGAACGACGGCACGGCCTGCTCGCCGTCGTCACCGGCCTCATGCCAGCAGAGGTACAGGCGCTCCTCGGGACGCGAGACGGTGGCATAGAACAGGTAGCGCTCGGCGCCGAGGTCGTCGCGGCGGCGCAGGCGCAACCCGGATGCGGCCTCGATCGCGCCGCGCTCGGCGTCGGCGAAGAACGGCTCCGGGCCCGGCGTCGCGGGAAAGACCCCCTCCTGCAGCCCGCACGCGAACAGCGCTCGCACGCGGCGAGCGCGCAGCGCCAGCGGCGAGGAGACCTGGACGCAGCCCGCGGCCCGGGCGGTCCCGTCGCGCAGCTCCAGCCCCTCCAGCAGCGCTGCCAGCTCGGCCGGCGAGGGCGCCAGCGACGCGTCGACGCCGGCCAGTGACTGAAGCTCATCCAGCGCGCGCCTGCCCGCGGAGAACCCCTCGGCATCCTGCGCGGCCGGCCCGGTCAGGACCTCGGCCGCTCGCCTGCGGGGTGCCGCGAACAGGGTGGCCAGCTCATCGGCGAGGCAGGCAAACAGCTCGCCGGGCCCGCGCTCGTGAGCACGGCGCACTCGGTCGATCGCATCGAGGGTCCAGTGCTCGGCCTCCCACAGCGCGCGGGCTGCGTCGGCGCTGCGCGCCAGGGCCTGACGAGCGCTGGCCTCGAGGCGGTCCGCGAGCTGCGGCTCGCGCAGCAGGCCCGGCGTGCGCAGCCACGCCAGCAGATCGTCGGAGCGTGCGTCCAGCAGCGCGCAGCGCAGCAGCGCGACGAGACCGCGCCCGAGTGCGGTGTGGCCGAACGCGGTGCGCCGGTCGATCGCGACCGTCACGCCCGCGGCCGCGAAGACCTCTGCCAGCAGCGGCGCGACCGGGCGCGGGTCGCGCAGCACGACGGCGATCTCCTCGGGCTCATAGCCCTCCTCGGCGATCAGGCGCGCGACCTCCGCCGCGACGAGCTCGAGCTCGGAGCGCTCGCCGCCGCCCTGCATGAGCGTGACCGCGTCGCCCGCCTGCACGGGGTCAGGCTCGAACAGGCGACCGGTGTCGGGCAGCTCGAACAGCTCGCGCTCGAGATGGTGCAGCGCCGCGCGGGAGGCCGGCGCGTAGTGCTCGGCGCGCGCGGCGAGCTCGACGTGCTCGACGCCCTCTCCCATGAGCTCTGCGAACGTCGTCGCCCGTCCCGCGAAGGCCATGCGTCCCGGCTCGAAGGCCAGCGACAGCGTGATCTGCGCGCCGGTCGCGGCGAGCGTCTCGACGCCATCGCGCTGCATCGCGGTGAGGTCGTCGAAGCCGTAGAAGAAGACCGGCGTCGAGCCCCACGCTGACGGGTCCTCGCGGACGACGTCCAGCGCGGCCGCGCTGTGCAACGGCGGGTCGCGGCGTCCGAGGCGATCGAGGCGGCGCCGATAGGCGGAGTACAAGCCGGCGATCTCGTCGGCGTAGGCCCGGCGGCCGGGGTCCTCCGCGGCCCATGCTCGCAGCGCCTGCGTCAGCCGCTGCGGGGTGACGCGCCGCTCCTGCAGTTCGTCGACGAGCCGTAGCAGCGCCGTCGCGAAGCCCCGGGTCCTCGCCGACGCGCCCAGCGCATGCAGCGGGGTCGACGCGATCGCGGCCGCCGCGACACGCTCGCGCGCCAGTGGCGACAGCGGCCGGCCGTGAATCCCCGCGCGCATCGCGACCTCCTCCATCAACCACGCGAAGCGCACGACCCGCGTGCCGAACACGATCCCGTCGCCGGCCAGCTCGCCTCGGTAGCGCCGCACGTCAGAGAACGTCGGCACGACCAGGATCGGCTCCTCCCCGCGCTTGAGCGCCGACTTGTAGGCATCCAGCACCACGCGAGCCTTCTCGGCGTTGGCGGGACCGGTGACGAGCTTCAGCGGCACACCGTCATGGTGGCGGCTGGCCCCGACGAACCGCCGTCATCTGCTCCCACAGCCCTCGCGGGATCGTCGCCAGCTCGATATCCGACGCGATTGTCCGTGTCGCCTGCGAGGAGGAGGTGCGCTTCTGGCATGAGTAGCGGGTGCTAGCACCGGTGCTAGCCGGTGCTACTCATCCGCAACGACCACCATGGGCGACAGCCCGGAACGGCTGAGACGCCGCCACCTGGGGCCCCGTGCGCTTCACGGCGTCGCCCCTTTGCGCTTGTTGCAGGTCGCGCACAGGACCTGCAGGTTCTGCACCGTGGCGGCGCCGCCGAGGCTGAACGGAATGACGTGGTCGTACTGGATGTCGAAGTCCGAGCCGCACTCCACGCAGCGCCCGCCGTCGCGTTCGAAGACCGCTCTGCGGACCTCCGGGGAGATCGGCTGGCGACGGCGGCCCCGGCCGTCGTCGCCAGTGAGCGTGGCGTGAGCGCGCTCCAGGCGGCGACGGGCTCGAAGCTCGCGCTCACGGATCAGCGCCAGCACGTCGCGCCCGTCGAGGTCGTCGCGCACCGTGTAGATGCGTCCCTCGAAGAGCCACATGCAGTGCCGCCCACGGCGCACGAGGGCCACGGGCTCAACCAGTTGAGCGCGCTGAAGCGCGCGGATCCGCCGTGTCGACCACGACGGTCCCAACAGCTCTTCGCCCAGCGCAAGGCGCCAGCGGCGACCATGCCTGACGAGCGCACCGTCTGAGATCTCACGGAGCATCCAACGTGTGTAACCGCTGTGGCGGACATCGCGCAGGACGACGACCACCGTCCCCATCAGGGCCCGTCGCAGACGCTGACCCAGCAGCACGTTCGGTGGGTCAGGCCGCCGGGTCGATCGCTCCCACCCGCGCCGCCTCGCGCGCGATCCGGCGTGCGTCGGCGAAGGCGTCGATCTTCGAACCGAACAACACGATCCCGATCCGCCGCTCACCGCGTTCGATGACCGCCACCAGGCAATGGCCGGCGCGGTTGGTGAAGCCGGTCTTCAGTCCGATCGCGCCCGGGTAGCGCTCGCGCAACAGGTGGTTGGTCGTGCGCAGCGTGATCTTCTTGCCAAAGCCCGGCCACACCCGCGCGAAGCGGTGCTTGGCGATGCGCGCCAGTCGCGGCTCGGCCATCGCGCGCATCGCCAGCGCGGCGATGTCCGCCGGGCAGGAGCGGTTGCGTGGATCCAGGCCGTGCGGATCGACGAAGTGCGTGCACTTCAGGCCCAGCAGCCGCGCACGAGCGTTCATCTGATTCACCCAAGCGTGCACCGACCCCGCGCCGGCGACCGCCAGGGCGACGGCGGCGTCGTTGCCTGACGTGATCATGAGGCCTTGCAGCAACACGTCGGCCCGCACGCTGCGCCCGGCGCGCAGACCTCCCATGTGCGTCCCGCCGATCTGATCGGGCTCCGCCGTCAGCCGCACGCGGCTGTCGGACCCGAACCGCTCGACGGCGAGCAGCCCGGTCATGAGCTTCGTGAGGCTCGCGATCGGCCGCACGCGCGTCGCGCCACGGCGCCACAGCACGCGGCCGTCGGCAAAGTCGAATGCCAGACCCGCGACCGGCGTGGGATCGAGCTTCAGATCAGCCAGCAGCGCCGACCGCGACAGATCCACGCGCGCCGCGCCCGGAGGCTCGGGCAGCGGCCCAACCGCCTCCTGCAGTGGCGGACGCTCGGTGACCGGCGTCGTGAGGCGTTGCACGCCGGCACTGGCCACCGGCCGCCCAGGTCCGTCGGCGCGCAGCACCCCGAACCACACCGCGATCGCGGCGGCCCCACCGGCGAACAGCAGGAGCAGCAGTCCTACAGGCCCCCGCGCCGACCGGCGTCGTCTCCGCCGACCCTCCGACAGCACTGCGTCTCAACTACGCGGCAGCCTCGGCCGCGGCGCGTTCGGCGGGCGTCGTCGGCGCGGCGGCGTCGTCGGACTCGCCGGCGGGCGCAACCTTCTCGCCCTCCTTGGCCCATGGCTCGTCGAACTCCACGCGCCACTTGCCCTCCTCGTTCTGGACCAGCGCCAGCCGCGCGCGAAACGAGCGCCCGGAGCGGCCCTTGAAGCCGGTCACCGGCTTGGCGGTGCGCCCGGTGGCGATCAGCTCCTTGGCGATCGCCATCGGCAGCGTCTTGCCGGCCTTGGACTTCCAGATCACGAAGCCGCAGCCCGGATCTTCGCGCGACCAGCACGAGTAGCCCTTGCGGTTCTCGATGATGTCGTGGCCGCAGACCGCACACGGCCCGAGGTTCGCCCGCGGGATGCGCACGTCCTTGAGCTTGGCGTCGAGGTCGGCAACCGTCATCTCGGCGAAGCCCTTGATGTCGGACATGAAGCGCGTCCGCGGCTCCTCGCCGCGCTCGATCATGCCCAGGCGCCGCTCCCAGTCGCCCGTCAGCGACGGCGACGTGAGCTGGTGGTCGCCGAGCAGGCGAATGACGTTCAGGCCCTTCTCGGTGGCCACGAGGGCCCGCGCGTCGCGCTCGACGTAGCCGACGTCGATCAGGCGCTCGATGATCGACGCGCGCGTCGCCGGCGTCCCGATGCCCGACTCTTTCATCGCCTCGCGCATGTCGTCGTCGTCGACGAGCTTGCCGGCGGTCTCCATCGCGCCGAGCAGCGAGGCGTCGGAGTAGCGCCGCGGCGGCTTGGTCTCCTTCTCTTCAGCGCTCACCTCGCGAGTATCGACGCTCTCGGCTAGCTCGAGCTTGGGCAGCTGCTGATCGCGGCCCTCATCCTCGTCGGATGCGCCCTCGCCCTCGGGGAGCTCCCCGTAGACGCCGCGCCAGCCGGCAACGAGCAGGACCTTGCCCCGCGTACGGAAGATGTGCCCGGCGACGGTCGTCTCGACCTTCGTGTTCTCGAACACCGCCTCGGGATGAAAGACCGCCAGGAAGCGACGGGCGACCATGTCGTAGATGCGGCGGTCGTCGTCGGAGAGCTTGTCGAGGCCGTGCGGCGAGTTCGTCGGGATGATCGCGTGGTGGTCGCCGACCTTGTCGTCGGCGATGACGCGCCCCAGCGGCAGCACGTCCAGGCCCTGCACGTACACCGCTGCCTTCTCGTACTCGCGGCCGGCGCCGCCGACATGGCCGGCAATCGGCTTGAGCTCGGCGATCATGTCGCTGGTCAGGTAGCGCGAGTTGGTTCGCGGATAGGTGAGCACCTTGTGCTCCTCATAGCAGCGCTGCGCGGCCCCGAGCGTGCGGCGGGCGGTGAAGCCGTAGCGGTTGTTGGCCTCGCGCTGCAGCGATGTCAGGTCATAGAGCATCGGAGCGCGCTCCTTGCGCTCCTTGGTCTCGAGCTTGGTGATCTCGCCGGTCTGGCCGCGGACGGCGGCGACGACCGCGTCGGCGTCCTGTGCGCTGGGCAGGCGCGGCTTTGCGCCCTCGTGGTAGCGGCCCTCGTAGATCCGATCGCCGGGCGCCGCGAAGACCGCATCGACGAGCCAGTAGGCCTCGGGCACGAACGCGCGGATCTCCTCCTCGCGCCGCGTGATGATCGCGAGCGTCGGCGTCTGCACGCGGCCCAGCGAGACGGCGCCGTCGAAGGAGGAGCGCAGGCGGATCGTCGCTGCGCGCGTGGCGTTCATCCCGACGATCCAGTCGGACTCCGAGCGCGACCGCGCGGCGGCCTCCAGGGAGGCGAACTCGGCGGCGGGACGCAGCTCAGAGAAGGCGCGCTGCATCGCGGCCTTCGTCATCGAGGACAGCCACAGACGCTGGACGGGCTTCTTGGAGCGGGCCTTCTCGAAGAGGTAGGCGAAGATCAGCTCACCCTCGCGGCCGGCGTCGCAGGCGTTGATGACCTCGGCGACGTCCTCGCGGCCGAGCTGCTTGGTCACGACCGACATCTGCTTCTTGGAACGCTCGTCGCGGACGACGAGCTTGAACTTCGGCGGCACGATCGGCAGGTCCGCCATGCGCCACTTCTTGAACTTCGCGTCGTACTCGTCGGGCTCGGCGAGCTGCACGAGATGGCCGACCGCCCACGTCAGGACGTGGTCGGGTCCTTCGAGGAATCCCTCCTGCTTGGCGAAGGGTCCGGGCAGCACGCGTGCGAGGTCGCGACCGACGGAGGGCTTCTCTGCGATGACGAGGGTCTTGGGCACCGGGCACGGCAGGGTAGCGTCATCCTCGGCCGCTGACCCCCGGCTCGGACCGGCTCACCGCGCGCAGGGTCCGGTCTTGACCGGCCCGCCGGCGCTGCGCAGCACGTCGCGCACGATGTCGTTGGGCACTGCATAGCCGCCCTGGGTCTTGCCGCCGATCGCCTCGGCGAAGACCGTTCCGGAGACCCGCCCGGCGGCGTCGACGATCGGCCCACCGGAGTTGCCCGGCTGGACCTTGCCGCGGAACGCCGTGATCTTCCGCCGCACCGGTCCGCGGCCGTAGGCATCCTGCGAGAGCACGTTTCGCGTCTGCCCGATGCGCGCCGGGCGAATCTGAAACGGGCCGCTGAGCGGGTACCCCTCGACGGCTCCGGGTTCGGTGACCTTGACCTCCCGCGAGAAGCGCAGCGCCGCAGCGTCGAGACCGCGAACGCGCAGCACCGCGACGTCGTTGCGCGAGTCGAAGGCGATCGGCGTCGCGTCGAGCCGGCCGCCTCCGTCGCGGCGCTGCACCACCGTCGCGTCCTCGCCGGCCACGACGTGGGCGTTGGTGACGACGACGCCGTCCGCGGCCACCCAACCCGATCCCGACACGCGCCGCCCGCAGGCGTTGACGAGGATCTTCAGGACCGAATCGCCCGCTCGTTGGACGTCGGAGTCACGGGCGATCCTCGACTGCGGCGCGTCGACGTCGACCTCCGGCCCGTCGATGCGCGGGAACGGATCGAAGCGCGCCAGCGCCTTGAGCAGCGTGTCGGAGGGCAGCGCGTCGTTGAGGCGCTCGAAGATCGTCGAACGCTGGACGGTCGATCGCAGGCTGCCGACGCCGGGCGTCTGCACGATGACCACGCCGACGACCCAGGCGAAGCCCAACGCCAGCGCGATCGCCAGGCCACCGCCGAGCAGGCCGTCCAGCGCACCCAGCGGCGACGCACGAATCCCGGCGCGCATCCGTCCCGCCACGCCCTCCGCACCGGCCGACACCAGCGTGCCGAGGATGACCGCGCCGAAGAGCCCGAACAGCGGCGCGTACGGGGAGTTGCCGCCGTCCTTGAGCAGCTGCGGCCCGAAGCGCGTGCCGAGGTAGGCGCCGGCGACGAACCCGGCCAGCGAGAGCGCCCCGACGACGAAGCCGCGCGCGAATCCGACGAGCGCGAAGACGATCGCGAATCCGATGATGAAGACGTCGACGATGCTCATGTTCGGAGTTCGTCCGCTCGATCGCCATAGTTCTTGGTCATGGTCGTCGCTTCGCCACTCCGGGACATGTCCCCTGCCCAGCGGCGACTGATCCTCTTCGCAGGCCTGGCAGGACTCGTCATGCTGCTCGTGACGGTACTCGCCATCACCGGCGGATCGCCGGCCGAGCAGCAGCGCGCCAAGCGCTTCGTCGACGCGCTCGCACGCAACGACTACCCGGCGATGTACGCCGAGCTCACCGACGCCGCCCGTCGCGCACGTTCGCTGCAGGCGTTCACCAGCGACCATCGCCAGGCGGCGATGCTGGCGACCGCCGTCACGTTCGCTCCGGGTGCGGTCGCCGAGCCGAGCGACGGCGTCGTGGACGTCCCGATGACCGTCGCGACGCGCATCTTCGGCACGGTGCGCGCGACCATGCGCCTCCCCTTCGATGGCGAGGGCGACGAGGCACACATCGCGTGGGCGCCCCATCTGGCCTTCCCCGGCATGCGGCGCGGCGAGCGCCTGCAGCGCACGACGCGGCTACCGCCGCGAGCGGACATCCTGGCGCGCGACGGCACGCCCCTGGCGCGGGGCGAGGACCGCGGCTCGCCGCTGGGAGCCGTCGCGTCGGCGATCTCCGGCTCCATGGACGTGGCACCGCCCCAGCGCGCCGAGCGGTTGGGCGAGCGGGGCGTCCCCGCCGACGCCAAGGTCGGCGTCAGCGGCCTGGAGCGCGTCTTCGACGAGGCGCTGACCGGGCGGCCCGGCGGCGTCCTGCGCGCCGGCAACCGCGTGCTCGCGACGAGCAAGCCGCGGCCGGCCAAGGCCGTGCGCACGACGATCGATCCGCGGGTGCAGCGAGCCGCCGTCGAGGCGCTCGGCAACCAGTTCGGCGGGGTCGCGGCCCTGCGGCCGCGGACCGGCGAGATTCTCGCGCTCGTCGGCGTCGCGTTCTCCGGCCTGCAGCCCCCGGGCTCCACGTTCAAGATCGTCACCCTCGCCGGGGTGCTGGAAGCACGCCTCGCCGGACCCAACTCCACCTATCCGGTGCAGACCGGGACGACGATCGAAGGGGTCGAGATCGAGAACGCCGATGGCGAGTCCTGCGGCGGGTCCCTGCGCCTGTCCTTCGCGCACTCCTGCAACTCCGTCTTCGCGCCCCTGGGAGTGCGGCTCGGGGCCGAGCGCCTGGTCAAGACGGCGGAGGCCTTCGGCTTCAACCTGGATCCGGGCATCCCGGGCGCGGCGACGAGCAAGATCCCGCAGGCCGGCGAGATCGGCGACAGACTCGCGGTCGGCTCGTCGGCGATCGGCCAGGGGCGCGTGCAGGCCACCGCGCTGCAGATGGGCTGGGTCGCGTCGACGATCGCCGGCGGCGGCATGCGCACGCAGCTCACGCTGCGCGCGGGGGCGCCGACCAAGCGCACGAGGGTCCTGCGTCCGACGACGGCGAGCACCGTCCGCGCCTACATGGAGTCCGTGGTGAAGGTCGGTACGGGCGGCGCGGCGTCGATCAGCGGCGTGCGCGTCGCGGGCAAGACGGGAACGGCCGAGCTCAAGGACACCTCCACGCCCGAATGCACGCCGACCCAGGAGACCGAGTGCCCGCCTCCCGTGCCCGACGACCCGACCGACACCGACGCCTGGTTTGCCGCGTTCGCGCCGGCCGACAAGCCGCGCGTCGCCGTCGGCGTGCTGCTCGTGGAGAACGGCCAGGGCGGCGACACGGCCGCGCCGGTCGCCAAGCAGGTGCTGATCGCGGGGCTGAAGGCGACCGGCTGAGCCGGCCGGCGCCCCCGCCCGCCTACACGTCGAGGTTGATGATGCCCGTCTGCTGGGGGACCCTGCGGCCTTCGATCTTGAGCTCCAGCGGCCGGTTGTTAAGCGCGCTCAGCGTGAGCTTGAAGAGCACGAGCGCTCCGCGCGAGGCCGAGTCGAAGGCCGGCGAATCTGGCAGCGGCATGACACTCTTGGGAGGGATCTCGTCGTCGGGCCGGTAGGCGAAGACGTTGTCCTCGCCGAGCGTCAGCGGCTTGAAGAGCTCCTCCACCGTGTCGGTGATCTGGATGTCCGCTGCCGGGCGCAGCGCCTCGCCGGTCTCGTTCTGCACGCGCAGCAGCACGCCGAACCAGACCTCCTCGGGCTTCAGCTTGCGCTGGTCCTCGGGGATCCCGATGAGAAACGGCCGATCCTGCTCGTCGGCCGGGTTGAACTGGCGCGAGACCTGGACCTGGTACTTCAGGTCACCGATGTCGAGGTAGATGCCCTCGGTCTCGGCGACCCTGACCGGTCCCGTGGACTGGTGCTTGCCGCATGCCGACAGGCCACCGGAGACGAGCAGGGCGGCGAGCATGCAGGAGAGTCGGCGGGCGGCGGTCACGGGCGGCGCGAAATCTACAGCCTGAAGCCGCTGGCGGGCTTGCGCGCCCCGCCGGACACCGTCGTCCGCGTGCCACGTTGCTCGCCGGCTTCGAGGATGTGGCGCAGCCGATCCAGCGCGCGACGATGGCAGCGCGTCGCCGAGCGGCGTACCCCGAGCAGGTTCTCCATCTGGCGGTCGGCGAACGTCGCCGGCGTCGATTGCGTCTCGAAACGCACGACCGTCCGGCCCTGGTCGTCGCTCTCCAGCGTCCACTCCGAGCGCGTGCGGATGCGGTTGAAGCGCCCCGCCCGGCCGGTCGCCAGGATCCTCGACGGCGCGTTCAGCTCGGTGAGCGTGATGTCTCCATAGGAGAAGCGGTCGACGCGCGACTTCGTGCGGAAACGCCCGCCGGCACCGGCACCGTAGGAGTCCTCACGGGTCAGGTGCCAGTCGACCATGCAGTGATCGGTGAACTCCGCGTGGTTTGCGACGTCGGCGAGGTACTCGAAGACCTCCTCGCGCGGGCGAGCGATCGTCGTCGACAGGGTGACGGGATCCATGAGACCGGGAATCTACCCGCCCCGCTCCCGCGGCGCGCGGCCCCGGCTAGCTCGGCGTGAGCCGGTGGACGCGGACGGCATGACCGTACTCACTGTTGCGCACGCGCTCGCTGTCCTGCGGGGAGCCGTCGCGCAGCGGCTTGCACAGCTCGCAGACGGCCTCCGACGCCGCGAAGCGATACAGCGTCTCGCCGATCAGCGGCGAGCGGCCGCAGTCCACGCAGCGATGCGTGTCGCCCAACAGCGTGTCGACGCTCTTTCGCAGCAGCGCGCGCTCGAGATCCTGCTCGTCGATGGCCGTGGCAACGCGTGGCACGACGCGAAGCTTCGCCGCGGCGGCGGACAGTCCTGCCACGACGAACGTCGAGTGTGGTTAAGGGGCCGTTTAGCTCGCGGCGCACCATGGGTAGTGGACCGAGACTCGATTTCGGCAGATCGTCCAACGAGCGTCCTTGACGCGCTTGTTAAGATCAGCACAAGCCACGCGAAGCGCTGCGCCGTTTCTGCACACGCTGGTGAAGGGAGTGAAGATGGTGTCGCTGATGACGGGAACCATGGCCGGGACCGGCTCGTTCCAGTGCGAGATCTGCGGCCACGTCATCACGATGCAATCCGCAGACGTCCTCCCGGCCTGCCCGGGCTGCGAGGGATCGAGCTTCACGCGCGCGTCGCTGTTCAGCCCTGGGACGCGCTTCACGCGCGTCATGCCCGAGAGCCGCGTCGGCGGTGCCGACGCCGCGCTGGATGACGCTCGCGATGTCCTGGATGAGCCGGGCCGCTTTTTGATCTTCCACGACGCCGGCGCCGTGCGCACCGTGCCCGTCGCGGGAGACTCGATGCGCATCGGCCGCAGCCTCACCGCCGAGCTGCGCTTCGAGGACCCGACGGTCTCACGCCGCCACGCCGTGCTGCTCGCCGAGGACGACGGGTTGCGCGTGCTCGACGACCGCAGCCTCAACGGCGTCTTCATCAACGGCGAGCGTGTCGTCTCGCAGCTGCTCTGCGACGGCGACGAGGTCGTGATCGGGCGCTACCGCCTGCGCTTCGTCGACCGCACCCCGATCGAGGCGCAGACGTCCGCCTCCGCTCTCGAGGGCCGGTAGCATCAGCGCCCTTGGGCGCCACCATCGCAGTCCTCTCGCAGAAGGGCGGAACGGGCAAGACCACCACGGTACGCACGCTCGCCGACGTCTTTCGCCGCATCGGCCTCGACGTCCTCGCGATCGACCTCGACCCGCAGGGCAACCTGTCGGACTATTTCGACGTCGATCCCGACGCCTCGCCGACGATCGCCGACGTGCTGGCCGGTCGCGTCGACGCGACGGCCGCCGTGCACGACGGGATCATCCCCGCCAACCTGTCGCTCGCCGAGGCCGAGATCGCGCTGGTCGGCAAGATGGGTCGCGAGCTGACCCTCAAGCGAGCGCTCGCGCCGATCGCCGACGACTACGACCTGCTGCTGGTCGACTGCCCGCCCTCGCTCGGGCTGCTGACCGTCAACGGGCTCGTCGCGGCCGATCACGCGCTGCTGACGACCGAGGCGCAGTACTTCGCCCTGCAGGGCGTCGAGCAGGCACTGGAGGTCATCGAGCTGGCCCGCGACGGCCTCAATCCGCAACTGGGCTGGCTCGGCGTCGTCTTCAACATCGCCGACATGCGCACCCGCCACAGCCGTGAGGCGTTCGCGACGCTGCGCGAGCACATCGGCGAGAAGCTCTTCGAGACGACCGTGCGCCAGTCGATCGCCTACGCCGAGTCGGCCGAGCTCGCGGTCTCGATCCTCGACCACCGGCCCGGCCTCGCCGCCGACTACCTCGCGGTCGCCGACGAGCTGCTCACCCGCCTGAAGATGACCGAGCTGCGCCCGCGCCTTCAGCAGCTGACCGCGTCGCTCGTCGAGGGATCGTGACCCGCAGGCGCACGCTTGCCGCCTGCGTGCTGGCGCTGACGCTCGTCGCAGCCGGCGCGGGGCTCGCGCTGCTGCGCGAGGACGACGCGCCGGGCGGTGACGCGTCGACCTCCGCCGGGCAGACGCCCCAGCCGCGGGTGCCGGCCGCGCCGCGCGTCCCCGACGGAACCCTCGCGGCGCGCGTGCTGCGTCGCACGCAGCTGCGCGCGAGCCCGGGCGGCCGCGTCGTGCGGGCGATCGGGACGACGACCGACTATGAGTCCGCACGCGTGCTGGCCGTGGTGCAGCGGCGCGGCGAGTGGCTCGGCGTGCTGTCAGACCACGTGCCCAACTCGCGCACGGCCTGGATCCCCGCCGACAGCGCCGAGCTCGTGCAGATGGCCTACCGCCTCGACGTCGACCTGTCCGCACGCCGGGTGCTCGTCCGCCGCGAGGGCCGCGTCGTGTTCCGCTTCAAGATCGCGGTCGGGCGCGCGAACACCGCGACGCCCACGGGCCGCTTCGCCGTCACCGACGCGCTGCGCATCGGCGCCGGCTCGAACGTGTACGGATGCTGTGCGCTGGCGTTGACCGCGAGCCAGCCCAACCTGCCGCAGGGATGGGGCGGCGGGGACCGCATCGCGCTGCACGGCACGAGCGCCACCGGGTCGATCGGCAGCGCGGCGAGCTACGGCTGCATGCGCGCGAGCGACATCTCCATGCGCTGGCTGATGAAGCACATCGGCCCCGGCGTGCAGGTGCGCGTCCGGGCGTAGGGCAGCGCAACTACAGCGAGCGACCCCGAGCGCCGTCGCGCTCAAACGGCGCGTGGAGGACTCGCGCCCAGCCCGAGGCCTCGCGCAGCAGGGCGCCGACGACCGTCTCGGTCGCCTCGGATCGCGTCCAGAACAGCACCGTCGGGCCAGCGCCGGAGATCGTCGCGCCCAGTGCGCCCAGCTCGCCCGCGCGCTGCAGCAGCGCACTCGACGCCGGATACAGGTGCGCGCGATAGGGCTGATGCAGGCGATCGCCGAGCCCGCGGGCCACGAGATCGAGGTCCGAGCGTGCCAGCCCGAGCGTCAGCAGCGCGGCGCTGGCGACGTTGGCGGTCGCGTCGGCGAACGGAACGCTCTTGGGCAGCACGCGGCGCGCCGCCGACGTGCGCACCGCGGCATGGGGCACGACGAGCACGGCCTCCAGGCCGGCCGGCGGCTCCAGGCCCACGCTTTCGCCGCCCTGCACCACCACGAAGCCGCCGTACAGCGCCGCGGCGACGTTGTCGGGGTGGCCCTCGAGCTCGATCGCGTCGGCGAGCAGGTCCCGGCCGAGTCCGAGGATGCCGGCGGCGGCCGTCAGGCCCGCGACGTACGCCGCCGCGCTGGAGCCCAGTCCCCCCGACAGCGGGATCGTCGAGCGGATGCGGAACGTGAAGCCGTCGGGCGCCAGCAGCTTGGCGAAGCCGCGCACACACAGATTGCGCCGGTCACGCGCGATGTCCAGGCCGGTCTCGACGCCGAAGCGCCCCGTCTCGACGACCTCCACGTCCACGTGCAGCGCCAGTGCCGCCGCAAACGCGTCGAAGCCGGGGCCGAGGTTCGCCGAGGACGCCGGCACCCGGACGACGTATCCCCGCGCCATCAGTCGCCTCCGCCCAGGACGGCCTCCTCGACCGCCGACAGACACGGCTCGCAGGCGATCACGCCGCCCGCCTGATCGAGCGCCGTCCCCGGATCCTTCAGCCCGTGACCGGTCAGGACGCAGGCGATGCGCCGTGCGCCGCCCGCGCCGTAGCGCAGCAGGCCGGCGACCGAGCTCGCGCTCGCCGGCTCGCAGAAGACGCCCTCGCGACCGGCGAGCAGGCGGTAGGCGGCGAGGATCTCGTCGTCGGTGACCGCGCGAATGTCGCCACGCGAGGCGGTCATCGCCTCCATCGCCTCCTCCCAGCGCGCGGGGTTGCCGATCCGGATCGCGCTGGCGACCGTCTCGGGCTGGTCGACCTTCTTGCCGAGCACGAGCGGCGCCGCGCCCTCGGCCTGGAAGCCGAACAGCCGCGGAGCGACCCCCAGCTCGCCGAAGCCCTTCCAGTAGGCGGTGATGTTGCCGGCGTTGCCGACGGGGATCGCGAGCGCGTCGAGCTCGTCGAGCGACTCCATGATCTCGAAGGCGCCGGTCTTCTGGCCCTCGAGGCGAAAGCGGTTGACGGAGTTGACGAGCGCGATCGGGTGGTCGTCTGCGAGCGCGCGCACGAGCGTCAGCGCCTGGTCGAAGTTGCCGCGCAAGGCAATCACCCGCGCGCCGTGCATCAGCGCCTGGGCGAGCTTGCCCTGCGCGATCTTGCCCTCGGGCACGATCACCGCGCACGTCATGCCGGCGCGCGCGGCGTAGGCCGCGGCGCTCGCGGCGGTGTTGCCCGTCGACGCGCAGATCACCGCCTTGGCGCCCTCGCGCACGGCGGCGCTGACGGCACACGTCATGCCGCGGTCCTTGAACGAGCCGGTCGGGTTGAGCCCCTCGAGCTTCAGCCAGACGTCGGCATCGACGAGCTGAGAGATGTGCGGCGCATGGACGAGCGGCGTCGTGCCCTCGCCGAGGCTGACGACGGGATCGTCGTCGTCGAACGGCAGGCGTCCGCGATAGCGCTCCATGAGGCCGGGCATCGGGGCGCCACCTTATCGGCGTGCGGCGGGTCGTCGTGCCCGCGCTGTCCTGCCCTGTGGTCCTCCTGGCACCCAAAGTCAGGACAGCAGGTGTGGCGGCCCTGCACCTGGGGTGGGTGGACAGGATGGCGCGTGCGAGCCATCGTGGTGGCATGACCAGCATGCGCCCCACACTTCAGATCGCGATCGCCACCGCCGTCCTGCTCTCGTGCGCGACCAGCGCGCAGGCCGCGCCGACCCAGCTTGCCCGCGAGCTCGCGCCGACCCGCGTCGCTGCTTGGGAGGGGACCGTCGTCTGGTCGCGGCTGGATGCCCGCAGCGGCCGCTACGCGTTGGTGAAGTCCGTCGACGGCGGCGCGGCCGAGCCCGTCGGCGTCCGCTCGCGCACGCGCCCGTTCGACGTCGACCTCGGCACCAACAGCCTCGGCTCGACCTACGCCGTCTACACGCGCGACGGCGACGTATACATGACCCACGTCGCATCCGGCCGCGAGCGGCGGCTCACCGGGCTGACATCGAAGCCCTACGCCGAGCGCGATCCGACGATCCATCGCGGCGACGTCGCCTTCGTCCGCCGCGTGCGCGGGCGCGACCAGCTCCGCGAGGGGCGCACCAGCCGCCGCTCACGCGGGACCCACCTGCTGGTCGCGCGCAGCACGATCGTCATGGCCGAGCTCAGCCCCAAGCACGTCGCCTACGTCGACACGCGCCCCGGGCCGATCAGCGACAACGGCAGCAAGCGCGTGCACATCCGCAACCGGCGCACCGGCCGCGACCACATCGTCTACACGGCGACGTCGGGCGGCGCGAACTACGCCGACGTCACGCGCCCCAGCTACGTGTCCTCGCCGGCGGGCTTCATGTGGGTGCGCACGAACGCGGGCTCGGGCCGCGGAAACCGTGTCGTCCTGTACATCCTGCGCGGTTCGAAGCTGGTCTACGCGCAGGGGACCGCCCGTGAGATCTCCTCGGCGTGGGCGGGTCGCGCACTCGGGCTGGCCACCTCGTCGGCGCTTGAGGGCGGGCGCGAGCGCGCCTTGGAGGAAGGCCCGCTGATCTGTCGCGGCTCGCTTGCGGCCCCGAGCTCCTGCACCGTCGAGCTGATCGGACGCCCGTCGTTCACGCGTGGCCCGTAGCGCCGAAAGGGAGATGTCTGTCGCGTCAGGTTCCGCAGAACGTCTGGTAGGCGCCGAAGCTCGGCGGCGCCGCAGCCGCGTATGCCTCCAGGCCGAGCCGCTGGTCAAACGGGCTGGCGAGCACGTCGAGCAGCCCCTCCACCGGGCCCAGGTCGCCGGCGGTCGCCGCGCCCAGAGCGTCCTCGACGAGGTGGTTTCGCGCGATGTAGACCGGGTTGACTCGGTCCATCGCCCGTGCGATCTCGGCCGGCTCGGCGGCTTGAGATGACAGCCGCTGCCGCCAGCGCTCAGCCCACGCGTCGAAGGCCGCGGGCTCGTCAAAGAGGGCCCGGACGCCTGTCGCGTCGCCATGCGCGGCGGGCGACAGCGCACGAAACACCGAGGTGAAGTCCGTGTGCTGGGCGTGCATGAGCGCCAGCAGGTCGCCGATCAGCTCCCCGTCACCCGGATCACCGTCGGCGAGTCCGAGCTTGGCCTGCATCCCGCGGTCCCAGGTCGCCCGGTAGCGGTCGGGGAAGGACCGCAGCACGCCCGTGGCGGCCTCCAACGCGAGATCCTCCTGCGCGCCGAGCAGCGGCAGCAGGGTCTCGGCGAGCCGGGCAAGGTTCCACAGCGCGATGTCCGGCTGGTTGGCGTACGCGTAGCGGCCACCGTGATCGATCGAGCTGAACACCGTGTCGGGGTCGAAGGCGTCCATGAACGCGCAGGGGCCGTAGTCGATCGTCTCGCCGGAGATCGTCATGTTGTCGGTATTCATGACGCCGTGGATGAAGCCGACGAGCATCCAGCGGGCCAGCAGCGTCGCCTGCGCGTCGACGACGGCCTGCAGGAAGGCGAGATAGGGGTCGTCGGCGCCGGCCGCTTCGGGATGATGGCGCGCGATCGCGTGATCGGCCAGGCGCCGAACGAGCTCGATGTCGGCGGTGGCCGCCGCGTACTGGAAGGTGCCGACGCGAATGTGGCTCGCCGCCACGCGGGTGAGGACGGCGCCGGGCAGCGGGGTCTCGCGCATGACGTCCTCCCCGGTGCCCACGACGGCCAGCGCCCGCGTGGTGGGGATCCCGAGCGCGTGCATCGCCTCGCCGATCACGTACTCGCGCAGCATCGGCCCGACGGCCGCCTTGCCGTCCCCGCCGCGCGCGAAGGGCGTGCGGCCGGAGCCCTTCAGATGCAGGTCGCGGCGGCGCCCGTGGATGTCGTGCACCTCGCCGAGCAGCAGCGCACGCCCGTCTCCCAGGCGCGGTGACAGATGACCGAACTGGTGGCCGGAGTACGCCTGCGCCACGGTCGCGGCGCCGTCGGGGGCGGCGTTGCCCGCCAGCATTGCGACACCCTCGGGGGTCCGAAGCGCCTCGGGATCGACGCCCAGCTCGGCGGTCAGATCCTCGTTGAGCGCCAGCAGCCGGGGTTCGGGCACGTCTGCCGCCTGCCAGGGCTCGTAGAGGCCCTCCAGGTCGCGGACGAAGGAGTTGTCGAAGGCGAACAGCGGCTTGGCGGCAATGCTCATGCACTCCAGGCTAACGAGCGCCGTCGGCCTGCTTGAGACCGTCGCGTCGCGGCGGTTAGACTCGCGACCGTGGCCGCAGCGGATGACGACCTCTTCGGAGCCGAGCATGTCCGCGTCTACCGCGAGACGGCGGGCGCACGGGGCTATCGCTGGCGCGGCGCCACGGTGCTGCTGCTGACGACGACGGGGCGCAAGTCCGGTGAGCCGCGCACGACGCCCCTCATCCACGGTGTCGACGGTGAACGCTGGGTGATCGTCGCGTCCAAGGGCGGGGCTGCGGATCACCCCGCGTGGTTTCTGAACCTGCGGGCCAACCCCGAGATCACGATCCAGGTGCAGGCCGACGAGATCCCCGTCGTGGCGACCGTCGCCGAGGGTGAGGAGCGCGCGCGCCTGTGGGCGGCCATGAACGAGATGTGGCCCGGCTACGACGACTACCAGGCACAGACCGAGCGCGAGATCCCGGTCGTCGTGCTCTCACGCCGATAGCCCGACCGCCGCTTGCCCGACCCGGGTTCACCGCCGCTCATCGTGGCGGCAGCGGCCCGCCGATGGTGTGCCTGCACGGGTTCATGGAGACCTGGAGGACGTGGGAGCTGGTCCTTCCGGCGCTACAGTGCCGCCACGACGTGCTCGCGCTGACGCTTGCAGGCCATGCCGGCGGCCCGGCGTTCGACGCGGCGACAGGCCAGGCCGGCCTCGTGGACGCCGTGGAGCGCGCGATGGACGAGGCGGGCTTTCAGACCGCGCATCTCGTCGGCAACTCTCTCGGTGGGTTCGTCGCCCTGCAGCTCGCCGCGCGCGACCGCGCCCGAACGGTCGTCGCCCTTTCACCCGCCGGCGGCTGGGATCCGGGGAGCGACTTCTATCCGGCGATCGCGCAGCGTCAAGCCGAGATGCACCGGGGGCTTCAAGGTGCCGCGCTCTCGGCGGACGCGTTCGTGTCCACGGTCCAGGGGCGGCGCAGGGTCACCCGGCCGCAGACCGTCGCGTTCGAGCACATCCCGGCGGAGCTGCTCGCTCACCAGGTGCGCGGTGTCGCGGCCTGCGATGTGCCCGCGATGATCGACTGTGCGCTGCGCGAGGGCTATGAGCTGGATGCCGAGCGGGTGAGGTGCCCGGTGCGGATCGTCTGGGGCATGAACGACGAGCTGCTGCCACTACCGGCGAGCGCCGTGCGCTACCGCGGCGAATGGCTGCCGACGGCGGACTGGGTGGAGCTCGACGACGTTGGCCACGCGCCCCAGCTCGACGTCCCGCTGGAGACCGCCGAGCTGATCCTGGACTTCACCTCGGGCTGAGGCTCGGGGCGCGGCCGCCGCGATCAGGTCTCGCCGGCGCCCTGCCGCTCTCGTGCGTAGCGGTCCAGCCGTGCGAGCTCGTCGGCGTACATCCCGCGCATGACCTTCGGGGCGAACGTCCGCTCGAAGAACCCTCCGATGCCGCCGGCGCCGTCCCACTGCGTGCGGATCAGAACGCGGCAGCTGTCGCCGTCGGGCGTGACCGTGAAGCTCGTGACCAGCGACGAGTTCTGATCGGTCTCGGTGATGATCCGACCGGGCTCGGGCTCGTCGACGCGCATGACGTACTCGCGGACGCGCTTTCCGGCCGTCAGCGTGAAGCGATGCAGCGTTCCCGCTCCGACGCCGCCCTCCAGCACCTCGAAGTTCGAGAAGGCGTCGGGCAGGAAGCACTTGTGGTGCTCGTCGTCGGCGATCAGCTGGTAGGTCAGCTCCGCGGGAGCGCCGACCGCTCCCTCCTGCTCGACGGTGATCTTGGCCATAGTCGGATGCTAGCCACCGTGCTCAACGCAGATCGCCGACGCCGGACCCGATGCATAACTGACGTCTCGATCAGCGCCCACACACCGATCCGGCGGTAATGCATCAAGGTGATGCACAACTGCCGAGTCGATGATCGGTCGGTGTCGAGCCGTCAGTTCTGCACGGATCCCAGCTCGACGGCGGGCGCTGTGGGCCGTGAGGCCGCGAGCCTGCGGGCAGCGAGACAACCCGCGCGGCCGCGCGATGCGTCGTGGTCGTCGCTCAGGCCTCGGCCGCCGCTGCCGCTCCGGTCAGGTGATCGAGGACGTGCTGGAATTGGTGGGTCGGCGAGAAGTCGACGTACTCGCTGTCCTGCAGGGCCTCCGGCGCGTGGCCCGGGCCCCAGTAGAAGGCCTGTCCGGCGGCGAAGTCCTGGTGGCCGTCGGCGGTGTGCATCCGCACGCAGCCCTTCAGCATGTAGCCCCAGTGCGGGCAGGGGCACAGGTCGTCGGGCAGGCCGACGGTGGCGGGCCGCAGGTCGGCACCGGCCGGCAGGCTGACGAAGCCGACCATCATTCCGTCCTGGTCGAGGACGCGGACTTCGACGCCGCCGTCGGCGATTGCGACGGGCACGTCCTCGCGGGGGATGCAGCGCATGGTGACCTCCTGGGTCGTCGTGGTGATTGCGTCGACCGTGTGCGTGTCGATGCAGGACACGATCTCCGACGGCCGTTCCCGAAACGTTCCCTACCGTCGAGCAGCGAGCGCCGTGCAGCGCCGAGCATCCAGCGGCTGTCCCCATGCGAGGTAGCCGTCGGCGGCGCCTTGAAGGTGCTCGCGCGCCTCGCCGGGGCGTCCGTGGGCATGCGCGACCCAGCCGCGCACCTCCGCGACCGCGGCATGCCAGGCCGGCGGGAGCGCGACGATCTCAAGCGCCGTCTCGCAGTCCTGCGCGTAGCGGTCGGCGCGCTCGAGGTCGCCCGCTCGGGCAGCGGCGATCGCGGCCGGGACGATGAACGCGATGCGGCATGTCGGGCACGTCTCGGCGGGGCCGCGGATCGCGCTCTCGGCTTCGCGTACGACGCTGAGGCCGCCGGCCGGATCGCCGGCCGCCTGCACCATCGCCCCGTAGATGCGGTCCAGCGTGTGATGGCCGACCTCGGACTCGCGCGCCATCAGCAACGCGTCGACGAGAAACGGACGCGCGTGCTGCGGCCGGCCGCGGTAGGTCGCGACCTGCGCGCGTCCGAGCAGCGAGAGCGCTTCCCCGGCGCACGCGCCGATCGTGCCATGCAGGCGCGCGCCGTCGGCGAAGTCGCGGTCGGCCTCGTCGAGTCGCCCGGCAAGGATCTTGGCCTCGCCGCGGAGGGTGAGCGCGAAGGCGTGGCCGCGTGCGGCGCCGAGGCGCTGCGCCTCGTCGGCGAGGCTGTCGGCGAACGCGATGATCTCCGCGTTGGGCAGCCCGCCGTAGAGCATGCGCTCGGTGACGCACAGCTGGCCGTCGAAGACGCGGGTCGCGATCTCGGGCAGATGACGCGTCGCGCGGAGGTACTCCCGCAGGCGCGTCGGCAGCTCACCGTTCGCGTGGGCGGCCAGGGCGTGCGCCCAGGTCGCGTCGAGGATCGCCCCGGGGTCCCCCAGCTCGATCGCCAGGCGATGGGCCTCGTCGGCCTTCGCGGCGGCGGTCTCGGCGTCGGCGTAGACGCCGATGGCCGCGGCCGCACTGAGGGTCAACGCCTCCGCCAACCGGCCGACCGTGGTGCGCGGAGTCACACCCTCCAGCGTGCGCAGCGCCCCCGTGGGATCGCTCGCCTTGAGCTGTGCGAGTGCCTGGCGAGCCCTGAGCTCCTGCGCTTCGGGCTCGCCGACCGCCGTGGCGGCGGCGGCGTACGCGTCGGGCGCCCGGTTGTCGCCGAGCGCGTCGAGGATCTCGGCGCGCAGGCAGAGCGCCTCGCCGTGCGCGGGCTGCGCGACGAGCAGCCGCGCGACGTGACCCAGCGCATCGGCGAAGGCGCCGACCCTGGTGGCGTGTCGCGCGGCACGCAGCAGCCAGGGAACCGCCGCATCGGGCCGCTCGCCCTTCAGCCAGTGACGGGCGACGAGCTCGGCGGCCGCGCCGGCGACCTCCAGGCGTCGCGCTGCATCGCGGTGCAGGCCGACGCGCCGGTGGGGCGCCAGGTCGTCGGTGAGCGCCTGGCGAACCAGCTCGTGACGAAAGCGGTATCGCGTTCCCGCGACGACGAGGACGCCCGCGTCCAGCGCCCCGTCGAGCAGGGCGAACGCGTCGGACTCGTCGCGGCCGGTGAGCGCGAGCACGCTCGCGATGTCGAGGTCATCCTCGACGATCGCCAGCGCGACCAGAGCCTCCAGCGCGTCGGAGTGCAGGTCGGCGAAACGGTCCCGGATGGCGGCGCGGACCGTCTCGGGCAGTGGGGTCGAGGTCCCCGTCCCGAGCGTGCGAGCGAGCTCCAGCGCGAAGAAGGGATGTCCCCGGGCGAGCTCGACGACGTCGTCCACGCCGTCGGGGGAGGGACGATCCGCCGAGGCGAGCGCGACGAGTCGCGCGATCGCCTCGTCCTCCAGGGCGCCGAGCTCCAGCGTCAGCGTGCGGTCGTTCTGAGCGATGTCGACGATGCCTCCAGGCAGGCTCGTCCGGATCCACTCCGCGCGGCAGGCAAGGAGCACGACCAGGGGTCCACCGCCGCCACCGGCCACGAGTTGGTGCAGCACGCCGGCGGTCGCTTCGTCGCAGAGGTGGGCGTCCTCCACGCACAGCAGCGTCGGAGATTCGGCGTTCGCGAGGTCGAGGGCTCGCCCGAACGCCGCGACCACCTGGTGACGGGTCAGGGCGCTGTCCAGCGGCGGCGCCGGCCCGGCGAGCGGGCTCAGCTCGGCGAGCACCGAGTGCGTGCGTGCCGGCAGCGCGTCCAGCGCCCCGCGCCCGTCGACCAGGACCTGGGCGACGGCTGACCCGATCGGGTCATACGGCGCGCCGGAGACGGTGCCGGTGACGGTCAGGACCCGCCAGCCGTCGTCACGGGCGCGATGGACGACCTCGCGACAGAACGCCGATTTCCCGATGCCCGCCGTTCCGCGCACGAGCACAGCCGCGCTCCCGCCATCGGCGACGCGACGCAACACGGTGGCGACCGTCGAAAGCTCGGCCTGACGGCCGACGAAGGCGCCCTCACCGAGCCGGACGCCCGCCGTGCAGCGGTCATACAGCGCGCGCGTCTGAGCGCCGGGCTGCGCGCCGAGGTCACGAACCAGCGCGATCCGCAGCCGCTCATACCAGCGCAGCGCGACGTGTCGCTGCCCCGCGTCGATGGCGGCCATCATGAGCTGCTGGCAGGCGACTTCGTCGGTCGGCTCGACGTTCAGCAGCCGCTCCCACTGACCACTGCGACGCAGAAGCTCCGTGAGAACGGCGACGGACCGCCGGCGCGGTTCCTGGGTCCAGGGCTCGTACGGGCTCGCGGGCAGCAGATCGCCCGCGTAGGATGCCGCGACCCGGGCGCACTGGTCGTCGTCGTCCTCCCGCAGCGCGAGGTCACCCTCATGCAGGAAGCGCTCGACATCGCAGAGCACCGTGCGATCGGGGAACAGCGCGACACGTCCTGCACGCAGCACGACGGCGTCCGCCTCTCCGAGCGTCCGGCGGGCGTGGTGGGCGGCCTTGCGCAGGTTCGCCGCACCCGCCTCGGGCTCGAGGTGCGGCCAGAGGTGCTCGATCACCTCATCGCGTGCGAGCCGGCGGCCGTCGGCGAAGGCCAGCAGCGCCACAAGCTCTTGCGCGCGGCGCGCCCGCCAATCGGTCTCGACGACCTCGCGGTCGCCGACCCGCACACGGAAGCCCCCCAGCATCTCGATCCGGACCTCATCTGACGCTGGCTGCACGATCGCGAAACCGTCCTGCCGGTGGCCGGCGGTGGATGACCTCTGCATCGTAGATCGCCGTCGACGTGCGCCACCCCAAGCCTGACCGTGACCGGCACCTCGACGACGGGTGATGAGACCCGCCACCTCCCGCCGACCGATCGCGCCGCGCGTCTTCGCGCCCAATGCCCCAAACACCAAGGAGCCCCACGGGCGGGGCTTCAATCAACGGAGAGCCCTCTTCCGGGCTCGAACCGGAGACCCCTTCCTTACCATCGCGGTCGGTGCGTTCCTGCCCTGTGCGACCCGGTAGGCGAGTCGCCTGCAAAGGGCGCAGATCGGGACGAGAACGCAGCGGTGCGTTCCGACCCGGTATCGAAGGGGTCCGTTGTCAGGCCGTTGTCATGCGACAGGTTCTCGCCGGTGTTTCCGGGACTGACCATCATGCCCCGGTCTCGCATGGGCTAAAACCGCGTCATGGCCGACACCCCATCTGACCCCTCCTCCCAACTGCCGTACGAGCAGCCCAGACTCATCGCGTCGCCTCCAAATGTCTTCGCGCTCATCACCCGCCCGTTCAGCGACGATCGCGCCATTCAGCAGTGGTACGTCGAGACAGTTGTGGCCTTCGACGCGGAGGACGGCGGGGCCTATGTCGTTGGGGGCCTCAACCGCAAAGGCAAGCTCGTACGCTTGGACAAAGTGATCGGCGACGACGAGAACGCCTTCACGGTCGCCGGTGTCTGGGAGCAGGACAAGGGCGGCAAGGAAGCCGCGGTTGAATGGGCCGAGCGACACGTCAAGGCTCGATACCAAGACGCGATGCCGTTCGAGCCCGACGATCCTCGGGGGCATCCCTGGTAGTCAGGAACTCGGCGTCGCCTAGCCCCTCGTCCATCAGATGCACGTACGTCCGTAGCGTGAACGCGGGGTCGGCGTGCCCGAGCCACTTCGACACCTGCGCGATGTTCTTGCCGCCCGCGAGGAGGCGGGACGCGCACGTATGGCGGAACGTGTGGAAGCCAATCCACGGCACGCCTGCCGCCGTCGCAGCCGGGGCCAGCACCCGACGCCGCAGATTGCCGTCAGACAGGCGGGAGCCCGTCCGTGTGACGAACAGCGGCGTGTCCGGAACGGACCCCTGGCACCGGACCCACAGGCCGCGCGCGAGGTCGGACAGGAGCGGGAGATCGCGGCGACCATTGCGAGTCTTGAGCTTCGACATCGTGCCCCGGTAGAACTGCCGCCGGACGTGCAGCACGTTGGTCGCGCCGAACTCGACGTCCCCACGTTGAGCCCGATCGCCTCGCTGATCCGCAGACCCGTGTCCACCAGGAGCCGGAGCAACAGCCGGTGCTCCTCGGGTACGTGGCCCATAATGACCTCAAGCTGGGCCATCGTTGCTAGCGGCGTGTGGCTCTGCTATGGCGGTGATCTGAGCAACGGCGGCGCGTAGTTGGTTAGGGTCGTGCTTGCCGCGGACGAGCGCGTCGAGAACCAGCCCGTCCAGTGCTGCTACGACGACCGGTGCACTGGCGCCAACTCGCTCGGCCGTCGCGGCGACGAATTGATCTCGGGCGCGGATCAGCGGCTCACAGAGCGCGGGATCGCGAGCCGCCATCAGGAACAGTTCATAGCGCGCCAGCGTCGTGGTGCGACCTGGTCCCAGCCAGTGCTCCAACGCTTTTGCAGTGACGCCTTCGACCGGGGCGCGCTCGCGTTCGGCGAGATGATCAAACAACGCGGCCACCATGCTCGGCCGATCGCCGAAGTGGTAGCGCACGGAGCCATGGGGCAGCCCGGCGGCGTCCTCGGTGGCTCGCACCGTCAGGCTAGTAGCACCCGACCGACCGAGGATCTCCAACGCAGCGTCGAGCAGTCGTGTTCGCGATCTGTTCTCCACGTGGAGAGTGTAGCTGCTACTGTGTTCTCCATGCGGAGAATACGGCTTGCGCAGGCGGGCCTGCAATTGAGTCATTCAACACAGGACGCACTGCCAGGGGTAACGCTCGCCGGGATCTTGTTCGGGGCGCTGGTAGCGCCCGCCCTGCTTGGCATTTCGGCCGCGGTGATCGCGCTGCCTTCGCTGGCTCGCGATCTCGCTCTCAGCCCAGCGGAAACATCGTGGATCCTGGCCGCGTACATCTTGGCTCAAGCCATGTTCGTGGCCATCTTCGGAAGGCTGGGCGATGTCTGGAGCATCCGTGGCGTACTGCTGGTGGGCGGGATGCTCATCGCAGCTGGTTCGCTGCTGTCTTGCCTCAGCGAGTCTTTCTCCGTGTTGGTTTGCGGACGGCTACTACAGGGAGCCGGGGCCGGATCGTTGCAACTGGTCACCTTCGCTACCGTCGGTGCGCGCTACACCGCAGCTGACCGCGCCAAGGTGCTTGGCATCGTCACGGCGTTCGTCGGCGTGGTATCCGGGTCGGGCACGCTGATCGGAGGGCTCGTAACGGACGCACTGTCATGGCGGGCTGTCATGGCGCTTCCAGCGCTGTCTGTGCTCGTGATGGCCGCGACCGTACGTCTGGTCCCCACGGCGCATCCCACGGGCAGTCGCTTCGACGCGTCTGGCGCCAGCCTGGTAGCGGTGCTGGCCTCGGCGATCGTGCTCCTGCTGGAATCCCCGAGCATCGACCTTTCCAGCTGGATCATCGCCGCTGTGGCAATCATCGCCGCCCTCGCTGCCACCACGCTCTGGCAACGCGTGCGAACCGTGCCCAATGGGTTCATCCCCCTCGAGATCGCCAGCTCGCGACCATACGTACTCGTCACGATCACCGGACTGATGCTCGGTGCCGGCTACCTGGCGATGCTTTTTGCCGCTCCGCTCCTGCTGGCCGGCCGCGGCTGGAGCGCAACGCACATCGGGCTCATCCTCCTCCCAGCCGGACTAATGGGTGCCGCCAGCGCCCGCGTCGTCGGATCTCTCATTGCCACTCACAACCCATTCCGCGTGACCTCCGTGCTGGCCGCGACCAGCGCTGCGGGCCTCCTGCTCGCCGGCTTGGCAGGCGACACCCCCTTCTGGACCGTGCTGGCCCTCGGCATGACCGTCAGCGCCTTCGCCGCCGGACAAGTCACACTCCTTGCCCGCGTACCCCAGATCGTCGAACCCCAGGTACGCGCAGTCGCGACCGGCCTTTTTGTCCTTATGCTCCTCCTCGGCGGCGCAATCGGCTCCGCCCTGATCGCTGCGCTGATCAGTCCCCTCGGACTGTCCACCGCGATCGCCACAGTCGCCGCCCTCCCAGCCGCCGCCGTAGCCCTCGCGCTCGCCGCAGACGCCACCTCCAACCCAATGACAGCCCTATAGGCATCAGCCGCACCGAGCACCGCGCTGAACCGGTTGCCGGCTCGTTGCAGGGCTGCCACGAGCCGCTCGACCTGCAGCGGCGTCAGCGGACGGGCGACGCGCGACGGTCCCGGCGAAGGCTTGCGCACCGCCTTGAATGGATTGAACGCGACGTCGCCGTCCTCGACGGCGTCGCGAAAGACGCGCTGGAGCATCGCCATCGTCGTGACGACCGACGTGGGCCCGACGCCGGCCGTCAGCAACTCGCCGCGGAAGGCAACAACTCGGCGCGCGTCGATCTCGCGCATCGGCAGATGGGCGAGACACGGAGCGGCGTGCGCTTCACACAGGCAGCGATAGACCGCAAGGGTCGCTCGGGCGAGCCCGGGCATCGGCGTTCGACCCACCACTGCTCGAAGAAGGCGCCGAGCGTCTGGGTGCCGGCCTGCTCCTGACGCAGTTTTTCCGGGCGCCAGCGCCGCGCGGATCGCAGCCGCGCCCGGTAGTCCAGCGCGTCCTCGAGGCTGTCGAAGCTGCGCCGCCGGCGCGTGCCGTCGACATCGCTGACGCGGACGCTGAAGACCTCGGTGACCGTCGCGTCCCTGCGGGTGAAGCGCCGGACCTCGACGCCCTCGGAGACCGAGGGTTCGGTCATGGCCCATCTCCACGACGCGGGGGAAGCGGCAGCCGCGCGGCAGCCTCTGGACGTCGCCGCGCAGGCGAGCGGCGCGAGCGCTCCTGCGGGCCGGTGACGGGCGCCGACGCGGCCGCCCGTGCTAGCTAGCGTCGCCGGCACGGTCCGCGAGCGCCACCACTCTGCCGCGTCGCAGGCCAGGATCCGCAGCCCGCAGGCGCGGCTGGCGGTCAGATCACCGCGGGCCACCGCGCCGCACCGACCGCGCATCGACCCGGATGCGCTCGGCGACCTCCGCCGCGGTGAGGACCGCAGTGGGCTCGAGGTCATCGAACGGGGTGTCGGGATGGTGCGCCATCGGCTCCTCACCGCTGATGTCGCACGTTGCGTCAATCCGACCCCCTGCCTGTTCGGCCGGCCGCAGGCGGGGCACGATCAGAACTGCTGGCGCCCCACAAACGCCCCACCAGTCGACGAGATGGTCGCCGCTCAAGCGACCCGGGAAACGAAAGCCGCGCCTGAGCGGGGAGATCGGATGAAGCCCTCTTCCGGACTCGAACCGGAGACCCCTTCCTTACCATGGAAGTGCTCTACCAACTGAGCTAAGAGGGCGGGACGGGAAGCGTAGCCCTTCGGCGAGCCAGCTACCGTCCCAAAGCGATGCCCAGCCTCAATCCCGCGCTGGACGGTGCTGGCTTCTGCCCGCGCTGCGCGGCCGCGGCGCGGATCGTCTTTCCCCGCTCGCTGACGTGCGGTGCTTGCGGATATGAGGCGCTGTGGAGCCCCGAGCCGGTCGCAGCGACGATCCCGCGGGACGCGGACGGGCAGATCTGGCTGCTGCGGCGCGCCTTTCACGAGGGCGCCGGTCGCTGGTCGTTTCCTGGCGGGTTCGTCGAGCTGGGCGAATCGGTCGAGGACGCGGCACGGCGCGAGACGCGCGAGGAGATGCAGATCGACGTCGCACTCGGGGCACTCGTCGGCGTGTACTCGCGGAGCGAGGATCGGGTCGTGCTGATCGTCTACAACGCCCGGGCGCTGGGCATTCCACGCGAGACCCAGGAGGCCACCGAGGTGCGTGCCTTCGCGCCCGCCGACCTGCCCTGGGACGAGCTGTCGTTCTGGTCCACGACGAAGGCGCTGCGCGACATGCTCGCCGCCGACGGCCTGGGCGCCGCCCGCTAGAAGATCAGCTCGCCCGCACCTCCGATGATCATGAGCGCTTCGGCGACACCGCCGGCCCACAGGATCCGGCGCTCACCACCACTCGGGTCCGTGCCAAGCTCAGATCCGAGAGCAGGACGGCACCGACGAGGATCGAGGACCACTACGTTGCCGGTTCGCGCCTGGGAATCGCCCGCGCGGTTCCCTGGGCGGTGACCGTGGTGACGGGCAACCCCAGGCCACTGAGCTTGCTGGGCAGATCGCTCTTCAGCCAGCGCGATACGCGTGTCGGCAGCGTCGACAGGATGATCTCGTCCGCCCCGCGCACGTTGACGGCGTCCTGAATCGCGTCGAACGGGTTGTGGTCGCCGATGATGCCCTCGATCTCCGAGCCCGCCGCCTCTTCGAGCAGCGGCAGCGCCAGCTCGAGCATCGCGCCCGCCTCGGCGCGGCTGGCGTCCTCGGGATCGACGACGCGGTGCAAGCCGTGTGCGGAGTTGGGCACGAGCAGCGTAAAGACGACGTTGCCCGCCGCGGCACGCTCGCGGACGGCCTCCTGGAGGGCGGGCGTGGCAGCGGTGCGATTGGCGACGACGAGGACGCGCGCGGGCGCGGATGATTCCATGGGCATGACCTCTTCGGCTCGGTGGCAGGGCTGGCGTGATCGTGGCAGATCGCACAGCCCATCGCCATCGTCCTCGACGCCGCGATCGCATCCGTCGAACGATCACGCGGTCCGGACGGCGCTCCGCGCGGCGATCGTCGGCGGAGCATGGCGGGGGCAGGATTCGAACCTGCGAAGGCAGAGCCAATGCGTTTACAGCGCATCCCCTTTGACCGCTCGGGAACCCCGCCGGGGGGGCGGCCAGTCTAGCGATGCGCGGGGCTGCCATGATCGCGAGCGGATCGTCAGGCTCGACCTCATGCGCCGCGTACTTCGGCCCCCGAACGTCAGGACACGTCACGCAGCCGCTGCGCCTCGGGCAGCGACTCGAGCTTCTTCAGCGTGTGGTTCTCGATCTGACGGATGCGTTCGCGCGTGACGCTGAAGGCCTTGCCGACCTCCTCGAGCGTGCGCGGGCGCCCGCCGGTCAGACCGAAGCGCATCTCGATGACCTCGCGCTCGCGCTGCGGCAGTGCCGCCAGGGCGGTACGCACGTTCTCGCGGCGCAGATTCTCCGCCGCCAGATCGAACGGCGAGATCGCATTCTCGTCCTCGACGAAGTCCCCCAACTCGGACTCGTCCTCCTCCCCCACCGGGCGCTCCAGCGAGATCGGCTGCTGGGACATGCGCAGGATGTCGCGCACCTCGCGCGCGGTGCAGTCGAGCTGCACGGCGATCTCCTCGGGCGTCGGCTCGCGACCGAGCGACTGCACGAGCTGGCGCTCGACCTGCACGACCTTGTTGAGGCGCTCGACCATATGCACCGGAATGCGGATCGTGCGCCCCTTGTCGGCGATCGCCCGCGTGACGGCCTGGCGGATCCACCACGTCGCGTACGTCGAGAACTTGTACCCGCGTCGATGGTCGAACTTCTCGACCGCGCGGATGAGGCCCAGCGATCCCTCCTGGATGAGGTCGAGGAACGTCAGCCCGCGCCCGAGATAGCCCTTGGCGATCGACACGACGAGGCGCAGGTTGGCTTCGACCATGTGATGCTTGGCGTCCATGTCGCCGCGTTCGATGCGCTTGGCGAGCGCGACCTCGAGCTCGGCGGTCAGCAGCGGGACCCGCCCGATCGAGCGCAGGTACAGGCGCAGCGAGTCCAGGCTCGGCTCGACCGTCAGATCCAGCTCGGGCTTACGCGATACCTCTGGCGTGCCGTTGACCGTCGCCTTGCGCGCGGCGGCCGCCGCCTCGATCTTGGCGGCTTCCGATTGGGCCTTGCGACCGTCCGATCCGACGACGTCGATGCCCTGCTCGGACAGGTAGGCATGCAGCTCACGGAGCTGCTCCTTGGTCACGTCGGCCTCTTCGAGGGCTCCCTCGATCTCGTCGAACGTGAGGTACCCGCGATCTTGACCGTCGGAGATGAGGGTCCGCAGCTCATCCAGCTCGTGGATGGGGGCTTCATCTGCCAGCAGTACTTGACTCTCGATGGTTCGGCCCCCCTCGGATGCCACGTGCCTCGATGCACGACCATCGCTCCCCACGCTCGCCGCAGGAGATCGACTTCGTGAGTAATAGCACATGAAGGCGGAGTCGTCAGCGGATTGTTCGAACAATGCGGTCGGTACCCTGAACCCATGCGGCAGGGCGTCAGCGTTCGCGATCCCGACGTCCAGGCTCAGGCTCCTGCCCTGCGCGTCAGCCTCTCGCGCGTCGGCGTCACCGAGGTCGAGAAGGTCGTCCGCTTCCGTCAGGGCGATGCCGAGCAGCTGTTCTCCGCACGCCTGCAGTGCTTCGTGGACCTCGGCCGCGACCAGAAGGGCGCGCACATGTCGCGTTTTGAGGAGGTCGTCAACGCGGTCATCGGCGAGGTGGTCCTGGGCACCGCAACGTTTAAGGCCGAGGAGCTCGCGCTGCGCGTCGCCGAGCTCGTGCGCGAGCGCCAGGGCGCCGCCCGCGCAGAGGTGACCGTGACCGCGCGCTATCCCGAGCACAAGCCCGCGCCGGTCTCGGGGATCGTCACGCAGGAGATCTACACGCTGTACGGGTCGGCGGTCGCGTCACAGGACGGCACGCGGCGCATGGTCGGCGTCGCCGCCCAGGGGATCACGGCGTGCCCCTGCGCGCAGCAGCTCGTCATGGGCAGCTCGCGCGAGCGCCTGCACGACGACGGGTTCACCGACGACGAGATCGCGCGGATCTTCGACCACGTCCCGGTCGCGACCCACAACCAGCGGGGTCTTGGAACGCTGCACATCGGCTTTCCCGAGGGCGCTCCAGCCGAGATCGAGGCGCGCACGCTGCTGGACATCGTCGAGGGCTCGATGTCCTCGGAGATCTACGAGCTGATGAAGCGCTCCGACGAGGCGGCCGTGGTCGAGAAGGCCCACCGCCGCCCGCGATTCGTCGAAGACTGCGTGCGCGAGATGATCGGGGGGGTCGTCGCGCAGCTCACCGACCTGTCCGACGAGCACTTCGTCTCAGCGCGTCAGGAGAACCTCGAGACGATCCACCAGCACAACGTCGTCTGCGAGCGCTTCGGGATGCTCGGCGAGCTGCGTCACGAGATCGCCACCGGCGAGCATGCCGGCCGCCAGACGTCGATGCGCGAGTGGCTGGACGCGGCCGGGCGCTGAGTCAGGGCTGCTGGCGCGATAGCGCGGCGGCCTCGCGGCGCTGCTCGGCCTCGCGCAGCACGCGGCGCAGGCCGAAGAAGTAGTCCACGCCGCTGACGATCGTGATCGCCACCGCGCCGTAGACCAGCGCATCGACCCACACCGGCGAGGGGAACCCGACGGCGATCAGGCAGAAGATCGCCGCGACCTGCACGATCGTCTTGGCCTTGCCCCACCAGTTGGCGGCGATCACGACGCCCTGCTGGTTGGCCTGCATGCGCGTGACGGTGACGGTCAGCTCGCGGGCGATGATGACCATCGCGACCCACGCAGCCACGCGATTCAGCGACACGAGGGCGACGAGCGCGGCGATGATCAGCAGCTTGTCGGCGATCGGGTCCATGAGCTTGCCGAACGTCGTGACCGCGTTGCGCGTGCGCGCGAGATAGCCGTCCATCGCGTCGGTGGCCGACGCGACCGCGAACACGAACGCCGCGAGCAGGTCGCCGTTGGCCGTCTCGTTGAGCAGAGCGGCCACGAGCACGGGCACGAGCAGGATCCGCAGCACCGTCAGGACGTTCGGCAGGTTCAGCTCGAACACGCATGCCACCCTATGCGGGCGCGATCAGTCCTTCAACTGTCGGCCTGACCGGAAGATCGACGCGCTCCACGCGACGATCCCGGCCGTCAGGGCGGCGGTCACGCCGAGCGCGACGAGCACCGGCACGTCGCTGGTTCCGAGAAACCCGTAGCGCACCGCGTTGATGAGATAGAAGATCGGGTTGACATGTGAGACCTCCTGCCACGGCGACGCCAGCAGGTCGACCGAGTAGAAGACGCCGCCGAGAAAGCTCAGCGGCAGGATCACGATGTTGTTGACGAAGCCCGCCTGGTCCCACGTCTGCGCGTAGATGCCGACGATCACCCCCAGCGACGCGAAGAGCACCAGCACGAGCACCGTCGCGAGCAGCAGCACGAACGGGTGGCGCACCGGGACGCCGGTCACGGGGGCGGCGATCGCCAGCAGGCCGGCGCCGATGGCCAGCGCGCGAACCACGCCGCCCATCGACAACCCCAGATTGACCTCCCAGCCACGCATCGGGGCCGCCAGGACGTCGTGCAGGTAGCGGTCGCTGCGGGCCTGGAACACCGACGAGGAGTTGTTGGAGTACGCGGCCTGCGCCATCGCCATCGTGATCAGGCCGGGCACGATGAAGACCTCGTAGTCGACGCCGCCGACCTCGCGGATCCGGCCGCCCAGCGACACGCCGAAGACGAGGATGAACAGCATCGACGAGAGCATCGGTGCAGCGATTGTCTGCGTCCACAGCTTGAGCACGCGCACGCTCTCCCGACCCGAGAGGGCGATCAGGCCGCGATGGCGCTCCAGCAGGTCTGTCACTTGCTGGCGAGTTGGGGCTTGGTGAAGCGCACGGTCGCCAGGATCTGCTGCACCTCCACCAGCCGCTTGGCAGAGGGATTTGCGGGCGTGAGCAGCGTCACCGCGTACGTGCGGTACGCCGAATTGCCGACGAACACCAGCGCGCGCACGCCCTTGTCGTCATCGCCTGAGCCCTCCAGCTCGAAGGTTGTGACGTTGTGTTTGCCCAGCTTGCCCTTGCCGTCATCCACGATCTTGGCGGGGCGGTAGCGCTTGCGCAGAGCCTCCTTCAGCGCGTCCTTCACGCGCGCCGGTTGGCGGCCTTCCAGCGGCGAGGCGAACGTCAGCAGGGCGCTGCCATCAGGGCTGCGCAGGCGCAGGACCGAACCCGACGTGGTGCGCGACCACGTACTCGGATGCGCGAACGCTAGGCCAAGCTGCGGCACCGACACCAGGCGCACGGGCTGGATCTTCGCCTTGGGAGCGCGATCGTCGCCGTCATCGCTGGGCCACAGCACGACTCCCGCGACGATCAGCCCACAGAGCACGAACAGGGCGCCGCCGAGGCGGCGCCCTGTTAGCGCGTCGAGGAACCTGTCGGGCATCTACGTGGTGAGCGTGCCCTCCCGACGGCGCAGCAGCAGTCCGCCGGCGAGCATGAGCAGTCCCGCCAGCGTCAGCCCAACGACATCGGTGCCGGTGAACGGCAGGGAGCTCGCATTGGTGCCCTGGTTGCCGCCGCCACCACCTCCGCCGCCGCCACTACCGTCGCTACCCTCGCTGTCGTCGTCTGGGTTGAACGGCTTGTTGATGTCGTTGTCCTCATGACAGCCCGGGTCAGCGGCGTCGATCTTGCCGTCGCCGTCGTTGTCCTTCTTGTCCGAGCACTGCGTCTTAGAGTCGCTGGCGTCGTCGCCAGCGGATCCGGTGGACGGACCGGCCGCGTCGGTCTCGTCGTTGTCGTTGGCGTTGAAGCTCGCCGAGTTGGTCGCGTCGTTGTCGCTATGACAACCCGGATCGGCCGCGTCGATCTTGCCGTCACCGTCATTGTCCAGGGTGTCCGAGCACTGCGGCCCGGGAGTCTCGGCCGCAGCCGGAGCAATCGTGAAGGACTCCGAGGCAGCCGTGGTCTCCTTCGCCAGCGACGTCGGAGTCTGGCCCTGCACGATCGGCACGCCGCCGATCTCCAGCACGAAGACGTCGAGCGCCTCGCGCACCGCTGCGGCGCCACTGACGTCGTCGGCGTTGCAGACGACCGGCAGCAGCGGCCCGAGGCCGGTCACGGTGTCCGGAATGCCGTTCTGGCAGCCGGCGTCCGGGGTCACGAGCGGAATCGCGACCGCTGTGCCTCCGAGCCCGATGACCTCAGACGTGTTCGTGGTCTGCGGGGCCTGTCCGGCACAGGACTTCGACGTGCTGCTCGAGTTGGCGGCCGTCGCGATCGCGCCGGTGCTTGTCGTGACGTTCGCCGTCCTGGACCTGCCAACCGCGGTCTGGCAGTTGGCGTCCTCGCTGATCACGCCCTGGCTCTCGGCAGCCCCGACGCCCAAACCGAGCACGCCGGCGCGCGCCACCGCGAAGTCGTTCGCCGAGCCCGTCGCCGTCGTCTTGGAGTCGGCCTTCAGCACCTCGAGACACACCTGGTCGTTGAGGCCCTTACACAGCGGATCGAGGATGCCGGCCTGGATCGGCTCAAGCGGGCCGCTCTTGGTCTCGCCCGGCGCCGTCGTCGGGCCGCTGATGATCTCGTTGCCCAGGAGCGACGCGATCGCGATGTGTCCGCGGTAGGCGCCGTTGACCTTCTCGCCGCGGGCGCGGCCGATGATCGCGTCCTCGCCACTCTCGCGACCGCTCGGATCGGAGCTCAGCGGACGCTCAGCGCTTGGATTGACGTCGACGATCGCGACCCCGCCCTGTCCGTGCGGATTGCTGCCGTGCTGCGGCGGCTGGGTCTTGGGGTCGGTCGCGGTTGCCCGCTTGGAAGCCTTGGAGCTCTTCGTGGCCTTCTCGACCGCGGCGCCGGTCTTGGACCTCGTGTTGCGCAGCGCCTTGGCGGTCTTGTCAACGGTCGTCTCGACCGCGTTGCCGAGATCGGCGGTGCCCTTCTTCAGCTTCTCGCCCGCTGTGCGTAGATCAGCGCCCGAGGAGGCCGATGGCAATACCCAGATCACCGCCGCGGCGATGATGATCGCCAGAAGTCCATAACGTCTCGAGCCCATGCTGTGTGCCTCCCTAGTTTGCCCGGCGCATCTCCCCCGAGCCCAACCCGGAGCGCCTCTTCGGCTGCGCTTACCCCGGTCGCTCGGGAACAAACGTAGCCGCCCCCAGTTGAGTGAAGGTTGGAATCTAGCGATCATCGCGGCGGGACGCCAGCCATCGCCCTGACATATGCGTCTGCAAGTGACGTTGCACCATAGGCCGCGCGCAGTCCCTCGGCGGTATCGCGCCCGATCACGCGGCCACCGCGGACGAGGACGATGTCCTCGCACAGCTCGTCGGCCTCCTCAAGGTAATGCGTGGTCAGCAGGACCGTCGTGCCGCTGTCGTGCAAGCGCCTGATGTAGGCCCACAGCTCGACGCGTAGCTCGAAGTCAACGCCCGCAGTCGGCTCGTCGAGGATCACCAGCCGCGGCTCATGCATGAGCGCACGAGCCAGCAGCAGCCTGCGGCGCATCCCGCCGGAGAGCTTCGGCGCGCGGACGCCCGCCTTCGCGCGCAGGTCAAAGACGTCCATCATCTCGCCCGCCCGCGTGCGCGCGTGGGCGCGCCTCATGCCGAAGTAACCGCCGTGGTAGAGCAGCGTCTCCTCGACGTCGAGGAAGCGGTCGAGGTTGACGTCCTGCTCGGCGAGGCCGACCATGCGCCGCGCCGCCAGGCTGTGATGGGGCTCGCCGAAGATCGCGATCTCGCCCGACGTCACGCGGATGATGTTGCAGACCGCGCTGATGAGCGACGTCTTGCCGGCCCCGTTGGGACCGAGCAGTCCGACGAAGCGGCCGGCGCCGACGTCCAGGTCAAGGTCCGCCAGCGCGAGAAAGCCGTCCTCGTAGCGCTTGGTCAGACCGCGGATCCGCAGCGCTGGAGGCATCTCAGAGGAGGCTAGCCGGGCCGCGGTGGGTGATCTGGAAGGATGCCGGAATGCCCCTTGTCCCCACAGTGGTCCAGCGCACCGGACGCGGCGAGCGCGAATACGACATCTACTCGCGCCTGCTCAACGAGCGCATCATCTTCCTCGGTACCACCGTCGACGACCAGATCGCGAACCTCATCGTCGCGCAGCTGCTGCACCTGGAGTCCTCCGATCCCGACAAGGACATCTCGCTGTACATCAACTCGCCCGGTGGCTCGATCACCGCCGGCCTGGCGATCTACGACACGATGAACTTCATCAAGCCCGACGTCTCGACGATGTGCATGGGCATCGCGATGTCGATGGGCTCGCTGCTGCTGATGGCGGGCGTCAAGGGCAAGCGCTTCTCGCTGCCCAACAGCCGGATCCTCATCCACCAGCCCTCGGCGGGCTTCGAGGGCCAGTCGACGGACATCGAGATCCAGGCCAGGGAGATCCTCAAGACCCGCAAGCGCATGGACGAGATCTACGCGCACCACACCGGCAAGAGCGAGGAGCAGGTCCACCTCGACATGGAGCGCGATCGCTTCTTCAAGCCCGAGGAGGCCGTCGAGTACGGCCTCATCGATCGGGTGCTCGAAGCGCACTGACCCGGCGAGCGCGCGGTCAGGTCAGGCCATACAGCGCGCGGTACTTCGCGCCGAGGTGCTCGAGCATCGGCGCGGGATCCAGCGGGCCGCCGACGGCCTGCTGGATGAGCTCTGCGGGCGTCAGGCGCCGCCCGTGGCGATGGACCTTGTCGACCAGCCAGGCGCGCAGGTCGCCGTAGTCGCCGGCGCGCAGGTCGTCGTCGAGCGCCGGCAGATCGGTGCGCAGCGCGCTCCAGAGCTGGGCGGCGAGCACGTTGCCGATCGCGTAGGTCGGGAAGTAGCCGATGATCCCCTCCGACCAGTGGATGTCCTGCAGCACCCCGTTGAGGTCGTCGGGCACCTCGATGCCCAGCATGTCGGCGTACTTGGCTGCCCACGCCTGCGGCAGGTCGCCGGGGTCCAGCGTGCCGTCGATCAGCGCCAGCTCGAGCTCGAAGCGCAGGATGACGTGCAGCGAGTAGGTCAGCTCGTCGGCCTCGACGCGGATCAGCGTCGGGCGCACGACGTTGATCATGCGCAGGAACGTCGGCACGTCGACGTCGGCGAACGCGCCGGGCAGATGCTCCTGCAGCGTCGGTAGCCAGTAGCTCCAGAACGCCTCGCTGCGGCCCACGAGGTTCTCCCACAGCCGGCTCTGGGACTCGTGGACGCCGAGCGACACGCCGCTGTCGAGCGTCGTGCGAGCAAGGTCGGGGTCGACGCCGTACTCGTAGAGGCCGTGGCCGACCTCGTGCATCAGCGCGAACAGGCCCATCAGGCTGGAGTCCTCAAAACGCGAGGTGATGCGCACGTCACGCTGCGATGGCGCGGCGGCGAACGGGTGGACCGCGTCGTCCAGGCGCCATGCGCCGTCCTCGAAGCCCATCGCGCGGACGATCAGCAGGCCGACCTCGCGCTGTCCGGCGATCGGCACCTCGCCGCTCAGCGCCGGCGGCTCGGGCTCGGCGGCGATCTCGGCGAGCAGCGGCACGAGGCCGTCGCGCACGCGTGCGAGCAACGCGCTGACCTCGGCCGTCGTCGTCCCCGGCTCGTAGCGATCCAGCAGCGGATCGTAGGGATGTGCGGCCTTGGGGAAGCACTCCGCGTACCGGCGGGCGAGCTCGATGTTGCGCCGCAGCGCGGGCTCGAAGACGGCGAAGTCGTTGGCCTGTCGCGCGCGCAGCCAGATCTCATATCCCTCCGAGCCCGCGCGCGCCATCTCCGCGGCCAGTTCGCCGGGGACGCGGCGGGCCACGTCGTGATCGCGACGTACCGCGCGCACGAGCTGTGTGTCAGCGCGCTCGGCGTCCAGCAGCACGCTGAGCTGCGGATCGACGAGGCGGTCGTGCACGAGGCTCTGGATCGCTCCGAGCGCCTGGCCGCGGGCGGCGCCGCCCTCGGGCGGCATCACGACCTGCTGATCCCAGGCCAGCACCTGACCGGCGTGTTGGAGGTCTGACAGCTCACCCAGGCGGGCCAGCAGCTCAGGCGATGGCATGCTCGATGGCCCCCAGGGACTCGATCTCGATCCGAACGACGTCGCCCGAGGCCAAAAACCGGCGCGGGTCCATCGACATCCCGACGCCGCTGGGCGTGCCGGTGAGGATCAGGTCGCCGGGCTGCAGCGTGCAGGTCTCGGAGATGAAGTCGACGAGCTGCTGCGGACCGAAGATCAGGTCGGCCGTCGAGGAGTCCTGGCGCAGCTCGCCGTTGACGTGCGTCGTGACGCGCAGGTTCTCGGGATCGGGGACCTTGTCGGCGGTCGTGATCCACGGGCCCCACGGGCAGAAGCCATCGGCCCCCTTCGCGCGCGTCCACTGCGGCTCGCGGCGCTGCAGGTCGCGCGCGCTGACGTCGTTGGCGACCGCATAGCCGGCGATCTTCGCCTCGGAGCCCATGACGACGACAAGCTCGCCCTCATAGTCCAGGCGCTTGACGACGGGCGGACACCTCACCGCACCATTGGGCGACGCGCTCGAGCTCGGGAGCTTCATGAAGACGATCGGGAACTCCGGCGGATCCTTGCCCTGCTCGGCGGCGTGGGCGGCGTAGTTCAGGCCGATCCCGAAGATCGCGCGAGGCCGTGGCACGGGCGCCAGCAGCGTGACGTCATCCAACGCGAACGGGTCGCCGATCGCGGGGTCGTAGTCGGCGGTACGCAGGCGCTCGAGCACCGTCTCGCGCTTGACGACGAACGAGACCACCTCGTCGTCATGGACCTCGCCGGCGCGGGGTGTGGTGGAGCCGGGCGGAAGGAAGGTGGCAAGGCGCATGCCCGCAAGGCTACGAGTTCGGCACCGCCGCGGCGTGGCGATGGCTTCGCTTGCCGCGCAACCTGCGATCTGGGCATCTCCAGCGGGCACGAGTTGGAGAGCCCATACCCAACGACGGCGCTGACCACCGCTCTCAGCAGTACACAACGGTGGGCGGCGCCGATCAGCGCGCCGACGCACCAGGACGCCGCCACCAGGATTCCCACCGTTCAGACGGGTACCCGGTGATGCACGGCCTGATCGTCGGCTGCACTGATCGGCGGCTACACGTCAGACCCCCGCGAGGTCCTTCACCTGTGTGAGGCGGAAGCTGTTGCCCGACGGGTCGTGAAAGCCGGAGTCGATGCCGTACGGACGCTCCTCGGGCGGCTCGCTGAACTCGACGCCGCGGGCGGCGAGCTCCTCGTAGGACACCTGGCAGTCGTCGGTGGTGAGGAAGATCGTGCCGGCGCAACCCTTCGCCATCAGGACCTTGATCTGCTCGGTGGTCTCGGGCTCGAACATCGGCGGGCCGGGGATCGCCATCAGGACGACCGCGATCTCGGGCTGAGAGACCGGCCCGACGGTGAGCCAGCGGAAGTTCCCCATCTCGGCCACGGTGACGTCGGAGCGCACCTCCCAGCCGAGCTTCTCGGTGTAGAACGCGAGCGCCTCGTCCTGGTCATGAACCCACAGCTGAGCGTTGGCGAGCTTGATCATCTGGTCCTCCTGAGGTGGTCGGAAGCGATGTTGGGCACGCTAGCCCGAGGTGCGACCGCTGTCTTCTCCAAACGTGCTGCGTTGCGGTCGGGCGTAGGCGCGCACGATGCAGCTCGGCACGAGCGCCATCTGCGAGGCCGGCGGAAACGCCGCTCGGTAGGCCGTCGGCGACGCGCCGAATGTGCGCGTGAAGCTCGTCGTGAACGAGCCGACGCTGCGCAGACCGACCGACAGGCAGACGTCGGCAACCGAGCGGTCGGTCGTGCGCAGGAGCGCCGCCGCGCGTTCCAAGCGGCGCGTCAGCAGGTAGGCGTGCGGAGGCTCGCCGAACGCCGCACGGAACTCGCGGCTGAAGTGCGCCTTCGATAGGCGTGCCGCGCGTGCCAGGTCCTCGACGCCCAGCGGCTCGAAATAGCGCGCGTCGGCGAGGTCGCGGGCGCGCAGCAGGTGGCGGGCGGGCGGGACGAAGGCCATCTGCGCAAGTATCGCGGAGCGTCGCATCTTCGACGGCGGTCGGGACGGAACTCCAACCGGTGACAGATTTCCAACGTCATACCGAAGGTCACTACGCATCTTGGTGAACTCGTGAGAGCAACGGCGATACGAGATCAATGGCAACGACGGTGGCATGGCGCATGCGTGCAGGCCCCCAGTTCGGACGCTACGGCAGCGCGCCGCTCCATCAGCGCACCTCCGAGTGCCGTGCCGCGGCGACCGCAAGGCTCGCGCACTCATGCCCGAGCGCACGCACGATCGTACGAGCAAGATTCACACGCGCACCGTGGAATATGTGAGACTGGCGCCGATGCGGCGGTTCGCGCTCAGTGGGCTCGTCGTGCTCGTGATCTCGCTCGGGGGTTGCGGTGATGACGACGACGGCAACGCGTCCTCCTCGACCCCGACCAAGACCGATGCGGCCGCCCTCGCGCGAGTCGCCGATAAGTACATGAAGGCGCTCGTTTCCAACGACGGCCGCGCCGCATGTCAGACGCGTACGCCGGAGGATCGCCGCGAGCTCGCTCGCCTCGGAGGCTCGTGCGCGAAGACATTCCAAGCCATCTTCCTCACCGACGACGGCAGGGCCGCCGCGGTTGCGTTCGACGGCGCACGCGCGCGCGCCTCTGGGGTGGAGATCCGCGGCGATCGCGCTCGCGTTCCCATCTTTCACCCCGGTCAAGACCGTAGAGTGCTGGTCCTTCTGGCCCAGCGTGAGGACGGTCGCCGCTGGCTGCTGGTCGACGTGCCGGAGGGCGAGGACGAGGCGTTCATGCGTGGCGAGTAGCCGGGTCCGTCGACACGGCGCGAGCGTCGCTCCGGGCCGCCTCTGGCCGCCCATCCCAGTATTCTGCGCCGCATGGAACTGATCGCCCTCAGCCAGGGATGGACCGACAGCATCGGTCTCATCTTCACCTGGGTCGTGATGGTGCCGGCGATCGCGACCGTCTGCGTGCTCGTCGCGATGATTTCCGGCCGCGGCGACAAGGCCGCCGACGACAAGCTCGCCGGTCGCTGGGGGCGCAAGCCTCCCCCCGACAGCGAGTAGCGCGTCACGCGGGCCGCGGGCCCGCCGTCACCTTCGCCTCCTCCGAGCCGCCACCGAGCTGGGCGTAGACCCGCGCCGTGCGCCGCGCCACGTCGTCCCAGTCGAATCCCTCGACGTGGACCGAGGCCTCGGCGACCAGCCGCTCGCGCAGCGCGTCGTCGTCGAGCACCCGGCACATCATGCTCGCCAGGGCACGCGGATCACGCGAGCTGAAGCGCAGGCCGACGTCGGCGTTGGGGACGACCTCGCGCAGGCCTCCGGTGTCGGCCACGATGCAGGGGCAGTTGCTGGCCATCGCCTCCAGCGCCACGAGCCCGAACGGCTCGTAGATGCTCGGCACCACGCACAGGTCGGCGATCCGGTAGAGGGAGTGCAGGACGTCGTCGCCGATCCAGCCCATGAACGTGCCGTGACCGCTCAGCCCCAGGCGCCGCGCCTGCTTGCGCAGCTCCTGCTCGTGCGTGCCGGACCCCGCGACGAGGAAGCGCACCCGGCCCGAGCGGCGGATCACCTGCGGCAGCGCGTCCAGCGCAAGCTGAAAGCCCTTCTCGTAGACCAGCCTGCCCACGAGCAGCACGAGCCGCTCGTCGGGCTGGGCGAAGCGCCCCCGCAGCGCGGCGAGGTCGCCGACCGGACGCAGGTCGTCGCGGTCGATGCCGTTGGGAATCACCGTGACGCGCCGCTCGTCGATGGCGAACACGTCGGCGACGTGGCCGCGCATGTAGTGCGAGCAGGTGATGACGCCATCGGCGCGGCCGGCCATCCACGTCTCGATGCGGTGGATGTAGGACTGCGGGTGCTTGTCGACCCAGCCCTGGTGACGGCCGTGCTCGGTCGCGTGGATCGTCGTGAGGTACGGCCGGCGCAGGCGCGAGGCGAGCGCCGCCGCCGCTCCGGCGACGAGCCAGTCGTGGCCGTGGATGACCTCGAAGTCCAGCCGCTTGGCGAGCTGGCGCCCGGCCGCGTGCATGTGCGAGTTCATGCCCTCGACCCACGCGACGAAGGCATCGAGGTCGCGCGGCATCTCGTCCTCGCGGACGCGGTGCACGACGACGCCGCCGCAGGTCTGCTCGGCGGGCATGTCCGCCCCACCACGCGTGAGCACGTGCACCTCGACGCCGGCTCGCACGAGCGCCTGCGACAACTTGCTGACGTGCCGCGCGAGTCCGCCTGCGACGATCGGCGGGTACTCCCACGACAGGATGAGGATGCGTGGTCCCAGGGCCGCGCGATCCTACCGGCGCGCGACTTGTTGCCGGCGACGCGCGTTGTCCGATCCATGTGGCGTCAGAGGACCTAGCGATCACCATGTCCCGAACCCTCGCCATCTCCCTCGCGTGCGTCGTCCTGGTCGGATGCGCGCTGGCCGCGGTCTTCGTGCTCGGCGACGACGGCGGCAGCGGCAGCGGCGGTTCGGCTGGCCCGCCCGCGGCGAAGCAGAGCGCCGCCAGCTTGGCGCTGCTGCAGCGAGCCGGCGGACCCAATGGCAGCCGGCCGGTGGTCCTGCACCGCTGGCGCTACCGCTCCGATCGCGCCAATCGCGGGCTGCGCGCGGGCTGGGCCGACGGGCGTTTCGGCGGTCAGATCCTCCGCATCCCGCACTCGCCGAACGCGGGCGCCCACAGCGGCGCCGCGGGTCAGCGTGCGCACGAGGGCAGCGTCGGCTGGTATGCCCGAACGATCGATGCCCCGGTCGACGGCGACTACGCGCTGTCCTTCGAATCCGCCCACTACCGCACGCAGGTCTACGTGGACGGCACGCTGCGCCGCGCACACGTCGGCGCGTATGAGGCCTTCAGCGCGCGCGCCGCGTTGAAGGCCGGCCGCCACACGGTGGCGGTGCGCGTTGACTGGCGCGACCCCGAGCGTCAGGCCGACGAGGACTGGCAGCGCGCGTGGTTCAACTACGGCGGGCTGCACCGGCCGGTGACGCTGACGCGCCTGGGACCGAGCAGGATCGGCGCGCTGCGGGTGCGCACGCGACTGACGCCCGGCGGCCGGGCACGCGTGGACGTCTCGGTGCGCGTGCGCAACGCCGGCGCCGAGCGCGTGCTGGCGCCCTCGGGCACGCTGGCGCGCGACGGCGCCCTCCAGCCGCTGAGCTTCAGCGCGGTGAGCGTCGGGCACAACCAGTCCAAGACGACGACCGCGTCGATTCTCGTCGACGACCCTGCGCTGTGGTCGCCGCAGGACCCGAGTCTCTACGACCTGCAGGTGGGCGTGCCAGACGAGTCGCTGCTGACGCGCAAGGTCGGGGTGCGCGAGATCACCTGGGACGGCAACGGCATGAAGCTCAACGGCGATCGGCTCGTGCTGCGCGGCGCGGCGCTGCCGGCCGACGCCCGCGGGCACGGCGATGCGATGACCGCCGGCGACGAGCAGCGGCTCATCGCGGGGCTGCGATCGATTGGCGCCAACGCGACGCGCTCGCAGCTGCCGCTCTCGCAGAGCATGCTCGACCGCCTCGACGCGGCGGGGATCTTCGTGTGGCAGGAGATCGGCCCGTGGGAGCCCGCGGGCCGCTGGCGCGCGACGACCCCCGCGGCGATCGCGGCGGTGCGCGACCGCGCGCTGCGCACCGCCGAGCAGGACCAGCCGCATCCCTCGATCCTCGCCTGGACGCTGACCAACGAGGCGCCGGGCCAGGGCCGTCCCGGGCAGAAGGAGTACGTGACCGCGACAGCCAAGCGCCTGCACAGCATGGATCCCGGACGCCCCGTCGCCGCCGACCTGTGGGGCTCAAAGCTCCCGCGCGCCGACGGGCCGCTCTTCGCCGAGCTCGACATGCTCGGCGTGACCGACTACATCGGCTGGTACACCGAGACCGACTCGACGCCGCAGCGCCAGGCGCAGGTCGCCTCCGAACGCATCGCGAGGCTGCGGCGGCTGTTTCCCGGCAAGCCGCTCGTCGTCACCGAGCTCGGAGCCGCCGGCAGCCCGCGGTCGCCGACCAACGCGTTCGGCGGCCTGCGCTTCCAGGGCCGTTTGCTGGCCCGCCGCCTGCGCGCGCTGCGCGACGAGCCGGGGCTCAGCGGCATATTGATCTGGTCGCTGCGCGACTACGCGCTGCGACCGGACTTCGTCGGCGGCTCGATCGCCCGCAGGATGCCCGACCTCAAGCTCACACCCGGGCTCAACGAGAAGGGGCTGTATGACTTCGCGGGCCGCCCGAAGCCGGCGCTGAAGGCCGTGCAGGCCGCCCTTGCGGACGGCTGACGGCCGCGCGCTACTCGGCCGCCTGGGCCTTGGTGCTCCTGCGCGCGGACGCCGCGTTCTCGGAGTTGCCCGGGCCGTCGTAGTCCTCGTCGAGCGTCAGGCCACCGTTCTGGGGCGAGAAGATCGTCACGATGCCCTCGTCCCAGCGGATCTCATAGCGCGGGTTGGGATCGCCGCGCAACACCTTCTCGACGACGCCGTGGCGCGGTGGGCGCATCGGCGCCCGTGCCGACCTTCTACGACGGCCCGACTTCTCAGCGATCACGCGCTGTCCGACTTCGAATGCCATGGGGCGTTCCTCCGCAAAGGTCTGAGTTCTCGGACCATGCGCCGTGACGAGCGCTTGCTCGGCACGGGCAGGCTGTGCTGATGGTAGTCCTGCGCGGCGGCGGTCGGCCAGCTCAGCTCCAGGCGTCCCAGGCGTGCAGCTCGCGCCGGGGGTCGATCGGCCGCCCGCGGGAGCGGATCTCGAAGTGCAGGTGGCAGCCGATCGTGCGGGCGTTGCCGGTGGCGCCGACGCTGCCGATCCGCTGGCCCGTGAGCACGCGATCGCCCGGCCGCAGACGCGAACGGCGCCGCAGGTGCGCGTACCAGTAATCGCGATGCGTGCGCTCGCCGCGGACGACGACGAGGTTCCCGTACAGGACCCGGTCGTAGGTCGAGCGCACCACGCGGCCACCGCGCGCGGCCACCAGCGGCGTGCGGCAGGCGGCGTTGACGTCATAGCCCTCGTGCGTACGCCCGCCGTTGCGACCGACGCCGAACGTGCCGATCGGCCCGCGGTCGGCGTGCCGTCCGCGGATCGGATAGGCGTGGCTGCGCAGCGTGAACGCGCCCGCCCGGCGAGCCGTGCCGTCTGGCGCACGCAGGCGGATGCGATAGCGCCCACCGGGCGCGACCTTGTCGCCGCCGGTCACGCCGTTCCAGCGGACGAGCCGCTGGGCGCCGGGCACGACGTCATCGAGCAGGATGCGGCGGACGGGCTTGCCGGTCTTCTCGCACACGATGTCAAGCGCCAGTGCCAGCGGCGCCGACGCCGCGACGCGAAACGCGATCCGCACCGGCCTGCCCGCGACGTAGGCCTGCTTGGGGCTGGTCTGGGCCTCGAGGACCGAGAAGCTCGGCGGCGGCGGCGCAGCCGCGGCACTCGCCGGCAGCACGAGCGTCGCGATCACCGCGGCGAGATCGATCCTGAAGCGCACGCGGGCGAGTATCGCGCCGCAGCGCATCCTTCGCGTCTCGGGGCGACATGTCCTCGACGCCGCTGCGCCCGCGTGGTCGACGCAGGCTCCGAGGATCGCCCATGCCCGGCCGGCGGTCGGGCATGGGACTGCGCGACTGCGCCGAGCCCCGCTACATCCGCTCCAGCAGGCCCAGCCCCTCGAAGGTCAGCAGGCTCTCCGCGACGAACGCCCCGGTGATCTCGTGCTCGTCGCCGGTCAGCGCGCAGCGGTAGCGCCCCGCGGCGACGGCGACCTCCGTCGCGCGACCGTGGCCGCGCAGCGCGACGACGACGAGAACCTCGCCGTCGTCGCCGCGCGTGAACGCGCAGAGGTCCGGTCCCGCCGCCACCGGCGCGTACGCGCCGGCGAACGCCTCGGGGCGCCGCGTGCGCAGCTCCAAAGCGCGCGCGATCACGTGCAGCTTCATCGTCTCGCGCGCCGGCTCGGCGCCCGCCCGCAGGTCGGCGAGCGCCTGGCGCCGCGCATCCCAGTCGACCGGGCGGCGGTTGTCGGGGTCCACGAGCGAGAGGTCGATGAGCTCGTCGCCCTGGTAGATGTCGGGGATCCCCGGGACCGTGAGCTTCAGCAGCAGCTGTCCGAGCGCCGACCTCTCGCCGGCCGCCACCACGAGCTCGATGAACGCCAGGAAGTCTTCGAGGAACGGCTCGTAGGCGAGCAGCTCCTCGGCGAATCGGACGACCCGTCCCTCCCAGTCGCGCTCCTGGTCGACCCACGTGGTGTTGCGCTTGGCCTCGCGCAGCGCCTTCTCCAGGTAGCCGGTCAGGCGGTCCATCTCGATCGGCCACGCCGCGGCCAGCGTCTGGAAGATGAGATAGCGCTCGTGGCGGTCCGGAGCGCCGTCGACGACGAGGCGCTCGGTCAGCTCATACCAGCGCCGAACGTGCGCCTCCCACTCCGCCGCCATCGCGCTCAGCGCCCCCAGGCGAGCCCGCGCGTCGCCCGAGCGCTTGGTGTCGTGCGTCTGCGTCGTCAGCATCGCGCGCGGGAAGCGCTCGGCGCGCACGGCGTTTGCCGCATGGAACTCCTCGACGGTGATGCCCCAGCGGCCCGGATCGCCGCCGACGTCGTTGAGCGCGAGCAGGCGCAGGTAGCGATAGAAGGCCGTGTCCTCGATGCCCTTGGCTGTCACCGGCGGCGAGGTCTGCTGAAAGCGCGAGACGAACTCCTCGGGCGCCGTGTCGAAGAGGTCGGCTCGGCCGGCGGCAGCCAGTGCGGCGTGGTCGTCGACGTGCATCTCGCCGTCACGCACGTAGGTGCGGTAGACCGGCAAGCGCGCCAGCGCCTCCTCGAGGCCGCCGGGATCGTGCAGGCTCGCCAGTCGCTGCACCTCGCGCGAGAACGTGCCGTGCGCCTGCTCGAGCTGGGCCTCCAGCGCCAGCTCCTCGAAGGTGCGGTCATCCTCCACGAGCGCGGCGTACAGCGCCGTCATCGGCGCCTCTCCCGCCGGGTCGATGAACAGGCCCTGCGCCTCGTTGAGGAACTCATAGCCGACGGTCCCCTCGACGGGCCAGTCGCGCAGCCGTTCGCCGGGGTGCAGGATCTTCTCCACCCAGACGTGCTCGACGCCTTGTGCTCGCAGCCGTCGCAGGTAGCCGGCGGGATCGGCCAACCCGTCGGGATGGTCGATGCGCAGCCCGTCGATCACCCCGTCGGCCACCAGCGACAGCACCTTGCGATGCGTGAGCTCGAAGACCTCGGGGTCCTCCACGCGCACGCCCGCGAGGTCGTCGATGTCAAAGAAGCGCCGGTAGTGGCCGGTCTCGGGGTCCACGTCGAAGACGCGCACGCGCTCCGCGGGGTCTGACCACCAGCGGTTCTCCTCGCCGATCCCCATGTGGTTGGGGACGATGTCCAGCACGATCGGGAGGCCCTCCGCGGCGAGCGCCAGCAGCCCGTCCTCTCCGCCCAGCGATGCTGAGACCTGCGTCGGGTCCACGACGTCGTAGCCGTGCGTGGAGCCTGAACGCGCACGCAGCGAGGGCGACAGGTACAGGTGCGAGATCCCCAGGTCGCGCAGGTATGGGACGAGCGCGCGCACGTCGTCGAAGCGCAGGCCGGGACCGAGCTGCAGGCGGTAGGTGGCGCGCAGCTCGGGCACTACGTCGCCGGGTTGATGCGCTTGAGCACCGTCACCGAGCGCGCCAGCGCCTCGATCGTCGAGCGCGCGGCGTGCGTCGCCGAGCCGGGGGCGGTGCCGGGCTCGGCGGTGCTCAGCTCGATCGCCCACATCTGCCCCCAGCGCCGCGCGGGCAGCGTGAACGTGACGTCCTCGTGGTGGGCGTTGATCAGCAGCAGGAAGGAGTCGTCGACGATCTGCTCGCCGCGGCGACCGCGATAGGGGAACTCATGACCGTTGAGAAACAGGCCGACCACGTTGCGATCGGTTGTGCCCCAGTCGCGCTGGGTCATCTTGCGCCCGTCCAGGCGAAACCACCACGCGTCGGGCAGCGAGCCGCCGTTGCTGGCCTCCCCGAGGAGGAAGTGGCGACGGCGGAAGACCGGGTGATCCTGGCGCAACGCGATGACGCGCTTGGTGAACGCGAGCATCTGCAACTGCTGCTCGTCGCGCTCCCAGTCATACCAGGAGATCTCGTTGTCCTGACACCAGGCGTTGTTGTTGCCGCCCTGGCTGCGCGAGAACTCGTCGCCGCCCAGCAGCATCGGCACGCCCTGGGAGAGCAGCAGGGTAACGAGCATGTTGCGCTGCTGGCGCGCGCGCAGCTCGAGGATCTCGGGCTCGTCGGTGATGCCCTCCACGCCGCAGTTCCAGGAGCGATTGTCGTCGGTGCCGTCCTTGTTGTCCTCGAGGTTGTCGTCGTTGTGCTTCTCGTTGTAGGCGACGAGATCGGCGAGCGTGAAGCCGTCGTGGGCGGTGATGAAGTTGATCGACGCCGCCGGCTGGCGACCGTCGTCGCCGTACAGGTCGCTGGAGCCGGTGAGGCGGCGGGCGAAGTCCCCGACGCTCGTGTTGCCGCGCCAGAAGTCGCGCATCTCGTCGCGGTAGATGCCGTTCCACTCGGTCCACAGCACCGGGAAGTTGCCGACCTGATAGCCGCCCGGACCGACGTCCCATGGCTCGGCGATGAGCTTGACCTGCGAGAGCACCGGGTCCTGGTGGATGGTGTCGAAGAACGCGCTGAGCCGATCGACGTCGTAGAGCTCGCGGGCCAGCGCGCTGGCCAGGTCGAAGCGAAAGCCGTCGACGTGGCAGTCGATGACCCAGTAGCGCAGCGAGTCCATGATCAGCCGCAGGACGCTCGGGTGCACCGGGTTCAGCGAGTTGCCGGTGCCCGTGAAGTCCATGTAGAAGCGCGGGTCGTCGGGCATCAGGCGGTAGTACGTCGCGTTGTCGATGCCCTTGAAGGACAGCATCGGGCCGAGATGGTTGCCCTCGGCGGTGTGGTTGTAGACGACGTCGAGAATCACCTCGATACCGGCCCTGTGCAGGGCTTTGACCATGCCCTTGAACTCCCGCACCTGCTCGCCCGTCGAGCCCGTCGCCGCGTAGTCCGAATGCGGCGCCAGGTAGCCGATCGAGCTGTAACCCCAGTAGTTGGACAGCCCCTTGTCGATGAGGAAGTGCTCGTCGGCGTTGTGATGCACGGGCAGCAGCTCGACTGCCGTCACGCCGAGCTCCTTGAAGTACTTCAGCGCGGCAGGCGAGGCGAGGCCGCCGTAGGTCCCGCGCAGGTCCTCGCGCACCTCCGGGTGGCGCATCGTGAAGCCCTTGACGTGCGTCTCGTAGATGACGGTCTGATTCCACGGATGGCGCGGGAGCTCGTCGCCCTCCCAGTCGAAGGCCGGGTCGATGACCAGGCACTTGGGCATCGCCTCGGCGTCGTCCTCGTCGTCGGGCTCGAGGTCGGCGGTGTCGGAGTCGTCGGGGATGTAGGGCAGCGCGCTTGCCCGCTCCCACTGCATCTCGCCGTCGATCGCCTTGGCGTAGGGATCGAGCAGTAGCTTTGCGGCATTGAAGCGGTGCCCGTTCTCCGGGTCATACGGCCCGTACACGCGATAGCCATAGCGCTGGCCCGCCCCCACGCCCGGCAGGTAGCAGTGCCAGTTGAAGGCGGTGCATTCGACGACCTCGATGCGCTCCTCGTCGTCGTCAGCGTCGAAGAGGCACAGCTCCACGCGCTGGGCGTGCTCGCTGAAGATGCTGAAGTTCGTCCCACCATCGTGGACCCACGGTCCGAGCGGAAAGGGCGTTCCGGGCCAGACCTCGCGGTCGCTCATCGCAGCAGGGCTCCTGTCTTGGGGGCGAGCAGCACATGCTCCGGGCGCAGCTGCGGTGTCGCGGTCGCGACCACGACCTCCGCGTGCCCGTCGAGCGGGATCTCGCGCGGGGCGGCGGAGAAGTTCATCGCGAGGCGAAAGGGGCCGCGATCGACGGCCAGCCAGCCCTGGTCCTCGTTGGGGTGGATGATGATGTCCTCGTCGCGTGGCAGCTGCGTGCGGGCACGCAGCAGCGCGGCGTAGAGCTCGGCAATCGCGGGGTCGCGCTCGCGGGTGAGCTTTGAGCGCTCGAACGTCGCGCGGTCCTGCGGGTCGGGAACCTCCTCGCCGGCGAACGTGGCGAAGGCGGCGAACTCGCGGCGGCGGCCCTCGCGCGTGGCGGTCGCGATCTTTTCGTCGATGTGGTCGCTGAAGAACTGAAACGGCGCCGGCTCGCCGTACTCCTCGCCCATGAACAGCATCGGCACAAACGGCGACAGCAGCGTGCTGAACGCCGCCAGCGCGCGTGTCTCGTCGGGCATGCGGTCGCCGAGGGCGCGGTTGCCGACCTGGTCGTGGTTCTGGTCAAAGACGACGAACTGCTCGGGCGGGCGGTCGCCGGCCGGGGCGCCGAAGCGCCGCTTGCGAAACGTGGAGTACTGGCCGTCGTGGACGAAGGGGGTTTGGTAGGCCTTCGCGAGATCGGCGATCGTGCCGAACTCCGCGTAGTAGCCGTCGGTGTCGCCGGTGAGCAGGACTCGCAGCGCGTGGTGGAAGTCATCAGCCCACTGCGCGTCGTGGCCGAAGCCGCCCTGCGCGCGGGGGCGGATGACCTTGGGGTCGTTGAGGCCGGACTCGGCGATGACGAGCGCGCCATCGCGGGCGCCGTGCACGCGGTCGGCGAGCTGGGCCATGATCGGGTTCGCGCCCGTGTCGAAGATCGCGTGGATCGCGTCGAGCCGCAGGCCGTCGACATGAAAGTCGCGCACCCAGCCCTCGGCCGACTGCAGGACCCACTCGCGCACGGGGTCGCAGTGCTCGTCGTCGTAGTTGATCGCGCTGCCCCAGAACGTCGAGTAGCGGTCGGTGAAGTACGGCCCGTAGGCGGCCAGCGCCGTGTTGCCCGACGCGCCGACGTGGTTGTAGACGACGTCGAGGATCACGCCGAGGCCGTGGGCGTGGGCGGCGTCGACGAGGCGCTGGAAGGCCAGCGGGCCGCCATAGGTGGACTGCGCCGCCGAGAGGTAGACGCCGTCATAGCCCCAGCCGTGATCGCCGGGAAACTCGGCGACCGGCATGACCTCGATCGCGGTGATCCCGAGCCGGGCGAGCTGCGGCAGGTGCTCGATGGCGGCGTCGAAGGTGCCTTCGGCGGTGAACGTGCCGATGTGCAGCTCGTAGATGACCTGCTCGGCGAGTGGCCGCGGCGCGAAGGCCGCGTCGCTCCACTGAAACGCGCCGGTGTCGACGATGCGCGACGGGCCGCGCAGACCGCCCGGCTGGTGGCGCGAGCAGGGGTCGGGCAGCTCGTGTTCGCCGAAGCGGTACTCGTAGTCATCGCCGGCCTGCGCCGCGACGCGCCCCTCGTGGATCCCGCCGCCGGCGTCGGTGAGCGCGTGTTCGGAGTCGCCGACGCGGACGCGCACCTCGTCGGCGTGCGGCGCCCAGACGCGGAACTCCACGAGCCCGTCGCCTACGGGATTGGCACCGAGCGGGCGTTCCCACGGCAGGGGCTGGGCAGTCGTCGGCACCGCTTCACGGTACCCGGCCGGGGGACGGACATGCGGGCATCGGCCCACACGGTGCCCTGACCGACGGGGACGGCCCTCCCAACCGGGAAGGCCGCCACAGACCGGTTCGGCGAGCTACCGGCAGACCGCGTAGATCGCGCCCGAGACCTCCTCGCCGCGCTTGCCAGGACCAGACCGCACCCAGGTCTGGCGATGGTCGACGTAGCGGCGGTCGGCGGAGAATCCGACTGGGCCCTGGGTCGCGAAGGACTTCAGGCGCTTGTGGCCGGGGCAGCGAAAGAACAGCGCCGCCCCCGCGCTCGCACGGTCGCGGGTGATGGTGACCTGGCGCCCGATGAGCCGGTAGCCGGACGGAATCGCCTTGCCGCGGCGGATCGCCTTCACGCCGGCGACGTCGAACGGCGACATGTCGCCCGGCATCAGCGTCGCGGTGGGCTGTACGGCGATCTGCGTCGTGCCGCCAGCGGCGATCGAGGCGCCGGTGACCGCGAGGATCACGACGGTGGCCAGGGCGACAATGGACTTGAGGTGGGTTCGCATGGGGTGTAGCTCCTTCGCTGTGGTGCGGTGTTCGTACCGGGCGCATCATGCGACACGTCCGGCCACACCTGGAGGCCCCCAAGGTGTTGACCTCTCACACCCCGCGTGTGGCGGGTTCACCCCGAAATGCGGGGTCAAGGCGCCACACTCGCGCGGCTTGGCCCGGTGCGGCGAAGCTACGCCTCGCGCTCGGATCAGACGTCACGCTGAGCGCGTTCGAGGACGGCTTTCTCACGCTGCTGGGTGCCCACCGCCTGCCGGCGCCGCGCACGAACAGAGATCATCGCGGCGACAAGGTCGACTGCCACTGGCCCGGGCACGACCTCACCGTCGAGCTGCTCAGCTACACGTTTCATGCCTCACGACGCGCGTTCGAGGACGACGTCGCACGCCGCCGTCGCTCCAACCACCTGGCGTTCACCTACGGCGATGTCTTCGAGCGCGGCCGTCAGACGATCGCGGAGCTCGCCCCGCGACTTGCGGTCAGGCGAACGACGCGGCGCCCGTCGCAGTCGTGACTGAGACCTCCGTCTGGCTTGAGCCTTCGCGTGCCCAGCAAGCCGCCGACCCTCGGGGCTATGATCTGGCAGACGATCTGCCATGCGCACGACGCTCGACATCGACGACCGCCTGCTCGACGCGCTGATGACGCGCAGCCCCGGATTGTCGAAGACGAAGGCGATCGAGAACGCGATCGATCACTTCGTCAAGTCCGACGCCTACGAACAGGTGCGCCGGCTACGCGGCGTCTTCCCCGCGATCGTCGATCGCACCGATGAGCTGGACCGCCTGGATCGCGAGCGCCAGGAACGGTTGGACGAACGACGCGGCGCTGGCCGATGATCCTCGCTGACACGTCCGTCTGGATCGACTTCCTGCGCGGGACGTCATCAACCGCAACCGACGAGCTGGACGACCGGCTCGCCGGTCACGACGTCCTGATGTGTGGACCGGTCGCGTCGGAGCTGCTCACGGGCGTGACAGCGAGCGAACGCATGAGGCTGTGGGAGATCTTCGCGGCGATGGAATGGGCCGACATCGCCCGCACGGAGTGGTTCGTGGCGGGCGACCTGCGCGCGGAGCTTCGCCAGCAGGGCATCCAGGTCTCGTTGCCCGACGTCCTGATCGCGACCGCGGCCGTCAATCGAGCGACGGTCTGGACGCGCGACCGCCACTTCGAGCGCATCGCCACGGTGCTCGAAGCACTTCAGGTCAGGGTGCTTGCCGCTTGACCGGCCGCTCCGGCGTCAGCCACACGACCCCCAGCGGCGGGAGCGTCACCGCGGCCGAGCATGGCTGGCCGTGCCACCCCTGGGGATCGGCATCCACGCCACCGAGGTTGCCGGTGTCGGTGCCGCCGTAGTGCGAGGAGTCCGAGTTGAAGCGCTCGATCCAGCGCCCGCCCCGCGGGAGCCCGACGCGGTAGGACTCGCGTGGGATCGGCGACAGGTTGCACACGCAGACCAGCACGTCCTTGGATGGATCCTTGCCCGCACGCGCGAAGGCGACGATGTTGGAATCGGCATCGTTGGGCTCGATCCACCAGAAGCCGTGGCCTTCGAAGTCGACCTCCCACAGCGCCGGGGTGTCGCGGTACACGCCGTTGATGTCGCGCACCAGTGACTGCACGCCCGCATGCTCGCCGTGCTCCAGTAGGTGCCAGTCCAGCGAGCTCTCGGCATCCCACTCGTCGCTCTGGGCGAACTCCTGACCCATGAACAAGAGCTTCTTGCCGGGATGTGCCCACATGTATGCGTACAGGGAGCGCAGGTTGGCGAGCTGCTGCCAGCGGTCGCCGGCCATCTTGTTGATCAGCGAGCCCTTGCCGTGCACGACCTCGTCATGTGACAGCGGCAGCACGAAGTTCTCGGTGAACGCGTAGACGAGGCTGAAGGTCAGCTCGTGATGGTGGTAGCGGCGGTGGATCGGATCCTGCTGGAAGTAGCCCAGCGTGTCGTGCATCCAGCCCATGTTCCACTTGAAGCCGAAGCCCAGCCCGCCGAGGTAGGTGGGGCGCGACACTCCCGGCCACGCCGTCGATTCCTCGGCCGCGCTGATGACGCCGGGCTCGTCGCGGTGCAGCACCTCGTTGAGCTCCTTGAGGAACTTCACCGCGTCGAGGTCCTCGCGACCGCCGAACTCGTTGGGCTCCCATTCGCCGGCCACCCGCGAATAGTCGAGGTACAGCATCGAGGCGACCGCGTCGACGCGGATGCCGTCGGCATGGAACTCGCGCGCCCAGTAGATGGCGTTGGCGACGAGGAAGTTGCGCACCTCGTTGCGCCCGTAGTTGAAGATCAGCGTCCCCCACTCCGGGTGCGAGCCGCGCCGCGGGTCGGCGTGCTCGTAGAGCGCCGTGCCGTCGAAGCGCGCCAGCGCCCAGTCGTCGCGCGGGAAGTGCGCGGGCACCCAGTCCAGGAGGACGCCGATGCCGTGCGCGTGCATGCGGTCGACGAACTCGCGGAAGTCGTCGGGCGAGCCGAAGCGCGGACTGGGCGCGTAGTAGGAGGTCACCTGGTAGCCCCACGAGCCGCTGAAGGGATGCCCCATGACCGGCAGCAGCTCGACGTGGGTGAAGCCGAGATCGGCGACGTAGGCCGACAGCTCGTCGGCGAGCTCCAGGTAGGTCAGCGAGCGGTTGTCATCCAGCGGGTTGCGCCGCCACGATCCGAGATGCACCTCGTAGACGCTCATCGGGCGCTCCAGCGGCGGTCCGGGCTTGCGCGCGGCAAGGTACTCCGCGTCGGTCCATTCAAACGACGAGTGGGTGACGATCGACGCCGTCTGCGGCGGCAGCTCGGTCTCGAAGGCGAAGGGGTCGGCCTTCTGGCGAAAGTCACCGTCCTGCGTGCGGATCTCGTACTTGTAGTGCGCGCCGGCATCCACATCGGGAATGAACAGCTCCCAGATCCCCGAGTCGCCGAGCGCGCGCATCGGGTGCAGCAGCCCTTCCCAGTAGTTGAAGTCCCCGACGACGGCGACCGAGCGCGCGGCGGGCGCCCAGACGGCGAAGGAGGTCCCGCTGACGCCGTCGATCTCGCGGACGTGCGCACCCATCTTGCACCACAGCTGCTCGTGGCGGCCCTCGCGGAAGAGGTGCTCGTCGAGGTCTGACAGCGTCGGGGCGAAGCGGTAGGGGTCGTGCACGGTGAACGTGTGATCGCCGGGATAGGCGACCTCGAGCTCGTAGCGCAATGGCAGCTTCGCGCCGTCGATCACGCCCTCGAACAGCCCCGCGGGATGGACGCGCGCAAGCTCGACGCCGGCGGGCTGGACAATCACCGACTCCGCCATCGGGCGCAGCGCCCGGATCGTGACGGCGCCTTCGGACTCATGCGCGCCCAGCAGCGAGTGCGGGTCGTGGTGCTCGCGTGCGACGAGCCTGTCGATGTCGGTGGCGACGCTCATGTTGTGACCTCTGTCTCCAGCAGGCGGGCGATTCCCGCAACGGGGATCGGCACCCAATCGGGGCGGTTGTTGAGTTCGTAACGCAGCTCGTAGACGGCCTTCTCGAGTTCGAAGATGGCCAGCAGCTTCTCGGTCGCCGGGCGGCCTGCGGGCAGCAGTGTGGGCTCGACGGCGCCGAAGTAGGCGTCGAGGAAGGCCTTGCGCGCTCGCGCCTCCCAACCCTCCGGGGAGGGGACACCATGCAGCAGCTGCGACGCCGACGCCGCGTAGGCGAAGGATCGCAGCATGCCTGCCACGTCACGCAGCGGGGAGCGCTTGCGGCGGCGTTCCAGCAGCGAACGCGCCGGCTCGCCCTCGAAGTCCAGGATGATCCAGCGGGCGTCGGACATCAGCGTCTGGCCGAGGTGGTAGTCGCCATGGTGGCGGATCAGGCGCCCGCCGACGCCGACGTGGGACATGAGCTGCAGGTGCTCGCGCACCTCCTCGCCGCGACCGGCGATCGGCGCCAGCACGGGATCGTCTGCAGACAGCTCGCGAAAGACGCGCTCGATCTGCTCGTCGATGGTGGCCGTCAGCAGCGACAGCGCCTCGGCGCTGGGCTCCTCGGGAGCGAACGCCGGATCGTCGCCGTCAGAGGCCAGGGCGCTGTGCATCTCACCGGTGGCGGTCCCGAGCTCGGGCAGCCGGTGCAGCAGGCCCTCGGGATCATCCAGCGCCAGCTGCCAGCCGTCGCGGGCTTCGCCGACGAACTCCTGCAGGACGCCGAGCGTCGCGTGCATCAGCTCGCCCTGGTACTCATACCAGCCCGCCAGCGCGGCGATGTTCGGGTACCCGCGCTCAGACAGAAAGCGCAGCATCTCAAGCTCCGGGTTGACCCCCGGCTCCAGCCGCCGAAAGGCCTTGAGCACGAACTCGTCGCCGAAGACGACCGACGTGTTGGACTGCTCGGCCCCCATCTGGCGCATCTCGCCCGTCGGCGTGACGCTGCCATGGAAGGTGACCCCGTCGATCGCGGCTTGGCTGCCCAGCAGCGAGGCCAGCACCTCCGCGCCGTCTGGATCGCCGGGCAGCAGCTGGTAGAGCTCGTGCGTGCCGGCGGCGAAGACGACCTCGACGAGCTGCACCGAGAGCGCGGGTTCGCTGGACAGCTCGACGTGGCGCAGCGTGTTGAGGCCGGCGATCTCGCGCGCCTTTGAGGCGAACCAGCGCTGGGATGCGACCCACTCCTCCAGCGGCGATGTGACGATGTCCGGAAGGCTCATGGGGTCCCCTCTTCCTCTTCGAGCAAGAACCAGAAGAACCCGCGCGGGGCAAGCGTCAGCAGGTAGGGCAGCTCGCCGATCTTCGGAAAGCGCGAGCGCCCGAACATCTCGACCGGGCGGCGGCCGTTGTACCAGGACAGGTCCAGCTCCACGGCCTGCGCGGAGCGCGCGAGGTTGTGCACGCACAGCACGACGTCGTCCTCGTAGGTGCGGATGCAGGCGAAGATCTTCGCGTTGGCGGGCGTCAGCGCCTCGAAGGTGCCCAGGCCGAACACCGGATGCTCCTTGCGCAGCGAGATGAAGCGGCGCATCCAGCGCAGCAGCGAGGCCGGTGTGCGCAGCTGCGCCTCGACGTTGACGGCCTGAAAGCCGTAGACGGGATCCATCAGCGGCGGCGCGTAGAGCTGGGCGAAGTCCGCGCGCGAGAAGCCGCCGTTGCGGTCGCCGGTCCACTGCATCGGCGTGCGCACGCCGTCGCGGTCGCCGAGGTAGACGTTGTCGCCCATCGCGATCTCGTCGCCGTAGTACAGGACGGGCGAGCCCGGCAGGCTGAAGAGCATCGCGTGCAGCAGCTCGATCTCGTCGCGTCCGCCGTCCATCAGCGGCGCCAGGCGCCGGCGGATGCCGACGTTGAGCTTCATCCGCGGATCCTTGGCGTACTCGGCGTACATGTAGTCGCGCTCTTCGTCGGTGACCATCTCCAGGGTCAACTCGTCGTGGTTGCGCAGGAACAGGCCCCACTGGCAGTTGGCCGGGATGTGCGGCGTCTGGGCGAGGATCTCGAGGATCGGCGCCGCCTCCTCGCGGCGCAGGCCCATGAACATCCTCGGCATGACCGGGAAGTGAAAGGCCATGTGGCACTCGTCGCCGTCGCCGAAGTAGTCCACGACGTCCGCCGGCCACTGGTTGGCCTCGGCCAGCAGGACCTTGTCGGGGAACTCGGCGTCGACGACCGTCCGCACCTCCTTGAGGAAGGCGTGCGTCTCATCGAGGTTCTCGCAGTTGGTCTCGTCGCGCTCGTAGAGGTAGGGCACGGCATCCAGGCGAAATCCGTCGAGGCCGAGGTCCAGCCAGAAGCGCAGGACGTCGAGCATCGCCTCGCGCATATCGGCGTTGTCGTAGTTCAGGTCGGGCTGGTGATGAAAGAAGCGGTGCCAGTAGTAGGCGCCGGCCTGCTCGTCCCACGTCCAGTTGGAGGTCTCGGTGTCGACGAAGATGATCCGCGCCTCGCCGTAGCGGGTCGGGTCCTCAGACCACACGTACCAGTCGCGCTTGGGGTTGTCGGGGCTCGAGCGCGCCTCCTGAAACCACGCGTGATCGGAGGACGTGTGATTCATGACCAGATCGGCGATGACGCGGATGCCGCGCTCGTGAGCGGCGTCGATGAACGCCTTGACGTCCTCGATCGTGCCGTAGTCGGCATGCACCTTGTAGAAGTCGGCGATGTCATAGCCGCCGTCGCGCCCGGGCGATTCGTACATCGGCAGCAGCCAGATGCACGTCACGCCCAGCCACTGCAGGTAGTCGAGCTTCTCGGTCAGGCCGCGGAAGTCGCCGTGGCCGTCGCCCGTGCCGTCGAAGAAGCCGCGCAGGTGGATCTCATAGAAGATCGCCGTCTTGAACCACAGCGGATCGGATTCAAACCAGTGCCCGGCGGTGGTGACGTCCGTCGCGGGGGTGGTCATGCGACCCGCAGCAGATGGGCGACGCGGTAGGGGTCCAGGCGCACGAAGTTGCGGCCCATGCGCCACTCGAAGCTCTCGGCGGACAGCAGGTCGGTGACCGTGAAGACCGGCGGTAGGCCCAGGCTGTAGGGCACGACGACGACGCCCTCCTGGGCGTTGGCGGGATCCAGCGTGACGACCGAGATCACCGTGTTCTCCCCGGTGCGCTTGGCGTAGGCGATCAGCGCCTCGTTCTCGGTGCCGAGGAACTGGATGTTGTCCAGGCGCTGCAAGGCCGGGTTCTCGCGGCGGATCGCGTTCAGGCGCGAGATCAGCGTCATCAACGGCCCGTCCAGCGCGCGCTGCTTGATCTCGTACTTCTCGGAGTGGTCGTACTCCTCGCTGCCCGGTCGCACCGGCACGCGCTCGAAGTGCTCAAAGCCCGAGTACACGCCGTAGCTGGGGCTCAGCGTGGCGGCGAGCACGAGCCGGCTGGCGAACTTCGGCGGCCCGCCGACCTGCAGCTCCTCGGTGAGGATGTCCGGGGTGTTGACGAAGAAGTTCGGCCGGTAGTACTCCTGCATGCCGCTCGACGCGAGCTCGGTGACGTAGTCGGTCAGCTCCCACTTCGAGCTCTTCCAGGTGAAATACGTGTAGGACTGGTTGAAGCCGGCCTTGGCGAGCATCTTCATCATCGCGGCGCGCGTGAACGCCTCAGCCAGGAAGACGATGTCGGCATGCTCGGCGCGCAGCTTGGCGATCAGCCACTCCCAGAACGCGACCGGCTTGGTGTGCGGGTTGTCGACGCGAAAGACCTTGACGCCGCGATCGGCCCAGAAGCGCACGACCTCAAGCAGCGCGTCCCACAGGCCTCGCCAGTCCTCGCAGTCCCAGTTGACGTTGTAGATGTCCTGGTACTTCTTGGGCGGGTTCTCGGCGTACTTCAGCGTGCCGTCGGGCCGGTGATTGAACCACTCGGGGTGCTCGGTCAGCCACGGGTGGTCGGCGGAGCACTGGATCGCGAAGTCCAGCGCGATGTCGATGCCGTGCTCGCCGGCGACGGCAACCAGCGCGTCGAAGTCCTCCATCGTCCCGAGGTCGGAGTGAAGCGCGGTGTGCCCGCCGGTCTGATCTCCGATCGCCCATGGCGAGCCCGCGTCGCCCGCAGCGGCCGCCAGCGCGTTGTTGGGCCCCTTGCGATTGGTGAGTCCGATCGGGTGGATCGGGGGCAGGTACAGCACGTCGAAGCCGAGCTCGGCCAGCTCGGGCACGTGGTCCCTGACGCCGGGCAGCCCGCCCCACGAGCGCGGGAAGAGCTCATACCACGCGCCGAAGCGCGCGCGCACCGGGTCGACATCGGTCTGCAGACGTTGCTCGCAGACCGTGGAGCTGCTGCGGTCGGGATGGCGCTCGACGGCGTCCTGCAGCGCGGTATCCAGCGCGGCCGCGTGGCGGTCGTCGGCGGTCGCGCCGGCGTCGGCCAGCACGCTCAGCGCAGCGGCGATGCGCTCACGATCGGCGCCCTTGCAGCGCTTGGCCGCCTGCTCGAGCAGCACGACGCCCTCGGACAGCTCTCCGGACAGGTCTGCCTGGCCGGCCTCGACCTTACGCCGCAGCTCGTCGCGCCAGCCGGCGAAGGGCTCGATCCAGGCTTCGATCGTCCACGTGTACCGTCCAAGCTCGGTGACCTCGAATGCGCCTGCCCAGCGATCGCCGTCGATGTGGGCATCGATGCGCCGCAGTGGGGCCTCCTGCCAGCGCTTGGAGCCGGGAGCCTGGAAGCGCACGACCGCGCGCAGCACGTCGTGGCCGTCGCTGAAGATGTCGGCGCTGACGGCAACCGTGTCGCCGACGCAGCGCTTGCTGGCGAAGCGACCGCAATCGATCATCGGCGCGGGCGCGAGGATCTGGATGCGGGCAGGCGGTTTCGCGGTCTTGGACGCGGGCATTGCTAGTCACTCTCTCCGTTCGGGGCGGTTGAAAACGTGAAAGCTCTTCAGCGTCGGACATCCGGCGTGCAGCTACATCCCACCAGCCTGGCCTCCGGGACGCTCGGCGACGACGCCTTCAGGTTTGTCGAGTGGCTGGCGGAGGCCGGGCAGTCGTGGTGGCAGATGCTGCCCCTCGGCCCCCCGGACCGTGCCCGATCGCCGTACAAGTCCGCCTCGGCGTTTGCCGCATGGCGGGGTCTGCTCGCCAACCCGTCAGCTGAGGTTAGCGACGAGGAGGTGGCGGACTTCCGTGCGCGCGAGTCCTTCTGGATCGAGGACTGGGCGCGGGTGGCCGGCGGCCGCCGCGCGATCGCCGACCAGGTGCGCTTCGCGCGCGAGTGGGACAAGCTGCGGGCCTACGCCGCCGAGCGCGGCGTCGGCCTGATCGGCGACGTGCCGATCTACGTCGCGCCCGGCGGCGCCGACCACCTCGCGTGGCCGCAGCTGTTTCGCGGTGGCGAGGTCTCCGGCGCGCCACCCGATGCGTACTCCGACCTCGGCCAGCTGTGGGGCAACCCGCTGTATGACTGGCCGGCGCTGCAGCGCCGGCGCTACCGCTGGTGGACCGAGCGCCTGCGCCGCACGTTCGGGCTGTTCGACGTCACGCGCATCGACCACTTCCGCGGGTTCGTCGCCTACTGGGCGGTGCCCGACGGCGCGACGGACGCCCGCGGCGGACGCTGGCGGCGCGGCCCCGGCCGGGCGGTCTTCGACGCGGCGCTGGCCGAGCTCGGCTCGCTGCCGGTGATTGCCGAGGACCTCGGCGTCATCACCGAGCCGGTGACCCGGCTGCGCCGGTCGCTCGGCTTTCCAGGCATGGTCGTCATGCAGTTCGGCTTCGATCCCGACGACCCGCGCGGCCCGCACCGCTTGGAGCACCACGAGCCCGACAGCGTCGTCTACACCGGCACCCACGACCACGACACGCTGCGCGGCTGGTGGGAGTCGCTGCCCCGCGAGGTCCGGGCAGCCGCGTCGTCGCAGATCACCGCGGCGGGATTGCACGAGCGCGAGCCGTGGTGGTCGCTGATCCGCCTGACGTTCTCCTCCCCGGCGCGCCTGGCGATGGTGCAGGCACAGGACGTCCTGGGACTCGGCAGCGAGGCGCGCATGAACATCCCGGGCCGCGCGACCGGCTCGTGGCGCTGGCAGATGGCGCCGGGCGCGCTCACCAGCGATCTCGCGAAGCGGTTGCGCTCGGCGACGCAGGAGGCGGGCCGGATCTAGTGGTCCCTGCGGCGTGGGCAAGACGGGTGCCTCGCCGCAGAGCGTCGTCAGCGCGTATCACCGATGACGTCCAGCGCCAGCTCGAAGTCCGAGAAGGGCCTGAGCGACCGCGGCTCGGCGATGCGCTGAGGCGTGCCGATCTCGGACACATCGAGCATCCCGACGACGGTGCCCGACGAGATGCCGCCGAGCGCCGGACGATCGGCCTTCGCGATGGCGAACGTCAGCGTGAATCCCGCCTTGCGCAGCACCTTGTCCCTCGTGGCGATCCAGGACTCGCCCCGCTTGGTCTGCACGCCTGCGACGATGATCCGGCGCGCTCGCGCGCTGATCGACGCAGGCAGGCCCAGTGCGCGCGTGATCCCCAGCGAGGTCATGAGCCCCAGCAGCGTGTTGGCGTCCTTGAGGATGCGCCCGGCGACGAAGCTCGTCGTGATGTGCGTGACCTCGACGCCGTCGATGCGCTCCGTGCCGGCCACGCGGCGCTCGGTCTCCCAGCGTGCCGGCGCGATTCCGAACTGCTCCAGCGTGCGCGTCAGCCCGTTGGCCCCGCGCGCGGAGGTTCGCAGGAGGCGGCGCCGGACCGCGGCCGGTAGCTCGTATCCCGTCGAGCCGAGGCTGACGTACGACCGTCCACCGACGGCGGTCAGCGCGACGCCGTTATCGCCGACGCCCATCTCGATCTCGTAGTCGGGAAACGCGCTGTCCTGGCGAACGCTGAACGCTCCGCTGAGCGTCGTGGAGAACGGCTCGGCGAACGCTTCAGATCCCTTCAGCGCAATCTCGATCTCGCCCTCGATGCGGCCCGAGCTCGCCGCGGCGTTGGGCCCCGAGGACCGTTGCACCAGCGCGTCGGCGTCCGCCGACGATGCGCTGGAGCCAGCCGGGTCGGCCGACTCGCCGCCGCACGACGCGATCGCCATCGCGGCGAGCAGGATGATCGGTCGCGGCGTCCTGCTGAAAGCGCGCATGGCGCTGGCTGTCGAGATCATCGGGAAGCCTCCGTATGTGTGACTGCACGTTCTGGGGGTCATGGACAGCCGCCGCATCGCACGCGACATTGGTGCTATGCGCCGTCGACGCCCGACAGCGCCTCGAGCTCCCCGTAGAGCGCCCGCAGCCGCCGGCTGCCGAAGCGCTCCTCCACGACGTTTTGGAGCGCCTGCCAGCGCTCGAGCGCGGCGGCGAGGATCTCGCGCCCCTCGCCGGTCAGCGACACGAGCCGCACACGAGCATCGTCGTCGCACTCGACTGAGGTCACGAGCCCGCGCTCGTCGAGCACCCTGAGATTGCGCGTCAGGGTCGTACGATCCAGCCCGAGCGCCTCGGCGAGCGCCGTGACCGGCACGTCGCCGCGGGAGCGCAGGCCCACGAGGATCGGCAGCTGCGTGATCTTCAGCCCACTGGGCGCCAACGCCGCGTCGTAGAGCTGCGTCATGGCGCGCGCGCTATGACGCAGCTTGTTGCATGCGCACATCTGACGCACGTCGCGGCAGACCTCGATCTCGCGGGCGCTGAGCGGCGTCATAGAGTGTATATACACTCTTCTTCGCGGTCGCACACTCCTGCTCGCGATCGACGCGACATACACTCCCGCCGATGGCAGCACCCGCCAGCGCGGAGGCGATTCGCGACGTCAACACGCGCTACCACGACGCCGCGGCCGAGAGCTACGACACGAAGTGGGGCGTGGACTTCGGCGAGATCGGGCGCGCGCAGGTGCGCGGCAAGCTGCACAAGCTGCTCGGCACGCCCCTGCCGACCTTCGAGCACGCCCTGGAGATCGGGTGCGGCACCGGCTACTTCACGCTGAACATGCTCCAGGACGGCGTCGTGCGCGAGGCGACTGCGACCGACATCTCGCCGGGCATGCTGGACGTCACCCGGGCCAACGCCGAGCGCGTCGGCGTCAGCGTCAGGACCGTCGCCTGCGACGCCGAGGACCTGCCGTTCGCCGACGAGTCCTTCGACCTCGTGCTCGGCCACGCCGTCCTGCACCACCTCCCCCACCTCGACCGCGCGTTCGCGGAGTTCAAGCGCGTGCTCAAGCCCGGAGGGCAGGTGCTCTTCGCCGGCGAGCCATCGCGCACCGGCGACCGCATCGCCGCCTACCCAAAGGGCGCGGGCCTGCGCCTGGCGCCCGTGTGGCGTCAGATCGTGGGCGCACGACCGGCCGACGGCTACGACGCGCCGGACGGCCACGGTGAGTGGCCGCGGGAGCACGGGGACCTCGACGGCGAGTCGCTGGAGCCGTTCGTCGATGTGCACGCGTTCGTCCCCGACGAACTCGGCGCCTGGGCGCGCGATGCGGGGTTGCGAGATGTGCGTGTGAGCGGCGAGGAGCTGCTGGCCAACTGGTTCGGCTGGATGAACCGCACGCTCGAGGCGACCGCGCGACCCGACGACATCCCCTGGCTGTGGCGCCAGTACGCCTTTCGCGGCTACCTGCTGCTGCAACGCGTCGACGTCGCGCTGTTGGAGGGACGGCTGCCGCCGGCGGTCTTCTACAACCTCATGATGACGGGGCGAAAGTAGGAGCGATGACCGTGCGCCGGGGGCTCGTCGCGATCGGCGACAGCATCACCTACGGCGAGGGCGCGATGGCGCTGGGCGTCCCCGCGCTGGGATGGTCGCAGTGGCTGGCACGCGCCCTGGACCTGCCGTACACCTGCTACGCGGTCAACGGCGCCCGCATCCCCGACATGCTGCGCGACCAGCTGCCGCGCGTGCGCGCCGATCATGACATCGCCACGCTGTACGCCGGCGTCAACGACGTCCGCGAGCCCGGCTTCGACATCGGGGCCTACGAGCGCGATCTCGATGCGGCCGCGGCGGCGCTGTGCGAGCGCGCGCAGCGGCTGCTGATGCTGACGCTCCCCCACCGCCTGGGCTGGCCGACGTGCGCGCCCAAGCCGGCGCAGGCCAACGTCGTCGTGCGGCGGGTCGCCGCACGCCATGGCGCCGTGCTCGCCGACATCAGCGACCTGCGCGGATGGACGCGCGTGCTTCCCGACGTCGTCCACCCGACGCCGCGCGGCCAGCTGTGGATGGCCGACCGGGCGGCCAGCGCCCTCGACGCGCCGATCGTGCCCTCCGACCTCGTTCCCGGTCGCCACGCCCCGCGCCCCGGCGACGCGGCCGCGTTCGCCCGCGGCGTCGCCAGGCACCTCACGCGGATGGCGCGCGAGCGGATCGCGTAGATGCGCCGGCGGCGACACGACCACCAGGCGGGGGTGCGGCGAGGCAGCGGCGTCGTGGTGGGTCCCGGCGTAAGACTGGAGGTCGCCGCCGGAGCGCAGATCGTCCTCGGCGACGGCTGCCGGATCGGCGAGCGCACGCGAATCGTGGCCGGAGCGGGCCGCGTCGAGATCGGTCCGGCGGCGCTGCTCGGCGAGCGCTGCACGATCGTCGCTCACAGCGGCGTGACGATCGGCGCGCGCGCGCAGCTGGGCCACGGCACGGCGATCGTCGACTTCGACCACGTCATCGAGGACGTCGAGCTGCCGATCCGCCTGCAGGGGCTCATTTCGACGCCGGTGTCGATCGGCGAGGACGCCCGCATCGGCCTCGGAGCGAGCATCCTGCGCGGTGTCCGTGTCGGAGCCGGCGCGATCGTCGACCCGCGGGCGGTCGTGACGCGCGACATTCCCGCCGGAGCGCATGTCGCCGGCGTCCCCGCCACGCCGTGCGAACCATCGATGCCCGGCCCGGGGACCAGCACGTAGGCCGTGGAGGCCGACACGCTCGGCCTGCTGGTCGCGGCGGGCTTCGGCGCGGGTGCGGTCAACGCCGTCGCGGGCGGCCGGCTCGCAGATCTCCTTCCCCCGCGCTGCTCGCCGCCGGCTATCCGGGCGTGACGGCCGACGTCACCAACTCGGTCGCGCTGCTGCGACGGGGTCAGCGCGACGCTCGCGCTGATGCTCGGCTGACACGCGATCGGCGCCGAGCGGGTAGAAGATGCGCATCGACTCGCTACGTGGACAGCTGCTGATCGCCGGCGCGACGCTGCCGGACCCGAACTTCGCGCGTACCGTCGTGCTCGTGTGCGAGCACGACGAGGAGGGCGCGCTGGGGCTCGTGCTCAACCGCGCCGGGGAGCTGCGCGTCGGCGACGCTGCGCCCGAGATCGCCGAGCTGACGGGCGCCGATGCGACGATCGACGCGGGCGGTCCCGTGCAGACCGACGCGCTGCTCGTGCTCGCGGAGTTCGACGACGTGTCGGATGCCGCGCTGGCCGTGCTCGGCCCAGTTGGCCTGATCGGCGATGGCAGCGACATCGGCGAGATCGCCGGCACGACGCGCCGGGCGCGAGCGTTCGCCGGTTACGCGGGCTGGGGGCCTGGCCAGCTGGATGCCGAGCTCGAGCGCGAGGACTGGTTCGTCGCGCCCGTCGGCATCGACGACATCTTCGACCCCGACGCCGGCGTGCTGTGGGAGCGCGTGCTCTCACGCAACGGCGGCCATTTCGCGGTCGTGGCGCGGATGCCGGTCGATCCGTCGGTGAACTGACGGTCGTCAGCGAGCGCGGTACAGCTCGGCGCTGGGCACGATCCGGCCCGAGACCTGACTGCCACCGGAGACCAGCACGCCGTTGGGCAGGAGCGTGATCGATGCGTGCGCACGCGCGTTGCGCAACGCGCCACCGGTGCTGAAGCGGCGCGTCTTGGGATCGTAGAGCTCGGTTCGGCGCACCGTGCCCGAGTCGGCGAAGCCCCCGGCGACGAGCACCCGGCCGTCGGGCAGCAGGCTCGCCATGTGGTGACCGCGCGACTGACGCATCCTGCCGACGAGCCTCCAGCGGTTGGTGCGCGGGTTGTAGATCTCAGCCGTCGCGGTGAACCCCGGGGCTCGGTCGCCACCGCCGGTGACGAGCACGCGGCCGTCGAACAGCAGCGTCGCGGTCTGGTTGGCCCGGCCGCGACGCATCGGGGCCGCGCGCGTCCAGCGCCGCCTGCCCGGATCGTAGATCTCCACCGATCGCAAGAAGCTGCCGCTCTTGGACTCCCCCCCTGCGACAAGCACCCGGCCGTCGCCCAGGCCGGTCGCCGTGTGATGGAAGCGTGCCGCGCGCATGCTCGGCGTCCTCGACCACCTGTCGGCCTGCGGGTCATACAGCTCGCTACTACGTAGAACCGCATGCCCGGTGGACAGCCCGCCGGCGACGAGCAGCCGGCCGTCGCGCATCAGCGTGGCGCTGTGGTTGGCTCGTGCCCGCGACAATCGAGCCGCGTCCTGCCAGGTTCCGGCGACCGGATCGAAGAGCTCGGAGCGGGCGACGTAGCCGTCGCTGAGGTTCGCGCCGCCCACCGCCAACACGCGCCCGGTGCCCAGCAGCGTGGTCGTATGTCCCAGGCGCGCCTTCTCGAGCCCGAAGGTCGTGGTCCAGCGCTTGCGCTTGGGATCGAAGAGCTCGCTGCTCGCGAGGATCCCGTCATAGCCGAAACCTCCGCTGACGAGCACGCGGCCGTCGGGCAGCAGCGTCGCGGGATGAAACTCGCGGCTGGCGTGCAGGCGGCTCGCCGAGGACCACGTCCCCGCAGCGGCCTCGGCGGTGGACGCCACGACCGCGCTCGCGAAGACGCCGGCTACGCACGCCAGCATGAGCCAGAGCCTTGCCTTCCACGATCCGCCCTCCCCGCGCATCGCCTCAGCGTACGTGACCCCTAGCCCATTGGCGGCAGTCGGCCCGTACCATCGCCGCAATGACGGCTGACACCGAAGAGCCTGCCACCGACGAGCCCGACCGCGGCTCCCCTTCCGACCCCAAGTCCACCATGGCTCGGCGTCCGGGTCGCCGGAGACGAATCGTCAGACGACTCGGCATCCCGGCCGTCGCGGTCGGCGTAGGTCTGGGGCTGGGCTGGCTGTTGTTCGATGACGATGGCCAACCCGTCGCGGGGACGAGCACCCAGCAGGTGCGCATCGACGTCGACCCGCGCACCTTCAAGAAGTTTGGCATCGCGTTCGGTCGACCCAAAGGATGGAGCGCGGCCGTCCGGCGCGGTGTGCTGAACGCCTCCAGCCCGGACTCCTCGATGAGCGTGGCCATCTCGATCGCCGGCGCCAGTGGCAAGGAGCAGCAGGTCCGCGCCTCCGATCGCAAGGAGCTCAAGCGCCTGTTCAAGGCCAAGGAGGTCGGTCGCCGGCGCTCGAGCGTCGGGACCGCGCCGACGCTCATCACCGAGCTCACGGGTACCCAGTCCAAGGGACGGCGGATCCGCATCCTCTCGATGGGCCTCTCAAGCCGCTGGCAGACCTACAGCGTGCAGGTCTTCACCGTGCCGCAGCCCAGTTCTCGCAGGGTTCTGGAGCTGCGCGCACTGCTTTCGTCGGTGCGCTACAGCAAGCCGAGCTGACGCCGCGTGACGCGCCGGGACGATTCCCGGCGCGTCACGCTCGTGTGCGTCAGGAACTGAGCTGGTGCCGCCGCGTGCGGCCACGCATCGCCAGGCCGGCGGCCAGCAGCAACGACCCGGCCAGGCCGACGCCCAGCACGTCGGTGCCGGTGAACGGCAGCTTGTCGGCGCTCGCCAACGGCGTGCCGTTGGCCTCGGAATCGTCGTTGGGATCGAACGACGCTGGGTTGTTGGCGTTGCCGTCGGTGTGACAGCCCGGATCGCGGCTGTCGATGACGCCGTCGCCGTCGTTGTCGACCTTGTCGGAGCACTCCGGAGCTCCGCCGCCAGCGTCGGAGGGGGCGCTGCCGTCAGTGTCGGCGCCGTTGTCGTCAGAGGCCGTCGGAGTCGCCGCGGTCGGGGTCGTCGCCGTCGGAGTCGTCGCCGTCGGAGTCGTCGCGGTCGGAGTGGTCGGTGGCGGCGGCGGCGGCGGTGGCGGTGGCGGTGGCGGCGTCACCGCTGCCGGAGCCACAGCCCGCGACTCGGAGGCGGCGGCCGTGACCTTGGCGAGCGCGCTCGGCCCGACGGCGAGAACGTACACGTCGAGCGCATTGCGCACGCCGTAGGGCGCGGCGGCCTGCGTGCCGTTGGTGTCGTCGGCGTTGCAGACGATCGGCAGCAGCAGCGGAAGCCCGGTCTCGGTGTCGGGCGCGCCGCCTGCACAGCCGGCCGCCACGGGAATCGGAACCGGAATCGGAATCGGCAGATCGGGCAGCACGGAGCCGCTGAGATTCAGGACCTCCGAGCTGTTGGTTTGCGTCGGGGCCTGACCGCGGCAGGCCTGGGAGTCCGTGGAGGACCTCGCCACGCCGACCGCGACGGCGCCGCCGGCCAGGACATCCAGAAGCACGCTATCGCCGTGGGAGGTCTGACAGTCGGCGGTGGCGCTGATGTTGCCGTTGGACTCCACCGCGTCGGCCTTCAGGCCCGCGGGACCGCCAAGGCTGACGTCAGCCGCTTGGAAATGGTTCGTCGAGCCGTTGGCCGTGGTGGTCGAGTCGGCCGTCAGGACCGAGAGACAGATCGCGTTCGCCGTGGCATTGCACAACGGAGTGAGCAACGCCTGCTGCACCGCGTCCAGCGGCCCGCTCTTGGTCTCGCCCTCGTTCGTATCGACGCCGAGGATCTCGTTGCCGAACAGCGCGGCGATCGTGATGTGACCGTGGTAGGTGCCGTCGGGGCGCTGCTCGCCGCGCGCCCGGCCGACGACGATGTCCTCGCTGCCGGTGTTGCCATCGGCGTCGACGGCGTAGGGGCGCGTGGAGTCGGGATTGAGATCGACGACGGCGGCCGTGCCCTGGCCATGCGGGTTCGTGCCGTGCAGCGGGGGCTCGGTGCGCGGCGTGGCCGACGTCGCCCGCGGTTGCGCCGTCTCGAATGAGCGCAGCTTGCCCTCGTCCGTGGCCCCGCCCGACAGCGCGGGTAGTCCGATCAGCACACCGATGGCGACCATGCATGCCGTCGCCCCTGCAGCTCTATTGCGCCGTACCATGCCGACTCTCCCCTGCCGTGAACCCAGAACCCCTCCGGCGCGACGATACACGCTGGTGACGATCGATCAAAATCCGTCGGCCGGATTCTGCACGGAAACTGCCACGCGGCCCTTGCGCACCGTCATCCGGATGACGATCGCCCGCTGCGCGTAGAACGCGCCCGGCGCTCCCGCCAGAGCCCGCAGCGTGTGGCGCCCGTCGCGGAGCCGGGGGAGCAGGGTACCCCTCAACGGGCACAGGGAAGGCGGACCGTCATCCAGCCGGCAGCGCAGCGGCCCGGCGGTCTTGTTGGTGGATTTGAAGGTGATCACAAGACGGCCGTCCTGTGCCTCCACCCGCCGACGTGCGACCGCCGTCGCGGCCGGACTCATGCGCCGCAGGAAGACGTCGGCGACGCGGTTTGAGTCGTGCCCGACGAGGTTGCTCGCCGACGACGTGAACGCGACCGTCTCAGCGTCGGCGCTGATCGCCGGACGCTGGCGGCGGCGCGCCCCGCGCTCGCGCCCTCGCGGACGGCCCTTGGAGCTGACGTCGGCCAGCACCGTCGTGCGCCGGCGGACATCGCGAACGTACACGTCCTCGCCGCGCGCGCTTTCGGGCACGAGATCGCGCGCCCGCGACGCGAACGCCACGAAGCGCCCGTCAGGCGTGATCGCCGGCGCGTAGGAGTCGCCGTTGACCTCCTCGTCGGTCGTCGACAGGCTCACTCGCCGCGTCGTCCGCGCCCTGCGGTCACGGACGAAGATGTCGCTACGCCTGTTGCGATCGCGGCGGACGAGGTTCCTGGCATCTGAGGAGAACGCGACGTAGCGCCCCTTGCGGCTGATGTCGGACGTCAGCACGCTGTCCTTGCCGGCGGTGCGTCCCGACGTGCGCGAAACGCTCACCAGCGCGGTACGGCGGGCGAGCAGGTCGCGCACGAAGACGTCGGGGCGCCTGTTGGCGTCGCCCTTGGCCAGGTCGTCGGCGGTCGACGTGAAGCTCACGTAGCGCCCGTCCGGACTGATCGCCGGCGCCGTGGAGTCGCCGGAGGCCGAGCGTCCAGCCTCACCACGCGCGCTGCTGACCAGGGAGACCGCTCCGCTGCGCAGGTCGCGAACGAATACGTCGGTGCGCTTGTTGTCATCACCCTTGACGAGGTTGCTCGCATCAGAGGCGAAGACGAGCATGCGCCCGTCGTGGGACAGATCCGGCTCGCGAGACGGGCCGTCGGCTTCGCCGCCGCCGGTCAGCGTGCTGACCCTGACCGGATCCGTGGTCCCGGGGACTGTCACGAAGATGTCCGCCGAACGGTTCTCGTCGCCCGCAACCAGGTTCGTCGCGCGCGATGCGAACGCCACGATCTTCCCGTCACCGCTGATCACCGGCTCGTCCGAAGGGCCGTTGGCGCCCACACCGCCGGGGCCCAGCGAAGCGAGGAGCAGCTCGCCCGCACCCTGGTCGTAGACGAAGACGTCGCGCGCCGAGTTGCGGTCCTCGCGGGGCGTGAGGTTCGTTGCGTCCGACGCGAACGCCACCCGCCGAGCGTCGGCAGCCAGCGACGGGTGACGGCTCGCGGCGTCCGGGCTGCCGGTCTTGGCCCAGCGCACCCGCACGGTCCGCTGCTGCGAGGGGCCGGCGAGCGCGGAGCTGATGTCACCAAGCGCACCGCCGAAGGTGATCGTCGCAAGCATCGCGACTCCGGCGGCCCCTCGTCGTCTGTGGCACGGCACGGCTGAAGTTCTACAGCGCACCCCCTGAGCGGCGCGCCACCACAGCTGTCCCCGCGTCCGGCCGGGGGCCGGCTCCGTCCGATCGGCCTGACCGGCTACGCCGCCTGTCCCAGCCCCTTGCCGGCGCCCACGGCCCAGCGCGCCACCGGCGACTTGCCCCAACGCGCCTCGCGTGCGTAGCTCATCAGCACGTCGAAGTACTGATCCAGCGGCGGCGGCGTCGCGTCGAGCAGGCGGCGGCCGCGCAGCGCGTCGAAGATGCAGTGCACGTTGAAGTACGACGTCAGCGCGCCGGCGCGCTTCTCGGCGGTCGGGTCGACGCCCGGGCCGACGAACGTCAGCGGTGCGGCGTTGAAGAACCTCGCTGCCATCGTGGCAAGATGCCCGTTGGAGACGGCCTCGTCGCTGGCCACGACGTGGAAGGTGCCGCAGCGCACCGGGCCACACGCGAGCGACAGGAGCGAGTCGGCGACGGTGTCGACCGGCACGATGTCGATCGGGGCGTCGGCCTCGCCGGGGATCTGCGCGAAGAGACCGCGGGCGAACGCCTGCAGCGGCCAGTAGATGACGTTGAACGAGGGCGTCCAGCCGGTGACGCTGTCGCCGACGATGACGCTCGGGCGCAGGATCGCCGCCGGCAGACCGCTGTCCTGCACGATCCGCTCGGCTTCGAGCTTCGTGCGCTCGTAGGTGTTGCGAAAGCTCTGGCCGACATCGCCCTGGCGCTCGCGGGCACGACCGGAACGCTCGCCGGCGACATACGCCGTCGACACGTGCACGAAGCGGTCCAGGCACCCGTGCGAGCGTGCCTCGGACGCGAGAGCGAGGATCTCGCGAGTACCCCCGACGTTGATGCGGCGCGCGTCCTCGAGCTCCAGCGTGAAGCTCACCGACGCTGCGCAATGCACGACCGCGCCGATGCTCGACGTCAGCGTCGCCCGCGTCGTCGGGCTGATCCCCAGGCCGGGCTGCTCGAGATCGGCCGCCACGGCCTGCACGCGCGAGCGGTAGGCGTTGCGCCGCGCGGGCTCGATGAGCAGCTTCAGCAGCTCGTCGATCCGTAGGCGCGCCGCCTCGTCATCGGCCGCGCGCACGAGCGTGACGACATCGCGGTCGGTCTGCTCGAGCACGCGCACGAGCAGCTCCATGCCGACGAAGCCGGTGGCGCCGGTGAGCAGCACGGGTCCCTCGTCGTGCTGCATGTGGGTGGCGGTGAGCGTCATAGCGGGATGTTCCTTGCTGGCCGCACAGGCCGTTGCGGGGTCGAGAGGGTTCGTAGGGCGCCCATCAGGCGTGCGCGCGTCGCCGGAGGCGCGACGATCTCGTCGATCGCGCCCTCCTCGGCGGCGGACGCCGCGGTGAGGTGCGTGGCGGCGTAGACGCCGGCGAAGCGTTCGCGCTCGGCCGATGGATCCTCGGCGGCGGCGATCTCGCGGCGGTGCACGAGGTCGACAGCCTGCTTGGGTCCCATGACGCCCATCTGCGCCTGCGGCCAGGCTAGCACGAGGTCGGCGCCGAGCTCGCGGCTGTTCATCGCGATGAAGGCTCCGCCGAAGGCCTTGCGCAGCACCACCGTCACGCGTGGCACGGACGCCGCGGCGAACGCGTGCACGAGCTTGGCGCCGTGGCGGATGATGCCGCCGGCCTCCTGGCCCTTGCCCGGAAGGAAGCCGGGTGTGTCGACGAGCACGACGAGCGGCAGGCCGAACGCGTCGCAGCTGTTGACGAAGCGCGCCGCCTTGGACGCGGCGTCGGCGTTCAGTGCTCCGCCGAGGTACTTCGGCTGGTTGGCGACGATGCCGACGGCGCGTCCGTCGATGCGCGCATAGGCGGTGACGACGTTGCGCGCCCAGCGCTCGTTGAGCTCCAGCAGGCGCCCGCCGTCCACGAGCGCGCGGGCGACATCGCGCACGTCGTAGACCTTGCGGGCCTCGGTGGGCACGACGACGTCTGGGTCGTCACCGGCCGGCTGCACCGTCGGCCAGCGATGGGGGCGCGCACCGGCATGCTCGGGCAGGTAGTCCAGCAGGTCGCGGGCCATCCACGCCGCCTCCAGGTCATCGTCGACGACGACCTGGCAGACCCCGTTTCGCTCGTGCACGCGAGGCCCGCCGAGCGCGATGCCGTCGACGTCCTCGCCCGTGACCTCCCGCACGACGCCGGGGCCGGTGAGGAACATCGACGCGGCCTTGGTCATGACGACGATGTCGGTCAGGGCGGGCGCGTAGCTGCCACCGCCTGCCGACGAGCCGCAGATCACCGAGATCTGCGGGACGACGCCGGACAGCATCGTGTGCGCTCGGAAGATCCGCCCGTAGCCAGCCAGCGCGGCCACGCCCTCCTGCAGCCGCGCGCCGGCCGACTCGACGAAGCCGACGACCGGCACGCGAGCGCGCTCGGCCTGCGCCAGCACGCGGCAGATCGTGTCGGCATGCGCCTCGCCGAGCGAGCCGCCGAGATAGGAGGGATCCTGCGCGAAGCACGCGACCGGACGCCCGTCGACGCGGCCCATGGCGCCGACGACGCCGTCGCCCGCGCGGGTCTTCTCGCCCATGCGCCGCGACAGCACCGAACCGCGCATGAGCTGCAGCGAATCCGGATCGCAGAGCGCCTCCAGGCGCTCCAACGGTCGCAGCTTCTCGGGGGTCTGTGGCTGTGGGACAACTGCCAGTGAGGTTGGTGTCACAGCACTCACGATGCCCGTCGCGTGGCGAAGTGCCAACCCATTCCCCCCGACCGGGGGGTCAGGCGAGCAGCCCCAGGCGCTGCGCGCGCTGCACGGCCTCAGCGCGGTTTCGGACCTCGAGCTTGCGATACAGGGCGCTCGTGTGCTCCTTGATCGTGTGCGGGGAGAGGTGAAGCGCGGCGGCGATCTCGCGATTGGTCGCGCCTGCCGCGACACGTTCGAGCACCTGGCGCTCGCGGGTGCTCAGCACGAGCGATCCGCCGCGGGCGGGCGCGGGGTCAAACAGCGCCTGACCGAGCGCGATCATGCGCACCGCGCGGGCGATGTCGGCCGCCGGCCAGTCCTTGGGCACAAAGCCGCTGGCGCCGCATGCGCGCGCGGTCGACACGGAGATCCGCCCGCTGCCGGAGATCAGCAGCACGCGCAGCTCGGGGCGCTCGGTGCGAAGGCGCTCGCAGACGTCGGGGCCCGACTCCTCGCCGAGGAAGAGGTCGATCAGCGCGACGTCCGGGGCGTAGCGGCGCGTGAGGTCGCGGGCCTCGTCTCCCGTGCGCGCCGACAGGCAGCGCTCGACCCACGGCAGCTCGCCGAGCATCAGGCGAAAGCCCCAATGCACGACATCGTGGTCGTCGACGACGAGCACCCGCAGGCGCTCGGCCGTGGGCGCCGGCGCGGTGCTCAATGCTCGTCCTCCGGGATCGGGACGACCAGGCGCACCTGCCAGGTCCCGCGAGTGCGCTCGCCGAACTCGACGAGACCGCCGGCCTGAAGTGCCTCCAGTCCGGCGAGCCGCAGCCCCACGCCGGTGCTCGCGCCGCGCTTGGATCGCACCCCGTCATTCTCGATCTCCAGCACGAGCGTCGCGTCGTGCATCCGCGTCCGAACGACCAGGCGGCGGGCGTCGGCATGCTTGCGGGCGTTTCGCACGGCCTCGGTGAGCACCGACTGGGCAAGCGGCTCCAGCGCGGCGGGCACCGCCGCCACCTCGCCCTCGACGCAGATGCCCAGGTCGGGGTGCTCGTGGCTCAACCGGTCGAGCTCGGCGGCAAGCGTGGTTCCCGTCGGCGGCGAGGTGCGCCCCAGCGGGCGCTGCAGCGCTGAGCGCAGATCGCCCAGCGCCGATCGCACCTCGGCCGCGCAGCGGCCACGTGCCTGCGCCGTCAGCGGCTGCTCGGAGGACAGCGCGAGCGACACGCCGAACAGCCGCTGCACGACGCCGTCGTGGATGTCGCGGGCGAAGTCGATGCGCTCCTCGAGCTCGCGCGCTCGCTCGCGCTGGTAGGTCGCACGGCGCGAGGCGCTCGCGAGCGCGAGCGTCTTTCCGAGCATCCACAGCAGCTCGCGCCGGTGCTCGTCGATCGGCGAGCTGCCGGCCGCCGGCTCGGCCATGATGACACCGATCCAGCGCTCGGCCGCCACGATCGGGACGTAGACGAGAGCATGGTCCCCGACGAGCTCGGCGAAGTCCTCGGAGATGTCGTGGCCCTCGTCGGCGAGCACCTCGATGACGCGGTCCTCCGACAGCGCGAGGCGCGCGACCGGTGCGGACTCGACCGTCACGTGCCCGTCGGTGAAGCCGTCCAGCGCCATCCCGTGCGCGCCGGCCGCATGCACGCGCCGGCGGGCGTCGTCGTAGCTGAAGATCACCGCACGCTCCATCTGCCCCAGCCGGCAGACCACGCCCGCCAGGCGCGAGTAGAACGTGTCCGAGCCGTGATCCTCGTCGACGCCGGCGATGACATCGGAAAGCAACTCGAGCGCGGTGATCGAGTGCGACGGGGCGGGAGATGGCGTACCGCTGGCATCCACCCGCTCATCGTGACGCACGACTGAGACGGCAGCGTTACCCGGCGGGTGACGCTCCTCCGGCTTGGGTTGCTCCGGCGGGCGCGGCGGCGGCCTGGACCTCTGCCGTCGGTGCGCCGGCGTCTGGATGCTTCTCCCCGGGAATGACGCGCGACCCCGAGAGGTAGGGCGCCGGATTCACCGGGCTGCCATCGACGCGCGTCTCGAAATGCAGGTGCGGCCCGCTGGTGCGTCCCGTCATCCCGGCGCGGCCGATGACCTGGCCAGCCTCGACGCGCTCGCCCGCGGAGACGTTGATCTTCGACAGGTGCGCGTAGCACGTCGAGAACGACGAGCTGTGCGCGACGCAGATGAGGTTGCCGTAGCCGCTGTCGTCGCTCGCGGCGGTGGTCACGGTCCCGCATGCCGCCGCGCGCACCGCCGTTCCGACCGCGGCCGCGATGTCCACGCCGGCGTGGTTGCGCCCATCGCCGAACCCTCCCCACTGCTCGCCCTTGACGGGCGCCGTGATCGGCCCGCCGCAGGTGCCCGTCGGCGCCTCGGTGCGTGCCACGGTCCGCCGCTTGGTGGCCGTCTTGTGCTTCGGGGCCGCCCGCGTGGTCATCGACGCCGCGGGCACCGGATCCTTCACCAGCGCCTTCCACGTCTTGGGTCCGACCACGCCGTCGCTCTCCAGGCCGGCCTTGGACTGAAACCGCTTGACCGAGCGCTGAGTGATCGGACCGAAGATCGAATCGTCGCCGATGCCCAGCGCGCGCTGGATCTTGGCGACGGTGGCGCTGCGGTCGCCCATCTTGGCGATCGCGCCACCACCGTGAGGCGGTCGTGGCAGCGGCGGCGCCGAGCGGGCGGTGCCACTGGCGTGAGCCGATCCGGAGGCGAACGGCAGCAGCGGCGAGACGAGCAGGGCGGCGCTGACTGCGGCGGCTGCGCCCTTGGTCTTCGGCGCGGACTTGCGGTGTTGCTCGGCCAGCGTGCGGCGACGCCGCGAGCGACTCAGCGATACATCCCAGATCTCAAAGGACCCTAGGTCACGATACGGCGCGACACCTGTCGCCGGCGCAAGATACGACTCGAACACGGACTGCCCTCCCCCTGATGCGATCTCTTTGAGTTCGCCTACGGGGTTAGCTGACGGGCTCGCGCGCAAAGACCGCGCTATGCCGCTCCATGCGGCAATTCGCCCCCGTGACCGCTCTAGGTCACCCTGGGTCCCCCGCTCCAGCGTCGCAGGGCGACGCCGGATTCGGCTCGTGTTATGAAAACCCTAGCGGGTCAAGAGTTGCGCAGATCGCCGTCGCGAGCAAGTCGCCGTTGTCGCAACGTGCGCGACTCGCTGCGCCGCTGCGCCGCGCGCAGCTGGCGGGCTCGCAGCGCCAGCAGGCCGGCGGCCTCCGCGCTGGGCTGAAACGGATCCGCGATGACGCGATCGTCGGCGAGTCCGTGCGCCGCCCACAGGCGGTCATCGACGACCGCGACGAGCGCCGGGCCTGTCAGTGGCCGGGCGCTGTCCAGCACCGCAAGCTCTTCCAGACGAGGACGGTCCGCATCGCGCGCAAGCCGGATCGTCACGGCTGGGTCGGCCGTCGTGCCGGCGGTCGAGCGACGCTTCGAACGCCGCGCCACCCGGTCGATCAGTGTGTCCCATGTGTATGACATACGGCTCTCCATCTGGCCTCGGACAATGCCACTGTATGATCGACCGGGCACATGTCAATATCACACACTCTTGGCGTGTTGGACCTTGTTCGCGACGGCGAGGTCTCCATCACGCAGCAGCTCGTGAATCATGTCGCGCGGCTTGTCGACGACGGCACCCTGGAGCCGGGATCAAAGCTGCCAGCGACGCGCGCCCTGGCCGCCGAGGCGTCGATCAACCACCTGACGGCAGTTCGCGTGTACCGGCGGCTGGCCGAGCTCGGATACGTCGCCGCCGTCGTTGGTCGCGGGACCTTCGTGCGCCGCAGCGTCCCGGTGGCGGCCGCCGCCGACGCGGACGACGACGACTGGCAGCTCGGGATGCTGGCTCCGCGCACGCTGTCCTACGCCGATGAGATGCTGGCCGACACGCTGCATGCCCCCTACCGCGAGGACGTCATCGCGCTCGCGTCCGGCTTCCCGTCGCCCGACCTGTGCCCAGCGCGGGAGCTCGCGCAGATCGCCGCCGAGCTCGCCCGCCAGAACCCGCGCGCGGTGACCGACTACCTCGCCGTCGAGGGGCTCCCGGAGCTGCGCGAGCGCCTCGCGGAGATGGGCCGGGCAGCGGGCTACGCGCAGAGTCCCGACGAGATCCTCGTCACGACGGGCGCCCGCCAAGCGCTGGATCTCGTCGCGAGGGCGGTGCTCAGCCCCGGTGACGTGGCGGTCGTCGAGTCACCGACGTTCGCCGGCACGCTGGCCTCGCTGCAGGCGACCGGCGCGCGCGTCCTGGCGCTTGCGGTCGACGCCGAGGGACCGGACATCGCGGCGCTCGAACGGATCCTCGCGCGCCACGACGTCAAGCTCGTGGCGGTTCAGGCCTCGTGTCAGAACCCGACCGGCGCCGACCTCTCGCCGCGGCGCCGCGACCGCCTGCTGGAGCTCGCGCGCACACGCGGGTTTCTCATCCTCGACGACGGCGTCTACGCGACGATCCGGTACGAGGGGCCCGCGCTGCCGTGTCTGCGAGCCGCGGCGCCCTCACACGTGATCTACGTCGACTCGCTGTCAAAGACGATTGGCGGCGGCCTGCGCGTCGGCTGGATCGCGGCCGGTGGCCCGGTGCTCGACCGGCTCGTGCAGCTCAAGCTCGACGCCGACATCCACACCGCGGCGCTCCCCCAGCACCTCGGCGCTCGCTACTTGAGCGGCGACCGTCACGAGCGGCTGCTGAAGCGCGTGATCCCGATCTACCGCTCGCGGCGAGACGCACTGCTGGCGGCGCTCGATCGCCATCTGAGCGACGCTGCGACGTGGACGGTCCCCAGCGGCGGCCATCACGTCTGGCTGACGCTTCACGAGCCGATCGACGAGCGGGCGCTGTACGCCGAGGCGCTGCGCGCGGGTGTCTCGTTCCTGCCGGGTGGCGCCATCCAGGCCGAGAAGACCTCGCGCACGAGCATGCGGCTGTCCTTCGGGCTGCTGGATCCCGCCGTCCACGACGAGGCGGCGCGCCGGCTGGCCGCCGCGCTGCGCGAGGTGCGCCGCCGTGATCGCGGACGTGGACGCGCCACGGGCGCGCTGTCCTAGCCTCGCTCGCCTCCCGGGTTCGGGCCCTTCGACGGCCGCCTGGGCGGCTTGTGCATGACTGGCATGTGAAAGCCGCCCAGCTCGGTCAGCCCCGACCGGCCCGACGGACGGCTGGGCGGGTTCTGCATGACCGCCATGTCAAAGGCGCCTACGCGGCCGTAGGGTGCGCCGGTGCATCTGCCCGCGCATCGCCCGCTGCTGCGGCGCATGGTCGTCACCACCAAGCGGGCGTCGCTGGAGTTCGTCGAGGATCGGGGCCACCGCTCGGCCGCGCAGATCGCGTTCTTCGCGATCCTGTCGTTCATCCCGCTCATGCTGCTGCTGGCCGGCGCCTTCGGACTGCTGTTCGACGACTCCGAGGTGCGCCAGCGCATCATCAGGACCGTCTTCGACAACGTCGCGCTCGCCTCCAGCAGCGACCGGCCGATGCTCGAGCAGTCCGTGTCGGAGGCGCTGAAGCGGGCAGGAAGCCTCGGGCTGGTCAGCACGGTGCTGCTGATCGTCTCGGCAAGCGGCGTGATGGGCGCGCTACGCCACTCGATCAACGAGGCGTGGGATATCGAAGAACGTCCGCCGCTGCTCAAGCGCAAGGCGCTGGATCTCGCGCTCGTGCTGGGCGGGACGTCGATCCTCGCGCTCAGCGTGTCGCTGACGGTCACCCATCGGCTGGCGGGAATCGTCGACGACGAGGCGGGCGGCGGGTTCCTGGTCGCCGCAGTGCTGGAGGTCGCAAGCGAACTGCTGCCGATCACCTTCGTGGTCCTCGCGCTGCTGTTCCTCTACCGCGTCCTGCCAATGCAAGGCGAGCCGTTGCGCAACATCTGGCCGGGCGCCGTCGTCGCCGCGCTGGGTCTCGCGCTCGTCAAGGGCGGCCTGGAGCTGTACTTCGAGCAGCTCGCGGACTTCGGCGCGATCTACGGATCGCTGGGCGCCGCGATGGCGCTGCTGATCTTCGTCTACGCGGCCGCCAACGTCGTGGTGTTCGGAGCCGAGTTCGCCTCGGAATGGTCGCGCTACGACGCGGGGTTGGACCCTGGCGTGAACGGCTAGCGGGTCGTCCGCGAGCGTTGTGCCTGGAACGCCGGGATGCCGGCGCCGACCACCGGCTTCGCCGGCGGTGCCCGCAGGGGACGCAGGATCGAAGGTGTGGCTCTGCCACATCGAGATCCGAGGACGCCGCATGGCGGTGATCGGCGCCCGGAGTGTCGGGTGCAACGCTCCCGGATGGCCCACTAGTCTTGAGGCCATGTGGCTCGATCGACCGGCAGCGCCGGACCCCCATGATTTGATGCACGCCGTCCCCTCGTTCGTCGTCGAGAGCGACGACGTCGCGGACGCCGAACCGCTCGACATGGCATTCGTCCATGGCAGCGCGGGTGGCGAGAACGTCTCGCCGCACCTGACCTGGCGGGGCTTTCCCGAGGAGACCCAGAGCTTTGCCGTGACGTGTTTTGATCCCGATGCGCCGACCGGCAGTGGCTTCTGGCACTGGTCGCTGTTCAACATCCCGGCCTCGGTGACCGAGCTTGCGCGCGACGCCAGCGGCGACGGTCTGCCCGACGGCGCCGGCGAGGCCCGCAACGACTTTGGCGAGCTCGGATACGGCGGCGCGTCGCCGCCTCCCGGCGACCGCGAGCACCGCTACGTGTTCACCGTCTTCGCGCTGGACGTCGATCACCTGGAGCTCGATTCCAGCGCGTCGCCGGCATACGTCGGCTTCAACGTCTCCCCGCACACGCTGGCACGCGGGGCGTTGCGCGCGACGTTCCAGCACTGAGCGCGGGCGCTCTCAGGCGATTCCCAGCTTCACACGCACAATGGTGGGTGTGAGCACGACCGCAGACACCGCCCAGCACCGCGTGCTCGTCGTCGACGACGAGCCGAACATCGCCGACGTCGTCGCGATGGCGCTGCGCTTTCAGGGCTTCGACGTGGAGTGCGCGGGCAACGGCCGTGAGGCGCTCGCGGCCGTGCGCTCCTTCGATCCGCACCTCATGGTGCTCGACATCATGCTGCCCGACATCGAGGGCTTCGAGGTCGCCGAGCGCCTCGGCGCGCAGCGCGCGAACCTGCCGATCATCTTCCTCACCGCGCGCGACGCGACGCACGACAAGATCCGGGGCCTGACGACTGGCGGCGACGACTACGTCACCAAGCCCTTCAGCCTCGAGGAGCTCGTCGCGCGGATCCGGGCGATCCTGCGCCGCACCGGGGTCGGCGAGGCGTCCTCGAGCCGCCTGACCTTCGAGGACCTCGAGCTCGACGAGGACACGCGGGAGGTCACGCGCGGCGGCGCCGCGATCGAGCTGACGGCGACCGAGTACCGGCTGCTGCGCTACCTGCTGCTCAACCCGCGCCGGGTGCTGACGCGCGCGCAGCTGCTCGACCACGTCTGGGAGTACGACTTCGACGGCGACTCGCGGATCCTCGAGACGTACGTCAGCTACCTGCGCAAGAAGCTTGATCCGCACGGGCCGTCGCTGATCCAGACGGTGCGCGGCGTCGGCTACGCGCTTCGCCTGCCGCGGGGCTGACGACATGTCCCTACGCGCGCGGCTGATCCTCAGCCTGGTGGCGCTGGCGGCCGTCGGCCTGCTCGTGCTCGGAGCGGTGACATATGGATCGCTGCGCAGCTTTGAGCTCAACCGCGTCGACGACCAAGCGACGGCTGCCGTCGATTCCGCGGTGCGCGAGCTCGTCAGCGCCAACGTCCTGAAAGGGACGGCGTCCGACGGCGACGGCGACGATCGTGGCCTGACCGCCGGAGCGCCGCTGCAACCCGATGTGGCGGGCCGCGGCCGCGGCCTCGGCCGGCAGCCCGGCCCGAAAGGTGCGCGAGGCCGGCGCGAGCCGCCCCGCGATCTTCCGCCGGCAGGCACCTACGCACAGCAGCGCGATGGCACCGGGAACGTCGTCGGCGGCACGTTCCTCGGCGTGCCGGCCGGCGAGGCGCTGCCGGCGGCGCCGTCGCTACCAGCCGACCTCCCGCGCGGCGAGCACCGGACGATCGGCTCGGGGGGCAGCCGCTATCGCGTGCTCGCGGTGGCAACCCCCGCGTCGCCCCGCCAGACGACGGTGATCGCCGTCCCGTTCACGGAGGTCGACGCGACGCTTGACCGGCTGCTGCTGATCGAGGGCGTGGTGATCGCGGCGGTGCTGGCGTTGTTGGCGCTCGCTGCCGGGTGGCTCGTGCGATTGGGGCTGCGCCCGTTGGACCGCATCGGGACGACGGCCGGAGCGATCGTCGCGGGTGACCTGTCGCGCCGCGTGCAACCCGCGGAGTCGCGCACCGAGGTCGGGCGCCTGGGTCTGGCCCTGAACGCGATGCTCGGCCGTCTGGAGGGTGCGTTCGCCGAACGGCGAGCGAGCGAGGAACGGCTGCGGCGCTTCCTCGCCGATGCCTCGCACGAGCTGCGCACGCCGCTGGCGTCGATCCGCGGCTATGCGGAGCTGTTTCGGATCGGAGCCGCGCGCGAGGGTCCGGAGATGGAGAAGGCGATGAGCCGCATCGAGGACGAGTCCGCGCGGATGGGCGTGCTCGTGGAGGACCTGCTCGCGCTGGCTCGGCTCGACGAGGTGCGCGACGCATATCGCGAGCCCGTCGATCTTGCGCCGCTCGCAGGCGACGCGGTCGACGATGCACGTGCCGTCGCGCCCGATCGTGAGATCACGCTGGTCGCTTCAGATCCGGTCGTGGTCGACGGCGACCCCGGCCAGCTGCGCCAGGTGCTGGCGAACCTCATGCGCAACGCGTTGGTGCACACCCCTCCCGGGTCCCCTATCGAGGTCAGGGTCGAGGGAGACCGCGGTTCGGCTCGTCTCACCGTCCGCGACCACGGCCTGGGCCTGCCCGCAGGCGATCCCGCCGAGCTGTTCGAGCGCTTCTGGCGCGCCGACCCCGGCCGCGGGCGCGGCCGAGCCGGCGCCGGACTGGGCTTGTCGATCGTGGCCGCCGTCGTGGGAGCACACGGCGGGCAGGCGTCTGCCACCGACGCCGACGGCGGGGGCGCGTGCTTCGTCGTCACGCTGCCGCTGGCGGTGGCGTGACGGGTGGGCGATGGTTCGTGAGTCAGCCGTCCTGGCGGCCGTGCATGAGGTCCATGCAGACGACGCAGTAGGGCCACGGCGGATTCCACGGCCAGCCCGTGACGTCCTTGCCACACAGCGCCGTGTCCGGATCCTCCTCGGTCACGATGTGGCAGATCTCCTCGCCGTCGTTGGCCGGGCCGTCGACCCTGCGGCGCTCTTTGACCGTGCTCGGCATGTCTCCCGACAGGGTGCCAAACGTCGTCGTCGCGCGCCACGGTCTCCGCGGCGCGGGTCTCGTACAATCCCGGCCCCGAGGGCGCGTAGCTCAGTGGGAGAGCGCTCGCTTCACACGCGAGAGGTCGCAGGTTCGAAACCCGCCGCGCCCATGAGAAGGAAATAGCTGCATAGAGGCACTTTGCGATGCTTCGGTGCAGCGTATGACGCGCTTCTGCTCGCTGTTTGGGACATCTCGTTGTCCCAAACCCGTCCGATTCTCGCCGCCTGATGGGTCGGGCGAGGCATGCGGCGCTCCAGGCTTGCAAGCGAGAATCCGAGATGCCGGCCGGCGACGTAATGTGGCACCGAGATGGCCGCGCCGATGAGCATGCTTCGAAGGATTGAGTTGCAGGTCTTGGAGGAGCCGATGCGGCTGTTCCGGATCGTGCCCGAGCGCGACTCGCCGAGCTTCGGCGAGGCGTTTCGCTCGCACTACGAGCTTGGACGTCCGCCACGCGGACCGGAGAACCGCGCGGCCGCGATCCACATGGCGTTGTCGATGTTCGACGAGCGATCCGTGGCCGCCCAGTTGGCCGCGCGCGTCCCCAAGCTCGGCGGGCACATCGCTGAAATGGCGCTCAAGCCGGACCTCGGGATCTGCGTCGCCCGCACCGGCGGACCAGCACACTGGTCCGTATGGGGCCGACCACCTCAACTCATCCAGTGCGTGGCCGATCTTGAAGTAGTGATCCCATGAGGCGTACCCTAGGTATCAGCCCATGACCTATTCCATCTTCGACAGCACCGGCAACCTGGTCGAGGCGTTCACCGAGCGTGGACCGGCGCTGGACTACCTCGCCGGTGTTGCCCAGGCCGAGCCGGCCGCGGCCGACGAGGTCTACCTCGTGGCACAGGACGACACCGGCAACTTCGTCGGCGAACCGGTCTACGCATCGTCCGTGTCGCTGCCGGCGTAGTCGCGGGTCGCGTCACAACCCGACAGTCGCGTCCGGATATCCGCTGAGCGGAGCGACTCCTTCGTGGCCACAGCGGTGGCGTGGCTCGGCGCTTCTGCTACTCGCGCATTCCGGCAGTCTCGCGGTGCTGCTCGTATTCGTCCGAAGCGGCAGTCGCGGCGACTACGCCGATCCGACCGCCTGCACGCGAATGCACCAGTCACTCCACCGAGAATCCCAGCCGGCGACGGTCGCTCCGGTCGACGACCAAGGCCTCGATCTCGCCGGCGCGCTTGGCGGCCGACGTGGTCTGGAGGTCGCGCTCGAGTCGCGCTGCGCGGCCAGCGCGTGGTTCGGCTAGGTCACGGAGCATTCGACTCGTTCGCGGCCGGGGTCCTGCGGTCGCGGTCGACCATGTGCGGTAGCGGGTTGCCTTGTCGCGTTCGATCTCGACGCCGTCGTAGACGCCGCGCGACGCTACGCCGGCCGCGGTGATGAGGCCCACGGGATGCCGTTCACGACGTGGCGGCTCCCGATGTTCTCGATGATCGTTCTGACGGCTTCTGCGGGCCAGATGTCGTCGGTCCCGGGCGGGCTGGCCGCGAGAACGTGCCCGATTTCGCCGTTGAGCAGGTCGTCGAAAGCCTTGCCATATTCGGCGCGTTCGCGATCGCGCAGCACTCGGTGTAGATCCGCAGCGACGTCGAGGGGTCGGCGTGTCCGCCCTGGTCGGCGACCCAGCGCGGCGGGGCGCCGGCCTCGTTCAGGAACGTGAAGAACGTCTTGCGTAAGGCGTGTGCGCTCAGCCGTCGCGCAGCACCGGCTCGTGGCGTTCTGCGAGCACGACGTTCGCCTCAGCGACGAGCGGCTTGATGATCGTCGAGCCCGCGGTCGTGCGGTTGTAGCGCGTGCCGTTGCTTGTCGGCAGCAGCGGGCTCGCGGCGGGCCGCTCCGCCGTCAGCTGCAGGTAGCGCTCGATGTCCGCGACGGTGTCCGGTGTCAGCTGCACGACCCTGACATCGGTCTTGGCCTGCCCGACGCGCGAATCGCCGTGCTCTGCGCCGCTCTACCCCGTCGCGGGAAAGCGCTCAGTTCGTCGAGGAGGGGCACTCTTGTCGGCAATCTGCGCGAGCAGCGCGCTGCCCGCATGCGACACGAGTCCTTCTCCGTACGACCGAACTTCTACCGTGACGTTGCGGCCATCGCACTGCACCCTCAAGGTGATTCTCCCGAGCCGGTTCTTGGTCCTTCAGCAAGCCAAAGAATCCCTGCTCAACCGGATGTGACGGCGCCCCGACATCGGTCGGGTGCTCACCTTGCTGCAAGATCCGGGCCTAACGATATGCGCCTGCACCAGTCCGTCGGTGACATCTCTCCCGGACAGTTTGAGACTCTGAGCCGGGACGGTACGCTTGATCTTCTATTTCTTGCTGTTCGTTTCTTTATCTGTTTGATAGTTGATCTACCTATGAACAAGGTCAATGGAACGTGGGGTGGGGCGCCGCCTTCTAGACCATATGGATTGTCGCTCCGTCCGGCCCGCGTTGTAGAAGGGGCCGGTTCCCCCACGACGGTTGCGGGGTGACGTTCGGTCGCGCGGCGGCAACCGCGCGACGGTCCACAATCGCAGAGGAGGAGCCAGCCATGGCGAAGGCTAGAAGCCTTGTCGGTCTGGATGTGCATGCCGCGAAGATCGTGGCGGTAGTGCTCGATGCCGAGACCGGTCAGCTGCAGCACTTCAGGTTGAGCGGCGATATCACTGAAGCGGCCGGGCTGTGCGCCGGTCTTGCGCGGCCGGTACGCGCGGCGTATGAGGCCGGGCCGACGGGCTACGGGCTGGCGCGCGAGCTGGCCAGTCGTCGGGTCGAGTGTGTCGTGGCGGCGCCAAGCAAGATCCCGCGCGCAAGCGGAGATCGGGTGAAGACCGATCGCCGTGACGCCGAGCATCTCGTCAGGTTGCTGCTGGCCGGCAAGCTGCATCCGGTCCGGGTGCCCGGCCCCGGCGAGGAGGCGCTGCGCGACCTCGTGCGCGCTCGTGAGGCGGTGCGCGTGGACCTGATGCGCTGTCGGCACCGACTGAGCAAGCTGTTGCTGCGCCATGGCGTGCGCTTTGATGACGGGGCGGCGTGGACGCAGCATCACCGCGCATGGCTGGCGCAGGTCCAGCTGGGCTGGCCGGCGGCGCAGGCGACACTGCTTGACGCCAGGGGCGCGGTCGACGCGCTCGCCTACCGCCGCGATCAGCTCGAGCGTGAGATCGTCGCGCTGTTGCCCGGCTCGCCGTGGGCGACTCAGGTCGGCAGGCTGCGCTGCATGCGTGGGATCGACACGCTGACGGCCGTCGGGCTGTGCTCAGAGATTGGCGACTTCGAGCGCTTCGCACGAGCCGAGCAGTTGATGAGCTACGTCGGGCTGGTGCCCTCAGAAGCTACGACGGGCGAGAAGCGCAGGCTCGGCGCGATCACCAAGACCGGCTCCGGGCATGCGCGCCGGCTGCTGGTCGAGGCCGCCTGGCACTACCGCAAGCGACCCGCGATCGGCAAGGCGCTCGCTGAGCGCCAAGACGGCCAGCCCGCCCAAGCCGTCGCGGTCGCGTGGAGCGCTCAGCAGCGCTTGCACCGCACCTGGACGCGACTGCAAGCGCGCGGCAAGCGCCGCACGATCATCGCCGTCGCCGGCGCGCGCGAACTCGCCGGGTTCTGCTGGGCGATCAGCCGCATCGAGTGAACAACAGCAGCACCCAAGAGGACAAGCATCCCGTCGACTGGGTCGGTGGCGGCCCGGCACCGCGCGGGGAACCCGCGATTCGACTATGAGCAACCCGCCCCAACGGTGGGGCTGGCCACGCCCGTTTCTAGACAGCGGCTCCCCACGACGAATCCATGGTCCTGCGGTAGCCAACCCGCGCATATCAGTCTGACCGCGCGTCGCGCACAGCCTGCCGGACCGCCACCCACCCAGCCGACCACACACCCAGCCCGACAAGCGCTAACGCGCCAGCTCACCAACCCCAGCTTGACAACCCACTCTCCATATCAGTCGACGGCGCTGGCTGGGTCGAACAGCTTTCGGTGCCTACGCCGTGGGAGCGGTGCTCGTACTGGCAGGAGGAGCCATCGCCGACACGCTTCTCGGAAAGGATCCAGGATCGGTCACACCTGCGAACGCACCGCAGATCACGCCTCCCGATAGTCCTTCTTCGCCTACGGCGGGAGCCCGGGACGTGGCGGTTCCGACGCTGAATGACGCTCAGTTGAAGCGCGCGAAGAAGTTGATAGCTTCGAATACCGCGCTCAAGCAGGCCTTGGACGGCACCGGTTACAGCGTTGAGAAGAGCGGGCCGTGGACGACGAGCGGCCGCGGAGGCTCGCCCGGACGTCTGCTCGGCGCAGCGTTCGTACTGCGCCTCGACCAGCCCACCCAGCTGCGCGACGTGAAGCTTCCAGTCGCCCACTACGATAGGAGAGCAAAGCGCCCGCAGCCCTACCAACTCACCGTCAATCGCATCAGTGCCGACAAGGTCACACAAATCGATGTACTGGTCGACTTGGGCCGCGGAGCCGTTGCCAGCGCCCAGCCCGATCCAGATTCCGAGGGACTTGAGACAAGCGCCGTGAAGGGCCGCGAGCGCAACGTCCAGCTGCCCGAGAAAGGACGATGACCATGAAAATGAAGATACTCGGCCTCATGGCCACCGCTCTGACCCTCGGCGTGACCGGGACGGCTCTGTCAACGGTCAACGGCCATCGGCTTCTTCCCAGCTGCTGATGCCCAAGACCCTCGTCGACGAACGCGTGTGGGCGCGCGCGGACGGCGGCGAGCTCGTCGCCGTGCACGCCGACAGCGCGGGCGGGCAGAGGATGTGCATCGATCGAGCATCCGTCACGCCGGGCGCCGCGGCTATCGGGCGCTGACTGCAATCACGACCACTTCTGACCCCATCGGGCACACGAACGAGTCGGCGCAGGCGACAGAACGCCACCTGCTGGTCGCCATCACTCCCGCGAGTCTTCGCCGGCGAGCGCGGACAACCCGAGCACGATGAACGCCCCCAGGGCCGCAACGCCGATCGCGTGCGGCCAGGCGCTGTCGCCGAGCACGAGAAAGATCGCGCCGATCGCGAAGCACGCGCCGGCCAGCCGGGTCGCCGTCAGCGTTGCGGCGAGGCCGCTGCTCGGTCCGGTCAGAGGCGCGCCCCGCTCGATGACGGGCTCGGCCTGGAAGGCTCCGCGCAAGACGAGGCGAAACAGCAGCGCCAGTGATGGAAACAGGATCAGTCCGCCGGCGAGGATCGAGATGACAAGCAGCGTCTGCACGTTGTCGGGCGCGGCGGCCTCGCGGACTGTCAGGCCCGGCAGCAGCAGCGGATTCTGAGCGAGCGCCCAGCCGCCGACGAGCGCTGCGACCGCGACCGCGGCGCTGACCCGCGCCGCGCCCAGATGCCAGCGCAGGACGAGCACGAGCGTGCCGACGCCCGCCAGCAGGGACAGCCCGACGCTGAACACGGCGGGCGTGTCGACGAGCCGGTCGAAGATCCAGCGGGCGTCTGAGCGGACCACGAGCCCCCCAGCGATGGCGGCCACGCCGGCGACCGATCCGGCGACGAGCGCACGGGTGCGAAAGAGGGCTGCCATCGCCTCGTCGCCGGCCCGGCGGGCATCGGCGGCGAGGTAGACGGCGGCGAGGTACGCGCTGGCGAGCAGCGCGAGGACGCCGGCCATGATCGACGTCGGGTTCAGCCAGCTCGACCAGAGCTCTCCGGCAGCGTTACCGACGGGCACGCGCTGAGACGCGATCGCCCCGGCGGCGGCGGCGAGCGCGAACGGAGCCATCACCGACCCCACGGCCGTCAGCGTGTCGACGGCGCGCAGTTCGGTGTCGCCGGCGCTGGCCGAGCGCAGCGCGTACGCGACGCCGCGAAGGACGATTCCGAGTCCTGCGGCGGTGAGCGCGACCGCCAGCGTCGAAGCCATCGACGAGAACGCGAGCGGATAGCCGGTCCATACGACGACGAGCACGAAGATCAGCCAGACGTGGTTGGCCTCCCAGACCGGCGCCATCGAGCGATGGGCGTGCTCGCGAATGCGTCTGCCCTGCTCCCCGCGCCCGGCCAGCAGTTGCCAGATGCCGGCGCCGAAGTCGGCGCCGGCGAGGACCGCGTAGAGCGCGACGCCCTGAAGCGCGAAGAACAGCGGCAGCTCGTACAGCTCGAGGCCGAGCATCCTCAGCCCTCGCCGAGCGCGCGCTCGGGCTCCTCATAGGTCTTCATCGGCGCCCGCGCCAAGCGCCGCAGGATCCACGCGACCGCCGCGATCAGGCAGGCAAAGAACGCCGCCAGCGTGCCATAACCGACCGCAATCCCGTCGGCGGCCGTCACGGCCGCCTCGGTGCGCATGACCTCGTAGACGACCCACGGCTGGCGGCCGACCTCGGTGGTGACCCAGCCGCTGATCAGCGCGACCACCGACGCCGGCCCCGCCACGACGAGCAGGCGATAGAACCACACGCCGGACGGCACGCGCTTGCGTCGCGTGCGCGCGTACAGATACCAGGCGCTGAGCGCCGCGAGGAACGTCCCGATCGCGACCATCAGCTGGAAGGCGATGCGCACGACGTTGACCGGCGGGCGGTCCTTCGCCGCAACCGCATCGAGGCCCTGGACTTCGGCGTTGGGGTCGTGGAACGCCAGCAGCGACAGACCCTTCGGGATCGGGATCCCCGCCTTGACCTTGCCGTCGCTGTACCAGCCGAGCAGGTGCAGCGGGGCGCCGCGTTCGGTGTGACCCACGCCCTCGAGCGCTGCGAGCTTCGTTGGCTGGCTCTTGGCGACCTCGCGGGCCGCCCAGTCGCCGACGAGCAGCTGGACCGGCGCGGCGAGCGCCGCGACCGTCAAGGGGATCGTCAACGCGATCCGCTCATAGCGACCCCAGCGCCCGCGCAGGCGACCGACTGCGTAGGCCGCCGCGACGAGAAAGCCGGCGACGATGAAGCCGGCGAGGTACATGTGGATCAGCTGATAGGCGAGGTGGCCGTTGCCGAACAGCGCCTCGATCGGATCGATGTCGGTAACGGTCCCGTCCGGTGTCAGCGTGAAGCCGCCCGGATCGTTCATCCAGGCGTTGACGGAGATCACGAACAGCGAGCCCGTCAGCCCCGCGACCACGATCGGGATGCCGCTGATGAAGTGCGCGCGCGGCGACATGCGATTCCAGCCGTAGACATAGATGCCGATGAAGATCGCCTCGACGAAGAACGAGAAGCCTTCGAGCGCGAACCCAAGGCCGAAGACGGCGCCGAACGTGCCCATGAAGCCGGGCCACAGCAGCCCCATCTCGAAGCTCAGGATCGTGCCGGTGACCACGCCGCAGGCGAACAGCGCGACCATGACCTTCGTCCAGCGCATCGCCAGCACGCGGTAGACCTCGTCGCCGGTGCGCATCCACAGCCACTCGGCCCGCATGACCATCGCCGGGAAGGCGATCCCGAAGCACACGAGCGGAATGTGCACGGCGAACGACAGCGCCTGCATCTGGCGCGCCTCGAGCAGGTAGCTCTGCTGAACCGGATCGAACATCGGCTCAGCCCGCCTGCCGCCGCCCGGTGACATCGCACCTGCGTCCGGCACGGGCAGCTGCCGACCGGCTCAACCTCCAAAGACGTGGGAGCGCGCCCATCGCCTCGCAGGTTCCTCCACGACCCGACCAATCGCAAACGCATGGTCGCGCTCGCGTCGACGTCAGATCAAGGCCGATGGGCGAGGACAATTTGCCCAGCATACATGTGTAAACTCAGCGCGGTGTCCCGCGCGCCTTGCTTGCCGTCGGCCAGGGCCTCCCGTCCCAGCGACCTGCTCATCCGGTTCTTCGCACCCGCGATCACGTTTCTGCTGGCGGCCGCCGTTGCCGCTGTCCTCGCACGGGCGGGGGTGCTTGCCGACGGGCGCTGGCTGGCGCTGCATCTTGCGTTCCTGGGCGGCGTCTCCCAGCTGGTTCTCGGCGCCGGCCAGTACTTCGTCGCGGCGTTCCTGGCGACCGATCCGCCGTCGCGGCCGCTGGTCGGCGCGCAGCTGATCTGCTGGAACGCCGGGACGGTCCTGGTCGCGGTGGGCGTGCCGACCCGGGCCACGTCCGTTGCGACCGTCGGCGGGGCGCTGATCGCAGCGGGCCTCGTGCTGTTCGCCGTCGGTCTGCGTGACATGCAGCGGCGCTCGCTGCAGCGAGCGCGCTGGGCGGTGCGCTGGTACTACGCCTGCGCGACCTTTCTCGGTGCAGGCGTGCTCGCCGGTCTCGGCCTCGCGCTGGGCGTGCCGTGGCCCGCAGGCAGCCTGCTGGGTGCCCACCTGGCGTTCAATCTGGCAGGCTGGCTGGGCACCGCGATCATCGGGACACTGCATACGTTCCATCCCTCGCTCACCCACACCCGCCTGCGCTACGCGGCCCTGCAAGGGCCGACGTTCGTGGCCTGGACAGTCGGCACAGCGGCGCTCGCCGGCGGCCTGGCTGCAGGCATCGCCGAGCTCGCCGTGCTCGGCTGGCTGGCGCTCGGCCTCGCCGCCGGCCTGCTGAGCGTCAACCTCATCGCCTCCGTGCGCGTAGCCCCTCGCCCGCTGTCGCTGTCGGCACAGCTGGTCACGTTGGCGCAGGTGTTCCTGCTCGCCGGCGTGTCGGTCGGAACGATCGGCGCGCTGCACGGCGATGTCTTCACCGAACCGCGGCGTGCCGCGCTCGGGGTGCTGCTGTTGGCCGGCTGGATTGGGCTCACCGTGCTCGCCTCGCTGGTGCACTTGCTCACGCTGCTGGCCCACGTCCGCGATCTCTCCGACGCTCGGCCCCGACCCCGACCCCGACCCCGGTCCCGGCTGACCGGCGACCGGGCGCTCGTCGCGCTCGCCGCACTGGCGATCACCACGCTCGCGGCCGCGCAGCTGGCGCCGGAGGCCGCGTGGCTTCGGCCCGGCGCGCTCGGTGTCGTGGTCCTCTACGGCGTCCTCGGCACCCACGTGCTCGTCCTCGCAGCGCGCGCGCTGCTGCGCTTCCCATCCCGCCGGCCATTGCGCTGACCGATGGTCTCGCACGGGTCCTCGTGTTTGTCGGGAGACCCGATGAACGAGCTCGGCGCGCGCCGCAGCAGGCAGGATCGCGGCAAGGCGGCAAAGCGTGCCGGTGAACTACTCGACGCAGTCGCTCTCGGCGGTCACCGGGACAAACGACCTCACCAGCTCTCCGGTGGCCAGCGGCAGCGTGTCAACATCGCCCGGGCCCTGATGAACGACCCCAGCGTCCTCCTCGTCGACGAGCCGACCAGCGCACTCGACCAAGAACGCGGCGCGAGCATCATCGACCTGATCCTCCGTCTCACCGACGAACTCGACACCTCGACCCTCCTCGTCACACACGACCTCGTCCACGTGCCGCGGATGCACGCGTCGTCCAAATGGTCGACGGGCGCCTGGTCGATCAGGTCCATGCCGTCTGAATCGACAATGACTTTGGTGTCACGCAGCGCTGGGCGTCAGGCGGCCGCCGGGAGCGGTTGAAGGGTGACCTGGTGGCCGAGGCGCTCGAGCTGACGGATCAGGCGGCGGCGGTAGCGCTCGGTGTTCTCGGTGTCGCGGCGGGAGAAGAACTCTTCGCCGAGCTCGTGGTAGGCGACGCCCTGGTTGAGGACGTGGCAGGCGGCGGTGAGGATCTTGTGCGCGGTCGCGACGGTCGCTTTGGCGTGTCCGCGCCGGCTGTTGATGCGGTGGTAGCGGGCGCTGAGGTAGGGCCCTTCGTGCGCACGACGGCCTTGGCGCATCCGGTCAGGGTGACCCGCGAGGGCTCCAAATGGCCGCGCGGCACCGGGCATGCGGTCGGCCACATCATGAGAAGACCCTCGTCGCCTACGCGCTCGACGAGTCGTCCGATGAGCTCGTGGTCAACATCCTCGGCGTCTTCCTCGGTGGCCAGGGCCAGCGCGCTCGGCGTGGCCGTGGACGAAGCCGATGTCGGCACGTAGAGTCGCCGGTGCTTGGCTGATACACAACCGAGAGAGATGGGACCGTGACATCCAGCCCGCGACGCATCGTCGTCGCCGTCGACAACTCCCGCAATGCGCGCCTGGCCCTCGAGCATGCGACGCGGCGTGCCGGCCCGGACGGGCACTTGATTGTCGCGCACGTGATGCGCTCCGTGCCGGATGCCGTCGCCAAGGCCATGCTCATCGGCGACGAGTACCGGGACATCGCCCACCAGCTCGTCAACCAGATGGTCGGGGCATACGCGAAGGGGGCCGAGCCGGTGGTCCTGGAGGGGCCACCGGCCGAGCGCCTCGCGGAGCTCGCCCGCGAACGGGACGCCGAGGAGATCGTGGTCGGGTCACGCGGCTTGGGCCGCTTCAGCGCTGCGTTGGGCAGCGTTTCGCACGCGCTGCTTCAGCAGGCCGATCGTCCCGTCGTCGTGGTGCCCGCCGCAGCCGCCGATCATCCGCGCGTCGGCCGCCCGCACGGCAGCTGCACCGTCGTCGTGGGCTACGACGACTCCGAGCCGGCCCGTGCCGCGCTGACCTATGCCGCGCGCCGCTCGTGCGAGCGCGGCCGGATCGTGGCAGTACACGCGTTTGCGCCGATGCCCGACTGGCTGGGAGCCCCCAACTACCAGGAGACGCTCCAGGCCTATCAGGAGCACGGCCGCCAGCTCCTGCGATCGCTCACCGACGAGCACGAGCTGGACGCCGAGCTCGAGACGTCGCTGGTCGAGGGGCCGCCGGCGCGGGCGATCGTGGCCGCCGCCGACGCGCGCGACGCCGACGAGATCGTCCTCGGCTCGCGCGGCTTCGGGCCGATACGCGGGGTGCTCGGCAGCGTCTCACACGCCGTCCTGCACGAGACGGACCGGGTCGTCGTCATCATTCCCGCCGATGCGGTGTCCGCGCGAGACTCGCGGTGACCGGACGGCCCGGTGGCGTGCCCACCATCGTGTGCGCTGTCGACGATTCGCAGCGAGCGCTGGCCGTCGCGGAGGCGGGCGCATGGCTTTCGCGTGAGCTCGAGGCCCGGGTGCTGCTCACTCACGTCTTCGACGCCATGGCGGTCGCGGTGCCGCTCACGAAGGAGTCGCGACTCGCCGGAACGACGCCGCAGCACATCGCCGACGTCGATTGCCGGCAGGCCCGCGTCGCGCTGAACACCACCGCCAAGGTACTCACCGGCATCGACCACACGGCGCAGCTCGTCGAGGGGCGCGTCGTCCCTGAACTGCTGCGCCTGACGCGCGAGCATGATGCGCGCCTGCTGATCACGAGCAGGGACGTCCACCCGCCGCTGGAGCGCATGATGATCGGCAGCGTGTCGAGCGACCTTGCGGCGGCGGCGCCATGTCCCGTCCTCGTCGTCACCGCGGACGCCGCCCTGGACCAACCCGGGCCGGTGATCGCCGCATTCGACGGGTCCACCGACAGTCTCCGGGCGATCCGACATGCCGCGATCCTGGCCGAGCGCCTGCGCCGAAGCCTGGTGCTCGTTCACGTCGTGCTGCCCGGCGCGAGCGCTCCGACGGACGACGACATCGCCCTGAGGCTCCAGGCTGCCGCGCGAGACTGTGAGCGTGGCGCCGTCCGCGGCCTGCAGGGCTGCATCGCCGACGTCACGGTGATCATCGACCATGGAGATCCGGTCGAGCAGATGACCAGCGCCGCTCGCGACCGCGCGGCGCCCGTGATCGTCTTGGGCACCCGTGGAAGCAGCGCCGTCGGCGAGATGCTGCTCGGCTCGGTGTCCGCGGGGTTGGTGTGTGCCGCGGGTCGCCCGGTCCTGCTCGCCGGCCCACGCTCGTGAGCCGTCAGTGCGCCGTTTCGTCGATGGTTCCGCGGACGACGTGCTCGTCGCAGAGAGCGCGGAGGTCGACCTGTTGGTCGTCGGGTCGCGCGGCTACGGCCCGGTCGGTGCCGTGCTGCTCGGCAGCGCGAGCAGTGCGCTCGCGCGCGCAGCGAACTGCCTGATCATCGCCACGCCGCGCGAGACGCCGTTCAATCTGCTGCCGTGAGCGCACCGGCGATGACGGGCAACGATGGCGTGCTTCGCGTGGCTGTTGGCGCTGACGCCATCGGCCGGCGCACAGGACCTGCCACCAACCATCAGCCGGGTCGCGGATCCGACACCGATCGCATCCTACGACGGGCATCTTGTCTTCAGCCGCGCCAACGGCCGGGGCGGCTACGGCACCGTGAGCTCCGGCGCGATCAACGCCCGTTGCGTTCAGCGCCTCCGTGCCCGAACGCTGGCCGACCCGTCCGACGCCCCGCTTGCGTCGCGGCTGCGCACAGCGGCCCGAACGACCGCCGCGCTACGCGCCGCGATCGTCGTCGTGACCGTACTGACGGCCTCCACGCTCATCTGACCAAGACCAATGCGCCACGGCGCCGCTACACATCCTTCAGACGGGGCTCGGCGGGGCATACCGGCCACGACGCGCAATACACATGTTCCGCCAGCGTGCTGCTCGGGCATCGGGCCACCATGCGGTCGCGACCCCATCTCGAAGTTCGCCGCATAACCCGGCCACTGCTGGTCAGCCCAGCGCCTCCAAGCACATCATGGCGGCAGATACTCCTACGCGGGTGCGCGTGCCCACGGCTGCGCCCGCGCCCGAATTGAACACCGGGATCCGAAGGTCAAGGCTGTCATATGGTGGTGCGCATGTCGGCATCCAATCGCGACCGCGGAACGCTGGCTGGCATCGACCACGAGCGCGTCGAGCACGATCACGGCGGACGGGGCCCGGCGGCGCACACCGGCCAGGACGCGCATACGGGTCACGGCGCTGACGCCGATCACGACCCCGGCCATGGCAAGCACGCCGGCCACAGTGTCGAGATGTTTCAGCGGCGGTTCTGGTGGAGCCTGCTGCTGACGATTCCGATCGTCCTGACCAGCCGCATGGTGATGGACTGGTTCGGGTACGAACTGGACTTCCCGGGCATCAAGCTGGTTGGCCCAGTGCTCGGCACGGTGCTCTTCGTGTGGGGCGGCGAGCCGTTCCTGAAGGGTGGCGTGCGCGAGGCCAAGGAGCGCGCGCCGGGAATGATGTTGCTGATCGCGATGGCGATCACGGTCGCCTACGTGGCATCAATGGCGACCTCGTTGGGCGCGTTCGACCTGGATTTCTGGTGGGAGCTGGCGGCGCTGATCACGGTCATGCTCGCCGGGCACTGGCAGGAAATGAAGGCACTCGGGCAGGCCCAGGACGCTCTGTCGGCACTCGCGGCCCTGCTGCCGGATGAGGCCGAACGACTGGCCGGCGACGGCACGACGCAGACGATCTCGGCAGCCGAGCTGAAGCCAGGCGACCTCGTGCTCGTGCGCTCCGGTGCCCGCATCCCGGCCGACGGTGAGATCACCGAGGGCGGCGCCGAGTTGGATGAGTCGATGATCACCGGCGAGTCGCGGCCCGTTGCCAAGGTGACCGGCGACAGGGTGGTCGCCGGCACCATCTCGACCGACTCGTCGCTACGCGTCCGCGTGACCGCAATCGGCGACGACACGACACTCGCCGGCATCGGACGCCTCGTCGCCGAGGCGCAGGACTCCCAGTCGCGCTCGCAGGTGCTCGCCGACCGCGCTGCAGCGCTGCTCTTCTACGTGGCGATGGCGTCGGCGTTGATCACGGCGATCGTCTGGACGGCGATGGGCGACGGCGACGAAGCCGTCGTGCGCGTCGTCACAGTGCTCGTGATCTCTTGCCCGCACGCCTTGGGCCTGGCGATCCCGCTGACTACGGCGATCTCGAGTTCGCAGGCGGCGCGCAACGGCATCCTGATCAAGGACCGCCTCGCACTCGAACGCAGCCGCAAGCTCGACGCGGTGCTGTTCGACAAGACCGGCACGCTCACCAAGGGTCAGCATGTGGTCGTCGGCGTCGCGCCCGCGGACGAGCTGACCGACGGCGAGTTCCTGCGACTTGCCGGCGCCGTGGAGGCCGAGAGCGAGCACCCGCTTGCGCGAGCCATCCTGGTCGCCGCCCGCGAACACGACGGCATTGCCCAAGCGAGCGACTTCCGTTCGTTGCCCGGTCGTGGTGTGCAGGCCACGCTCGGCCGGGAGACCTACAAGGTGGGCGGGCCGGCGCTGCTGCGCGCGGCCGATGCGAGCGTGCCGGAGTCGATCACCGCCGCCGTCGACGCCTGGAAGCAGCGCGGCTCCTCGGTGCTCTATCTCGTGCGCGACACCGAGATCCTCGGTGCGGTCGCCGTCGAAGACGAAATCCGTCCGGAGGCGCGCCAGGCCGTCGCCGACCTGCACGCCGCCGGGCGCACCGTCGTGGTGATCACGGGGGATGCCCACCAGGTGGCCGAAGCCGTCGCCGCCGACCTCGGCGTCGATGAGGTGTTCGCCGAGGTGCTGCCCGAAGATAAGGCCGCGAAGGTCGCCGAGCTCCAGGCGCGCGGTCTGCGCGTGGCAATGGTCGGCGATGGCGTCAACGATGCCCCGGCGCTTGCGCGCGCCGACGTCGGCATCGCGATCGGCGCGGGAACCGATGTCGCGATCGAGTCCGCCGGGCTCATCCTCACGAGCGACGATCCGCGCGGCGTGACCTCGATCATGAAGCTGTCGACTGCGGTCCACCGCAAGTCGATGCAGAACCTCGTGTGGGCCGCCGGTTACAACATCCTCGCCATCCCGATCGCCGCCGGTGCCCTGAACTGGGCTGGCATCTCGATGCCTCCTGCGATCGCCGCCGTGCTGATGAGCGTCTCGACGATCGTGGTCGCGTTCAACGCCCAGTTGCTGCGCCGGGTGGATCTCCAACCTCCCAGGGATTCGCCGTGAGGATCAGTGGATTCAGGCTTAGTGCTGCCGAAGGCCGTCCTGCCCGCGGCCGGGCCCTGCCGAGGATTCCCTTCGTCTCTCGCTGCTCGGCGTCGCCGCCACGCGCTCGCCGCCCGAGCCCGACGACACCACGCATGCGATTCGTGGTAGGGATCGGACATGACGCCATCTCTCGACTCGTTCGGCGCGAGCGACACGCTCGAGGTTGGGGGGCGCGCGCTGGAGTTCTTCCGGCTGGACGCGCTGGCCGAGCGGTTCGAGCTGGCGCGGCTGCCGTTCTGCTTGAAGGTGCTGCTCGAGAACCTGCTGCGCAACGAGGACGGCCAGGCGGTGACCCGAGACGACATCGAGGCGCTGGCCGGGTGGGATCCGCTCAGGCCGCCCACGATCGAGATCGCGTTCACGCCGAGCCGGGTGCTGATGCAGGACTTCACCGGCGTGCCGGCGATCGTCGACCTCGCGGCGATGCGCGACACGATGGAGGAACTGGGCGGCGACCCGGCCCAGATTAACCCGCACGTGCCCGTCGAGCTGGTGATCGACCATTCGATCCAGGTCGACGTGTTCGGCGAGCCGCGCGCGTTCCAACGCAACGCCGAGTTGGAGTTCGAGCGCAACCGCGAGCGCTACGCGTTCCTGCGCTGGGGCCGGACGGCTTTTCGCAACTTCTCGGTCGTCCCGCCGAACACCGGCATCTGCCACCAGGTCAACCTGGAGTACCTCGCCAACGTCGTGCATGCGCGTGATGGGCGGGTGTTCCCGGACACGCTGGTCGGCACCGACTCGCACACAACGATGGTCAACGGCCTCGGCGTGCTTGGCTGGGGCGTCGGCGGCATCGAGGCCGAGGCGGCGATGCTCGGCCAGCCGGTCTCGATGCTGATCCCCGAGGTAGTGGGATTCCGGCTGACCGGCGAGCTGCCCGAGGGCACGACGGCGACCGACCTCGTCCTGACGGTCACGCAGATGCTGCGCCAGCGGCACGTGGTGAGCAAGTTCGTGGAGTTCGTCGGCCCGGGGCTGGCGAACCTGCCGCTGGCCGACCGCGCGACGATCGGCAACATGTCGCCCGAGTACGGCGCGACGTGCGGCATCTTCCCCGTCGATGCCGAAACGCTGCGCTACCTGCGCTTCACCGGCCGCCCCAAGGAGCAGGTAGCGCTCGTCGAGGCCTACTGCCGCGCGCAGGGGATGTTCCACGAGCCGGCCTCCCCCGAGCCGGTGTTCTCCGACACGCTCGAGCTCGACCTGTCGACCGTGGAGCCGAGCGTCGCCGGGCCGCGCCGCCCGCAGGACCGCGTCGCCCTGACCGACGCGGCGAGCAACTTCCGCGAGGAGCTGCGGACCTTCGTCAGCGGCGAGGCCTATCACGGGTGGGACATGTCCGCAGACATGACGTTCCCGGCCAGCGACCCGCCGTCGAGCAAGGCCGCGGGCGTCTCGCCGAAGCCGATGCCCGCGCGCCGGGGCGACGGCGCGCCGCCGGCCCGCGCGCACGGTGTCGGCGGGGGCCTGGACCACGGCGCCGTCGTGATCGCTGCGATCACGAGCTGCACGAACACGTCGAACCCGTCGGTCATGCTGGGCGCCGGGCTGCTGGCCCGCAAGGCCGTCGAGGCCGGCCTGACCCGGAGGCCGTGGGTGAAGACGAGTCTCGCGCCGGGCTCGAAGGTTGTCACCGAGTACCTGGAGCGCGCAGGGCTGATCGAGCCGCTGGAGGCGCTGGGGTTCTCGCTGGTCGGCTACGGCTGCACGACGTGCATCGGGAACTCCGGTCCGCTGCCGCAGGAGATCTCGCGCGAGATCGCCGAGCGCGACCTGACGGTCTGCGCAGTGCTGTCAGGTAACCGCAACTTCGAGGGGCGCATCCATCCCGAGGTCAAAATGAACTACCTCGCCAGCCCGCCGCTCGTCGTCGCGTACGCCCTGGCCGGGCGGATGGACGTCGACCTCACGCGCGAGCCGCTGGGGGGCGACGTGCGCCTCGCGGACATCTGGCCGTCGCAGCGCGAGGTGGCTGACGCGATCGAGCAGGCGGTCGAGTCCGACATGTTCCGCCGCAGCTACGGCGAGGTGTTCGCCGGCGACGAGAACTGGAACGGCCTGGAGATCCCTGCCGGCGACCGCTACGCCTGGGACCCAGCCTCGACGTACGTCAAGCGGCCGCCGTACTTCGACGGCATGGCGGCCGAGCCGACGGAGGGGTTCGGCCCGATCACTGGGGCGCGGGCGATCGTGCTGCTGGACGACAGCGTCACGACCGACCACATCTCGCCCGCGGGCGCGATAGCGCGTGAGTCGCCGGCCGGGCGATACCTGCGCGAGCACGGCGTCAAGCGGCGCGACTTCAACTCCTACGGGTCGCGGCGCGGCAACCACGAGGTCATGATGCGCGGCACCTTCGCCAACGTCCGCCTGCGCAACCAGCTCGCGCCGGGCACCGAAGGCGGCGTCACCGTGTGGCACGGCGAGCAGATGACGATCTACGAGGCGGCGATGCGCGCGGCCGAGCAGGGCGTCCCGCTGTGCGTGCTGGCCGGCGAGGAATACGGGTCGGGCTCCTCGCGCGACTGGGCCGCCAAGGGCCCGAGCCTGCTCGGCATCCGCTTCGTCCTCGCCCGGTCTTACGAGCGCATCCACCGCTCCAACCTCGTTGGCATGGGCGTGCTGCCGCTGCAGTTCCCCGACGGCGAATCGGTCGCGTCGCTCGGCCTCACCGGCGAGGAGACCTTCGATCTCGCGCCACTCGAGGACAGCGCCGCGATGCTGAAGGTCGCGACGTCGACCGGCGTCGAGTTCGACGCGCGGGTGCGGATCGACACTCCGAACGAGTGGCGCTACTTCCGTCACGGCGGCATCCTGCACTACGTCCTGCGACAACTGCGGCGGGGATCGTGACGGCGGGCGGCCGGGCTCGGGCGCTGGGCGTCAACCACGTCGCACTCGAGGTCGACAGCGTCGACGCCGCGATCGAGTGGTGGTCGCGGTTCTTCGAGCTCGAGCTGCGCGGCCGGCGGTCCGGCATGGCGTGGATCGACCTCGGCGACCAGTTCGTCGCGCTGAGCGAGCCGCGCTCACAGCCCGCCGACGACAGCCGCCACTTCGGCCTGGTCGTCGACGACAAGGAGCGCCTTCGGGCGGCGCTGAGCGACGCCGGGATGGACGTCCTCGGATCGGGCTCCTTGCGCTTCCAGGACCCGTGGGGCAACGCGATCGAGATCGTCGACTACCGCGACGTCCAGTTCACCAAGGCGCCCCGCGTGCTGCACGGCATGGGTCTCGACGGGCTGCAGAAGCGCGACGAGGCGCTAGAGGAGCTGCGAGCCAAGGGCCTCGGCTGACGTCAGCAGGGCCCGTCAGCCGGCGCGATCGAGGTTCGCGCGTGGCATGTCTCAACGGCGATCTCGTAGCCGCCCAGCAGCGTCAGCCCGCCCCCGGAAGACGCCGCGGCGTTCCAGGACGACGCAGTCGGGTGAGATAGTGCGCTCGATGTCCTCGTCGGAGCGGTGTTCGCCGGCCAGTCGCGGGTGGTCTTCGAACACCTCCTCGGCTGAGCGGGCGCGCAGGTCATGCGTCATGTGGTGCTCCTTCCGGGTCGGAGGCGGATTGGTAGATGGCTCGGATCTCCTCAGCGGTGAACGCGGGCGGCACGCGCTCGAGCTCCGCTCTGGCGGCGGCCGTTTCGACGGCTTGGTCGAGGAGCGCAGCGTCGGAGCCGAGGGCGTAGAGGTCGAACGCCGACGCGCGCCGGCGTAGGTCCTCCGCGAGGTCGAGGGGGAGCGACTCGCTGGTGCGAGCGGCCATGGCCTCAAGCGTGTGCGGCAGCAAAGCGGCGTTGACCTGGGCGTGCTCGAGTCCAGCGATCCGTACGGCGGACTGGCTGAGCGCGTGGTGCGGGCCAAGTCCGCTGCGGTCAACCGCCCAGCCGGCGAGCAGCGCCCCGAGCGCCACCCGGGCGCGGTCCGGCTCATCGGCCGACCAGCCGGCGGCAAGCTCGCCGATGGATTCGGCGGCGACAGCCCGAGCGATCGCCGTGGAGCGTTGGCTGACTAGCGCAGTGATCGCATGACCAAGCGCGTTCGCGCTGCTGGCCGCGAGCTGGTCGGCCGGCTGCGATGCGCTGAGCGCGGGATCGTTGACGACTACCGTCGCGCGCACCCGGGGCGTCGAGTCGGCGACGCCCTTCGCGTGACGATGCACGCCGGTCATCTCCGCACCCGACAGCGAGGTGGGGACGGCGGCGACCTCGCGCGGGCCGTCGGCTGCGGCGAGCGCCTTGGCCACGTCGATGACGCGCCCGCCGCCCAGGGCCACAAGGCGGTCGCCCGTCACGTCCGCTCGCAGCTCGGCCGCGACGACCTCGACCAGTCCCGCCGGCACGTGCACGACGGTGGCGGCACGCTCTGCCACGCCCGGCGCCGAGTGGGATGCCCGCGGGGTGGTCAGCAGGGTGTAGTCATCGCCGAGCAGCTCCTCGGCGGCGGCGAGTGCTCCGGCGCCGAAGACGATCGTCTGGTCGCGGTCGACGTGACGGAACGTCTCACTCATCGGGCTCGTTGACTTCGGCGGGCTGCACGCCCGCGTACGGGTCCTTTGGTGCGCGATCCTCTGACAGCGTGCGCTGGGAGCGCGTGACGAGCCGCTCGATCGCGTCGGCGAGGTGGATCGGCGCGATGTTGTAGTCGCCGCGCTCGGTGCGTAGGAGATGCGCCTCGAGCATCACGTCGGCGTGCGTGTGACCGACAGGCGGCTCGAAGCGGTAGGAAGCGAGCTCGACCAGCAGCCCCAGCGGGTCACGGAAGTAGATCGAGTCCATGAACCCGCGGTCCTTGACGCCCGAGTGCTTGATGCCGCGTTCGTCGAGACGCTCCACGGTCTGACGGAACACCGCGTTGGACAGCGAGAACGCGACATGGTGCACGTTGCCGGCGTCGCCCGACGTTGGAGTCGCATCGGGTGCGCGGTCCTCCTTGGTGAAGATCGTGATCAGCCGTCCGTCGCCCGGATCGAAGTACAAGTGGCTTTCCTCGGAACGGTCGAGGTTGGGCTGCTCGAACACGAACGGCATCCCGAGCACGCCCTCCCAGAAGTCGATCGAGCTCTGTCGGTCGGCACCCAGGAGCGTGATGTGGTGCACGCCCTGCGTCTGAATCTTGCGCATGGAGATCAGCGCCCCTCCTGCGCCACGGGCGCGGTCGTCCTGTCGGAGAGGATGCCGCCCAGCCACTCGATAGCGGCCGGGACGTGGACAGGGTCGATGTTGTGTCCGGCGTCGGACTCGAGGTACTGGACGGGCAGGCCGCCCGCCTTGAGCAGGTCCTTCGCCCGGCGGGCGAACCCGACCTCCATGATCGGGTCCTGCCAGCCGTGGGCGATGAAGACGGGCAGGTCGCTCCGCGACGCGAGCTCGGGCTGCCAGCCCTCGACGGTTGGGACGAAGCCCGAGAAAGCGAGGATGCCCGCGGGCTTGGGCCGGTCGCCCGCGAGGCCGAGCGAGTAACTCATCACGGATCCCATCGAGAAGCCGCCGAAGACGGTCTGCTCCGGGGTCAGCCTCGTGCGCTCCCACAGCTCGTCGTGGAATCCGGCGAGCTTGTCGTAGGCGGCGCGGAACGTGTCCGGATCCGGGAAGCCGACGCGCGCCACTGAGTACCAGTGGTACCCGGGCCAGCCCGGGATGGTGAGCGGTGCGCGGGGAGTGACGACGTGCAGGCGGCGCTCCGGATCCAGGACGTCGGCGAGGCCGAGCAGGTCGTGCTCGTCCGCGCCGCGGCCGTGATGGAGAACCAGGAGCCCGGCGGGGTCGCCGGCCGCCGGCCGCTCGCGGTAGACCAGCTCGCTCATCGCCGGGCCTCGGTGCGCGGGTTGACGAGCGGGGTGAGGACGCGCTCGAGTTGCGGGCGCAAGTGCTCGTACTGGCTCGGCAGGCGCAGCGCCTCGCCCAGGTTGTCGGCGTCCTCGTCGACAGCGAAGCCGGGCGGCGCGTCGAAGTTGACCGTCTTCCTAACCAGCCCTAGCCCCAGCACGTCGGCATAGAACGCGACGTTCTTCGGCGCGTCGCCGGTGATCATCGTGACGTGGTGCATGCCTTCGAGTTTCATAGGCCACCCCCCTGCATAGTCCCCGTCCCGTCTTCCCGGAGCGCGGGTTGCGCCCCGGCCAATCGGAGCAGCCTTGAAACCGTCGTCGCATCCCGAGCCAGGAGTCTCGCGTTCGAGCGCATCCACTGCTCCAATCTCCTCGGCATGGGCGTGCTGCCGCTTCAGTTCCCGGCGGCGAGTCGGTCGCCTCGCTCGACCTCACGGGCGCTAGAGGAGCTGCGAGCCAAGGGCCTCGGCTGACTCACCACGGCCCGCTCATTCGGTCACGGCATGACGTCGCCGCTGTTGGGTCCCAGGACTTGGCCGACGTACAGGTTGCCGCCGGGGTTGCTCGCCAGAAGGACCGCGCTTGGCGCCACTTCGATCGCGTGCCCGAAACGCCGCAGTGGGAGCTCGGCCTCCTTGGCCTGCTTCCACGTGTCGGTGAGCCCGTCGACGAGGGGCGTCTCGATCGGACCGGGCGCGATCGCGTTGACCAGGACTCCCTGGGGCGCGAGCTCGCGTGCGAGCGCCTTGGTCAGGCCGATGACACCGGCCTTGGCCGCGCAGTAGTGGACCAGGCCCTCTGCGCCCTTGATGCCGAGCTGACTGGCAATGTTGATGATCCGCCCCGAGCCGCGATTGACCATGTGCGGGGCGGCCCAGCGGCAGCACAGGAACACGCTGCGCAGGTCGACCGCGATCATGTGGTCCCACGTTGCGACGTCCATGTCGACCAGCGCCACCTCGTTGAGGATCCCTGCTGAGTTGACGAGCACGTCGACGGCCCCAAACTCGGAGAGGCACTGATCGACCATCGCGCGCGTCTGGTCGGCATCGGTGACGTCGACCGTCGCCGTGCTCGCTGCCACTCCGGCCCTGTCGTAACGGTTCTTGGCGGCCTCGAGCCGGTCGGCCTGGAGATCGGAGAGCAGAAGCTGGGCCCCCTCGGTCGCGAAGGCATCGGCGATCGCCTCACCGATCCCGCTCGCGGCGCCGGTCACGATCGCCGACTTGCCCTCCAATGCACCCACGCTCATCTCCGACTCAGCCGTCGAGGGCGGCCGCGGAACCACAGGCAACAGCGCAGATCACGGCGGCGCACGCGGCCACGGTGTTCGCGTCTGTCTGGATCTTCCGCATACGGGCGGGGCCTGCCCAGTCCACCCAGCGCGCAAACGCCGGGCCATGCAGAGCCCCGCCGGCGACCCGCCCAGGCTTCAGCGGCTGCACGTGCCGTCGGTGCACGCACGGATGAGGCGCGGCTCGTCAGGACGGCGCCGGCGGCGCTCGCTACCAGCGCAGCAGCGCCGCGATGCCCTCGGCCTCAGCCAGCACGCCGCCCGCCGCACCCTCCACCGGGGTGACGCGCGCCCCGGTTTCGAGGGCCTGCTCGACGAGCCGTTCGGTCAAGCGGAGCTCGGCCGTGGCGTCGATCGCGGTCGACACGGCTTCTTCGCCGGCGTGCAGCCGGCCATCGGCGCTCACCGAGCCCCGGTAGCGGATCGCCGGGTCGTAGACGAGGTGGCTCACCCGACCCTCGTTGAGCGCACCGACCACCTCGGACAGGCCGAGGGCTCCGGAGCCCGAGCCAAGCGCCGCGTCGCGCGTCTGCTGGACGAGCCGGGACTCGTACGCATCATGCTGCGCGTGAAGCTGATCGGTGATGATCGACGCCAGACTCGCCTCATCGAGCTCGATCAGAACGCGGGCGTCGCGGATGATCATGTCCTCCGGCAGCCCGGTCAGTGCAGCGGCCAGCGGCTCGGTCAGCCGATCGCCGCCGCTAACCAGCACGCGCTCCCAGCCGTGCTCGCCGCCCAGTCGCGACGCTGCGGCCTGCACTCGCTCGAGGAGACGACGGGTCTGCTCCTGCTCGCGCGCGTCGCGCAGCTCGCGCTTCGGGCTGCGCGCGCGGTTGCTCGGGCTCGACCCGACGGATCCCGGCCGTTCGTGAGTTGCCTCGACCACCGCGGCCTCGATCCTCTCGAGCTCGCGCACCTCACCGAGCCGCCAATCGAGCAGCCGCGCCTCCTCGTGCGAGGCCAGCACCACACCTGCCGGGCGCCCCTCGTCGAGCAGTTCGAGGAGCGGATGGATGAACGGACCTGAGTCAAGGACGACGCGCGTGGTCAGCGCCATCTGACTCGAGAACCAGATGTCCGGTTCCTCGCCGCCCAGCAAGACGAACAGCGCTCGGCCCCGGCCATGCTCCTCCGGGCTCGTGAGACGCTCGATCTCAGGGCCCCGCCGTCCGATCTCGCTGCGTAACGCCTGCGCCCGCTCGGGCGGTCCTTCGGCCTTGATGTTCCGCTCGAGTTGCGTGAGCCGGTTCTTGATGTCGATCGCGGCGCCCTGCAGGCCGGGGTCGGATCCGGAGTCGGCGTGCGCGTAGATCGACAACGCCCCGCCGGGAGCAGTCCGACGCGACAGGGCGAGAAGCGCCTCCGGATCGAACAGCTCGTTCGCGCTCAGTTCGGTCACCGTGTCACCTCAGCTCGTGACCGCGCAGCTTCCGCGGTCGGCTCGTTGCGGCCCGTCCGCCGACGGCCGGATGTCGAAGTCGAAGATCGCGGTCGGAAGGTAGAGCGTCGCACACGAGTTGGGGATGTCGACCACGCCGCTGAAGCGCCCCTCGATCGGCGCGGCGCCGAGCAGCAGGTAGGCCTGCTCGGACGAGTAGCCGAACTTCTGGAGGTAGGCGATCGCGCTCAGGCACGCCCGGCGGTAGGCGATCAAGAAGCTCTTCACCGCGATGGGTCGCCGAGACGTCGCGTAGCACGAGCGTGCTGCCCGTGCCGAGTCGACGCGCAGCTCCGGGCGATCGCAGCCGATCGCGCGCGACGCCGACGAGATCGTCATCGGCTCGCGCGGCTTCGGACCGATGCGCGGCATGCTCGGCAGCGTCTCACATGCCGTCCTGCACGAGATCGACCGAGTCGTCGTCATCATCCCCGCCGACGCCGTAGCCGCGCGAGACGCGCCGAGACCGAGCTGCCCGGTCGTCACGGCCGCACCCCTCGCGCATTCGCGTCCAGAGCCTCTGAAAACCATCATCATTGGTGTCCTCACCTTGTGTCGAGCACCGACTGTACCTTCCCGCTGGCCTGGTCCCGGTGCTTGATGTGAAGCTTCCGCGGAGTCTCTGCGCGAAGCACGATCGGGCCGCTCGCCGAGCTCGGCGACCTCCCGCGCTTCGCTTCAGATCGCGCGCGAGCTGATGAGATACTCGGCGTTAGCACCGGCCACTGTGCGAGAAGACCGCGGCCGTGTCCACCCGATGATGGCCGGATCGAGCACGTCTGCGCGGTTGCGCTCCTGTCGCGGCTGGGTAGTTCGTCCGTGATGGCTGATGCCACAACGTCCGTCCCCGCGTTCGCGAAGTCGCTCGTGTTGGGCGAGATCGACGAGGACCTGGTCTTCCCCTTCCCGATCCGTCGGGACGCCGAGGAGGAGGATCGCATCCGCCGTCTCAACGCGGACCTCCGCTCCTACGCTGCCGAGCACATCGACTCTCGAGCGATCGACGACGCGGCGTGGATTGACGACCAGGTGTTTCACGATCTCGGCGAGCTCGGGCTGATGGGTCTGTACGTGCCCACCCGCTACGGCGGTCAAGGGCTTTCGCAGACTGGCTATGCGCGGGTGTTCGAAACGCTCGGACAGGTCGACGGCTCGCTGACCGTCGCGCTCGGAGTGCACCAGTCGATCGGCATGAAGGGCATCGTCCTGTTCGGGACCGACGAGCAGAAGGAACGCTTCCTGCCCGACCTCGCCGCGGGGCGCAAGCTTGCCGGCTTCGCGCTCACCGAGCCCACCGCGGGCTCGGACGCCTACAACCTGCGCTCGCGGGCGGTGCGCCAGCCGGACGGCTCGTGGACGCTGAACGGCGAGAAGCGCTGGATCGGCAACGGCGGCCGTGGCTCGGTGCTGGTGACCTTCGCGCGCAGCGAGGTCGGCGGCGCCGATCGTCACACAGCGTTCATCGTCGAGCGCGGCATGGAAGGCTTCGAGTCAGGCGAGCGCTACGACACCATGGGCCTGCGCGGCAACGATCTGCGGCCGCTGTACTTCAAGGACGTCCGAATCCCGCCCGAGAACGTGCTCGGAGAGCCCGGCGACGGCTTCCGGATCGCGATGGAGATCCTCAACAACGGCCGCATGAGCCTCGGCACCGGATCGGTCGGGCTCGCGAAGCGCCTGCTCGATCTCACAATCGAGCACGTCACCGAGCGCCACCAGTTCGGTCGGCCGCTCGCGGACTTCGACATGGTCGAGGACAAGATCGGCTGGATGGTGTCGTACCTGTTCGGGCTTGAATCGATGGCCTACCTCACCACGGGGCTCGTCGACGCCGGCGTGACCGACTACGCGGTCGAGTCGGCACTCGCGAAGGTGGCCGGCACCGAGTTCGTCTGGCGGCAGGCCAACCGCGCCCTGCAGCTCAAGGGCGGCGCGGGCTACATGCGTACCGAGCCGTACGAGCAGATCCTGCGCGACATCCGGATCTTCCCGATCTTCGAGGGCGCCAACGACGTCCTGCGCTCGTTCGTCACGCTGTCCGTGCTCGAGCCGCTCGGTGAGCAGCTGGATCTGCTCACCGACATCGACCTGCGCGACCCGATCGGCACTCTGGGCACGTTCGCCGACTACGCGCTCGACCGCCTGCGCCGCGGGATACTGCCCACCGCCGTCACCCGCGCTCACCCCGAGCTGCGCCCGTTAGCCGGACGCGCCGGCGCCCAGGTCGCCCGGCTGCGCAACGAAGCCGAGCGCCTGCTGCGCCGCCACGGCCGCTCGATCACCAGCCAGGGAATGAAGCACCGGCGCTTCTCCGACGCGCTGGCCGACGTCTACGCCCAGCTCGCGGTGCTCTCGCGCGTGACCTCCATCTTCGAGGAGCATGGCGTCGAGAACTCCGCCCAGGAGCGCTTCATCGCCGAGACGTTCTGCACCCGCGCCGCCAGCCGCGTCGACGACGCCCTGAGCCGCCTGCACGACAACGACGACGACCGCATGCACGAGATCGCCCGACTGGCCTACGAGCGCGGCGCCTACGGCTACGCCCTCTACGAGGACTTGTAGAGTGACCCAGGGAGGCGAGTCACCGCAGGAGGGGCAGCAGATGACCACGGGCGTAGTACTCGAAGAGGCTCAGAAGGTGGTCGATGTTGCGAGGGGCAAGGCCGCCGAGATCGGCGTGCCGATGAACATCGCGGTCGTCGATGCCGGCAACAACCTGACCGCGTTCGCGAGGATGGATGGTGCCTGGCTCGGCTCGATCGACATCGCCCAGAACAAGGCCTACACGGCGCGGGCATTCGACATGCCGACCGGGGATCTACAGCCGCTGGTCCAGCCCGGTCAGCCCCTGTATGGGATCGAGGCAAGCAACGACGGAAACCTGATCGCGTTTCCGGGCGGCATTCCGCTCGAGCGCGATGGCGAGGCCGTCGGCGCAATCGGCGTCGGCGGCGGCTCGGTCGAACAGGACCACGAGGTCGCCGCGGCAGGCGTCGCCGCCTTCTGAACGCCGAAGCGGCGCAGAGGCGAGGCGGAGAGATCACGAGGCGGAGGAGACGAGATGGCTGACAACCGAGGTGTCGCGTACATGGGCAACGGCAACGTCGAGGTCCAGGACATCGACTTCCCCGAGCTCCAGCTCAAGGACGGCCCCGGGGTCCACCCCGACAACGTCGGGCGCGAGTGCCCGCACGGGGCGATCATCAAGATCCTCGCGACCAACATCTGCGGCTCCGACCAGCACATGGTCCGCGGCCGCACGACCGCCCCGGAAGGCCTGATCCTCGGGCACGAGATCACCGGCGAGGTGATCGAAGCCGGACCCGGGGTCGAATTCATCAAGGTGGGCGATCTCTGCTCGGTCCCGTTCAACATCGCCTGCGGGCGCTGTCGGCGCTGCAAGACCGGCGACACGGGGGTCTGTTTGAAAACGAACCCGGATCGTCCCGGCTCCGCCTACGGCTATGTCGACATGGGCGGATGGGTCGGCGGGCAGGCTGAGTACACGATGGTCCCCTACGCGGATTGGAACCTGCTCAGGTTCCCCGACAAGGAGCAGGCGAGGGAGAAGATCGTCGATCTGACGATGCTCTCCGACATCTTCCCGACCGGCTATCACGGCTGCGTCAGCGCCGGCGTCGAGCCAGGCTCGACGGTCTACATCTCCGGGGCGGGTCCGGTCGGGCTGGCCGCGGCCCATTCTGCTCAGCTGCTCGGAGCGGCGGTCGTGATCGTCGGCGATCTGCAGGAGAGGCGGCTTGAACAGGCACGGTCGTTCGGCTGTGAGACCGTCGACGTCCGCAAGGGTGAGCCGCGCGATCAGATCGAGCAGATCCTCGGCATTCCCGAGGTGGACTGCTCGGTCGACTGCGTCGGCTTTGAGGCTCGCGGCCACGGCGGCGATTCGGCCGAGGAGCAGCCCGCGGCCGTCCTCAACTCGCTGATGGACGTCACCCGGGTCGCCGGCAGCATCGGCATCCCCGGCCTCTACGTCACCGGCGATCCGGGGGCCACGGACGAGGCTGCCAAGGAGGGCAACCTGTCGATGCGATTCGGGCTCGGCTGGTCGAAGTCACACGCATTCGTGACCGGCCAGTGCCCGGTGATGAGATATCACCACGGGTTGATGCAGCTGATCCTCAACGACAAGGCAAAGATCGCTGACGCCGTCAACGCGACCGTGATCAGCCTCGACGAAGCCCCGCAGGGATACGCGGACTTCGACGCCGGCGTCGCCAAGAAGTTCGTCCTCGACCCGCACAGCGAGATCGCCGCCTGAGCCGCAGCAGCGTTCACTCACCGGACGAACGCGCCGGCATCGCCTCGGCGGTCAATATCGCCGCCGCACGCCTCGCCCAGCTTCTCGCCGTCGCTGCCTTGCCCGCGGCCGCGGGACTGAGCGCCGGCACCGCGGTTGGGCCCGGCGCCTTCTCGGAGGGCTTTCGCACGGCGATGCTGATCGCCGCCGCGATCGCCGCGCTCGGAGGCCTGATCTCGTGGGCGACGATCAGAGGGAGCGAGACCTCCCCAGCGCCTCGCCATCCGAGTCAGGCCTGCACCGCGTGCCCGCCGGCGGGCGAGGAGGTCGAGGCGGCGTCGGTCGCAGGCACCGATCAGCCGCTCATGGGCGAACCGGTCAACCGCTCCACGTTGTCGCGACGCGTCAGGCGGGTATCCAGCGACGATGCCTGAAGCCGCCCCCGCAGAGGTCTGCATCACCGAGTTCACTGATCCCGCGTGCCCATGGGCATACAGCGCCGAGCCGTTCCGGCGGCGGCTCAGATGGCTCTACGGCGACAGCCTCGACTGGAAAGTACGGGTGGTCGTTCTCGCCGAGTCGGCTGACGACTACCTCGAGCGCGGGTTCACGCCCGAGGGGATGGCCGAGGCCTTCCACGAGATCTCTCGGAAACACGGGATGCCCATCGACACGCAGCCGCGCTCGCGGATTGCCGCGACCGCGCCCGCGTGCCACGCGATTGTCGCCGCCCGTCTGCACCAGCCCGAGCGCGAGCAGTCGTTGCTTCGTTGCCTGCGCGTCCGCAACTTTTCCGGTGAGCTGATCGATGAACCGCACGTAATCGCCAGCGCCGCCCGCGACGCCGGGATGGACGCCGAGGAACTCGCCCGCCTGGCGGCGGGCGCGGACGTCGAGGAGGCGACACGGGAGGACATGCGGCTCGCACGACAACCTATGCCGGCAGCCCGCGCCCTCGACCACAAGCTCGCGAACTGGTCGGGTGGGCGACGGTACACCTGCCCGTCCTACGAGGTGACGCGAGCGAGCGACGGCGTGCGAATCTCAATCCCGGGGTTTCAGCCATTCGCTGCATACGACGTCGTGCTCGCCAACCTGGTCCCGGGCGTCGAGCGCCACGACCCCCCGGGGTCGGTTGAGGAGGTCCTGCACTGGACCGGAACGCCCCTGGCGACAAAAGAGGTAGCGGTCGTCTGCGACATCCCGATCGAGGACGCCCGCGAGCAGCTCGGGCGTGTTGCCGAGGAGCGCCACGTCGGTTTCGACGGGTTCTGGACACTGCCCAAGTAGCTCGGGGCGACGACCGTCCAGCGCAACGACGACGCCGTCGGATGCGCCTCGATCTTCGCCTTGCTCGCGAAACGCGCCACAGCAGCGCGGCCTGCGGTGTCCGCCGGCCAGTCGTAAGTGGTCTTCGAACACCTTGTCGGAACGTCTCACTCATCGGGCTCGTTGACTTCGGCGGACTGCACGCCCGCGTACGGGTCCTTTGGTGCGCGATCCTCTGACAGCGTGCGCTGGGAGCGTGTGACGAGCCGCTCGATCGCGTCGGCAAGGTGGATCGGCACGATGGTGTAGTCGCCGTGCTCGGTGCGTAGGAGATGCGCCTCGAGCATCTCGTCGGCGTGGGTGTGACCGACAGGCGGCTCGAAGCGGTAGGAAGCGAGCTCGACCAGCGCCCCAGCGGGTCGCGGAAGTAGATCGAGTCCATGAACCCGCGGTCCTTGACGCCCGAGTGCACCGCCGATCTATTGGTCCTGTGAGCCTGCCGCGATACCGAAGCGCCGTTCCGGGCATAGGAGCGAGATGGCCGTGGCGACAGACACGGCGTCGCGCGTCTTCGGGCTTCTCGACGCCGACGACACCAGCGAGGGCAGCATCTGTGAGGGCATCCCGGAGGAGGCCTGTGCGGACGTGCCGCGCAACTTCGCGCTCAACGTCGCCAACGGCGCGTGCACGAAGACCGCCGAGCAGCTCGCGAGCCCTGGGGTGGTGCTGCCGCTGCTGCTGACGGCGGTCGGGGCGCCGGTCGCGCTCGCCGGCGCGCTCGAGCCCGTGCGTCGCGGCGCGAGCCTGCTGCCGGGGCTGGTCGTGTCGGGGAGGATGCGCGCCTTCGAGCGCCGCAAGGGTTTTTGGGTGGCGGCCGCGCTGGTCCAGGCTGCGGCCCTGATCGGGATCGCTCTGGCCGGCGTCGCGCTCAGCGGCGCCCTGGCCGGCGTCGCGGTCGTTGCCATGCTCGCGATCTTCAGTCTCGCCGGTGGCGCCGGCTCGGTCGCCTTCGGCGACGTGATGGGCAAGACGATCGTCACGCGCCGGCGCGGCCGCCTGCTCGGGCTCCGCGGCGCCGCGGGCGGCGTCGTGACGATCGTGGTCGGCGGCGTCCTGGTGGCGACGCTCGGCCCACAAGCCAGCCGCGGAACGTTCGTGGCGCTGCTCCTCGCGGCGGCCGCGCTGTGGGTGCTCGGCGCGTGGCTGTTCGCGCTGATCGATGAGCCGCCGGGCGCCATCGCCGGCGGGCGCACGCCGCTGAAGGAGGCGCACGCCGGAGCGAGGCTGCTGCGCGAGGTCCCCGGATTCCGGCGCTTCCTGCTCGCCCGAGGGCTGCTGGCGGTCACCGAGGTGGCGGTCCCGTTCTATGTGCTGGCGGCGAGTCAGGAAGGCGTGGATGCCTCAGGTCTCGGTGCGTTTCTGGTCGCTTCCGGAGCCGCGGCGATGGTCAGCAACCCGGTCTGGGGGCGGATCACCGACCGGGCCTCCGACCGCGCGGTCATGACGGTTGCCGGGAGCATCGGCGCGCTGGCCGCGCTGCTGGCGGCCGGCCTTCTGATCGTCGACGCGGGCAGCGAGGCCGCCTACGCCACCGTCGTCTTCGTCGCCGTGGTGGCCCAAGAGGGGGTGCGGCTCGGCCGCAAGGCGTACCTCGTGACCGCCGCGCCGCCCGGCGACCGCCCGCTCTACGTCGCCCTCGCGAACACGATCAGCGGCGTCGTGATGATCGCGCTGGTGCTGCTCGGCGTGATCGCGGGTCTGGTCGGCGTCGAGGCCGCCGTGGGCGCCGTGCTCGCGCTCTCGCTACTCGGCGTCGCGGTGACTAAGCGAACCCCCGAGCCCGAGGACATGGCGCGTCCAGCGCCGCGTGCCGCGTGAGATGATCATGGCGATGCCCCGCCGATCACCCCGCGAACGGCTCCGCCGGCCCCCGTGGCCGGATACGCCCGCTCGGCGTCAACCACGTCGCCCTCGAGGTCGATGAAAATGTTGATGCCGGTGGTCGCGGTTCTTCTCGGTCAGCGGCATGGGCCTCGACGCGCTCGACAAGAGCAAGCTCGCGCGGGCCGAGCTGCGCGAGAAGGGCCTCGGCAGCTGAGCCGAGTCGGAGGGTTGCAGCTCCGGCGGCGCCGGGTCCGGCCCGGACAGCGCACGACCGAAGGCGTGCACGCGCTTACGGGACCGACGAGCGAGTAGCCGCAGGCTTGCCGACGGGGGAAGGCTATGAGCGCGGCCCGCATGGGCGCACAGTCATGCCTCGACGAACCGGCCGATCGACTTTCCGGCGTCGACGCCCGGCAGGCGCTCGATAAAGATCCGGTAATAGGCGAGCTCCTCGCGCGTGCGGAGCGGAGGATCGAGCGCGTCGCGCTCGCGCTCGAGATCTGTCTCGCTCACGGTCGCGCCGAAATGGTCGCGCAACACCTCGTCCATGCCCGTGCCCTGACCGAACTGCTCCTTCCTGCGCCAGAGCAGGTCATCAGGAAGCCAGCCCTCGAAGGCGCGGCGCAGCAGCCACTTCTCCGGACGGCTCTCGCTGGTGAGCTTCCAGCCGGGTGGGAGCGCGAGCGCCAGCTCGACGAGGTCGATATCCAGGAACGGGATCCGAGCCTCGATCGCGTTGTCGCTGGTGACCCGGTCGACACGCTGGAGGCCGAGGTTGTGCAGCCCCCGAATCGTCTCCAGCAGCTCATCGTGCAGCTCGTCCCCGGTCTCGATCTCCGCATAGTGGGAATAGCCGGCGAAGAGCTCGTCCGCTCCCTCGCCGACCAGGACCGCCTTGACGTGCTCGCGGGCCAGCGTGGCCACCAGATGGTTTGGAACCGCGCTGTGGATGAGCATGGGGTCGAAGGACTCGAGCACCCCGATCACCTCGGGCACCAGCGCGATCGCCTCGTCGGCTGTGTACACGCGCTCGTAGTGTTCGCTGCCGACATGGTTCGCGACGCGGCGGGCCGCCACCAGGTCGGCGCTGCCGCTCAGGCCGGCGGCGAAGGTCTTGAATGCCCGGCCGCGCTCGCGGAGGGAGCGCGCGGCGATGGCGCAGACGACGCTCGAGTCGAGCCCACCCGAGAGGAAGGCGCCGACGGGGACGTCGGCGATCAGGGCGAATTCGACCGCCCTGACCACCGAGTCGCGGATCGCGGCGAACACCCACTCCGGCGGGTCCTCGTCGGGACGGCGGCTGCGCATGAGGACCGCCGGGCCCGATGGCAGCGAGCCCCACTCCCTGAGCCCGTCGTCGGGCGTCCACACATGCCCGGTCGGGAAGGGCTCCGCCTCGCCTCGCCAGTCCTCGTCGAAGGCCTTGAGCTCGGACGCGAACAGCACGGTGCCGTTTCTGCGCGCCCAGTAGAGCGGTGCGACGCCGAGCCTGTCGCGAACCGCCGCGAAGCGGCCGTCCTCCCCCGCGATGACGAACGCGAACGTGCCCCATAGCCGTTCGACCCCCTCGAGACCCTCGCGCTCGAAGAGGCGCAGGGCGGCCTCGTGGTCCGAGCCGGTGCGAAACGACTGCTCGCCAAGCTCCGTGCGCAGGCGCCGGTGGTTGTAGATCTCCCCGTCGCCGATTATCCACAGGTCGCCCGCATCGTTGCCGAGCGGCTGGGCGCCCCCCTGCAGGTCGACGGTGGCGAGCCGGCGGTGGCCGAGCCACGCGTCGGCCACCTGCCGCGATCCTTCGCCGTCGGGCCCGCGATGGGCCAGGCGCGTGAGCATCCGCCGGCCGAGACCCGGCTCGAACGGTCCGAATGCGGCGACGAGCCCCGACATTCGCTACGGCACCGGCACGGCGCCGCCGAGGATGGCGTCCTCGGCTTCGGTGGCGACGACATGCAGCCCGAGGCGCTCCAACATCTCGCCGCACACCCTAGTAGCCCCGCGCACGCTGTTGCCGTAGCGTCGAGCACCGGTGAGCACACGCCGATGGCGCCCTTGCCGGAAATCACGGCGAGGATGACGCCGCTGACCCCGCTCTCGCCGGCACGCTGGCATCGCAGGCCCACTGTCGGCAGCGTCGTACATTCGGCAAGCGTAGAGCGCGCTCAAGGCGTCCCGGCCGCGCGTTCTGTGAAGGACCCGGTTGTCCATCATCGGATTGACGCACCATTCGCCAGGCGAGGATCTCCTCGACGTCCTGGGAAACATCCCAAGGCTTGGGGCCTCGCAGCACGATCCGCAGCGGGCGCTCGCCCAGGTGAACGGTGCCGTTCACGACTCACGCCGTCGTGGCGGGGCCGTAGCCGCCCGTGGCTTCCGCGTCTAGCTCGGTGAAGTCGGCCTCGCGCTCGATGTCGTCGAGGTCTTCGACGGCGCAATATGCGAGCCGCGCCAGCACGCCCAACGTCACCTCCAGCCGCCGTGTTATCCACCCCCGGACGCCTACTCGCGAGAGGACGCGGCCCAGCAGCAGGCCGGACTCAAACTGGGCCACGAGTCCGACCTCGGTCGTGCCGCGCCCAGGCACAAGCAACCAGCACATCCAGAGCACGTCACGGCCCCAGAGCCCGACGCGAACGGGGACCATCCCGGTGTTCGGGCACGGATCTGTGCGGGCCCGCGGCCGCAGCAGCGCATGGACGCCCGACACGATCCGCCATTGGCCCGCCGGATCGGCGACGATCCGGCGCAGCTCATCGACGTCCGCGGCAATGACGCGCCTGGCGATCAGCGGCGCGCCCAGGATCCTGTGCCCACCGCGTGCTGCAGGTTCCGCGGCGTCGGGATCAGCGGTACGCATGTTCCCGCCAGCGTGCTGCTCAGGGCATCGGGCCACCATGCGGTCGCGACCCCATCTCGAAGTTCGCTCCTACCTTCGCAGCCCGCACCGTGCGGGGACGCCTGCCATCCGACGCGTTCCGGCGCCAGGGCGCTGATGCGCCGTGAAATGAGGTCGTGAGCCCATTGGTCGGCCTCGTCTGCTCAGCCAAGCTCCCCCGACATCGCGCGACCTGCGCGACGTTCATGTCTGCACACCGAAGGAGCAGTCGTGTCAGCTGCCGTCAATCAGTTGCGATCAATCACACCCGAGGGTCATGAGCGCCTGCGAGCCCAGCTCGTAGAGCTCCTCACAGTGCGCCGTCCCGAAGTCGCACGCTGGCTGCGCGACGCGCGCGATGGCGGCGCCGGACCGGACGAGAACGCCGACCATCTCGAAGCCCTCGAGGAACACGCGACGCTCGAGCGGCGGATCGCCACATTGCGCCAGACGCTCGCGCTCGCGGCGATCGTCGACTACGCCGCCGACGGCAGCGCGGACATCGGCGCGCACGTGCGCCTGCGCATGCCCGACGGCGTGACGGTCACCTACCAGCTCGTGGGCGTCGCCGAGGTCAACCCAGGCCAGCGCCAGATCTCGACCGACTCACCCGTCGGCGAGGCCATCCTCGGCCGGCGCTCCGGCGACATCGTCGAGGTGCGAGCTCCCGGTGGTACACACCGCATCGAGATCCTCGAGATCGACCCCGCACCCGAGTCGCGCGCAGCCTGACGCCGGGTCCGATCATCGGTTCAGATGACGGCGGTTGTCACCACGCTCGGAACGCTCACCCACGGGATCCTGATCGTGACGTCCGAGCATGGTCCGGTGACGAGTGTGACGAACAACGGCGACCGTGACGGGTTCGGCGCCACCAGGCAGAGCAGAGCGCGCCCGCCGCGGTCGATGATTCGCGTTTCTCGCACTCACGGGCCGCTGCTCGCCGCGACGGTCGTCTGGGCGCAGTTCCTCTGGAGCGTGCGTCACGGCCGCCGAGCCGCCCCAGACCCGTAGAAGGGCTACACCTTGGAGTGGTTCACGACCTCGCCGCCACCGCGGCACAACTTCGACGTCATCCCGCGCGTTCGATTCGTCGAGCCGATGTGCGACCTCCGCGACGCCATCCGCGCGGGCGAGACGACCGGCGTCTCGCGATGAGGGAACCGCTCAAAGCCGAGCTGCGATCGACGGTCGCGTTCGTTGCCTGCGGTGGCATCCTGATCGTGGCCGGCGGCTTCGTGGCCGCAGTCAACAGTGCCGCACCATTCACGCACGGCTCCTGGCTTGCCGCCTACCTCGTCCTTGTCGGCGGAGCCGCGCAGATCGCGCTCGCCGGCGGGCGCGCCGCGATCGTAAGCGGATCCGGCTGCTCGCGCGGCCGGCTGATGCTGTGGAACTTCGGGAGTCTCGCCGTTCCCGCCGGCGTCCTCGCCGACAGCCCCGGGTGGGTCACCGCCGGGAGCGTGGCGTTGCTGTACGCGCTGGCGCTCTTCGCGCACGCGGGCTTGCGCCCGGCTCGAGCTCGGCGCGTGCGAACGGTGGCCTACCTCGTTCTGGTCGTCAGCCTGGCCGCGAGCGTCGTCGTCGGCAGCGCGCTTGCCGACGCCGCACCCGGCAGCTGGCTCTGATTGGCGCGTCGACTACCGCCGCTTCAGGCGTGTTGCAGGGCTGTCCGGCGCGCTGAATCCCAAGGGCGAAACCTGGGCGGAGCTCGCCGTCGTCGGCGAGACATCGCTCACCCGGATGCCCGATCCGCTGGACTTCCTGACGGCTGCCGGCATCCCGATCGCCGGCAAGACGGCGGTGGAGAGCCTGCACACCTCGACCTCCGAAGCGGCGACACCCTGTTCGTGGCGGGCGCCTCTGGAGCGATCGGCACCCTGGTCATCCAGATGGCCACTGGCCCGTGGGATCCGAGTCGGCGGGTCATCCTCTGCGCGCCACGACTACCTGCTCTCGCTCGGAGCCGAGAAGACCGTCGACTACACCGCCCCACTCTGGCAGGAGCAGGTCAGGCCATGCGTGCCAGGAGGCGTCGACGCCGCACTGGCGATCCAACCGGGAACCCGCGTGCCGAGCCAGTTCGTCGTCCGCCAGGGCGGCGTGTCGTAACCGTCTCCGGCGACACCTTCGAACCGGAGCGCAAGGTCCGAGTTGAGCACGTCGTGCATCGCGCCGACGCCCGCCGGGACATGGCCGAGCTGCTGGCAGCAATCGCCGACGGACACATCCGGGTGGTCCTCGAACAGATCTATCCGTTCGAGGAAGCGGTGGCGGCGCTGGAGAAGACCGAAACCCGTCATGTACGAGGCAAGCTGGTCGTCACTGCCGCCATCACCCCGGTCGCCTGACGCTCGACTCGATCGACCCAGACGCCGCATCGACCCCCTCCGGCAACGTGCATCCCAAGGTGATCCGAAGCCGGATGGGCCGCGGGGCGCCCCGGCGCCACGGCGCCGCATCTTCGAGCCAGCCGCTGATCAGGCTTGGGCGAGGCGCGCGTCGACCGTGATCTGCGCGCCTGCGAACAACCGCGACACTGGGCACAGCTCCGCGGCCTGCGCGACGACGGCGTCCAACGCCGGCTGGTCGAGGCCCGACACGTCCGCCGTGACGTCGAGCACCGAGGATGTGATGGTGGGTGCGCCGTCGACGTCGGCCAAGGTGACCGTCGCACCGACCTCGAGGCGGTCGGGCGGGGTGCCGTGCTCACCGAGCTTGAGGGCGAGCGCCATCGAGAAGCACGCGGAGTGCGCCGCTGCGCAGAGCTCCTCAGGGCTCGTCTTGCCCTCCGGCTGCTGCGTGCGAGCGGCCCACGTGACCTCCTGGCCGGTGAGCGCGCCGCTGCCCGACCGGATGGTGCCGTGACCCGCGGCGAGCGTGCCCTGCCAGCTCGTCCGGGCGGTGCGGCCGGCGATCGCGGGTGGGGTTGTGTGGCTCTGGACTGCGGACATGGTCGGCTCCTTTGCAGGTCGGATAGGGGCTGTTGTGACGTCGGGAGGGCGGGCGGGTGCCGCCCGCACTGCTGTCAATCGGCCGGCGTGCGCGGCCGGGGGGCTGTTCCAGCCATCGCATGGGTCTGACCGAACCATCACGACGCGCGTTGTGGCTCACGCGGGCGGCGGTGCGGGACGATGACGACGGGGAGGCCGGCGGTCGCGACGAGGCGGCGCGACACACTGCGGCGAAGCCTTCGGTGCCGGCGGCCGGGTGCGCGCGATCCGACCACGATCTCTTGTGCGTCGCGCAGCTGGGGCAGGCGCCAGAGCACCCCAGCAGGCCCGCTTTCCAGCAACGAGGCTTCGACGACGGATCCGTTCGCGGCTGGCACGTCGTCCAGGATGGCGCCGCCTTCGCGCTGCGCGCGTTGCACTGCGCGCTCGTAGGAGGGCCGGCCGAGGTACGCGCGCGCCGGGCCGACGGCGTAGGCCGCCAGGACCGTGCCGCGCGGACCGGCGCGACGGACGCGAACGCAAGCGCGGCCCGGGCCTGCGGCGTTCGCGTCGTAGCCGACGACGATCACCGGACGCAGTCGGCCATCAGCCTCGGACGGCTGCGGCCGCGATCGCGTCGGCTTGCGACGGTTACGACCCTGCCCGTGTCGAGGACGTGGCGACAGTTCGGGCTGGCGAGCGCTGCACGTGTGCTGGTGCATCGGCGAGCTCCTGTCGAGGTGGCTCTCAAGGATCACGCGTGCGGCTGGACGCACCATGGGTGCCAGGCTGCATCTACCGCTCGGTGAACAGCCCCACGCGTCCGGCTGCGGCCGATGTGTCGTGTGCTGACGGCCGCCGAGATTGCACACGTGCGGCGTCGTCGCACGTGATTGGCGCTGCGCGACCTCCCGTCGCATTGGCTGTGGCGGCACGGTCGGGCGGCGCCGGGTCGGCCCGGCTGACGCACGCTCAGGACGAGACGGGATAGGTGATCTGCCGATCGGGCCCCGCCACCGCAAACGACGTCAAGCGGTGCTTGGAGACCCCTCCGTTTGAGCCGATGTGACAGACGATCGCGCCGGCGATCACGAGGCGGTCGGCGATCAACCGCCGATGACAGCGCCACCACAGTGCTTCCGAGCACATCATGGCCGTGCGCCGCGCCGCGGCGAGCTCGCGCAGTTGCGCGAGTCCGGTCGCGAACTCCTCTCCCATCGCGTGGTCGGCGTACCCACGAAACGAGTCGTTTCGCCACGCGCCGTTTGGAGAGTCCGGTTGCGTCGTCCGCCAACCGCCGAGGCGCGGCAGATGCTCATACGCGATGTCTCGGGCCGCCAGGTGTCGTGCGAGGGCGTCGATGTGGAATTGTGGATTGCGCCAGGATTTCGGCACCGTGCGGACATCGGCCACCTGCGCGATGTCATGCGCTTCCAACAGAGCCAGGAACGCATCGCTGGGGTGCGTGGAGTGCCCGACGGTCCACACCGCGAGCGTGCTCATCCTGCTTGACGTGTCTGAGCTATGAGCCCGGACTCAGAAAGCGAATCGAGCAGCAGGTGAACGTAGACGAGACCCGCGCCGGTCAGGCGATTCAGTAGATGGATTCCCACGGCGAAAGACAGTTGCCGGCAGGCAACGCCGTTGACCACTGCCTCGAAGACGGTCGGAAAGCGCGGCGGTCGTAGACCGCGCATGCGAAGGGCAAGCGGGCCGAGCAACGGGTCGTGGGCGGCCATCGCGGCTAACGTCGAGATGTCCACGTTCAGTCCCAGAAGCGTGTGCGCTGCGTCGCGTGCGAGTCGTTCCGCGGCCCCATCCGCAGGCGTTCCGGCACACGAGACCAACAGGCTCGGCGGGTCCAGCGTGTGGGCCTGGGTTACGAAGAGAGCGATCACGCCACCGTCAAGCGAAACGGTGCGCTGGTAGGTCGTTCCGTCCCATCGGTCGATCGGGTTGTGTGCGCGGCGACGCAGCGCCCACACCGTGAGATCGAGCCGAATCGGCTCATCGCGCTCGATCGTGAGCACCTGCGCTGGCGACGACCGGGGAGATCCGGACAAGGCGAGTGCGCAGCCGACCGCAGGCAGCCGCTTGTGCGGGCCGGGTCGTGCGGACACATGGCGCCTCATCGCCAGGCCTCCTGTCGCAGATCGGCACTGGCCGCGGAGATGTACAGCTGCGGCGCTGCCCGCCTCGGTCGCGCTGTCGCGCGACCGAGGAGACGATCGTCAGTGGTTGGCGGTGGAGACGCGTCGCGGTGACGCATCGATCACGCCCGCGACGGTCAGGTCGACGCCAGGAATGGCTGGGGCGTTCCAGTTGGTCGGGGTTTGGCTGACCGAGCCGGCGGCGGGGTGCTCTTCGATCCAAGGGTGCTCGTTTGGGAGCGGGGTCATGGCGGTTCTCCTTGCGCTGCATTGTGGATGGTGGACTAGGTCGTTGAGGACGCCGCGGCGGCCGTCATCATCGGCTCGGGCTCGGCATGATCGCAAGCGTGGACGACGAGGACGGGAACCGGGCTTGACTGCAGGACGTGGTGACTGACGCTGCCGAGCAACAGCGAGCGAACGTCGCCGCGACCGCGTGAGCCCATGGCGATCAGGTCGTGGTGGCCCGCCCGTGCCTGCTCGACGATCGCGGCGGCGGCGGCGCCGCGATCGAGGATGGTGGTGACCGGCACGTCATCGGGGACGATCACGACGGCGTCCTCCAGCAACCGCTCGTAGTTGCGCTCGGCCTGCTGATTGAGCTCGTCGAGGTTGACCGGCACGTAGTAGCCGCCGCCCAGCGCCCACGGGTTGGTCGTCGGCACGACGGTCATGACCGTCAGCGCGGCGTGGTTGCAGCGGGCGAGTTCGACGGCTTCCGTGAGGGCCTGGCGGGCGCTGGTCGAGCCGTCGAATGCAACGAGGATGTCGTGGAACATCAGGTGACCTCCGATGTGCGTAGACGGGCAGTGTCATGGTCTCGGCGCGCAGTGAATGGCAACGCGCCGAGCGTGTCGGTGAGGGCGAAGATCCGGCACACGGGCTCAGGGCCCTGGATGAGCGACAGCTGCGTTGCGTGGCGCCGTGCGTCGCCATGAAGCGCGAGTAGCGCGCGCACGCCCGCGCAGTCGATGAAGGTCAGGTGCCGCAGGTCGACGATCACCTGCTGGGCGTCCGTCGCGATCAGCGCGTCGATTCGGTTGCGCAACGTGGCGGACGTGGCGAGGTCAAGTTCTCCGGTGAGTTCGACGATGACGACCTCGCCGTCGCGCTGCATCCGGATCTCGAAACGTGTCGGTCCGGCGATGTGCCGTTCGAATGAGGGGGACAGGGTGATCATGCGGACCGCCGCGCGATCTCGACCGAAGGTGGAGTGCTGATCACGGGTGCGGCCGGGTCTCGTCGCGGGTCGCTGAGGTGAGCGGCCGGTTCGCGGCCGACGATCAGGACGCAGAAGGGCGGGCGATCATGCATCGCCGGATCCCTCACCCTGTGCGCGCGCCGTGCGTGGCTGCGACGCGTTTGTGAGGGTGACGATCTCGCCGTCGGCGAAGCACGTCGGGCAGATCGCGCCGCACGGCGACGGCAACGGCCGCTGGAAGGTCGCGCGGCAGCGCAGGCAGTACGCGTCGGGCGTCGGTAGCGGTGTCGGGCCCACCGTTGGACGTAGCCGTCCGACGATCCGGCGGACGCTGTGAACGACGTCTTGGCGGTCGGTCGCCAGCGTCTCGGCGATGCCCTGGTGCGACGTGCCGGCGAGCAGCATCGATGCAACCGGGACGTCGCCGGCGGCGAGCTGTGTGATCGCGCCCTCACGCACATCCGGGGCGCTGTCGGGAATACTCGATTCTCCGGCGGCGGCCCGCCGGATCACGTCGAGCAGCTCGCCGCCGGGTGCGCGTTTGTCGACGAGCGCGTCGGCTCCCGCGATGCGGGCGGAGAGCGCCAGGCTCGGCCCCGCGTAGGCGGAGTAGATCACGACGGCGGGTGGCCGGACGCGTTCCTTCAGGCGCTGGCAGAGCGTCAGTCCGTCGCCGCGTGCGAGGTCGTAGTCCAGGACGATGACACCTGGGCGGGCGTCGTCGAGCTGTCGCCACAGCTGCTGTCCGTCGGCGGCCGCGATGACCGGCTGCAGGTCGGCTGCGTCCTGCAGCAACCCCTCCAGGGAGGCCAGGACGAGCGGATGGTCATCGACGACGGCGACGCGGATCATGGTCGGATCCTGTCGCCCGCGCAGCTGCGTCGCGATGGAGCGCCGGCCCCATTTCGGGGCGGGTCAGGATTGCGGCTAGGGTTGGACGAGCCCGCGCCGGATGGCGTAGCGCGTCAGCTCGACGCGGTCGCGCATACCGAGCTTCTCGAGGATGTTCGCGCGATGGCGCTCGACAGTCTTCTTGCTGATGAACAGCAGCTCGGCGATCCGATCGTTGTTCTGGGCCTCGGCGATCAGCTTCACGATCTCCAGCTCGCGCGGCGTCAGCGGATCCGCTCTGCCTGCCTGGCCTCGGCGGGCTCGCTCGAGGTGTTCGCGGATCAGCGCGCGGACCGCGCCGGGGTACAAGAACGGCTCGCCGCGCATCGCGGCGCGGCATGCTTCGACGAGGTCGCGATCGACGGCGGTCTTGAGCACGTATCCCGACGCGCCCATCGCGAGCGCCTCGAAGAAGTACTCCTCGTTCTCGTGCATCGACAGGATGAGGACCCGCACGTTGGGCTTTCGCTGCGTGATCTCGCGCGCCGCCTGAAGGCCCGTCATGCGCGGCATCGACACGTCGAGGATCGCGAGGTCGATGTCCTCCGACACGACGCGGTTCACGGCCTCGGCACCATCGCGCGCTTCGGCCACGACCTCGAAGTCCGGCTGCTGGTCGAGCACGAGGACCAGGCCGCGCAGCACGATCGGGTGATCGTCGGCGAGCAGGACACGCGCCTTCAGCGGAACGGTCATCAGGGAGCCGCCGCCGGCACACGCAGCACGACCTCGGTGCCGCCGCCGTCGGCCGCGGCGATCGACAGCTGCGCGCCGATCAGCATCGCGCGCTCGCGCATCCCGCGGATGCCGGTCGCGGAGGCCAACGCGTCGCGGGTGAGACCGCGGCCGTCGTCGCGGACGCGGAGCGTCACGTCGCGCTCATCGCGCGAGAGCATCAGCTCGACGCTGCTCGCGCGGGCATGGCGCGCAACATTGGTCAGCGCCTCCTGAGCTACGCGATAGACGACGAGCTCCTGCTCGTCGCTGAGCGTCGCGACGCGCTCCAGGCGCCGGTCGATCCGCAGCCCCGCATGCTCACCGAACGATGTCGCCAACGCCGACAGCGCGCTGTGGAGACCGAGCTCCTCCAGCGCTTCGGGGCGCAGCCGCACCGCGATGCGGCGCACGTCGGTGGCGCCCAGCCGCGTCGTCTCGCGCAGCTCGTCGAGCTCGTCGCGGAGGGTGTCGGGGATCTTGGCGGCGAGGCTCTCGATCTGCAGCATCATCGCGGTCAGCGTCTGTCCGACCTCGTCGTGTAGCTCGCGGGCCACGCGCTGGCGCTCGCCCTCCTGTACGCGCAGCGCCTGACGCGCGCTCTCACGCCGCTCGGCCTCAAGACGGTCCAGCATCTCGTTGAAGGTCCGCGCCAGCGTCGCGACGTCGGGCCCGCCGACGACCGGCACGCGGGGCGATGGCTGCAGCGGATCCCAGGCGCGCATCGCCTCCGCGACCGAATGCAGCGGCCCGAACGCCGGGCGGACCAGCAGCACGCTGAAGCCGAACAGCGCGACCATCCCGCCGGACAGCACAACAAGCTCGTTGAACGTGATCGGGATCGAGATCGTCACGCCGGGAGCCAGCGCCAGCGCGACGGTCGCGACCCCGAGGACGGCGGCGTTCGCAACGGTCACCCGCCACAGCAACGGTACGGCCTGCAGGCGGTCACGCATGCACCAAGGCTCCCACACCGCCGCGGGTATGAGTATGGGGTCACGGCTGCACCGAGCCCCATGACACTCGGCAGCGGCCCTTTGGCCGACCCTCGCACCGCAGACACGCCGTCCAGCCGGCCGAGTGCCACGAGTCCGCGCACACGACGAAGAGGGTGGGCGAGCCGCTTGGGGTGATGAGGAGGTTCCAGCTGGGCGATGAATGGGCTACGGACCCCATGGGGATCGCCGCGGCGGCGGACCATGCTGACTGCATGGTCACCAGCAAGCCCCGATCCGATGAGACGCAGGCGAGGTTCGCCGTCGAGCGCTGGGTCAACGAGGGCGGGTGCGACGCACCGTCGCGTGCGCCGGACCGGGAAGCACCCGCCCCGAGTAACGGCCGGCGCGCACCGCGTCCGCGCGTGCTGATCGCCGGCGCTGGCGTGGCGGGACTTGAGACGCTCCTCGCGCTGCGGGCGCTCGCCGACGATCGCGTCGACGTCACGTTGCTGGCGCCCGAGCTGACGTTCGTCAATCGCTCGATGTCCGCCAGCCGCCCCTTCGATGCGCCCCGTGTGCGGGGCCTGCGCCTACAGGACGTCGCACGCGACCTCGGGGCACGCTGGATGCCGGCGACGCTGGATCGCGTCGAGCACGCCCAGCATCGTGTGGTCACCAGCGATGGTGATCGGCTCGGCTACGACCGGCTCGTGCTCGCCGTCGGCGCCCGGCCCGCACACCCATGGCACGCACCCGGAGTGCTGACCGTCGGAGACGGCCGCGACGGCCGCCTCAACGGCTATCCCGTGCTCCTGCATCAACTTCGCAGAGCGCAGGTCAAGCGCGTCGCGTTCGTCAGGCCGGCCGGAGCGACCTGGCCATCGCTCCTCTACGACCTGGCGCTGCTGACGGCAGCCGACTGCGCCGCTCGCGACCTGTCCGACGTGCAGCTGAGCTTGGTGACTCCCGAACCGCAGCCACTCGCGATCTTCGGCACGACCGTCAGCGACGCGATCAGGCAATTGATGGACGACCGCGCGATCACGCTGCACACGGGCAGCTACGGAGTCCCACGTGGCCACGGCTGGCTGGACATCGTCCCTGGCGGCGGGAGCTCCGTTGACTGCGTCGTGACCCAGCCTCGGCTGCTAGGCCCACGTCTGCGCGGCATCCCCTGCGGAGGCGACGGGTTCATCGATACCGACGCTCACGGGCGCGTTGCCGGCGTCCGGGACGTGTTCGCCGCAGGCGACGCGACCGCGTACGCGGTCAAGCAGGGTGGCCTGGCCGCCCAGCAGGCCGACGCAGTCGCCGAGACCATCGCCCTGTCGGTCGGCGTCGCTATCGATCCGAAGCCCTTTGCGCCCGTGCTACGCACGGTCTTGCTGACCGGCGGCCCGCCGCGCTACCTGCAAGCCGACATCAGCGACGCTTCCGAGGATTGCATCATTTCCGAAACCGCGCTGTGGTCGCCGCCGAACAAGCTCTGCGCCCGCTACCTGGCGCCCTACCTCAGCAACGCCGTCGCCAACGGCGCAACGGTCATGGCGCAACGTGAGCATGCCGGCGGCGGCCGGCCGAAGCACGCCGAGTCACATCGACGCCGCACGGTCGACCAACTCTCTGCGCGATCGGCACGCTGATGGCCGCGCACGACATGCACCGCGACCCTCCACCGCCCCCGGTCGGCACGCCGGACGCGGGCTCGTCGAAGGAACCGCCCGACATGCTCATCACCGCGCTCGTCGCACTGGCGGCCGTCGTCGCAGCCGTCTGCCTGCTCGCGGTCACGCACAGCCTCTGGGCGCTGTTCTTCGCTATCGGGGTGATGGCAGCCGCCACGCTGATCGTCATGTTCATCATCGGCATGCAACTCAATCAATCCGAGCAGCCTCAGCCGCGTCGCCCTGCCGGACGCCATCCACGCGCACCCGAGACCCCCGAGCTCATCTCGGATGTTCCGTTCCCGTCGCCGGACGTCATGCAGGCCGCCGACCACATGCTGGTCTCCGACCCCGAGCGGACGGACAGCGGCACGGGCATCGGGCGGCTGCTGTTCGTCGCCGATGCCGCGGTCGCCGACGTCGACGAGCTGCCTGCATCGGTGCGCGCGATCATCGACAGTGCCGCCGCCGTCTACGTGGTCACCCCGACGCTGCCCGGTCGACTCGCATGGCTTGCCGATGACATCGATCGCTGTCGCCATGTCGCCGACGAGCGCCTCGACACCGTCCTCGACCACATGCAGGCCATCGGCGCTCACGTCAGCGGAGCGACCCGGCGCGGCAGCGTCACGACCGTCATCGCGGACGCGATCGCGCGTTGCGAGCCCGATCACATCCTGCTTGCGCTGCGCAGCCCGGCGCACGCCAACTGGCAGGAGCGCAAGCTCGTCGCGCACATCGAGCAGCATTACGACCTGCCGGTGACGACCTACTCGGTCGACACGCAAGGGCACACGGCCCGCGACCGACGGGCCGCTGCTGCTCCGCTACGACGGATCTGACGACGCCGCCGAGCGCCATCACGCGGCGACCATCGTGCTCGGGGTCCTTGACGATCTGTGCGATGCGGTGGGCTTCGGCCGCACAGAGGTCAACAGCGTTCGAAGATGGGGTCCGATACCCATGGCTACGAGCGTTCATGTGGCTCAGCATCACCGGTTCAGTTCGCGCAACTGAGCCCCGAACGAGGAACGGTGGTCCAGACAGACACCCCACATCCACCATGCGATGCAATCGACGCACGTGCCCCGCGCAAGAGCGAGAGCCCGGCGTCACAAGGAGCACCACATCATGCCCACGACCGCATACCCCCCTACCCCCGCCGAGATCACGCCGCGGCGCAGACAGATGACTCCCGGTATCGATGACGCCGTTCAGCGGCTCGGCCGGCCGGTGGTCGCCGAGGGCGCACTGGACGACAAGACCAGGCAGCTCATCTCTGTGGCAGCCGCCCACGTCATGCAATGCCAGCACTGCATCCAATCCCAGACCAGGATCGCGTTGCGCGCCGGCGCGTGCGAACGGGAGTTGATGGAGACCGTGTCGGTGGCCGAAGAGATCTGGGCCGGCCGCGCTCACGACCACTCGACACCGTCCATGGGCACGGCCGCCCATGCCCACCGGCGGCGCGGCGGTTGAACACGCGCGCCACCGCGGACCCGCAGCCGGGCGCGACGCGCACGAGAGCGAGAGCACCCGTCAGCCGCAGCCGTAAGAGATCGCGAGCGAGCGTCGCCAACTCCTCAGAGGTGGCGCCGCCGGCCGCTGTCGCGGCCCCACCAAGACTGACGACAAAGGACATCGCATGCCCCCTGACCAGACGTTCGTGATCGTTGGCGCCAGCCTCGCCGGCGCGAAGGCAGCCGAGACCCTCCGCGAGGAAGGCTTTGACGGGCGGCTCGTAGTGATCGGCGACGAGGACGAGCGCCCCTACGAGCGCCCCCCGCTGTCCAAGGACTACGTACGCGGTGAGAGCGAGCGCGAGAAGATCTACGTGCATCCCGAGCGCTTCTACGACGAGCATGACATCGAGCTGCGCCTCGGCCACCGGGCACGGGATCTGAACACGACGGCGAGGGAGCTCACACTCGACGGCGGCGAGCGCCTGCGCTACGACCGGCTGCTGCTCGCCACCGGCGCGCGGCCGCGACACCTGACGATCCCCGGCAGCGACCTCGACGGCGTCCTGTATCTGCGCAGCGTGCAGGACGCAGACGCGCTCCATGCACGCCTCGATCACGGCGGCAGCGTCGTCGTCGTCGGGGCCGGCTGGATCGGCTCGGAGGTCGCGGCGTCCGCCCGCCAGCGCGGCTTGGAGGTCACGGTCATCGAGCCGGCGGCGGTCCCGCTGGAGCGGGTGCTGGGCGCCGAGGTCGGCGCGATCTATCGCGACATCCACGCCGACCACGAGACCAAGCTCCTGCTGAAAACCGGCGTTCAGGCATTCGAAGGAGACACGTCGGTGCAGCGCGTGCGCACCAGCGACGGGCGCGCGCTGGTCTGCGACTTCGTTGTCGTCGGCGTCGGCGTGGAGCCGCGGACCGAGCTCGCGGCCCTGGCCGGTCTGACGGTCGACAACGGCATCGTCGTCGACGAGTGCCTGCAGACCAGCGATCCGGCCGTGTTCGCCGCCGGTGATGTCGCCAACGCCGCCCATCCGTTCTACGGCGAGCCGATCCGCGTCGAGCACTGGGCAAACGCCCTGCACCAGGGCCCGGCTGCCGCCCGCAACATGCTCGGCCGCGGCGAGACGTTCGATCGCCTGCCGTACTTCTTCTCTGACCAGTACGAGGTCGGCATGGAGTACTCGGGGTTCGCTCGCACCTGGGACCGCGTCGTCTTCCGCGGCGACCCCGCCGGCCGCGAGTTCATCGCTTTCTGGATGCGCGAGGACCGCGTCGTGGCGGGCATGAACGTCAACGTCTGGGACGTCACCGACCCGATCCGCAACCTCATCCGCGACCGCGTACCCGTCGAGGACCACCAGCTCGCCGACCCCGACGTCGCACTCGAGGATCTCGCCGCGGTCAACCGAGGAACGCCATGACCATCAACCGTCTGCAGCGCCTGCACGACGCCGGCGTGTCGATCTGGCTTGACACGCTCTCACGCGAGCTCCTGGACAGCGGCGCGTTCGCTGAGCTGATCGCGGAGTCCGCCGTGACCGGCGCGACGTCGAATCCGACGATCTTCGCCACGGCGATCACCGGCTCAGACCATTACGAGAGCCAGTTGCGCACGGCCGTCGCCGGCGGTGTGAGCGATCCGCGCGAGCTGTTCTTCGAGCTCGCGCTCGACGACGTGCGCCTGGCCGCCGACCTGTTGCGCCCGGCCTATGACGCAAGCGACGGCCGCGACGGGTTCGTGTCCTTCGAATGCACCCCCGACCTCGCCGACGACACCGACGCCACGATCGATCAGGCCGTCGAGCTGTGGCAGCGCCTCGCGCGACCCAACACGATGATCAAGGTCCCCGCCACCGCGAGCGGGATCCCCGCGATCGAGGAGCTCACCGCCCGCGGCGTCAACGTCAACGTCACCCTGCTGTTCTCCGTCGACCGCTACGAGCAGGTGATCGACGCCTACATCACGGGACTCAAACGGCGAGTGACAGCCGGGCAGCCCGTCGCGTCGATCGCCTCCGTCGCGTCGTTCTTCGTCTCGCGCCTGGACACCAAGGCCGACGCGCTGCTCCCCGCGGACTCGCCGCTGCGCGGCCGCGTCGCTGTCGCCAACGCCCACCGCGCCTACGCGCGCTGCCGCCGGCGCTTCGCCGGCGAACAGTGGCGCGCACTGGCGCGCGCCGGCGCCCGGCCGCAGCGACCCCTGTGGGCGAGCACCGCGACCAAGGACCCCGCCTACTCCGACGTGCTCTACGTCGAGCGGCTGATCGCCTCAGACGTCATCAACACGATGCCCGAGCGGACGCTGCGCGCGTTCGCCGACCACGGACACGTCGGCGATCCGCTCGACGTCGACGCCGCCGAGTCCGAGGAGATCCTGCGCCTGACGGCGGAGGCAGGGGTCGACCTCGGCGCCCTCACCGCCGAGCTCGAGCGCGACGGCGTGCACGCCTTCTGTGACTCCTACCACGAGTTGCTGGCCTGCATCGAGACGACGTCCGGATTCGATGACCACGCCATCCGGAACGACGACGGCCGGTGAGGTCGAGATCAGCAACGCCACCGGCGAACGCGTTGTGGGCTGATCTAGACGACGCGGCCGCGGCGCGCCCGCGCGGCCAGACGGGGGGGTGTCTGACCGCGCAGGTGGGGCGAGGAGCCAGCCTCGCCCGGCCGCCGGGGTTCGTGCTCAGCGCCGGCCGAGGCGCAGCGGCGGGTCATACACCGCTGCGAGTCGTGCGAGGGTCAACGCGGCGAGCATGAGACCGAAGTCGCGCAGCGCGATGTCATAGAAGCCCGAGTAGGTCAGCAGGGTGATCACGATGCCGCCGAGCCATGCCGCGACGACGTACCCGCCGTAGCGCGGCTTGATCGCGACGATGACACCGGCGAGGATCTCGATTGCGCCGACGACGTACATGAACTCCTGCCCGCTGCCGGGCATGATGTCGTTGACCCACGGGGCCAGGTAGTTGGGCCAGTGGACCATCACGTTGAAGAACTTGTCGATGCCAAACGCGATCGGCGCAACCGTGAACGCCAGTCGCATGAGAGCGAACGCCTGGTAGCGCGGGTCTGACCAGTCTGTTCGCGCGGTCTCGACGGTGGGTGACGAGTTTGTGGAAACGCGCCTCTGCGGAGTCATGACGGCCATGGCTTACCTCTCGTGTCGTGTCGCGCCGTGCGCTGTGGCGATCGGCCTGTTGTCCCGTTAGCGCCCGTGGCCCGCACATCCTTACCGGCCATCAGAACGATCCTCAGGCGCTGTAAGAACCGTCGCGCAGCGGTCGCTAAGGCGGGTAGTGCGACGACTGCCATTCCCAGCTACCTGCCGCTCAAGTCGTGGCCGATCACGACACGCCGCTGATGATCGCGCCATCGCCGCAGGACGGCCCTCTCTGCCAAGCTCGTGTGAGACGGTCTGCGGGACGTTTCTACTGTGTTTGAGGGCGAGAACGGGAGTTCGTTGGGATGCCGGAGAACACGAGCAATGGGGTCGCGATCGGTTCGCTGGAGCGAGCCGAAGGCGAGCTGCAGGGAATCGATCGCGCGCAGGCCGTCGCTGAGGGGGTGCCCGATCCTGAGCTGATCGAGCGGCCGCGGCGACGGCGCTTCAGCGCGGAGTACAAGCTGCAGATCCTGCAGCAGGCCGATGGGTGCTCCAAGCCGGGCGAGATCGGGGAGTTGCTGCGTCGCGAGGGGCTGTACTCGTCGCTGTTGACGGAGTGGCGTCGTGCTCGCGACAGCGGTGCGCTGCAGGCGCTTGAGCGTCCACGAGGCCGTCCGAAGGCCGATCCGCGCGACGCGCAGATGGCGGTGCTGCGCCGGCGTGCCGAGCGCGCCGAGGCGGAACTGCAGAAGGCGCGCAAGGTGATCGAGGTGCAGGGAAACGTCTCGGCGCTGCTGGGCGAGTTGCTCGAGCCCAGGGGCGCGCAGGGGAGCACCGAACGATGATCGAGCAGACCGTGCAAGACCTCACGACGATCATCGGCACCAGGCCGGCCTGTCGTGCGCTGGGCGCGGCGCCGGCGACGATCTACCGCCGCCGGCGGCCACCGGTGCCGCGACCGGCGCGGCCCCGGGCGCCATCGCCGCGGGCGCTCTCACAACCCGAGCGCGAGGCGGTCCTGGCCGAACTGCACAGCGAGCGATTCGTCGACAGCGCACCCGCTCAGGTGTGGGCGACGCTGCTAGATGAAGGCCGCTACCTGGCGTCTGAGCGCACGATGTACCGGCTGCTCGCCGCGCAGCACGGCGGTGTGCGCGAGCGGCGCGCGCAGCTGCAACACCCGCCCTACGCAGCGCCCGAACTGCTCGCCGAGCGCCCCAACGAGGTCTGGTCATGGGACATCTCAAAGCTCAAGGGCCCGGCGAAGTGGACGCACTTCTACCTCTACGTGATCCTCGACGTCTACAGCCGCTACGCCGTCGCCTGGACGGTGCAGCATCGCGAGAACGCGCAGCTTGCCAAGGCGCTCATCGCCCAGGCCTGCCAGCAACAGCAGATCGCCCGTGACCAGCTGACGGTGCATGCCGACCGCGGCTCGGCGATGACGTCTAAGCCGGTGGCGTTCTTGCTGGCCGACCTCGGCGTCCTGAAGTCGCATAACCGCCCGTACACCAGCACCGACAACCCGTACTCCGAAGCGCAGTTCAAGACGTTGAAGTACCGGCCCGCGTTCCCTGCCCGCTTTGACTCGATCGAGCACGCCCGCGCGTTCTGCCGCGACTTCTTCGCTTGGTATCACCACGATCACCGCCACTCGGGGATCGGCCTGATGACCCCGGCGACCGTCCACCACGGACGCGCCGAAGCACGACACGCCGACCGCGCCCGCGTCCTGGACGCCGCCTACACCGCGACCCCCGAACGCTTCGTCCGCCACCCGCCGCGACCACCCGCGCTACCGACCGCCGCCTGGATCAACAAGCCCAACGACACGCAGGCCGCTGCACACTAATTTCTCGACGACACCGTCTCATTCGGCTTGACAGGCTCCGGTCGATGCCAATCTCGACGAGCCCGTCGAGGCGGTCGGGATCAAGCTCGTCGGCGCAGACCCGGGCGATGATGCGCCCGACGGTGCGCCAGTGGATGCGCAGCATCCGGGTGATCGTCGTCTTGTCGGTTCGCGTCGCCAGCCACGCCGCGAGCGCCTCGAAATCGCGGGTGAAGTCCGCGTCCCAGCGCGCGAAGGGCACCGCTTCGGTTCTGACGCCGTGCTCGGGGCACACCAGCCTGCGCAGCCGCGCGCGGCCTCCACACGCCAGATCCCGAGATCGAGATGACGCCAGTCGGAATCGACCGGGCGGATGTCATGACGATGGGGCGTGCTGAACGAGCAGCACGGGCAGATCAGCCGCCGGCGGCGCAGCGCAACCTGCACGATCACGCGGTCAAGCTCGAAGCGAACGTCGCGGACCTGCGCGCCTTCCAGGCGCAGCAACGACGAGAATGCGGCGGTGACGCGCACGGGACCATCGACCTCCAGGATTGCGGGCTTCGACACCAGCGACCCTACGGCCGACCCGTGCGCGTCTCACGACCGCCGATTCACCATGCAAAGCACCTGCTCAAGCCAGAAGGCGAGCACCAAGACGATCTACATCGAGGGCCGGAGCCCCGTTTTTCTCCTGGTACAACCACTTATGCCGACATCGGCATAAGGTGTTCTATGCCGACCTTCGGGTTATGCCGACCTGGGGTCGGGATCGTCCGGTGGGGGCGGTGATCGCGGCGGGGAGGTCGGCATAATCCTGGGCTGTTGAGGGGCGCGGTGAAGGTCCCTGTCTCGATGTAATCGAGACAGGGAGTTTGTGATGACCGATTTGTCGCGGGTTCGGGTTAGCGGTCCGCTTGAGCCGTTCGCTGCCGGCTTCGCCAGCGAGTTGGTGCGCCAGGGCTATGCATCGCAGCCGGCGGCGCAGCAGCTGCGTCTGATGGCCCACCTGAGTCGCTGGCTGGTGGCCGAGAGAAAGGATGCGGCGGCGCTGAGCGCGGCCGTTGTGGAGGCGTTCGGGGTCTCGCGTCGTGCCGCCGGCTATTCGAACCATCTGACGGATATGTCCTTGCGGCCGTTGCTGGTGTATCTGCGCGGGCTGGGAGTCGTCCCTGTGCAGGAGGTGCTCGCGCCCGATGGGCCGGTCGAGGTGGCGCTGGCGCGCTACCGGCGATATCTCATGGTCGAGCGGGGACTGAGTGTCATCACTGCCCGCGTGTACGTCGATGCGGTCCGGCCCTTCCTCGCCGGCCGGGTCTTGCCCGATGGGCTGGGCCTTGGGCTGGGGGATCTGGGTGCCGGGGACGTGACGGCGTTCGTAGTGGCTCGCTGTCCCGCGCAGTCGCGAGCGGCGGCCAAGCACACCGTCACGGCGCTGCGCTCGTTGCTGGCGTATCTGCACGTGGAAGGCGAGATCGGCCGTCCGCTGGCCGCGGCGGTGCCGTCGGTCGCGGGGTGGCGGCTGGCCGGGTTGCCGAGGGGGCTTGAGCCAGGCCAAGTGCGGATCCTGTTGGCTGCATGTGATCGCGACAGTGCCAGCGGCCGCCGCAACTTCGCGATCCTGATGATGCTCGTGCGCCTCGGGCTGCGCGCCGGCGAGGTCGCCGCGCTCGCGCTTGAGGACGTGAACTGGCGCGCTGGGGAGATCACGGTGCGCGGCAAGGCCAACCGCTCTGAGCGGCTGCCGCTGCCCGCTGACGTCGGCGATGCGATCTCGGCCTACCTGCAGGATGGGCGCCCGGCCAGCGCCCGGGGCCGCGCACTTTTCGTCCGGGTCAAAGCTCCGCTCGGTCCGCTGACGAGCAGTGCGGTCAGCGGGGTCGTGGCTGCCGCCGCTGGTCGTGCCGGACTGGGCGGCGTCGGGGCGCATCGCCTGCGCCACACCGCGGCGACAGAGATGCTCCGGGCCGGCGCGTCGCTGCCGGAGATCGGCCAGGTGTTGCGCCATCGCCACATGTCGACGACGGCGATCTACGCCAAGGCCGACCGCGAGGCGCTGCGAGAGATCGCCCGCCCGTGGCCCGGAGGACGAGGATGAGCCCGCGGCGCCGAGCACTCGTTGACTACCTGGCCATGCGCCGCGCCCTCGGCTACAAGCTGAGCCGCGAGGGGAAGCTTCTGCCGCAGTTCTTGGACTTCGTCGACGAGCGCGGCGAGCGGCACCTGAGCACCGAGGCTGCGCTGGCCTGGGCGACGCTGCCGGCGAGCAGCGCTGCGTGGTGGTCAAGCCGGCTACGCATCGTTCGTGGCTTCGCGGCGTACATGCACACCATCGATCCCGTCAACGAGGTGCCCGCACGCGATCTGCTGCCCTGTCCACCGCATCGCGCGACGCCATACCTCTACAGCCAGGAGCAGATCGCCGCCCTGATAGCCGTGGCCGGAACGCTTCGCACACCGCTGCGCGTGGCGACCTTCCAGACGCTGCTCGGCTTGCTGGCGGTCACCGGGATGCGGATCGGCGAGGCCGTCGGGCTTGACCACGAGGACTTCGACGCCCGCAACGGCTGCCTGCTCGTGCGCGGCGCCAAGTTCGACAAGTCCCGCGAGCTGGCGCTGCACCCGAGCACCACGGCGGCGCTGCGCCGCTACCTGCGACGAGCAGACCGGCCATCGCCATCACCGGACGCGTCCCCGCTGCTGATCACGATGGTGGGCACCCGGCTGGGCATCTCCGATGCCCAGCGCACCTTCAAGACGCTGAGATGCCGCGCCGAGATCAACGCCCGCTCGGCGTCCTGCCGCCCCCGACTGCACGACCTGCGCCACAGCTTCGCGGTCGCGACCGTGCTCGACGCCTACCACCAAGACGAAGATGTCGGCCGCCGGTTGGCGCTGCTGGCCACCTACCTCGGCCACGCCGATCCGGCCGCCACCTACTGGTATCTGTCGGCTGCCCCCGAGCTCATGCACCTCGCGGCCGACAGGCTGCAACGCCACCTCGACGAGCTCTCATGACCGCCTTGGCACCGACCCTGCAGGCGTTCTTCACCGACCGCTTGATCAACCAGCGCCACGCGAGCGAGCACACGATCGCCGCCTACCGCGACACGCTGCGCCTGCTGCTTCGTTTCGCCGCCGAGCGCAGCGGCAAGCCGCCCAGCGGCCTGGACATCGAGGACCTGAGCGCGCCGTTGATCGGCGCGTTCCTCGATCACCTCGAGCACGAACGTGGCAACAGCGCCCGCACCCGCAACGCGCGCCTGGCGGCGATCCGCTCACTGTTTCGCTACGCCGCGCTGCGCCACCCCGAGCACGCCGCCACGATCCAGCGGGTCCTCTCGATCCCGCCCAAACGCTTCGACCGGGCGCTCGTGAGCTTCCTGACCGAAACCGAACTGGACGCGCTGCTCGGCGCCCCCGACCGCACGACCTGGACCGGCCGCCGCGACCATGCCCTCATCCTGCTCGCCGCTCAGACCGGGCTGCGCGCCTCCGAGCTGGTCGGGCTCAGGCGCTCGGACATCAAGCTCGGCCGCGGCGCCCACGTCAGCTGCCTGGGCAAAGGACGAAAGCACCGCATCACGCCACTGACCACGACGACGATCGCGATCCTGCGCGCATGGCTTGGCGAGCGCGGCGGCCAGCCCGCCGACCCGCTCTTCCCGGCACGCACCGGCACCACGCTCAGCCGCGACGCGCTCGAGCACCGACTGGCCAAACACGCCGCCGCCGCCGCAACCCGATGCCCGTCGCTTCACGACAAACGAGTCACTGCACACGTGCTGCGCCACACCGCCGCGATGCGGCTCCTGCACGCCGGCGTCGACACCTCGGTGATCGCCCTATGGCTCGGCCACGAGCAGGCCGAAACGACCCAGATCTACCTCCACGCCGACCTCGCCCTCAAAGAACAGGCCCTCGCCAAAACCAAGCCACCCGACGCCAAACCCGGCCGCTACCAGCCACCGACACGCTGCTCGCGTTCCTCGAAGCGCTGTGATTATGCCGACCTCCGCGCCGCGATCACCGCCCCCACCGGACGATCCCGACCCCAGGTCGGCATAACCCGAACGTCGGCATAGAACCAACATCACCGCCACTCCGGCATCGGCCTCATGACCCCCGACACTGTCCACCACGGACGCGCCGAAGCCATCCACGCCGACCGCGCCCGAGTCCTCTCAACCGCCTACGCCGCGACACCCGAACGCTTCGTCCGACGACCACCGCGGCCACCCGCGCTGCCGACCGCCGCCTGGATCAACAAGCCCAGCGACGAACAGGCCGCTGCACACTAAATTCTCGACGACACCGTCTCATCCGGCTTGACAGGCTCCGCTGGCCTGCACCTGGACCGCCCACTCGTTGAGTCGCTCGCGCCCGTCGATTGATAGCGAGACGGTCAGGTCGCCATGTGCGGGGATGCTCATGATCGTCCTCTCGCCGTGTTGATGTCATCCATTCTCGCTTCGGGTCCGGCGATCCCACCGGGCGCGAACGGGCCGGTGCTCTTGGCGTTATCGCAGCCGATGAACTTCGCGATCTCCTCGATCGCTGTTACCGGCATCCTCGCCGTTGTCTCCCGCGACGCTTGACAATTGCTCGAGTGATCGCAATGGTGCTTTGACATCTCTCGCTAAGGAGGTAGGGGTCGATGAGTTGCAAGACGTGGATGCAGGCTGGATCGCGACGGAAGATGCGGCTGCTTCTTATCACGGCGTTGTGTGCAGCGAGCCTCGCAATGCCAGCAAGCGCAATGGCAGGCTCGGACACCATCTGGTACGGCAACCTCGGTACCGGCGGCAACTACGGGCCTCGGCATAGCCTGACCAGCGTGTGGGCCACGTGGTACTCCTATGACAATTCGTGTCTCAATGCCCTCAACGCGGACGGAAGTGGTTGGGCAGGTGACACGTACTGTGCGTGGACGGGCGATACAAACCTGGGTCACCCCTACTGTGGTTGCAAGCTGCGTTATGGCTACGGGTTCTCGTCTCTCGGAGAATACAGCGGCATCTCGAACGGCTGGTGGCGACAGTACTGGTAGCCGCGGTTCCGGGTGGCGATGGATCTCGGTCACAAGCTGGCGCGTCATTCGTCATAGAAGAGATGGCATTGATGACCGACAGCGTCTTGTTGAGTCGTTGTCGCGTTGGCGACCGCGAGGCCTTCGGGGTCTTCTACGAGCGCCATCGCGCGGCGATCCTCGGGTACCTAGCGCGGCGGGTTCCGTTTCCCGAGGCGGCCGCCGACTTGATGGCCGAGACGTTCGCGAGCGCACTTGAGGTCGCGCTTGACGCCGGCCGCCCGTTGCCCGAAGCACCGAGGGCATGGCTCTACGGGATCGCGAGGAACTTGCTCGTCGATGCTTTGCGGCGAGGCAAGGTCGACGCGGGCGCGCGACTACGCCTTCAGATCGATCCGCTAGCACTCGACGACCACGACCTCGAGCGAATCACCGAGATCGCGGCCGCTGCTGAAGCCCTCGACGGCGTATTGGCAGAGCTGCCCGAGGCCGAGTGGGAGTTGCTCCGCGCCCGAGTGATCGATGAAGAACCGTATGCGGAGCTAGCGAGCCGGCTTCGCTGCTCTGAGGCAGTAGTGCGAAAACGTCTCAGCCGAACGATCGCACATTTGAGAACAGCGATAGGAGCTCATAGTGTCTGATTTCTTGGATCGCTTCGGCGATCAGCTGGCAGCGGCGGAGGGACGCGCGACATCGTCCGTACAGGATGCCGATCTGCGATCTGGCCGGCTTCGAAGGCGTCGCCGGCTTGTGCTGTCCGCACTGGCGGCGTCGGTTGCGGTCGCAGCACCGGCACTGGCAATCACCACTCCCTGGAACCCGAGCCTTGAGCGCACGGGGATCGACCAGCCGGTGACGGCGACCAACGCCGCGGTATCGGCGTCGGCGGTCGATGCGCTCGGCGTACTGCGCCGAGTCCAGAGCGAGGCCGACCGCGAGCGGGCGGCGCCACTTGTGCGTGCGATCGGCGCTGGTAACCAGGTTGACGACGTGCAGACCGACGGTATCCGCTCGGTCGCAACTGGCTGGGCGCTCGTGCCGGCCAAGTCGATGCAGTCCGGGCCGGGGCTGAACGCCAACACGGACGTGCTCTGTCTGACCGACGGCCAGAGCGTCGGATGCTCCCCGACCAGCAGCGCCATCACGAATGGCGTCGGAGTCGTCTCGGCGAGTCCGACGAAGACGAGCATCGCCGGACTGGTGCCGGATGGAGTGAGTGCCGTGCGGTTTATGCCGGACGGTGGCAACCCGGTGAAGGTCACCGTGGCGTCAAACTTCTTCTCGCTAAGCGTGTCGCAGAACGCTCGGGGAAAGACGATCAAGGCGCCCCCTGGGTACGAGGGCGGATCCGAAATTCCAGCCCCGCCCATGCCGGTGAATGGCACGCTGCAGTGGCTCGACAACGATGGAAACGTGATCGGTCCGGCGCATCAGCCGATCGGCGGCTAAAGCCGAAGGACCTATCTGAGCCGGGCGCGACCGCATGGGTCCGCCCGGCTCAGCCTCAGCCCGGTTTTGGGCGCGCCCGTGCGCAGATCGACCGTCCAGAGTGATCTGGGCCATCAAGGTGGTGCTCCGATTCTTTGGGGCGGGGAGGTGGTCGCCGACGGCGAGGGCGAGCAGCCGTGAGCGCTCATCTTCGAGGTCGCGGCGCCGCTCCAGCGGTGAGGTCGGCGTTAGCGGCGTACCAGGGTTGTGGTTCGCCGAGGAGCACGAGGTGTGGCCGGCCGGTCGTCGACGTCGAGTGCATGCGTGCGTGATGGCGGCCGCGGCGGACCAAATGCGGTGCTTCGCGTCGTTTGGTGGTGAAGCTCATCGAGGGAGATCGATGACGATGCCGGAGCAGCAGAGGTAGACGAGGGCGATAAGGGGCGCCGCCGAGTGGAAGCCGAAGCTGCGGTGGCTGATCAGGCGGATGCGGCTGTTGAGGCCTTCGAGGCGGCCGTTGGAGAGGCCGAGTCGGATCGCGGCGAGGATGCCGGCTCGGTGGCGACGGATGGTGCGTGCGAGCTTGACGAACGGCTGTAGGCGCGACCGCGACGCCCAGGCCAGCCAGGCGTCGAGGTGTGCCGGGGCGAGTGCTGGGTCCTCGAGGTGGTAGAGCAGCCTGAGTTCCTCTTTGAGCAAGAACGCGCGGAACATCGGCTTGTTGGCCCGGGCGACCTCGCCGAGCAGCGCGAGCTGCGGGATGCTCTGCTTGTCGGGGCTCTTCAATAGCGACCAGCGGGTGCCCTTGATCCACTTGCCCGTCTTGGTTGTGGAGCGGTCGTGGGCGTTCCACTCGTCGCGGCGGACCTGATCGACGGCGCGTTGTCCCAATCTGACGACGTGAAATGGGTCAAAGCAGACCTCGGCGTCGGGGACGCTGGCGCGGATCGCTTTCTCGTAGCCGCCGCTCATGTCGATCGAGACCGCCTTGATGGACTGCTTGCGGTCACCGAGCAGATCAAAGAACGGTGCTCCGGTCGAGTTGGGGGTGAATGTCATCGCGGTAGGTCGATGACGATCCGGCCGCAGCAGAGGTAGACGAGGGCGATGAGGGGTGCGGCGGAGTGAAAGCCGAAGCTGCGGTGGCTGATCAGGCGGATGCGGCTGTTGAGCCCTTCGAGGCGGCCATTGGAAAGGCCGAGGCGGATCGCGGCGAGGATGCCGTCGCGGTGGCGGCGGATCGTGCGTGCGAGCTTGACGAATGGCGCGAGGCGTGACCTGGATGCCCATGCCAGCCAGGCGTCCAGGTGCGCCGGCGCGAGCGCGGGATCCTCCAGCGCGTAGAGCAAGCGCAGTTCCTCCTTGAGCAGAAACGCACGGAACATCGCCTTGTTGGCGTGGGCGACCTCGCCGAGCAGCGCCAGCTGCGGGATGCTCTGCTTGTCAGGGCTCTTCAAAAGCGACCAGCGCGTGCCCTTGATCCACCTGCCCTTGGGTGTGTGCGAGCGGTCGTGGGCGTTTCACTCGTCGCGGCGGACTTGGTCGACGGCGCGCTGGCCGAGGCGCACGACGTGGAAGGGGTCAAAGCAGATCTCGGCATCGGGGACGCTGTCGCGGATGGCCTTGGCGTAGCTGCCGCTCATGTCGATCGAGACCGCTTTGATCGACGCTCGTCGGTTGGGACCGAGTTCGTCAAAGAACGCCTGCAGTGTCTGGGCGTTGCGGCCCGGCGAGCACCACACGATCGCACCGGTGTTGTGGTCAACGACCGATGTGAGGTAGCGCTGGCCACGGCGGTAGCTGATCTCGTCGCAGCCGATCGCGACCAGGCCAGCCAGGCGCGACTCGTCGAGGTGTTCGGCGACGACGCGCTGCACGATCCGCCCGACGCTGTCCCACCCAATCCGCAGCAGCCCGGCGATCGGGGTCTTGGCCATCTGCTGGGCCAGCCACGCTACGACGTCTTCGAGATCGCGGGTGTGGTGGGCTCCCGGCCGCGCCCACGGCACCGCTTCCAGATGCACGCCGCAGTCCGGGCACTCCAGGCGCCGCAACTCGCACTGGAACTCCCCCGGTTTCGTAGACAGGGGTTGGTTGGGTCCTTCAGACGGTACTGGAGTTGTTGTAGTAGTCGTACTGTGCGTAACCCGAAGGGTTATGCACAGTTTTACAGTTTGTCGCGCGTGTGAAAGCGACGGCTTCGCTTGGCCCCAGCGCGACGGTGGGAATTCCAGCGAACGTCGCAACGGAACGAGTGTGTCGGGCACGACGTATGAGATCGGAGGTGGAAGTCCTGTCCTGGGGCCCTGACAGGGGGAACCCAACACTGATGAGGCAAGGGCGCGGCCCGGAATTGACCGGGCGGCTTGGCGTGGCTGTGGTTTGGCGGCGTCGGGCTTCCGTGAGGGCGGGTCTGGAGGAAGCCGTAGGTGCGTGGTGGTCGCGAACGAGAGTGAAGCGCCGTAAGGCGTCCTTTGGCGGGGTGAGCTGGCTCGTGGCAGCGAAGCCCGATTCCTGTTGGTGCCGGGGGCGTATTGGGGCGCTCCTGCTGTTCCCGTGGGTGAGGTGAGCGGCTGAGCGAGGGCGCACGCCGCGCCGCGCCTAGGGTTCTGGCTTCTTGACGGCTGGAACCGAGGGGAGCGGGATGCGACGTGCGCAGAACAAGGGTATGGGCGCGG